>NZ_JAKFEM010000011.1:0-187760 GCF_036675685.1 Sphingopyxis sp.
TTCGCCGGGCCGAAGCCTTTGGCGGTCTGCTCTCTGTGGCACTTTCCCTGAACCTGGCCGAAGCCCGATCCGCCGGACGTTATCCGGCACCGTGATTTCCGTGGAGCCCGGACTTTCCTCCCCCGGCAGGATACCCCACCGGCGGCGATCGCCCGACCCTCTGGCGGGAAGGAGTATAGCCTAGCCGCTCCAAGTTAGCGAGAATAACCTGCCTCCGGGACAAGAAAGCCGCTTCTAATTCCCCTCGGGCTGGGGGAGCAGCAGCGCGAGCAATATTGCGCGACATTCGCCGTCGATGGTGCCGTCGATCAGCTCGGGACGGAAGCGCCGCTGGAACGCAACCGTCGCCGCAAAACCGTCGGTCACATCGTAACCGAAACGTTCGAGCGCGAGCAGGAAGCCGGCGTCGGTCCACAACGGATCGGTGAGCTTCTTGGTCGGGCGCGGCAGCGCGAGGCGGCGACGCGCCAGTTCTTCCCACGGGAACAACTCGCCGGGGTCCTGCTTACGCGTTGGCGCGATGTCTGAATGGCCGATGACATTGCCGCGCGTGATCGAATGGCGATCCTTGATCATGTGGACGAGGCGCACGACCGAGGCGACCTGCGGGTCGGGGAACGGGACATAGCCCCATTCGTGGCCAGGGTTGACGATCTCGATCCCCACACTCGCCGAATTGATGTCGCTGATCCCGCGCCAGTGCGACCTTCCGGCGTGCCAGGCGCGCTTGTCTTCGGGCACCATGACGGTGATCTGGCCATCTTCGCTGACGACATAATGTGCCGACACCTTCGAATCGGGATCGGCAAGCCAATCAATGGCTTCGGCACCGCTCTTCATACCGGTGTAATGCAGCACGATCATCGAGATGGGCAGCGCGCGCTCGTCGAAATTGGGAGACCAGCGTTCGATAAAATCGCTCATGCGCTTTGCGGGCCCGTCCTGTGCTTGCCAAGCCGTCGATTGCGCCAGTGGCGCGCAAAAAGCAAGGTCAGGCAGCCGCCGCGCGGCGTACTTGCTGGTCGGCGGGCTCGTAAAGGCCGCGCAGGCGCGGGCTCGCAACGAACTGATCGGTCTGCCCGAGCACCGTCTCGCCGGCGCCGAGCACGAGGAAGCTTTGCGGCGCGGCCATGGCGCGCAGGCGCGCAAACGCCTTCTGGCGCATCGGTGCGGAAAAATAGAGCAGCAGGTTGCGGCAGAAGATCAGGTCGGCGGGGCTCGCGAGCGGCGGCCGGTCGGTCAGCATATTCTGCACCGAAAAATCGATCCGGCGGCGCAGGTCCGCCTTGGCGAGCCAGCCGCCGTCGGTCTGGTCGAACCAGCGAACCATCCGCTGCACCGGCAGCCCGCGCTGGATCTCGAACTGGCTGTAGAGGCCAACGCGGGCGCGCGAAATCGCGTGATAGCTGACGTCGGTGCCGACGATGTCGACCTGCCAGCCCGCCCATTTTTCGCCCTGTTCGGCGATCAGCATCGCCATCGAATAGGCTTCCTGGCCGGTCGACACACCGCAATGCCAGATCGTCACGCGGCGGCGCAGCGCGTTGATTTCGCGGATTCGCTCCAGTGCTGTCGCAGCTATTTCGTCGAATACACTGTATTCACGGTAGAAATAGGTTTCGTTATTGAGCATCGCATCGACCGTATCGTCGAGCAATTGCCGGCTGTTCGAGGTGACGAGCGCGGCGACCAACGCGTCGAGGTCGGCGATGCCGTGGCGCTGCATCACCGGTTTCAGCGACATTTCGATGCGCCAGATGCGGCTGGGCGACAGTGTCTGCCCGGTGCGCGATTCGAGCACCCCCATCAGGACGCGATAGGCCGATTCGCTGGCGCTCGATCCCATCATGACTTGCGGCGCCCGGGAAGAAAGCTGCCGAGCATCAGCGCGATCGCATCGGGATTGAGTGTCGCGGCGGCGATGCCGGCCTTGGCCACCGCGCCCGGCATTCCCCAGATCACGCAGCTTTCGGGGGCCTGGGCAAAGATCGTGCCTCCCGCTTCCTTCAGCCGGGCGGCGCCGATCGCGCCGTCGCGGCCCATGCCGCTCAGGATCACGGCAACGCCGCCCTTGCCATACACATCGGCAACCGAATCGAGCATCGGGTCGGCCGAAGGACAACAGCCATTGTCGACGACACGGTGATCGAGCGCGAGTTCGCGGCGACGGCCATTGGCGACGACGAGCAGGTGCGCATCGCCGGGGGCGAGATAGATATGGCCGCGCTCGACCGCCATTCCGGCCTTGGCAACGCGCACGCGGCGCGCGGTCATCGTCGCGATCTGCTTCGCGTAAAATTCCATGAAGGCGTCGGGCAAATGCTGGGTGAGGAGGATCGGGGCATTGATGCGCGGGTCGAGATTGGCGAGAAAATTGGCGAAGGCCGGGATCCCGCCGGTCGACGCAGCCACAGCGATACACTCGATCGGCTGGTCGGTATCGATGGCGACCGGAACCGGCGCAGAGGCTACCCGCTGTCCAGCGCGGGCGATCGACGGGTGGTCCTGCTGATGGCCCAGCGTCATAATCCGGTCGGTCAATATTTCAGCGAAACGCCCCGAAAAACTGCCGCGCCCGGGCTTGGCCAGCGTGTCGCTGGCACCCAGCGCGAGCGCGTCGATCGCGGCGGGGCCGCCCTCGAGGCAGTTCGACGAGAGGATGAGGACGCGCGCCTTTGCCGCGCGCTCGAGGATATGCGGCAGCGCGTCGATACCATTCATCCCGGGCATTTCGATGTCGAGCACGACGACATCGACGGGTTCGCGCGCCAGATAGGCGAGCGCGTCATGCGCCGACGCGACCGACGCGCAAATCTGGAGCCCCGGCCGCTGGTCGACGATGCGTTCGAGGATGCTGCGCACGACGAGGCTGTCGTCGACGAGCATCACCCGGACCGTCCGCGCCGACGGTTCCGGATCGGGTATCAAGGGTTGCGGCCGGGCCATGCGAACTGGTGACCCTGGCTCAAGCGATGCCGACGAGCTGCAATTTTCCTTCCAGCGTTTCGCGGTCGAACGGCTTCATCACATATTCGTCAGCCCCGGCTTCGATCGCGGCACGGATATGGTCGATGCTGTTTTCGGTCGTGCAGAAAACGACGCGGGGCCGTTCTTCCCGACCATAGTCGAGATCGTTGAACGCGCCCAGAAACTCCATCCCGCTCATCACCGGCATATTCCAGTCGAGCAGGATGACGTCGGGACGGTTGGCGCGGCAGAAGGTCAGCGCCTCCTGCCCGTCAGCCGCCTCTTCGACGGCGAAAGACATGCTTTCAAGAATATGGCGCGCGACCTTGCGAATGACTTTGCTGTCATCGACGACCAGACAAGATTTCGACATTTATACCTCCGCAACCCCCAGATTTCACGCCATGCTAATGTGAAGGAGTGTCCAGCCAGTTAATTAAGGGTCACCCTAAGCCGCATTGAGCACCGGCAAGGTGATGAAATGCGACGGATCGACCACGAGCAGCGATGCGCCCCGATGTTCGATCATCGCATCGGCGACGCGCGCCCAGCCGGGCAGCAGCTTGCCGGCAACGCGTGTTTCGGGCGCGTCGATGAAACAGACATCCTCGATCTCGTCGGCGAGCAGCGCATAACCATGCTCGGCGACATCGACGACGATCACCCGCTGGCCCGGCGCCACCGGGACCGCGGGCAGTCCGACGACGACATGCGGGTCAATGAGGGTGAAGACGCGGCTGCGCAGCGCGAACAGCCCGGTCACGTGCGGCGGCGCGCCGGGCACCTCGACCGGCGTGCCCACGGTCACGACCGAATTGATCGCGCGGCTGCGCAGCGCAACGCGCGTGTCGGCGATGCGCGCGATCAGATAAAGTTTTTCCATCATGCGCGCTCTCCCCCGACGCGGCGGCGCAGTGCGTCGAGCAAGGCCTGCCGGTCGTAGCGATAGACGGTTTCGTCCTCCGGCCCGGCCGCCGCGATCGTGGTGCGCAGGCGGATGACGGGCACTTCGCCCGCCGCATGCACGCAAAGCCCGTCATCCTCGGTCAGGCACAGCAGCACGTCGGGCGCTTCGTCGGTGGCCTCGTCGCCCGACGCGACGCGGTAGCCGGCGTTGCGCAGGATCGGCGCAAGGAAATTGTCGCCCCAGCCGTCATGATCGTCGGCAAGCCGGCAAAGCGGCTCGCGCTGCGACGGTGTGGCCACGCCGCCCGCATATTGTTCCATCAGCCAGAAGGGATCGATGAGTTCGACGGGATCGCCGCCGACGAGCACGATGCCCGCGATCAGGCCCGGCGCCGCCGACGGCTGGACCGCATCGGGCAGGCGCACGATGTCGATCACTTCGGCGATCGGGTAGCAGAGCACCGAGTGGCCGTCGTGAAGGCGGAGGAGCTTCTGCGTCACTTGCGCATCGGGCAGCCTGGCGGTGTGGACCGCGAAAATATCGTCGCCGATCTGGGCTTGCACGCGGCCCGCGCTTTCGAACAGCGCCGACGCGGGGACTTCCTCGACCCGCTCGATCACCGACAGGCGCACACCGCGGACACGGCCACCCACATCGCGGAAAAGCAGCAGCTGTGCGGCGCCCCGCGCCGCGGCCGCCTGCGCTTCGGCTTCGACCATCCGGTCGTGACTGCGGCCCGATTCGGTTGCGTCGACCGCCGCCACGGCGAGCAGACCCTGGACGTCGAGCAGCAAGACGGGGCGGCCGTTGTCGGGCAATGTCGTCCCGGCATAGAGGCCGGTCGCCATGATCATCGGCGCCGCGGGCTTGATCACCAGTTCCTCATGATCGTGGATCGCCGCAACGCTGAGCGCATAGCTTTGTCCCTGCCCCGGCCGGACGATGACGAGCGCGCGGTCGTCGGCGTCGTCGCTGTCGTCGCGCTCGCAGCCGAGCACCGCCTCGAGGCGGAGCAGCGGATATTGTTCGCCGCGAACGGTCGCCAGTTCGCCGCCGCCGACGCGGTCGACGCGCACCGTATCGCCGCTTTCGAGCAGGATTTCCCGCACCGCACCGCGTGGAATCGCAAAATATTGCCCCGCCGCGCGGACCATCAGCCCCGAGATGATCGTCAGCGTCATCGGCACGCGGAGAAGGATCGTCAGCCCCCTGCCCTCATCGTTGCGCAGTTCGACAACGCCGCCGATCTTTTCGACATTCGCCTTGACGATATCCATGCCGACGCCGCGGCCGGACACCGCAGTTATCTTGGCCGCGGTCGAGAAGCCGGGGCGGAAAATGAGGTCGAGCTTTTCCTTGGGGCCAAGCGCACGTGCCTCACTCGCGGTCACGGCGCGCGAGGCAATCGCCTTGGCGACCAGTGCGTCGGGCGACAGGCCGCGGCCATCGTCGCGGATCTCGATTTCGATCTGGTTGCCCGACTGGCGCGCCGAGACCGAAATGGTCGCGGTGATGTCCTTGCCCGCGGCAACGCGATCCTCGAGCGATTCGACGCCATGGTCGATCGCATTGCGGACGATATGGATCAGCGGGTCGCGGATATTTTCCATCATCTCGCGGTCGAGTTCGACTTCGCCGCCGCTCGTCTGGAATGCGATCTTCTTGCCCATGTCCTGCGCGAGGTCGCGGACAATGCGCGGCAGCGGCGCGAACAGCTTGTCGATCCGCTGCATGCGCATCTGGCTGACCGACTGGCGCATCCCGGCAATCGAATCGGAGAGGCGGTCGAACGAGGCGATGACCGACGGGTCGGCACCCGATTCGCGAAGCATGCGCGCGAATTCATTGCGTGCGAGCACGATGTCGGTGACCCCGGTCATCACGCTGTCGAGCAGTGGCAGCGGCACGCGGATCGACCGCCAGCTTTGCAGTTCAGCCTGAAAATCATCGTCGCGGCGCAGCGGCACGCCCGCAACGTCGAACGGCGCATCGCCGGGCGAATCCGGCTCGGCGAGCGCGCCGATCACATCGCGGTCGTCACCCGCCGGCTCGACGCCATTCTGGCCGAGTGCCGTGCACAGGTCGCTCAGGCGGTCGACGATGCCAAGGACGCCGGTGACGAGCGCGGCATTCGCTTGGCGGTTGCCGCGCCGCACCTGATCGAGCGCGTCTTCAGCGGCGTGCGAGAGCGCGGTAACGCGCGGCAAAGCAAGGAAACCCGAGCTGCCCTTGATTGTATGGACGAGGCGAAAAATGGCGTCGAGCTGCGCGCGGTCGGCGGGATCGGCCTCCCACGCGATGATAGCCCCGCCGGCTTCGGCAAGGATTTCCGCCGTTTCGGCGAGAAAGTCGTTCAGCAGATCGTCCATGAAGGTATCGGCGCGCCCCAGAAATCGAGGCTTCACCATGGCGCACAATGGTTAAGGAGGGTTTTACTGGCGAGATTGGCGCGGGAAAAATTCGCGCTCCGCCTCTTTCATCATTCCCGCGAAAGCGGGAACGAGCAAACTACCGTTGCCACTGGGTTCCCGCTTTCGCGGGAATGACGAAGGTAGGGATTAGCGGCCGCGCAGAACTGCACCGACCAGCAGCGAGGTCGGCGTTTCGCACGCGAGCATCACCGTGCCGCCATTCTGCGCCGCGACCGCCTGCACCAGCACCGCAGGCGCGGTGCGCGAGGTCATCACGCTGGCGCCCTCGCCGTCCTTCAGGATCGTTTCGACATCGGCGTCGAGGAAGAGGCGTTCGGCCTCGACATGCAGCGCTATTTCGATGCCCTCCCCCTGCTTTTCGCAGCCGATATCGAGCCGCCCGCCGCGCACCAGCGCATCGACCAGCAGGAGCGACAAGTTGAGGATGATCTTCACCGCCGGCTTGGGCAGCGGATCGGTCCCGATCATCCAGTTGAGGTCGATCGCGCGGTCGCCGATGATGCCCTGGATCGCCGACTTCGCCTCATCGGCCGGGACAAGCTCGCCGAAGCCGCCCGCCGAGCCGAAGGCCAGGCGGAAGAATTTCAGTTTGTTCGCCGACGTCCTGGCGCTTTGCTCGAGCAATTCGAAGCAGCGCTCGCGCATCGCCGGGTCTTTTTCGTCGGCGAGCAGTTCGAGCCCGTTGGCGAAGGCGCCGACCGGGCTCAGCAGATCGTGACACAGGCGCGAGGCCAGCATCGAGGCGAAATCGACGCGATCGTCGGTCATGAATCAACAGGCTCCCCAGCGCAGTGTCCGGACATTTCCGGCGTGGGCTGCTCCTACGGCACCGAACCCGTTCAGAGCAAGCGCGATACGGCGAGCCGTGGCCCTTGAATTTCGGCGTCCAAAAACCACATTCCTATCAATGCAGGGGGATGACGACATTTTGACCGTGGCGCTGGACAATAGCGCGGCCGGGCTGCGGCTCGACCGGGCGCTGGCCGAAGCGTTGCCCAGCCTGTCGCGCGAACGGCTGAAGAGCCTGATCAAGGGCGGCCGCGTCGTCGACGCGAGCGGCACCATATTGTGGGACCCCTCGGCCAAAGCCGCCGCCCCCGCAACGATCGAAGTCCGCCTGCCCGCCGCAATGCCCGCGCATAATGTCGCGCAGGATATGGGACTGGTCATCGCATATGAGGACGAGCATCTGATCGTCGTCGACAAGCCCGCGGGCATGGTCGTCCATCCCGCCGCCGGCAATCTCGACGGCACGATGGTCAACGCGCTGCTCCACCATTGCGCCGGACAGTTATCGGGGATCGGCGGCGTCGCGCGGCCCGGGATCGTCCACCGCATCGACAAGGATACGAGCGGGCTGATCGTTGCCGCAAAGCACGACCGCGCGCATGAAGGTCTGGCCAAGCAGTTCGCGGCGCACAGCATCGACCGCCGCTATCTCGCGATCGCAACCGGACGCCCGATGCCGGTCAACGGGACGATCGACGCGGCGCTCGGCCGGTCGAACACCAATCGCAAGAAAATGGCGGTGGTCGCCGAAGGACGCGGCAAGCGCGCGGTGACGCATTACCGCACGATCGAGCCGCTGCAGCACGCGAGCCTGGTCGAATGCCGGCTGGAAACCGGGCGGACGCACCAAGTGCGCGTGCATATGGCGCATATCGGTCATCCGCTGGTCGGTGATCCGGTCTATGGACGGGCCAGAAAGCCGCTGTCGGACGTGCTGAAAGCCCGTAATTTCGCGCGGCAGGCATTGCACGCGGCCCATTTGGGCTTTATTCATCCGGTGACCGGTAACACCATCGCGCTCGACAGCGAACTCCCAAGCGACATGCGGGAACTGATCGATGAATTGCGCGTTTAGGTTTCGAATGAAAATCTATCTCGACCGCAGGGACCAACCGCGGCATATTTCTCCTCTGAAAAATTAGGGAAGACGCTATCAATGGCTAACAAAAGCAATGTTCCGGCAACGGTGCCCGCGCTCGGCGGCGAGGCGAGCCTGAACCGCTATCTGGCCGAAATCCGGAAATTCCCCCTGCTCACCCCCGAGCAGGAATATATGCTCGCGAAGCGGTTCCAGGAGCATGGCGACAACGAAGCTGCGGCGCAGCTCGTGACCTCGCACCTGCGGCTCGTCGCGAAGATCGCGATGGGGTATCGCGGCTATGGCCTGCCCGTCAGCGAGCTGATTTCCGAAGGCAATATCGGCCTGATGCAGGGCGTGAAGAAGTTCGACCCCGAACGCGGCTTCCGCCTCGCCACCTATGCGATGTGGTGGATACGCGCGTCGATCCAGGAATTCATCCTGCGGTCGTGGAGCCTCGTCAAAATGGGCACCACCGCGGCACAGAAGAAGCTGTTCTTCAACCTTCGCCGAATGAAGAACAGTCTGGAGGCGTTCGAGGACGGCGACCTGTCGCCCGAACATCTCACCAAGATCGCGACCGACCTGGGTGTCACCGAAGACGAAGTCGTCAGCATGAATCGCCGCATGGCGATGGGCGGCGACACCTCGCTGAACGTCCCGATGGGCGAAGATGGCGACAGCCAGTGGCAGGATCTGCTTGGCGACGAAGGCCCGTTGCAGGACGAGCGCGTTGCCGAGGCGCAGGAACGCGATGTGCGCCATTCGCTGCTCAGCGAAGCGCTCGAAACACTGAACGAGCGCGAGCGCCACATCCTGACCGAACGCCGCCTGACCGACGATCCCAAGACGCTGGAAGACCTGAGCCAAGTCTACGACGTCAGCCGCGAACGCGTCCGCCAAATCGAGGTGCGCGCGTTCGAAAAGCTGCAAAAGGCGATGCTGAAGCTCGCCGGCGACCGGCGGCTGATCAACGCCTGACCCGCGTCCGTCCCTAATGTCCGCGATTTGACTCGCGGGCGCAAAGGACTAGCCTCCCCTTCGGGTCGACCGAAGGGGGACTTGTCATGTGGAAATGGATCCGGATTCCCAAGGGCATCGCGCTGCTGGCGTTCTTGCTGCCGTGGATGACCGTCAGCTGTTCCGACCAAAAACTTGTCGAGGCGAGCGGTTTCGGCCTTGCCTTTGGCCGTGTCACCGCGATGGGCCAGGCGTCGCAGGCCGGCGACGGCGCTTCGCTGAATTTCTGGCTGATCCTCGCACTGCTCGCGATTGCGGGCGGACTGATCCTTCTTTTCACCAGGGGCCGCGAGGCGGCGAAGCTGGTGCTCGGCACCTCGGTCGCGGCGCTCGCGCTGATTTTCGTCGGCACCTGGCGTTACAGCAAGGACGCGATCCTCGCCGAGGCGGCGAAGAACGGGTCGAACGGCAATATGGACCAGGCCGCGCTGGCGATGATCCAGGTCAATTGGCACTTCGGTTACTGGCTCGCGCTGCTGTCGCTGATCGCCGCCGCGGTGATGGCGTGGCTGGTGATGAGCGGCAGGGAAGCCGAGGCCGAAGCGAAGATGCGCTCGCTGGCGAGCGATGCGGCCGATGCGGCGAAGGGCGCCGCGGCGAAAGCGGGCGACGCAATCGATACAGCAACGGACAAGAAGGACGACGAGCCGCCGAAGAGTTGAGGCGGGGTGATCGAGGGAAGACCTCCCAACCCTCGTCATTCCCGCGAAAGCGGGAACCCAGCGAACAACCGTTGCAGCTGGGTTCCCGCTTTCGCGGGAATGACGAAGGAAGAGACGACAGCGGTCCTTCAAGTCAGAGAACACCCAACCTCAAAAGCGACGCACAAAGCCGAAATAGAGTTCGACGTCGGGGCTCTCGCGGTTGAGCCCGACGTTGGCGCCGACGTCCCACTGGCTGTCGGCGTCGGGTTGCCAGCCGGCCGAAAGCCCGGCGAGCGCTTCGGTCGCATGCCCGCCCGGGTCGCGGTCGCGGGTCAGCGACACTTCCGCCGCCATCGAAACATCGTCGGACACGCCAAAACCGATGCCCGCAACCGAGCCAAAGGCCAGATGGCGACCATCGCCGTCGCTATCGACCGCGGCGTCGGCATGCGGGGTGAACCCAAGTGACAGCGCACCGAGTTCGAAGCTGACCGGCACGATCATCCCCGCCCCCCAATCGCCTGCACCGATGCTCTCACCGCCGAGCGGCAATGTCGCATAGGGCATCAGCGCGACCGAAAAGCCCGAGCCGTCGGGATTGCTGAGATTCTGCCGCAACGCGAGCGTCACATCGCCGGTCCGCGTCCGGCTGGTCACGTCGCCGGTCGCCCGGTCGCGCTCGCGCACATGGCCGAGCATCGTCCAGCCGACCTGCACCTCGAGCGACGGGGTCAGTCCGGCGCGCAGCAGTGCGTCGCCGAACGTCCAGCTATCGGTCCGGCTATCGGCGGTGCGATCGAGCGTCCAGTCGGCAAGGCCGATCTCGAACAGCACCGACCCCGGCTCGACCGTGCAGGCGGGGGTGCCGAGTCCCGGCCGGTCGGGGCAAAGATCGCGCCGATCCTCTTGTCCAAAGGCCGGCGCGGCGGCGGTCGCCGCGGCAAGCAGCAATAGCGATCGAAGCGACATGCGGACCTCTCTTTCGTCGAACGGCCGCCTTTCTTGTCCCGCAAGGCGAAAGGCGGATCAAGCCCGCTTGCCTCCGGACGACAAGCGGCTAATTTGCCCGCATGACGAAACCCTCTCGCGCAAAGAAGCGCAAGCTCCCCTGGTATCTCCGGCCGTTCAAATGGCTACTCTGGTTCATTATCGCCTCGGTGCTCTGGGTGCTCATCTATGCGGTCGTGCCGCCGCCGGTGACCTTCACGATGCTGGTCGACAGCAGCGGGATCACCAAGGATTGGGAAAGCCTGTCGAACATCGACCGCAACATGGTCGCCGCCGCCATCGCCGCCGAGGACGGCAAATTCTGCAGCCATGACGGGTTCGACCGCGACGCGATCGAGCAGGCGATCGAGCGCAACGCGAAGGGCAAAAGGATGCGTGGCGGATCGACGATCAGCCAGCAGACCGCGAAGAATGTCTTCCTGTGGCAAGGCACCGGCTGGACCCGCTATATCCGCAAGGTCCCCGAAGTGTGGTTCACCTTCCTGATCGAAAAAATCTGGGGCAAGCGCCGGATCATGGAGGTTTACCTGAACGTCGCCGAGACCGGCATCGGCACCTATGGCGTCGAGGCGGGGGCGCAGCGTTATTTCGGGCATGGCGCGAGCAAGCTGACCCCCGCCGAGGCGGGACGCATCGCGGCGATCCTGCCGCTGCCCAAGAAGCGCGAGGCGGTAAGCCCGTCGGGCTTCACCCGCCGTTATGGCAACACGATCCGTGCGCGCGTCGGCGTGGTGAAGCGCGACGGGCTGGATGCGTGTATCTATCAGTAAGGTGCTGCATCGGGCAGAGTCACGGGCAGCGAAAAGCAACCTGATGCCATGCTCTTATCCCCTCTTTAATCCCTAGCTGCTAGCCCCGATGCGCAATCATCGATGGGGGCATCCATGGCTATTCTTTTCCTTGCACTTCTTCTCTTCTTCGCCGTGCGGGCGGTTCTCTATTTTCGGGCTGTCCGCGCATTCGCGGGCATCTTCGCTTCGCTTGCCTGCCCGCTGTTCATGGGCGGGATCTATGTCGATTATGCCAAGTCAAGCAGCGCCGATGCCGAGGTGACCGCGTCGGCGACCTGACGTCGCCAGCGGGTCAGCCGGCGGGCTTCCAGCTTTTCCGTTCTTCGGCCTGCTTGAGCACCTCGAACGCCGCCTGCCCCGCCGCAAAGCGCTTGGCCGCCTCGGCGTCACCCGGCTTGACGTCGGGGTGGCATTCCTTCGCGAGACCCCGCCACGCTTTCTTCGTCGCCTCGAAATCGGCGTCGGGTTCGAGGTCGAGGATTTCGAGCGCGCGCATTTCGTCAGCGCTGCGGCTGCCATCACCCGACCCGCCCCAGGCATAATGCTGGGCCCGCGCATAGCTGCGCGCGCCGCGCGCTTCGTCGGCGGCGCGCTCGGCGGCGTCTTCGGCGCTCAATCCTTCGAAATAGTCCCAGCCGCGATTATATTCGGCCGCGTGGGTTTCGCAGAAATACCAGCGTTCGGGGCTGTTCGGCGATTTGGGCGCGGGGCAGTTGCCGGGGTTGGTGCAGCCGTGGCGATCGCAGAGGCGAACCCTCTGCGCTTCGGTGCTCGATCCATAGGGGCGCCAGCGGGGAAAACCCCAATCATCGGATCTCTTGGCGCGGCTCATCACCCCCATGTAGCGTCTGGGGCGCGCGATTGCTAGCCGAGAGGGGCGAAAAACCTAGTCTTTGGGCTTGTAGCCAAACGCCTTGCCCGCAAGCTTGACGACCGCGGGGTCGAGATCGGGCGGTGTCATCGGCACGACGGTCTCCAGCGCCTCGGCAACATGCGTCAGCGCGGTGATGCGCGCCGTCTTCTTGTTGTTGCCGTCGATCACCTTCCACGGCGCCCAGCGCGTGTTCGTCTGCGCGAACATCTCGTCCATCGCGGCGAGATAGTCCTTGCGCTTCGACCGGTTGCGATAATCCTCCGGACCCGTCTTCCACCGCTTCCACGGATCGTCGAGCCGGTCGGCAAACCGCCTGTCCTGCTCGTCCTGCGTCAGGTGGACGAAGATTTTGACGAGGTTCGTGCGGCTGCCGGTCAGCTGTGCCTCGAACTCGTTGATCTCGTCATAGCCCTTGCGCCACTCGGCCTCGCTCGCGAAGCCCTCGACACGCTCGACGAGGACGCGGCCGTACCAGCTGCGGTCGAAGATCGAGATTTCGCGGTTGCCGGGCAGACGCTTCCAGAAACGCCAGAGGAAATGGCGCGCCTTTTCCTCGTCGGTCGGCGCGCTGATCGGCCAGACTTCGAAATAGCGCGGGTCGAGCAGCGCGGTCATGCGCTTGATGATGCCGCCCTTCCCCGCCGCGTCCCAGCCCTCGAACATGATGACGCTGCGCTGGCCATGGGTGATATGCGCTGCCTGCACACGCTCGAGCCGTTCCTGCAGCGCGTCGAGCGCGTCGGAATAGTCGCCATCATATTTAGCGCCGGCTTCATGGTCGGAAAGGGAAATGCTCATGGCGCCCTCCCTAGCGCAATCCATTCCGCCTTACCAAGCGCGATGCGACGATGTCATTTTCTGGCACAGCGCGCGCCATCCTGGTTAATCGGCGCCCATCAGCCGCTTGCGCGCGTCCCAATCGGAGAGTGCGCGCCGGTTCCGATCGATGCGCGCGAGCCCCTCCGGAATGGCGGTGCTGCGTGAACCCTGCCGCTGCGCCTCGCCATACCAGTCGGTTGCCGCGGTGAAATCACCCTGCATTTCGGCGCAGAGGCCGAGGTTGAACGCCAGCGCGACGGTCGGCTCGACATCGCGGGTCAGCGCGGTCCAGGCGGCGCACGCCGCGACCTGATCGCTCTTGGTCAGCCGGACGGCACTCTTGAATGCGGCTTGCGCGGGTTTGGCGAGGCCCTTCGTGCTTTCCTCGACGCGAACATCGAGTGAATAGTCGCGCGGTGCAAGATCGCCCCGGATCGCACGGACATGGTCGCGCTGGGTCGATGAAATATAGTCTTCGACCGAGCGCGAAGCCGAGCGGTCGGGACACCACACCTGCTGGTCGCGGGTATTGAGCGGCCGCGTATAGCGGATCGACCCATCGCCGATCGCGACCAGCCGCGCGGTCGTCGCGATGGTGATCGTGCGGCGGCGGCAGCGGATGTCGACCTCGATTTCCTTCAGGCATTTCTTCTTGTCGACGGGATCATCCTCGACACAGCGCTTGCGCTTTTCGGTGACGGGCACCTCGTCGACGCTGGCGCGGGTCGTGCCGGTGACAAGGCCATCGGTCGGCGCGCCCGATTCGGGCGCAACGATGCGGTAGTAAGGACGGCCGCCGAACTGCGCAGCCCCCAGCTCTGCCTCAAGATGCTGCGCAAGCGCCGCGCCATCCTCGCCCTCGAAGCGCTCGACCGACAGGCGAAGCAGGTCGTTGACGTTGGCGCTGGCGGGATCGCTGCCATGGATCGTCAGCGTCTCCGCCGCCGCGGGCGCCGCGAGGCAAAGCAAGGTTGCAGAAAATAGCGGACGCACGAGCATGATTCACCCCCCGATCACCAACCCCGCGCCGGGCTATCGCAGCCCCATGCGCCTGTCAAAGCAGGAAGATCAGAGAAGGTCCGCGAGCAGCGCCGCGACGCGCGCGGGGGCCTCCATCGGTATGAAATGGCTATGCTCGTCCCACAGCTCGTCGCGCTCGGCGCCGATTGCGGGGCCAAGGCCTGTCCAGGTCGGGCTCAACGAAAAGTCGAGCGGGCCGCCGCGTTCGCCGGTCGGGGCGCGGATGACGGTCGAAGGCGTCGCGAGATGCGGCAGCCAGGCATGCGGGCTGGTGCGCAGCGCATTTTGATAGACCGACGCCTCGAGCGCCGGCGGGCACGCCAGTTCCAGCCCCTCGCCGGCCGCCGCGGGAAGGAGGCCATAGGTGCAATAGTCGGCGAGCGCGCGCGGATCCCAGTTCGCATAGGGCGGCCGATCGGCGAAACGCGCACGCATCTCTTCGGCGCTGGGCCAGCTATTGCGGCGGCGGGCGACGGGATGCCCGGCGGGATCGGGGATCGGCCGTGCGGCTTCGCCTTCATAAAGCGACGGATCCATGATCACCGGGTCGATCAGCGCAAGATGGCGGAAAGCCGCGGGTCGCTGCGCCGCGAGCCGGGTCAG
This sequence comes from Sphingopyxis sp., assembly GCF_036675685.1. GTDB lineage: Bacteria > Pseudomonadota > Alphaproteobacteria > Sphingomonadales > Sphingomonadaceae > Sphingopyxis. The sequence continues at coordinate 14,953 of NZ_JAKFEM010000011.1, forward strand.
GATATAGGCGCCCATGCTATGGCCACCGCCGACGAGCGGGCGCCCTCCGTGTCCGTCGATCAGCGGTAGCAAGGCGTCGGCGGTCGCGGCCCAATCGGCGAGCGTCGCGGGACGATAGCTGCGCCCATGGCCGCGATGGTCGGGTGCGATGACATGCGTGTCCGCGGGCAGCGCCGCGACGACCTGGTCCCACAGCCGGGCGTGAAAGCCGGTCGCGTGGAGCAGCAGTAGCGAAGCGCGCTCGCCCGGCGTGCCCCATTCGAACCAGCAAATGTCGCCTTCCGGCGTTTCCAGCCGGTGTTCGCGCGGCTGCCCGGTCACGCTCAGCCCTTGGGGCCGTCGACGATGCGGATGCCGAGTTCCTTGAGCTGCTTGTCGCTGACCGGCGCCGGGGCGTTCATCATCAGGTCTTCGGCCTTCTGGTTCATCGGGAAGACCACGACCTCGCGGATGTTCGGTTCGTCGGCGAGCAGCATCACGATGCGGTCGACGCCCGGCGCCGAACCGCCGTGCGGCGGCGCGCCGAACTTGAACGCGTTGATCATGCCGCTGAAGTTCGCATCGACATCGGCCTGCGAATAGCCCGCGATCTCGAACGCCTTGTACATGATGTCGGGACGATGGTTGCGGATCGCGCCCGACGACAATTCGACACCGTTGCAGACGATGTCATACTGCCACGCGAGGATGTCGAGCGGGTCCTTCGTCTCGAGCGCATCCAGCTCGCCCTGCGGCATCGAGAAGGGGTTGTGGCTGAAGTCGATCTTGCCGGTATCCTCGTCGGCCTCGAACATCGGGAAGTCGACGATCCAGCACATTTCGAACTTGTTCGGATCGATCAGTTCGAGCTGCTCGGCGACGCGGGTGCGTGCGAGGCCGGCGAGCTTCGCCGCCTGCGCTTCCTTGCCGGCCGCAAAGAACAGACCATCGTCGGGACCAATGCCGAGCTCAGCAGCCAGCGCGTCCATCTTCTCCGTACCGTGATTCTTGGCGATCGGGCCGCCCCATTCGCCGCCCTTGCGCGTCGCATAGCCGAGGCCGGCAAAGCCTTCGCCCTGCGCCCAGCTGTTCATGTCGTCGAAGAATTTGCGGCTCTTCTCGGCGGTCGCAGGGGCGGGGATTGCACGCACCACATCGCCCGCCGCGACGATGTCGGCGAAGCGGCCGAAACCCGACCCCACAAAGTGCGCCGAGACGTCGGTGATGATCAGCGGGTTGCGGAGGTCGGGCTTGTCGTTGCCATATTTCAGCATCGACTCGCGGTAGGGGATGCGCGGGAATGAACCCGCGGGGGTCACCGACTTGCCGTTCGCGAATTCTTCAAACACGCCCGCGAGCACGGGCTCGATCGCGCCGAAGACGTCGTCCTGCGTGACGAAGCTCATTTCGAAATCGAGCTGGTAGAATTCGCCCGGCGAACGGTCGGCGCGCGCATCCTCGTCGCGGAAGCAGGGTGCGATCTGGAAATAGCGGTCGAAGCCCGCGACCATCAGCAGCTGCTTGAACATCTGCGGCGCCTGCGGCAGCGCGTAGAATTTGCCGGGGTGGACGCGGCTCGGGACCAGATAATCGCGCGCGCCCTCGGGCGACGAGGCGGTGAGGATCGGGGTCTGAAATTCGGTGAAACCCTGTTCGACCATGCGGCGGCGCAAGGACGCGATCACGTTCGAACGCAGCATGATGTTCGCGTGCAGGCGTTCGCGGCGGAGATCGAGGAAGCGGTATTTCAGTCGGATGTCCTCGGGATATTCCTGTTCGCCCGCGACCGGCATCGGCAGTTCGATCGCCGCCGACTGGACGGACACGTCGCGTGCGCGAACTTCGATCGCGCCGGTGGGTAGGTTGATATTCGTCGTTTCGGGCGAGCGCGCGACAACATCGCCGGTGATCGTCACCACGCTTTCGGCGCGAAGGCCATCGAGCGTGGCGAAGGCCGCGTCGCTCGAGTCCGCGACGATCTGGGTCAGGCCATAATGATCGCGCAGGTCGACGAAGAGCAGACCGCCATGATCGCGCTTGCGATGCACCCAGCCCGAGACACGGACATTCTGGCCGACATCCTCGGCGCGGAGCTGGCCACAGTTATGGGTACGGTAGGCGTGCATTTTCTCGTCTTTCGATGACTGGGGAAATCAACAAAAAGTTGACATTTATGGCCGCGCCTAAGGCAGGTCGGCGTGCCATTTGTCAAGGCTTGGCTCGTCAGCAGGTCAGCCCCAACCCGTCGAGCACCTCGCTCCCGAACAGCGCGCGGTGGGCGGGATCGGGCATCAGTCGGTCGCGCGCGCTCCGCCAGCGCCGAAAATCCTCGCCATAATCGGCGGCGACGCGCACGGCGTCAAGGCGGCAGCTTTTCGCCCAGTGGCGGGTGAAGGCGATCCCCTCGGCATCGAGGCATTCGACAACGCGCGCATAGGCGTCAGCGGTGCGCTGGCTACGCGGGCCGTCGAAATCGATCACGGCATTGTGCGGGAAGCGTGCCGGCGCAAGCAGCCCCTGCGCGCGCTCCATGAAACGCACCGTGACGACGGTCGAGCCGCCGTGGCGCGCAAACACCGCGCAAATGCGTTCGAAGGCGCGCGCGAGATCGGCACGGTCGATGGTGACCGAAGCGTTGAACAGGTCGGCGAGCGGCCGGTGGGTGTCGAGTCCCTCGCCCCAACTGCCATAGACCGGCGGCGCGTTGACATCGGGGCCGCTGGCATAGCCCTGTTTCATCGCGAATTGCAGCAACGGCCCGCGCGCCCACGGATAATCGTTGAGCAGCCGCCCGAGCAGGCTGAGCGCGTCGTAACCCGCGCCAAGCTGGCCCGGGGTGGCGCGCGGATAATCGTCGCGCCACGGCTCGCGATAGAGGAAGCGCAGCATCGCCGGCCGTTTGAACGGCTTGTAGGGATTGACGATCATCTGGACGAAATCGGGATCCTGATCGAGTGCATAGGCCGCCGAAAAGCGCCGAAAATCGCCCGTGGCGAGCCAGTCGAGCGCGGCACATTCGACGGTGCGCAGATTCTGGATCGGGCGGACGAGGAATTTGGGCACGCTGTCGACGACGACCGCGGTGACGATGCCGAGTGATCCGACCGGAAGCTGCGCAGCGGCGAACAGGTCGTCGTCGCGCAGCGGGGTCGAGCCCGTCGCGGCGATGAAGGCATCGCTCATCACGCCCGCGTCGGGCTCGATCCAGTGGATGCCGCCGGGCGTGACGATCTGGAGAGCGCGGATATGATCCTGAATGCCGCCGCGCGCGATCATCGACCCGTGGGTCCCGGTTGCGCAGGCACCCGCGAAGGTCTGGCCATTGCCTGCGCCGCTGGTCCACAGCGAGCGACCTTGCTCCTCGAGCTTGTCGGAGACTTCGTCAACGAGCGCGCCCGCCTCGACCAACATCAGTCCATCGGCGTCGATGCCCGGCCGGACATCGGCGGCCTCGATGCGAAAGCAACGGTTGAAACGGCGGGTGTGGAGCAGCCAGCTGTCGGACGAAATATTGACGTTCGATGGCGACCAGCCCGCCCCGATCGGACGGACACGGCGTTTCGCGGCCTGCGCCTCGGCGAGCCAGTCCTGTACCGCTTTTGAAGCGATGGCAATCTCGTCGCGCCCGCGCACGGCATCCCCGCTGCGCAAGGCAAAGCGCGTCGCGGCTTCGCACGTGCCGGTGCCGTGATAATTGGTCCAGCGGCCTTTGTCGCCGAGCTTGACGATCGGCATCAGGCGTCTCCCAGCGGTAGAATGCCCGCGTGCGCGCGCCACGCCACGGTCACGGGGCGGAGAAAGCCGAAGGTAGCGATCGCGACGAGCATCTGGCGCCGCGTCCCGAAGACGCGGACATCGCACAGGCCGTGGTCGGATTCGGGCGTGACAAACGGCTGCGCCGCTTGGGCAGCAAAGCCCCAGCCCTTCAGCGTCACGACCATCAATTCTTCGTCGAGCGGCCGCGGATTGGCGATCGATACGAATATATCCGCTTGCCCCGCCGCATATTGCCCGACAAGCAGCGCAAAACCCAGCGTAGCCAGCGCCCAACCGACCCACATCATGCCCTAAATCCCTTCGCGTTTTTTTCTGACCGGTGTTCCGGCTCCGCGACCCGAAGAGCACGAGCAAATTTTCCTGCCCGTTCTTTTCAACTAGCTGTATAGGCGCGCTATGCAAGTCCATCCGTTGATCGAAACCAACGCCGCGCTCGTCGAATTCTGCGACCTCATTCGGAACAGCGATTTCATCGCGGTCGATACCGAATTCATGCGCGAAAATACTTTCTGGCCAGAGCTTTGCCTGATCCAGGTCGCCGACCGCGAACATGCCGCGGCGATCGATCCGATGGCGCCCGGCATGGATTTGAAGCCGTTGCTCGACCTGCTCGTCGACAATGAGGACATGCTGAAAGTCTTCCACGCCGGTGGGCAGGATGTCGAAATCATCTTCAACCTGACCGGCAAGACGCCGCATCCGATCTTCGACACCCAGATCGGCCAGATGGCGATCGGCCAGGCCGAACAGGTCGGCTATTCGAACCTCGTCGAAGCGTGGATCGGACTGCAACTCGACAAGGGCGCGCGCTTTACCGACTGGAGCCGCCGTCCGCTCGACAAGCGCCAGATCGACTATGCCGTCGGCGACGTCACCCATCTCGCCCAGATTTTCCCGATGATGCTCGACAAGCTGATCAAGACCGGGCGCGGTCACTGGCTCGACGAGGAAATGGAAAAGCTTGCCGATCCCGCCAATTACAGCGTCGATCCCGACAAGGCGTGGCAGCGGATCAAGATCCCCTCGCGCAAGCCCGATGTGCTCGGCCGGTTGCAGTCACTCGCGGCGTGGCGCGAGCGCGAGGCGCGGACGAAGAATCTGCCGCGCGGCCGCATCGTCAAGGACGAGACGCTCGCCGACCTCGCCGCGCATCCGCCGAAGGACCAGGACGGCCTCGGCCGCGTCCGCGGGCTGTCGGCGACGTGGCGCAGTAACGACATCGGCGCGCGGCTGATGGACGCGCTCGCCAACGCAAAGCTGCTGCCGAAGGACGACATGCCCGACCGCGCGCCGCGCGGCCCCGGGCTCGGCAAGGAAGGCGTGCTCGTCGCCGACCTGCTCAAGCTCTTGCTGAAAATCCGCGCGCGCGAACTCAATGTCGCGGCACGGCTGATCGCGCGCAGCGACGACCTAGAGGCGCTGGCCGCGGGCGGGCGCGAGGGCATCGCCTTGCTGCAGGGCTGGCGCTACGACGTCTTCGGCCATGCCGCGCTCGACCTGGTCGAGGGACGGATGGGCTTTGCGGTCAAGCACGGCAAGCTGGTGATGAGCGAGATCGACGCCGCGACAGCAAGCGCCGACTGACTGCCGCCGAAAGCCGTTTTCCTGCCGCCAAATCGTCATTCCGGCGAAGGCCGGGATCTCAACCTCCGGCCCTAACGGACCGTCGAGATCCCGGCCTTCGCCGGGATGACGATGCAGGGCTAAAGCAGCACCATCTCGGCCTTCGCATCGAGCGCCTGCGCGAGCGAGCGCAACCGCCGATCGACCGATTCGCCCGCGAGGTGATGCCAGCCGCGATCGAGGCTGAGCCGCAATTTCCCGTCGACCAGCGCGATGCCGCTCGCTTTCAGCGGCGCCTCGACGCCGCCGGTCAGTCGCTGCGCGAGCCGGATCGCCAAGCCCCATTGCCGCGCCCGCGCGAGACGGTCGGGTTCGACGAGATTGCCCATCGCCGGAAAATCGCTGTCGGCACCACCGAATCCGGCGTGAAGCGCGCGCGCCAGCAGGATGCGGCCCGGAATATCGATACCGCGCCAATTGCCGTGGAGGCCGATTTCGGTGCCGCGCTCGGCGCGAAAATCGGGATTGGCGGACCAGGCCACGTCGCTGAGCAGGCTGGCGGCGAGGCGAACGCGGCTGTCGGCGTGCGCTTCGCCTGCGAACAGGGGCGCGATCCATTCGGTGATCGCGCGGCCGTGCGGTGCGAACCGCGCGAGCCGGCGCCCTTCGAACTCGGCCGCGACGATCAGCGGGTCCTCGGCGCGCGTCTCGGCGTCGAGCGCCTGGTAGAGCAATCCCTCGCGCAGCCCCGACGAAGACACCGTCATTTCGGGAATGTCGATGATGTTGGCGAGCGCGGCGAGCAATGCCGCCGCATCGGGCAAGGCTGCGGCGCGGTTCGACGCCATGCCGGGGATCGCCCTCAATTCCTCAAATGTCAGCCGCTTGGTCGCGCGAACGAGACGGCGCAGCGCGGTGCGGGGGAGCGTATGCTGGTCGAGCACCGCGAGCGGATCGTGCGTGAGTTCGAGGTCGAGGCGCGAAAGCGCGCGCCACGACCCGCCGACCAGATAGAGCGGCAGGCCGGTCAGCCCGCCCGGCCAGCCCGCATCGCGGAGCATCTTGCGGACAGCGCGCTCGAACGTTTGTTGCCCATCCTTGCGCAGCGCGGGCAGGCGCAGCACCCCGAGCGGGAAGGAAACGCGGCGACCGACCTGTCCGCCCGACACTTCGGCCAGCTCGAGGCTACCACCGCCCAGGTCGACCGCGATACCATGCGCCTCCGGGATCGCAGCGAGTACGCCATAGCCCGCAGCCTCCGCCTCTTCCTCGCCCGACAGCAGCCGGATCTTGAGGCCCGCGGCGGCGGCAGCGGCGATGAACTCGGGGCCGTTTTCGGCGTCGCGCACCGCCGCGGTCGCCACGCACTGCAGGTCTTTGACCTCCATATGCTTTGCGAGCAGCGCATAGCGGCGGAGCGCGGTCAGGCCGCGCGCGGCGTCTTCGTCGGCGATACGGCCGTTGATCGAGAGACCACGGCCAAGCCCCGCCGCGACCTTTTCGTTAAAAATCACCGCGGGCGCGCGCGCCGGTCCTTCATAAACGACGATACGGACCGAGTTGGAGCCGATGTCGATGACGGCAGAACGGTGGACCGCTTGTCTGGTGGAACGCAGCAAACCCAACTTCTCAATCATCGCGCATATTGAAGGCGAGCGTCGGGACGTCCTGGCGCTTGTGGAGCGCGGTTCCGCGGCCCGATAACGATGGATTGTTCATGAAATAATGGTGTAGATTGAACGGCTTATCCCCCGGCGTTACGCGTGCATAGGTGCCATCGAGCTGCAGCACCCAGCTTTGTTCATTGTCGATCAGGTTCGCGACCAGCACCTGGTCGAGAATTTGGTCGTGCACCGTCGGGTTTTCGATCGGGATCATATATTCGACCCGGCGATCGAAGTTGCGCGGCATCCAGTCGGCGCTGCTGATGTACAGCTTCGCGCCGCGATCCGGCAGCGACGCTCCGTTCGCAAAAGCCCAGACGCGGCTATGTTCGAGGAAGCGGCCGACAACCGATTTGACGCGGATCGTTTCCGACAGGCCCGGCACGCCCGGACGCAGGCAACAAATGCCGCGCACGATCAGCTCGATCGGCACGCCGGCCGCGCTCGCGGCATAAAGCTTGTCGATGATGTCGGGGTCGACGAGGCTGTTCATCTTGGCCCATACGCCCGACAGATGCCCCGCCTTGGCCGCGGTGATTTCGGCGTCGATCAGATCGCAAAGATGCGTGCGCATGTTGAGCGGCGACATGGTGACCAATTCGAGCCGCTCGGGCTCGACATAGCCGGTGATATAGTTGAACAGCTGCGCCGCATCGCGGCCGGCGCGCGGATCGGCAGTAAAGAAGCTGAGGTCGGTATAGATGCGCGCGGTCACCGGATGATAATTGCCGGTGCCGAAGTGGCAATAGGTGCGATACCCCTGCCCTTCGCGGCGGACGACCATCGAAATCTTGGCGTGGGTCTTCCACTCGATGAAACCGTAGACGACCTGCACCCCGGCGCGTTCGAGCTGGTTTGCCCAGAGCAGATTTTGCTCCTCGTCGAAACGCGCCTTGAGTTCGACGACCGCGGTCACCGACTTGCCCGCCTCGGCCGCCTCGATCAGCGCGCGGATGACCGGAGACTGATCGCCGGCGCGATAGAGCGTCTGCTTGATCGCGACGACGTCGGGATCGGCGGCTGCCTGGCGCAGGAAAGCGAGGACGACCTCGAAGCTTTCATAGGGGTGGTGGACAAGGATATCCTTGCTGCGGATCGCCGCAAAGCAGTCGCCGCCATGTTCGCGAATGCGTTCGGGAAAGCGCGCCGAGTAAGCGGGGAATTTGAGGTCGGGGCGGTCGACGTCGACAAGCGCCGACAGCGCCGCGAGCCCGATAAAGCCGCCGATCTTGGCGACGATCGCCTCATGCCCCTGAATATCCGCGTTGAGCACCGCGGCGATCTCGCCCGGCATGTCGGCTTCGAGTTCGAGCAGGATGACGCGGCCGCGACGGCGGCGGCGGATCGCGGTACGGAACAGGCGGACGAGATCCTCGGCCTCTTCCTCGATTTCGATGTCGCTGTCGCGGATGATGCGGAAGACGCCCAAGGAGCGGATCGTGAAGCCCGGGAAGATGAGGTCGCCGAAAATCTCGATCAGATATTCGATCGGCACGAACGCGCTCGATTGCCCCGGCACCGGCACGAACCGCGGCAGCGCGCCGGGGATCAGCACCAGTTCGCGCACCGTCTCGCCGTTCGCCTTGCGCTGAAGGTCGAAGATCACGCCGAGGCCGCGATTGGGGATGAAGGGAAAGGGATGCGCCGGGTCGAGCACCTGCGGGGTGAGAATCGGGAAAATCTGGTCGATGAAATATTGGCGCAACGCGGTGCGCAGCGCTTCGACATCGGACCCCGTGCCGTGAACGACAATGCCCTGTTCGCCGAGCTGGCGGTGGAGCAATTGCCATTCGGATTGCTGCTGGTCGACGAGGCGGTTCACCTCGGCCTCGATCTCGGCGAGCTGCTGCCCCGGCGAGCGGCCGTCGGCCGAGGGATCGTCGATCCCTTGCAATTGCTGGCCCTTCAGCCCCGCGACGCGCACCATGAAGAATTCGTCGAGGTTGCTTCCCGAAATCGACAGAAAGCGGAGGCGTTCGAGGAGCGGATGCGCGGGGTTGCGCGCTTCCTCCATCACCCGGCGGTTGAACGCCAGCCAGCTCAGCTCGCGGTTGAAGAAACGTTCGGGGCCGAACGACGGCAGCGCCGTATCGGCGTCATTTTCGGCGCGAAGGGGCCTACCTGTTACTGACATGTGCCTGTTTCCTGCCTTTCGGGGAGATCGGGATCGATCAGGCCTTGTGACAGTAATGTTTCACGCGTGAGACGAACGCCGACGCGCCGTCCCTGTTCGAGCGAGGCGGCATCGAGCGCCGCGACGACGCGGTGGATCATCGCATAGCTGCGCTCCATCCGCGGCACGATATAGGAGGCGACTTCGGGCGCCAAGGCCATGCCACGCTGTGCAAACAGCGCCTCGATCAGGTCGCGGGCAAGGCAGTCGTCGGGCTCGCCGATCGTCAACACCGGTACCGCCGCGAGCCGCGAGGCGAGGTCGGGAAGCGCGATATTCCAGTCGGCGGGCGGGGCGTCGGCGATGATCAGCAGCGGCGTGCCCGAAGTCTGCGCCGCGTTCCACGCGTGGAATATCTCTTCTTCCGAAACGCTGTCGTGCCCGTCGATCACGCGGCCGCCGGTGTCGCTGGCGAAAAGCCGGCCGATCAGGCTGCGCCCCGAACCGCGCGGTCCGGTGAGCACCGCGGTGCGCACCGGCCAGGTCGCGACATGGCGCAAATAGCGGACGGCATCGGCGTTGCTGGTGCCGACGATCAGCGGACCGTCGTTGGAACCGCCCGCGCTCCAGTCGAGCGGCAAGGCGATCTGGCCGGATGCGGGACGCGCCATCAGCGGCTGATCCGCAGCGTGCTGCCGCCTTCCTGTACCTTGTAACCGCGCGCGGCGAGTGCGGCGCTAAGCGCGGCGATGTCGCCGCGGAAGGTCACGCGCATCACCGATGTGCCGCCGAGCGCGAGGCTGGTGGTCGACGCCGACTGGACCCCCGCGATGCCGCCGACCGCGCGTTCGGTCGCGGTGACCGAATCGACGTCGGGCGAGCTGTACTGGACGGTGAAGCTCTGGACCCCGACCGCCGCTGTGGTCGGCACGCTGCTGTCGGTCTCGCTGGGGAGCGCTTCCGCGTCCGTGGAGATTTCTTCGGGCAGATCTTCCTTCTCAACCGGCTTTTCGAGGACAAGATAGGTGTCGGTGCGCAGCACGCCCGCCGCGAGCGCGTCGATATAGATACGGTCCATCCGCGCGACCGCCTTTTCCATCATATCGGGCAGCGCGGCCGGGCTGGGCCCGGTCATCGTGAAGCTGGAGATCAGCTTGCTGTCGGGGCCGAAGCGTGCGGTGAAAGTGCCTTTGATTGGCCCGCCGGGATAGGAATATTCGACCCGCGCGATCGGGGTCAGTACGTCGGCGGCGCCATATTGGTCGAGGATAACGCGCCACCAGATGCGCCCGCGGCGCCCGGTCTGTCCGGAATTGAGGAGCAATGTATCGGCGCCAGTGCCCGCGGTGCGCACATAATCGATCGCGCTCTGCCCCGTATTATATTCGGCCCAGGCACGCTGCCACGCGCTGCGCTGTTCGAACACCTGCGGAATGCCGTCGATCGAGTAGACGGGGATGACGAGGAGCGGCGGCGAGCGCAAAGTCCGGCCGCTGACGCCAAGAATCTGCCCCGCGCGGACGCGGTCGAACTGGACGCCGAGCCGGGCGACATAGCGGCGCGGGCCGATCTGTTCTTCCTCGACGACGATCGCGGTCACGATGCCGTCGAGCACCGAATCGCCGAGTTTGGGGCCGTCGCTTCCGTTCAATTTGCGATAAAGCTGCGTCCAGCCGAGGCGCTGCGCCTCGCGCCAGCCCTTTTCGCGCGCATCGTCGGCGTTGTCGCCGGTGACGTCGACGAGGATTCCGCTGGCGAGGAAATCGCCGCTGCTGTTGATCGGCGTGATGCCGCGATCACCGCGACTGATCTGTCCTTCGACCACGCCGACGAGCAGAATCGCCAAGAAAAGCCCGAAAGCCGCCGCCCAGCGCCAGTCGCGCGGGCGAAAGGCATCGAGCGTCAGGCGGAGCGCGAAGCGGGGGAAAGCAGCCGAAATCATATCTTCTCTATGCTTTGCCCAAAAGCTTGGCGCCGGACAAGGAAATCATGGCATTTCTCGGCTGGAGTCGTTAGTCGCGCTGGCCATGGATTCCAAGCACAACCAACGAGACGGGCAACCCGCCTCCTACACTTATGCCGAGGCCGGTGTATCGATCGAGACCGGCAACGCGCTGGTCCGTGCCATTGCTCCGCTCGCCCGTGCGACGCGCCGCCCTGGCGCCGACGCCGACCTCGGCGGATTCGGCGGCTTCTTCGATCTGAAGGCGGCGGGGTTCACCGATCCCTTGCTCGTCGCGGCGAACGACGGCGTGGGCACCAAGCTGAAACTCGCGATCGAATCGGGAAAGCATGACGGGGTCGGCATCGACCTTGTCGCGATGTGCGCCAATGATCTGATCGTGCAGGGCGCCGAGCCTTTGTTCTTCCTCGACTATTATGCGACCGGCAAGCTCGACAACGAGGTCGCGACCCAGGTCGTCGCGAGCATCGCCGAGGGCTGCAAGCAAGCGGGATGCGCGCTGATCGGCGGCGAGACCGCCGAGATGCCGGGCATGTACAGCGAAGGCGACTATGACCTCGCCGGTTTCTGCGTCGGTGCGGTCGAGCGCGACCAGGTGCTGACCGCCGACAAGGTCGCGGCGGGCGACGTGATCCTCGGCCTCGCTTCGTCGGGGGTGCATTCGAACGGTTTTTCGCTGGTGCGCCGGCTCGCGGCCGACAAGGGCTGGAAACTCGACCGCCCCGCGCTGTTCGACCAGACCGTCCTGCTGATCGACGCGCTGATGGCGCCAACGCGCATCTACGTCAAAAGCCTGCTCCCGCTGGTGAAGAGCGGCCAGATCCATGCGCTGGCGCATATCACCGGCGGCGGGCTGCTCGAGAATATCCCGCGCATCCTTCCCAAGACGCTGCACGCCCATGTTAACGCTGATAACTGGGCGCAGCCGCGGCTGATGGCGTTCCTGCAGGCGCAGGGAAATATCGAACCCGAAGAAATGGCGCGCACCTTCAATTGCGGGATCGGCATGGCGGTTGTTGTCGCCGAAGCTGATGTTGACGCTGTTACCGCGGCGCTCGAAGGCGCGGGCGAGACGGTATTCCGGATCGGCCATATCGCCGAGGGCGAAAAGGGCTGCACCGTGACGGGCAGTGCCGAGACGTGGAGCGCAATGGGCGCGTGGAGTGCCACGCACCACGGTTGAATTTATCGTCACCCTGAACTTGTTTCAGGGTCCATGGTCCGCCATCAAAATTGCCACCACGCTTGCCGAGAGATCAGGCCATGGGTGCTGAAACAAGTTCAGCATGACGAAAGAAGGAGAGCGCCAATGACGAAAGCCAAGGTCGCCGTCCTGATCTCCGGCGCTGGCACCAATATGGCAGCGCTGCTCTATGCGGCGAAAGCCGAAGACTGCCCCTATGAGTTGGTGCTCGTCGGCAGCAACGATCCCGATGCACCGGGGCTGAAGATTGCCGAAGCCGAAGGCATCGCGACATGGGGCTTGTCGCACAAGGGCATGAACCGCGACGCCTTCGACACGCTGGTCGACGAACAGTTGCGCGCGGCCAAGGCCGAATTTGTCGCGCTCGCGGGCTATATGCGAATTCTGTCGGACGATTTCGTCGGGCGCTGGGCGGGCAAGATGCTCAATATCCACCCCAGCCTGCTGCCGCTCTACAAGGGGTTGAACACGCACAGCCAGGCTATCGAAGCGAGTGACCGGTTCGGCGGGTGCAGCGTGCATATCGTGACCCCGGGGGTCGACGACGGGCCGGTGCTGGCGCAGACACCGGTCGCGATCCTGCCCGGCGACACCGTCGAGACTTTGGCGGCGCGGGTGCGGATCGCCGAGCATCAGCTTTATCCGCCGACACTCGCGGCCTTCGTGTCGCGCGAACGCTCGCCCGACTATCTGCTCGGCCGCGTGCGCGATCTCGCGATGGCGCTGCCCGAGGCCGACGAGGTCACCTCGCACGGCATGCCCTGCTTCGGAATCGTGAAGGGCAAGAAATTCGCCTATTTCACGCAGGACCATCATGGCGACGGCAAGACAGCGATATTGGTGAAGATCAGCGGCGCCGACGAACAGGCGCAACTGATCGAGCTCGACGAAGACCGCTATTACCGCCCCGCTTATTTCGGCGACGGCTGGGTCGGCATCCGCCTTGACCTTGGCGACACCGACTGGGATGCAATCGGCGACTGGCTGCGCAAGAGCTGGCTCGCGGTGGCGCCGAAGAAGCTGGCGGGGTTGATGGGGATCGCCGACGAATTCTAGATCAGCGACAGGGAGCCGCGGTGTAGAATGCGTCCTTGCGTACGGTTTTGTCCGCCACGCCGCAGAAACGCGGGACGCGGATCCGCTGACGCAGCGCGTTGTCGGTAAGGAAGCCGCCCTTGTCGATGGGCGTCGTTGCATGGGGAACCGCAATCTCGAAGTGCAGGTGCGACAGCATCGCGCAGCCGACTGCGGCCTCGTCGCCGAGATGCTGCCCCGCCCGAACGCGGCTTCCGACCTTGAGCCCCGCCTTGCTGCTACTGCCCGCGGCCATGTGCGAATAGAGCGTCCATTCACCGTTGGCGTGTGAGAGCCAGAGATAATTGTTGCGGCAGTCGGCGGCGGCGCGGCCGCTCTGCTGTTCGGAAAAGCTTTCCTCGATCGCCATGACCACCCCATCGGCGGCCGCGACGATGCGGTGGCGGCGATCGGCGCCGCGCGGTTCGCCAACGAGATCGACGGCGCCGAGCGGGCGGTGCGTCGCCGCATCGTCGAAAACCGAAACCCGTGTCGCGTCGGCATAGGGCAGACGATAAACGCCCTCTGAAGGCGGAATGGCAGGTGCGGGTTCGGGGGCTGCCCCGAGCAGGATAAGGCTCGCCGCGGCAGCGAAGATCGGGATCGGTTTCAAGAAGCTCTCCTCTTAAAGATCAAAAAAAGGGGGCGCCGGATATTTCCGTCGCCCCCTTTTTTAACGTCGCGGCGAAGGCGTTGCCTTAACCGACAATCTCTTCGGGCTTGAAGAAATAGGCGATTTCGATCGCGGCATTCTCGTCACTGTCGCTGCCGTGGACCGTGTTCGCCTCGATGCTTTCGGCGAGTTCCTTGCGGATCGTGCCGGGGGCGGCGTCCTTGGGGTTGGTGGCGCCCATGATGTCGCGGTTGGCCTGCATCGCATTCTCGCCTTCCAGAACCTGGACGACGACGGGACCGCTGATCATGAAATCAACGAGTTCGCCGAAGAAGGGGCGTTCCTTGTGAACCGCGTAGAAGCCTTCGGCCTGTTCGCGGGTCATGTGAATGCGCTTCGACGCGACGACGCGGAGGCCGGCGTCTTCCAGCATCTTGGTGACGGCGCCGGTGATGTTGCGGCGCGTCGCGTCGGGCTTGATGATCGAAAAAGTGCGGGTGACCGCCATGGGAAAGCTCCTGCGATGTTATGGTTTGCGATGCGCGCGCCTCTAGCTGCGCTTTCGCCCTATCGCAAGGATAGAGCGCCGGAAGCCTACGGCCCTTCGGACCAGCGGCCGCGATCGTCCTGTTTCCAGAAGTGGATTTCGGTGCCCTCGGCGGCGCCGAGCGTGCGCCAGGTCGCGCGCGCGTCGTCGATACGGCTGTTGTCGAATAGCAGGAAGGAGCGTTCGAACCCGAGCGCCTCGTCGCGCCATTCGCCGTCGGCGAGCGCGACGAGCCGCGCGCGGTTGGGCGGCGAGGCGTCGAGCGTTCCGGAGATCAGGATCGGTTCGATTTCTTCGTCAGGCGAGCCCGCATTGCCGTGCGGCAGGAAGCTTGCGGGTTGCAGCGTCCACAGCGCCTCGTCGATCGCCTGCCGCTGCATCGCCGACGCGGCGACGACCAGCAGGCGATCGCCCGCCCCGAGGATGCGCGTCGCAAGCGCGGGGAGCACCCGTTCGACCGGATCGCGGGTCAGCCGGTAAAAGTCGACGCGCGCCATGCTCCCCTGCCCTGCCCTGCCCTCAGCCTTCGTGGTTGTCGGCGATGTAGCGATCGAGGAGGCGCACGCCGTATCCCGTCGCACCCTTTGCCCACACCGAACCGTCCTTGTCGGCCCACGCCATGCCCGCGATATCGAGATGCGCCCAGGCGACGCCTTCGTCGACGAAGCGCTTCAAGAACTGCGCCGCGGTGATCGACCCGCCTTCGCGCGGGCCGATATTCTTCATGTCGGCGATCGGGCTGTCGATCAGCTTGTCGTATGCCGGCGACAGCGGGAAACGCCACAGCTTGTTGCCGCTCGCATCGCCCGCGGCGAGCAGGTCGGCGGCGAGATCGTCGTCATTGGCGAACATCCCCGCATATTCATGGCCGAGCGAGATCACCATCGCGCCAGTCAGCGTCGCGAGGTCGACGATGACCTTGGGTTCATAGATTTTCTGCGCCCAGCTAATCGCGTCGCAGAGCACAAGTCGCCCTTCGGCGTCGGTGTTGAGCACCTCGACCGTCTGGCCCGACATGGTGGTGACAATGTCGCCGGGGCGCATCGCGTTGCCGTCGGGCATATTTTCGACGAGGCCGACGATGCCGACGACATTCGCCTTCGCCTTGCGCCCGGCGATCGCCTTCATCGCGCCCGCGACCGCGCCCGCGCCGCCCATGTCCCACTTCATCATATCCATGCCGGGGCCAGGTTTCAGGCTGATCCCGCCGGTATCGAAGGTGACGCCCTTGCCGATGAAGACGACCGGCTTGTCGCCCTCGGCGGCGCCGTTCCAGCGCATCGCGAGCAGCCGCGGGGGCCGCGTCGACCCTTGCGCAACGCCAAGCAGCGCGCCCATGCCGAGCGCCTTCATCTGGCGCTCGTCGAGCACTTCGAGTTCGACACCGAGGTCGGCGAGATGCTGGCAGCGTTCGACGAAGCTTTCGGGATAAAGGATGTTCGGCGGCTCGGCGACGAGCGTCTGCGTCAGCGCGACACCGTCGGCGACCGCCGAAAGGGCCGCCCAGCGGCCCGACAGATTGCCATGCGGCGAGGCGATGGTCAGCGTCTTGATGCTGGGTTTCGCGGTGTCGGCGAGGCGCGTGCGATAGGTGTCGAGGCGCCAATCGCGCAGTTTGGCGCCCATCGCAAAGGCGAGCACATCATCCGCGTCGCTCTGCCCCGCGCTTGCGAAATCGACATGGACCGCGGTGGCGCCGCTGGTCTGCAGCCGGCCGGTCAGCGCGGCGCCTCCGCGCTCCAGATCATGCGTGCTTCCCTCGCCGATCCCGACGAGCAGCAGGCGAAGGACCCGGCCGCCGTCGACCGCGGCGGTTTCGGCTATGCTGCCTGCCGCGCCCTCGAAACGTGCCTGTGCCGCGGCACCGCCAAGCAGGGCGCCGTGGGGTTCGCCAAGCGCCTCGACAAAGGCGGCAAGTCCGCCCTTACGGACCGGAAAAGCGACGACATCGGCAGACGCATCGATTTGCGCGACAAAATGAATGTCCATTCGGTAACTCTCTCATGCGGTGATTGATTGCAACGTGCGGGACCGATAGGGGTTTCGCTTGCGAGTTGCAAAAATAAAGCAGCCGGTCCAACCCGGGCGGACGTGACAAAGATGTGGGACAAAGTGATCAGATGACGTTGGCTTTGTTCCCCGGAACGACAGGCGCACGGCCGTTCTGGCTGGCGACGGCCAGCGGCATCGTGCTGTTCGCGACGCCGGCGCTGGCCCAGACGGCGGGCGATTCGACCCCGTCGGGGCAGGTCGTCGGCGAACCCGACACACAGACGCCCGACCTGCAGACGCCCGACGTCGTCCCGACCACGACCGACGCGCCCGACGTGAAGGCCGAAGACCAGATCGGTTTCGCGGCCGATGCCCTGAATTACGACAGCGACACCGAAGTCGTCGTCGCCGAGGGCAATGTCCAGATGAACCGCGAGGCGATCCGGATGCGCGCGGACAAGGTCACCTGGAACCGCAAATCGGGCCAGGTGTTCGCCGAAGGCAATGTCACGATCATCAATCCCGAAGGCGATACCGCCTATGGCGACCGGATCGAGCTGACCGACACCCTGCGCGACGGTGTCGTCGACAACCTGCTCGTCGTGCTCGACAATGGCTCGCGGCTCGCCGCGATCAAAGGCACGCGTTTCGACAACGGCAATATCGAGTTGGAGAATGCCGCCTACACCCCCTGCCCCGTCGAGGATGCCGAGGGTTGCCCGAAGAACCCGAGCTGGCAGGTCCGCGCCGTCCGCGTCATGTACGACCGCGCCAAGAACAAGGTTCGCTACAAGGGCGCACGGATCGAGCTTTTCGGCCTGCCGCTGATTCCGCTGCCCGGCCTGAGCCATTCGATCAACAACGAGGCGAGCAGCGGCTTGCTGGTGCCCGAGATCCGGCTCGACCGGAGCAACGGCTTCGAGGTCGCCGTCCCTTATTATCTGCGGCTCGCGCCCGACCGCGACATCACGGTCACCCCGCACCTCTACACTGGCGCCGCGCCGATGATCGAGGGCGAGTTCCGCGCGCTGACCGACATCGGATCGTTCCGGATCAACGGCTATGCGACCTATGGCTCGCTCGTCCCGTTGACAGGCGACGACCCGGACAGTGAAAAACGGTTTCGCGGTTACCTCGAAAGTGCCGGCAAGTTCCAGTTCGATCCGCGCTGGAGCCTCACCTATTCGGGCCGTATCGCGACCGACCGCACCTTCATGCGCCGGTACGACATCAGCCGTGACGACCGGCTGCGCTCGACCTTCGAGCTCGAGCGGATCGGCGGCAACTCGTACCTGTCGATCGCCGGCTGGGCGACGCAGACGCTGCGCCGCAACGACGACCAGGGACAGCAGCCGATCGCGCTGCCGATCATCGATTACCGCCAGCGGTTCGACGATCCCTTTCTCGGCGGGCAGTTCGAACTGCAGCTCAATACGCTCGCGATCGGCCGCACCGCAGGCCAGGACACGCAGCGCGCCTTTGCCGGGGCGCGCTGGGATTTGCGCGGGCTGACCGGCATGGGCCAGGAAGTCACGCTGACCGCGCTCGTTCGCGGCGACGTCTATCACAGCGACGAAAATCTGCTCACCGCGATCCCCGGCTATCGCGGCAAATCGGGTTGGCAGGCGCGCGGCATCGCCGCGGTCGCGGCCGACATGCGCTGGCCCTTCATCGGCGAGTTCATGGGCGGCACCCAGACGCTGACCCCGCGCGTCCAGCTTGTCGCGACCCCGCCGATCAAGAATCTCGACATTCCGAACGAGGATTCGCGCGCCTTCGACCTCGAAGACAGCAATTTGTTCGCGATCAATCGTTTCAACGGCCACGACCGGTTCGAGGACGGCGCGCGCATCACCTATGGCGTCGAATGGAATTACAGCCGCCCGGGTTTCAACATCAGCAGCGTCGTCGGCCAAAGCTATCGCCTGACCGACAAGCCGAGCCTGTTTCCCGACGGCACCGGGCTGACCGACCGCACGTCGGACATCGTCGGGCGGACGACGATAGCCTACCGCGATTTCCTGCGCCTCACTCACCGATACCGGCTCGACAAGGATAATCTGGCGATCCGCCGCAACGAATTCGACGCGACGATCGGCAGCCGCTCGACCTATGCCGTGGTGGGTTATTCGCGGCTCAACCGCGACATATTGCTGCTCGGCGAGGATCTGCAGGACCGCGAGGAAGTCCGCGCGGGCGGACGCGTGGCTTTTGCCAATTACTGGTCGGTTTTCGGGTCCGCCATCGTCGATTTGACCCAGCAGAGCGACGATCCGCTGAGCTCCGCCGACGGGTTCGAGCCGATTCGCCATCGCCTTGGCATCGCCTATGACGACGAATGCCTGTCGATCGCGCTGACCTGGCGCCGCGACTATGCCGACACCGGCGATGCGCGGCGCGGCAACAGCTTCTCCTTCCGCATCGCGTTCCGCAACCTGGGCTTCTGACCCGCCTTGCTCAGCCTAGGTTCAGCGTCGGCGACCTATGTGCGGGCTTCAAACAGGTCCGATGGCCGATTGCGCTGGACCATCGGGCGTTTCCGCTGATACGGAGCGTGCCACTAATTCTCGAATAGGGTAGCAATGACCAAATTTTCGACCATGATCGGACTGATCGCCGTGGCGGCCGTGGGTGTGACGCCAGTGATCGCCCAGACCGTCAGCGACGACACTGTTCCGACGACCAGCCTCAACATCCCGGGCAATGTCCAGATTTTTGGCGATGCCAAGAGCAACGTCTATCGCCCCTCGGCCACGGTGAACGGCGAGATTATCACCGCGACCGACATCGAGCAGCGCATGGCGCTGATCCGTATCGCGAACAACAATGTCGAACTGCCGCCGGAGGAGCTCCAGCGGTTGCGCAGCCAGGTGTTCAGCAATCTGATCGACGAAAAATTGCAGATCCAGGAAGCCAAGGCGGCCGAGATCACGATCGACGAGAATGTCGTCAACGATCAGTTCGCGCGCCTCGCGACGCGTTTCAAGCAGACGCCCGACCAGTTTTCGGCCTATCTGGCATCCAAGGGATCGTCGGCGGCCGCGGTGAAGCAGCAGATCCGCGGCGAATTCGCCTGGGATCGCCTGTTGTCGCGCAACATTCAGTCGACGACGAACGTGTCGACCGACGAGGTCCAGGCCGTCGAGAAGCGGCTTAACGAAGCCAAGGGCCAGGATGAATTCCATCTGGGCGAAATCTATCTGTCGGCGACCCCCGAAAATGCCGCCGCAGTGACGGAAAACGCCCGGAAAATCATTCAGGCGCTGCAGGCGGGCGGCAGTTTTGCCGCTTATGCCCGTCAGTTTTCCGAAGCATCGACCGCCAGCGTCGGCGGCGACCTCGGATGGGTGAAACCCGCCTTGCTGCCGCAGTCGATGGCCGATGCGGCGTCGCAGATGCAGCCCGGCCAGCTCGTCGGCCCGGTCGAGGTTCCCGGCGGCCTCTCGATCATGCTGATGATCGACCGGCGCCAGGTGCTGACCGCCGATCCGCGCGACGCGGTACTCAGCCTGAAACAGATTTCGCTCGATTTCCCCGCCGGGACGACGCAGGCCCGGGCGTCCGAACTGGCGAGCCAGTTCGCCGAAGCGACGCGCGGTATCGCGGGTTGCGGCGGCGCCGACGCGGTCGCGCAGAAGCTGGGCGCCAATGTGGTGTCGCGCGACAATATCGAAATGCGCCAACTGCCGGCACCGCTTCAAAACACGTTGGTCAGCCTTCAGATCGGCCAGACGACGCAGCCATTCGGCGCCGCGAACGAGGGCGTCAGCGTCCTGGTGCTGTGCGGCCGCGACTTGCCGCAGACCGCGACCACCGCGAACCTCGAGCAGATCGAACAGCGCTTGCTGGAAGAAAAGGTCAACAAGCGAGCCCAGCGCTATCTGCGCGACCTGCGCCGGGATGCCGTGATCGAATATAGCTGATGTCTGAGTACAGCAATCGACGCCCGATCGCGGTCACCATGGGTGACCCGGCCGGCGTCGGCCCCGAAGTCACGGCCCGCGCCTGGGCCGCGCGACGCGAAAACCATTTGCCGCCCTTCGTCGCCATCGGCGACATCGCCGCGATCGCCGCCGTCTGGGATGGCCCGATCGCGCGCGTCGGCGACATGGCTGAGGTAATCCGGACGTTCGACGACGCCCTGCCCGTCTGGCACCTCGAAGACAGCGGACCGCTGACCCCCGGCATACCGACCCCCGCCGGCGCGACCTGTGCGCTCCATGCGCTCGAAACCGGCATCGGCCTGACCCGCAACCAGGCGAGTTCGGCGCTCGTCACCGGCTCGGTATCCAAATATGCGCTGCACGGCATCGGCTATACCCATCCGGGGCAGACCGAATTCATCGCCGAACGCTGCGGCGTGACCGCCACCAACGCCGTCATGATGCTCGCCGGCCCCAGCCTGCGCGTCGTCCCGCTGACGGTGCATATCCCGCTGGCCGAGGTGCCCGAGCGGCTGACCGTCGAGTTGATCGTCGCCAAGGCGCGGATCGTCGCGCGCGGCCTGCGCCGCGATTTCGGCATTGATACGCCGCGCATCGCGCTCGCAGGCCTCAACCCGCATGCGGGTGAGAGCGGTCAATTGGGCAGTGAAGAACTACGCATCATGGCGCCCGCGGTTGCCCAGCTGGCCGACGAAGGGATCATCGTCGACGGGCCGCAGGCGGCCGACGGACTGTTCGCCCCCGCGGTTCGTGCGCGCTACGATGCGCTGCTCTGCGCCTATCACGACCAGGCGCTGACCCCGTTCAAGGCGCTCCATTTCCACGACGGGGTCAATCTGACGCTGGGCCTGCCGATCATCCGCACCTCGCCCGACCATGGCACGGCGTTCAATATCGCCGGCACCGGCACCGCCGATCCCGGCCCGACGATCGCCGCGATAGCGCTTGCCGCAAAGCTCGCCGCGACCCGCGAGCGTAGCTGCGCACCGGCAAAGTGACCGCCAGGCCAGCACCGAACCTGCCCCCACTGCGCGAGACGGTGCGCACGCACGGCCTGTCGGCGAGCAAGGCGTTGGGGCAGAATTTCCTGTTCGACGAGCAATTGCTCGATCGCATCGCCGCGCTGCCCGGCGATCTCGACGGCGCCACCGTGTTCGAGGTCGGTCCCGGCCCCGGCGGACTGACGCGCGCGCTGCTGCGGGCCGGAGCGAAGGTGATCGCGGTCGAACGCGACGACCGCTGCCTGCCGCTGCTTGCTGAGCTGGCAGAGGTTTTCCCGGGGCAGTTACAGGTCGTCGCCGACGACGCGATGGCGGTCGACGTTGACGCGCTGACCGGCGGAGCCTCTTATCACATCGTTGCCAACCTGCCCTATAATGTCGGCACCGCACTCTTCACCCGTTGGCTCGAACCCGCAAGCTGGCCGCCGCGTTGGCAATCGCTGACCCTGATGTTCCAGCTTGAGGTCGCCGAGCGCATCGTCGCGCCGGTCGGCACGAACGCCTTCGGCCGGCTTGCGGTGCTCGCCCAGTGGCGATCGACCGCGAAGATCGCGATGAAGGTCCATCGCTCGGCCTTCACCCCGCCGCCCAAGGTGATGTCGGCGATCGTCCATGTCGTTCCGGCGGAACAGCCCGAGGGCGTCGATCCGAAGCGGCTGTCGAAGCTGACCGAAAAGGGTTTCGGCCAGCGGCGCAAAATGCTGCGGCAGAGCCTGAAAGGCGTCGAAGGGGCAGTTGCCGCAGCCGAGGCGCTGGGGATCGACCCGACGCGCCGCGCCGAAACGGTCAGCGTCGCCGAATGGGTGGCACTGGCGAGGGCGCTGGGCGCCTAGGACCGATCAATTCTGGTTGCTGCTGGCACCCACCGTCGCGACGACGGGCTTGGGCGCGATGGCCTCGGCCGCCACGACGCGCTTGGCATCGCTCACCTGGATCGTCTTTTCGAGCGTCGCGACCTGCGGGCATTTCGAACTGCACACACGCTGCGCTTCGGCGAGCTTTTCGCGGGCCAGTTCGAGCGCGCCCTTGTCGGCCAGCGCCTCACCCTGTCCGGTCAGCGCGACGACGTCATTGGGCTCGAGCACCAAAGCTTCGCGATAGAGGCCGATCGCTTTGCCCGGCAGTCCCTGCGCGCGCGCGACCTGCGCCAACGCAATGATCGCCGAACGGTTACGAGGATCCGCGGCGAGCGCCGATTCATAATAATCGATGGCAGCGCTGAGGTTGCCCGCTTCCTGCGCCTTCTGCCCTTCGTGCTGGAGCGCGATCGAGCGCGGGAAAATGTCGTTATCGGCGCGCTGGGCGTCGGACGCGGTGGGCAGGCTGGCAAGGATAGCACCCGCCGCAAGAGCCAGAAAACCGACGCGCATCGCATTCTCCCATCGCTTCATTGGCGGCGATGCTAACATGGTGCCGTCAGTCGTGCGAGAAAAAATCCATCGCAGCCGTCGTGCCCCGGGGTGAGCAGAAAACCGCTGCCCGCCGCGCGGCCGACGCCTTCGGGCAGGATGCCGGCATCGGCGGTCCAGCCGGGGTTCCGGGTCAGAAAATCACCCACCTGTGCGCGCCCCTCGCGTGCGATGATCGAGCAGACGGCATAGAGGAGTTTGCCGCCCGGCGCCACCATCTGCGCACCAATGTCGATCAATTTCGCCTGGTCGGCGAGATGGCGTTCGAGCCGCACGGGGGTGAGGCGCCAGCGCAGTTCGGGGCTCCGCCGCCATGTCCCGCTTCCCGAACAGGGAGCATCGACGAAGACGCGGTCGGCCGACCCCATCCAGTCGTCGAGCATCTCGATCTCTTTACCGGGGTTGAGCAGCCGCGTTTCGATCCGCATCGCGCCCGCGCGCTCGGCACGCGGCGGCAGTTGCTGGAGGCGCGCGCGGTTGGTGTCGCAGGCAAGAATGTCGGCTGCGTCGCCCGTTACCGACGCGATCGCCAGCGTCTTGCCCCCGGCCCCGGCGCAGAGGTCGACGATCCGCATCTCCGCAGCGGCACCCAGCGCGATCGAAGCAT
Source organism: Sphingopyxis sp. (assembly GCF_036675685.1). Taxonomy (GTDB): domain Bacteria; phylum Pseudomonadota; class Alphaproteobacteria; order Sphingomonadales; family Sphingomonadaceae; genus Sphingopyxis. The sequence goes on from NZ_JAKFEM010000011.1 coordinate 38,403, forward strand.
ATTGGCTCGCCGCATCCTGTACTTCATATTGTCCCGCGGTATAGGCGGGGTCCTGGACGGCGGCGGTTTCGGGTGGAAGGCGCCAACCGTCGACGAGCCCCGCGATCGCTTCACCATCGGGAAACAGCGCCGCAAGATCGCCCTGCGTCGCCTTCAGCCGGTTGGCGCGAAGGTCGAGCGGCGCGCGGGCGAGCATCGCTTCGGCCTCTTCCTCGCCGACCAGCGGATCGAAAAGCTCGACCAGCGCGGTCGCGGCCAGCCCGGCTTCGGCGCGCGCTTCATCGGCAGCAATCGGCGCGGGCCCATAGGGCGAGCCGTCAAACAAAGCGGCTATATCGGGCTGTCGGTCGGCGAGCGCGAGCATCGCCGCGCGGCCCGACGCGGGCGCCGAGCGCACCACGCGGATCGCATCATAGACGAGCGCACGGATCGCGCGGCGATCCTTCGACCCGGCATAGCGGCGCGCGCGCATCGCTTCGGCGAAAACGCTGTCGGCCGGCGCCCCGCCTTCGCGCGCAGCAGTCGCGATGGCATTGAGGATCTCGATGGCTGCCTGAACACGTGCTGCGGGCGTCATCGGCCGGCCTCAACCCGCCGGATAGTTCGGCGCCTCGCGGGTGATCGCAACGTCGTGGACATGGCTTTCGCGCAGGCCCGCGTTGGTGATGCGAACAAATTTCGCCCGCTCGCGCAGGTCGTTCAGCGTGCGGCTGCCGGTATAACCCATCGCGGCCTTCACCCCGCCGACAAGCTGGTGAATCACGTCCTTCGCGGGGCCCTTGAACGGCACCTGGCCTTCGATCCCTTCGGGAACCAGCTTCATCTGGTCCTTGATGTCCTGCTGGAAATAGCGGTCGGCCGAACCGCGCGCCATCGCGCCAACGCTGCCCATGCCGCGATAGCTCTTGTACGTCCGGCCCTGGAACAGGAAAGTTTCGCCGGGCGCTTCGGCGGTGCCCGCGAGCAGCGAGCCGACCATCACGCACGATGCGCCCGCCGCCAGCGCCTTGGCGATGTCGCCCGAGGTCCGCAGGCCGCCATCGGCGATGACGGGGATGTTCTGCTTCGCGGCCTGCTCGACGCTGTCGAGGATTGCGGTGAGCTGCGGCACGCCGACCCCCGCGACGACGCGCGTCGTGCAGATCGATCCGGGGCCGATGCCGACCTTTACGCCGTCGGCGCCGGCGTCGATCAGCGCGCGGGTCGCATCGCCCGTCGCGACATTACCCGCAAGGATCTGGACGCGGTTCGACAGCTTCTTGATACGCTCGACCGTCTGCCCGACCAGCTTGCTGTGGCCGTGCGCGGTGTCGACGACGATCAGGTCGCATTCGGCCTCGAGCAGCGCCTCGGCGCGCTCGATCCCCGAATCGCCGGTGTTGGTCGCCGCCGCGACGCGCAGGCGGCCGGTGCCGTCCTTGGTCGCGTCGGGGAAATTGACCGCCTTTTCCATGTCCTTGACCGTGATCAGGCCGATGCAGCGATAATCATCGTCGACCACGAGCAGCTTTTCGATGCGACGCTGGTGCAGCAGCTTGCGCGCCTCATCCTGCCCGACGCCGGGACGGACGGTGGCGAGATTGTCGGCGGTCATCAGCTCGCGCACCGGCTGGCCGGGATTGTCGGCGAAGCGGACGTCGCGGTGGGTCAGGATGCCGACCAGCTTGCCGCCTGTCTCGACCACCGGGATGCCCGAAATCCTGTGCTGGTCCATCAGCGCGGTGGCGTAAGACAGCGGTGCTTCGGGGGTGATGGTGATCGGGTTGACTATCATGCCGCTTTCAAAGCGCTTCACCTGGCGTACCGCCGCAGCCTGTTCCTCGATCGTCAGGTTCCGATGGAGCACGCCAATGCCGCCGATCTGCGCCATCAGGATCGCCATGTCGGCCTCGGTCACCGTATCCATCGCCGAAGAGAGGATCGGGATGTTGAGGCTGATCTCGCCGGTCAGCCGGGTCGACAAAACGGCGTCGCTCGGCAGGATGTCCGATGGGCCGGGCACCAGCAGCACATCGTCAAAGGTCAGACCGGTCGTGATTTCCATTGGGCCACTTTCTGGTGCGGGCGGCGCCTGCCCCGGATTTCAGGACGGCACGCGCGATTCGTTTGGTGGCGGCCCATGTAACCAGTCGGGCGCGCGCGCGCCAGTGGGGCGAACGAATATTTCACGGGGCGCCGGACTGCATCCTCAAGCGCAGCCGAACGGCGTCGCGCAGGCCGGAATGTAACCGGTTGCATTGGGTTCGGCGTCCAGTTAGACCCTGCCCATAACATAATTTTGGCGAAGAGGATAATCAGCATGGACCTGCCCAACCCGGCGCCCGCCAAGAATGGCGGACGGTCGAATGCCATGGCGGCCTTTGCCGCAGTTACCGTGCTTTTCTTCGCCTGGGGCTTCATCACCTCGCTGATCGACCCGCTCGTCGCCGCGGTGAAGGGCATCTTCACGCTCAGCGATACGATGACGCAGCTTCCGGCTTTCGCCTTTTTCGCGGCCTATGGCCTGATGTCCTTTCCCGCCGCCAAGCTGATCGCGCGCTTCAATTCGGTGCCGTCGATTCTTGCGGCGCTGGCGACAATGGTCGGCGGCTGCCTCGTCATGCTGCTCGCGGCCAATCTCGCGGTCTATATCCTCGTGCTGGTCGGCCTGTTCATCCTCGCGAGCGGCATCACCGTGCTTCAGGTCGCGGCGAACCCGCTCGCGGCCGCGCTCGGCAATCCCAAGTGGAGCCATTTCCGGCTGACGTTTAGTCAGACCTTCAACAGCTTCGGCACATTTTTGGGCCCGCTGATCGGCGCCCACCTGTTCCTGGAGGGCGTCGAGGTCAAGGATGGCGCGGCGCTGACCGACGCGGTTCGCGACCAGGCGCTGGCCGGCATCGACTCGGCCTATTTCTGGCTGTGCGGTTTGATCGCTGCGCTGTTCGTCTTTTTCTGGTTCAGCCGGCGCATCGTCGATGCCGCCGTGCCGCCGGCGCCGGTGGGCCCGCCTGTCAGCATGGGCGAGTTGATCCGCGAGGCGCTGGCGTCGCGCTGGGCGCGGATCGGCGCGATCGCGATCTTCCTCTATGTCGGTGCCGAGGTCGCGATCGGCACGCAGATGGCATTGTTCCTCAACAGCGACGCGATCTGGGGCCAGTCCGACGCTGCATTCAGCGTCCCCTTGCTCGGCTTTGCGATGGGCAGCGACGGCGTCGCCGGCGTGTCGCTGCAAGAGGCGGGCAAGGCGGTCGCCTTCTATTGGGGCGGCGCGATGGTCGGCCGGGCGATCGGGTCGGTGCTGCTCGCGCTCGCACCGGCAGCGCGCTTGCTCGCGCTGTTTACCGCGATCGCATGCCTGATGTGCCTCTATGTGGTATTCGTCGGCGGCGTGAATTCAGGTTTCGTCGCGCTGGCGATCGGGTTGTTCAACTCGATCATGTTCCCGGTGATCTTCACCCTGACCCTCGAACGCTCGGATGCCCGCGCCGAGGCAACGTCGGGCTTGCTTTGCACCGCGATTATCGGCGGCGCGATCGTTCCCGTCATCGTCGGCGCCTTGTCGGGTGCGATGGGTTATGCCGCAGCGCTGATCCTGCCGGCGCTCTGTTATGCCGTGCTGTGCGTCTTCGCCATCGCGGCCGGGCGCGCGCCGGCGCGCCAGGCAAGTGCGGGCGCAACCGTTCACTGACAACAGCGCACGCGCCGAGGGGGTAAGGGAGAATAATGGCCGGACTGTCGATCCGCGGCGCGCGCAAGAACTTTGGCGAGACCGAGGTGCTGAAAGGCGTGTCGATCGACGTCGCCGACGGGGAATTCACGGTGATCGTCGGCCCGTCGGGATGCGGCAAATCGACGCTGCTACGGGTCGTCGCGGGGCTTGAGGAACTGACCGGCGGCAGCATCGTCATCGGCGACCGCGATGTAACCGCGTTGCCGCCGTCGGAGCGCGGGATCGCGATGGTGTTCCAGTCCTATGCGCTCTACCCGCACCTCACCGTCCGCGAAAATATGGCGTTCGGGCTGAAGATCGCGAAGGCCGCCAAGCCCGAGATCGACGATGCAGTGCGCCGCGCGGCGGGGATATTGAACATCGAGGCGCTGCTCGACCGCAAGCCCGCGGCGCTGTCGGGCGGGCAGCGCCAGCGCGTCGCGATCGGGCGTGCGATCGTCCGCCGGCCGCAGATTTTCCTGTTCGACGAACCCCTGTCGAACCTTGACGCCGACCTGCGCGTGCGGATGCGGTACGAGTTTGCGAGCCTGCACCGCACGCTCGGCACGACGACGCTGTACGTCACGCACGACCAGGTCGAGGCGATGACGCTCGCCGACCGTATCATCGTGCTGCGCGACGGGCGCATCGAGCAGGTCGGGTCCCCGCGCGAGTTGTACGCCCGGCCCGCGAATATCTTCGTCGCCCAGTTTCTGGGCACGCCGCGCATGAATATTCTGGCTGCTGTGGTCGCAGACGGGGGGCGGGCCGAACTGGCCGACGGGCGCAGCATCGCCCTGCCCCCCCTTACGGCGCCGCTCGCGCCCGGAACATTGGTGTCGGTCGGCATCAGGCCCGAGGACATCAGGATCGGCGACGTGCCCGGCGCGCTGGCTTTTACTATCGGCTTCGTCGAGCGGCTCGGCGGCCTCGTCACCGTGCATTTGCAGGGTGGAGGCGGCAGCGAGCCGATCGCGTGCCAGCTGCGCGACGATGGGGCCCTGCGCGAAGGCGAAAAAATCGTGGCGCTGCTGCCACCCGAGCATCTGCACCTGTTCGATACGGAAGGTCGCGCGCTGCGCTCGGGAGAGCCCGAATGACCTTGCTTTTTGTCCATGTAACCGGTTACGTTGTGAACGTTTCCGCGCCCGGTAATCGGATAATAGACGGAGTCGCAACAGCGGCCCGGCGCCATCGGAGGGAAGAGGGGCGAACATCATGGCTACTTTGAGGGACGTGGCCCGCGAAGCGGGGGTTTCGGTCGCCACGGCATCGCGCGCGATCAACGGCCACAGCAATGTCACTGCGCCGACGAAAGCCGCGGTGATGGCCGCGGTCAAGAAACTCAATTTCGTCCCGCACAGCGGCGCGCGCAGCCTGACACGGCGCAAAACCGATACCGTCGGCGTGATCCTGCCCGACCTGTTCGGCGAATTCTTCTCCGAAATCATCCGCGGTATCGACCTTGTCGCGCATGAATCGGGGATGCACCTGCTGCTCGGCAACATGCACGGCAGCACGCACGAAACCGCTGCGGCGATCGCGGCGATGCGCGGGCGGGTCGACGGGCTGCTCGTGATGCCGCCCGATGTGAAGCCCGAATTATTGTCGGGCTATCTCGATCCGGTCCTGCCGACCGTCCTTCTCAACTATGATGCGGGGACGCTCGATCTGCCGTTCGTGGCGGTCGACAATTATCGCGGCGCCTATGCGATGACCGAAGCGCTGCTCGCGCGCGGCGCGCGGCAGGTCGTCCACATTGCCGGGCCGAAGCACAACCGCGACGCGCGCGATCGCCAGCGCGGCTTCGTCGACGCGATGGCGAAGATCGCCAAGATTTCGAATCCGGCGATCCTGCCCGGCGATTTTTCGGAAGAAAGCGGCGCACAAGCCGGCCGCCTGCTGGTGCAGGGACAGCTTCCCGTCGATGCGGTTTTTGCGGCAAACGACCAGATGGCGGTCGGGCTGATCGCCCAACTGGCCGAGGCGGGCAAGTCGGTGCCCGGTGACGTCATGGTGGCGGGGTTCGACGATATTCCGCTCGCGCGGCACCTCAATCCCTCGCTATCGACCATGCAGGTCAACATCGACCGGCTGGGATCGACCGCGATGATGATGTTGCTGCGCATCCTGCGCGGCGAAACGCTGGGCGCGACGAGTGCAACGATCCTGACCCCGACGCTGATCGCGCGCGGCACGACGGGCGGTGCGGCCATTGTCGAGGTGACCGGGAAAGCGCCGGTGCTCGGCGCCCAGCTGTGACGAAAGCCGCCGCCCGATGCAGGTAACGCGGCGCCAGGTGACCGGCGCGCTGGCGGCGCTGCCTTTGCTGCCGATGCTCGGCGGCTGCGGCACGCACAGCGGCGACGGGTTGACGATCTGGGCGATGGGCAATGAAGCCGCGAGCCTGCCTGAACTGCTGAAAAGCCTCGCCTTGCCTGCTGGAGCGCCCAAGGTGACGGTGCAGCCGCTGCCGTGGACCGCGGCACACGAGAAATTGCTTACCGGTTTTGCCGGCGGCTCGCTGCCCGCGATCGGGCAGGTCGGCAATAGCTGGATCGCCGAGATGGCGGCGATCGGCGCGATCGCCCCGGTGCCCGCATCGGCACAGGGCCTGCTCGACGACCAGTTTGCCGCGGTAGTCGACACCAACCGCATCGCGGGCCAGACTTGGGCGATCCCCTGGTATGTCGACACGCGGCTGCAATATTACCGCAAAGACATGTTCGCGCGCGCGGGCTACGCCGCGCCGCCGCTCGACTGGGCGGGGTGGAAAGCCGCGCTGCACAAGGTGAAAGCCCTCGCCGGCGACGGCAATTATGCCGTGCTGCTGCCCGTCAACGAATTCGAGCAGCTGCTGACCATCGCCTTGTCGGCGGGCGCCCGGCTGCTGCGCGACAACGGGTCGCGCGGCGCCTTTTCGGATCCCGAATTCAAGGCGGCGCTCGCCTTCTATAAATCGCTGTTCGACGAAAAGCTCGCGCCGGTCACCTCGGCGACTCAGATTTCGAACATCTGGAACGAGTTCGCGCGCGGCTTTTTCAGCATCTTCCTCTCGGGTCCGTGGACGATCGGCGACATGAAGGAGCGCCTGCCCGCCGGCATGCAGGCCAAATGGGGCACCGCGCCCAATCCCGGCCCCGGCGGCATCGGGTCGGCGGCGCCTGGGGGATCGAGCCTCGTCGTCTTTGCCGGCACCGAAAATCCTGATGCGGCGTGGGATCTGCTGACGCGCCTGCTCGCGCCCGCGGCGCAGCTGAAGTTCCATCAACTGACCGGCGACCTGCCAGCGCGGCGATCGGTATGGCGCGACGCGGGAATTGCCAGCGATCCTGTCGTGGCCCCTTTTGCAACGCAGCTCGACCGCGCGACCGCGCTGCCCAAGGTACCCGAATGGGAGCGCATCGTCACCGAAATGCAGGTCGTCGCCGAACGCATGGTACGCGGCCAATACGGCGTCGATGCCGCCGCGAAAGAGATCGACCGGCGCGCCGACCGTTTGCTCGAAAAGCGGCGCTGGATGCTCGACAAGGGGTTCGCGCTGTGAGTGCGGCCGGGCGCAGCGGCGAGGCGCGCGCGGGGTGGACGATGGCATCGCCCGCGCTCGCAGCGATCATAGTCTTCTTCGTCGTTCCCGCAATTGCGTCGCTGTTCCTGAGCTTCACCGATTTCGACATCTATGCGCTCGCGAACCTCGACAACCTCCGCTTCGTCGGCTTCCAGAATTACGCAAGGCTGGTTGAAAACCCGCTGTTCTGGAAGGCGATGACGAACACGCTGCTGTTTGTGGCCGTGGGCACCCCCTTCGTCGTCGCGCTCTCGCTCTTCGCTGCGATGCTCGTCAATTCGCGCTGGCTGAAATGGCGGCCCGTGTGGCGGGTCGCGCTGTTCGCGCCCTATGTGACGACGCTGGTCGCGACCGCGGTCGTGTGGCGTTACCTGCTCCACACGCGCTACGGCCTCGTCAATTACCTGCTGTCGCTGGTCGGCATCGGCCCGGTCGACTGGCTCGGCAGCCCCAGCGCCTCGCTGCCCGCGATCCTGATCTTCGTCGGGTGGAAGACCTTCGGCTACAACATGATCATCTTCCTTGCCGCGCTGCAGACGGTGCCGCGCGAGCTTGACGAGGCGGCGCGGATCGATGGCGCGGGATGGTTCACGCGGCTGCGTCATGTCACCCTGCCCGCGATCGCGCCGACGGTCCTGCTCGTCTCGGTGCTGACCGTCGCGGCGATGTTCCAGCTGTTCGCCGAACCCTATGTGATGACGCAAGGCGGCCCCGCCCAGTCGACCGTCACCATCCTCTACTTCATGTATGAGGAAGGGTTCAAATGGTGGAACCTTGGGTCGGGGGCGGCGGTCGCGTTCCTGCTCTTCCTCTGCATCCTGGCGGTGACGCTGGTGCAGTTGCGGCTGGCCAAGCGGAGCGGCGCGATATGAGTATGCGCCGCTGGTCAGTCACGCTGCTTGCCGCGTTCGTCGCGCTGCTCACCATTGCACCCTTGCTCTGGATGCTCTCGGTCAGCTTCATGGCACGCGGCGAGGCGTCGCAATTCCCGCCGCCGCTGCTCCCCAGTGATCCCAGTCTCGAAAATTACCGCACCCTGTTCGGCACCTTCGGCATCGGGCGCTTCCTCGCCAACAGCCTGCTGGTCTCAACGCTCTCGACGCTGCTGGCGCTGCTCTTCACCGTCCCAGCGGGCTATGCCTTTGCCAAGCTGCGCTTCAAGGGGCGTGATGCGACCTTCCGTATGCTCGTCGCCGCGCTCGTCGTTCCGGGGCAGATCGGCATGCTGCCGCTATTCCTCGAATTGAAGGCGATGGGGCTCGTCAACAGCTATGCCGGGGCGCTCGTGCCCTGGCTGGCTGGGATTTTCGGCATTTTCCTCGTCCGCCAATATTGCCTGTCGATCCCCGACGAGATGCTCGAGGCGGCGCGCATCGACGGGGCGAGCGAGGCGCAGATCCTCCGCCGTATCGTGCTGCCGATCCTCACCCCGATCCTCGTCACGCTGGCGCTGTTCGTGTTTCTCGGCAGCTGGAACGACTTCATGTGGCCGCTGATCATCCTTGCCGACCAGAATCTCTACACGCTACCCGTCGCGCTCGCCGCGATGAGCCGCGAGCATGTGCAGGACAATGAGCTGATGATGGCGGGCGCGGTGGTCACCACGCTGCCCGTGCTGATCCTCTTCCTCGCGCTCCAGCGCTTCTATTTGAGCGGCTTGCTGACCGGGAGCGTCAAGGGATGACCCTTTCAACCAAGGAAGTTCGAATGAAATATTGGACCGCGGCGTTGCTGGGCCTCGCCCTCACCGTGCCTAGCCCCACCACCGCAAGGACAAAGATGCCGCTTATGGTCGAGGGACAGACGCCCCAGCAGGCGATCGAGCCCGGAAACTATCCCTATCAGCTGTTCCTGCCGAAGGGCTATCTGGCCGACACGGCAAAGCCATATCCACTGCTGATCTTCCTCCACGGTTCGGGCGAGCGCGGCGACGATGTCGCGAAGGTGAAGGTCCACGGCCCGCCCAAGATCGCCGACCGCGACCCGGACTTCCCCTTCCTCACCGTGTCACCGCTGCTCGGCGCCGATCAGGATTGGGATGTCGAAAAACTCGACCGGCTGGTCGACCATATCGCCAAAACCTATCGCATCGATCCCGCGCGCGTGTACCTGACCGGGCTCAGCCGCGGCGGGCACGCGAGCTGGCGCTGGGCGATCGCCGAACCCAAACGCTTTGCCGCGGTCGCGCTCGTCGCGGGCCGTGGCAATCCCGGCGAAGCCTGCCGCCTGATGGACCTGCCCGTTTGGGCCTTTCACGGCGACCGCGACGATGTTGTCGTCCCCGAAGGCAGTTTCAACATGGCGCGCGCGATCCGCGCCTGCGGTGGCCGCAAGGTCCGCCTGACCATCTATCCCGATCTCGGCCACAATAGCTGGGATCCCGCCTATGACGATCCGGCGCTCTATGCCTGGTTGCTCGAACACAAGCTCCCCTCTCCCCAGAACACCAACAAGGACAAAAAATGACGCAGACAGTTTTCCCCGACGATTTCCTGTGGGGCGCGGCAACCGCTGCCTATCAGATCGAAGGATCGCCGCTCGCCGATGGCGCGGGCGCGAGCATCTGGCAGCGCTTCAGCCACGACCCGCGGTTGATGGCGGCGAAGGGCGACACCGGCGACATCGCGTGCGACCATTATAACCGCATGGAAAGCGACGTCGCGCTGATGAAGGAACTGGGCCTCAAGGCCTATCGCTTCAGCGTCAACTGGGGCCGCGTTTTGCCCGAGGGAATCGGGCGCGTGAACGAGCCCGGCCTCGGATTTTACGAGCGGCTGGTCGATACGCTGCTGAAGCATGACATCGAGCCGCTGCTGACGCTTCACCATTGGGACCTGCCCGCGGCGCTCGACGACAAGGGCGGCTGGCTCAACCGCGACAGCGCAGCGTGGTTCGCGGAGTATGGCTCGGTGATGTACCGCCGCCTCGACGGGCGCGTGAAGAAATGGGTGACGCTCAACGAACCGTGGGTGATCACCGACGGCGGCTATCTCCACGGCGCGCTCGCGCCCGGCCATCGCAACCTGTTCGAAACCCCGATCGCGAGCCACAATCTGATGCGCGCGCACGGACAGGCGGTGCAGGCTTATCGCAGCGAAGGCGCGCACGAGATCGGCCTCGTCGTCAATATCGAACCCAAATATCCGGCGAGCGACAGCCCCGAGGACGTCGCCGCGACGGCGCGCGCGCACGCCTATATGAACCGCCAATATCTCGACCCGGCATTGAAGGGCAGCTACCCCGCCGAACTCGCCGAGGTGTTCGGCGAAGCGTGGCCCAATTGGCCGGCCGAGGACCTCAAGGATATCTGCCAGCCGGTCGATTTCATCGGGATCAATTATTATACGCGCAACGTCGTGAAGGCCGATCCGAACCAGTGGCCGGTCGGCGCCTCGCCGGTGAAGCAGATCGCGACCCACACGACGACCGACTGGGAAGTCTATCCGCCCGCGCTCACCGACATGCTCGTCTGGTTCCGCGACACCTATGGCGACATCCCCGTCTATATCACCGAAAATGGCGCGGCCTTCTACGACCCGCCGACCGCGGGCCCCGACGGGATCGACGACCCGCTGCGCTGCGATTACCTCCGCACCCACATTTCGGCGATCGGCGACGCGATCAAGAAGGGCGTCGATGTGCGCGGCTATATGGCGTGGTCGCTGCTCGACAATCTCGAATGGTCTTTGGGCTTTTCGAAGCGCTTCGGCATCGTCCATGTCGATTATGAAACGCAGGTTCGCACGCCGAAACGCAGCGCACGCTTTTACAGCAGCGTCATCGCGGCCAACGGGGGGAACCTCGGATGACCCGCTGGCTGATCATCTTCTTCGCGGCGCTGCTCGCGCTGCCTGCGGCGGCGAAGGACCGCACCGACCGCTATAGCGCGATGAGCTATAACATCCGGCTCGATCTCGCGTCGGATGGCGATAATGCGTGGCCGAACCGGCGCAGCGCGCTGATCGGCCTTGTCGCTTATTATGCCCCCGACCTCGTCGGCATGCAGGAGGTGCTGCTGCACCAGAAGCAGGCGGTCGAGGCCGACCTTCCCGGCTATGCCTTCGTCGGCGTCGCGCGCGATGACGGCAAGGAAAAGGGCGAATTTTCGCCGCTCGGTTTCCGCCGCGACCGCTTTACGCTGCTCGCATCTGGCACCTTCTGGCTGTCACCGACGCCCAATGCCCCCAGCAAAGGCTGGGACGCCGCCCTTCCCCGCGTCGCAAGCTGGGCGCGGCTGAAGGACAAGGCTTCGCACCATATGCTGCTGGTCGTGAACACCCATTTCGATCATATCGGCACGACAGCGCGGCTCGAAAGTGCGCGGCAGATTCGCCGCTGGATCGGCGACAATCGCAAGACCGGGGAGACGGTGGTGCTGATGGGCGATTTCAACAGTCCGGCCGATAGTCCCCCGCATGATGCGATCGTCGAAAACGCGCCCGGCCGCATCGCCCTGCACGATACATTGGCGATCAGCCGCACTCCGCATTTCGGACCGCTCGGAACCTTCACCGGCTTCAAGATCGAACAGGTCGAACCCAGCCCGATCGACCATATCTTCGTCGGCGACGGAGTTACGGTACTGCGCCATGCGACGCTGACGCAGCAGACGGGCGGGCGCCTGCCGTCCGACCATTATCCGGTGCTCGCCGACCTGTGCGTCGGCAAGGGCTGCTGACGATGGCGCGGTGGTTGATGCTCCTCACCACCGTGCTGCTCGCCGCCTGCTCGGCCGGTCCGCCCCCGGCGCCGCTGTCCGCCGCCCCGGTCGCGGCGCGGACCGCGACCGAGCTCGCCTCGGGATGGCAATTCCGTTTCGATAACAGCCTGACACCCGAAGCCGCACTCGCGCTGCCCGATGCCGAGTGGCAAGCGATCACGCTGCCGCACACATGGAACCGGTTGGGCGAATATCGCATCGGCCGGACCGCGGCGACCGACAACCGGCAGGGCAAGGGCTGGTACCGGCTGCGGCTGGACGCGCCGCTACCGCCGCTCAAGCGCCACGTCATCGAGTTCGAGGCCGTGGGCAATCTTGCCGACCTGTGGGTGAACGGCCGGCATGTCGGCAGCCACGCCGGCGCCTTCTCGCGCTTCCGCTTCGATCTCACCGATTATCTCGACCCGGCGGGGCCGAACACCCTCCTGCTGCGCGCCGACAACAGCGCCCCGGTGCTCGACAGCTCGACGCAGCATATCGTGCCGCTCGACGGCGATTTCTTCATCCACGGCGGGCTCTATCGTCCCGCACGCCTGCTCCATGTCGCGCCGAGCCATATCGCGCTCGACGACCATGGCGGACCGGGGGTCTATGCGACGCCGAAGATAGGAAGCGATGGTTCGGGCGAGCTCGCGGTGCGGGTCAAGCTGGCGGGTGCGGCGGCAGGGCAAAGCCTCGTCGCGATCCTGCGCGATGCCGGAGGGCGCACCGTCGCCGAAGGCACGACGCCGCTGACCGCCGGGCAGGCTGAGGCAGCCATGAACCTTCAGGTCGCCGCGCCGCGGCGCTGGAACGGGCGCGCCGATCCCTATCTCTACCGCCTCGAAGCCCGGCTCGCCGACGCCGCGACCACGCTCGATGGCGTCACCGTTCCTGTGGGCTTCCGCGAGTTCCGCGTCGATCCGAACAGCGGCTTCCATCTCAACGGCAAGCAGCTGCCGCTGCATGGCGTGTCGCGGCATCAGGATTACCTCGGCAAAGGCTGGGCGCTGTCGCCCGAGGATCACGAACGCGACATGGCGCTGATCGCCGAAATGGGCGCGAATACCGTGCGCTTTGCCCATTACCAGCATGCGCCCGAATGGTTCGAACTCGCCGATCGCTATGGCATGATCGTCTGGGCGGAGATTCCCTTCGTCAACCGACCGTCGAACGACGGCTCGGCCGGCTCGCCCGAACTGATTGCCAATGCGAAGGCGCAGATGGCCGAGCTGATCCGGCAGAACCACAATCACCCTTCGGTGGTAACCTGGGGGATCGGCAATGAAGTCGATCTCGACGTCGTGACGGGGCGAGCGCCCCCCAGCACCGATGCGCGGCCGCTGCTGCGCGAACTCAACGCGCTGGCGCACGCCGAGGACCCGGCGCGCCCGACGGTGATCGCCGACTGCTGCGAAGCGACGCATGAGGGCGCGGCCCCGGCGGGCGCGCGGGCGCGGCAGCCGGTGCTGACGGGCCTGTCCGACCTGATGGGCTATAACCGCTATTATGGTTGGTATTATCGCGACGTCGCCGACCTCGGCCCGCATCTCGACCGGATGCACGCGCGCTATCCGGCCATTCCGATCTCGGTCAGCGAATATGGCGCGGGCGGCGCGCTGAGCCAGCATGTCCAGGATGGGGCGAAGCACAAAATCGCCCACGCCAGCCGCATGCACCCCGAGGAGTTCCAGAGCTGGTATCATGAGCAGAGCTGGCCGCAACTGCGCGACCGCCCCTATCTCTGGGCCAACTGGATCTGGAACATGTTCGATTTCGCGTCGAAAATCCGGCAGGAAGGCGACGCGACCGACATCAACGACAAGGGCCTCGTGACCTTCGATCGCAAGGTGAAGAAGGACGCCTTTTTCTACTACAAGGCGCAATGGTCGGCGGAGCCGGTGCTCCATATCACCAGCCGCCGCTGGACCGAGCGTACCGAGGCGCTGACGCAGATCAGGGTCTATAGCAACGCCGACCGCGTCGCGCTGACACTGAACGGAACGGCGCTGGGCGAGGTGCCGTGCATCGACCGCATCTGCGCAAAGGACGATGTCCGGCTGATCGCCGGTCCGAATATCGTGACGGCGCAGGCAACAATCGGGGCGGCGCGGCTCGACGACCGTGTCGAATGGAATTTGGTCGCGGCGCCCTAACGAAACAGCGCGAGCGGGATCGCCTCTCCCATCGCGCGCTGGCCCGCGGCATTGGGGTGGAGATTGTCGCCGATCTGCAGGTCGCTGCGCAATCGCTTTGGCTTCGCAGGATCGGCCGTCACCTTTTCCATATCGAAGACCGCGTCGAATATCCCGGCATCGCGGATCCAGGCGTTGAGCCGCTGGCGGATTTCCTCACGCTCGGGCCGGTAATAGCCCGCGCCTTCAAAGGGCATCACGGTCATCGCGACCACCTTGATGCCATGCGCCTGCGCACGCAATGTGAGCTGGCGATAGCCCTCGATCAATTCGTCGGCGGTGATGCCGGTATCGCCCGAGGTCCCAATATCGTTGATCCCCTCGAGCAACAGGAGGTGCGTTACGCCGGGGATGGCGAGCACATCGCGATCGAGGCGGGCAAGCGCGTTGGGCCCGGCCACCGGGGTCAAAATCTTGTTACCGCCGATCCCCTGGTTGACGACGACATGCGGTTTGCCCGCGCCATGCAGTCGCCGCCCGAGCACTTCGCTCCAGCGGCAAGGCTCGGGGTCGCTGTTCGGGCAGCTCGACGCATCGGTGATCGAATCGCCGAACGCGACGATGACGGGCCGCGCGCGCGGTCCCTTTACGTCGATACCGGCGATCAGCGGCCGCAGTTCGTTCGTCGCCGCTCCTTTCCAGCTTTCGACCCCGCTATGATCGCCCGGCGGCGAAATCTGCAGCATGTTAGCGTGGTCGACATGCACCCCGACGAGCGTCGTCGGCGCGGCGAGATGGATCGAAACCTGGATCAGGTCGAAGGGCTTGACCGTCACCTCGACTGGATCGCTGACCAGCGGCGCGCCGATTGCGACGCGCGCCGACGCCTGCCCCGCAAAGCGCACGGGGACGAAGCGCCCGTCGGGCATTCGCAGCGTGACCGCGTTGATGCGGACGGGCATGCGTCCAAAATCATTGGCCAACCATATCCGGACGGCGTCGCCCCCCGCTCCGATCCGGATTTCCGAACGCAGCGTCTGGTTTTCGACCGCAATGACCTGACGCTCGTTGCCCTGCCACAGGCTCGACGTCCAGGCGCGGGTCCAATGCTCCCTGGCGGCAGCGGCGGGTGCCAGAACCAGCGATACGGCCGTCGCCCAGGCGAGAAGCGGGCGACGCATCATGCTATTTCGCCGCCTTGTCGAGCCAGCCACCCTCGAACCCGATGCGCTTGAGGCCGCGCACGATGTGCGGATTCTTGCGCATCACCTTCCACACGAAGCCGCTGCGGTGATTTTCCATCATCGCGAGGATCGGGCCCTGGTCGATACCGAGATAATCGTTGGCGACCCAGCCGTGGACGGGATCGATCGTGCCGCCGCGCGAACCCGCATCGGCAAAGGTGAAGCTGGGGTTGAAGGCGTCCTTGAAACCATAACGCGTGTAAAGCCGCTCGCCATATTGGGTTCGCATCGCCATCAGTGCGGGGATCGTCACGTCGGGCGCGAAGGCGACCGAGCCGCCCGCCGCGGTCGGGACGATCGTGCCGTCGTCGACGACGCGGATCGCGCTGGCCCCGCGCGCCATATAGCCGTTGAAGAAGCGCGGGGTTCCGCCGACGCTATATTTGTCCTTCGAATATCCCGGCCCGTCGGACGCGGTCCAGCCCCAGATGTCGGCGCTGTATCCCCTCCATTTGTTCGGATTGTCGGCGCCATAGGCGCGCTGCGACAGCGTCGCGCGGCGGCTGTTCTCGAAATAGTCGATGCCCTTGCCGCGCATATATTCGTCGCGGATACCGCGAAAATCGACCCAGACGTGGCTGTACTGGTGCCCGAACAGCGGCTCGAACTGCAGATGCTCCTGCCCGTAATAGGTGCCCCAGTCCTTTTCGAGCTCGGCCGCCCAGCCCTTGTCCCACGCATCCTTGCCGACGGCGTGCGTCGGCGAGCCGAGCGCGAGCACATAGACGAGCATCCCCTCGTTATAGCCGACCCAGTCGTGCGTTTCGAAACCCTTCTCGGGCTTCCAGCCCATCGTGATCGCGTGCGAATTGGCGAGATTCTTCGCTTGCGTCCCCGTCGTGTTGCGCTGTGCCCAGCGCCAGTCGACGCGCGTATAGATTTTCTCGGCGAGGTCGCGGATCTCGGCCTCGACCCGATCGTCGCGGTCATAATAGCTTTGCGCGAACAGCGCGCCGCCGAGGAACAGGCTGGTGTCGACGGTCGACAGCTCGGTCGTCCTGAACCGCGTGCCGTCGTCATTCTTCAGGAAATGATAGAAGAAGCCCTTGTGCCCGGTGACCCCAGCGGCCGCGGGGCCCTGCGGTGCATTCCAGTAGAAGCGCAGGCAGTCGCGCGTGCGCTCCGCCGCCTCGGCGCGCGTCACATAGCCGCGCTCGGCGCCGATGCCATAAGCGGTGAGCGCAAAGCCGGTCGCCGCGATCGACGAAAAGGGATTGCTCGGCCAGCGATCGGGCGCGAGGCAACGTTCGGTGTCGGTGGTGTCCCAGAAATAGCGGAAGGTGCGCTCGGTCAGCTCTTCCGAAAAGGCCGCCTCGGTCATCGGCGCCAGGGTCGGTGGGGGAACAGCGGCCGTCGTGGTGGGCGCCGGCGTGGTGGTGCAAGCGGCGGTCAACGCCACCAGGGGCAAGGCAAACGCCCCGAGCCGGAACGACATTCGATACTCCAAAACAAATGAGGCGCCCGGTCAACGGGAGGGGTGTTGCGACCGGGCGCCTTTTCAGCCGATCAGAATGAGAAGCCGGCCGATACCTTTACCGTCCGCGGCGTGTTCCCGCCAACACCAATACCCGAAATCTCGAGATAGCGGGGCGATGACGGGTCGTTGTTGTAATCGACATAGTTGCGATCGTTGAACAGGTTCAGAATGTCGACGCGGAGCCGCAGGCGCGATTCCTCGGTGATGAACCGAACCGGGATATATTTGGTGATCGCGACATCCATCTGGCGGAAGCCCCAGCGATCGCCGTTGCCATCGGCTTCGTTCGAGACGACCGTGCGGCTGGGATTGGCGCCGCCCTGGTTGATGAACGCCTTGAGATAGGGCGGCGACGCGACCTGGAACTTACCCGACAGCGTCACGCCGATCGGCAGATCGACCGAGCCCGTCGCGACCAGCCGATGCTTGCGCACACCGCTCGAACGCGTGACTGTATAGTCGTCGAGCGACGGGAAATCGAGGCTGAAGGTCTCGCCAAACTGCCGGTTTTCCTCGGCTTCGGTATAGGTATAGGTCGCCGAGAAGCTCCACGGCGACGCGACAGTGTAGTTCTTGACGAGCTTGAGATAGCCCGTGTCCGCGCTGGTTTCGATCCCGTTGGTGCCGATGATGATCGACCCGAAACCCGGAGGCGCGAAGCCGAAGGGCGAGTTCGGCGCGGCGGGTGCCGGCGGGAAGAAGGTACCGTCGGGCCGGCGGTTGCCGAGCAGATAGGCGAAGCCGTCCTTCGATTCGATGTGGCTGTAACCGACCTCCGCCTCGAACAACGGCGTCACCTTGGCGCGGAAGCCCAGGCTGAACTGGTCCGAATAGGGAACCTTCAGGTCGTTGTCGATGAAACGCAGCTCGCGGCCGCCACCCGCCCCGGCGCCCGCGAGCAGCTGCGCGCGGCCCGCTTCGGTCAGGTAGATCGGGTTCCACGGCACGCAGGTCGGCCCGGGCGCGCAGCTATTGTTCGGGTCACCGGTGATGAAGTTGAAGGTGCGCGTGGTATAGGAACCGGTACTGATTTCCTGCTGCAGGAAGTCGAACTGGTTACGGTCGTAAGAACGGCCGGCTCCACCGAACACCACGAAACGCCCGTCGTCGTCGAACTCGTAGCTGAAACCGATGCGCGGCTGCCAAGCGCCCGTGAACGCCTTGCGCTCTTTGCCCGTCGAGATGTAGTCGTTGATGTCGTAGTCGGCGTTGACCAGGTTCGGATATCTGGCCGGCGACACCGCGTTCACCGCGTCGGCGGGGTGGACGAAATCGAGGAAAGCCGGGGTCCGCTCATAGTCCCAGCGCACGCCGAGGTTCAGCGTCAGCCGATCGGTGACCTCCCAGTCGTCCTGCACATAGATGCCGAACTGGAAATTCTTGGAATTGATGATCGGGCTGCCATTGCCCGTGGAGGCGCCGAACTGGACGCGGTAGGGCACATCGTCGTTGAAGGTGCCACCGCCGGGATTGAACGCCGGATTATAGGTATAGACGGGGTTGAAGCCGTTGAGCTGCAGCGAGTTGAGCTCGACCCATTTCGCCTTGGCGCCGACCTTGATCGTGTGGCCTTCGAAGCCGGTCCAGGTGAAATCGTTCTGGACGCCCCAGCCCTTCTGGCCCTTGTCCTGAAAATTGCTGCCGCCGCCGACGCGCAGGATGTCGCCGCGCACGACGACGCCGGGCTGCGGGTTGGTCGGCGACGGGCCGGCATAGGCGAAGAGGAAGCCGTTGCCGAATACGGTCGGCGTCGGCGACCAGCTGACGTCTTCATAGGTCAGCTTGAAATCGTTGATCCAATTGTCGGTCGTGTGCTCCCAGCGCCCGGTGACGCGCAGTTCCTCGACGTCCTGCGAGCTGATCGTGCTGCGCGCGTTGAAGCCGCTGCCCAGGAATTCGCCGCTTTCCTTGCGGAATTTTCCCGACACCTCGATCAGATCGCTGTTCGACGGCTGGAAGCTGAGCTTGCCGAAATAAAGATCTTCGTTGAACGTCGCGTTGGTCGGGCCAAACACGTCCTGATATTCGGACGGGAAATAGCTGACCGGCAGGTTCAGCCCCGGCTGGACGTCGACGGGTTGTTGCTGGCGCTTGCCTTCGTAGGTCACGAAGAAGTGCAGCATGTCCTTGATGATCGGACCGCCGAGCGCGCCGCCGAACTGGAAATCCTTCGTCTTGACCTTGCGGGTCGTGAGTTCGGTCGGCCGCGCGTCGCGAAGGCTCTGGTCGGTATAATCGATAAAGGCTTCGCCGTGGAATTCGTTGGTTCCCGACTTGGTCACCGCGGTGATCGCGACCGAGCTGACCTGGTCGAATTCGGCCTTAT
Source organism: Sphingopyxis sp. (assembly GCF_036675685.1). Lineage (GTDB taxonomy): Bacteria > Pseudomonadota > Alphaproteobacteria > Sphingomonadales > Sphingomonadaceae > Sphingopyxis. The sequence goes on from NZ_JAKFEM010000011.1 coordinate 57,543, forward strand.
AGTTCGACGAAATGACGCGATATTCGCCGACCGCGAGCTGCGGGAAGGGATTGCCCTGCGTCGAATCCTGGCCCGTGATGCCGTTTTTAAGGACATAGTCCTTCTGCCCGACGCCATCGATGAAGATGTTGACGCCGCGGCTGTCCTGGGCGCCGCCTTGCAGACGCGATTGGCCCGTGCTGCCGGTCACGAACTGGACGCCCGGCGCCAGGTCGGCAAAGGCCAGGAAGTTGCGGTTGTTCTGCGGCAACACCTCGATCTGGCGCTGGGTGATGTTCGAACCGACCTCGCCACCCTCCATCGAACGGATGCGGGTGCCCGTGACGATGATCGCGTCGCCCGCGCCTTCGGCGATGTCGGGCTGCGAGAAATCGAAGTCGAGCACGGCACTCTGCCCAACCGAAAGGGTGAATTCGTCGGTGTTGCGCACGCCGCCCGGGGTCGTGATTTCAAGCCGATAGGTCCCGACCGGAAGCGAAGCGATATTGTAGCTGCCGCTTTCGCCGACCGCGACGCTGCGCGTCAGGCCGGTGTTGACGTTGATCGCGGTGACCTGCGACACGCCGCCTTCGGCCTTCACCGTCCCGCGTAGCGATGCGTTCGACACCTGCGCATGGGCCGGGGTCGCGACCCCGATCGCCAAGGCCGTACCGGCGCTGCTCCACGCCAGAGCGGCGGCGAGCGTCCGGGCGCGCGACCGGCGTGCGGAATTGGTCTGAAAATCATGCGAAAACTTCACGGCATCCTCCCTTTTTGGCCCCGACATTTCCCGCTTTCGCCTCATTCGCTGGTCGGCCTTGCCACCCGGTCAGCGACGAATCGCGGGAAATCGCGTCGTTGTTTTTTTGATTTGTAACCGGTTTCACGATCACTGTATAGGGGGAAGCGACACAGGTGGACACGATCGGGGACCAGCCGGTTTTTGGCCGATTTCGGCCAATCCGCGTGACAATGTATAAACAAATCCGACTGGGAAGGACGAATCATGCCGCCGAAAACGCGCAACCTGACATATCTGACGCTGGCGACCCTGATGATGGCGGGACAGCTCGCCCCTGCGCCCCTGCTCGCGAAGCCCGCCGAGAGCGCGAGCCAGAAGGCGCCCGCCGATTCGACGGGCTGGATGCGCCCCGATCCGAAGATGGACCGTTTCGTCGCCGATCTGATGGCGAAGATGACGCTCGACGAAAAGGTCGGCCAGCTGAACCTGCTGACGAGCAATTGGGAATCGACCGGCCCAACGATGCGCGACAGTTACAAGGAAGACATCCGCGCCGGGCGCGTCGGCGCGATCTTCAACGCCTATACCGCCAAATATACGCGCGAGCTGCAGCAGCTCGCCGTCGACGGAACACGGCTGAAAATCCCGCTGATCTTTGGTTATGACGTGATCCATGGGCACCGCACCATTTTCCCCATCTCTTTGGGAGAAGCCACAAGCTGGGACCTTCAGGCAATTGAAAAGGCAGCACGAATTTCTGCGATCGAAGCGTCGGCCGAGGGCATCCACTGGACCTTTTCGCCGATGGTCGACATCGCACGCGACCCGCGCTGGGGCCGTATTTCCGAAGGCGCGGGCGAGGATGTCTATCTCGGCAGCCTGATCGCCAAGGCCCGCGTGCGCGGGTATCAGGGCGACGATTTGTCGCGCCCCGACACGATCCTCGCGACCGCGAAGCATTTCGCCGCCTATGGCGCGGCGCAGGCCGGGCGCGACTACCACACCGTCGATATTTCGGAACGCACGATGCGCGACGTCTACCTGCCGCCGTTCAAGGCCGCCGCCGATGCCGGCGCCGCGACCTTCATGACGTCGTTCAACGAATATGACGGCGTACCGGCATCGGGCAGCCGCTATCTCTTGACCGACGTGCTGCGCGACAAATGGGGCTTCAAGGGTTTCGTGGTAACCGATTACACGTCGATCAACGAAATGGTCCCGCACGGCTTTGCCAAGGACCTGAAACAGGCGGGCGAGCAGGCGATCAGCGCCGGGGTCGACATGGACATGCAGGGCGCGGTCTACATGGAAAACCTCGCCGGGTCGGTCACCGAGGGCAAGGTCGACATGAAGCGCATCGACGCGGCGGTAAAGTCGATCCTCGAGATGAAATATCGCCTCGGCCTGTTCGAGGATCCCTATCGCTATGCCGACGAGGCGCGCGAGAAAGCGACGATCTATAAACCCGAATTCCTCGACGCGGCGCGCGACGTCGCGCGCAAGTCGATCGTGCTGCTCAAGAACAAGGACAATGCCCTCCCCCTCGCCGCGACCGCGAAATCGATCGCGGTGATCGGTCCGCTGGGCAACAGCAAGGAGGATATGATCGGCAGCTGGTCGGCCGCAGGCGACCGCAAGACGCGGCCGGTGACGCTGCTCGAAGGGTTGCAGGCGGGCGCGCGGAAAGGGACGAGCGTCGCCTATGCCAAGGGCGCGAGCTATCGTTTCGAGGATGCGGGCAAGCAGGACGGCTTTGCCGAAGCGCTGGCGCTGGCGCAGAAATCGGACGTCATCATCGCCGCGATGGGCGAGCGCTGGGACATGACCGGCGAAGCGGCGAGCCGCACTTCGCTGGACCTGCCCGGCAACCAGCAGGCGCTGCTCGAAGAGCTGGAAAAGACCGGCAAGCCGATCATCCTCGTCCTGATGAGCGGGCGCCCGAACAGCATCGAATGGGCCGACGCCAACGTCGATGCAATCGTCGAGGCCTGGTATCCGGGCACGATGGGCGGCCATGCAATCGCCGATGTGCTTTACGGCGACTATAACCCATCGGCCAAATTGCCCGTCACCTTCCCCCGCACCGTCGGGCAGGTGCCGATCCATTATGACATGAAGAACACGGGGCGCCCGATCGAACTGGGTGCGCCCGGCGCGAAATATGTCTCGCGCTATCTCAACACGCCGAACACGCCGCTTTATCCCTTCGGCTATGGCCTCAGCTACACGAGCTTCGCCTATTCGCCGGTGACGCTCGACAAGGCGCAGATCCGGCCCGGCGAGCCGTTGACCGCGACCGTCACCGTAACCAACAGCGGCGCGCGCGACGGCGAGGAAGTGGTGCAGCTCTATGTCCGCGACCTTGTCGGATCGGTGACGCGGCCGGTGAAGGAGCTGAAGGGCTTCCAGAAGATAATGCTCAAGAAGGGCGAAAAGCGCACGATCCGCTTCACGCTGACCGACGCCGACCTGGCGTTCACCCGCGCCGACATGAGCTGGGGCAGCGAACCCGGCCAATACAAGCTGTGGGTCGGCCCGTCGTCGGCCGAAGGATCGGAAACGAGCTTCGAACTGACCGAATAGGATGACGCCGATGCGTTTTCGCCGCTTGATTGCCCTTGCCGCCGCGCCGCTGGTTTTTACCGCGCCGGCGCGTGCGCAAGGACCCGAGCGCCCGAACATCGTCTACATCATGTCGGACGATCACGCCTATCAGGCCATCTCGGCCTATGGCTCGTCGCTGTCGAAACTCGCGCGGACGCCGAATATCGATCGTATCGCGAAAAATGGCGCGATCTTCACCAACAGCTTCGTCGGCAACTCGCTCTGCGGGCCGAGCCGCGCGACGCTGCTCACCGGGCGCCAGAGCAACGCCCACGGCTTCAAACAGAATGGCAACAAGTTCGACAACAGCGTCTGGGTATGGCCGCGCGCCTTGTCGCAAGCCGGCTACACGACCGCAATGTTCGGCAAATGGCACATCAACTATTCGCCCGAGGGGATCGGTTTCGACGACTGGAAGGTGCTCGACGACCAAGGCGAATATTATAACCCCGACATCATCACACCCAAAGGCCGCGACGTCGTCGAAGGCTATGCGACCGACCTAATTACGCAGTTCAGCCTCGACTGGCTGAAGAACGGCCGCGACAAGTCGAAACCCTTCGCGATCCTGATCCACCACAAGGCGCCGCACCGCAATTTCATGCCCGCGCTGCGCCATGTGCAGAAATATCAGGGCGTCACCTTTCCCGTGCCCGTCAATTATTTCGACGACTATGTCGGCCGCAAGGCAGCGGCGATGCAGGAAATGAACATCTATCGCGACATGTACGAGGGCCACGACCTCAAGATGACGGTCGCCGAAGGATCTGCGCAGCTACGCTATAACCGCTGGCCCGGCGCGTTCGACCGCATGACGCACAAGCAGCAGGCCGAATGGGACGCGCTGATGCAGGCGGACAACGACCGGATGAATGCTGCGAAGCTCTCGGGCCGCGACCTCGCGCTATGGAAATATCAGCGTTACATGCAGCAATATCTCGGCACCGTCGCCTCGGTCGACGAGGGCGTCGGCGCGGTGCTCGATTATCTGAAGGACAGCGGGCTCGATCGGAATACGATCGTTGTCTATACCTCGGATCAGGGCTTTTACCTTGGCGAGCATGGCTGGTTCGACAAGCGGTTCATCTACGAAGAATCGATGCGCACGCCCTTCCTGATCCAGTATCCCGGGCATATCCGCCCGGGCACGCGGGTCGCGGCGCCGATCCAGAATATCGACTATGCACCCACCTTCCTCGACTTTGCGGGGGTCAAGGGCGCGGACACGATCCAGGGCCGGTCGATGCGGGCGTTGTTCGGCGCAAAACCGCCGGCCGACTGGCGCAAGCATGTCTATTATCATTATTATGAATATCCGGGCTTCCACGCGGTGCGCGCGCATTATGGCGTGCGCGGCGAGCACTACAAGCTCGTGCGTTTCTATGGCGCCGACATCGATAGCTGGGAATTTTATGACCTGAAGACCGATCCCGGCGAAATGCACAATCGCATCGACGACCCGGCGATGAAGACGCCAGTCGCGACGATGAAGCGGAAACTGGTCGAGCTTCGCCGCCAATATCAGGACGATAGTGGCCCGGCGATTTAGAGCGGCATTCCGGCACACGATGGTTCGCCGTCCAACCTCATGCCCTTGTCGCGAAGTGCCAGCAGGGCTACGCGCTTTCCTGTGAGTCCCGACGCGCCATCCCCGCCATCGTCTTTCGCGCCCTTCCGCTACCCCGCATTTCGCGCGATCTGGATCGCCAACCTCGCGTCGAACATGGGATCGATGATCCAGGCGGTCGGCGCGGCGTGGCTGATGACCGAACTCACCAATTCGCACCTGCTGATCGCGTTGGTGCAGGCGGGCGCGACGATCCCGATCCTGCTGCTCGGCATCTTCGCGGGCGCGATCGCGGACAATTTCGACCGGCGACGGGTGATGCTCGCGGCGCAAACCGGGATGCTCATCGTTTCGGCGCTGCTGACGCTAACCACCTATCTGGGCGCCATCACCCCGCTTTCCCTGCTCTGCTTCACCCTCGCCGTCGGGTGCGGCACCGCGCTCAACGGGCCGGCGTGGCAGGCGTCGGTGCGGCTGCAGGTCGGGCCACGGGATCTGCCGCAGGCGATCGCGCTCAACACCATCGCCTATAACCTCGCGCGCAGCGTCGGCCCCGCACTTGGCGGACTGCTGATCTCGATTGTCGGCACGGCAGCGGCCTTTGGCCTCAACGCGATCAGCTATATTGTGCTGATCGTCGTGCTGCTGCGCTGGCATCCCGAAACCACGCCGCCGCGGCGTATTTCGATGCTGACCGCGATCGCGGCGGGCATCCGTTTCTGCGCGCATTCGAACCCGGTACGCCGCGTGCTGATCCGCGGCTTTGCCTTCGGTTTCGGCGCGGCGGGGTTCCAGGCGCTGTTGCCCTCGCTCGTCCGTGACCGGCTGCACGGAACCGAAATCATCTATGGCCTGTGCCTTGCCGCCTTCGGCGCGGGGTCGATCTTCGGTGCGCTGTGGGTGAGTTCTGCGCGGCACCGCTGGGGCAGCGACCGGGTGGTGACCGCGGCCTCGCTCATCTTCGCCGCCGCGATGCTGCCCGTCGCGCTGACCGCAAGCCTTCCGTGGGTCGTGGTCGCCGCCTTCGTCGCGGGCGGGGCGTGGGTGTCGATGCTGACGACGCTCAACGTCGCGATGCAGCTGCGTTCGCCCGAGGAAATCCTCGGCCGCTGCCTGTCGATCTATCAGGCGGTGACTTTTGGCGCGATGGCGCTCGGCGCCTATGCACTCGGGCTGATCGCCGACCTCGCCTCGCTGCCGGCTGCCATCCTGGCATCGGGCGGCTGGCTTGTCCTTTCCGCATTGGTCCTGCGCTTCGTCGCGCCGATGCCGCGGCGCGATGAGGGGCGGCTCCTGCCCTAGGCCCCGATCGTCGAGCGCCAATAAAGCCGATTGCGCAAAACCGCGGTTCCGCTATGGGCGCCCTGTGCGGGGCTTGCCCCGCGCATGATCGCGCCGGTGCCCGAAAGGGCTTAAAATGGGAACGCGGTAACGGGGTTCGTCCTGAACCCCCGAAGCCGAGGCTGTCCCTGCAACTGTAAGCGGCGAGCGCGATGCACCGATCCGAAGCTTTCGGATCAGCCACTGGGGCAACCTGGGAAGGCGTGCATCAAGCCCCGACCCGCGAGCCAGGAGACCTGCCGGCGTGGGTCGCTCAATGCCAAGGCCCAGGGAAAGGCCGCGGCACGGAGAATTCCGTCGAGCGACGACCAAGCGGCTGGAGCCGCTTCGGTGCCGGGGCCGCAGGCATTTACGCCACTTGCGAGTCACGGCATTGGTCGATCGCGCCCGCGCATCGGCAGGCTCCGCCTTCGTTGCCGGCGTGCGGGGGTTTCCCATGTTGAAATTTACGACCATTTCCTTGTTCGCACTGGCGACGGCGACGCCAGCCCTTGCCGAGACCGCCGGCGGCGAACGCCCCGGCGACGAGATCATCGTCACCGCCTCACGCTCGGGTGAGGGCATCGAAGCGGATCAACTCGGCGCGTCAGTCACGGTGATCGACAGCGAGGCGCTGGAACTTCGCCAGACACGTATCGTTTCCGACGTGCTGCGCGATGTGCCCGGCGTCGCGGTGACGCGTATCGGCGCGGTCGGCGGCCAGACGCAGATCCGCATCCGCGGCACCGAGAGCAACCATGTGCTGGTGCTGATCGACGGCATCGAGGCGGCCGACCCCTATCAGGGCGAATATGATCTCGGCACGCTGATCGCCGATCCCGCGGTGCGCATCGAGGTGCTGCGCGGCCAGCAGTCGTCGCTCTATGGCAGCGACGCGATCGGCGGGGTGATCAACTATATCACGCTGTCGGGCCGCGAGGCGCCGGGGATCAGCGCGCGGATCGAGGGCGGATCGTTCGGGACGATCAGCGGCGGCGCGCGCGCGGCGGGCGCTTCAGGCGCGTTCGACTATGCGATTTCGGGCAGCTATTATGGCACCGACGGCTATCCGACCGCGCGCGGCGGCACGCGTGACGTCGGGTCGGACAGCATCGGCGCGACCGCCAAGGTCAACTGGACAGCGAGCGAGGCGTTCAAGCTGACCGGCGTGCTGCGTTACAGCCACACCGACGCCGACACAAACAACAGCGAGTTCGATACGACGAACCCGCTGTTCGGCTTCACGGTCGACAGCCCCGGCGTGTATTTCAAGAATGAGGCCTTCTTCGGCCTGCTATCGGCGCAGTTTGCCGCGCTCGACGGCCGCTGGGTCAGCACATTGTCGGGCCAGTTCGCCGACACCAAGCGCAAGGGTTTCAGCCCCTTCGGGCTCGATTATGGCAACAAGGGACAACGCACCAAGGGCAGCTTCACCTCGGCGCTCAGCTTCGGCACCGACGCGGTCACGCACCGACTGACCGGCGCGGTCGACGTCGAGCGCGAGAATTTCCAGACGCTGACCCCCGGCGGTTTTCCGGGCGAGAAGCATGCGAACAACCTCGGCGTCGTCGGGCAGTATGAGCTGCTCGCGGGCGATCTCTCGCTCGGCGCATCGGTGCGCTACGACGACAACAACCGTTTCGACGATGCGACGACGTGGCGCGTCCAGGGCAGCTATCGCCTGCCGACCGGAACGCGCGTTCGCGCCGCCTATGGCACGGGCGTCAAGAACCCCGGTTTCTTCGATCTTTATGGTTTTGTCGATGGCACCTACATCGGCAATCCGAACCTGAAGCCCGAAAAATCCGAAGGCTGGGAAGCCGGGCTCGAGCAGAGCTTTGGCGCGGACGATTGGGCGACGATCGGCGCGACCTGGTTCGATTCCAAATTGAAGAACGAGATCTTCATCGACTTTCCGCCGCCGAATTTCGACGCAACGCCGGGGAACCGCACGACCGACAGCAAGCAGCATGGTATCGAGGCGTTCGTCAGCGCGCGGCCGATCCCCCAAATCCGCTTCGACCTCGCCTACACCTGGCTCAACGCCAAGGAAAATGGCGTCGCCGAAGCGCGCCGTCCGAAGCATGTCGCCAGCCTTAACACGACAATTTTCAGCGCCGACCAGCGCTTTTCGGGGACGCTGACCGTCCGTTACAACGGCCGCACCACCGACCAGGCCTTTACTGATCCCAGCTTCATCCCGGTAACCGTGTCGATGAAGGAATATGTGCTGGTCAACCTCGGCGCCGACTACAAGCTGTCCGATCGCTTCGCGATCTATGGCCGCGTCGAAAACCTGATCGGCGAGGATTATGAGGAGGTCTTCAGCTTCGCCTCGCCGGGCCGCGCGGCCTATGGCGGCGTGCGGGTGAGCTTCTGATGAAGGCGCGCACCGACGCCGAGCACACGGCGAAGATGAAGAAGATCCAGGCCGCGCAGGCGAAGAAGGTCGCGGCGAAGACGGTCGAAAAGGGGCTGATCATCGTCCATACCGGTCCCGGCAAGGGCAAGACCTCAGCGGCGCTCGGCATGGCGGTGCGCGCGATCGGTCACGGGATGAAGGTGGGGGTCGTGCAGTTCGTGAAGGGCGCGATGGCGACGGGCGAAAAAGCGGTGTTCGACCGCTTCCCCGACCTGATCGAATTTAAGCCGATGGGCGAAGGCTTCACCTGGGATACGCAGGACCGCACACGCGACATCGCGGTGGCGCGCACCGCGTGGGACGAGGTCAAGCGCATGATCGCCGACTCGTCCTATGCGATGGTGATCGCCGACGAGCTCAATATCGTGCTGCGCTATGATTATCTGCCGGTCGACGAGGTGCTCGAGGCGCTGGCCGCCAAGCCGCCTATGACGCATGTCATCGTCACGGGCCGCAATGCACCGCAGCTGTTGATCGACGCCGCCGATCTGGTGACCGAAATGGCGCAGGTGAAGCATCCGTTTCGCGAACAGAATGTGCGCGCGCAGGCGGGGATCGAATTCTGATGTCGCCGCGCGGCCTCTTTGCCTTCGCGCTGCTGCTCGGCGGCGTGGGCACACTATGGGCCACGACTGGCCGCCCGGTCGCGAAAGCCCCGGCGGTGCCGCAACGCATCGTCTCGATCAACCTGTGTGCCGACCAGCTCGTGCTCGCGCTCGCCGACCGGGGGCAGATCGCGGGATTGACGCACAATGCCACCGACGCCGAAATGTCGGGCGAGGCGGCGAAGGCGCGTGAGCTGCCGCTGCTCAGCAATTCGGCCGAGCAGATATTGGCGATCGAGCCCGATCTGATCGTCGGCATGCCAGCAAGCCGCAGCGCGGCGCTGGCGGCGCTGCCCTCGCAGACCTATCCGCTGCTCGATCTGGATACGGCGAACACGCTCGAAGAAATCTATATCTCGATCCGCGAGACCGCCGCTGCCGTCGGCCACCCCGAGCGCGGCACCGCACTGATCGCGCGGATGGAAGGCGAACTTGCGGGGCTGCCCAAGCCCGGCAAAGGCCGCGTCGCGGCCTATTACCAGCGCCGCGGTTACATGACGGGGACGGGAACGCTGATCGACGATCTGATGACGCGCGCCGGCCTCGTCAATTTGGCCGGCAAGCTCGGCAAGCCGCCGCTGTCGCAGCTGAGCCTTGAGGAAATGGTCGCGGCCGAGCCCGATTTCCTGATCGTCGAAAGCGCGACCGACAAGGTGACCGATCAGGGCAGCGAAATGCTGCACCATCCGGCGTTGAAAGACATCCCGCGCATCAGCGTGCCGCAGGCGTGGACGGTGTGCGGTAGCCCCGCTTATGCGCAGGCGGCGCGCAGCATGGCGGACCAGATCGCGCAGCACGGGAGAAAACCGTCATGACCCTCCCCCGCTGGTCGCTGATCGCGGCGCTCTCGCTCCTCACGCTCGCCGCCGCTATGGGCTCGCTGCTGTTCGGTGCTGTCGACCTGTCGGTCGCGCGGCTGATTGCCGCCGCAACCGGCAACGACGACAAGGTCGCGACGATCATCCTCTTCGACCTCCGCCTGCCGCGCACCATCCTGGCGCTCGCGGTTGGCGCGATGCTCGGGCTCTCGGGCGCCGCGTTGCAAGGCTATCTGCGCAATCCGCTTGCCGAACCCTCGGTGCTGGGCACGTCGAACGCCGCGGCACTCGGCGGCGTGGCGGCGATCTATTTCGGCTTGGCCGAAATCCATCCCGTCGTGTTGCCATTGCTCGCGACAGGCGGCGCGCTGTTGTCGCTCGCGCTGCTCTTCGTCCTTTCGGGCAAAGCAGAAAGCCCGCTGACCCTAATCCTTGCCGGGATCGCGGTCGGGACGCTGGCGGTCGCGGGGACCAGCCTCGCGCTCAACCTGTCGCCGAACCCCTTTGCGGCGATGGAGATCATGACCTGGCTGCTCGGCAGCCTCGAAAACCGGTCGTTCGATCATGTGTGGATCGCGCTGCCCTGCATCGCGATCGGCACCGCGATGCTGCTGTGGAATGGCCGCGCGCTCGACGCGCTGACGCTGGGCGAGGATGCGGCGCAGGCGCTCGGCACCGACCTGCGGCGCACAAGATTGCGATTGCTGATCGGCACCGCAATCGGCGTCGGCGGCGCGGTGGCGGTAACGGGCGCGATCGGCTTCGTCGGGCTGATCGTCCCGCACCTGATCCGGCCGCTCACCGACCGCAGCCCGTCGGCGATCCTGTGGCCCTCGGCGATCGGCGGCGCGGCGCTGCTTACGCTCGCCGACCTTAGCGTGCGCATCATCCCGACGACGAACGAGCTGAAGCTTGGCGTCGTCACCGCCTTTCTGGGTGTCCCGGTCTTCCTTGTCCACCTGATGCGGGAGCGGCGGCTATGGTGAGCCTGGTCCTCGACCGTGTCGGCGTGATGCTCGGCCGCCGCGCCGTCGTCCACGACGTCAGCGCCGAGTTCGGCCCCGGCACGCTGATCGGGATCGTCGGCCCCAATGGCGCGGGCAAGTCGACGCTTGCGCGAGCGATGCTCGCTCTGGTGTCCGCAACGGGTCAAGTGCGCGTTGACGGCGTCGATGCGGCAGCGATGCCCCGCGCCGACCTCGCACGACGGATCGCCTATGTGCCGCAGGGGCAGACCTTGCACTGGCCGCTGACCGTCGAGCGGCTGGTCGGGCTCGGGCGCCTGCCGCATCTCGCGCCGATGTCGCGGATCGCCGACGCCGATACCGCGGCGATCGAACGCGCGATGGAACGCGCCGACGTCCTCGATCTGCGTGACCGGGTCGCGACCGAATTGTCGGGCGGCGAACGCGCCCGCGTGCTGTTCGCGCGCGCACTCGCGGTCGAGGCACCCGCGCTGATCGCCGACGAGCCGCTCGCGAGCCTCGATCCGGGGCACCAGATCGACGTGATGGACATGCTGCGCGCCGAGGCGGCGGGCGGCGCGCTCGTGATCGCGGTGCTGCACGATTTGACGCTCGCCGCGCGCTATTGCGACCGGCTGCTGCTGATCGACGAAGGGCGGATCATCGCCGACGGGACGCCTGCCGAGGTGCTGACCGCCGAACGGCTGCGCGCGGTCTATGGCATCGACGCGCGGGTCGAAACCGGCGGCGAATGGCCGACGATCACCACCTTCGGCCGGGCGAAACCGTGAGCGCGCCTTTCACGGGGAAGGTTCGACCCGAACCGTCCGGCTGGCGCGCTTGCCGTCGGCGGATCGGCTGCGCAATTCGACCGCGCCGCTGACCGCCACCGGTCCCGCATAGCGCGTCCAGGCGCCGTCGCCGATACGATATTCGATGGCGGTGCCGGGGAACATGCTGTTCGCCTCGAGCTTGCCGCCCACGATCCGCGCGCCCGGGGGAGCGACGCGATAGGCGATCCCCATGCGCTCGAGCATCGGGAATTGCGCTGCGACGCGCCCGGCAAAATCCTGCCAACCCGCCTTCAGCTTGGCGCGATCGACGCGCGCGTCATTCCACTCATAACTCGCGCCCGCCTGATAGGCGGGGGTCCACGGCGCCGGGCTCCACGCGCGCTCGGCGAGCGCGAGCAGGCGCGGGAAGAGCATATAATCGACCTGCCCGTCGGTGCGGATCGTCTCGCTCCATAATTGCCCCTGTACGCCCACGACCCGGTGTCCGGGCTGGAGGACGGGCTTGTCCTCGATCGCCTTGCCCTCGGCATGGATGTTGCGGATCGTCGCGGCGTTGGCGGGCAAGTTGCCGGGCATGAAACCGAAGACCTGATACGGGTCGACCCCGCGCGATGCCCAGTGATACCCGCCCTCATCGGGATGCGGCGCATAGGGCATGTCGAAATAGCCGAGGTCGGGGATCGACAGCACGGCGTCCCAGCCGCGGTTCATCTGGTCGTGCGCCTCGCGGATCGCGCCGTTGTGGAGCACGCCCCAGATGTTGGTCTGAACCTTCTTCGGCAAGCTCGCGGTTTCGGTATGCCCCATCCCGTCGCTCCAGCCGCCGGCCTTCAACCCCTTGGCGGCGAGGCTTTTCGTCACGCGTTCGATGAAGCGCGGGGTGAGCTTTCCCGCATCGCCGCCATTTTCGGCGATCATCGCCTTGCACGCCGGCGATTTGACCCACGCGCCCGCGGTCTCGTCGGCGCCGAGGTGGAAGGTCTTGAGCGGCGCGCCGGCCTGTTCGTGCATGGCGGCGAGCGCGTCGACCACGGTGTCGACGAAGCGATAGGCGGCGGGCAGGCAGACGTTCAGCGTGTTGTCGCTGTAATTCTGGATGCTGCGATATTCGGTGGTGTCGGCGGGGTCGATCAGCCGGTATTGCTCGGCCTCGGCCCTTTTCCCCTCCGCGGCCAGCCGGGCATAGCGTGCCTCCATCGCCTTGATCGCGGCGCGCGAATGGCCGGGCATGTCGATCGACGGGATCACCTCGATCTGCCGCGCCGCTGCCGCCTGCACGATCGCCACATAATCGGCGACGCTCAGGTAGCCATTGACCCCGCTGGTCCCGTCCGGGCCGGCGCCGAGTTGGGGCAGGAGGCAGGTCTGCTCGGACGGATCGTGGCAACGCTTCGATCCCACCATCGCCAGTTCGGGAAGCGCCGGGATCTCGATCCGCCAGCCTTCGTCCTCTGCAAGATGGAGGTGCAGCCTGTTGAGCTTGTACGCCGCCATCGCCTCGACCAGCTTCAATATCTGGTCGCGGCCGTGGAAGTTGCGGCCAATGTCGATGTGCAGCCCGCGGAAGCCATATTCGGGGGCATCCTCGACGTGCAACGGCTTCAGCTTGCCGTTGTCGAACGCGGCCTGCTGTGCGAGCGAACGCAGCGCATAGCTTGCCCCCGCGGCGTCGCGCGCGGTGACGGCGATGCCCTCCGCGGTAGCGTCGAGCACATAGGCTTCGGGCTTCATCGCCGTGTCGACGCGGATCGCCAGCGGCACCACGCCGCCTTCGGCCACGCTGGAACCGCGCAGCGCCGCCAGCGCCGGTGCGATGGCCTCGCGTCCTATCCCCTGCAGCATCACCGCAATGCCGCGGCCAAGATCGAGCGGCTTGCCTTTGCCCTGCAACGCTTTCGCCGGTTTCGGCAGGATTGCGATCCCCGTCGCCTCGGGTGCCTGCCGCCCGGCCTGCAAGTCAAACGCGCGCTCGGCGGTCAGCCAGCGCGTCTTGTCGGTATCGCTTTTCGTCGCAAGCCGCGCCTCGTCGGTCATTGGCGCGACAAAGGGCAGTATCTCCAGCCCGGTCTCGGGATCGATCACCGCGCGGGTCGCCGCGATCGTGCGCGGCTTCAGCCCGTCGGCGACCAGATAGGCGTTCGGCATCGCGAACGCCTTGGAGAAATTGGCGCCGACGCCCCACAGCTTGATCCGATGCTTCGCGCCCGGCCGCAGCGCCACGCCGGGCTTCAGCGTCAATTGCTGGACGTCACCGTTGATCAGCCGATGCGTGAAGATGTCGCTTTCGACGAGCGGCAGCCGATTGACGAAGCTGAAGGTGAGCGAGAGGCCCTGTGTCGGCAGATTGTCGGGCAAGGTTTCGGGAATCGTCAGCGTGATCGTCGACAGGAAGCAGGCTTCGATCCCCGCCGGGCACGCCGGTCGGTTGTCGACGACATCGAGCCGGTAACCAAGGGTATCGGCCAGGCGGTCGAGCGACGCCTGCGATGGAACCGCGCTCGCCTGCACGGCCGGTGCAACCAGCGCTGCCATCGCTATCCCCAGAAGCCCGCCGCTCCGCATTCCACTCTCCCGCTCGATAATTTGTATCTAATTTGTCATGCAGGTGCAGGCTGGTCAACGCCTTTCAGATACGGCTGTTTTAAAAGGAAAATGACAATATGCCGAAAAATACAACGCGCCGCGCTATTGCCGAAACCTTGATTGGTTTCATATTAGTATCATAGTCCGGACGTATCATCGTCCCACCCCGGTGCCGTCTTGGTCGGCTATATCGCCGCGTTCAAGGGCTCGGAACGATTGACGCAACGATACCAATGCAACACATGGGGCTATGGCACTGGTCCTATGGCCAGCGCACAGGCTATCAGGGTGGAGCAAGTCCTTGTCACTGATCGAACGCGTGGGTCCGCTCCAGAAGGATGATCCCACCCCGCTTTACATGCAGCTGCAGAAGATCCTGCGCGACGCGATCGAGGGGCAGGTGGTGAAGGCCGAGGAGGCCATCCCCACCGAGCGCGATCTCGCCGAGGAATTCGACGTATCGCGCATCACCGTGCGCAAGGCGATCGACGGGCTGGTCGCCGACGGCATCGTCACGCGCCGGCGCGGCGCCGGCACCTTCGTCACGCGGCCGCGCGTCGAGAAGAGCTTTTCGAAACTCACCTCCTTTTCGCAGGATATGGTGTCGCGCGGGCGGCGGCCGACCAGCAAATGGATGAGCAAGACCGCCGGCGCGGTGACCCCCGAAGAGGCGCTGTCGCTCGGCCTGTCGCCGGGCTCACTCGTCTATCGCTTCCATCGCATCCGCTATGCCGACGACACCTCGATGGCGCTCGAATATGCGACGATCCCGGCTTACTGCCTGCCTTCGGTCGAGGCGGTCGGCGCGTCGCTCTATGAAGCGCTGGAGGCGGCGGGCCACTTGCCCGTGCGCGCGCTCCAGCGGCTGCGCGCCATCGCCTTTTCGCCCGAACAGGCCGAGGTGCTGGGCATCGAGCCCGGCATGCCCGGGCTGTTCATCGAGCGCCGCGGCTTCCTCGCCGACGGACGCACCGCCGAATTCACCCAGAGCTTTTATCGCGGCGACGCCTATGACGTCGTTGCCGAGCTGAACGGGTAGCGCATAGTCGCTTCGATTGTCCCGTACCCCTTCCCCCTTGATGGGGGAGGCAGCGAGACTTGCCAGCTTGCTGGCTAGTTGCAGTGGTGGGGGTGCTCTCTCGGCCTGAAGCAGCGGCGGCGCAAGGACGCGCCACCAACTCCGCCTAGCCGCTTCGCGGCAAGGCTGCGTATCTTCCCCCATCAAGGGGGAAGGTGGATCCTTCGGGATCCTAACGTCGGTTGCAACAGCCGGATCATCAAAAATTTGATGCACGCAAACATACATCTTGATGAGTTATATATAACCTATATAGTACCAATCACCGAGCGGTCACATCGCCCGATCCGGAGACAAGATATATGACGCCGAACGCCGCAGTAGACGGACGACAAACGCTGATGGAGAGGGAAGCCGGGGAAGCCGCCGTCGCCGTCACGCGCATGCTCGATGCGAATCGCTCGGCCTTCGCCGAGATCGGCCGGCGCCTGCGCGCCTCGCCGCCGGCAGCCGTCGTGACCTGCGCGCGCGGATCGTCGGACCATGCGGCAACCTATGCCAAATATCTGATCGAGACGATGACGGGGACGCCGACCGCATCGGCCGCGCTGTCGATCGCCTCGCTCTATGACGCCCCCGCCGTTGCGGGAAACCGCCTGTGCCTGGCAATTTCGCAGTCGGGCCAGAGCCCCGACCTGCTCGCCGCGGTCGAACAGCAGCGCGACGCCGGCGCCTTTGTCGTTGCGCTCGTCAATGCCGAAGATACGCCGCTCGCCGCGTTGGCCGATGTGACGATCCCGCTTTCCGCCGGGGTCGAACGATCGGTCGCCGCGACCAAATCCTATATCGGCTCGCTCGCCGCGATCGCGGCGCTCGTCGCGGCGTGGGCCGAAGACGCCGCGCTCGAAGACGCGCTGGCCACCCTGCCCGCGCAGCTTGAGCAGGCCTTCGCGCTCGACTGGTCGCCCGCCATCGCGGCGTATCAGGGCGCCACGAACCTGTTCGTCCTCGGCCGCGGCTACGGCCTCGGCATCGCGCAGGAGGCGGCGCTCAAATTCAAGGAGACCTCGGGGCTCCACGCCGAATGTTTCAGCGCCGCCGAAGTGCGCCACGGCCCGATGGCGATCGTCGGCGACGCCTTCCACGTCCTCGCCCTGGGCGGCAGCGACCGCGCGGCGGTGAGCGTGCGCGAAGCGGCCGACGAATTCCGCGGCCGCGGCGCAACGGTCCTGCTCGCCGATCCTGACAGCGGCAACCTGCCGGCCATCGCGGCGCATGCCGCAATCGAGCCGATCCTGATGATCCAGAGCTTCTACCGCATGGCGAGCGCACTCGCGCTGGCGCGGGGCCACAACCCCGACTCGCCTCCGCATCTCAACAAGGTTACCGAGACTTTATGATCTTTCGTTTCCACAACGGCTGGGTCGCACTGCCGGGCAGCACCGTCGACGCGGCAGATATTGCCATCGCCGACGGCGCCGTCATATCCGTCACGCCCGCCGCAGACACGCCGGCGGACCAGGTGATCGACCTTGACGGCGGCTGGCTGCTTCCCGGCTTTGTCGATACGCAGGTCAATGGCGGCGGCGGGGTTCTGTTCAACGACCAGGTCGATGTCGAAGCGATCGCGGCGATCGGCGCGGCGCATGCGCGGTTCGGCACGACGTCTTTCCTGCCGACGCTGATCAGCGACACCCCCGCCCAGATCGCCTCGGCGCTCGCGGCGATCGATGCCGCGATCGAACAGGGGGTGCCGGGGGTCGTCGGCATCCATATCGAAGGGCCGTTTATCAACGAGGTGAAGCGCGGCATTCACGAAGCCCACCGCATCCGCCGCCTCGACGCCGACACGCTCGCAACGCTCACCGCACCGCATCGCGGGCGCGTGATGCTGACGCTCGCGCCCGAACTGTGCGACGAGGACGACATCCGCACCCTCGTCCGCCACGGCGTGATCGTCAGCGCGGGGCATAGCGACGCAACCTATGACGAGGCACAGCGCGCAATCGGCGCGGGGCTCACCGGCTTCACCCATTTGTTCAACGCGATGTCGCCGCTGCATCATCGCGAGCCGGGCGCGGTCGGCGCGGCGTTTGATTCGGATAGCTATTGCGGGCTGATCGTCGACGACGTCCACCTCCATCCCGCGGTCGTGCGACTCGCAGTCAAGGCAAAGGGCAAGGACCGCATCATGCTGGTCACCGATGCGATGCCCAGCGTTGGCACCGACGTCAGCGAATTCACCCTGCAGGGCAAGCGCATCGCGGTGAAGGACGGCGTCTGCATTTTCGAGGACGGCACGCTTGCCGGCACCCATCTCGACATGGCGTCGGCGCTGCGCAAGACGGTCGAGGTGACGGGCCTGTCCGTGACCGACGTGTCGGCGATGGCCAGCGCGACTCCTGCCGCCTTCCTGTCGTTGCAGGACAGCATCGGGGCAATCGCCCCCGGCCACCGCGCCGACTGGGTCTGGCTCGACGCCGCGCTGTCGCCGCGCGCGACGTGGATCGGCGGACGGATCGTCCCGCAAACCGCGGCGGATCTTGCCCAAGCCGCACAATGATACACAAGCCGCATGACAACAAGCGGCGGAAGTTTTGGGGAATAGACCGATGAGCCTGATTATCACCTCTCCGCTCAGGGGTTGGGTCTCGGCACTCGACAGCGTTCCCGACCCGGTCTTTGCCCAGCGGATGATGGGCGACGGCGTCGCGATCCAGCCGCTCGGCGACACGATCTTCGCCCCGTTCGACGGCGAGGTGGTGACGCTCCACGACGCGGGCCATGCGATTTCGCTGCGCAGCGCCGAGGGCGCCGAGGTGCTGATCCATATCGGGCTCGACACCGTGATGCTGAAGGGCGAAGGCTTCACCGCGCTCGTCGCGATCGGCGAGAAGGTATCGCGCGGCGATCCGCTGATCCGTTTCGACCTCGACGCGGTGGCGCTCGCCGCGACGAGCCTGATTACCCCGGTCATCGTCACCAACGCCGAAGCCTTCGCGATCAGCCGCCGCACGATCGATTGCACGATCGGGGCGTGCGAGGCGCTGATGACATTGGTCCCGGTGCAGGGCAAGGCGCGGCGCCGGTCGGACGACGGCACGGTGATCGAGCAGGTGGTGACGCTGTCGCTGCCCCACGGCATCCATGCCCGCCCGGCGGCGCGGATCGGCGAAACCGCACGCGGCTTCGAGGCCGAAGTCCATCTGCTGAACGGCGACAAGCGCGGCGATGCGCGCAGCACCGTCGCGCTGCTCGCGCTCGGCACCCGCCTTGGCGACAACGTCGCCGTGCAGGCGCGCGGCGACGATGCCGAGGCGGCGCTCGCGGCGATTGTCGCGCTGCTCGGAACCGACATGGGCGAAGGCGCGCCGGCCACGGCGCCCGCCACGGCAATCGAGGCGCAAGTGCTGCGCGCGGGACAAATTGGCGGCGTAATCGCGTCCCCCGGGCTCGCCATGGGGCCGGCGGCGCGGCTCCGCCAAGCCGAAATCGCGGTCGCGCGCGAGGGCATTGGCGCAGTCGAAGAACGCACCGCCCTGCTCGCCGCGCGGAGTGACGTTCGCGGCCGGATCGCGGCGCGTGCGGACAGCGCGGACGGCAACGTCGCGGCGGTGATGCAGGCGCATCTCGCGTTGATCGACGACCCCGAACTGCTCGCAGGTGCAGAGAAGCGTATCGTGGAAGGACGCAGCGCCGGATTTGCCTGGCGCGGCGCGATCCACGACCAGATCGACGCGATCCGCGCGACGGGCAACGCGCATCTGATCGAACGCATCGACGATCTCGTCGATATCGAGCGCCAATTGCTGTCGACGCTGACCGGCACGCCGGTCGATGCCGATGCGGTTTCCGCAGGCGCGATTGTGGTCACCGACGATTTGTTGCCGTCGCAGCTCGTGGTGCTCGCGGCGGCGAAACCCGCGGGCATCTGCCTCGCGCGCGGTGGTCCGACGTCGCATGTCGCGATCCTTTGCGCGGGCATGGGGCTTCCCGCGCTTGTCGCGATGGGCGATGCGCTCGATGCGGTCGAGGACGGAACGCCGTTGCTGCTCGATGCCGAGATGGGGCATGTCACCGCCGCCCCCTCGCCCGCCGATGCCGAAGCCTTCACGGCGCGGCTGGCGAAGCGCGACGCGCGACGCGAAGCGGCGAAGGCGGCGGCGAAGGATGCATGCCAGACCGCCGATGGCACGCGCATCGAAATCTTCGCCAATCTCGGCAGCGCCGAGGATGCCGCGCTCGCTGCCACGCAAGGCGCCGAGGGATCGGGGCTCGTCCGCAGCGAATTCCTGTTCTTGGGCCGCGACACCGCGCCGTCGGAGGACGAACAGCACGCTGCCTATCAGGCGATCGCCGACGCGCTGGCGGGCCAGCCCGTCATCATCCGCCTGCTCGACATCGGCGGCGACAAGCCCGCCGCTTATATCCCCATCGCGCATGAGGAAAATCCGGCGCTCGGCCAGCGCGGCATCCGCGTCGCACTCGCGCACCCCGCGCTGCTCGAAACGCAGGTCCGCGCGATCCTGCGGGTCCAGCCCGCCGGCCAGTGCAAGATCATGATCCCGATGGTCGCGAACATCGACGAACTGCGGCACGTGCGCGCGCTCGTCGACCGGCTGCGCGGCGAGATGGGGATTGCGACCCCGGTCGAGGTCGGCGTGATGGTCGAGACCCCGGCGGCGGCGATGACCGCCGACCTGCTCGCGGTCGAGGCCGATTTCCTGTCGATCGGCACCAACGACCTCACCCAATATGTGCTGGCGATGGATCGCGGCAATCCCGCGGTCGCCGCCGGGGTCGATGCGATGCACCCCGCCGTCCTGCGCATGATCGGCGAAACCTGCCGCCTCGCCACCGCGCGCGGGCGCTGGGTCGGGGTGTGCGGCGGGCTCGCCTCCGATCCCGCGGCGCTGCCGATCCTTGTCGGGCTCGGCGCCACCGAATTGTCGGCCGTCCCGGGCTTCGTCGCCGAGGCGAAGCAGATCGTGCGCGGCCTGACCATGGTCGAAACGCGCGCGCATGCCGAGCTCGCGCTGCAATGCAAATCGGCGGCCGAGGTTCGCGCGCTCGCCCGCGCATTCGAGGAGACACGTCGATGAAAAAGATGCTCGAAGCGCTCCAGCCGCTCGGCCGTGCGCTGATGTTGCCGATCGCGGTGCTGCCGATCGCCGGTCTGCTGCTGCGCATCGGCCAGCCCGACCTGCTCGACATCGCCTTCATCACCGCCGCCGGTGCGGCGATCTTCGAGAACCTCGGCATATTGTTCGCGATCGGCGTCGCGGTCGGCTTTGCGCGCGACGGCAATGGCGCCGCCGCGCTTGCGGGCGTGGTCTGCTATCTCGTCACCACCACCGGCGCGCAGACCTTCCTGACCGCGCCGCCCGATATTGCTACTGGATTGCCCGAGGCGGCGGCGGCGCTAGCGGGAAAGAACTGGGCATTGACCCAGATCGACAAGCTCGAAGTGCCGATAGGCATTTTGTCGGGGTTGATCGGCGGCAATTTCTACAACCGTTTCGCGACGATTGCGCTCCCCGAATATCTCGCTTTCTTCGGCGGCCGGCGTTTCGTGCCGATCGCCAGCGGCGTCGCGGGCCTGCTCCTCGCGGCCGTGCTCGGCTATGGCTATGCGCATATCAGCGGCGCGATCGATAGCGCGAGCCGCACGGTGGTCGAGAGCGGCGGCGCTGGCCTCTTCGTCTATGGCGTGCTCAACCGGCTGCTGATCGTCACCGGGCTGCACCACATCATCAACAACGCCGCCTGGTTCGTCGTCGGCGATTTCGGGGGCGCGACGGGCGACCTGCGGCGCTTCTTTGCGGGCGATCCCAACGCGGGCGCGTTCATGTCGGGCTTTTTCCCGGTGATGATGTTCGGCCTGCCCGCCGCGTGTCTCGCCATGTATCACGAGGCGCGGCCCGAACGGCGCAAGGCGGTCGGCGGCATGCTCTTCAGCCTGGCTTTCACCAGCTTCCTGACCGGCGTGACCGAACCCATCGAGTTCACCTTCATGTTCGTCGCGCCGCTGCTTTACGCGATCCACGCGCTGCTCACCGGCGTCTCGATGGCGCTGATGAATGCGCTAGGCGTCAAGCTGGGGTTCGGTTTTTCGGCGGGGCTGTTCGACTATGTGCTGAACTTCAGCCTCGCGACGCGGCCGTGGATGCTGCTGCCGATCGGCGCCGCTTATGCCGCACTCTATTACGGCCTGTTCCGCTTCTTCATCCGCCGGTTCGACCTCGCGACGCCGGGGCGCGAAAAGGGTGCGGTCGCCGAAGCCGCGATCCAATCGGCAGGCAGCGGGCGCGGCGAAGCCTTTGTCGCGGCGCTGGGCGGCGCGGCCAATCTGGTCAGCGTCGATGCCTGTACCACCCGCTTGCGCCTGATCGTCGCCGACCAGCAGGCGATCGACGATGCGGCGCTCTCCGCGCTCGGCGCGCGCGGGATCATCCGCCCGTCGGAAAAGGCCGCGCAGGTCGTGCTCGGGCCGATCGCCGATCTGGTCGCCGAGGAAATCCGCGGCGCCTTGGCGTGGAGCGGTGCTGCGGCGGCTGCGACGCTCACCCCGGTGGTGGCTGGCAGCGCCGACGCCTCGGGGCTTCCGGCGGAAGTTATCGGCGCGCTCGGCGGCGACGCCAATGTCAGCACCGTCCACGCGCTGCATGGTCGCGTCCGGGTCGAACTCGCCGATGCTGCCCGTGTCGACGAGGGGGCGCTCGCGCGCCTGACGCACGGCGTCGTCCGCCCGCGGCCCGATGTCTGCCATATCCTGATCTGACAGGGCGAGCGGCGCGCCGATCAGGCCGGCGACGAGATTTTCATCAGCACCAGCCCGCCGACGATCAGCAGCGCGGCGGTGATGCGCATCGCGTTCGCCTGTTCGCCGAGGACGACGATGCCGACCAGGAACGCGCCAACCGCTCCGATCCCCGTCCAGATCGTATAGGCGGTGCCGAGCGGCAGCGATTTCATCGACAGGGAAAGAAGCGCGAAGCTCGCGGTCATCGCGACGAGCGTGACCAGCGACGGGCCAAGCTTGGAAAAGCCTTCCGATTGCTTCATCGAAAAGGCCCAAACGATTTCGAGCACACCGGCAATTGCGAGATAGATCCAGGCCATGACAGCCTCCTTCAAAGGCTGCCGGGCCGTCCCGGACTTGTAAGCCCGCGCAGAGGCGCGGGCGAGGACGTGGCCTCTTGATGGCGACCTGGCAGGGGCAGTAGGACACAAGACCTTGCCATAACGCACTGATTTATTTAAAAAATTACTCGAAAAAGATGTGAAATACCAACAAAGTTACCCTACAATTTCTGGGCTGTAGTGGGGTCAATTGGGACCCTTTGGTCCATTATCGATCAATAACATATTTTTCGGGATGAATTGAGACAAATTCTGTCATTGGCGCCAACTCCTGCTTACTTCATCCACCACCCGTCGGGCTGCGTAACCATCGAATCGGCGCGACGATGGATGCTCTGCGGTGATCTCAATGACAGGAATTGGCCGACAGGAGACGGTCCGCTTCTGGACAGAAATCTTGAAAACCGGACACCGGCAAAGCCGCCGTCCGACAAGCCGCGTCGAGATCGGGTCGGGACGAGCAGAGGGCGGCTGGCCTCGGCACCCCCCCAAGGCAGTTCTTCTTCCGGATCGCAATAGCGATTTGCCAAATAGAAATGATATGTTATCTCGTATCTCGAATCAGCAAATTTGGGGGTCGTTTTGAGTTCAGCTTTCGATGCCGCGCGCCTTTGCGCTGCGGCTGCAATGGTTTTCCCCGGCGCCGCTTATGCCCAGCCCCCTATCGCCAACCAGACCTCTCCAGCTTCGGATATCGTCGTCACCGCGAGCCGGACAGCGGAATGGCGCGACAATGTCGCCTCTTCGATCGAAGTGGTAAACAACGCGCAACTCGCCGATACCGTCGGCACGACCTTTCTCGACCAGCTCAAGAAGACGGCGAGCGTCGATGTCATTCAATATCCGAACGGGCTCGGCGGGATCGGCTTGCGCGGGCTGCGTCCCAATTTCGAGTTCACGATCAACCCGCAGGTGCTGGTGCTCGTCGACGGTCGCCCATCCGGTTCGACCAGCTTCACCACGATCGCGCCCGAGAGCATTTCGCGCATCGAAGTGCTCAAAGGCCCCGCCTCCGCGCTCTATGGCGCGTCGGCGGTCGGCGGTGTGGTGAACATCATCACCAGGCAATCGTTGGGTCCGCTCGAAGGCCGGTTCACCATCGGCGGCGGATCCTTCTCAACGGTGCGGGCGGGCGCGACGCTGGGCGGCGACCTGGTCGACGGCATCGATTTCGATCTCGATCTCGGCTACGTCAATCAGGATGGCGACTTCCGCCTCGGCAACGGCCGGGCGCAGTTCAACAGCGCTTCGCAGCGCGGATCGGGGCGTTTCCGGGTCGGCAGCAACCTGTCGCCCATTGCGCGCCTCGATACGAGCGTCGATTTCGCGAGCCTCGACAATGATGCCCCCGGTCCGCAATCCTATAGTCCGAAGACGCCTTCGGGCAACCAGACCGACCGGGTCAGCGGCGACATCCGGCTGGAGCTGTCCCCCCGCGACCATGCGATCCGGATCGTCGGATATGCCTCGCGCGAGAATTACGACTATTATACCGTACCGCTCTCCGCCGCCCGTTTTGTGTCGAGCAACACGCGCACCGAATATCGGGGCGGACAGCTCCAGGACAGTTGGCAAATCCGCCCGGCGCTGCGCCTCACCTATGGCGCCGACTGGCAGCGGGTCGAGGCGACGCGCCGATCCTTCCTAGCCAACGGTACGCGCAAGGCACCCTTTTCTCCCAACGAAAGCCGCGAAACCCGCGCCCTGTTCGCCGAGGCGGGGCTCGGCCTGTGGGATCAGCGGCTGATCCTGACGACGGGCGGGCGCTACGACTGGATCAAGGTCCAGACCTATGCGACGCCCTACAAAAGCAATTTCACGCCCGGCACCGCCGATTTCGGCGTGTTCAACCCACGCGGCGGCGCGGTCCTGAAGCTGGGCGGGGGCTTTCGCCTGCACGGCACGATCGGGCGGGCGTTCGTGCCGCCGCAGGGCAGCGAGCTCGCGGGAGAAAATGAGGAATTCGCCGGCATCCAGCGCCGCGTAACCTACGGCAATCCCGACCTCCAGCCCGAGCGCAACACCAGCTGGGACGCCGGAATCGGCTTTGGACGCGGCGCGCTGACCGCCGACCTCACCTATTTCCGGTCGCGCACCAGGAACCGGATCACGACCGAAATCCTCTCCGACACGCCGACGCTGCGCGAGACGAGCTACATCAACGCCAACCGGTCGCGCATCGAGGGCGTCGAGGGGCAGTTCGCGCTCGACGCCGGCGGAATGCTGGGATGGCCCCCCGACCGTGTCACGCTGATCGGCAGCGTCACGCACATCCTGAAAGCCGAGGATGTCACCGGCGGCATGATCAGCCCGATCCGCAATGTCGCCGACTGGAAAGCCACCGGATCGCTGACTCTGTCCAATGGCCGGACGCTGTTCGGCACCGTCACGATGCGTTTCAACGGCGACCGGGTCGACACCGACAACAGCCAAGGGCGGATTTTCACAAGCGGGGCGGGCGGCGTTTTCACGCTCGACCGCTTCACCGCCGTCGATCTCAGCATGCGCTGGCAGCCGACGGCGAAGGATGGCTTCCGCCTCGAAATCGCCAACGCCTTCGACATCACCTATTATGAAAAGGCCGATTACTGGATGCCCGGACGCACCGCCTATCTCCGCTATGTCAGGAGCCTTTGAGCGATGTGGGCCAAGGAAGCGCTCGGCGCGATCGCCGACCTTTTGTTCGTGCCGGTGGTCGTCGGCCTGATCGGGGTCGTCATCTGGACGATGGTCGCCGTGGGGCTGTTCCTGCGCAGCTTCGCGGGACGCGCGCGGGGCCGGCGTCCGGCGCGCGACCGCTATCGCGCGGCGATCGACGCGGCGCTGACCGGCAACGCCCATGACGACGAACTCGCCGCCGAGGAAGTCGTCGCGCGCGCCGAAAGCGACGCGGCGCGCTCGCTCAATTCGGTACGCTTCGCGATCCGCGTCGGGCCATCGCTGGGGCTGATGGGCACGCTGATCCCAATGGCGACGGCGCTCTCGGGGCTGGCGCGCGGGGACCTCCAGGTCCTCGCGTCGAACATGGTCATCGCCTTTTCGAGCACCGTCGTCGGGCTCGCGGTCGGCGTCGTCGCCTATCTGGTCGCAATGGTCCGCGAAGGCTGGGCGCGCGCCGATCTCGATGCCGTGCGCTTCCATGCCGAACGCGCACTGCGGCGCGAGGAAGCATGAGCCGCCGCCGTCCCGTCCGATTCGCCCGCCGCCGCGACGAAGAGAGCTGGCAGGAAGACCCCTTGTCGGGCGTCGCCAATCTGTTCGACATCAGCCTCGCCTTCATCGTCGCGATGGTCGTCGCGCTCTATTCGATGACGGGCGCCCCGTCGCTGCTCGATCCCGACAGCAGCTGGACAATGACACGCACCGACGCGCAGGGGCGGATGGAAATCGTGCGCAAGGACGGCAAGCAGATCCGCGTCGAGAAGGTGAGCGATCGCAAGCTCAGCGGCAACGGCGACCGGCTCGGTGTCGCCTATCGCCTGCCCGGCGGCAAGGTCGTCTACGTCCCCGAAGCGGAGGCGGCCGCCAAGGACGCGCCATGATCCTGCGCGCCGTCGCCCTGCTTCTGCTCCTCCTTGCGACCATCTTGCCGGTGGAGGCCGAAGAAGCCAAGCCGCGCATCGCCTTCGTATCGATCCACATCGCCGAAATGCCGACCATCGCGAGGGGCGGGGCGAAGCGCATTGAAGACCAGGTATCGGTCGATTTCTTCGGCCTCGGCGGCGGCCTGCTGCCCAGCATCGAGGGCGTCGATCTCGGGCGCTACGACCTCGTGCTGCTCGATGCCCCCGGGCCGCGGCTGCTCAATTTCACCGCGCAGATCGAGGCCGCCAAGCGCCGCACAAAGATACTCGTTGTCGGATCGGGTACGCCGATCGCGGGCAATATCGACCCGGCGCTCCATCCCGACGTCGCGCGCTATTGGAACAATGCGACCGAAGATAATTATGCGGGGCTGTTCGCCTACGCCGCCGTGCGGCTGCTCGAACGCCGCGTCGCCGTTCCGCCGCCGGTCGAATATCCGCCGCTGGCGCTCTGGCATCCCGAAGCGCCCGCGCCCTTCGCCGCGCCGCAGACCTATCTCGACTGGGAGACTGCGCGGCTTCCGAACGGTGCGAACCGCCCCAGGATCGGGCTCATCTTCTATCGCAGCCTCGTGCTCGCCGACAATGCGCGGATGGTGAGCGCGCTGATCCACGAGATCGAACGGCAGGGGGGGCTGCCGATGCCGATCTGGCGCGAGGGCGGCGGCGATCTCGCGTCATCGCTCCTTGGCGATACCCGGCTCGACGCGCTGATCCTCTGCGCGAACCGGATCGATTATGCGTCGGCCGACGCCGGCGTCGCCGAGGCCGAGCGGCTGGGCGTGCCGCCGCTCATGTGTGCGACCGACTATCGCCGCGATGCCGAAGCCTGGGCGAAGAGCCTCGGCGGCTTCGCTCCGGCCTCGACCGGCGAACTCGCGATGAGCGAGCTCGACGGCATCGTCGAACCGATGGTTGTCGCGGCGCGCGAACGCGCGCCCGACGGCACGGCCCGCTACGAACCCATCGTGCAGCAGATCGACTGGCGCGTTGCGCGCGCGATGGCGTGGGCACGGCTCCGCCGCCTGCCCAACGCAGAGAAGCACGTCGTCATCAGCTATCATAATGAAGAACCGGGCAAGGCCGACGTCGGCAGCGATCCCGATTCCTATATGGATGCGCAGGGCAGCATGGTCGCATTGCTCCATCGCCTGAAGGCAGAGGGCTATGATACAGGAACGGGGCGGATTCCCGATCGTGCCGAGCTCGCCCGGCGGCTGGCGGACGAGGCTACCAATGTCGCGGCGACCGACGTTGCAGGGCTACGCAATCGCATCGCGCAAGGCGCGATCGTCATCCCGCTCGCAAACTACCGCAGCTGGTATGCGACCCTGCCCGAAACCCTCCGGCAGGATGTCGAACGGATCTGGGGTCCGCCGCCGGGAGATGTCATGGTGATCGACGGACAATTGGTGATTCCCGCCCTTCATTTCGGCAAGATCACGCTTGCCGCCCATCCGCTCTGGGGTCCCCAAACCGGCGGCAAGGCGCTCGCGGAAATCGGTGCGCTGCCGCCGCATCATCAATATCTCGCCTTCTACCTCTGGATGCAACACGAGGGACGGACCGACGCCTTCGTGCCGCTCTTCACCCAATTGTCGCTGATGCCCGGAAAGCAGGAAGGACCCGCAGCGGCCGATCCGGTCGGGCTGCTGATCGACGCGTTGCCGCATATCCAGCCGCTGCCCCTCCAGGCCAATGGCGGGGTCGGCAACAAGCGGCGGACGCAGGCGGTAACGATCGGCTTCATGCCCGAGTTCGCGCGCGCCGGCCTGCCTCCGCACCTCGCGACCATCCGCTCGCTGCTGGACGCCGGGCCGGTCGATCCGGCCACGCTGCGCGCCGCCGTGCTCACAGCGGGTCTCGGCGCGGCATTGGGCCTCGACCCGGCAACCACGCCGTTCGAACGGCTTCGGCACGCGCTCCTTTCCTATATCGCCGAGACCGAAGCCGCACCCATTCCGCTCGGCGGCCATATCCTCGGGCAGGCGCCGCCCGACGACATACAGGCGAGGATGGTTCAGGCGATGCTCGGCGTTGGAACAGCACCGCCCGATCTGGACGATGTCGGCCGCGCCATCGCCGGGCAAGCTGGCGCGCTCGATCCGGCTACGGCCGCGCGGGCCCGCGACTATGCCGCGCGGATCGCAAGCGCGCCGCGCGAAATGGACGCGGTCATCGCAGCGCTGGGGGGCGCCTATGTGCCGCCCGGACCGATGCGCGACGCCATCCGCAACCCCGACGCACTGCCCGCCGGGCGCAATCCCTATACGCTCGACGTCCGCGCAGTGCCGACCGAAGAGGCGTGGCAAACGGGCGTCAAGCTGGCGGACGAACTGCTCTCCGACTATCGCACGAGGCACGGCCGACCACCGCGCAACGTCGCCTTCGTCCTCTGGTCGAACGAAACCGCGCAAAATGGCGGGACGAACGAAGCGCAGATATTCCACCTGCTCGGCGTCCGTCCGGTTCGCGACGCGCGCGGCAAGGTCGTCGATGTCGCGCTGACCGATCGCGCATCGCTCGGCCGCGCGCGCGTTGATGTGCTGGTCACGACCTCGGGCACCTATCGCGATCATTTCGGCGAGAAGCTCTCGCTGATCGCAAAGGCGGTGAGGCTGGCGGCCGCGGCCGACGAGCCCGACAATCCCGTCCGTGCCGAAACCCGCGCCCGTATCGCCGCGCTGGAGGCGCAAGGCATAGCGCGACAGCAGGCCGAAAAGCGCGCACTGCGCCGCATATTTTCCACCGCGCCCGGCGCCTATTCGCCGTCGACGCAGTTCGCCAGTCGCGAAGGCTGGAGCAAGCAGGAACTGAACCGGCTCTACCAGGCCCGCATCGGCCACGCCTATGGCGACGCGGACGAAGGCGAGCCCGACGGCACCGCCTTTACCGCCAATCTTCATAGCGTCGATGCCGCCGTCTTCAGCCGCACCTCGAGCGCCTATGGCCTGCTCGATACGCCGATGCCCGCCGCCTATCTGGGCGGCCTGTCGATGGCGGTGCGCGAGACCAGCGGACGCATGATCGATGCCTATATCGCCAATGAGCAGACGCCCGGCCAGCCCCGGATCGAAACGCTCGATCGCTTTTATGGCCGCGAGCGCGACAGCCGCTATCTCAATCCCGCGTGGATCAAGGCGATGCAGTCGAGCGGCTATAATGGCGCGCGCTACATGGCCGACCTCACCGACTCGCTGTCGCTGTGGGAGCAGATGCGCCCCGAACTGGTGACCGACCGCGACTGGGAGGCTGTACGCGACGTCTATCTGCGCGATCGTTACAAGCTGGGCATGGACCGCTTTTTCGCCGAGCATAATCCCGCCGCGCGCGACAAGCTTGTCCGCACCATGCTCGACGCCATCGATCGCGGCGACTGGACAGCCGATGCCCGGACCCGCGCCGAGCTGGAGCGGCTGGCGACGGTTGCCACGCCCGCCTTGTCGCACCCGCGAACCGCGGCTGAGGCGGGGCGGACCGACGGAAGGCGGTCCCGCAATTCGGCGCCCGACCGCTCGGGAAAGGCGGCCATAGCCCATGCACCATCCCCATCAGTGCAGGCACCGATATCCGGCTACGAACTGATAGCGGCTCCTCCTACATTGGCGAAGCCCCGCTCGCTGCCGTCTTTCTCCATGGCGGCCATCGCCGCGCTATTCTTGGCGCTCTTCTCCTGCGGCGCGGCGTTGAAGCCTAGGTGGTAGAGCCGGGCCGCGCACTGTTCGCCAGCGTCAGGGCACGCTACTGGTCAGCCCAAGCCAAGGGCACCGGAAACATCTTGTTTTGGCCGGTTGCGGCCTGACCGCTTTTAGGACCAAGCCTTGCAAAGCCACCATTCGCGGGTGGCCCGAATGGCCGCCTCCCGATTAATCCGCCATCACCTGGCCTCGGACCGCGCCCGCACCGCGTCGAAGTCGTGACGCACCCAGCAGCTCGCCGCAACGCCAGAGACGAGAAACCGGTGTCACAACAACGCAGCGTGACTGTCATCGTAGCGTCCCGTCGCGGCCATCGAACCGCAACGCTGCCGGCCTAGCGGACTCCCCAACCGCAATCGGCGGCATCCAATCCAGGGGTTTGAGAATGACGATCAGAGGTCTTGCCTCCGCCAGCTTATTTGTCCTTTTTGCGAGCACAAGCAGCGTTGCAATGGCGCAATCCGATACCGACGGCACATCTGCAAGCGCCGAAGCGCAGGGCGACGAAATCATCGTGACCGGCCGCGCTGGCGCCGGAGAGCGCACGCGGATCGAAACCAGCTATGCAATCACCTCGATTGACAATGATACGCTGCGCTCGCGCGCACCGTCGAGCGTCACCGAAGCGCTGAAGTCGGTTCCCGGTTTCTGGGTCGAGGCATCGGGCGGCGAAGGCAGCGGCAACGTCCGCGCCCGCGGCATTCCGGTCGACGGGTTCGGATCGATCACCTTGCTCGAGAACGGTCTGCCGGTGCAGCATGATCCGTCGCTCGGCTATCTGAATGCCGACCAGGCCTTCCGTATCGACGAATCGATCGAGCGCGTCGAGGTGGTGCGCGGCGGCCCGTCGTCGATCTTCTATTCGAACGCCCCCGGCGGCGCGGTCAATTTCATCACGCGTCAGGCCAAGGACGAGCTGACGGGTGTCGCGCGCATCCTCTATGGCCCCACCGCCGACCTCTTCCGGTTCGACGGCTGGGTCGGGGCACCGCTCGGCAACGGATGGAGCTTTGGCGTCGGCGGCTATTATCGCAAGGAAGACGGCGTCCGCGACCCCGGCTTCGCGGGCAATCAGGGCGGACAGATCCGCGCCGACCTCAACTATGATTTCGGCGATGGCCGGATCACGCTCGGTTACAAGCGGATCGACGACAGCACCATCTTCTACACCGGCATCCCGCTCACCAAGGACCGCAAGGGCAATATCGTCGGCCTGCCGGGCTTCGACCCGCATTATGGAACGACGGCGAGCCGGGCGACCGCATTCCTCACGCTGCGCGACGCCAATGGGCCGGTCCAGTTCGACAATGCCGATGGCACCGATGTCAATCTCGACCAGTTCAGCCTGCTCGCCGAGTGGGAGTTCGCGCCGGGCTGGAAGCTCAGCAACCGGGCGCGCTACCGCGATTCGCTGACGGTGCGTAACGGCGTATATCCCGCCTCGATCAGCACCGCGACCGCCTTTCTCAACCAGAACCGCACGTCGCTCCTCGCCGCCTTCCCCGGCGCGGCCAGCGTCCAGCTGCGCTACAGCGACACCGGCGAGGCGTTCGACGTCACCGGCCAGAACGGCAATGGCGATGTCTTCATCAACGCCGCGCGGCCGGTCACCGTCGACGAGAGCGAATTCCTCAACGACCTTCGCCTTGCCCACAGCTTCGACATCGGCGGGATGACGCATGATTTTTCGGTCGGCTTCTACTACGCCCGGATCGAAGAGACCTTCCGTCGCTATTCGGCCTCGACGCTGCAGGACGTATCGGACAATTCGCGCCTTCTCGACCTCGTCGCGCTGAACGGCGCGGGGCAAGTCGTCGGGGCGGCGACCGAGAATGGCGTCGTCCGCTATGGTTCCGAATTCGCCAATGGCAGCGGCACGCAGGACAGTTTCGCGCTTTATGCCGCGGACGAATGGCAGGTGATGCCCGGACTGCGCATCGACGCCGGCGTCCGCTGGGAAACGGTCAAGACGCGCGGCGCGCAGGAGGGCAGCAAGACCGTCAATCTCGGCAATGCGGCGACGCTCGCCGACAACAATGTGCTGACCGGAAACGGCATCTTCACGCCGTTCGATCGAAAGTTCGACAAGGTCGGCTACACGATCGGCGCCGACTGGCAGTTCGCGCCGCGCGCCGGAGTCTTCGCACGCTATACCTCGGCCTTCCGCCTGCCGAGCGTCGGCAGCTTCATCACCAGTGCGACCGCGGTTCCGCGGACGCAGGGCATCGACCTGTGGGAAGCGGGCGTCAAATATCAGTCGCGCGTCGCCAGCGTCTACCTCACCGGCTTCCTGACCGACTTCAATTCCTACGGGATCGGCAACACAAGGTTCGACCCGGTCACCAACGGCTATGTGTCGCAGACCGTCTATACCGACACGCGCGCTTACGGCGTGGAGTTCGAGGGGACCGTGCGGCCGGTGTCCTGGTTCGACTTCACCCTCAACGCGACCTGGCAGGACCCGACCTTCCGCAACCTGCGCTATGACGAGCTCGCCACGGTGAACGGACAACCGACGCTGGTACCGCGCGATTATACGGGCAATCAGCTGATCCGCGTCCCCAAGATCGCGCTGCGCGCGACGCCGGCGGTGACCCTGCTCGGCGACCGACTGCGGGCGCAGGTCGATGTCGAGCATTATACGAAGCGCTTTGCCGACGCGGCGAATATATCGAAGCTGCCGGCGTACACCGTTCTCAACGCCAGCGTCCGGTTCCACCTGACCGACCAGATCACCCTCTGGGCCTATGGCGACAATCTGACCAACGAGATCGGTCTCACCGAGGGCAATCCGCGCGCGGGCGAACTCACCAGCGGCCAGGCGAACGACCTCTTGTTCATCGGTCGCCCGATCGTCGGCCGCAACGTCCGCTTCGCCGTCGACTTCCGCTTCTGATGCTGCACCGCGCGATCCTGTTCGCCGCGGCTCTGGCGATGGCCGCCCCCGTGGCGGCCATCGAACAGACGCCTCCCGATGTCATGGTCACCGGCGAGATCACCGGGGTCGAGCATCAGACCTATCGGGAGGTGCCGTTCGACGTGCCCGAAGGGACCGAACGGATCACGGTGACGCTCAGCTACGACAAGTCGAACAAGACCGTCGTCGACATGGGCGTGTGGGATCCGGCGCGCTTTCGCGGCTGGAGCGGCGGCTCGCGCGACCGCTTCACGATCGCGCCAAGCGATGCGACTCCGGGTTACCTGGCGGGTGCGTTGCCCGCCGGGCGCTGGCGCGTCATGCTGGGGGTTCCCAATGCCAGGGCGGACAGCCGGGCACCCTATTCGGTCCAGATCTTCTTCGATCGCGCCGGGGAACGACGCGCCACCGCCGCGATCGCCGATCCGCCGCTCAAGGCCGGACCGGGCTGGTATCGCGGCGACCTCCACATGCACGATGCGCACAGCGACGGGAGCTGCCAGAGCCGCGGTGGCCGGAAGGTGCCGTGCCCGCTCTTCCGCACCGTTGCTGCAGCGGCCGAGACAGGGCTCGATTTCATTGCGGTCACCGACCACAATACGACCGCGCATTTCGGAGAACTTCGCGAACTCCAACCCTATTTCGACACGATGCTGCTGATCCCGGGGATCGAGGTGACGACGTTCGGCGGCCACGCCAATATCTTCGGCCCCACCCGCTTCGTCGATTTCCGCGTCGGGATGCCGGGCCGCCCCGATATCCGTGCGTTGCAGCGCGATGTGGCGGCGGCGGGCGCTATCCTGTCGATCAACCATCCCGCCTTGCCTTCGGGCGAGCAATGCATGGGCTGCGGCTGGACCTGGCAGGGCACCGATTATCGCGCCGTCACGGCGATTGAGGCGATCAACGGCACGATGACCGAGGGGCCTTTTGCCGGGCTCGGCTTCTGGTATGCGCGACTGGGCGAAGGCCACCGCCTGACCGGCATCGCCGCCAGCGACAACCATAATCCGGACGTGGCGCCCGGCAATCCGCCGCCCGGTCCGGCGCCGATCGGCCGGCCGCGGACGGTCGTCCATGCGCGCGCACTTTCGATGCCCGCGGTCCTCGACGGCCTTCGCGCGGGCAATGTGTTTCTCGATATCGAGGGGACGAACACACGCCTCCTCGAGGTGGAAGCCATGGCGGACGGGGAACGCGCAGCGATGGGAGAAACATTGCAGGGGCATCGTCGCACCACCGTCGGGGCGCATGTCGCCGATGCAGCCGGGGCGTTTGCAGAGCTGATCCTGAACGGCCAGCCAACCGGGGCGCGCCAGCAGGTCGGCTCCGATGACGCCCGGCTGACGTGGGCGCTGGACGCGGGGCAGGCCTGCGGCTGGCTTGCGGTCAATGTTCGCGACAGCGCGCGCAAGCTGCTGCTCGTCGGCAACCCGGTTTATCTCTCCTGCAGCGCGGTTCAGCCGCAACGATGAGAGTGGAGACCGGTGCCTGGCTTCGCGGTCGTCGATTGACTGCGCAGCAGTCATTGCGGACAAGAATTGTTGGGCCGGCCACGCTGTTGCTCGCTGCCGGCCCTCCTGCCCTTCCTAACACCGCCTCGAGATAAAGCTCGATAAGCAATCCTGGCCGTTAGCGGGCGGACTGCTTTCGGGGAGCAGGCGCTGAAAGCCGACATTCGTTCTCAGTGGCTCCAAGGTCCGCTTTTGACCCGCAGCAGACGATTTTTGCTGCCGCCGCGGCGGTGCATGACCTCGAATGACCGGTCTACGGCGGGAAAGTTCGGGACGCTTGCGCTTCCTGCGCGCGCAGGCTAAATACTGAACTATATGGTTCAGTATATAAGCCCTCCCCTCGATCGCTCGTTCGCGGCGCTGTCCGATGCGACCCGCCGCGGAATCATCGATCAGCTTGGCCGAGCGGACGCGTCGATCACCAGTCTCGCGGACAAGTTCCAGATGACGCTGACCGGCATGAAGAAGCACGTCCAGGTTCTGGAGCGGGCGGGGCTCGTCGTCACGCAGAAGGTCGGACGGGTGAGAACCTGCAAGCTTGGGAAACGCGGCCTCGAGGCGGAAGCGGAGTGGATCGAGGCGCACCGCAAGCTCTTCGAGGCCCGCTTCGAAGCATTGGACGAAATCATCAGCGAAATGAAACAGGAGGAAAGCGATGGATCGGCAAGTTAGCAATGCAGGTGGTGCGCAGAACCGCACGTCGGTCGAGCGCAGAGGGGATCGCGAACTCGTCGTAACGCGGACATTCAATGCACCGCCGAGCATTGTTTACAGGGCGTGGAGCCAGCCCGAGCTGTTCCAACGCTGGTGGGTGCCAAAATCACTATCCGGCGTTTCGCTCGTATCGTGCGATATGGACGTCCGTACCGGCGGCAAATATCGGCTCGAGTTCAGCGCCGGCGGTTCGGACACCATGGCCTTCTATGGCAAGTATCTCGACGTGGTGCCGAACGAGCGCATCGTCTGGACCAACGACGAGGGCGAAGAGGGCGCGATCACGACCGTGACCTTCGAGGACCAGGGCGGGAGGACACTACTGAATTTCCACGAAATCTATCCGTCCAGGGAGGCGCTTGAGGAAGCACTACAGGGTTCGGCGGCCGGATTGCCGGAGCAGCTGGAGCAGCTCGACGAATTGCTTTCCAGCTTAGGCGAGTAGGGCGGGTCGGGAAACTCGCCTCGGGGAACGTCCGCTCTTGGGAAGTGACTCCACCCGCCTTTCCGGCCGGGGACGTCATGGGACGATATGGAACGACCTGGCAGGGGCAGCAGGACTCGAATAGACGCCATAACTTATTGAAATATATAGCGCGGCAACGTCAAAAATCGCAATATACCAACAAGAATACCAAGCTTTGGGCGGGCTTTTGCGACCCGATTTCGCCCTTTATAACACCTCTTCGATCAATTGGGCATTAGCTGGGACGAACTGATCATAAGCGGGACGAAGGAGATGTGTTCTTCACGCTCGCGACGCCAAAGCGCTCGTGCCCCACGGCGATGCTGACGCATTTTGCCGTTCGAATCGCCTATTAAACGGTGATCTTAGTTCAGCAGAGGAGCAAAGATTTTGCAGAAGGTCTGCAGCCAAGTTCACCCCCGGTAGCCGAGAGGGTCCGCGATCCATTCTTCAAGTTGAGACTCTCGCCAGGCTGAGCTGCGAGCCGCGATTTGGACCTGCCTCGGGAAGGTGCCCTCAGCTATCTTGCGGTATATAGTCGTGCGCGAAAGACCCGTGCGGAAGATGACGGTGCTAATCCTGACAAGGCGTTCGGGGCAACCGGTCACGACCGCCACCGTTGCTTTCTGCGCGTCCTTAATCCTCGTTTGGTGGGCCAGAGTGCCATCGCTATTTCCGCCATTTACGAGAAAATTCTCTGTCGCTCTCGAGAAAGGCGTGGAGCATATAGGGAATGAGATCGGCGGGCTTTTCATGTTTCCCGTAGGCCGCTTCATAAGCCGCGGCGTAATCGGCCAGCGCCTGTTCAAGGTGGGGCATGATTTCGATCGCCAGTTTGACGGGTTTGCGGTCGGGCAGCCGGGCGAGCTTGAGATCGGGCATCTCAGCCTCGCCACGGCGCAAGGACGAGGTCCTTATGGACGATCACGCGCACTGGCCAGCCGGGCCGCACGACGATGGTCGGCTGGATGTCGAGGCTCTTTTCAACGAGCCGGTCGCCGGCACGCCCGCTGCCTTGCTGGGCGGACTCGCGCATCGCGCGTACGATCTCGCTTTCGTCGTCGCCGAAGCTGAGCTCGGTCCCGACGCCGAGCAAGGTCGAGAGCGCAACGCCCTTGATCAGCTGCCACCCGTGGGTATCGACGCGGTCGGCAAGCCCCGCATAGCCCGAGGGATCGCTGGCCGGCGCATCATCCATCGCGAGCGAAGAGCCGTCGGGCCAGACGATGCGCTGCCAGACGACGAACGCGCGCTTCTGTCCGTAGCTCGTTCCGCTTTTGTAGCGCCCGATCAGGCGCGCGCCCTGCGGGATCAGCAAGGTCCGTCCGGTGATGCTGTCATAGGTGTTCTGGCTGACCTGCGCGACGACCAGCCCGGGAAGATCGCTATTCAGACCGGTCACGAGGCTCGCGGCGATGACGCTGCCGCTGCTAAGCAGCCAAGGCGATGCGGCGGGTGCAATGCGTTGCGGGCTGACGTGCGCGTTGCCTTCCGTGTCCGCTTTGGAGGCGGATGCCAACACGCCAGAGGCAGGCGTGCCCTCGGCCGGCTCGTCACTGGTTCGCGCTGCTGCAGGCTTTATTCCGCGGCTCGATCCGAGCGACATCATGACCGGTGACTGGCGTGCGGCCCCTTCTTCAGCGAGGCGACGCTCGCGCTCGGCCGCCTCGGCTGCCGCCTTTTCGTCGGGCGCGGCCGCAGCCGGATACTCGCCTTCCATTTTGCGCTGATGTTCGAGGATCGGCCGCCCCAGATCGCCCGGGAGCGGCGGCCCGAGCTTCGGGATTTCATCGTAACGACCGGGCGTACCGGTCAGGGCTTCGGGCGGCTTGCCTTGCCTCTTCTCGAACATCTCGTCACCGCTGGCCGCGAACTTAAAGGAGACGGGGTCAAGCGCGATCCAGGTGACCGCTGAGATCGCAAGCGCGCCCACGGCCGCTACGCCGATGATGATCTCACGCCGGAAGCGCGCCACGCGCCGGGGCGCGCCGCGCAGGACGAGAGTTTCGGGATCGACCTTGGCCGGTGGCCTGGACTCACCTTCGCGAGCGTTCCCCGGGTCCTCCAGAGGCCGATCGGCGGCGTCTTCGTCGCCCGCTATCACTGTTCACCTCCCGTCCGAACGATACGGACGATCTTGTGGCGCTTCGCGCCAAGTCGCAGCTCGGCGCGCTCAAAGAGACGGTCGACGATGTAGAAGCGGCCGGAGACGCGGTAATTGACGAGTTCGGGCTCGCCCGCTTCGCCGGTCACGAAGAGCGGCGGCGCCTCGCCCTGCGCCAGGCTCGGCGGAAACTCGATGAAGGTCTGCTGGCCATCGTCGAACGCGCGCAGCGGCCGCCACGGGGCGCGGTCGCCGCGGATGCGGTAGCCGAAGTGGAACGCTACGGGGTGGACCACGCCGCGCCCTGTGGCGCGGTCATGCACCGTCGAAGCCCCGCGCTTGATCGCCAGCAGCGCGTCATCGGGATACGTCCAGCGGATCGCCGCCATCGCCGTCGCGGCGGTGCTGGTGAGCGCAACATGGTACACGCGCCGGTCGGTGGTGATGATCAAATTCGTAGCCAGACCAGGCGCGAGCGGCTTGATCATGACATGGATGCGCTGCGCGTCCCCTGCCCCGCTTATTGTGTCGCCGACGGTCCAGCGCGCCGTATCGCCGGCTGCCACCGCGAGGAGTGCCTCGCCAGGTTCGAGCGCAATCTCGGTCACATGCCCAGGCGCACCGACGAGCCGGTAGATTGCGCCCTCGGCATAGGCGTAGGACTGGATCGCGCCGCGATAATCCTCGCGCCGCGGCTCTCTCGTCGCGGCCGCTTCCGCCGCGCGTATCCGCTCGGTGCTGCGAGCCGCTGCGGCCTCGGCATCAGTTGCTGCGACGATCCCGGTGGCCAGTAGGCAAATAAGAAACGACTTCATGGGAGTTTCCCTTCCGAAGCAGTGGGGGTTGAAGGCGGAAGCTCTAGCGTCGGCTCTTGGGCAAGCTCGGCATCCGGAGCTCTGTCCTCGTCTGCCAAGGCAGAGGGCGCAGCTCGCACCGGCTCGGCGGTCTCATATTCCCGGCTCCAGTCGATCGCCTCGACGTAGAGCCCGAGCGGATTTTTGCGCAGCACCTCGGCGGTTCGCGGCGGCTTGACCGCGACGGTCAGGATCGCCGTCCAGCGCGACGTCGATACGAGACTGCCGCGTTCGAACAGGCTCTCGCGCCACTTGACCTGGAAGGATCGCGGCGACGCACGGACCACGCTGACGATCTCGACCGACAGCGAGTGCGTTCCGACCTTCGCAAACGGGTCGGCCGAGCGAGCATATTCGTCGAGGAAAAGCTCGCCGCGGTCGGTGACGAAATCATAGGCACCAAGCCAGTTCTCGCGCATCAGCACCGGGTCGAGCGATATACCACGCACGTTGCGGATAAACTGACCGAGCGCCCAGGCGATCTGCGGGTCGGTCGGGTTGTAGTCGGCGACGGCGGGCGCGACGCTCCGGGCCTCGCCGAGCCGGTCGACCTCGACCACGTACGGGGTCACGCGGCTTTGCACCGATTGCCAGACGAGGCCGCCCGCGAGGCCGGTCGTAAGGAAAAGCCCGCCGAACGCCATGATCCGCCAGTTTCGTGCCTGGACGCGCGCCGACCCGATCCGGTCGTCCCACTGCTGCGCGGCGCGCTGATAGGGGGTAACGGGTTCGGGCGTCCGCCCGTAACGCTGTACCGATCGCTTGAAACGCATTGCTCAATCCTCCTTTTCGGCAATGTCGGGCGACGCGCCGCTTCCGCCGCGGCTCCCGTCGGAAATTACATGGACGGCAGCTTGCCGCGCAGACCGGCGGCGCTGATCGGCCTTCATGTCGGCGGCCCAGGGCGGAGCGCTATCGCGCGGCGCCGACGTCGACGAAACAGCTGGTGAACCGTCGGCGCGAGCGCTGGCGGCCGGCGCAGATGAAGATGGTTCTGCCTTGGTTGTGCCGGCGTTCCACGCCGCGTCGCGCCCGGCGGCGGCGGCGGCCGCCAGTCCGAGCTTGCCGCCGGCGCGCTGCGACAGGTTCGAGGCGGCGCCCTTCAT
Organism: Sphingopyxis sp.; assembly: GCF_036675685.1. Lineage (GTDB taxonomy): Bacteria > Pseudomonadota > Alphaproteobacteria > Sphingomonadales > Sphingomonadaceae > Sphingopyxis. The sequence goes on from NZ_JAKFEM010000011.1 coordinate 97,060, forward strand.
CGCGGTTCCGACGCCCGAGAGGCCGGCACCGACCGTGCTCGAATCGGACGTCTCCTGGCCCAGCTTGTAAGCTGTCGAGGCAGCGCTTCCCATCGACGTACCCGCGCGGACCGCACCAAGTGCCGCGCCGCCGCCCGTACGCGCCGCGGCCATTCCAGCGCCGCCGGCGATAACCATCGTGCCCGCTGCGGCGGCGACCGTTCCGATTGCGGCGCCCGCCCCGAGCTGCGGCGCGCCCGCGACCAGGCCCGATGCGATACCGGGGCCGTAAATGCCCAAGCCGAGCAAGGCGAGCGCACCAAGCGCAAGCGACATGGCTTCCTCAATGTCGGGCTCGGAACCCGCCATCGCCGAAAGAAAATCGGGAAAAAAGCCCGAGCCGATGCCGACGATCACGCCAAGCACCATCACCTTGACGCCCGACGACACGATGCTTCCCAGAACGCGCTCGGCGAGGAAGGCGGTCCGGTTCCACAGGGCGAACGGCATGAGCGCAAAGCCCGCAAGACTGGTGAGCTTGAACTCGATCAGCGTGATGAAGAGCTGGATCGCGAGGATGAAGAAGGCGAGGATCGTCAGCACCCACGCGATGAGCAGGACGACGATCTCGAGGAAGTTTTCAAAAAAGCCGATCGGTCCGAGCAGCTCCTTGATCTGGTCGATGAGCGGGTGTGCCGCCTCGAAACCCGTGCCAGCAAGTCGGCCCGGCTTGAGCAGATCCTCGGCCGACATCGTGCCGCCGCCTGCGGTGATGCCGAGCCCCGCGAAGGACCGGAAGATAATGTCGGCGAGCGTACCGAAGCTGCCGATTATGAAAGCAAAAACACCGACATAGAGAATCTTTTTCAGAAGCTTCGCGATGACGTCATTCTCACCGCCCATGGCCCAGAAGAGTCCGGCCAGCGTGATGTCGATGCCGATCAGGATGCTGGTGAGGAAGGCGACGTCGCCGCCGAGCAGTCCGAAACCGCTGTCGATATAGCGGATGAAGGCTTCCATGAAGCGGTCGATGACATTGAGATCGTCCATCGGGCGGGCTTTCAAGAGCGGAGGAACATATCCGCGGGGTCTCAGGGGAGCATCCGAGACCCCGCGGCGAACGGCGGGCGAAGAGAGGGGCAGCCGGCGCCGTTCGTGCCTGGATCAGCGGATCGGCGTGTAAGCCTTGCCGTCGCCGAGGAAGCGGCGGGTGCGCTCGCGCGCTTCGGCCGCGCTCTGCGCCGCGCGTGCACGGTCGAGCATGTCGGCCTCGTAGGCGGCTGCCATCATCTGCTGGACCTGCATCTGCTGCTTGGCCGCCAATGCGAGAAGCTGGTTGGTTGCCTGCTGGGCTTGCAGGCTACCTTCGGCTCCCGAGCTTCGCGCCGCGATGTCGGCGAGTACGGCAGCATCGTCCTTCACATCGGCGGCAATGCGCGACTGGACCGCAAGCGTGCGCCGATACGAAGCCATGGCAGCCTCGAGCCGCGCCTTTGCTTGGGCAATGCTCGCCGACCGAGTCATCCCAGCAAAGTCCTTCGGGAACAGAGCAGTCATGCGCGCGTCGAGCTGGTCGACTCCGAAATCGATCCCCTCGGCCTGCCCCATCAGCCCGTCGACGCGGGCGAGATTGTGCTTGAGCTTCTCGATCTCGGGAAAATCGATACGCTTCAGATTCTTGTCCATGTTGGACAGCATCTGCGCCTCGTTCTGCAACTGACTGATTTGCTGGTCGATCTGCTTCAGCGTGCGTGCGGCGGTGAGCAGATTCTGCTGATAGTTGGCGCTGTCGAAGACCGGCATTGCCGCGGCGGGCGGCGTCGTTAGCAGCAGCGCCGGGACGGCGGCGCCGATCAACATCATATGGGCAAGCGTCTTCATGGCATGTCTCCTTCTTTGGGGGTTCGGTTCGTCTCTCGTCTTGCTTCCTTGGAAACCGGCGAGGAGGTCGGCGGCCCAGTCGAGCCCGGCATCGCGAAGGAAGTAAGCCGCGAAATCCGCTTCGCCATACTCGGCGAGGAGGGCGTCGATCCGTGCCTGCACGGCCGGATCGGACGCGCCGCAAAATGCGAGCGCTATCGGACCAAGCCCGAGCTCGAACAGCCGGTTGCCGCGCGCCGACTGGAGGTAATAATGGCGCTTGGGCGCCGCGCGCGCGACGAGCTCGATCTGCGCGTCGTTGAGCCCGAAAGACGAATAGGCTGCCCGGCTCTGCGGTTCGACCGCGCGGTCGTTCGGTAGCAATATGCGCTGGGGACAGCTCTCTATGACCGCCGGTGCGATGCTGCTGCCGGCGATGTCGGCGAGGCTCTGCGTCGCGAAGATCACCGCGACATTCTTCTTGCGGAGCACCTTCAGCCACTCGCGGATGCGTGCAGCAAAGAGCGGGTTATCGAGGAAGATCCAGGCTTCGTCGAGAATGAGCAGCGTGGGCCGCCCATCGAACCGCGCTTCCAGTCGGTGGAAAAGGTAAGACAGCACGGGCTCGACGACGCTCGCTTGCCCCATCAGCGTCTCGGTCTCGAAACATTCAATCGATCCGAGCGCCAGCCCCTCCTCGGCCGCATCGAGCAGCCGACCGTGCGGCCCCTCGAGCGTGAAGGGCTGGATCGCCGCCTTCAGCGCATTCGACTGCAGCAACAGCGACAGCCCGGTCAGCGTCCGTTCGGCTTCGGGCGCCGTCGCTAGGCTGCGCAGCGCCGACCAGATCGTGTCCTTGATGTCGGGCGTGACCGGCACGCCTTCGTGCGCCACGAGCGCCGCGATCCAGTCGGCCGCCCAGCCCCGCTCTTCTTCACGGTCGATTCCGCGCAGCGGCTGGAACGCAAGCGAAGCACCGCCATCGCCGAGCGCATGATGGCGCCCGCCCATCGCGAGCACGGCGGCGCGGGCCGAATAGCCCTTGTCGAATATATAGAGCTGCGTGTCGCGGTACCGCCGGAACTGCATCGCGATGAGGGCGAGCAGCACCGACTTCCCTGCCCCGGTCGGCCCGGCGATCATCATGTGACCGACATCGCCGACATGGGTCGACAGCCGAAACGGCGTCGAGCCGCTCGTCTCCGCGTAGAGCAAGGGCGGACCACCCAGGTGCGCATTGCGCACCGGACCCGCCCATACCGAAGACAGCGGCATAAGGTGCGCAAGGTTCAGACTGTGCACGAGCGGCTGACGGACGTTCGCGTAAGTCTGGCCCGGCAGCGACGAGAGCCAGGCTTCGACCGCGTTCACGCTTTCGCGGATCGCGGTGAACCCAAGCGAATGGACGATCCGCTCCGCCGCGCGTAGCTTTTCCTCGGCACGCGCGCGGTGGCGGTCCGACACCGTGATCGTCGTGGTCAAATAGCCGAACGAGACATGATCGCCGCCAAGCGCTTGGAGCGCCGCATCGGCGTCGACGACCTTGTTGTCGGCGTCGCTGTCGAGCAATTGCGCCGGCTGATTGTACATCACCTCGCGGAGCAGCGCCGAGAGCGACTTGCGCTTGTTGAACCACTGACGCCGCATCTTCGTGAGCGCCGCCGTCGCGTCTGCCTTGTCGAGCGCGATGAAACGCGTCATCCAGCGATAGCCGAAATCCTCGCGGTTGAGCGCGTCGAAGAGGCCGGGGCGGCTCATCGAGGGAAAGCCGAGGATGGTGAGAGTGCGCAGATATTGGTCGCCGAGCACCGGCTCAAGGCCGCCGGTCAGCACAGTGTCTGCGAGCAGACCGTCGAGATAGAAAGGCGTCTGCGGAACGTGGACGCGGTGCCGGTGCGGCGAAATAGCGCGGTGGAGGTAGGTCAAAGTTTCGCTGTCATCCAGCGGACGGACCTCGGGCATGAAGGTCGCCATCAGGTCGATCGCGCGGAGACTCTCGGCGTCGAACCGTGCCAGCGCCTCGCGCCAGTCGCGTCCGCCGTCCCGGCCTTCTGCATCGCCCGGCTGCTCGACAATGAAGCGACCCGCTCTGTCGGCCTGGTCGGCGGGCGGCATCCACACGAGCGTCAAGTGGTACAGACTTTCGAAATGCGACCGTTCGGTATCCTCGAATGACGCGCGGCGCTCAGCTTCAACGAGCCAGGAGGCGGGATCGGGAAAGTCGCTTTCGGGATAGGCAAGCGCTGCGACGCGTTCGGCCTCGAAGAAGAGCGCCCAGCCCGACCCGAAGCGCTTGAGCATATTGTTCGCGCGCGCGCAGGCAGCGACCAGCTCGGCTTCGGTTGCGCTGTCGAGATCGGGGCCGCGGAAGGCGACGCTGCGCTGGAAGCTTCCGTCCTTATTGAGGACGATGCCGGGCGCGACGAGGGCGGCCCACGGCAGATGGTCGGCGAGCCGGTCGGCGCGAGTGCGATATTCGGAGATTTTCAGCACGAGAAAGTGCCTTTCTGCCGGAGGTGGCGGGCGAGGACCGGCGCGAAGTCGGGATCGCGCTTGGCCGCGAAAACCATCAGCGTGTGCCCGAGCGCCCAGAGGATGAGCCCGGCGATCCATTGCTGGAGCCCGAGCCCCATCGCGGCCGCGATCGTACCGTTAACGATCGCGAGCCCGCGCGGAGCCCCGCCAAGCAGGATCGGCTCAGCGAGCGACCGGTGGACCGGCGCTTCATATCCTTCGAGATGACTCATGCGACGAGCGCCCCGCCGCCAAAGCTGAAGAAGGACAGGAAGAAGCTCGAGGCGGCGAAGGCGATCGACAAACCGAAGACGATCTGGATCAGGCGGCGGAAGCCACCCGAGGTTTCGCCGAACGCCAGGGTCAGGCCCGTCGTGATGATGATGATCACCGCGATGATCTTGGCGACCGGGCCCTGCACCGATTCCAGCACCTGCTGGAGCGGCTCCTCCCACGGCATGCCCGACCCTGCGGCGAGCGCGCTCCCGCACGCGGCACCGACGCAAACCAGCAAGGCGAGCGGCAGTCCGGCGGTCGAATGTTGCAACGAGTACAGACGCATGGAGAGTCTCCTTCAGTTCGGATCTTCGGAATGGATGGAAAGGTCAGTGAGCGCGTAATCGCCGGTCGGACCGACGCCCTCGACGCGCGCTATCGTCGCGATGCGCCGCGCGGCGCCGCGTCCGGCGATGAAGACGATGATGTCGATCGCCTCGGCGATCAGGCGCCGCGGAACGGTGACGACGCTCTCCTGGACGAGCTGCTCGATCCGGGTCAGCGCAGATGCTGCACTATTGGCATGCACCGTCGCGATCCCACCCGGATGCCCGGTGTTCCAGGCCTTGAGCATGTCGAGAGCTTCGGCGCCCCGCACCTCGCCGACGACGATCCGGTCGGGCCTGAGGCGCAATGTCGAGCGGACGAGATCGGCCATTGTGACGGAACCGGTGCGCGTCCTGAGCTCAACACGGTCCGGGGCCGGGCATTGGAGTTCGCGGGTGTCCTCGATGAGGATCACACGCTCGTCGAGACTGGCCATTTCGGCGAGCAGTGCGTTGGCGAGCGTCGTCTTGCCCGAGCTCGTGCCGCCCGCGACGAGGATGTTGAGCCGCTCGACGACCGCGAGCGACAATATGCGCGCGGCATCGGCGCTCGCGATCCCGGCGCTGACATAATCCATCAGCGAATAGACCCGCGCTGCTGGCTTGCGGACCGAGAAGCAGGGCGCGAGGCTCACCGGCGGAAGCAATCCCTCGAAGCGCTCGCCTGCGCCGTCGCCGTGCGGCGGCAATTCCGCCGACACGATCGGCGCTGCCATATGCACCTCGGTCCGGGCATGGCTCGCCACGAGCCGAATGATCCGCTCGACCTGTTCGGGCGTCATGCGGACCCCCGTGTCGACCCTGCCCTCGCCGAGGACATCGATGCGGAGCGCGCCGTCCGGATTGACCATGACCTCGACGACATGGGCGTTCGAGAGCGCCGCCTCGATCGCCGGCCCCATCGCGCTGCGCAGCATCGCGCGCCGCCGCTCGGTCGTCTCGGCGGCGCTCACTTGCCCGCCTCCGTCCCGAAGCTGCCGCGCCCCTCGCGAAACGCCTCGGCGACCTTCAGCGTGAACCATTCGAAGCGCTCGCGCCCTTGCGCGCGCGCGACATCATCGCCCTCGGCGACGGGCGGAACCGACGCCAGCAGGTAGCGCACGAGAAGCGCGAGAATTTCGATCTCGATCTGGCTGTTGCGCTCGACGCGCGCGAGCGCGCGGCTGACCCGGTCGAGCCGGGCGCCGAAGCGCAACTGAAGCTCGTCGGCACCCTTGCGCACAAGCCAGGCGTCGAGCGCCTCGGCCATGATCGATGACATGGTGACCCCGGGCTTTCTGGCGAGCGCCGCCAACCGCTCGCTGAGGCCGCGGCTCATGTAAAGCTGGTGGCGGACTTGCCCGCCGCGCGGCTGGCCGCTCCGCGCGCTCACAGCCCGAGATCCAGTTGCTCGCCCTTGTGGCTGGCGGCCTCGTCGAGCGCGTGGCCGATCAGCACCGGCGCGAGCGCGCGCGACCGGTCCATCAACTTCTTGTCGGCCGCAGGATCGATGTCGTCGTCGATGCCGAGCGGATTAGACGGACGCTCGGGCGCCGATGGCGGCGTGACGATGTCGGCCAGTTGCGGCTCGCGCGCCTGCTGTGCACCGCCGTCGTCGACGATCACGCCATCGTTTGAGTTGTCGTCTGCGGCCGACGCGGGCATGACCTCCGCCGCTATGCCAGTCCAGTCGTTCGGACGCGGCTCTGGACTATCGGCATAACTTTGACTGCCAAGCTGCGGAGGGCCACCGAGGCGCGCTTTGAAATTCGTGTCTTCATAGTAGCGCAGTTTCTTCGCGCGGATCGGCGCGAGACCGGCAACGAGGACCAGTTCGTCGGTCGGCGGAAGCTGCATCACCTCGCCGGGTGTCAGCAGCGCTCGCGCGGTTTCCTGCCGGCTGACCATGACGTGCGCGAGCCAGGGCGCCAGCCGGTGCCCGGCATAGTTGCGCATCGCGCGCTGTTCGGTCGCGGTGCCGAGCGCGTCCGAAATACGTCTCGCCGTTCGCTCGTCGTTTGTCGCGAATGCGACGCGGACGTGGCAGTTGTCGAGGATCGCGTTATTCTCGCCATAGGCCTTCGAAATCTGATTCAGCGACTGGGCGATCAGGAAGGCGCGGATGCCGTAGCCGGCCATGAACGCCAGCGCGGTTTCGAAGAAATCGAGCCGCCCGAGTGCCGGGAATTCGTCGAGCATCAGGAGCAATTCATGGCGTCGGACCGTCGACGTGCGATCATCGAGCTTCTCGGTGAGACGGCGCCCGATCTGGTTGAGGATCAGGCGGACGAGTGGTTTGGTGCGCGAAATGTCCGAGGGCGGGATGACCAGATAGAGCGACAGCGGGCGCTTCGCGGAAACGAGATCGGCAATGCGCCAGTCGCAGCCGGACGTCACCGCCGCGACGGTGGGATCGCGGTAAAGTCCGAGGAAGGACATGGCGGTCGACAGGACGCCCGAACGTTCATTCTCGCTCTTGTTGAGCAGCTCGCGTGCTGCCGACGCGACGACGGGATGAACCTTGGGATTCTCGGTCGTCCCCAGATGGTTGGTGCGCATCATCGCCACGAGGGTCGAAGCGAAGCTGCGCGACGGGTCCGAAAGGAAGGTTGCGACGCGCGCGAGCGTCTTCTCCTTCTCGGCATAGAGGATGTGGAGGATCGCGCCGACGAGCAACGAGTGCGACGTTTTTTCCCAGTGGTTTCGACGCTCAAGCGCCCCTTCCGGGTCGACCAATATATCGGCGATATTCTGCACGTCGCGTACCTCGTGCGCGCCGCGACGTACTTCGAGCAACGGATTGTACCGTGCCGAACGCACGTCGGTCGGGTCGAAATAGAGGCAATGCGAGAAGCGCGATCGCCAAGCCGACGTCAGCTGCCAGTTCTCCCCTTTGATGTCATGGACGACAGCCGAACCCGTCCAGCTAAGCAATGTCGGGACGACGAGTCCGACGCCCTTACCGCTCCGTGTGGGTGCGAAGGCCATGACATGTTCCGGCCCCGCATGGCGCAGATAGCGGCCACCGAGCGCACCCAGGAAAACGCCAGCATCGCCGCGAAGGCCAGCGGCATCGATCTCGCGGTCCTTCGCCCAGCGCGCCGAACCATAGGTCGTGACCTGGCCCTTTTGCCGCGCGCGCCAGAGCGAACCGCCGATTGCGGCGCCGCAGCCGATGAAGCCGCTCGTCGCCGCCAGTCCGCCTGCCTTGTCGAAGACATGCGGCGCATAGGCGTCGAAACTATACCACCAAAGGAAGAGGTCCCACGGCCGATACAGCGGCAGCCCCCCAAAACGCGCCAATGGCTGCCCCAACTCGGGCTGATAGCCAAGCATAGCCGCGGCCCATTGAGTAGCTGACCACACACCAAGGATCACGATCGCAAAGACGATCAGAATCTGTCCAACAAGCAATTTGGTCGGGGTCATGCGATGGCTCCCGCCCGAACGAATGCGTTCGAGCCCTAGCCATGAATTTCCGATCTATTGGCTTTAAGTTACAGGGCCGTTCTGGGGCTCCTGAGGACAGTTCTGGGGCTACTACGGTCAGAGACCGCTACGGGATATGCGCTTGAGCGCGCCCCCGGGGGCGATTGCGTGTTGTGCGATCAAGCCGACCTAGCCGCCGAGTCGGAACATCGCCTTGCACGCAGAGCGGCGCGTGTGGTTCGAAAACGTCCCTTGTATTACAATCTTGGCGCCAACGTCATCCCGTCTTACATTCAGATCGCCGAAGCTTGTGGAGATGGGTATGACGATTTTCAACGTGCGGCTGTCGCATGAGGACGAGACGGGGCTTTCTGCGGCTGCGAAGACGTCGGGCCGGAGCAAATCGGAGATCGCGCGCGATGCGATCTCTGCCCATCTGCAAAAGATGGGCGATGACGAGAAGCGGTGGGAAACGCTTCACGACGACTGGAGCGAATATGGAGCCGCGGTGCTCGATGCCTATGGCGCGCTCGTCGGCGCACAGGTTGCCAAGCTGGACGCTCTTAGGAGGGCGTTCGAGACGCGCCTGGTAGAAATCGAGGACATGGACTGGGAAAAGGCGATCGAGCCGGTCTATGAGATATTTCGCAAAAAGGTGATCGCGAAGTCGCGTTCGTATAGCCCGAACCCGTACATAGGGGGTCGAGATATCAAGCAGCCCGACGTGGTTGCCGCGATTGGGTTTGCGGCAGACGATGTGCATGATTTCAAGCTTCCGCTTGAGCAAGTCTTCTATGATTATTGCGGTTCCGCAGGCTGGGAGGCTTTCGACGAAATTCCGGCGATTTATGCGCGCGCGAGGGCACGGCTAGAGGCGAACAAGAAAAAATGATCCATGGCCCCTGCGATTTTGGGATTCGTATGGAGAAAGCGATGGCTACGCTTGGCCGTTGCACGAACCGCTCCGCGGATTGGTGCTAGCCTCGATGTAAAGCGGCCGAGCGAGCGCCGCACCTGATTGAACGTGGGCTGCCGCAGGTGGACCCTCTCGACTCCTTCACCTGAGGAGTCGAACGATGAACGAGCTTATCCAGATTGGCCCGATCAGCCCGCTGCGCCAGCGCCTGATCGACGACATGACCATGCGCCGCTTCTCGAAGGAGACGCAGCGTAATTATCTTCGCGATGTGGGGCGGTTCGCGACCTGGCTCGGACGCTCGCCGCACACCGCAGGCGCCGAGGACATTCGGCGGTTCCAGATCGAGCAGCAGCAGGCGGGCGTCCCGGCGCCGACCATGAACAGCATCGTCGGCGCGCTGAGGTTCTTCTTCACGCACACGCTCGACCGCCCCGACCTCGCGCGCAAGCTCGTCCGCACCAGGCAGGTACGCAAGATCCCGGTCGTGCTGACGATGGCCGAGGTAAAGCGCCTGCTCGATGCGACCCGCAGCCTCAAGCACCAGGCTGCGCTGTCGGTCGCCTATGGCGCGGGCCTACGCGTCGCCGAGGTGTCGGCGCTCAAGGTCAGCGATATCGACAGCAAGCGCATGCTGCTTCGGATCGAGCGCGGCAAAGGCGGGCGCTACCGCAACGCCATGCTTCCCGAAGGCCTGCTCCTGCTCCTGCGCGACTGGTGGCGCGCTGGGCGGCAACAGGGCATCCTTGTCCCCGACGGCTGGCTCTTTCCCGGACAGAGCGCCGCGGCGCCGATCAGCACGCGGCAGCTCTACCGCGTCGTCGTCGAAGCCGCGGAGGCGGCGGACATCGACAAGCGCGTCGGACCGCATACCCTGCGCCACAGCTTCGCCACCCACCTGCTTGAGGACGGTGTCGATATCCGCGTCATCCAGGCGCTGCTCGGTCACGCCAAGCTGGGCACCACCGCCTTTTACACCCAGGTGGCGACCAAGACGGTGCGGTCGATCGTCAGTCCGCTCGACAGGCTCGCGCTCGCATCGCCCAGCGAGGAAGCGCCCGACGGCTGAGGCCGATGCGCGCCTCACTCGAGGTCGCCGACGTCTTCCGCGCTGCCGGGCCAACCTACCGCGCCGCCCATGCCGGGCATCTCAGCCTGCACCAGCTCAAGATCATGTCGGCGATCGAGCATTGCCGCACCGCCGCGCTCGGTGGTCATGTCGAGGCCTGTACCGACTGCGGGCACTGGCGGATCGCCTATAACAGCTGCCGCAACCGGCACTGCCCCAGGTGCCAGGGCGCCGCCGCGCGCAGCTGGCTCGAAGCGCGCGAGGCCGACCTGCTCCCGGTCGGTTACTTCCATGTCGTGTTCACCCTGCCTGCCGAGGTCGCCGCCATCGCCTTCCACAACAAGGCGCTGGTCTACGATCTGCTGTTCAAGGCCGCCGCCGATACGATGCTGACCATCGCCGCCGACCCGAAGCACCTCGGCGCCCGGATCGGCATCACCGCCGTCCTCCACACCTGGGGCTCGGCGCTGACCCACCATCCCCACATCCACATGATCGTGCCCGGCGGCGGCCTATCGCGCGATGGAACACGCTGGATATCCGCGCGCCCCGCCTTCCTGCTCCCGGTCCGCGTGCTCGGCGCCCTGTTCCGCCGGCTGTTCCTCACCCGCCTTCGCGCCCTCCATGACCGCGGGCAGCTCGCCTTCTTCGGCACCATGTCGCAGCTTGCCGAGCGGCGCGCGTTCCTGCGGCACCTCTCACCCGTCAGGAAGAAGCGCTGGGTCGTCTACGCCAAGCCGCCGTTCGCTGGCCCTGAGGCGGTGCTCGCTTATCTCTCCCGCTACACCCACCGGGTCGCCATATCGAACAGTCGGCTCCTCCGGTTCGACGAGGAAGGCGTCACCTTCCGCTACAAGGATTACCGCAAGGCCGGCGCCGGACGGCAGCAGGTCATGACCCTCGCCGCCGACGAGTTCATCCGCCGCTTTCTTCTCCACGCCCTGCCGCGCGGGTTCCACCGCATCCGCCACTATGGCCTTCTCGCCAGCGCACACCGCAAGGATCATCTCGAACGCGCCCGCCGCCTGCTCGATGTCGCACCTCCGCCGACCGACGAGCCCGTCGTCGATGCAGGGCCCGGGCCAACCTGCCCGTGCTGCGGCGGTACCATGATCATCATCGAGGTCTTCGAGCGCCGCTACCAGCCCCGCGCGCCGCCCCAGCTTGCGGTCTCATCCGGGGCACCTGCGCCGTGACCCGGCACGGCCTGGCACCGACACGATCCAGCGCACACCCGCGCCTGGAAGCGGACCCGCTCAAGCCGACGCTGCCCAAAAGCAGACATCACACCACCAAAATCAGCCCGTCTGCTTTTGCATGTCCGCTTTTGCGACCCATATCCAGACGGTCCGATACGCGCACGTCTGCTTTTGGGCAGCGCCTGGCTATCCCAACATCAGCGCAAAACAGCTTTCCCCATAGCTCGCACCATGACCACCGCGGTTCGGGCATCGAAGACTTTCCGACGCCTGGCGGCGTCCGAAACTCTCAACGAGCGGTGACGGTCCGCTTCCGAGCGGGAATGGGGAAAAGCAGTCGCTATCAGGTCACTCCAACATACAGAACTGCACAATCCATCCCATCCAGCCACCGTGGCTGATCGGCGGCACCTTGGCACCGTTGCTCTCTATGTATCGCGCTCTTCGCCGCGCGCCAGCGGGCCAACAGTGATAATGTCACAGTGCGCGAACATAGTCCTCGACAGCACGAAGCATGCTCGAAAAGCCTTTGCCTTGAGAGTAGACAAGCGGCCGATCGCCACGATGAGCGCGAATAAAGTCTGTTGCCGCATGCTTTGCCGACAACCACGTCATCACGAAAAGATCGCTGTTTTCTGCCAGCGCGCGGAGCCGAGCGCTACCGCCGTGATCGGCGTTAATGTCAACCGTCACGGTCGGGCTAATTTCTTCCAACGCCGCTTTGGCCTGACGGCTCGAGGATTCGGTCAGGGAATAGATGGCGATGCGCATACCAGCCAGCCGGCTTGCTAGGCCATCGTCCGCCGGCACGACATCGGACGCCGGTGAGGCGGGCAGTGCCCAGCCTAGCTCGCTCGCCAAGAGTGTGACGGCGATGCGCTGCAGGCGAGACAAGCGCCCGATAATCGGCGCGATTCTAGCAAGAATGCGATGCAGGAATTGCTCGCGCGCGGCCGCGTCGGGGGACGCGGCATTCATGAAGCTTTCGACGAGGTCCAGCACCCAATAGACCATGTCGACGCCAAAGCCCTCCCCCGCGATCTCGTCGGTGTCGGCGATCAGGTCGCGATAGGCCTTCTGGTCGAGCCCGGCGGCAAGCAGCGCCTCGGCCAGAACCTGGCTCGATTCATAAATAGTTGCGCCGCGCGCGCTGCCGAGCGCGAACAGGGTCAGCAACCCGCCGTAGACCGGCGATAGCGCAGCCCTGGGAAAGCCTTCGTCGCGCTGCAGCCAGGCAACCAGATAGGGCAAGGCTTGGGTCGTTCGCTCGGCGGCAAGCGGATCGCCCTGGACCTTTTCGAGCGCTGCCACGAGGGCACTAACCGCGACCGGATCAGCGGCCGATGTTCCAATCGCCCATTCATCCTTGCCGCGCCGCGCGACCTCCAGAGCGTCGGCAAACGCCGGATCGGTAGCACGCTCAAGCCACGCAACCCATGAGGTCGGAGGCGCGATGCTGGCAAGATCGTCGGTCGCTTGTACGATCGGCCGGAACGGCATTGTTTCGCGCAGTAGCGCCAATTCGTCTGGGCTGAGACGCGCCATCGCAGCCATGGCGTCCGCAAGCAGATCGATGCTGTCGACCGCCTCGGCTTGGATCAGCGCGTCGCGCGCCGCGTCGATCGGTGCCGCAACCTCCACCTCGGGTGGCGCGTCTGGCGCCTGAGCCGGAAGATAATCGGTGATCCAGCCGAGGTCTGGATCACGGTCCGCAATCGCGGCGCGCAGGTCATCACGGCCGGGATCGTCGAGGATCTCCAAACCAAGCAATCGCCACCCACCTGACCGCAACGCGAGAGGCGGCGTGGTAATCCGCATCGACTGAACGAAGCTCTGGACCTTCTGGGCGTACGTCGCGCGTGTGTCGGCGACATTTCCCGCGTCGAACAGGCCGGCGATGAGCGTCCGATACAACGCCTCCAGGAGAATCGTGGTAATCGCCGGCGTTCGGCGCGCGACGCAAAGACTGGGAAATTCAGGGAGGGCGACGATCGCCGCCCAATCGTCGAATGCCGCGAACAGTTGAACTTCGAGAAATTTTACGTTGAGCGCATCGAGACGGAGTTCGGTGCGGAGTCGATCGAGGATCGCGGCTGCCGCATCGCGGCGCCCGACGTTGAGATAGTCCTGGAACCGCGCCAGCAGCCAAGAGGTCGGAACCGGGGCCGAGCGCTGCAGTTCGGGGGCGCGTGCCAAGGTGTCACGGGCGCGCAAAACGGCCCGTAATGCGGCGAGGCGCCCGCGCTCGTCGGCTGGCAAGCGCATGATTGCGGTGACCGCGGGCGCGGCCTGTTGCAGGCGGGCGCCCACCGGATCGGTCGCCGCGAACGGCTCCGGCAGGCCATCGAAGCCAGTGAGGGTCGGTCCGGCAAACGCCAGCAGGACAGGCTTGAGCCGCCGCCAGTCCGACATGGTCGGTGCCGCGACGTCGATCTGCATCGATCCACCGTTATCGATGACCGGAACCAGCGCACCGGGAAATAGCTCGGAGATCACCGATCGCGTCACGTCCACGCACAGCGCCGCGATGTCCGCGCTCGCGCCGGTGCATGGCTGAAGCGCGGTCACATCCGCGAGCAAGGCCCGCGCGGCCTGGAGGTCTGCGCCGATCATGCCATCAGGCCTTCCCAGCGTGTTTCGAGCTCGATCGACTGCTCGGCAACCGCTGCCGGGTCGGTCCGCAGCACGAGATGTTCGCCGTTTATCGAGATGCCGTTGAGCGTGAGATTCATCGAACCACTCAGGAAATAATCGGCACCGAGCAGCCCCTTGGCGTGGAAGCTCTTCTCGACGATCCACTTGATCTGGTCGCCATAGCGCGCCTTGAGATTCTGGAGCCGGGCGATGAAATAGTCATTGTGCCCATCGGCGCGGATCACCAACCGGATCGCGACGCCGCGCGCGAGCAGGGCGCGCAGGACTTGGGATAAGCGGATCGGCGCGGCAGGCCAGTCAGGCTCGAGCGCTGCGAACTCGCGCGCCGAATTGTCGATGATCTCGACGTCGCTGATCCATGCAAAGAATAGCCACAGCTTGGGGCTGGGATGGATGAGTTCGGCGACGAATAGGCTTTGGAACAGGTCGCGCACCGCGCGCGACTGCGCTGGGCCATGAAGATCGCGTGAGGGATACAGCATCAGACCTGCTCCCTCAGCGTCAACGTGGTGAAGATTCTGCCGTCCGCGCGCTCGACGCGTTCTATGGCGGGGAAGAATTGCAGCACACCGACGCTGACGGGCGTCGCCGAGAGCCGGACGAGCGCAGCGCGAAACAGTCGTGCCTCACCGCCATCGGCGACAAGCCGCGCCGTGCCCTGGCCTTCGAAGGCGGTCGCAAGTTGCGTTTCCCAATCGACATCGCTGAACGCGATGGTCGCGATAGTTCGGCTTAGTAGGAGATGGCGGACAACGGCGGGATCGGTCGAACGGGTCTGGCGGAACGGATTAAAGGACTGGAGTACGCGCTGGCGCACTTCATTGGCACGCGGCCAGAGCAAGCTGGTGATCGCCGACAGGATTGTCACATGACCGATCGCCGCCGCGGGCAGCGTCGCGACTAGGAACGCACGAACGGCGGTTGCCAGCGTGGCGTCGCGACTTGCGATATAAGCATATTCGCGCAAGCCGATAGCGATGCCGAACCGGTTCTGGGTCACGTCCCAATGGGTTTGAAGATCGAGCAGCAACCTGTCGAGTTGGGGGCCCGAGCCGGCACGTAACAGGCGATTGTTGAGCGAAACCGAAAGCGCATGGCTGAGATCGATGCCGCCGCGCTGCGCGAGCGTGTGCGAGAGCGTTCGCCACAAGATCGCGCGCTCGCTGTGCGAGTTCGTCGCCCGAAGCAGCGCGACCTGGTCACTAATCGCGGCATCGCCGATGCTGAGTGTCAGGATTTCGCGCAAGCTGCCATCGACGAGTTCGAGATCGCTAGGCGCCAGCGCCGCGTCGATCGCAGAGAAGAACAGGCGAGGTTCAGAAGCAAAGCGGTCGGCGAAAGCTTCGAGGACGCCGGCGCCGCCAAGCGTCGTTTCGCTGATCCAAACGCTTGCAATATCGGATGTGGCATCGTCGCGAATGTCGACGAGAAGCGTGTCAACCGTAGCCTGTCGCGGCGCCGCGGCGATGCACGCCTGCAGCATTGCCTCGCCGAGTGTTTCGAGGATCAGCCGGCGAAGCCAAGCGCTGAACATCGCGGGATCGACCGTAACCAGTTGCGCGGCAAGCGCGCGCAGTCGGTCCCGGATGATCGGACGGCCGAGTTGCAGGAGAAGTGCCTGCTGCAAACGCCCTCCTCCGCCCGCCCCACCGGCGCCGGCCGGATGCCCGCCATTTCCGCCTGTACCGTCGTCGGCGCCATCATCGTCGGCATCGCCATCTTGTGTGTCGTCGCTATCCGGCGGCGTTGGGGGCATCGCGCCGAACGCCTCGTCCATGACGGTGCGGAACACCCCTTCGATCCTGTCGTCGTCGAGGAGATCGGCGATCGTCTCGGCAAGCGGCCGATCATTGGCCGCGGCATCGGCAAGCAGCGCTGACAAGAGGAACTGGACCAGCCATTCGCGCTGAAACTGGTTGAGATCGTCGGGTAACTCGGTGTCGAGCCGGATCAGGTCGCGGATATAGGCGAGCTTGCTGGCCGCTAGGACATCGGGCGGCAAGCGGTCGCCATTCAGCATTTCGGCATGCGGCAATGCCAGATCGAGCCTGAACCCATCAACTTCGAGTTCGAATCCGACCGCGGCGGGCCGATCGTCATCGCTGGTGAAAGTCAGCGTGACGGGAAAATCGTCCTGGAGTGTCCGAACATTCGCTTGCGCAGTCCCGGCGAAGCGCCGGACACTAACGCTCGAGCGGAACCGGTGCAGATGGAAATCGATCGCGCGAACATGGTGGCGCCACTCCGACCGTGTCGGCACCGGCACGCCGAGCGCATCGCCATTGACGACGATGTCGGATTGCCAGACGAGGCGGGCATTGCTGCTTGGCAGCGCTTCGGTCCGGGCGGCGCGTTCGAGGCCGACGGTCCAAGGTCGAAAGACCAGCAACGGCGGTCCGCCGACGTGGTCGTTGAGGCTGCCGGTGAAGCTGCCGACAAATTCATGTTCGAGCGCGTAGTCGCTGATCCGGCGGGCCTGCTCCGGAAATGCGGGGTCGACCGGGATCCAGTGTGACAGCGCGCCGCGCTCATGCGCAAAACGGCGGGTGACTCGCCCCGGCACGAATTGATTGAGTGCCTGGAGGATTGGCATCTGTTCGACCCGCTCCTCGTGATTGACGGTGGCGGGCGGGATGATGACCCGCACTTCGGGCAGGCTTAGGTCGCTGAACAGATTGCGTGGGACGAAGTCGGGCAGCGGGTGGTGGTCGACCTGCAGATCGAGCGTCGCGCCCGCAGTCGGGATGGCCAATTGCCAGTTGCGGAACAGTCGACGCACCAGCGTCGGCACCGCCTCGAGCAACAGCGAGCGGGGCGCTTCCCACAGCAATGTCTCGGCCATCTCACGGTCGATCCCAAGCGCGCCCATGAGGTAGGCTCGCAGGTCGTCGATGGTTGCAGCGTCGCCTTGCACCAACTGGGTCAGCTTGGCGCGGGTGCGATCGAGGACCGCGCGCTCGGCGGGACTTGCTTGCGGCAACGGACGGCTGAGGAGGTTCCACTGCCAGCCTTTTTCATAACCGGCGGTGATCGCCGCCAGCCAGTCGAACAGCGCGAACACCGCCTGGATCTTCATCACATAGGGATTGCGGATCGGGAGATATTGCGGATCGAGCGATGGGTCGAAGAGATGTTCGAACGCCTGGTAGAATGCGCGGTCGCGACCATAGTCCGACAGGACGGTTAGCGTGATCGGGCGCATCGCACGGTCACGGCCGGCGCGTCCCTTGCGCTGCAGGAACGACGCCATGCCGCGCGGCGCCTTGTGTTGGATGACGGCACCGACCAGCGGGTCGTTAAATCCGACCTCGAGTGCGGCGGTCGCTACAACGATATTGGCCGATTGGTTTACGCCGGCGTCCTGTGACGTGGTGCGCCCCACTACCAGCCGACGGTCGAGCGGATGCCCGATATCCTCGCAGATCCGCCACCGCTGGCCTTCGACATCGCGCACCGCGGCGTCAGGCCCGGCGCGGCGAATATTTGCCAGCGGCATCCGGGCCGCATCAGGCCGGCCGAAAATCGTGAAAGCTTCGGCATCGCGCAGATCGTCATAGAGGCGATTGGTGACATCGAGGTCGTCGGTGAACAGGAAGGCGCGGCGGCCAAAGACACCTGATGTGTTCGTCCCCCCGGGCGGATCGAGCAATCGGGGCAACAGCATCGAGGTCTGGATCGTCGTCGAGAGCAATGATGCACGCGACGCCGGGTCGCCGCGCAGCAGGATTTGATATTCGGCACCTTGCTCTTCGAACTCTTCGAGTGTCGGCGTGATCTCAACCACGTCATCCAGGTCCGCGCCGGTCAGGTCAGAGAAGAAGCGCGCGGCATCCCCAAGCGTGGCGGAGAGACCGACCCAAGAGATCGGCGCTGCCAGCAAATGCCGCCATCGCCGCAAGGTCAGTGCGGCTTGCGCGCCGGTTCCGCCTTCATAGGTGTGGACCTCGTCGAGCAGAGCAAGCAACGGCTTGCGCGCCGCCGGAAGTCCCACGCCGAACAGGCCGCGCATCCAGTGATCGGACAGGCGCTGATTGAGGATCTCGGTCGTCGTGAACAGGATATCGGGCGGCGTGCGCTGCAATCTTGTCCGTGTCAGCATGATCTGGTCTTCGCCGATCGCCTGCCCGCAACCCGGCTGGACACAGGCCAGCCGCTCGGTACCGGCCGCGATATCGACGCCCCGCCATACGAGTTCGCTGTCGCAGCGTGGGCAACGTATCCAGGGACAGACGAAGTCCTCCCCGCGCCGGACCCAGTTCTTGTCGGTCAATTCCTGACGGGTGGCACGGGTCGGTGTCTTCCCGAACAGAGCACCGATGATGAGTGGTCGGCGCCCGTGTCCGGCGAGCGTCTGGTCGATCGTGCGCGCCATCCGAAACGCTTCGGCGAACTGGTCCTTGAGCAGTTCGATCCGCGGGTAAATGGCGATGGCCTTGACCCAGTGATCGGCACCGATGGCTTCGCCGATCCGGATCATTCCGGGCAGGTAGAAAGCAATGGTCTTGCCGCTGCCAGTGCCTGCGGTAACGATGGTGCCAGCATCGTCGGTGGCCGCCGACAGACGTAGCGCGGCACGTTCCTGAAAGCCTGCCAGTTTCATGCCGTCGCGCGCGGTCAGCGCCCGCCACAAATCCTGACGCAGTTGCGACCCGCCCAGCACCGATTCGTGTTCGGCGAGAATATCGGCGGGCAGTCGCTGCCGCTTGGGAAAGCGCCGCGGCCGGCAGTCGACCCGGAAGTCGGCGACGAGCGACGGCGCGCCCTGCCAGGGCTTGTTAGGGAAGAGCTGCCGGTTGGCGGCCAGCAGCCGCATCATTTCAGCGAAGCGTGACCGGATCCGAACGTCGCCGCCGACGCTTGCCATCTCGAAGATCAGCTTCGCGTCGATCAATTCCTCGACGAGATCCTGCCCGTCGGTGCTGCTGCCCCCAGCCGCCTCGCAGACCTGATCGCCGAGATCGAAGGCTTCGGCCTCGCTCAGCGAGCCGTCGGTGAACCCCCATTCGAGGGAGCGCATCTCAATGGCTTCGATGCGGTCGAGAACCGCGAGGGCGTGGTTGGACACGGGCATGATCGTGCCTACCTCAGCTTGATGCGGAACGCGCCGAGCAAGTTGCGGCTTTCGAGCCACGTCTGCACTTCGGACGTATAGGCGCTTAAAAGGGCATCGCTATTGGCTGCGGCGCGAATGAAGGCGACGACGCTCGTCGGGATGTCCGACGCCGCCAGTGTGCTCCAGGCCGCTTCGTGCTGGGTGAGGAGGCTATCGAGGCTGGCGATGGCCGCCTTTGGGTCCGGCGGAAGGCTGGCGCCAAACCCTGCCACTTCGCCCCGAATCTGCCGTATCTTGGTAACGCTCACCCGAAACTGCGGCACCTGGCCGAGCGCGCTCAGCACGTCATCGGCGCCAAAGGCGGCGCGCTTGTCGACATAGGCTCTCCATGCAGCGCTCGCGGCCTTGTGCCCTGCACTGGCGATACCGTTCAGCCGATCGGTGAAGGCGTGCTTGATGTCGAACGGCGGGTCGTTGACCTTCGCCGGGTCTTCCTTGATCGCCTCGCGCAATGTCCGCGCCTTGTCGGCATAGCCCAGGCCATCGCTTGGCTCGAAGTCGACCACGACACCGGCGTCGGCAAGGGCGCTCAGCGTCTCGCGGAGTCCCGCCATAAGTTGCGATGCGGATTCGAACTGCTTTGCGCGCGTGCCGAACTGCTCGGCCTCGGCGGCGCTGTTCTTGAGCTTCTGATAGGTGTTGATCTTGGTTGCGAGCGTAGCGGCGCGGTCAAGCAGCATCGGCTTGCTCCCCGTCGGTCGTCGCCATGGCGGTCAGGTTGGCTTCGATCGCGGTAAGCGAAGCATCGATCTGATCGAGGCTCGCCGCTACGGCACCATGCTTGGCGTCAAGACTCTGACTATTGGCGCCGATATTGTCATCGACGGTATCAAGAAAGGCTTGCGCTGCGGCCACCAGACCGGATCCCGCATCGACCGCGCCGCGTCGGCCACGACCGAAATGCGGTAGAGCAGCGACAGCATCGCCTTCGCCGGCGAGGGCGCGTGCGGCAGACAGTGAGTCATCGAAATACACTGTCTTGAAGCGCTCGAGCGCGTCGGCCAAACCCCGTCCAGTGTTGCTGGTGCCGATTCCGGCGTCGGCGACGGCCTGCCGTGCGGCATCGAGCGCAGTCACGATAGCGGCGCGCGTTGCGGTCGCACCGAACGCGGTTTCCATCGCCTCGAGCCATGACTTGCGCATCGCCATTTCCGATCCTGCCGCCGTGGGTAGAGCGTCCCTGACGTCGCGATAGAGTTTGGCAGGTTCTTGCGTATCACCATCGGGGGGTTGCAGGCGCAACTGCCATTTGGCCTGACGAAACTCGCGGATTGGCCCGAGGATGCGGCCTGGGTTGAGCATCGCGCCGGCGCGGCCGCCCTTCATGCTCGACATTTGGGATTGCGCGATCCCGACCAGCTTTTCGCGTTGCCGCGTCAGTTTGTCGTACAGCGACTTCATCTCGGGCGCCGTGCTCGCGCACTCGCTTGCCCATTGTGCGCTAAACGCTGCGTCGATCATGTCGGCGATCTTCGCATCGGGCTTGATCTTGCCGCCGATCGCTGCGCCGACACACAGCAACTCGACCGCTGCGGCAGCCTGGTTCCACTGCGGCGTCGGCTGACAGATGTCGTGCAATTGCGCCTCGACGTCCTTTGCCCAGATCTCGACGCAATCGAGGAAAGCAGCAAGCATCTTTTCGCCATCGGGAAACTCCCAGCGGAACTGGTCTTTGCTTGCGCGTAAAACACCTTGAAGGGCGGTAGCGGCGATCTCGGGTTGAACGAGTTTGCCCGGGATGACGACTTTGACAAGCATATGGCCAGCCACCTGCGTGGTCTGACGATCAAAACTAATACTCGTGCGGAAGAAGGGTTTGCCAGTCGACCCGACGAAATTCGACTTGGCTAGTCCGAGCATGTCCCAGTCTATTGCATTTGAGACGGCAGAGAAGACCAACCGTCGGAGCTTATCAGCGACGGTTTGTTCCAAGCCCTGTCCACCGAGCCACTGCTCGATCAACAAATCTTCCTTGCTGGCAGTGTTCCGCTGCGGTGCCTCTGCCGTGGGAGCATCGATTGTTGGCTCAATTGGCTTTGCCGCATCTGCGCCGGGAATCTCTGGAACCTCGAAGGCTGCACGCAGGCGTTCGTCGAGATTGGCGATTGTGCCGGTGCCGTCATAAAGTTCGAGAAATGCTGCCCAGCGCTCGTAGTTCTGTGGATTGCGGTTTTTCAGTTCGGCTTGCGCAACGGGAAGAAGCATAGTGATGCCGCCGAGTTTTTCGAGCAGCTTGGATGGCGGAAACGCGCCGGTCGCGATCGCGGGGCCGAAATTGTCGAGTACCTCGACCAGAAGGTCGTTTTGCAGGATGCGCGGGTTGAGACGCTCCGGCATCGAGTCCTTGTCGGCCCGAGACGCTGCAATCCACAACGCTTTTGGCGTGAATGGGTAGAGCCCGTAACCATCGACCTCGCCAAAGGTCGCATGGCACTCACTCTGGAGTGCGCAGGTCTCGCATTTCGAGCGCGGATTTTCGCCCGGCACTGCAGTCTCACTCCACTGCTCGATGCCATCACGTCCTAGGCGAACCGCGTTGAGATAGCGGGACGTGAACTGACTGAGCGATTCTTGCGTGACCTTGCGCCCCTCCGCGCGGCCAGCGGAGCGGTCCATATCGACGACGTGAGTCGTGCGCATATAGGCGGTCTCGGCCACGCTCTGGAAGAAGCCCGTGGTGACAGCGATCGCCGTCCGCATCTTGCATTGGCGCTCATCGCCTTGGGAAGTGATCGCCTGCAACAGCGCCCGGTCGATACCCTGCAAGCGCGCGAACTCCTCGACCAGCAGGACCAGTTCCTGCCCTTGCGTCTTCAGATAGCTGCGCAACCGCGCCATCAGTTCTTCGACGCGGTCGCCGGAAAAGCTGAGCGTCCGCGCCACCGCTCGATCGAGATTACGATTGATGATCCGGACCGCGAGCGGAAGATTGACGGTCCGATCGCATTCGATGGCTTCAATCGCCTTGCGCGCAAGACGCGATGCGTGCACGAAATCCATGCCGCCGAGTGGCAGATCTCCCTCTACAAAGATGCGGCGTTGATCGGGACGATCCTTGGCATTGGACGGTGCGAAGATGTGATCGACGATCTCGGCGATGACCGTGTCGTCGCCTAGGAAATGCGCTTCGCGCATATGAGGATCCTGGAACAGGTTCGGGAGCGTGCTCACCAACTCCTGTTCGAATTCGTCGGCGTCGTTCGGCAGGACCTCCTCGCGGATCGCTTGTGCCAGGTCGTTGAGCAATTGCTGCTTCTGGTCCGCCCGGGTCTGGGTCCCGTCACCCGCCGACTGGAGCGTCTCGAGGAAACCCGCCTGCTGGTCGGCAGGCAATTCGGCGATGATCATCTTGACGATGTTCCGCAGCGAAGTGCCCGACTTGCGCACGACCAGGACCACTCGGTCCTTGCTTGGCTTGATGTTGAGCCGCATCCAGTGAACCAGATGCGACTTACCCGAGCCGGTCTCGCCGAGGATCGCAGCCAGCGCATGCGGCCGGTCCTCGCGCAGAAAGTCCGCCAGAAATGCGGGTGGCGTCATGTCTGCCCACGAGGCTTCACCGATTTCCTGGAACGACTTTCCGACCTGCGGGCTGACCTTGAGATCCCAATCGCTGTGGACGGCGCGGAACAGGCTATCGCTGATATGCTCGGCGAACGGATTGATCACTTGGCGAACGGCGCCGGGATCCCAGCAAAGGAAATTGCGCATCATGCGGCTTCCCGCAGCGCGATGCGGCTGACACGACCTTCACGCGGCCCGAAGTCGAGAATGCGACCCGGCGCGTCGGCAACAGTCGCCATGGTCAGGCGCTGGCGATCCACGAGTCGCTGTAGCGCTAAGCTGGTCGTGATCGACAGGCGCTTGTCGGCGTCTGCCTGAGGGGTGAGCCGCATGGCTTCATATTCCTGACGAACGCTGCCCATTTCGAAGACCGGAAAGATCGCTGCCAACCGCGTCATAAATTGCTCGATCGGCAGGTCGTTGCCTTCGGCAAAGATGGCTGGAAGTGCGCTTTCAATCGCCTTGATGGGATCGGGGATCACTCGGCGAGAAGCGGCATCCTCGGCATCGCTGCCGCCGCCGACGATGGTGGCAAACCCAAGATAACGCGCCCAGTACAGGAAGTTTTGGTAGCGATTGAGCGAGGTCAGTTCGGTCTTTGAGGCGTGGTCGCCGATCTGCGCTTTCAGACTATTTTGCGGGGCCTCCGAGAAATTCATCGGGCGTAGCGGGCTGGAACTCAGGAACCAGGAAAGCGCAACCATGAAACCGGCCTGTTGGGCTTCAGAGGCACGGGTCGGATCGAACAAGGTGCGCCGCATGAACGCGAGGAAAAACGCCTCGCTACCCATTCCCTTCTTGCCACCGCCGCGCGCATCGGCTGTAAGACGCAGCTTGTCCTCAACCTCTTCGACCAAACCTATCCGCCGCGCTTCAAGAAGTGTGTTGCTAAACAGCGTCGTGGTCGACTCTCCATCATCATCAGCGCCCCGACCGCTGAGCGAAGGCGGTGTCGCCCAGGCCTCGAGCCGGTCTTTGACCTCGCCGTTCTCACTGTCGAACAAGGCGGCATAGATCGCGAACAACCGACTCGGAACAGCTTGGGCAGTTGTGACAATACTCATTGTGCTACCCTTGCATTAAATTCGTCGAGCGTCAGCGTCCGACCGCCAAAAACATCCTTCAATCTGCGTCCATCCGGTGCCGGCTGATCGAGCGGCGCGAGGAAGATGCGAGGATTGTCGGCGCGCGGGGCGAGATTCTGTGGCTCCAGTGTTTGCCGGTCGCCGACCATGACAAGTTCGGGACCGCGCGGGAGCCGCGACAAGGCCAGCGATGACAGATCACTGACGAAGAATGCCGTTTTTTCGGCAAATTTCAGCACGCGGGCCATGTCGAAAGGCTGCGGCCCAAGCGTGATCAGCTTGGCGAGCCGTGCTTGCGCCAGGCGTTGCAATGTGTCGCCGAGCCGGCGTGAAGCGTTGCGGGCCAAGTCGCTTGGCTCGTAGCTGACTAGCAGGCGGAGATCGCGATCGAACAGATTGGCGACGAGCGGGTCGAGCGGCTCGGTCCAGGGGCCGCGCGGTTCGCCGACAGCCACGCTGTTGAGGCGGCAGGTCTCGTCGGCACGGCACTTGCTGCAGCGGCTACACGTCCGTCCAACCCGGTTCGCGCCGTACAGGTCTTCGAGAATCGCGGCCGGACAGCGATCGTTGCGCAGATAGTCGCGCATGAGGTCGAGATTGCGTTTGGCCGCAAGCCAGCCGACCCGGCGCACGGGCTCTACCAGCGACTGCCACAAGGCTAGTTCGAGATGGTGATCGTCAATGATCTCGATCTCAAGCCAGTCGCCCTCTTGCTCGATCCGCGGATAGGGCGTGCCGAGCAGCCGCAATATGCCGGCTCGCGCCATCAAGGCGACGGTGCGTAGGTTCCAGTCGGTATTGGCATCGCCGAACATGTCGATGTCGCGCTCGTCGGTTCCGGGGCGTCCATCGATCCGCACAGCGAACCGTCCGTGTCCAAGACTGGTCTTGCGAGCGAACATCGCAGACCAGCGATGATAGCCACGATCGATGCTAATGACCTGCTGCGCATTGATGCGCTCGGCAATCCCAACGTCCTTGCCCGTCGGTACGATCAGCGACAGCGCGGCCTTGCCGTCACGCCCGCCGCGGCCGACCTCCTGATAGAAGCGGTCGAGCGTTTCAGGCACACAGGCGTGGATGACGCTGCGGGCATGGCCATAGTCAATGCCAAGCCCGAACGCCGATGTTCCAACGACGATATCGAGCGCTCCGTCGCGCCACTGACCGACGATGTCTTCACGCTCGGCGCGCCCGGTATCGCCATGGAGTTTGCGCACCCGGCGGAAGCCTGCCTCGATGAGCCGCGCATGCCATGCGTTGGCGGCATCCACTTCGGTGACGTAGAGCACGGCTGGTCGGGGCACGTGATGAAGCGCCTCGAGGACTTGGGCGATACGGCTCGCCTCGTCGGTCGATGGCGCGATCCAATAGTCTAGTTCAGGCCGTAACTGGACCGCCGCCAGGCTCTCAAAATTGCGCTCGGCACCAAATAGCGAGCGCAGCGTCTCGAGCGAGGAATCGGTGAGTGTCGCCGACAGCATGATCGTCCGCAGCGCCTGGCCGGCCGGCGCTGCTGACAGAAGTTCGCGCCGCAGTCCGCTCAGTTCCTGGAACTCGGTGCGGAAACCTGTGCCCCATTGATCGACGAGATGGGCCTCGTCGATCACCATGGCCCGCAACAGCCCCGCCTCGGCCGCGCGCCGCAAGGGATCGCGCAAACGGCCGCAAGCGGCTTCGGGCGACGCGAAGCACAGGCCTTGAGTGCCATCCGCGATGCGCTCGGCGATGATATTGTTCTGGACGTCGTTGCCGCCCTGGAAGGCGAGCGGCGACGACAGGCCGCAGACTTTGACCGCTTCCTGCTCGTGATTGACGCCGAGCGCGACCGTCGGGACGATCACCAAGGTGACGCCGCGGTTTTCCGCTTGGTCGGCCCCAACGAACCCGACGGTCTGGACCAACTGGAAAATCATGCTTTTGCCCTCGCCGGTCGGCAGCGCGACGACGAGGCTTCCGCCGGCGGGGGTCGAGAGCGCGGCCCGCACGGCGGCGCGCTGCCCGCGACTGCGATAAGAGGTGCGACCGACCGCGCCGAGCAAGGGATCGCCTTCGCAGCCAGCGTTGTTGAACTCGCGTCGAGTGGCCTCGGATGCGGCAAAAGTTTCGACGCCGTCGGCAGGATCTGTGAGCCATGCTGGTGTCCAAGGCTGAAGAGTTACCAGCCTCGCTTCGCCGGCGGCCGTGCTGCGGAGCCCGACCGCATCCCAAGCGGCGAACCCGTCGAAGCGCGGGTGCGACACCAGCACGGCGGGCGTCACCATCGCGCCGCGCCGGACATGCTCATGGGTCATCGCTTGGCGCAACAGAACAGCGAGATCGAGGCCACTTGCCAAACGGGCGGGGTCGACGAGCGCCTTGCGCAACCGCTCGATCGCCGGCGACTCGGCTTGCCAGTCGACCCCGCTATCGGTGCGATCGAGCAGATGGCTCAGTGCGACAAAGGCGTCATGACCGTCATGTTCAGCCATGCGAGGACCTCGCGCGTGTCCCGCCGAGGATGAAACACCCCATGGCGTCGAGCCGGATCGCGGGCGATGCAATGCTGGGGAGGATCGATTCTATGAGCGCGATATCGTCGCGCGCCATCGTGTCGCCGGCCGATTGGCGGCGCTGGAGGCGGTTCCGGCGCCGCTGCAGATCGCTCGCTGCAAGCGTCGTGGCCGCTGTGATCGCGTCGATTACGGAGGGTTGCTCGGACAAAGTCTGGCGCGCGCCGTCCCGCACGCGGCGGCAGACCGCAGGAAACGCCGCCGGATCGATATAGTCGGCGAGGATATGTGGCCGGCTACCGAGATTGAGGTCCGCGCTTGGGCCTTTGACATGCCCATTATAGGGTTTCGACAGGACGGCGAGCAGTGCCGGATCGGTGACCGCATCGCCATTGATGTCGATGAACAGGATCTGCTCGGTCTGCGCAAAATAACGCTGCGCACGGCGGGATGCGGCAAGTTCGGCGCGCGACGGCGCGAGCAGATCGGCCATCTCGAGGCTGGGCTCGATGGTGAAGCAAAGCTTGAACCCGATCCAAGCGTCGCCCTGCCAGTCCGCGACCGGGCGATAAGTGACGAACGCCGTCCCGCGATCGTCCCAGCGCGTGAAACGCGCGAGCACATCGATGAGCGGCGTGCCTGGCCGCAGCAGGGTCACGGCGGTCCGGCGTGTCGCAATCCGCCGCTTCCAGCTCAGCGGCTGGCTATCGTCGAGTTCGAGTTGTTGTTGCCACGGCAAGCGCGGGATCAAGGTTTGCTTGGTGATGCCGAGCTTGAACGGGTCTTCCTCGGGCCACGTAAACGGCCGTTTTTTGAGCTGGAGCGTACCGATCAGCCACTGGTCGACACCGGCCTCGAGCGCGGCCTCGTCGGCTTCGGCGTCGTCCAAAGACTGGATGAAGGCTTCGACGGGCTCCTCCGCCAGTGCGATCCGGTCGAGCGCATATTGCTCGTCCTGCGACTTGCGTTCTTCGGCGATCTGGCTCCGGATCTCCTCGGCCAGCACGACCAGGGCATCGGGCCCGGTGATCAGCAAGGCGTCGAGCGCGCGCGTCTCGAAATCCTCAAGCAGAAATTGCACATCGCTGATCGAGCGGTGGAAGATCGACAGGCCGTCCGCGAGCAGGGTCTGCCACGCGGAGAAGGCGCTTTCGTCTTCGTCAGAGGGAAGCAGGATTCGGTGACGGATGATCCCCTGGCGCCGGCCGTAGCGGTCGAGGCGCCCGATACGCTGTTCGATCCGAGCCGCGCTGAGTGGCAAATCGAGATGCACGATCGCATCGGCGAAGCTGAGATTGAGGCCTTCTTCGGCGGTCCGGTCGACGATGAGCACCGCGGCGTCGGGAGCGTTTGCGAACGCCGCGACGCCTTCTTCGTCGTCATCCACTGCCTCGCCGCCCTCGATAAGCAGCAGACAGGGCGTGTCGCCGAGCGCGTCTTCGAGCGCTTCGTGAAAAGCCGCCGCCAGCGCAGTCGCGGTGGCAAACACCACGATCTTGGGATGATCGACGTCAGCCCGCAAAGTCTTGATCAGGCGCCGCACGCTTTCGACCATCGTCTCGATGCGGTCGGCATCATCATAGTCTTCGGCTTGCTCGCGGAGCGCGCCGAGGATTTCGGTTTCGCCTGCAAAAATCGGGGCGACGCCGGCCAGCCAGGCGCGCAGTGCGTCGGCGCCTTCGGACACCGCGCCAAGAAGGTCGCGATAGCGGGCAGCAAGCGGCGTTGACCCGGCATCACCATCGACCAAAGAGTCCACCGCGGCCGACCGCCAGTCCTCGATCGTGCCAAGTAGCACCGCCAAGTCGTCGCTCGGATCACCTTCGGTGCGGACGTGAGCCATAGCGCCACCATCGGGACCGCGGGGCCGGAACTCCCAGCCCTGGGCGTCTGCGCGACGCGAGCGGATCAGGCGCTGGTGGATGCGATAGCTGTCGGCGACATGCTCCTTGAGCGCGCCACATAAGGTGACGAGCCGTTCGGGGGCTTCGCGGGTGGCATCGATCAACTGTGGCGCCAGATCCTGGACAACTGTGTCGTCGGGAAAGCTGCGGACAAGTTCCGCACCGCGCTGGCGCAGTACGATCCCTGAGGCATCGGGGTCGAGGCTGAGGAGTAAGCGGCCGATCGCGCGGCGCTGCTCGAGCTTCAGGCGGAACCCGTCGAGGTCATCAAGCGGGTGGGTCAGCGGATCGAGCAGGTTAAGCAGTGCCAGGAAGCGGGCTTCTTCGCCAAGCGGCGGTGTGGCGGAGAGCAGGAGCAACACTGGCACGTCGCGGGCGAGGTCCTGCAGCCGTGCCGCCGACGCGGCAAGAGGTCCGCCCTCAAGGCCGACCAGATGATGAGCCTCATCGACGACCAGAACGTCGGGGCTTCGCGTAACGCGCGCAATCTCCGCATGCGAGCAGCATTCGAACGGCTCGCCAAACTGATCGAGGCGGAGCTTTTCGGAGAGCTCGCGCCGCCATTGTTCGCACAGCGCCGATGGGGTCGCGACCAGTACTTCTGTTTCGGGGTTATCGATCAAATGCTGACGGATAATCAGACCGGCCTCTATGGTTTTGCCGAGACCGACCTCGTCGGCGAGCAGATAGCGCTGGATCGGATCGCTCAGCACGCGGCGAACCGCGGCGACCTGATGCGGCACGAAGTCGATCCCGGCCGAGAGCAGCGACGTCAGCCCCTGAGCCGCACTGGTGAGGGTTCGAAGCGGCGTCAGCGCCGCCTGGCGGCGGTCGTGGAGATATTGGCTTTCCGCGCCGCCGGCGGCCAGCATTTCAGCGGGATCCTCTGGCGCGTTCCACGGCCGGACGAACAAGTCGATCTCGCTGAAATCCTTTTGCTTCCCGTTGGGGAAGCGGACTTCATAAGTGACAAGGCCATTTTCCTGCTGGAGATAGTCGCTGATGCGGCCGACCCGCATACGCTCGTCGTCGAGAACATAGGCCCGGGTCTGCGGGCTTAAATAGGCACGGACGACCGCCCCTACCTCGCACTCGATATCTTCGCTGCGCTGGATCGAGTGGAAGATCGAGACGACACAGCGGCCCTCGGCCGCAGAATGCAGCTTCCCGACGCCCTTTTGCCCGGGCAATTCGACGAGCATTCCCCTGAACAGGCTCGTTTCCCCCAATGGGCGATTCCCCACAATCGCACCGTTAGGGACATCTTACTGACAGAGGGTTGAGAACCAACCAAAAACGGCAGCGCTACTGGTCCAAACTAGTCCGATGTTCTTGCCAGCCCTTCATGCGCAATTCGCAAGCAGGGCAGGCCCCGCATCCATACCCCCAGGAATGCAGCACGTCATGGACGCCGATGTAACAGGTGTGCGTCGTCGTCCGAATGAGATCCACGAACTCCGTTCCACCAATATTCTCGGCCATCCGCCAAGTCGCGGCCTTGTTGATCCACATCAGCGGCGTATGGAGAACCTGCCGGCTCCCCATGCCCAAATTCAGGGTCACTTGTAGCGATTTCAGCGTGTCGTCGCGGCAGTCGGGATACCCCGAATAGTCGGTTTCGCACATGCCGCCGATCAAATGGCGGAGATGACGCCGATACCCCAGCGCAGCAGCGAGGGTGAAGAAGAGCAGATTGCGCCCCGGCACAAAGGTGTTGGGCAAACCATCCTCGCGCATTGCGATCTCGGCACCGCTCGTAAGCGCCGTGTCGCTGATTTGCCCGAGGATCGAGAGATCAAGCATATGGTCCGCGCCGAGGCGCGCGGCCCATTCGGGCTTAATCGCCGTGACCTTTTCACGAAACTCATCGCGGCATTCAAGTTCGACGCGGTGGCGCTGGCCATAGTCGAACCCCACCGTTTCTACTGTGTCGAAATTGTCGAGCGCCCAGGCGAGGCAGGTCGCGCTGTCCTGTCCGCCAGAGAAAAGGACGAGGGCACCGCGGTCGTTCATGCGGCAACCTCTTCGCCCCAAAAGGTACAGGTCTCGCCGCTGGAATCGCGAAAGACGCTGACGCGGTGAAGATTAGCGATCGCGGGGTGGAGGCGGTCCCAGATCCAGCGGGAGAGATTTTCCATCGTGGCCGGACCGAGATCGTTGATCTCGTCGAGAAAACGGTGATCGAGGGCGTCGCGGGCATTCTCGATCATCTGTTCCAGAACGCCCAAATCGACGACCATTCCGGTGACCGGATCAGGTCGGCCGCGTACAGTGACCTCGGCGCGGTAGCTGTGGCCATGGATGCGCCGGCTCGATTCAGCCTGGATCGACCGATCGAGTGTGTGCGCAGCATCGAAACGAAATTGCTTGCTGAGCTCGAACATCAGCGAATTCCGATCATCTTGTGCGACTGGAGCGAGAGGCGCCAGCGCGGGTTAGCGGTACAATATGCGATTGTCGCGGCGAGATTGTCGGCAGCTTCGGGCGCATCCATGGGCTGCAGGAAGAAATGCGTGAATTCAAGATGCTCGAACTGCTCTGGATGCGCCTTGGCTTGGGGATAGACGAGTTTGATTTCGTTGCCGCCGGTCAAACAAAGCGCGGCGTCGGCCTTTGGCGATACGCAGATCCAGTCGATGCCGGCGGGCGCAAGCTGTGTGCCATTGGTTTCCACGCCGATTTCAAACCCGCGTTCGTGCAAAGCTTCGACCAACGCGTCGTCAACCTGCAACAAGGGCTCTCCGCCAGTAAGCACAATATAGCGGCCCTGAGCGCCTTCACCCCATGCCTCCTCGACTGCGTCGACGAGTCTGGCCGCATCCGCAAAGCGCCCGCCGCCGGTTCCGTCCATGCCTACGAAATCGGTGTCGCAGAAACTACATACCGACGAAGCGCGATCCTGCTCACGCCCGGACCAGAGATTGCAGCCCGAAAACCGGCAGAACACGGCAGCGCGGCCGCTCTGAGCGCCCTCACCCTGCAATGTCTTGAAGATTTCCTTAACCGCGTAGCTCATGCCGCATCCTCGCTCGCTTGCAAAAGCGGGGCGGCAGCAGGTTTGCGCCGCTGCCGTTGGTCGGCTTTCACGATGCCGACGAGATAATGTTTGAGGAGCGCGACGTCGCGATTGACGTTTTGCAGAGACTTCCAGCGCCGCTGTTCGTCGTCGAAATGCCAGTCGCCCTCGGTCCACGCGGTGCGGCCCTGCAGACAGAGCAGGCCCTCGTAGAAATCGTCGACCGACCGTGCATTTGCGCGCTCGGTGAGAACTTCCATCACGTCGCCCATCGCCTGTATGCCGACGCCGTGAAGGAGGCGCGAACTCGCAGGCGTCTGACCATGCCAGGCTTCAGGGAACACGCGCTTCACCGCGTCGAAATAATTCGAAATGAGCCGAACGCATTTGTCGCCGCCCTTGGCGCTCCGACTGAGGTCGCGCAGCACGCCGTTGTTGAGCGATTCCATGATGATCTTCTGCATCACCGTATCCGAGATGATACCCTCGGGCCATGTGTGCTGCTTGATATAGCCCTTAAGCGCTGTCGCCTCGAAATTGAGACGCCCGGTAAGATCGGCCGCCTCGGACCGTCGGCTGAGACGCGCCGGCAGATCGTCGACCGTGGGGAGCAATTCGTAAATCAGGGACTTCGGAAGCGGTTTGCTGTTGTTTATCAGCACGAATTGCCGCCGTAATTCGGCCTCGTCCTGACAGATCAGCGCCGACACAAACACCTGAAAATCGCGATCGACCTCGGCGAGCGCGGAAAGCCGCTGCTGCCCATCAACGACTAAGCCGCGAGCGCCGTCGCTCATATCGATCGACAGACGGGCGATCCCGCCATCCATATGCTCGACCTCAACTCCAGTAATGAAGGCGACGACAATCGGATTGGGAAGAACCGAATTCGGCTTCTCAAGATAGTCGCGGATCTCGCGTATGTGCGCGGCGACTTGCGGGCGCTGGAATCCACTGAGTTCGCCTTGTGCATCGCGGCCGATGCGGTCGATCCTCGCGAAGCGCAGCACGTCCGACGCGCGTGCGGCAAAGCTGAGGACGACATGCTCATGGCTCTGCTGCGCACAAACGGCGTTGAAGATCATCGGGTCGGATAACGGCACGCTTGAGATCCAGTCTTTCAATATGGTTTTTGTAAACAGCGAGATTGTGGATGCCGCGGCGTTTGTTGCGATTGCTTCCGCGGAAGATGATGACGTCGATCGACGCGTCACGGCAAATGGCGCACGAGCATTGTTTCCAAGGCTGTTCGGTCAGCGTCCGTCGGTAGCGGTCTGCTAGGAGCGTCAGAGCCGGACTGCCGGCGCAATCGGCATAGGGCTGTTCTTCGACCAGCGGCGCGCTGTAAACGAGAACATTGTGAAGCACCTCCTCCAGTCCTGCCTCGCCGCGATCGAAGGCGCGAAGCGAACCGAGCGCCAGCGCTTCGAGGCGCACCAACTCTTCGGCACGGACTTGGCCTTTCTTGACGGCGCGTTGGAGCTTCGGATTTTCGATGGCCTGCGGCACACGTATCGATGTGAAATATCGCAGCGCCAGATCTTCGCCAGGCAGATAGTAATTTTGCTTCGCGTCCTTGAACGCCCTAATAAGCGGTGACGTCGTATCGAAGCTAGCGATGTCGAAGCCATGGAAGCTGTCGATATCATCGGCCTTGGCGAAACCCAGAATGTGAAGGCGCGTGCTCTCCGGCACGGCATCACGGATGGCTGCCAGACATCGTTTGATATCTGGCGACTTGAGCGGAACCATCCCGCCCAACGCCAGATAATCATACCCCATTGCGACGAGGCGCCGTGCCGCTTCGGCCATGCTGCCGGGTGACCATCCCTGAACCACACCAAGCGGTGTAAAGCCGGCCCCCATAGCTGAGGCTTCGCGGTGGAAGGCCTCGGCATTTGCGAGGGTGATGTCGAAGCGTTGACGCGCATCAGGGGAGGCGCCGTCCATCGCGACCAACTGTGCGTCGAAATCGAAAATGATATGGTCGACCGAGCAACCGTGGGTGAAGCCGCATTCGTCGTAAAACTCGGCCATTTCCAACGGCGTGTAAGGCGGCTTTTCCTCTTGAACGTAAGTGAAGGCACCGCAGTCGCCGAAAATGTCGAGATCGGCAAATTCCGGTGTATCGAGCCGTAAGAATTTGCGTACGCCGACTAGGCTGAATCGGCGAGCCTGACTGGCGGTATATTTGCCCTTAACGCGGTGATCGCCGACGATGCCACGCGATACCAGCACCCCGTCGTACGGCGCATAGCCCATTATTTCGTGCGGAAAAGCGTCGTCCCAATAAGGCTGGCGGTCCGCCGGGCTGCGGTCGCCGAGGAAATCGAACGCGGGATCGACATAGTCGAGGCTGTCGGCGAAAATGAATTTCATGACGCCGTGCGCGCTAGGTCGCGCTCCAGACGAATCAAATGGTCGGTGAGGCGAGCAATATCCTGCGAGGTCGACTGGACCTTGTTCCAGTCCACGCCGAGACCGTCCCACGTGCCCTCGGTCCAATGGCAGTGCGGCGCAAGCCGGGTCAATATGGACCGAAGCGCTGCCCGCTTGTCCAGTACGCCGTCGAGCTTCAGCATTAATGGGTCCATCAAGGCGCCCATGGCCCGGATCCCCGCCGAGTGCATCAGGCGACTGTTCGCCGGAGCCTTGCCCCAAGCTTCGGGAAAAGCCTCTTTTACAGCCGACCAATAGAGCAGCAGCGTGTCATACATCGCCTCGGCATCGTTGCCGCTGCCGTTTCCCTTGAACTGCCCGAGCGCGCCGGCGGAAGTCTTGAGACTGACTTTCATCGCGTCGATCAGGGCAGTGTCGGTCACGATACCCGAACGATCGGACTCGCGTTTGATCAAACCGAAGAAGGGCGAGTTCGGATCGGTATTAAGTGCCTCGCAAAGAACGCTCGGCAGTTGGCGCGCGGCCAAATCTCGGGGGAGCAGAACGCTGACTTCAGGCAGCAGTTCGTTAATGAGCCGCGTCGGGAGCGGTTTCGCTTTGTTGACGAGAATGAATTGTTCGCGTTGCGTCTCGAGTTTATCCGAGACGAAGCCGATAACCGGCACCGCTATCGAATGGTCCCTTGCCGCAGCTAATGCGAGCGAACGTTGCTGGCCGTCGACAATCCATGCGGCCCTGCGACCTTCGGGAAAGATTGGGATGGTGAGCGTCCCGGCATCCCCTACCTCGCACATATTGCCGGGGGACCGGCCGCGCGCCGAGGCGAAGTCGACTTCGGGCGCGAGCGCCAAGATCACCGCGTTCGGAAAAAGCACTGGCCCGCTGTCCAGAAAAGCGGTGATCTGGTTCACATGCTCGCGGATCTCACGCCGCTGGAAGCCTTTGAGTTCATGGTCTTCGCGCCGAATGCGGCTGATGTCTGCAATGCGGTGGATGTCGGCGCCGAACAGAAAGAACGCGAAGACCGCCACACCTTCGCCCTGCTCGGCGCGGACGGCGCGCACCTTCAAGGTTTCGCGCGCACTCACTTTCTCGTCTCCCGAACACGGCGTGCGAGCGCAGCGAAGCGCGACTGCTCACAGGCGATGTCGAGTTCGTCGCGAAAATATCGAAGCAATCGCGATGCGCTCCCCCCGGCGCTTTCCCAATGCTCCGCGATGAGCTTGAGCATGGTGTCGTCGTCGTGACGCGCACGGTCGAATTTCTGAGCCGCGCGCCACGAGCTGAGCGCCGACCGAACGGCCGCGACATCGGCATCTAACGAAGCCTGGGGAACTGTCCCGCGGCCGACCCCAACGAAGTGCGCGAGCGCTCGCGATGCAAAATCATTCAGTGTGCCGCGACAGGGACTGTCGGGCCCATTCAGACGATCGTCGTAAGGCATCCGAAAGCGACGAAGCGCGTCGGGCAAGCGGGCTGCTGGCGATGCGGTGAAAATGCGGACGCGCGCGAGGTCGTTGGGCGGGAGAGCGATCAGTTCGGGCGCCAGCATTTCAATATACGCCTCGGACAAGGCGACAAGCAGAGGCCCTGGCTGCCCTCGCACAAAATCTTCAAGCGAACGCGAAAGGTGCGACGAACTCGACAATGCCCGCCACCACGACGCGATCGAGAAATTGCCATCGACCCGCGACCGAATGCCATCATCCGCGCCCACCAAAACTGTACAGCCGTAGGCAGGAATACGAGTGGAGGCTTCGAATAAGCCAAGTCCGGCAGAAATTATGACCAACTTCGCCTCGACCATCGCTGCGGCGGTGCGCGCTTCCTTGAAGCTGCGGCCACAATAAACATCCCAGGCTGGGTGGCAGGACGGCGCATTCGCGATCCGGCCTGCCCAATCGCTGGCGAGTTGTTGCAACGGAGCGAGGGGAAGCGAGGATATGTGCAGACCAGGCGGGATTGGATGACGCTTACGGTTGGTGCAGCTGGTAATCACAAGTGTCACAAAACATCACCCCCGCGCCACGTTGCCGGCGCATATCCCTTTACCGAATTATCCACAGTTTATCCACATTAAATGTGCCCATATTGGGCATCGCTAGTGGCATTAAATGCACCGGATATGCCCAACACTTGGCTGACGCCGATCAATAAATGCAAGAAAACTGGGCATATAACCCATCATTTATCAACACAAACTCCACCGATGACGTGGCGAGAGCAACCCTGCGCCCGACTCATGCCAGCGAAAAATAGAGATACGCACCTTCTTCGCCTTCGGGTCCGATATGACACTGGAATCGCCTCCGATTTGGATCATCATCCTTCTCTGATTCTTGAAGAACTGCGCTCTTAGCCTAAGCTGCATATCCCTGTTTCCTGTTATTGTTTCTCGCGCATCTTACGCCAGAATTGTCGCTCGGATTGAACGGCCAGGACGAGGAGTCAGTTATGAAGACGCAGATCATTTCGGTTGCTTTCGTCGTGCTCGGCGCATGTGGGCAAGCTGAACCGCGCGCCGAACAGTATTTTTCGGCTCATCTCGACGAGGCGAAGCAGATCGTCGAAGATTGCGCGACGGGGACAGCGCGCGGCGAGGAATGCAGGAACGCGGAGAATGCGATCAGCAAGGCGAAGGCCAAGGAACGTACGAAGCGGTTCCTCGGCGATGGCAAAGCATACACGCCGCTCCCATAAAATGGCGCGGCTCATGACAGATTGCGATTTCCGGCAGTTATCCAGATCATCGCGGTCTGGAAATTACAGTCGTGCATCGCGCGCAAGGCATTGCTAGGTCGCTCTCATGCGGAACGGTCTCGATCATCTCCCCAACGCGAAGCAGCGTGAACTTGAACATGTGGTGCGCGTGCTGTTCGAGGAATTCGAGGCGGCCCATGCCATGGGAACGCAGAAGTTTCGGAAACAGGGTCGCATCTTCAAGATCGTTCTTTACGGATCCTATGCCCGCGGCGGCTGGGTCGACGATCCGGTTGGCGGGTACAAATCGGACTATGACATCCTGATCGTCGTGAGCGACGACCGATTGACCGATTTCGAGTTTTGGTCGGCGGCGGACGACCGGCTGATGCGCGACCTGACGATACACAAAACATTGTCGGCACCGGTAAACTTCATCGTTCACACGCTGACCGATGTGAATCAACAGCTTGAGCGCGGTAGGCCCTTCTTCGTCGACATCGCCGATCAGGGCATTGTCCTGTATGAGGCAGAGGGACATCCATTCGAACAACCCCGAAATTTGCCACCGGAAGAAGCTAGGGCCGAGGCCAAGAAACACTTTGAAAAATGGTTCGAAAGCGCATGTCGCCGTGCGGAACTCGCGCGCACCGCACTTTCAAAGTCGTATTTGAACGAGGCCGCGTTCGACTTTCACCAAGCTACCGAGCGCTTCTACCACTGCACCCTGCTCGTGCTGACCCTGTACAGCCCCAAATCTCACCGCCTCAACTTTCTCCGCGGCCACGCTGAGGAAATCACGCCCGACCTGATCGAGGCCTGGCCACGCGGCGACAAATTCTCGCGGCGCTGCTTCGAGCTTCTGCGCGAAGCCTATGTAAACGCCCGCTACTCGCCGCATTATGCCATTACGGCCGAGGAACTCGCATGGATCGGCGAGCGCGTCGCGGTGCTCGAGACACTGGTGCGCCAAGTCTGCGAACGCCGGCTCGCCGGTAAATAATCCACAAGGAAATCAGTCCGGAAAGCGACGGTCAAGCCACCATGCTTGACTCATCGATCCGAAAAAGAACAAAGAAGGAACATTCACTGTCCCCCGGAGTCCTATGACCTCATGCGCCAACCCGCCGTCCTCGCTGATCTTCGCGCCAGAATTGCGCGGATCGAAGGCGTGTGCGCGCGGCACGAAGTTATTCCGTTCGGTGTCGAGTCGGTCGATTCGCGGCTTCCGGGCGGCGGAATCGCGACCGGCGCGCTCCACGAGATCGCCGGAAGCCCCGACCTCGCCGACGATGCGAGCGCGACGATCTTCCTCGCCGGCATCCTCGCGCGGACCGAGGGGCCCGTCTTCTGGTGCCTGCGCTGGCACGACCTGTTCGCCCCTGCCCTTCACCTCGCGGGACTGCACCCCGATCGCGTGATCCATGTCGAGGCGGGCAGCGACACCAATGTCCTGCTCGCGATGGAAGAATGCCTCCGGCACCCCGGTCTTGCCGGTGTCGTCGGCGAAGTCAGCAAATATTCGACGACGGCGTCGAAGCGGCTCCAGCTTGCCGCAGAAACCTCGGGCGTGCCGGCCTTTATCTTCCGCCGCAGCTGTAAGGCGGGACAGGCTGCCGAAGGCAGCGCGGCGGTGACACGCTGGCGGATCACCGCGAGCCCTAGCGAGGATCTCGGCATCCCGAGCCTTGGCCGCCCGCGCTGGCGCGTCGCGCTCGAACGCGTGCGCGGCGGCAATCCGCATTTCTGGATATTGGAGGGCTGCGATGCGACGGGTCGTATCGCTCTTCCTGCCGCACTGGTCGACCGACCGGTTGCGCAGGAAGACCGGCAAGCCGCGGCCTGAGGGCGGCGCCCCTGCCCGGCCGCTCGTCACCGCGATCCCCGACCACGGCCGGCGGATCGTCGCCGCGGTCGACGGGGAAGCACGCGCGCTCGGCATCCGCCCCGGCATGACGATCACCAAGGCGCGCGCCTTCGCGCCCGAACTCGATGTCGTCGACGCCGAGCCCGATGCCGATTTCGAGGGGCTGCGCCGTCTCGCGCTCTGGGCAGGACAGCGCTACTCGCCCGTCGTCTCGCCCGATCCGCCCGACGGCCTCTGGCTCGACATCACCGGCTGCGCGGCGCGCTTCTCGACCGAGCGCGCGCTTCTCAAGGACCTGCACCGCCGCACCGCAGCCTTCGGCCTGTCGCTCCAGATCGCGGTCGCCGACACCGCGGGCTGCGCGCACGCCGTCGCACGCCATGTCCCGGCCGGACGTCCAGTAACGATCGAACCCGGCGCGCACCGCAAGGCGATCGCACTGCTGCCGATCGGGGCGCTCCGCTTGCCGCCCGCCGACGTCGAGGGGTTGCGCAAGCTCGGCTTCGAGCGGATCGAACAGTTGCTCGGCGCTCCGCGCGGCCCGCTCACCAAGAGGTTCGGGCGCGAACTGCACCGACGCCTCGACCAGGCGCTCGGCACGATGCCCGAGCCAATCGAACCGATCTTTCCCGAAGAGCTTCCGCGCACGCGGCGCGGTTTCATGGAGCCGATCGCGACCGCCGAAGCCTTTGCGCAGGTCATCGGCGATCTCGCGCACGACATCGCCGGCCAACTCGGCCGCCTCGGCAAAGGCGCGCGCCGGCTCGACTGCTATTTCCACCGCGTCGATGGCCAGGTGCAGGCAATCCGCGTCGGCACTGCGGCGCCGTCGCGCGACCCCAAGCATCTTGCGAAACTGCTGGCTGCGAAGATCGAGACCATCGAGCCCGGACTCGGCATCGAGGCGATGACCCTCGTTGCGCCGCTCGTCGAGATACAGGATTTGCGGCAGGGTGAGAGCCTCGAAAGCCTGCGGCGCGGTCCCGACCTTCCAGCGCTCGTCGACACGCTCGCCAACCGCTTCGGGCAACGCAGCCTGCACCGGACGGTACCGCGCCCCGGCGCGATGCCCGAACGGTCGGTGGCGATCACCCCGGCGCTTCGCCAGCTTGACGGCGCCACATGGTCGGACGACCTGCCGCGCCCGTCGCGCATGCTCGCGCGGCCCGAACCCGTCGACGTAATCGCGCTGCTCCCCGACGACGCCCCGCGCCTCTTCGTCTGGCGCGGCAAAAGATACCGCGTGACGCAGGGTGACGGACCCGAGCGGCTGCAGGGCGAATGGTGGCGCGACGGCGGGATCGAAGGCGAGACCCCGCTCAGCGTGCGCGACTATTACCAGGTCGAGACCGAGGCGGGCGGGCGCTACTGGCTGTTCCGGCTCGGCGACGGCGTCCATGCCTCGACGGGCTCGATGCGCTGGTTCATTCACGGAGCATTCGCTTGAGAATGCGACCGACAAAATGGCGCATTCGCGTGAGAATGCGACGGAACCGGAGCACCTTCGCTTGAGCGGGGCCGAACCCGCTTATGTCGAACTGCAGGTCACCACGCATTTCAGCTTCCTGCGCGGCGCCTCGTCGCCCGACGAGCTGTTCGCTGCCGCGTCGCTGATCGGCCTGCCCGCGCTCGGCATCGTCGATCGCCATTCGGTCGCGGGGATCGTCCGCGCGTGGGATGCCGAAAAGGCGACCGGCGTGCGCGCGATCGTCGGTTCGCGGCTCGATCTCGTCGATGGCACCGCGCTCCTAGTTTATCCGACCGACAGGGCGGCGTACGGCCGCATGTGCCGGCTGCTCAGCGTCGGCAAAGGCCGCGCCGGCAAGGGCGCGTGCCATCTCGACTGGCCCGACGTCGAGGAATGGAACGAAGGGCTGATCGCCTGCCTCGTCCCCGACCGCGCCGATGCGACAAACGAGGCCGCGCTCGAACGCACGCGGCGCATCTTCGGCGACCGCGCCTATATGGCGCTGACGATCCGCCGTCGGCCGCGCGATGCGATCCGGCTGCGCGACCTCGCAGCCCAAGCCGCGGCCGCGCGGGTGCCGACGGTGGCGACCGGCGATGTCCTCTATCACGCCCCCGAACGCCGGCTGCTGCACGACGTCGTCACCTGCATCCGCGAGAAATGCACGATCGACGATCTTGGCGACCGCCGCGAGCGCTTCGCCGACCGGCACCTCAAGGCCGCCGCCGAGATGGAGCGGCTGTTCCGCCGCTATCTGAAGGACGCCTCCCCCGTTGCGCGCACGGTCGAGTTCGCCGCGCGCTGCACCTTCAGCCTCGAGGAACTGCGCTACCAATATCCCGACGAAATCCGCGACCCCGGACGCACGCCGCAACAGGAACTCGAAAGGCTGACATGGGAGAAGGCCCCGCTTCGCTATCCCGAAGGCATCGATGGCAAGGTGCGCACGCAGCTCGAGCACGAGCTTCGACTGATCGGAGAACTCGATTACGCACCCTATTTTCTGACGGTCCACTCGATCGTCGCCGAGGCGCGCCGCCGCGAAATCCTCTGCCAGGGGCGCGGTTCGGCGGCGAACAGCGCGGTCTGCTACGTGCTCGGCATAACCTCGATCGACCCGATCCGCACCGAACTCCTGTTCGAGCGCTTCGTCTCGGCCGAGCGGCGCGAGCCGCCCGATATCGATGTCGACTTCGAGCATGAGCGGCGCGAGGAAATCATCCAGTGGATCTACGAAACCTACGGCCGCACGCGAAGCGCGCTCACCGCGGTCGTCACCCGCTATCGCTCGCGCGGCGCGGTGCGCGAGGTCGGCAAGGCGCTCGGCCTCAGTGAAGACATGACCGCCGGACTCGCGGGCGCGGTGTGGGGCTATAGCCGCGAGGGCGTCGACGAAAGCCATGCCGCGGCGCTGAACCTTGACATGGCCGACAAGCGCCTGATGCTCACACTCGAACTCGCGCGCACGCTGATCAACACCCCGCGCCACCTCTCGCAGCACCCCGGCGGTTTCGTGCTGACGCGCGACCGGCTCGACGAACTCGTGCCGATCGAACCCGCGGCGATGGACGACCGGCAGGTCATCGAATGGGACAAGGACGATATCGACGCCTTGGGCTTCATGAAGGTCGACGTCCTCGGGCTCGGCATGCTGAGCTGCATGCGTCGCGCCTTCGAATTCCTCCGCGAAGCCAAGGGCATCGATCACGATCTATCGACCATCCCCGCCGAAGATCCCGCCACCTATGCGATGATCCGCAAGGCCGACACGCTCGGCGTCTTCCAGATCGAGAGCCGCGCGCAGATGGCATCGATCCCGCTGATGGCGCCGCGCACCTTCTACGATCTCGTGATCCAGGTCGCGATCGTCCGCCCCGGCCCGATCCAGGGCGACATGGTCCATCCCTACCGCCGCCGCCGCAACGGGCAGGAAGAGGTCACCTACCCGACCCCCGAGCTTCGCCGCGTGCTCGAAAAAACGCTCGGCGTCCCGCTCTTCCAGGAACAGGCGATGCGCGTCGCGATCGAATGCGCCGGGTTCACGGCATCCGAGGCCGATCTCCTCCGCCGCGCGATGGCGACCTTCAAGCTGACCGGCGGCGTCTCGCATTTTCGCGACAAGCTCATCAACGGCATGGTCGAACGCGGCTATGAGCATGAATTCGCCGAAAAGACCTTCAAACAGATCGAGGGCTTCGGATCCTACGGCTTTCCCGAAAGCCACGCCGCGAGCTTCGCCCTGATCGCCTACGCCTCGTCGTGGATGAAATGCCATCATCCCGACGTCTTCTGCGCCGCGCTGCTCAACGCGCAGCCGATGGGCTTCTATGCGCCGGCGCAGATCGTCCGCGACGCGCGCCAGCATGGCGTCGAGGTGCGTCCGATCGACGTCAATCACAGCCGCTGGGACTGCACGCTCGAAGCGACCGGCGGTCAATATCTTGCGGTGCGCCTTGGCCTGCGCATGGTGCGCGGGCTCGCCAACGAAGATGGAGCCGCGATCGTCACCGCGCGCGCCGATACGCCTTTCGCGAGCGCAGAAGAAATCCAGCGCCGTGCTGGCGTCGGTCGCGGCGCGCTCGACCGCATCGGCGACGCCGACGGTTTTGCCTCGCCCGGCTCGTCGCGCCGCGAGGGCTTGTGGGACGTGAAAGGCCTCGGTCACGCGGCGCTCCCGCTGTTTGCGGCCGCCGACGAGCGCGCCGGAAGGCTGATGCGCGAGGCGATCGAGCCCGCGGTGCAGCTCGCGCCGATGGGCGAAGGCGCCGAGGTGGTCGAAGACTACCGCGCCTCGGGGCTGTCGCTCCGCGCGCATCCGCTGGCATTCCTTCGCGACGAGCTGCGTGCGCGCAAGATGATCAGCTGCCAGGAACTGCAGAGCGTCAGGGACGGGCGCTGGATAGACCTCGCGGGCGTCGTGCTCGTTCGCCAGAAACCGGGATCGGCGAAAGGCGTCATGTTCATCACGCTCGAGGACGAGACCAATGTCGCCAATCTCGTCGTCTGGACCAAGGTCTTCGAGGCCAATCGCCGCACCGTGCTCGGCGCCTCGATGATGGGGGTGCGCGGCCAGGTTCAGCGCGAGGGCGAGGTGATCCATGTCATCGCACAGCGCCTCGACGATCTCTCGTCCCTGCTCGCGAGCGTCGGCAACCGCGCCGATGTCGCCGATGTCGCCGATGTCTATCGCGTCAGCCGCGCCGACGTCGTGAAAAGCCCGATTGGCCGCGACCCGCGCGACCCGGCCGAAAAGCCGCTCGGCCGCAATCCGCGCGATATCTACATCCCCGACCTTCGGCTCGGTTCGGGCATCATCGCAGGCCAGCCCACCGACGGCATCAAGATCAAGCCGCGCGACTTTCGGTAGGAATGAATGGCCCGCAAGGGGTGTTTGCTTTCCGGTTGGACCTAGCTTCTGTCCTCCTCTCATCTATTGGGCAACCCTGACAAGATTTGGAGAGCGTGATGAACAGTCCATCAAAGGCGTGGGATGGGGAACAAGTCCGGAAATGGCTGGAACGCCGGTTCGAGGCCGCGAAACTGGATCAGGCCGCGGCGGACAGGCGCGGCTATGATGCCCAGGACGAGTATGACAAAGCGGCGGCCGAGGAATGGGTCTGCCGCGTCTTGAAAACCGCGGATTCCACAAACGAGCAGGCAGCGTTCGCCGGGCACATCAAGGAGCTGGTCGGCCAGGAGGAATATCCGGCGACGGGCATCTATGACGACGCGCGTTTCCACCGCCATGTTCGCGGACATCTCAGGAAACTGGCGAAGATGACAAAGGCCAATGAGGGGTTCGAGAAGACGCTGCGCTATCAGTGAGCACTCCGCGCCGGGGCTTAGACTCGACCCGGCTCGGCAACGAAGCGTTCGAGCCCCGCTAGCTCACTCACAGAGCCAGC
Source organism: Sphingopyxis sp. (assembly GCF_036675685.1). Taxonomy (GTDB): domain Bacteria; phylum Pseudomonadota; class Alphaproteobacteria; order Sphingomonadales; family Sphingomonadaceae; genus Sphingopyxis. The sequence goes on from NZ_JAKFEM010000011.1 coordinate 140,776, forward strand.
GCCCCCTGCGCAGGCGGCTGACCGAAAACCTGCGTCACCTCAAGGCTGCCCTCGGGCAACCATGCAAGCACATCCGATGCCGGAACGCGCGGATCGAGCCAGTCGGCCCAGCGGTCGCGCGCCAGCGGGATGATCTGCCGGTGATGATAGGGCGCGATGTCGGCACCTGCGTCCATGGTGAGGAGCGTGAAAGCTTCGCCACCATCATATTCGCGCCAGATACCCGCCATGCAGAACCAGCGATGATCCTTCATCGTGAAGAGCCATTTATCGAGGCGTTTCTGCGCCTTGTCGGTTGGATCGGTGAATTCATAGAACCCGTCGCAAAGTATCAGGCAGCGATGCGACGAAAAGTCGCGGCCTTCGGAGCGGAAATTATAAACGGGCTTGCCGGTCGGTCCGGGCCAGCTCCATCGCCGGTTCACCAGTTCGCCGAGCTTCGATCCCTCGCTGCTTCGCACGATCGGCGCCATGTCGGTGATCTTGATGTCTTCGCGTGCTTCGACGTTCGGCACGCCCTCGGGCATGTCGATGTTGATTTCCAGATCCTCGAAATCCTCCGCGATCGACGCGATGTCGACCTCAAGCCTGTAATCGTTGCACATCGCTGGCGTTCCCTCGGGTCTTGCGACTCAACTTCGTTCCCATTATGTTCCACCTGTGACGATCGCGCCAACCCCTTTTGATCCAGCTGCCCCGGGCGGCGGCGTGACAGCGCTCGTTCGCCGCAAGCCCGACGATATGAGCAAGACAGAAATGGTCAAAGCGGTGTGGGGTTCCGATCCGCGTTTCTCAGATGGCATCAATTACCGCTTCATCCGGACCGAAGGCCGCGCCTTCCCTGCCCGCCGCTGCCTGATCCCGGCCTCCGAGTTCCGCATGGGCACCGGCAGCCATCGCTACCGCGTGACGCTCGACAGCGGCAATTTCTTCTATCTCGCGGCGATCTGGGATCCCCCGCTCGCCGACTGGCCGCTCTCATACCGGATCCTCACGATCGACGCCGGCCCGGACGTCAGTCCGTACCAGTCGCGCCACGGCGTCATCGTCGAGCGGCGCGACGTCATGCACTGGCTCGATGGAACACTCCCTGACGAGACGTTGTTCGCACCGCCCCCGAAACACAGCCTGTTCGTCGAACCGCTGCGGGCGCAGGCAGCGCTGCCGCTGTGACCGTTCGCGGGGCGGCGCATGTGCGGCAGGCCGACTTCTTCGGCGCGCCGCTCCTCCCGGGTCTCGCCTATCGCGAGGCGTTTATCGACGCCGCCGAGGAGGACAGGCTGATCGCGCACATCGAAGCCGCAGGCCTTACCCCTTTTCAGTTCCAGCGATGGGAAGGAAAGCGCCTGACGCGTTCGTTCGGCTGGACCTATGATTTCCAGACCGGCCGCTTCGCGCCGGGCGAGCCGATGCCCGACTGGATCGTCCCGCTCCGCGCGCGTGCCGCCGCGTTCGCCGGCATCGAACCCGCGAGCCTCGAGCAGGCGCTCGTGATCCACTACGGGATCAGCGCCGGCATCGGCTGGCACAAGGACCGCCCGGTCTTCGAACATGTTATTGGCGTCTCGCTGGGCGCCCCCGCGACAATGCGCTTCCGGCGGCGCCGCGAAGGCGGGTTCGACCGTGCGACGGCCGAACTGGCACCGCGGTCGATCTACCATATGCGAGGCGAGGTACGCGACGATTGGGAACATAGTATCGCGGCGATGGATGCACCGCGCTGGTCGGTCACCTTTCGCAGCCTGCGATAATGCGGTGCGCGGAACCGCAGGCCGCGCTCGATGTTGTCCGCCGACACTTGCAGCGCGCAACAAAAGCCAGGCCCGGCCCCGCCAAGCAGACCTTTCGAAAAGCGGCGGCACCGCGCGAATGCCCCGGGAGAAGCCGAGCACGATGCCGCCTAGTGACGGCCGAACGAGTCGCATGTTCAGCCGACGAGTTTGAGTAAGGAGCCCCCTCCTTGTCGGCGGCATTTTCGCGGTCGACGCGTCGCCGATAGGCGCACCGCGTGCGTTTCGAAAACAAGAGATATACGGCGGCGGCCAAGCTCAACTTTCGTAGCAGGATGCAACGCGATCCCGCCGCGCTGATCTTCACGAAATCGTGGGCCCGCCACGCCCGCGGCCGACACTCCAGTTGATCCCGCGATCGCGCACCATTCCTGCCACCTCCTTGCCGACCTGCCGATCGAGCACCGGCTTCCAGGGCACGAGCATGAACTCCTTTGTCTTTTCAATGAGCGCGTAGCGCCCTCCCGCAGCGTCGATCCGCCGCGCCACCTTTCCTTCGATCCAGTCGCCTGATTTCGTCTCGGCGAACTCTTTGCCGAGTTCACGTGCAAGCTGATGAGCGAGCCGCAGCAGTTCGCGGCGCTGGAGGGCCGCCAGCGCGCCGCGCCGATAGACGATCCCCTCACCGGCCGCGTCGGCCAGTTCCTCCTCGACGAGCCATCGCTGGCGCAGCGCCGTGGCGCTGCGTACCTCGCGCCCGAAACCCTTGTCGCGAAGCGGCACCGGCGCGCTCTCGTTTGCTTCGCGGTCGAGCCAGGTCACCGCCTCGGCGCGTGCGAGCGTTTCAATGGGCACGGGCGACAGGATTTCGACCGATACCGGATGATCCTTCGCTAGGCGCGCTTCATAGGCTGCGGCCCGGTCGAGATGATCGGGCGCGATCGTCCAGCCGCCGTCATTCGCGCGCTCGGCAAATCCCCTTTGCCGCCGCATCGCCTCGAGCCGCCGGATATGTGTCTCGACGAAGGCCGGACTCGCTGCGGGATCGTAACGGAGATGCGCCTCGGCATCGTAGCGCCCGCCATTGGCTGCGGCGATTGCCGCGATCGTGCGATCGGCATCGCGGACGCCGATCGCAGCCGGCTCGATCCGCACGACCGCCCCTGCGGACAACGGCTCGACGCCCTCGCCCCGCCCGATCGCGACGAAGTGGCTGCGCCCATCGACGCCGTCGATGATAAGATAATGACGATCGTTCAGTTCATCGGAGACTCCGCGCGTCACGACGCGGCCAACCAGAGGTTCGGTGAGCGGCGACGCGTCATCGTGAATGGCGCGATCCGCGGGCGCTACGGCCTTCGCCCGGGCGGTCAGTTCGCGCTGCATCGTACGGATGATATCGCCGTGCTCGCCCATCGCCACGAGCGTGTGACGAAGCCCCTCCGCGAGCCGCCATTGCCCTGGTGCGATCTCGTCGGCGAGCCCCATAGCTTCGAGCTTCTGCAACCGTCCCGCCTGCAGCGACTGGACCAGTGGATCGCTGTCCTTCGCCCTGACGAGCGGTGCGCGCTCGGCCGCGCGGAGCAACTGCCGGTCGATGTCGGTGAGCCGCTCGGCGCCAATATCCCGGCGCATTCGTGTCTCGATCTCGAGCTGGGTCTTCGGCCCGAGATCGAGGGTCGCAATCTCGCTCGCGCGAGCGCGCATCCCGTGCGCGATATACTCGCGCGCAAGGATCAGATCTTTGCCTCGGTCGTCCCTGCCGCGCAGCATGATATGGCTGTGCGGATGGCCGGTGTTGAAATGATCGACCGCGACCCAGTCGAGTCTCGTTCCGAGATCCGTTTCCATCTGCGCCATCAGGCGGCGGACGAAGGGCTTGAGATCGGCGTAGAGATCGCCGTCCTCTGCCGAGACGATCATGCGAAACTGATGGCGATCGTCGCCGCAGCGATCAAGGAAAGATTTGCCGTCGGCGGCGTCATCCCGCGCCGAGTAAAGTTCGCCGGGCTCGCCTTCGCGCGTCACGCCGTCACGCTGGATATAATGGAGGTGTGCACGCGCCGCGCCGATGCCTTTTCCTCCGAGCCTGACCAGCCGCGTCTTTACGACCACGCGCCGGCTGGTGTTTCGATCGAGCGACCCGCGCGAAGACAGGAGTCGGCCGGTCGCCGCGCCGCGGCCGATCCGCGAGCCGTCGAAACGGGCGCGCCTCGGCGATGCGCGCGCTGCGATCGCACCCGCAGCTAGCAGCCGGCCGAGATATTTGCGCGCTTTCCTGCCGCGCGTGGCGCGCATCTTGCCGAGCCGCGGTTCAAAGTCCCCGTCGTCGCCGCTCATGGTAGCCAACGCCCGGAAATCTCCAGGAAAGCTACGAAATTCTGCGGCCAATGCCGAACGAGTCCCCCGACCGCCGCAGCGGCCCCCACAAAAAAGGATGTGCAGACAGGAACATAACCCCACTTGAGGGGGTGTGCTTTTATCTTGCCGTCACCGCCATTGCCTCCAGCCCGCCCTGTCCAGCCCGTACCATCCCGTTCTACAGGAGATCGCGCACCCTCGCTCCCAGGGCAGTCGGCTCCCAGACCAGCCACTCGTCGCCGCTGTCGCTCTCCCATATTTCGCCGCAGGAGAAGAGGCCTGTGGGGATCGCTTTGGCCTCGTCGAAACTCGTCGGGCCGCATGCAACAATGTCGCGCTGCACGGCGGTCAAGGCATCGACGATCGATTGCGGAGTGGGTTTGGAATCCATGCCGGGCATGGCCGGACCATAGCGAAGGAATGATGCCTGTGAAGATCGGACGCGCGGCACGATCCGCCGCGCATGCGAAAAGGAGCAGTGCCTTTCCGGCGCCGCTCCCTTCCGTAAGACGCGCTGTTTCAGCGCGCGATCTCGAACGCGCGCATCGCGTCCTCGCTGCGTTCGAATCGACGCAGTCCAAGTAGCGCATCGATGCCGCCGAGCCCGTCCACGAGCAGCACCGCGATGTAGTAGACGCCATCGAGCAATCCGAAGACCGCGACCCGGTCGAGCGCTCCTTCACTCTCTTCCTCGAGGCTTTCATACCCACCGAGCCAGCGTTCGCGGAGCCGCGCTTCCCAGTAAAAATCCGCCCCTTCGGCCTCGATAAACTGGCGCGCCAGCCCCTCGGCGGCGCTGCGACCGAATCGTGATTCCATGCCCGAAACGAGCCGTTCGAAGACCTGGTCCGATGCCTTTGCAATTGCCAAAACGCCCATGATATCCTCCTCGAAACAAACGATCCCAACGTCGGGAACATGTTTCCGGAGACGGGGGGCGGCGCGGCTGTCAGGGCCGCGCGGGCAGAGCCCGCGCGCCGCGAAGCGGCGGTGGGGGAGCCGATTTTCGAAGAAAATTGGGGGTACCGCCGGCCTTGCACAGCCGCGCCGCCCCCCGTCATACTGGGCCTTGCCGAGACGATCCCCACCCCCGCGATCATGGGCGACCTCACGCCCCTTACTCTCTGACTTTCGGCGCCGGATACCGCACGGCAAAGAGTGCGCCGCCACCTGCGGTTCGAAGGCTATCCGATGATTCCGCAGGCACTTCAGGGACCCCCGCCGACCCTCCGCGTGAAGGAAAAGACGACCTCGCGGCGACCGCATCTGACCGTGTCGCCATGACACCGGATTGCGCTTCGACCCGGCTAAAGAAGATCGGGTCCAGCGTCCGCCCCGGTCCGGCCGGAGGCGCCGCGCGGCCCGCGCGCGGCGCAGCCGCCGAGCGATCCGGCGCGGGCGCGTAGCCGGTAACGCGCGCCATATAGTCGCGTGTCTCGCGCGGCAGCGGCCGTCCCCGCGCGACATATTCGCCATAGCGTCCGGGCCCGGCATTATAGGCACCGAACAGCCCCGGATAGCCGAAGCGATCATACATCGCGCGAAGATAGGCGGTGCCCGCAACGATATTGTCGCGCGGAAGATGCGGGTCGGAGCCAAGGCGATATTGCGCGCGAAGCGCCCCCCAGGTCGCGGGCATGATCTGCATCAGACCCATCGCGCCAGCGTGGCTCGTGATCGGTTCGCCTCCGAGCCGCGTGCGCCCGCCGCTCTCGGCCGCGATGACGCGCATCACCCATTCGATCGGCAGGCCGAAACGGTCGGCCGCCTCGCGCGCAATCGGCCGCCACTGCTCGACGCCGGGCGAGGTCTCGGCCGCGCCCGCCTGCGCGGCGTCTGCCTGCACGGCGCCCGCAAGAATCGTCGCGGCGAGCGCCAGCGCGGCGCCGAAGGCACTTAGCGCGCCCACAGCAGCCGCGCCTTGCCGACGATGTCGCCGCGCCGGGTAACCCCGAAATAGCGGCCGTCGAACGACGCGTCGGCGTTCGCCATGAGGAGGAACGCCTCGCCCTTCCCAATTGCAACGCAGCCTTCCCACCATGGCAGAATTCGCCCGCGCGCGTCCCGCATGAGCCGCGTCACGGCGGGCACGCCGTTGATCGAAACCTCCTCGCCCGACGCGCAGATCCGGTCGCCGCCGACCGCGACGGCCCGCTTCACGAGCGGCACATTGGCGGGAAGATAATGACGCCGTGCGGCGAGCGCGCGCCACGGCCTCGGGGTCCAGGCAACCACCATATCGCCCGGCGCGAGCGAAGCGCCGGGGGTGACGCTATAGAGGCCGACCGGGGCGCTCGGGCTGACATTCCAGACGAGGCGCGGCATCGGCGGCGCGATCATCGTGAGACCGAGGGCCGCGATTCCCGAGGCAGCGATCGCGAAGCGAAAACGGAGCCGCTGGCGGCGGGCGCGCGCGGCCCGGATCGTCTCGCCCCATGCGATCAGCGGCAGGTCTGGGGGCCTAGTCATCGCACTTGCCCCCGGTCGCAGCGCTGCCAGACTTAGGACCTTGCGGCCCGCGCGACCTCGACCAGATGACCAGATCGTCGATATGATAGCGGACGAGGCGTCCGTGATAGCGGTAGGACGGACCGCTGCAATTCTGCCGCATCGCCTTCAGCCGGCGAGCGCCAATGCCGAGATAGGCGGCCGCCTGCTCGGTGCTGAGAAAAGGGCTCCCGCGCGTCGCTGCCCGCGCGCGTTGCACTTCGTCATTGTCGTCCGCCATCGCGTCGCCTTTCGTCGTCCATGCCGGTCCGGACGGCGTTCGATGTCCCGGACGGCCCCGAACTTGTCCGCGGCGGCCCCGTCCGGGGAGGCTCGAAAAACGACCATGCGAAAAACGATCCTAGCCGCGAGCGACAGGACCGGATCGGCGACACGAAAAAGCACCCCCGCGCGGGTGCCGCGCGGGGGTGAGGTGGGGAGAAGTCAGTCGGCGGGATTCCAGATGAGCGCGTAGGTATCCTCGTCGTCCTGCCCGGCGGCGCGGCCGAGGTTCGCGTAGAGCCGGCGCGGGCCGAATTCGGGCGCGGCGAGGCTCAGCGAGACATAGGGTTCGCCCGACACTTGGCCGGTGCGGACCCATGCGGCGCCGATCTCGACATTGTCCGAGAAGACCCGGTAGTCGGGCTGGGCGTCGCCGCTCTTGCTCCGGTTGACCCGGATTTCGATGTCGGCGCGGATCGAGAGCGTCTTGAGCTGTCCGCGATATCCCTCGGCCATATTGCCGTTCACAAAACCGATTGCTGCCATGGTTCGTCTCCTTGAATTTGCGCCGCCGGGACCATTCCCGGGGCGTGGCGGATGACGAGGACGGGGCATGAGGCGGCGGCGCACCCGCAGGGCCGCAGCGCCAGCGGAGGACGCGCGCCGCGCCGCTATTTTGAAGGCGGAACGCCGCGCGCGAGGAGCCGGCAAAGCCGGCGGGGAAAATAGCGGCGCGGCGCGCGTTGCGCCGCCGCCGACCCGTCCCATCCCGCCCCCCGAGCCCCGAATGGCTTCCGCCGCGACAAGGAGTGCGTCCGCGGCAATGCGGTGAAGCGATAGGCGGCGTGCGGATTGCGGGTGGCAAGGACCGCCGTTTCGCGGCATGGCTTCAAGCTTCGGCCGCCGGAGTCGCGGGGATGGCTGGCCGGAATTTCGCACGAACGACAGGGCCGATATGGCCCGCAAAGGGGACGAAATGGACGGACGGGCTAGCCTCAGTATCGCCGCCGACGGCAGCGATCTCGCGATGATCGCCGCGCGGAGCGCGGGCATCTGGATCGGGCTGTCGCTCGACGAGGCCGCGCTTTCGAGCCTCCGCCGCGACGGACTCGACCCTGCCGCGCTGCGCTTGACCGGGCTTCATCCGTTCGAATTCCAACCCGCGTCCGATGGCGGGTTCGACGTGATTGCGCATGCGAACGACAATGAAGCGGCCGAGGCGCTGCTCGACCTGTTCCGCGTCTATTTTCTGCGCCGCCTGCTCGCGGGCCGCGTCGACGGCGTGCTTTCAGAATAGGATTTCGCGCGGCGCCGAAGGCCTGCCGCGCGGCGATATTTCAGGCAAACGCAAAGGCGCGCGGGCGTTGCCCGAAAGGACTCGCCCGCGCGCCTTTTCCTCCCTCCCCGCCGCCCCGCGAGGGGCGGCGCGCGGGATTTCGGGCTTCACTCTTCGGCGGAATGAAGGGGCGACGAAGGCGCCGCCCCTTCGCGGTCAGGCGGCGAGCGCCGCCGGGACGTCCTCGCCCCCGCCTTCGCTCGTATCCGCACCGGTGCCAAGGCCTTCGGGCTTGTTCGCGCCCTCGCCCTCGCCCTCGCCCTCGCCAGCGTCAGCCGTCTCGCCCGCGTTTTCGACCGGCGCGTCGGGGTCCGGCGCGGCGTCCGCCATATCGCCATCCCCGGCCGCGCGGCGCGCGGCATCCTCGGCATCGCGCGCGAGGATATGGAGCATCCGCTCATGCGCCGCGACGCTCCCGACCCCGCCGCGCGCGGTATAGGGCGACGGCTCGAAACGCATCCAGCGGGGCACCCAGCCGCTCACCTGCGGCCGCCCGTTGCTGCCGCCCAGATGGTCGGTAACGATGGCCTTGAGTATCTTGGCCTGGCTCCCGGCATTGGCAGCGGCGACATCCGCGCCCGCGACCTCGGCGACGATATGGCCGAGCACCTCCTTGTCGCGGATCAGGCCCCAGAAAGCGGGATCGGGCGTCCAGACCTTCGCCATGTCGACGCCAAGGTGAAAGCCGATCATTTCGAGCGCCTCGCTCCCCGCCGCGAGCGTCTCGCCCATCACGATCGCGACGATTTCGAGGACAACCGGGTCGGGCAGTTCGAGCAAACGCGCGAAGAGCGGCGCGAACTGCCGCCCGCCGCCATAGCCGCGCCCGGTGACCGTCAGGCTCTCGGGGTCGAGATCTAGGACGGCGATCACCGCGCGGCGGCGCTCGTCGAACATCACCTCGCTGCCGCACGTCTCGACGCTTTCCTGCACCTCGTCCTTCGCGCAGACATAGGATTGGACATCGACGCGAAAATGATCGGCGCTCGCGATGACATGCGCGACGAGCGCGCGCAGCGCGATCCCCCCATGTTTCGCCAGTTCGGCGCGCACCGCCGCGTGGCGGTGAAGGTCGATATAGGCGTTGGTCGCGCTCGTGACCTCCGGCCGCATGGCCTTTTCCGGCACACGGCCCGCCTCGCCCTTGGCGCGCGCGGCGGCTTCCTTCTCGGTGAGATAGCCTTCGTGGAAGCTCACCTCGCCGCTCTTGCGGACCTCGACATAGATGCGCCCGCCCTGCCGCTTCGAAGTGTGGCGGTGATCATAGCGGTCGAAGCGCTGGCCGCTGTCGAGGACGATCACGTCGCTCCACCCGTCGGCGAGATAGGCGGCACGGCGCGTTTCGACCTCGGCCATCTGGCGCGGCCAGAAGGTGTCGACGTCGGCAATCAGCGCGTCGCCCTCGAACAGGTCGGCAATCACCGCGACCTTCGCTTGCCCGACGTCGAACAGCGCATGCGCGGCCTTGATCGCGGTGCCGCCGAACAGCCAGTCCTTCAGGCGGAAGCCGGTCGGACAATAGGCGTCCTTGTCGTCGAACAGCGCGAGCCATGCCGACTGTTGGCTCTTGCTGGCAAGAGTCAGCTGCCTGACCGTCGTCTGGTCGATCTCGCCATTTTGATAGAGCGTACGGATGCGCGGCAGCAGATGGCCGAGCGCGAGGATGCGCTTCACCGTCTGCGGTTCGAAGGCGAAGTCGGCGGCGATCTCCTCGACATTGCGTCCCGCCTTGGCGAGCCGAACAAAGGCTTCCCACTGGCTGACCTCGTCGGGGGCGACGCGCGCGAGATTTTCAAGCATCGACGCCTCGATGGCGTCGGCGTCGTCGCCCTCGTCGAGGATCGCGCACGGCAGCGGGCGCGCCGCGCCGCCGTCGCGCACGATATTGTTCATGGCGGTGAAGCGCCGCCGCCCCGCGAGGATTTCGAACGGGATATCCTCGGCTCCGGTCCCGCACCGCTCGCGCACGAGCAGCGGAATGAGGATGCCGCGCTTGCGGATGCTCGGCTCGATGTCGCCGACATCGGGGTCGCGCCCCTTGGCGCGCATATTGGTCTTGGCCACTGTAAGCTTGTCGAGCGGAATAAAATCGAGTTTCATGACATTTGCTCCATGTGAGCACCGGTCCCGTCCGGGGGGTGGAGTCTCGGCGGGACCGGCTTGATTGACGGCGAAAACGCGCCGCCTCGCCTTGCCGCCTAGAAAGGCGGAAGCTCGTCCTGTTCGCAGCCCGACGACGGCGGTGCGTCGGCCCCATCGGTGGCGGCAAGCCGCAGCGGTTCCCCGACGCCGCCTTGGGAATCGCGCGCTTTGCGGCGCAGGGCCGCCTCGGCCTGAACGATGGTGCCGAAGCGCCGCGCCGCGTCGGCCCAGACCGAGAGCGGCGCGAGACCGTCGAATTGGAGGTCGCGCTCGATGGCGAGGCCGAAGGGCAAGCGCACCGCCGCGATTTCGCGCAGCGAGAAGCAGCCGAGTTCGGGACAGCCGAAGCCGAGGTCGGCAAGGCCGAACAGCGTGTCGCCGTCGCTGTCGATCTCGGTCGCGAGCCATGTCGCCGCGCCAACGGGCGAGAAGAATTTAACGACCGGACGCGGGTCGAAACGCCCGCCCTGCGCTGCGTGAATGCGGCCCGTCAGCGCATTGGCGTTGAGTGCGAAGCGGAGATTGGCGGGGAGCAGGGTCATCGCGCCGCCCTCCCGTTCCATGCCGCCGGCACCGTCGCCTCGCCGCCATGCGCGGGCGCCATCTCCGCCACTGCGCCCGATACGGATCGGAGTGCCCCCGCCGCGCGTTGCGCCGCATCCGGCGCGAAGCCGAGCAGATAATCCGCCGCTTTCGAGGCGAGGCTCGCGGCTTTGAAGATCGCGCGCGTGTCGGCACGCATGATTGCGAGCCAAGCGCCGAGATAGTCCGCGTGGCGGACGGTGGGGCGGATGCCGAGCGCGGCGCAGAGAAACGCGCTCGCCAGTTCGGCGCAAAGCTCCTCGCGGCCATAGGCACCGCTCGCGAACGCCCCCGACTGGTCGCGGTCCAGCCGCGTCTTGTGGCCGGTCCAGTGGCCGAGTTCGTGGAGCGCAGTGCGATAATAGTCGATCTGCGCGAAGAACGCCTGTTGCGGCGGAAGCGCGATAAAGTCGTCCAGTGGCGAATAATAGGCGTCGTTGCCGCCGATACGGATATCGGCGCCACTCACCGCGAGCAGGTTCTCGGCGTGCGGGATGATCTCACGCGGCGGCAAGGACCCGTCGAGCGCGGTGCAGCGATCCGGGAGGCCGTCGACCTGCGCGACGTTGAACACGGTGAAGCGCTTGAGGAACGGAACCGCGCGCTCGCCGTCCCCTACCCCGCCCCCGGTCTGGTCCGCGCCCGCCGCTTCGGCCGCGCCGCCGTCCTTCGGCGTGAAGCGCGCGGCATAGAAGATCGTCGTGCCCTTCTCGCCCTTGCGGACCTGCCCGCCCGCCGCTTGCGCCTGACGAAAGGTCAGCCATCCCTGCCCCGCGAAGCCGCGCCGCGCCGCCTCGGACCACAGGATGAGGATATTGATGCCCGAGTAGCTGCGCCGCGTGTCGGCGTTGCGCGGCAAGCCCGGCGCGAAGGCGGCGGCGTCCCAAGGCTGCGCCCATGGGAAACGCCCCGCCTCGAGTTCGGCAACGATCCGCGCTGTCACCTCGTCGTAGAGCGACGCGCGCGACGGGTCGCCTTGTCCGTCCTTGTCGCCGAGCGGGTTCATGTCGCCGCGCGCGCGTGGTGCGCCGCTGCGCTTGGTCGTGGCGCGGTCCTGCCGCGCTGCCTCGCCGCGCGCTCGCGCGCGGCGCTCTATGGGTGAGGCCTTGTCCAAACCTTGCGGGAAAGCATTCACGGCGCGTCTCCTCCTGACCGAAATCCGCCGCAGCCGGCCCCGGACAGCGGGGCGGGCGGCGAATCCACGGACAAGGGGACCGCCCCCGGAGGCGGCCGCGCACCCGCAGGGCCGCAGCGAAGCGAAGGAGCCGGGCGAAGACCGGCTTGCGTGGGCGCCGGGCGGTCCCACAGGCCGTGCGCCGCCCGCACCGATGTCCGAGGTGCCGGCACACCAAAGCGCCGCCGCGCGCCCCGCGCGGCGCCATCAGCCGCGACCCCGGCGGTGCGGGTGTCTGTTCGATATGGGTGTGAAATTGGGCGCGGAGGCTTTCCAAGCCGACCGCTCGCGACGCGGCCCTCGGTCGCCCGATCGACATCTCGCTCCCCAATCCAGACGGCCCGGAGCCGGCCCGAAGGGCCAAAATGAGAGGCGCCCTTGGCGAGCCGCAGGCGCGGCGGCGTGCGCGCGCAGCTGTGCTTAGCCGCCGCCGCGCCAAGACCAGCGAGCCCAAGAGCGCCGCGTGGCCCACCGTGCAGCGCGCGACCTCTGGCGGCGGCCCCGCCGCCAGTGTGCGCTCCTTTCAGGCCGCGCTCCTCATCAGCAACCTGGTCGACCTTGGCCCAGTTTCTGTCCTGCCAGCCCGGAGAATCCCGCAAAAGGCAAACGAGCCGCAAACGCCGCTCGCGGTTCAGTGACCATAGAGGGAGACATAGCTGGCCCTCGCGAACTATGCTCCGCTAACGCCGCGCCGCAGCGGAGCGCGGCGCGTGAAACCCCGTACCGTCGGCGGCTCCGGCGCGGCCCAGATCCCGCTCCTTCCGAAATGGACCAGTATCATCTGAAACCATATTGCACTCTGGCGCTTGCGCGTTATTCTGTGCGCGCATCGGGCGGAGGCGCACGGTGCCGGGCGTGAGAACCCGCTTGAACCTATAGAGTTTTCATTGCCATCCTGCCGGGTGGCCGCTGCGTCTGTCCAGGCCTTCGGGCTAAAGGCAGCGGCGCACGTTCAAGAGTGTTCTCGTCGCCCGGCTTCAAAACCGCCTTTCCGCCTCGCGCGGAAAGGCGGAGGCAATGGACTATGACGACAGCATCGGGCGCTCCGGGCTCGCCGGCGACGATCCGCTGCCGCCCGAGGATTGGTCGGGCTTTGCCCGCACCGCGCGCCTCGACGCCATCTATGCCGCGCACCAGCCCGAGCTTCGCCGTTATCTCGCCTCGCGCGCGCCGCGCCAGGACGTCAGCGACCTCGTCCAGGACTGTTTCCGCAATCTCGCCGCGAGCAAGGGCCAGGCGCTGGCGCTGATCGAGAAGCCCGGCGCCTATCTGATTCGCACCGCGCGCAACCTTCTCGCGATGCGGGCGCGCACCGGCGAGCGGCGGATGCAATCGGCGCACGACAGTTTCGACGAAACCGCCGTCGCCGGCCCCGATCCGCACGCCGCGCTCGAGGCGCGCGACGCGATCCGGCGCATCGAGGCCAGCCTCGCGCGCCTTAAGCCGAAGACGCGCGAGATTTTGCTGATGCACAGGTTCGACGGGCTAAGCTATGAACAGATCGCAGCGGCAAAGGGACTCACGGTCAAGGGCGTCGAATGGCAGATCGCACAGGCAATGAAGGCGATAGACCGAGCACGGACGGCGAAGCCTTGAACGACGGCGCGATGGACGCCTCTGACTGGTTCGCGCGCATGCGCACCGGCGACGCCGAAACCTACCGCGACGAATTCGAAGCCTGGCGCCGCGATCCCGCCAACGCCGAAGCCTATGCCCGCGCCGAGGAGAATTGGTTGCTTCTCGGCGGGATCGCGACCGCCCATCTCGCGGCGCATCCGCCGTCGTCAAGCACGTCGCGGCGACCGGGCTGGGCGCTCGCTGCCGCCCTTCTGCTCGCGCTGTCGCTCGGCGCCGCGTGGCTGCTGCTCGGCGGCAGCGGCGACCCGGTGATCGTCGCCAGCGAGGAGACCGGCGCGCTCACGCTCGACGACGGGACGCGCGTCACGCTCATCGACGGCGCCAAGGTAACGCCGCAGTACAGCGCCGGCGAACGCCGCGTCGTCATGACAGGCGGCCGCGCGCGTTTCGATGTCGCGCACGATGCCACCCGGCCGTTCCGCGTCGAAGCCGCGGGCTCGGTCACCACCGCGCTCGGCACCATCTTTGAGATCGATCTCACCGGTACCGCGCCGCTGGTCCATCTCGTCAAGGGATCGGTCGAAATCCGGCGGCTCGGTAGTATCACGCCGCCGATCCGGCTGCGCCCCGGCGATACCGCCGAAGCCGCGAAGGAGGGTCCGCACCTTCTCCCGCGCGAAACAGCGACCTTGCCAATGGCGTCACCGGTAGATGTTCCCTCCACGACGCTGCTCGTTGCCGACAATCTGCCGTTAGGCGCGATCCTCGAGCGCGCCAATCGCGTCAATGCGGTGCCGATCAGGCTCGCCGACCCGGCGCTCGCGACGCGCCCGGTGACCGGGCGCTTCGACATGGCGGGTTCGCCTCTGCTGGCGCAAAAGCTCGCCGCCGCGCTCGGGCTCACGGCCTCGGAAGCGGACGCCCAGATCATGCTCGCGGACGCCCGAAGAAAAACCTAGGTCCAAATCCCGCACCGGCATCTTCCCACCCAGACGGCCATCGAGGCCGCAAGGGAGGGACGAATGAACAAGACAATCCTGGCCATCTCGCTGGCATCCACCTGTGCGAGCATAGCTCTATGCGCGTCGGCGGCGCAGGCGCAGACCGAAACGCGCTCCTATGATATCGCCGCGCAGCCGCTCGGGGAGGCGCTGCGCCGCTATTCGGAGATTTCGGGCCGGGAAGTTCTCGCCGACGCCAATCTCTTGGCGGGCAAGCGCGGCCGATCCGTGCGTGGGCACCTCGCGGCCGACGCGGCGCTGTCGCGACTGCTCATCGGCACGGGACTGTCGGCGGAAATCGTCGGCGGCGCCTTGGTGCTGCGCGCGGGAAACGATGCCGCGGCGCCGATCTCGACTGACGAGGCCGACGCCGCGATCGTCGTCACCGGTACGCGTATCCGAGGCGCGGGGCCGATCGGCTCGCCCGTCACGACGATCGACCGCGAAGCGCTCGACAGGAGTGGGCGCACCACCCTGAGCGATTTTCTCCAAACGATCCCGCAGAATTTCTCGGGCGGCCCCGCCGAAGCCAATGTCGGGACGAGCGCGCGCGGCTATGCGAACACGAACCTCACCTATGGCACGGGGATCAATCTGCGCGGGCTCGGGAGCGGCTCGACGCTCACCCTGTTCGATGGCGCACGCCCCGCCCTTGGCGGCGGGTCGGGGGCCTTCACCGATCTGTCGCTCGTCCCCTCCGCGGCGATCGAGCGGGTCGAAATCCTCACCGACGGCGCGTCGGCGATCTATGGCAGCGACGCGATCGCCGGCGTCGTCAACATCCGCTTCCGCGACCGCTTCGAAGGCGCCGAGACGCGGCTGCGCGTCGGCACCGCCGACGGCGATTTCGGCGAAGTGCAGGCCGGGCAGCTACTCGGTGCCCGCTGGAGCAGCGGTCATCTCGTCGTCGCGGGCGAATATTATCGCCGCGGCAACCTAGCATCGAGCCAGCGCGCGTTTGCCACCGAGGATCTGCGCGCCTTCGGCGGCCCCGATCTCCGCTCGAACTTCGCCAACCCCGGGACGATCGTCGCCGCCAATGGCCAGCACTTCCTGATCCCCGCGGGACAGGATGGGTCCGCGCTCACGCCAACGCAGCTCGTTCCGAGCGCCGGCTTCAATCGCGGCGACACGCGGCGCAACATCGACATCCTGCCGCGTCAGGAAAGCGGGAGCCTCTATGCATCGGCGCAGCAGGATCTTGGCGACCATTTCTCGCTGTTCGCGCGCGCGCTTTATGCCGAGCGGCATTTCGCGGCGCGCCAGCGCGTCTTCGGCATCACCCAGCTCACCGTGCGCCCGACCAATCCCTATTATGTGGATCCGCTCGGGACGGGTCAGAATATCAGCGTCTATTATGATCCGACCGCCGACTTCGGACCCGAAGGCGTCCGCGGCTCGTCGCGCGCGCTCAACACTGCCTTTGGCGGGCGCGCCGCACTCGGTCGCTGGTCGCTCGAGCTCTCGGGCGGTTACGGGCTGCAGCGCGAGCGCAACGACGGCGTCAACATCGTCCATCGGCTGCGCCTGACCCGCTCGGCCGGGGCGACGACACGGGCGCAGGCGATCAACCTGTTCGGCGACGGCGCGGTCAATGATCGCGCGCTGATCGACAGCTTGCGCGGAAGCCTCACGCGCGGGGTACGCTATCAAAACTGGACCGCCGCCTTTCGCGCCGACGGGCCGCTCTTCGCGCTGCCGGCGGGCGAGGTGAAAATGGCGGTCGGCGCCGAATATCGCCGCGACCGGCTGCGCTACAGCCAGACGATCGACCGCAGCGCCGAAACGCCGACGACGTCGGGAATTCCGGGCCTGCCCGATCACCGCGCGGTCAAGGCCATCTATGGCGAACTCGTCGTCCCCGTCTTCGACGCGGGCGCGCAATTCCCCGGCGCGCTCACCCTCTCCGCCGCAGGCCGCTACGAGGATTATTCGGATGTCGGCGACACGGCGAATCCGAAGTTCGGCGTGCGATGGACGCCGACCCGCGGCGTCGCGCTGCGCGCTTCCTATGGCCGGTCGTTCCGCGCGCCCTTCTTCGATGAACTGGTCGGAACGGCGAACGCCTTTTACGAGACGATCGCCCTCCCCGACCCGCAGTCCCCGAGCGGCCAGACCGTGGTGCTTGGCCTGTTCGGTTTCCGGCCCGACCTCGGACCCGAGAAGGCCGCCAACTGGACCGCGGGCCTCGATCTCGAACCCGCGATCCTGCCGGGCGCCAAGCTCAGCCTGACGTGGTTCGATATCCGCTATCGCGACCGGATTGCGACCGCCTCCTTAGACCTGTTCAACTTCCTCGCGCGGCGCGATATCTACGCGGCGATCATCGACGACGCCCCCGATCCCGCGACCATCGCGGCCTATTTCGCCGACCCGAGCTTCACCAACACGCTCGGCGTCGCGCCGGGCGAGGTCGGCGCGATCGTCGACGGACGCACGCTCAATCTCTCCAAAGCAAGGGTGCGCGGGCTCGATTTCGATGCCAGCTACGCTCGCCCGATCGGCAATGGCGAGGTTTCGCTCTCGATCGGCGGAACGCGCCTGTTCACGATCGACAACCAGATTACCAATGCGGCGCCGGCGGTGAACGTCGTCGGAACGCTCGGAAATCCCGGCAAGCTGCGGCTGCGCGGGCGCGCAGGCTTGGCGCACGGTGCCTTCGATGGCGGCATCGGCTTCAACCATGTCGCGGGATATCGCAACCTCACCGTGACCCCCGCCGAACGGGTGAAGAGCTGGACGACTTTCGATCTCCAGCTCGGCGCACGGATCGGCGATACCAAGACGGGAGACCGCGCGCTGCGGCTTGCGCTCAGCGTGAACAACCTGTTCGACACACCGCCGCCCTATGTCCAGTTCCGGACCGGAAACTCGGCCTTCGGCTATGATCCCGAACAGGCAAGCGCGATCGGGCGCACGATCGCATTGCAAGCGATCGTCGCGTGGTGATCATGTCCCTCCTTCTCGCTTCCGCCGCACCGCCTCCGACGGCGCCAGAAATCGGGCGGACGCCGGTGTCGGCGCGCGACCTCGTCGAGGTCGCCGAGATCGGTGCCCCGACGCTTTCGCCCGACGGGCGCCGGGTTGCCTATCGCGTCAGCCGGCCATCGGTCGACCACAACAAGATCAGGCTCGACTGGTATGTCGCGACGCTCGGCGGCCTGACCGAATTGCATGTCGGGAGCGGCGGCGACGCGATGTTCGATGGATCGGGCGGCGTCGCCGACCAGGTCCCCGTCTGGGATGGCGATTCACGGGGGCTTCGCTTCCGGGCGCGGGTCGATGGGATCGTCGCGATCTGGCACTGGCGCGAGGGGGAAGCCCTGCGCCGCGAGATCGTCGACGCGGCCGACATCGTCGACTTTGCCGTCTCCGCCGATGGCGGAACGCTCCGTTACACGGTGGGCGCGAGCCGCGCCGAGATCGCGGCGGCCGAAGACAGAGCGTATCGGGAGGGCGTCCTCGTCGATCACCGGCTCGACATCATGCAGCCCGTCGCGGGGGGCGCGGTCGAGGACGGCAAACGCGTCATGCAGCAACTCCCGACCGAATGGTTCGAGCGCGAGCGGCTGCTTTGGGATGCACCGCGCACGCAGAAGTTCGTCGCGATAGGCGAAAGCCCCAAGGTGTCGACGCCGGTCTTCGCCGACGCCTCGCCAGCGCAGGCCAAACGCGTCGCCAGCGCCAGGGGCGCGGTGGCAGAAATCACCGGATCGGGGGATAAGCGCCTCGTGCGCCTAACATCGCCCGACGGCACGCCGCCGACATGCGCAGCTCCCGTCTGCCGATCTCCAGCGCTCACCGCGCTCGCGTGGCAGCCCGGAAGCGGCGCGCTCCTGCTGTTCGAGCGCGAAGGCTCGGCGCGCGAAACCGTCTATCGATGGCGGGTCGGTGCGCCCACCGCGCGCCTTGTCGCGACAATCGATGGCGCGCAGCGAACGAGCTACCGGGCGCCACGCTGCGCCGTCGGACGTTCAAGCCTGATCTGCGCCGAGAGCGCCCCCGCCGATCCGCCGCGACTCGTCGAAATCGACATCTCGACCGGTGCGCGACATGTCCTCGCCGATCCCAATGCAGCGCTGCGTGGCCGTATCCTTGCCCGCGCCGAGACGATGGAATGGGGCGCCGATGTCACCGGCATTCTCCTGCTTCCACCACGGTCGCGCGGACCGCTGCCGCTCGTCGTGCAATATTATCATTGCGCGGGCTTCCTCAAGGGCGGCGTCGGCGATGAAATCCCGATGCTCCCGCTCGTGGAGAAGGGGATCGCGGTGCTGTGCATGGACCGAACAAGGAGCCCCAACGCGGAGGCGGCCGACGCCGGATACCGGCTCGCGCTCGCGGACATCGAACGCGCGCTCGACGATCTTGCCGCCAAGGGCATCATCGATCCGGCGCGGGTCGGGATCGGCGGGCTCAGCTTCGGCTCCGAAGTCGCGCTGTGGGCCATCCGTCACTCGAAGCGCTTCGCCGCGGCGACGAGTGCGTCGGGTCAGATTTCGCCGATCTATTACTGGGCCAATGCCCTGCCCGGCCGCGGCTTCCCGGAAATGCTGAAACGCTATTGGGGTCTGGGCGATCCCGATAGCGACACGGCGCGCTGGAAGGCGCTGTCGCCGACGGCGGACGCGGCCGAGATCGATACACCGCTTTTGATGCAGCTTCCCGAGTCTGAGGCACGCTATGTCGTCGAGTTCCACACCAAGCTGAAACGCGCTGGAAAACCGGCAGTAATGTTCGTCTTCGCCGACGAACCGCACATCAAGAATCAGCCCGCCCACAAGCTCGCGGTCTATGCGCGCAATCTTGACTGGTATCGTTTCTGGCTCAAGGATGAAGAAGACGCCGATCCTGCCAAGCGCGTGCAATATACGCGCTGGCGGCAGCTGCGCGCGGGGGCTCCGCAGGAGCCCTTGCCCGCACCCGCGCCGTAGGTCCGTGCCGGGCGCACCCTCCCCGGTGTACGCCCGGCCGGCTCGACATCGGCATCACGGCCGCCCGATGATCGATCGAACCCAACGTTCGATGTCCGCAAGGTGGAGCAAGCGGATCACGGCGACGCCGTCGGCGCGCACCTTGCCGTCGATCAAGGCCGCGACGGCGTCGCAATCGATCAGCGACTCCGAGGCCAGCCAGCCATCGAGCAGGAAGTGCCGGAGCGCGGTGCGGTTGAGGTCGAAGGACGGATAGAAGAGCGACTCGATGCGGCCCTTGATCCGCCGCGCGAGAATGATGTCGGGCAGGTCGGAGCGGAACGTGTCGCGTGCGAGCGCCCGGTCGCGCCCGCCCTCGAACCACTGCCAGCTCGGCACGCCAAGGCCATATTCGACCAGCGGCTGCGACAGCAGCGGGGCGATCATCGGCAGCGCGAGCGCGCGGTCATAGCCATCGAGGAACGGCTGGATCGGAAGCAGCTTCAAGGCGTAGGTGCGCTGGCCCGGCCAGGCCGTGGATGCGCCGTCGAACCAGGGATGCTGGGGCGGGTTCGCTGCGAAGCGCGACGAGAGCAACGTCGCGTCGGTTGGCCAAAACGCGCCGGGCACGACGAGCTTGCGGGCGGCGAGCCGCAGGGCTTTCCAGATATTGTCGTTCATTACGCGTGCGAGATCGCCGGCAGCGCGCCAGGCCGCGGCGGGTCCCGCGAACCGCAGCGCGTCGACGATGGGTGCGGCCGAGGTCAGATACCCGAAGACATTGTCGCCGCCCGCTCCGGTGAAAATCGCCTCGGCGCCATAATCTTTCGCAGCCGAAAACAGCGCGCCATCGACCGGCGCAAGGAGTCCGAACCCGCCCGGTCGCGGCCGGAGATGCCGCAGCGGCGCCACGGGGTCGGCCGCCTCGCCCGCGAGAAGCAGTTCGAAAAGCGGCGCACGCGCTCGGTCCGCCGCGGCACGCGCATAGACGCGCTCATCCCCGTCGGGATCGGGCGTCGCCATCGTGATCGCGCGCCACGGCGAACGGCGGCCGGCGAGACAAGCCGCCACGATCGAGCTGTCGAGGCCGCCCGACAGCTCGAGCTGGATTCGTCCGAACCGTCCGCTCCACGCCGAGACGACGCGCATGACCTGACTGCGCAAGGCATCGGGATCGGCGCGCCGCGACGCATCGACATAGTCCCATGGCCGCCAGCTCTGCGGCAAGGCGGTGGGCGCGCCGAGCCGTACGATCTCGCCGGGCAATATCTCGCGAACGTCCTTGAGCCCGGTCGTGGGGCTGCGGAGCAAGGGTATCCGTAATTCGGCATCGATCGCCTGCGCATCGGGGCGATCGAGCGCGAAACCGAGCGACCGTGCGAGCGCGAGATCGGTAAAGGCGATCCGTGAGCGCGAATCCGGGCCTTGAGGCCCTTCGGCGCCGACGACATGATAGACGGCGGGACCGGTGATCGGCGAGCGCAGGATATGCGGGGCGCCATCCTCGGCTTTCCACATCACAATATAATTGCCCCAGAGGCGGTCGATCGCCCATCGACCCGCGCTCTCGATGATCGCAACAGCCTCTTGCGGCGCCAAACGATCGCAAGGTTGATCCCGACCCTTCCGGAATGCCCAGCCGATCAATATCGCGTCTCCCATAGCGACGACCGGCACATCGGCATCACCGACAAGCGTCGCGGCGCCGACGGCGGCGAGGCGCACCACACCCTGCGGCAAGGCGTCGTGCTCACTATGCCCCGTAACAAGAGCGAGACGGAGGGTCACAGTTCGAACACGGGCGTAAACTCCCGGACAATGTCGAAGGGATCGGACAAAAGAAGGTTGCCTGACTGCACCCAGCAATGTGCTGCGAAGGGCGCAAGGCGCACGCCGAAGTAAAGCTCCGCCGGTGCCGAGCGCCGCCAGAGGCAGGTGGCGAGCGCGAGGCTGTCCGGAACACATCGGCGGGCCGCCGGAACGAACATGCGCGCTTCCGCAAAACCCCGAGCGATTGCGGCGGCCCTGTCGCGGTCGCTCACGGCCGAGCCAGACGATGCCGAGCGCTGACGACGTGCGATCCGGCGCTCCAGGCGGCGCCAGCGTTCTAGCGTCGGTGCGAGGCCGGCGGCGCGAAGCGACAGCCGCGCGCCGAACATCGCGCGGCCCGCTTCGAGCGTACCGACGCGCTCCCGCGGCCCGGGCAACTCGAGCGCGCTTTCATCGAGCCCTGTCATTTCAATCGGCGCGATCGCCGGACCCGGCCCTGACCCGATCAGGCCGCGCTCGGCGAGCCTGCTGGCGCAAGTCACGTCGATGGCGTCCAGGGCTCTTTTTGAGAGCGCCGCCAGCGTCGCCGCGTCGGCTTCGGCGAGAAGATAATAGCGATCGGCTGCGACATCGAGAGCGACGGCGCGGCCGCGAAGAAATCCGAAGCTGATATGAGCGGGCTGGTGGAAAAGCATGGCGCGTAAGGGCGCGGCGATGACCGCCGCGCCCTCGCCTGGTCAGTCGACCGAGATGCCGGCGTCGGGTTCGAGCTTGCGCCCGATCGATTCCGGAACCGGGAATTCGGTGCCGCGCGTCTCGACGCTGGCGACGCCCAGTTCTTCGATGCCGTTCTCGGCGAGGTCTTTGCGGTCCATGGGACCCTCCTTTCCAAACTGCCGCGAAAGTGCGGCAATTCAAAGGCTATGCCCCGAGGTCGATATAGCCACTTTATACGAAGCCTATTTCGCGATTGTTGTCAGAGCTGGCGCTCGGGTGGGCGCAGCAGCAAGGCCACGGCGCCCGCACCCGCTATCCGCCGGCGATGAAAGACCGCCACCGACCGGCGAAGAGCGGACCAGTTCGCGACCGCGAAATCCTCTTCCATCGCCGCGAGCTGCGCCTCGCTATCGGGGTCGCTTCGTCGTTCGGCGGCGCGCAGCATCTGGCTGCGATCGGTGACGTTGCCGATCGCGTGCCGCAGTTCACGGTTCTCCGACGTCAGCGCGATCGCTCGAAAGAGGCGCGCCACCCGGGAAGCATAGGCCGCGCCATCGGCTCCGCACACCGGACCGTCGAGCGGTGCCGGTCGGCCGGGCGCGCGCAGCGCCAGCCCGAGAAGCACCTGCGTCCAGACATAGATATCGCGCAGATCCGCTTCATTGTGCGCCGGCTGGTGGAAACCGTCCTGGTGCCAGCTCTCGACGAGGCGCTCGCCGCTCAGCCTGTGCAGTGCGTCGCGGACCGGGGTCGCGCTCGCCACCAGTTCGCGCGCCAGATGTACCGGGTCGAGCCTTGAGCCTGGGTCGAACGCCCCCGCCATGATCCGCGACTTCAGATCGGTGTAGACACGCTCCATCGTCGCCCCGGGACTCATGAGACCTGTCCTGCGGCCAAGCCGTTGCGCTGCGCCGCCAGATGATCGGCGAGCTGGTCTGCCTGATCGGGCCGCAGAGCGTCGACTGCGCCGAGCGGATCCGCGGGATATCCCCCAAACAGGACCGACGGACATTGTCCTTCGAAATTGCCAAGATTGGGGCGATGCTGCGCATAGCCGACGAGCGCGGCCAGCTCGGGTGGAAACATCTTCGCGACGTCGGGCGGGTATGCAAGCCACTGGTTTTCATAGGGCTTGAGCCAGCCAAGGCAGTAGCTCACGATGATGCCGCGGCGCACCGCCGAACTCTTGTTGCTGCCTGCGCCGTGCAGGGTCGAACCGAGGAAGACAATCGCATCCCCCGGCCGCGCCTCGGCGACGATTGGCGCGCCCCGTTCGTCCATATCGAGCGCGGCCGCGCCGTGGCTGCCGGGCCAGACCAGAGTCGCGCCATTCTCGGGCGTGAAGGGCG
Organism: Sphingopyxis sp.; assembly: GCF_036675685.1. Classification (GTDB taxonomy): domain Bacteria; phylum Pseudomonadota; class Alphaproteobacteria; order Sphingomonadales; family Sphingomonadaceae; genus Sphingopyxis. The sequence continues at coordinate 164,138 of NZ_JAKFEM010000011.1, forward strand.
TCAGCGGCCACATGACATTGAGGAGATATTCGATACGCCCGATCTCGCCCCGCCACATATCCTGATCGCGGTGCGGAAATTGCGGCAAAGCTCCCGGATGGATCTCGATCGCCTGGGTAAGATTGAGTTGCAGGCGATCACAAAAGCGGCCGAGGACCATCTCGGCGAGCGCGAGGATCGTTGGATCGAGAACAAGGTTCGTCATGCCTTCGGACCGAAGGAGCAGGCGGCCGAAGCGCTTCGTGCGCTCGCCATAGAAGCCCCCCTCGCAAAAGGGCGTCGCTTCGTAGCGATCGGCGAGGTCGGCCTCGATCTCGGCGATCAGCGAGGGCCGCACGGCACCGCGCACGATCGTATAGCCGTCGGCGAGCAGCTCGGCCGCCTCTGCGAGGCGATCCGCGGGAAGAAGGTGGCTGTCCATGTCCTGCTCCTTCATGCCGCTTCGGCGGGAAAGTGCGCGATGGCCGCGTGCGAGACGATACCATTGGCCGCGAGCTTGCCGATCGTCGTTTCGTCGATGAAGATATGCAGGGCGACTAGCGGCCTTCCCTCGTGGACACGCGGCGCGCCGAGCGCGGAGCAATCCCAGCCGAAGATCGCGATCTGGTCGAACCACGTCCGCTCCGCGACACCCGTGTAACTCGCGATGCCGTTCGCCAGCGCATAGTCGGCCAGAGCAACGAGCAGCATGTCGCGCGCCCTCCGCCGCATTGCCGCGCCAATGCCGCGCGACAGGCAGAAGCGGGTGATCTCGCGAATGCTGGGGCCGCGCGGGATATCGCCTTCGACCAGATCGGGATAAAGCGCATCGAGGAGCGCCGGCCGGGTGGTGTCGAGCAACCGTGCCGAGGCCAGGTGGCGGCTCTCTTCATCGGTGACGATCAGATAGACGGCATCGCCATCGTCGAACTGGTCGAGCTCAAAGCGGCCAGCGAGGACTGGCAAATCCCAGCCGAGCAGGTCGATGAATACCTGCTTCCTCGCCTCGAACATGGTGCGCAGCGCGCGCCGCTCGCTGTAACGATTGGCGTTATTGACGATCAAAACCATTGGACTGTCTCCCAGTTGAAAGAGACAGTCCAATTGAAGCGAAAATCGGCGCCGCGCTATAACAGGAAACGGGGATATCCGAGGTCGGCGACGTCGCCGAAATGCAGGGATCCGTCGAAAAGCGCGCAGACCGTCAACCGTGTCCGGTTCGCTGCATCATAGCGGTGCCGCGCGTCACGGACGTGCTGCAGCACCGTCATTTCGCTGATGCTCATGATCTTCGAGATTTCCCAGTCGGTCTTCCCGCGCGCGATCCATTGCAGGCACTCGCGCTGCCGCGTCGTCAGGCGTCGAGGCGAAAGCAGGATCGGACTATGAACCCGCCGTGCGGCCTCGAAGGCGAAATTGGCAATCGATTGCGCAGCAACGACCGCCTCGTCGTTGGCGACCTCCCCTCGTCGCCAGGCGAACGAGCAGGAGCCGTGCGCGTCGCCGGGGACATGCGCCGGAACGGTGAGCCCGTCGCCGATGCCATAGCGCCGCGCCCGCGCAAAGACCTCACGATCCGAGGCGCGCATTTCGATCATCGCCGGAACATGGTGCCAGGCAAAGCCGGCGGAGGTGCGCTGACTGGCGCGGTGCACGGGGTCGGTCAGACCGAGCCGGTGATGATCGAACCACTCGGCCCATTCGTCGGGATAATTATGAACCCGAAGCCCGCTTCCAGGCGACCCAAGAAAATCGACATGATGGCTGAGCGCGTAAAAGCTGCAACCGAGCTGCCGACAGATTTCACGGAGCATGTCATGAAGATCTTCGCGGCCGCGAACTTGCGTGAACTCGAGCGCCATGCCCTGCGCCCCATCGAGATTGAACATATCGACTGCCGCGCACCCCGGGGCGTTTCAAGCCACCCGCGTCGGTCCGCCCTTTCAATATGCTGACCGACCGCGGCCTCTCGCTAGGCCAAATCGCTCAGACGAAAGAACGCCGCCCCCATCGCAGCTGACAAAATCGGTCACCGATAATATCCGAAAGTCATGGAAATATTTCAAGAATATTCTAGATATTTTTGTTAATGTCCAAATCGCCGCCTTGCGTGCTGGTCGAATGTGAGCGGGACTGGCGCTCCGCGACGCCTTACAAGTCGCTGCTTTATGCCGATCGCCGCGGCTTCGCCTGGGAATGGCTCCGCCGGCACGCACCCTACCGCCACGCTTGGCAGAGCCGGGACCGCTTGCCCGAGGAGTTCGGACTGCTCGCCTATGAAGACCCTGGGCACGCGCTCGCCGATGCCCGCCCCATCTGGTCGCCCGGCATCGACCCCTCCGTTCTGGCCAGCCATCCGATACGTCTACCCGCTACTGCTGCCGAGGACATGCTCGATATTCGAAAATTGTCCCAGTTCGTCTCGGTTGAAATCGACGATGCGGATATCGAGCACTGGCTTCTGACCGATGGCCAGTGGATTGTCCGCCTTGACCTGCACGACGGCACGCTGCTTGGCGGCCCGGTCTTCCTGGGGCACGCGCTCTCGGGCTTCCGTGCTGCGGAGCCGGGCATTGCTGCCTTGCGCCAATTGGGCGCGCTCGCCACAGCGGGGCAAATGCCGCCGGCGTTGCGCCCGCGCGAGCCGCGCGCAGTGCGCTGGGTGCTCGAGCTTCGGACCGCCGACGCGATGATCAGCGGAGCCTCGCATCAGGATATGGCGCGCGCCTTTTATGGCAAGACGGCAACCGGCGAGCGGTGGCGGCTGGAGAATGGCTCGTTTCGCTTACGTATCCAACGCCTCGCTCGAACGGCGCGGAAATATCTCGACGATCCGTTTTGCGGGCCCTGGTTCTCCGCGCGCGGATCTCACCCCTGAACGGCAAGCACGACCAGCCCTCAAAAGCGTCATCCGCGGCTTACAGTTCCAACCTCTTGCCACCGCCTTAAGTCGGTCGGCGAGCGGCGGTCGAAAACCGCTGCGTCGGTCGGTCTCCCGGATTAGAGGCAGTATATTCAGCGCGCCTTCCATTGGGGCGCACGCTTTTCCACAAAAGCACGTGGCCCCTCGGCGAAATCTTCGGTCGTCATCACGCGATCCTGCCCCTGCAAGCCGAGCGCGAAGAGATCATCGTCCGCCATGTCATAGGCCCGCCGGGCGACGGCCAAGCTCTCTCGGACGGCGATCGGCGCGTTCTGGTTGATGCGTTCGGCAAACGCAATCGCTTCGGCGACAGCATCTCCAGCGGCGGTGACCTTGTTCACGAAGCCGAGTTCGGCCGCGCGTGCGGCGGAGATACGGTCCCCGGTCGCAATCAATTCGAACGCCAAGGCGCGGGGTATGGCGCGCGGAAGCCGATACACGCCGCCGGCCGCCGCGATCAGGCCCCGGGTCACCTCCGGGAGAGAGAAAACCGAGCTTTCCGACGCGACGATCATGTCGCATGTCAGTGCGATCTCAAAACCTCCCGCCATTGCGAAGCCTTCGACCGCCGCGATCCAAATCTTGGTGCGGTGATGCTTGACGAAGCCAGCGAACTGGCCGTCGGTCGTGTAGAGGTCCTGCATTCGGCCAGCGGAAACCTCCTTGAGGTCGGCGCCCGCGCAGAAGGCCACCCCCCCCTCCCCTGTCAGAACCGCGGTCCAAAGATCCGGGTCGACCTCGACCGCCTTGACCGCGCGATCGAGGCCGGCGGCGACGGCGCCGTTGACAGCGTTACGCGCGTCCCGGCGCCGGATAGTGATCAGCGCCACATGCGGCGCGACGATTTCTACAGTGACGGCGTCCATGGCTCTTGATCCTCTCAATAGATTTCGAACAAACCGGCGGCGCCCATCCCGCCGCCAACGCACATCGTCACCACGCCATATCTGGCTTTGCGGCGGCGGCCCTCGAGGAGAAGATGTCCGGTCATCCGCGCACCGCTCATTCCATATGGATGTCCAATGGCTATCGCTCCGCCGGATACATTCAGGCGCTCGTTCGGGATGCCGAGCGTATCCCGACAGTAAATGACCTGGCTGGCGAAGGCCTCGTTCAGCTCCCAAAGATCGATATCGTCGACCTTCAGTCCATGGGACTTCAGGAGCTTGGGTATGGCGAAGACGGGACCGATTCCCATTTCGTCGGGATCGCATCCCGCTACCGCCATGCCGCGGTAGGCGCCAAGCGGCTGCAGGCCGCGCCGACCGGCTTCCACTGCGCTCATGAGCACCAGCGCTGCGGCCCCATCGGAGAGCTGGCTGCTATTGCCGGCCGTGACCGTGCCGCCGGGCTCCAGGACCTGGCCGCCCTTGTACGCCGGCGGCAAGCCGGCAATGCCTTCCCGCGTCGTACCGGGGCGCATCCCCTCGTCCTCGGTAAGGGTCACCTCGCGAAGGCTGGTTTCGCCCGTCGCCTTGTCGGTCACGGCCATTGTAGTTGGGAGCGGGACGATCTCGTCCGCAAAAATGCCGGCGGCGGTTGCCGCGGCGGCGCGCTGGTGGGATTCCGCCGCCAGCACATCCTGCGCTTCGCGGCCGATATCGTAGCGACGGGCTACCATCTCCGCGGTTTCGAGCATTCCCATGTAGATGTCCGGGCGGTGCTCCACCAACCACGGGTCCTGCCCGCGGTACATGTTCATATGATCGTTCTGAACCAGCGAGATCGACTCCACCCCGCCAGCGACGACGATGTCCATATCGTCGACCATGATCTGCTTGGCTCCAGTGGCGATGGCCATCAGCCCCGACGCGCACTGACGGTCGATGCTCATCCCTGCAACGGAGGTCGGCAGCCCGGCCCGTAGCGCTGCCTGGCGCGCGACATTGGATTGCGTTGCACCCTGCTGGAGCGCGCACCCAAAGACGACGTCGTCGATCTCGCCGGACGAGAGACCCGCCCGGTCGACGGCATGCCGGATGACATGGCCGCCGAGTGTCTGCGGCTGGGTGTCGTTGAACGCCCCGCGATAGGCCTTGGCAATGGGCGTGCGGGCGGTGGAAACAATGACGGCTTCGCGCTTGGGCATACTGGTCTCGCTTTTCAAAAAGATTGCGGTCAGGGGATGGGTTGCCCGTCGGGAGCAACGAAGATGTCGATCTGGAGCTCGGCGGCAGGGTCATGGCGATAGGGTGCAAAATCGGTGACGCCCGCCTCGCGCAGCACATCGTCATCGAGCAGGAAGTTCCCGGTGAAAGCCCGGGCGTCACGCAAGAAGATGGCATACGCCGCGTCGGCCATGATCGCGGGGAGCCGCGATCGATTCATCAGCGCATCGCCGCCCAGTACATGCTTGATTGCGGCCGTTGCGACGGTGGTGCGGGGCCAGAGTGCGTTGAAGGCGACGCCATCGCTTTTGAACTCCTCCGCCATGCCGAGAGTGACCATCGACATCCCATATTTGCTGAGCGTGTAAGGCAGATGATGTGCGAACCAGTCGGGGCGCAGCGTGAGCGGCGGCGAAAGCGTCAGCACATGCGGATTGACGCTCCTGCGCAGATGCGGGACGCAGGCGCGCGACACCAGGAAGGTCCCTCGCATATTGATCTGCTGGATCAGGTCGAACCTTTTGACCTCGATCTGTTCGGACGAGGCCAGATCGATCGCGGATGCATTGTTGACGCAGATGTCCAATCCGCCGAAATGCTGCGCGGCGCGTGCGACGGCCGCGTCGATCGCATCGGCATCGCGCACGTCGAGTACCAGCGGAAGCGCCTGTCCTCCGGCTTTCTCGATTGCCGCGGCGGCGGTGTAGATCGTCCCTTCGAGCTTGGGATGAGGCTCTGCCGTTTTGGCGGCGATCACGACATTGGCGCCGTCGCGTGCTGCCCGCTCCGCGATCGCCAGGCCGATGCCGCGGCTGCCGCCAGTGATGAAAAGCGTCTTGCCCTTCAGATCCGTCTGCGCCGTCATGTCGGCAAGTCCGTAAATCGCAACGGAAGCGCCGACGTCGCAGCCGCTGAGATCGCGCGCCGCTTCATCGGCACACCCCCCCAGCGGCCCGAAGCGTTTGCCAGCGCCGTCCTTGCATTAGGCCCTTGCCCGGATGGAGAATAGCAGCGCGGCAAGCCGGCTCAGCCTTCACGCGCGATCTGCCAGCCGATTTCGGCCAATGGATGGGCTTTGGCGCCTACGGTCGCCGCATCTGCGCTGCTGGCCTGCCCGTCCTGGCTCCGGCGCCAGACTCCCTGAAGGATCGCCGCTACGCGGAAAAGACTGAACGCGAGATAGAAATTCCACTGGGGAATTTCCTTTCGCCCCGTCCGCTCGCAGTATCGACGGACATAGTCCGCCTCTTCCGGAATCCCCATGGCCGCTCGGTCGAGATCACCGAAACCGCGGAATAGATCGGCACCGACGCGCCAGACCATGCTGTGATAGGCGAAGTCCGCCAGGGGATCTCCGATCGTGGACAGCTCCCAGTCGAGCAGAGCGATAACGCGTGGCTCCGTCGGGTGGAAGATCATGTTGTCCAGACGCAGATCGCCATGGAAAATTCGCGCGGGTTGCTCCGGTGGCAAATTTTCTGGCAGCCACTCGATGAGCCTCTCCATCGCCTCGCAGCGAGCCCCTTCGCTGGCGCGATATTGCCTGGTCCAGGTGGCGACCTGCCGTTCGACGAAATGCTCGGGGCGGCCGAAATCCTCCAGCCCCAGGGCGAGCGGTTCGACTAGGTGAAGGCTCGCGACGGTCGCGTTCATGGCATCGAAAATGGCAGAGCGTTCATGCGGTGCCATGCCGGGCAGCCGCTGATCGTAGAAGATCCGTCCGTCGACGTAATCCATGATGTAGAAGGGCGAGCCCAGGATCGAGTTGTCGTCGCAAAAGGCGAGAACCTTGGGAACGGGAACATCGCTGTCGTGGAGCGCGTGGAGCACGCGGTACTCGCGCTCGATCGCGTGAGCTTTCGGGAGCAGCGGACCGGAAGGTTTTCTACGTAGGACATATTGGCCCGAATCGGCGACCAGCTTGTAGGTCGGGTTCGACTGTCCGAATCCGAACTTCTGCAGCGCACCGCCGCCCCGAAAACCCGCGACATGTGAAACAAGCCAAGCCTCAAGCGCTGGCAAAATCCGTTCAGTATCCGGGTTTTTCTGCGCTTCTTCTGTTGATTCCGCTACTCGAGACATTTGCCTCAAACCCTTCCTGTCGAAACTCCGGGGTAAAATTCACCCGGAGCCGATCGCCGCTTGCCATGTGGGATATTTTGATGCCACAATGTAGGACAATCTGCAATGCCGAGAGTCAAGGAACTGTGATGTTTGAATCGAGCGACCGGAGCGCTGCCATCGCCGAACGCCTGAAGGGATTCATGGCCGAGCACATCTACCCCAATGAGCGGCGCTATTATCTCGAGGCAGAGCGTCTCGGGCCGTGGTCGGTGTATCCGGTCGTCGGGGAGCTGAAGCCGAAGGCGCGCGCGGCGGGACTGTGGAACCTCTTCCTGCCCGTCAAAGAGGATCCGCAAGGCCTCTCCAATGTCGACTATGCCCCGCTGTGCGAGATCATGGGGCGGAGCCTCTTCGCCCCCGAAGTCTTCAATTGCTCGGCGCCCGACACAGGGAATATGGAAACGATCCTGCGCTACGGCACGGCCGAACAGAAGGCGCAGTGGCTCGAGCCCTTGCTTGCAGGCAAGATTCGCTCGGCCTTCGCGATGACCGAGCCCGAAGTCGCTTCGTCGGATGCCACCAATATCGGCAGCACGATCGTCCGGGATGGCGATGACTATGTGATCAACGGGCGCAAGTGGTACACCACCAACGCAACCAGCCCGGCGTGCGAAATCATCATTTTCATGGGCAAGAACCAGCCCGAGGGCGACGACCCGTATCGCCGCCAGTCGATGATCCTCGTACCGCGCGCGACGCCCGGGGTTCGCGTCATCAGGGCGCTTCCGGTCCTGGGCTTCTACGGCGTTCCCGATCGCGCCTCCGAGGTGCTTTTCGAGAATGTCCGCGTTCCGGCATCGAACATGCTGCTCGGCGAGGGGCGCGGTTTCGAAATCGCGCAGGGCCGCCTGGGGCCGGGCCGCATTCACCACTGCATGCGGCTGATCGGACTGACCGAGCGCATCCTCGAGCGCATGTGTCGGCGCGCGGACCAGCGAACGACGTTCGGGCGACCGCTTTCCGACCAAACGGTTACGCTGGAGAGAATTGCCGAGGCGCGCGTCGCGATCGACCAGGCTCGCCTCCTGACCATGAAAGCGGCGGAGATGATGGACACCGTCGGCAACAAGGCTGCCCGGCGCGAGATCGCGATGATCAAGGTGGCGGCGCCGCTCATGGCGCAGAAGGTCATCGATTCGGCGATGCAGATGTTCGGCGGCGGCGGGACCAGCAATGACCATCTGTTGACCGCGGCATACGCCACGGCACGCCTGCTCCGTCTGGCCGACGGGCCCGACGAAGTGCACCGCAACCAGATTGGCCGGCTCGAGATCAAGCGCTACCGCGACACCGACCCTGCGCTGTCGGGGGGGTTCAGCGACGTGCTGACATTGGCGGAGGCCGAGCGGATGGCAAGCGACGGCCTGTGGCCCAAGCCGAAGGATTTCGACGCATGAGCGGGCGGCTCTCAGGCAAGCTCGCGCTCGTCACCGGGGCGGCGCAGGGATTGGGCGCGGCGATCGCCCGGCGGCTCGCGGGCGAAGGCGCGCGCGTGCTGCTGACGGACCGCAACGAGAGCGGCGTGAAGGCCGTCGCAGAGGCACTTTCGGAGGAATTCGGCAGCGATGCTGCATATTTTGCGCGGCACGATGTCACGAGCGAGAGCGACTGGGTCGATGTCATAACCTATGTCGGCGAGCAGCTTGGCGGCCTCTCGGTACTCGTCAACAATGCCGGGATCGTGCTGACCGGATCGGTCGAGGACTTCACACTCGATGAATGGCACCAAGGCATGGCGGTGAACACCGACAGTGTCTTTTTAGGGACCAAGCACGCCCTGGCGCTGATGCGCGAGCATCAGCCGGGCTCCATCGTCAATGTGTCGTCGATCGCCGGGTTGATCGCCTCGCACAATTTCGCGAATTACAACGCCTCCAAGGCGGCCGTTTGGCTGCTGAGCAAATCGGTCGCGCTGCATTGCGCTCGCCAGGGCTGGGATATCCGCTGCAATTCCGTGCATCCGGCGTTCGTGCGCACGCCAATCCTCAACGACCTGGTCGGCGACCGCGACGAGGCCGTAGTGATGGCAAAACTGGCGAAGCAGGTTCCGCTGGGCCGACTGGGCGAGCCGGACGATGTCGCCCACGCGGTCGTCTATCTGGCTTCGGACGAAAGCCGTTTCATGACCGGCGCCGAGCTCAAGCTCGACGGCGGCATTTCGGCTATGTGAGGCCTTGGTGGGCACGACCTCTTTCGATCTCGCCGGCAAGGGCGCACTCGTGACCGGATCATCGCGCGGTATCGGCAAGGCGATTGCCGAATCTCTCGCGGTGCTGGGTGCAAATGTGATCATCTCATCGAGAAAGCAGCAGACGTGCGATGAGGTCGCGTCGCAGATCAACGCACGCGGCGCCGGACGGGCCACGTCCATTCCAGCGAACATTGGGGAAAAGGCCGACATCGAGCGCCTCGTTGGCCGCGCACGCGATGCGCTCGGCTCGATCGACATCCTTGTCTGCAATGCGGCCTCAAATCCCTATCATGGCCCCATGGCGGGGATTTCCGACGAGCAGTTTGAGAAGATCCTGCGCAACAACCTGCTCTCGAGCCATTGGCTGTCGGCACTCGTCTCGCCCGAAATGATCGAACGGCGGTCGGGTTCGATCATCTTCATTTCGTCCATCGGTGGCCTGCGCGGGTCGCCGGTTATCGGCGCCTATAATGTCTCGAAAGCCGCCGACTTCCAGTTGGCCCGCAACCTTGCGACGGAATATGGACCTTATGGGATCCGCGTGAACTGTATCGCACCCGGTTTGATCCGGACGGACTTCGCCCGGGCGCTGTGGGAAGATGAAGAAAATCTCGCCAGGGCATTGACCGGTACGCCGCTCGGACGGATCGGAGAACCCGATGACATAGCGGGTGCGGCCGTCTTCCTGGCCTCCAATGCATCCCGATACATGACCGGCCAGACGCTCATCGTCGATGGCGGAGCGACGGTGACGGCCGGCGGAGTCTGATCCAGCAGCGGCATTTTTTCAGGAGAAAGTTTTGAGCAAAAAAGTTGGTGTTGTGGGCGCGGGCCTGATGGGCGCGGAGATCGCACTCACATTCGCGCTGGCAGGCGACGACGTGCTGCTGAACGATCACAACCAGACGAGCCTCGACCGCGCCACGGCGCGGCTGCGAACGCTCATGGAAAAAGGCGTCGGGCGCGGCTTCTACAAGGTGGAGGAGGTCGAGCCGACGCTCGCGCGTATCAGGCCGACCGTGGAACTTGCCGCGTTCTCCGATCGCGAGTTCGTGACGGAAGCAGTCTTCGAGGCGCACGATGTCAAGGCGTTGGTGCTGAAGGCGCTGGACGAGATATGCCCCGCCGACAGCCTGATCGCCTCGAATACCTCGACCATCCCGATTTCCACACTTGCGGCCGAATTGCCCGCCGCGCGCAGGGCCAAATTTATCGGGACGCATTATTTCTCGCCGGTCTCCCGCATGAAGCTCGTCGAGGTGATCACGGGCTTCGATACGGCAGAGACGACGGTCGAGACCGCGATGAGCGCGATGCGGGAAATCGGGAAGACCCCGGTCCGAGTGAAGGATGTTGCCGGCTTCGCCGTCAATCGTATGTTGCACGCCTTCATGATCGAGGCGGTGAAACTCGTCGAGGAAGGCGTTGCCACGCCAGAAGATCTCGACACCGCGTGCCGCCTGGGCCTGGGTCATCCGATCGGCCCGTTCGCGCTCATGGATGCCGTGACGTCAAGCTTGTGTGTGCAAGCGCAGGAGATCATGCAAGAGGCCTATGGTGAAAGATTCCGTCCCCCCGCCCTTCTCAAGCAACGCGTCCTCGCCGGCTACGGCGGAGGCAAAGGCAAACCCGGCTGGCTCAATTCCGGCGCGTAACGGACGCACCCGAGAAAGCGTTGTCCGGGACATCGTAAAGGGCCTATACGATGGTCGCTACGAGCCCGGCCAGCGCCTGCAGGAAGCGCAGCTTACCGCAATCTACGGTATAAGCCGTGGCCCGGTTCGCGAGGCTCTCAATGCGTTGTCAGCCATGGGGATTGTCGATCTCACGCCCCAGCGCGGCGCCCAGGTACGCGTGCTCGGCATCGAAGAAGCGATCGACACATTGATCGTAGCGCAGACGCTGATCGGCTTGTCCGCCCGCCTCGCTGCGGAACGCGCGCCTCAAATCCCGCAGGGTGACAGGCTCGTCAAGTCGCTCGAAGCGATCCTCGCGTTCGACGCGGACGCGACCGGGGCCGACTTTGGCATCGCGCGTGACAGTTTCTATGGCGCGATCACGGCGATGGCGTCCAACCTGGAGCTAAGCCGCGTGTTGCCGACCGTGCGGATCCACCTCATCCGGGTCCAGTTCCGCTCGGTGCTGAAAGCCCACGAGACGCGGTGGCGGGGCGATTATCGACGTATCACGGATGCGATCCTCGCTGGACGGCCGCGCGAAGCGGAAGCCGCGGCGCGGGCACATCTGGGGCGGGCGATCGACCGCCTGCGCGCATTTCGATGAGCCCGGCGGCGTCTGCGGCGGCATCGGACCCATCGGCCGCATCGCGGGGTCGCCGGCTGGAGTTTGATCCTGAAGAAGCGCTTGCCGCCGCGCTTCTGGTGTTTTGGGAGCGGGGCTATGATGGCGCCTCATTGACGGCGCTCACCGAGGCGATGGGTATCAACAAACCTAGCCTCTATGCCCGCTTTGGCAACAAGGAAGCTTTGTTCCTCAAGGCCCTCGACCTTTATGAGCGCGAGTGGCTCGGTTACACGCGCATCGCGTTGCAAGCCGAGACCGCCAAGGGTGTCGCCGAGGCGCTTCTGTTCGGTGCCTTGAAATCGCAGGCCGATCATCGGTGGCCCGCGGGCTGCCTGAGCCTTCATTCGACGATGCCCTCAGGCGGCCAGATTTCGTCGGTGCGATCCGCGGCGATGGAAAGGCGGATTGCGTCCGAGACCGCACTTGTCGAGCGCTTCAAAGCAGCGAAGGCGGCTGGCGACTTGCCGGATCCGATCGATCCGGTTGCCCTGGCGCGTCTTTTATGGACCATTGCCCAGGGTCTTTGCCTGCAGGCTGCAAATGGCGCCAAAGCCGCGGATCTTCGCCGAATGGCCGAAACAGCGTTGGCGATCTGGCCGGGCCGGTAAGCGAGCAAACGAACGGACAATATGCTCGGGTGCCGCGAGCGTCCCAAAAGACTGAGGCATGCCAAATGGCTGGCGATTTCGTGAAAGGCTGCGGCACCGGGACGGCGTCCGCGGTGCTTCCCGACGTCGACTGCTGCGGGCCTGCCCTGTCGCTTGCGATGACCTTCATCGGCCGCACGTTCAAGTCCGGCTTCGGCGCCGCACAATAAGCAGTTTAACCTGCCCTAGGACAGACCGGCAGGACAGCCGTTCAGCCAGCCTTTCTGATGGGGCTTCCGGCGAGTTCCGGGCTCGCGCCATAGGCTTGCATCGCCGCCGCGACCAAGGGCTCGTATGCCGCGACGGCCTTGTCCTTGACGTGCCCATAGCCTCGAACCTCGAGTACCAGCCCCGCGATACGCGCGGCTTCCGGAAGGTTCGCACCGCCGAGGCGCGCCAGAAGCCGGTCGATCAGCATCTCATAATCCGCGATCAAGCGGCGCTCGGTCTTGCGTTCCGCCGTGTAACCGAACGGATCGAAACGCGTGCCGCGCAGCCTGCGGCCCTTTGCGAGCACGCGAAACAGTGGCATCATCCATGCGCCGAACTCGCGCTTGCGTAAGTGACCCGTCGCCTTGTCGCGCTTGGCGAGCATAGGCGGCGCCATGTGGAAGGTCAGCTTGACGTCGCCCTCGAACGCGTCCTCGATGGAGCGAGCGAAGCTACCCTCCGTATAAAGGCGAGCGACTTCATACTCGTCCTTGTACGCCATCACGCGGAACAAGCCCTTCGCGACAGTCTGAGAAAGCGCTCCGTCACCGTTCAAAGCGGCCTCGGCCTGCGCAACGCGGTCCACGATATTGCGGTAACGGGCGGCATAGGCGTCGTCCTGATAGGCGGCGAGGAACCGGGCCCGATCAGCCACGATATTCTTGTCTTCGCCCGCCTCATCGAGGGCGCCGTCCGACAGACCCGCGGCGGCGAACACCGCCTCCGGATCAACCGCAAGCTTTCGGCCAAATGCGAAGGCCGAACGGTTCATCGCGACCGCAGTGCCGTTGAGGGCGACCGCCGCCTCGAACGCTTCGAGATCGAGCTGCAACCAACCCTTCTGCCAAGCGAAGCCGACCATCATGAGGTTCGATCCAATCGCATCTCCCAGCAACCGCGAGGAGAGCTGGGTGAATGGATAGATGAAAATATTTTCCTCTCCGGCACGCCGTCGCAAGCGGCCCGTCAACAGACTGGCATCCGGCTTAGCCTCACGGTTCTGGGTGAAATCGCCGGTGATCGAGATGTCCGCATTCGCCAGTACGGGCGTTATCCCCGGCGCAATCGCAGCCATCACATCCCGGCTGTTGCCAACGATTTCATCGCAGACCATCACCAGGGACGCCGCCTCTGCCGGGATGCGCAGAGCCGTCACCGGCTCCCTCGCCACATGAATGTGGCTGACGACCGCGCCGCCTTTCTGTGCCATGCCCACCTGGTCGAGCACGCCGACTTCGCCGCCCTTCATATGGGCGGCCATGGCGATCAGCGCGCCGATGGTCACGACGCCGGTTCCGCCGACACCGGCGACGACGATCCGTTCATGATGGCGGGCCGTTGCAACCGGCAGCGGCAAGGCCTCGGTGTCGAGCACAGTCTCCTTTACGGCGGCGCGGCGCGGCGAACCGCCCTCGACCGTCACAAAGCTCGGGCAGAACCCGGTGACACAGCTATAATCCTTGTTGCAGCTCGACTGGTTGATGCGGCGCTTGGTACCGAAGGTGGTCTCGACCGGTTCCACCGACAGGCAATTGGATTTGGCCGAGCAGTCGCCGCAGCCCTCGCAAACCAGCTCGTTGATGAAGACCCGCGTCGTGGGATCGGCGAGCTTGCCGCGCTTGCGCAGGCGCCGCTTCTCCGTTGCGCACATCTGCTCATAGACGATAACGCTGACACCCTCGCGCTCGCGCAGCTCAAGCTGAAGTGCCTCGAGATCGTCGCGATGCTCCACCCGTTCTACCTTGGAGCGCGCGGGATGGTCCGGCCCGTAGCGGTCGGGATCGTCGGTGGATAAAATGACGGTAGCGACGCCCTCTGCTCGGATCTGGTCGATCAATTGGTCGATCGAGAGCTCGCCGTCGACCGATTGTCCGCCCGTCATCGCAACGGCCGAGTTGTAAAGCAGCTTGTAAGTGATGTTGAGCTTGGCGGCGACGGCCTGGCGGATCGCGAGGAGCCCCGAATGGAAATAGGTCCCGTCGCCCATGTTGGCAAAGATGTGCTTCTCATCGGTGAAGGGAGCCAGTCCCATCCAGTGGACGCCCTCCCCGCCCATTTGAGCGAAGCTGCCCGTGAAGGGACGATTGTAGGCAGCGAGACCGTGGCAGCCGATTCCCGCCAGTGCGCGGCTTCCTTCCGGCACGACAGTCGAGCGGTTGTGCGGGCATCCCGAGCAGAAAAAGGGCTTACGCAGCGTCGGTGGCGTGGCGAAACGTTCCTGCAACGCAAGCGTCTTGTGGGCCGCGCCAGCGCCGTCCTCCAGGGCCTTGTCCCCGATCAGCCGGGCAAGCAGCTCGCCGACCGCCGCAGCGATCCTCTCCGGCGTGATGTCCCCGACGGCGGGCAAGAGGGCGACGTCAGCCGGGCCGTGCTTGCCCCAGACGGCCGGTGCTGCCGGGAGGCCGTAGAGAGCTGCCTTCACCTGCCGTTCGATGAATTCGCCCTTTTCCTCGACCACGACGAGCGTATCAAGACCGCCCGCAAAGGCTCTTAGCCCCTGCGGTTCGAGCGGCCAGATCAACGCAGGCTTGTAGAGGGCAATGCCCAGCGCCGCCATCCGATCCTGATCGAGGCCAACAAGCCTTAGCCCCTCGAGAAGATCGAGCCAGGTCTTGCCGGCGGCAACCAACCCGATCCGCGCGCCCGGCTGTTTGAGCACCGTCCTGTCGAGGCCGTTGGCGCGGACATAGGCAGCGACTGCCGGCAGCCGGTAGTTGATCTGCCGCAGCTCCTGCTCGAGCGGGGTCTCTGGCCAGCGGTTGTGCAGTCCTATCGCGGGAACATCGATTTCCGGAAGGATCGGATCGACAGCCAGCTCATCGGTATCGATCGCCCGCGTCGAATCCGCAACTTCGGTGATAATCTTCAACGCAGCATAGGATCCCGTATGCCGCGACAGGGCGAAGCCATGGAGGCCGTATGCGATTATCTCGGCGGGGCTCGATGGATAGAGAAGCGGGACCTGGAGGCCGGCCACCACATCGTCCGAATAGCAAACTATCGACGAGGATTTGGCGACATGGTCGTCGCCAACGGCCAGCACCACGCCCCCGTGCGGCGAGGAGCCCTGAAAATTTCCGTGGCGCAGCGCATCGGATGCACGGTCGAGACCCGGGCCTTTTCCATACCATAGGGAAAAGATTCCCTCGACCCGCGCACCGGTGGTTTGAGCGATCTGCTGTGTTCCCGCGATGGCCGTCGCACCGAGTTCCTCGTTGACCGCGGGCTGCACCACGATACCGCGCTGCGCGGCCTGCTTTCCCACACCGGCGAATGCGGTGTCCAGCGTCCCCAAAGGCGAGCCACGATAGCCCGACACATATCCGCCTGTCTTGAGCCCAACAGAGGCATCGCGGTCGGCCTGGATCAGCATCAGGCGAACCAGCGCCTGGACGCCGCTGATAAGAATCCGGCCGGAACGCTTGTCAAAACGGTCCGACAACGTCGTCGGCGAAACTGCCGCATTGGCTTGGTCGGGCTGGTCAACAAGATCGATCATGAGAATATGTCCACTGCGGTTGTTGGAAAGCGCGTATATCGATATACGTTCTATCGGCAAGCGTATAGCTATTTTTCTTCTGGCTTTGATAAATAGCTTTTGATATCCATGCAACGGCGTCGAAGATCGTCGGAGCGCAATGATTCCTCCGATGTCGCCGTCCTCCGGTCGAAGTCCAAGTGAGTGAATTCGGCTTGCGATCGGCAATAAGCGGACCCGACCGGACACGGCAAAACGGGGCCGCGGAAACGATACGTTCAACTGTGGAGAAAGTTATGGGCACCGAGGCTAACAAGATTATTGTGCGGGACTTCATCAAGGGCATCGAGACCGGCGACCTGAATTGCCTGGCCCTTTCGACGACCGACGATGCCACCTTCTGGGTGTCACCGACGACCATTGGTTCCGGCACCCGCCTCAAGGACGACTGGCTTCAGTCAATGTCGGCGATGTTCAGCACGCTGGCCGAACCGATGACGCTGGAGGTCGGCGATGTTACGGCCGAAGACGACCGCGTGAGCGTCACGATGGTCGGCCGCATGCATTTGCAGAATGGCAAGGTCTACAACGGCCACTGGCATATGCTATTGTTCCTGCGCGACGGGAAGATCTCGGCGATGAGGGAGTATCTGGACACCTATCACGCCGGCGAGATTTTCGGCTTTCCGGAAGCGGCTGCTCAGCGCGCCGCGTGATGCGCCATCCCGATCCTGCGGCGCGGCGTGCGACAGCCGCGTCCCAGGATCAGCCTGGGCCCGCCTTTGCAGTCAGGCTCGTATGCGGTCCCGAGCGGCGCGACGCGTTCCGATAGCGATCGACAGATTTCTGAAAAGGATGTGCGGTGATCACCCTTTACGCGGCGGATAGCCCCAATGTGCTAAAGATCTACCTCGCTTTGGAGGAGCTCGGCCTCACCTATGATGCGCAGCCGGTCGATGTCATGGCGGGAGAAAATTTCTCTCCGGACTTCGTCCGTCTCAATCCGAACGCAAAAATTCCGGTCATCGTCGATCAGGATGGCCCGAACGGACAGTCGCTCACGATCTTCGAATCCGGCGCGATCCTGATGTATCTGGCCGAGAAATCGGGAAAGCTACTGCCGGTCGAATTACCGGAGCGGTACCGCGTTCTTGAATGGCTCATGGTCCAGATGAGCGGGTTTGGACCGATTTTCGGGCAGCTGTGCCACTTCCATCTCTTTGCGCCGAATGTCAGCGACTATGCGCATTCGCGCTATAGCACGCTGACACATCGCATACTCGGTGCGTTCGAGACGCGCCTTGGCGAGGCCGAATGGCTCGGCGGAGGCAGCTACTCGATTGCGGACATCGCAACCTTCCCATGGACGCGGTCGCTCGTCAGAATATTCGGCCCAGCCGTTGAGGGCGACTATCCCAAGCTTACCCAATGGGCCGCCAAAATAGCGTCGAGACCGGCCACGCTGCGCGCGATCGCAGCTATCGAGAAAATCGGAAAGGTCACGACGTCGCCGTCGGACGTTTCGAAAGACGTTCTCGATCTGGTCTTTGGACGGGGCGTCCATGCGCGGGGGATAGCCAGTCGCAGCGCCCTGGGGTGATGCCGCTGGGTGCTCATTTCGGTGGGTATGCGACAATTCTGCGGGTGGCGGCCGAGCCCGTCCGCTAGCGACAAGCTGTAGAGCGAATTTTCCGCGCCGGAGTCGTGGGCGGAGGCTCAAGGTCCGCGCTCGAGACCCACGAAGTCCGCGCAATCCGCACGGATTTTGGGAACCCGACGCCCGCGGCTATCGCGGGTTTTCCGAACGCGGGTAGTCGAACAGATATTCCCGATTGAGTTCTGCTATGGAAGGGCAACCAATATAGCGAAGCGTCTGATCCATGTGACCACGAAATAGCTCCAGCAGGTGGCGCACGCCATCCGAACCGGCGGCAGCATGTGCGTAGAGATAGGCGTGTCCGATCAGCACCGCTCGCGCGCCCAGCGCGACGGCCTTGAGCACGTCCGAGCCGCGCCGCACCCCGCCGTCGAGCAATACTTCGATTTCGTTGCCGACAGCGTCGAGGACAGCCGGTAACATCCGCATCGTGGCGGGAGTTCCATCGACGGACATGCCGCCATGGTTGGAGACGACGACCGCGGAAGCGCCGGCATCCACCGCTCTGCGAGCGTCCTGGGGGCTTTGGATGCCCTTGACGATCACGGGACCGCCAAAGGCCTCTTTTATCCACTTTATGTCAGACCAAGCGGGAACTGGACTGGCCGGGTTCAGCACCGACCCGATAGCGCCGAACATGTCCATCTTCATGCCAGCGCGCGTCATGCCCATCGGACAGTCCAGCTGCATTCCGTCTCTGACATAGTCCCATGCCCATGCGGGCTTCGTCAGGACCTGCGGCAGGAACTTGATCATGTGCGAAAGGCCGGACCCGCCCACGATATTGCGACGCTCGCGAAACGGGCGTTCGCGCGGAACATAACCGGGCGTATCGACGGTGAGAATGATGGCCGCACATCCGGCGTGTTTTGCACGTTCGATCGCGAACTCGATCGTGTCGCGATCGCCGATGAAATAGAGCTGGAAAAAGAACGGATGACCCTTTGCGGCCGCGCCGATTTGCTCGACCGAATGACCGCAAGCCGAACTGTGGCAGCTGATTATCCCAGCGTCCGCAGCCACGCCCGCAACACCCGCCTCGCCATCCTTGTGGATCATTCGGATGTTGCCGGTCGGCGCCGTCAATATAGGCATCGACAATTTGTGCCCGAGCACCGTCGTTTCAAGGTCGATAGCTTGGTTATATACCGCCGCATGAGTTCTGAATGTGGTGTAGTCAAAGGATTCGAGATTGAAATCCTGCGTCTTTGCGTTGGCCGCACCGCCGACGAGATACTGGTAGAGTGACGACGGCAAGCGCCGGCGCGCAAGCTCCTGCGCATCGTCGACTGAAAGAATCTTCGATATCGTGCTGACCATTTCGCTACCTTCTCCCAAGCCGGCTGCCTTTATTGCGGCAGCCGGTCTCTTTTCCGCTCGCCCACAGCGTTTAAAATGAGCGGTCCCTAGTCTGCGCCGTCTGTTTCCTTAGCGAAGGACTCCATGACCGGGAGTGGGTCGAGATACTCCCAGAACTCTTTGACGAGGCCGCCCTCGAATTTGACGATGAGAACATATTCATTCTCGTACGTCCGCCCGCCCGACAGTTTGGCAGTGGACTTGGCCGTTCCATAAACAACGCTCGGCTCGTCGGTGTTATGCAGATCAAGGTCGATCCAGTGGAATTCTTCGATAACCTTGAAGCTCTCCCTCGCGGTGTTTACCCAGTCAGTGCGACCCGCGGTCTTCTTCGGGAAGCCCGGCGGATGAAACGGTTTAAGGAACTGGGCATCCTCCGCGATCATCGGCCCCCAGTTATCATAGTCCTTGCCGGTCACCATCAGTTCGATAAACTTCCGGGCCGCTGCCACATTGTCGCTTCCACTCATATCATGCCACTCCTGTCAGTCCGTATGCTTGCTTTGACGCGTGTCTCGACCGAGGCCGAACCACCTGTCGATCCGGCCCTACGAAATAGGGGAAACCGGAGCGACTTCCTCACTCGACGAGGCCCCGCCGGTCAGGGAGCTCAATATTTGAAGCTCAAGGTGATTCCGTAAGTGGCCCCCATGCCGGTCGTCCGACCGATCGTGTCGCCGCCTTGCAGAATCGAGGTCAAATAATATTTATTGGTCAGGTTACGGCCCCACAACTGCGCGGACCATTTGCCGTTCGAGCTCTCAATGCCCGCGAAGGCATCGACGATCGTATAACCACGGATCAGGAAGGATGGCTCGTCCCCGAAGGACGAATTTGCCGAGCTCTGGTACCGTGCATTAGCCCCGAGGTGGAGGTCGATCGCCGACGACATCGGGACGAGATAATCGACGCCGCCCTGGAGCTGCCATTTCGGTGTGTTAGGCAGTTGCTCGCCGCGAATGTCCTTGGGGACGATGAGCGGCGTGAAGGCGTTGAACGACGAAGTCACCTTAGAGTCGATGTAGGTCGCCGCAGCGCTGAGCGTAAGCTCCTGCGTCGCGCGAACCGTCGCGTCGAGCTCGAACCCCGTAATGCGCGACTTCGGGATCGCCACCAGCGCGAGCGACGGTCCGAGGGCGGGATTGGGCACATAGCTGATCAATTGCTTGCCGGTGTAGTCATACCGGAAGCCCGCTCCGTTCAGCTGGATCTTGCGATCCGCAAAGGCGACCTTGAAGCCGGCTTCATAGGCGAGAACAGATTCCTGCCCGATCGGATCGAACTGGTCATCCGACAGCGCCACGACGCCCGGGAAGCCCCCCGATTTATAGCCACGCGTAATATTCGCGTAGATCATGTCATTGGGCGAAATTTTCCAGCTCAGGCTGCCGCGCCACGAAATATTATCCTCCTGAAGCGACCTCGTCACAGGTTGGGGCACGGAGAACGTCGGCGGAGCGACGCCTGGCGCGCTATCGAGATGCAAGCTCAGGCATTGGCCGGGCGCGAAGGTAAGCGAGGGGCTGGCGCCCAGAATGTTGTTCGCCAGATTCTGGAGCGCCGTCGACCACTGGTCGCCGATCGCGTCGCGCAAACAACCCCGAAAATTGTCTTTGTAATTGGTATAGCGGGCCGAGGCCTGCGCCGTCAGATCGGGCACAATCTCATATTGCACGTCACCGAAAGCCGAGAATGTGGTGACGCGGTGCGAAAAGTCGCTTTGCGCATTGGCAAAGCGGAAACCGGCGATGTTGGAGTTGCTGCCGGCAAGCTGGTAAAGCTGGTTTTCATCGACCGCATCATGCGAATAATTGCCGCCTATCATCCACTTCAGCTGGTCCATGTCGCCAGCCAGGCGCAGCTCCTGGAAGATATTTTCAATATCTCCGGTGATGCGGAAGTTTCCCTGCCAATATTTGGTCGCGTCGAGATCGAACGGGCTGGACTGCTTGTAGTGCGAAAAAGCCGAAATCGACGTCAAGCTCACGGTGTCCGTCAGCTGGACATCGCCCTTGAGCGAGACCTGCACGAAGCTGCTGTCCTTGCGCAGGCTCGAACCTGGAGCGCCCTGCTGATAGAATGCGGGAAGACCGGGCGCCAGCTCGACGCCCCAGTCCGCCAAGCGCGGATTCCGGGCGGTAGGCTGTGTATAAATGGGAGCGACCGCATCGACAAACTCGGTGGCACCGCCGGCGGCTGGCGGAGCTTGGGGCGACAGCGATTGAAACTGGAACGCCTGGGTATCGCTGCGATCTTTCCAACCATTGACGTTGAGTTCGAACTTCAAAGAGTCACTCGGTTCCCAGTCGAGCAACGCCCGTGCCTCGGTGAAATCGCGAACGCCGAGACGATCGTCCGGGCGCGTCACGCTGACCTGCCAACCGTCGCGCGATTCATGGCGCACCGCGAGGCGACCGCGCAACGTGTTGGTGATCGGCCCGCTGACAAACGCTTCGATATCGGCCTGGTTGTAGCGACCATAAGTGAAGCTGCCGCCGACCTGGAACGTGTCGGTCGGTTTGGCGGCGATAAAATTGACCGCGCCGCCAGTCGAATTTTGCCCAAAGAGCGTGCCCTGTGGGCCCTTAAGCACCTCGACGCGTTCGAGATCAAATGCTGCCCCCGAAGCCTGTACGAGATACGGCAGAGGGACCTGATCAACATAGGCACTAACCGCGGGAGTAAGGCTCAACGAGCTGTCGGTCACGCCCACGCCGCGGATGATGAACGAAGGCGCGCCGAACAGAGTTCGCGCATATGAGAAGCCGGGTACGACCTTGACCAGATCTTCCGGCGACAAAACGCCAGCTGTCGTCAGCTGCTCGCCAGTTACCGCCGTAATTGAGAGAGGCACGTCGTTTAGGCGTTCGCTGCGCTTTTGCGCCGTAACGATGATGTCGCCGAAACCACTGGACGGCTGCTCGTCCGGGGCTTCGGAAGCTTGTTCTTGCGGAGCCGCGACGGTCGATGGGGCCGTCTGAGCCAAGGCCGGTGTGGTCACCGCCCAAGCCGCGGAACTCGCCCAGCAAACTGCAAGTGCTTTCCTCATAATCCCGCTCCCATCATGTTTGATTTTATCGTACCGGTGTCTCGGCCGGCGAGCCCAGCTGCCGATTTGGCATGCTTGGACGCGCGTTTCAGCCTCGACCCCGAGTAAGCAATCATTATTATCTATGGGCATAACATAATAGCATAAAAAATAGAGTCAAGCGGATGCTTTGCCACGCGACCTGCCCAGCGTCAGCGGTCGGCCGGCCACCGCTGGCCGCCTGAAAATCTCTACCGCGTATTAATCCCGGTAGAACCGGCTGGTTCGCAGCTTGCGAGTGCGCCAGATCGAGAACGAGAACCCCTAACGGCGGCGAAATACCGACAGAACCCCCATCGGGCTGCTTGAAGCCCACATGTCCCTCGACAACAATATTGACCAGACGGCTCTATTAGTTAATATATTAGATAAGGAGCACAGGATGGGAGACCGGATCCCGCATTCAATTTCCCGCGGCGCGGTGGGTCTCACCCGTATTTAAGGACGAAGCTCTGACTCGGATTGAGACGAACATGATAAAACGGCCCTCATGGAACCATCCGGCGATGACTAGCACCAAAGACCTGTGTGCAAAGCCTCGGCACATCCCAGCATCGGTCAACTTTTAGGAGATTTGTATATGCGCATTGGTTTCATAGGAGCTGGAAATGTCGCTCGCACAATTGCACGGCATATGCTCGCAAGTGGCCATGAGGTCCTCATTTCAAATTCGCGCGGTCCAGAGACGCTGACCGACGTCATTGCCGAACTTGGAGAAGGAGCTTCGGCGGTAACAAGGGACGAGATCCTCGGCGCGGATATCGTCGTGCTCGCCGTCCGCTGGGGCGATGCGGAAAATGCCGTGCGTGGACTCAAATGGGACGGTCAGATCTTGATCGATGCAACGAATGCCCATGTCGGCACGGACATCAGTCTTGAGGGTGTGACCAAGTCGCGCGAGGAGTTGGCGAAATCAGGTCGCACGTCCAGCGAAATTCTAAGCGCCTGGGCACCTGGCGCTCGCTTGGTCAAATCGATCAGTAACATGCCCATGGCCTGGATCAGCGACTTCAGCAAAACCAAGCCTCGCACCGTGCTCTTCGCCTCGGGCGACGACGCTGAGGCCAAACGGGTCGTCATCGACCTTCTGAATGACGCAGGCTTCGCCGCTCTTGACCTGGGTTCTCTCGCGGCCGGCGGTGCGATGCATGAGGTGGGCGCTCCCCTGTCGGGTGTCGAGCTCCACTTTGTCCAGCGGATGCGCGAACCCGAGTAACCAAGCTAAGCCATAGATCTGGCCTTCCTGTCGAGCCTTGAAAACGCAGCCCGGCACCGTCCGGGGGCGGCCGGGCGCGGACGACTGCGCGATGCCGAAAGAGGTGGAGGGACGCGCCAAGCCAGGACCGCGTGGTGCCGGCATCCAAACCGGCACCACACCATATATTTGCTGCCTGGCGGAATCCCCGTTCGCGCATCGAAAGGATCGCCATCGGTCCCGATTTTGACCGACAATGTTCCAGAAAACCGAGCTTCCGTTGCCGAGCCCGGCGGGGCGTTCCGATGGAACGCCTCGCCGGGCGTAGCGGGATCAGATCTGGGCCAGGCCGCCGTCGAC
>NZ_JAKFEM010000012.1:0-11532 GCF_036675685.1 Sphingopyxis sp.
GGGCGACGGCTAGTTTCGATCGAAAGCGGCCGTCAGCCTACCCCCGGATTCAGCCCCTTCACTTCGATCAGGAAGCTCTTCGGTTTTTTGAACAATTTGCTCTTGCGGTTGACCTTCAGCCCGACGACCTCGGCGAGTTCCATCACGAAATGGACGCAGTTGCGCTTGCCCAGACTATAGCTCGGCTGCTCGCGGTCGCGCCATTCGGCGACCTTCGCCAAGACCCGCGCATAGGTCGCATCGTCGATCGTGACGTCGAACTGACGGTCGCTCTTGGCGATATAGTCGGGCTTGGAAACCTGCACCTCGCCCTTCACCGACCCGAGCAGGATCGCGGGACTGACCGACGTCGCGGTGAAACCGTAATTGGCATCGACCGTCTCGCCGGTCGCATCGACCTTGCCTTTCATCACGATGAAAGCGTGCGGGAAACGGTCGCCGAAATCGTGGCTGTAGAAACTCACCACCACTTCGGCGCGCGCCGGGGCGGTGAGTCCGGCGCAAAGGAGCAGCAGGGACAGGAAGATCAGGCGCAGGCCGCGGGTCATCGGCGCCCTCTTAGCGAGCGACGCTCCGCCTTGCCAAGCCGCGATTGCCGCTTGACGGAAACGTCAACTTCGCATCTTGTCTCATTGACACTCATGTAAGGAGCAGGGCGCGATGTCGAGGAAGGCCATTTTCATCACCGGCGGCGGTTCGGGCATCGGCCGCGCGGTGGCGCGCCACTTTGCCGGTCAGGGCTGGTTCGTGGGGATCGCCGACGTCAACGGCGCCGGGATCGACGAAACCGCGGCGTTGCTCCCCGAAGGCGCGTCGTCGCGCCACGTCATGGACGTGCGCGACCGCGACCAGTGGAAGGGCGCGCTCGACGCCTTTGCGCGCGCGAGCGGCGGGCGCCTCGACGTGCTGTTCAACAACGCCGGGATCGGCACCGGCGGCCAGTTCGCCGACATGCCGCCCGCCGAGGCAGACCGGCTGATCGCGATCAATTTCGGCGGCGTCGTCAACGGAATCTATGCTGCGTTGCCGCTGCTGCGCGCGACGCCGGGTTCGACGATTCTCAACACCGGATCGGCATCGGGCTTTTACGGCGTCGCTGGCCTCGCCATCTATTCGGCGACCAAGTTCGCGGTGCGCGGACTGACCGAGGCGCTCGAAATCGAGTTTGCCAAGCACGGCATCAAGGTGCGCTCGCTGATGCCCGGCTTTATCGACACCCCGTTGCTCGACCAGGTCAGCGCCGACAGCAACGAACCCGCGCGCAATCGCCTGTCGGCCAGCGGGTTCGAGATCGTCCCCGTCGAGCGCGTTGCCGAAGCCGCGTGGCAAGCGGTGCACGGAACGAGTGTGCATACGACGGTCGGAAAGATGGCCAAGCGGCTGTCGCGCCTCGCGCGCTGGTTCCCCGGGCTGATCGTGCGCCAATCGAAGAAGATCGACGGGCTGGGGTCGGCGGGGCACTGAACCGCGCGCACTCGACTGAGCCGTCAGGCGAGGCGTGTAAAGGCCATCCGCCAGCTGGTATCCCAGCTCTTGCCGCCATCGTCCGACGTTGCCTGTTCCCACCGGCAGGCGTCGGCGCCGTCGACCATCCACAAATAGCGCGCGCGAACGGGGCGGCCGTTCACATCGTCGTCGGAATAGAAGGTCCCCTGCGCGCCTTCGAAACCGCCGACAACGGGGCTGCCCATCGCGCCCGGCCAGCGGCTGTCGAGCCAATAGATCGCCCATTGCCGCCGTTCGGGATCGAAAGCCCGGAGTCCGACAGCATGATAGGACTGGCTTCCCCGCGTCCAGTGATGCTCCTCGAGATTTCCCGACCCGCCGAGGATTTTCCGCATCGATACTTCGCCGGAAAAATCATTCCACTCGCCACTTGCCGCCGACCGCGCATGATGACGGACCGACCAGCGCCCCACCTGAAAATCGAAATCGCTGATCGCGCCCGTCGAAGCTGCGCCCGCGGCATCCGATACGGAAGCGATCGCATCGCTGGCGAACCCCAGCAACGCTGCGCAGACCCCCAGCTCCACCATCTGTCTACGACCGACATTTCGCGGGTGATCATAACGGTCCATCGTGCGGGGCTCCTCGGGCGGAGCCTTTAATTAGGGCGTGCCGCCTTGGCGCAAAAATCAATTTTCGCAACAGTTATGATAAGCTCAGCTTCATATCAGCGCTTGACGGGCCCGCAGGTCACGCTGCCATTGCCGACATTGCGCACGGTGCACACGGGCTTGCCGAGCACAACCGTCTTGCCGATCCCGCGCGCGGTGATCGCGGCGCTCTTCACCGCGCGGATCATATGGTCGCCCGAACCTTCGCTGTCGAAGATCAGTTCGCCGACCGAGAGCGCGCCCGCGTCGAACAGCCCGGCGCCCGACAGCGTCATCTGCGCCTGCTTTGCGGTGCCGCCGAGCGTCATCGTACCGTTGCCGATCATCGCGACCGACAATCGATCGGTCTCGATCGCGCCGACCGACAGCTTGCCGGGTCCGCGCAAGCCGATGAGGACGCGCGTGCCCTTCAGCCGGTCGATCTGCAGCGACCCCGCGCCGCCCATCGTTGCCGAGCGCAGGCCCGTCGCGTTGATGCGGATCGTCACCGCGCCGCGCGGCGCGCGGCGATTCTCGTCGCCCGCGAATTTGCGCTCGCCGATCACCAGCCGGCCGTCGCGCGCCTCGACCGTCAGGCGGTCGAGGGCATCCTGCGGCCCCGTCGCCACCGCGCCCACCGGCGCGCGTGTCGTCACTTCGATCGTGTAATCGGCGTTGACCTCGATCGCCTCGAAGCTGGTGAGGCCAAAGCGTTTCTCGGCCGCCGATGCGGGGCCGGTGAAAAGCAGGGCGGCGGCCGCAAAAGCGGCGCATCGTGGGACGCATCTGGTGATAGGGGTCATGGTGCCGCCTTTACCCCGTTCGGGCGGGCGGCACCAGCATGGCGTCAGTTACAGGCGGCCGATCCCGAACCCACCTCGCGCGTCGTGCAAGTCGCCCCGCCACCCAGCTTCACGTCGCCCGACCCGAGGATGCGAATATCGGCCTTGCCGGTCGCTTGCGCGTCGACATTGCCCGACCCGGCGATCGACACCTCGAGCGTCGTCGCGACAAGCCCATCGGCGTCGATGTCGCCCGATCCGGTGACGCTGAACTCGCCCGAGCCGATCGTACCGCCGCCGATTTCGATATCGCCCGAGCCCGATACGGTGATCTCGGCGCTCTTGCCGGTGAGCTTCGCGACCTTCAGGTCGCCCGATCCGGTGACCACCGCCTCGACCGCGTCGCCATCGACAGTATCGGCGTCGATCGATCCCGACCCGGTCAGGCGAACCGCATTCAGTTTGGGCATGGTGATCGTGATATCCAGATCGTCACCGTCGTGGTTCGAAAAGCTGAAGCCTTCGCGCTTGCGCCCGATCACCAAATTCGTCCCATCAAGCTTGATCTCGAGCCGGTCGAGCGTCTCCTTTCGCCCGCGCGCACTGATCGAGAAGCTGTCGCCCTGCCGAATGGTGACATCGTCGGGTCCCGCGACCTCGACCCCGGTAAATCCGGAGAGCGGGTAGCTTTGGGTGGTTATCGGTCCCACAGACGTCGGCGCGCCTGTCTCGCTCTTGTCCTGCCGGTTGCCGTCCTTGTGATCGGCGCCGTTGCAGGCCGTGACCGTCATTCCAAGGGCCAGCGGCAAAACCGCCATCGTCCAGTACCGCATCATAAATCTCCTCTGTGTATTGCTTGCATAACACACAGTAGCCGGGCCTGTCCAGCGGCGCCTGCCATCTTATCGCCACCTTCGGCGTCCAGAGGGACGATTCTCCCCCGAAACCGAAAGCCAGACCATGAGCGTAGCCTTTCGCCGCGAGAGCGACGACGAGCATAAGGAACCCGAATTCGAGCTGCCCATCGCGGTCGGCCCGAACCTGGTGACCCCGCGCGGACTGCGGTTGCTCGGCGAGGAAGTCGCGCGGCTCGAAGCCGAGATCGCGGAGGCCGCCGACGAGGAGGCGCGCAAGAAATTGCAGCGCCGCCTGCGCTATTTCCACACGCGCCAATCGACGGCGGACGTACAGGCGCCGCCCGCCGACGGCAGCGTCGGGATCGGCAGCCGCGTGACCTATCGCCTGAACAAGGCCGAAAAGACGATCACCATCGTCGGCGGCGACGAGGCCGATCCGGCGCGCGGCCACATCGCCTTTTCCGCGCCGCTCGCCCGCGCGCTGATGGGCGCCGAGGCAGGCGAGAGCGTCGAATATCAGGACCGCGAGGATGCGATTGCGATCCTCGCCGTCGAAGCCGATCCGGAGACGCAGGCATGAAAGACAAGTTCGAACGCCACAAACAGCCGTGGACTCCGGCCGAGATCGACAAGCTCCACACGCTCGCCAAGAAGGGCATGCCGCTGAAGTCGATCGCGAAAGCGCTGACGCGCAGCGAAGAATCGGTGAAGACCCGCGCCAAGGCCGACAGCCTCTCGATCGCAAAGCTGCACTGAGCCACGATGCCCGCTACCGAATTTGATGCCATCGTGCTGGGTGCCGGCGCGGCCGGGCTGATGTGTGCCGCGGTCGCGGGGCAGCGGGGTCGGCGCGTACTGTTGCTCGACCATGCCGATGCCGTGGGCAAGAAAATCCTGATTTCGGGCGGCGGGCGCTGCAACTTCACCAACGTCAACACCACGCCCGACCGGTTCATTTCGTCAAACCCGCATTTCGCGAAATCGGCGCTCGCGCGCTACACCCCCGCCGATTTCATCGCGCTCGTCGAGCGCCACGGCATCGCCTATCATGAGAAAACGCTGGGCCAGCTCTTCTGCGACGGCTCGGCGAAACAGATCGTCGCGATGCTGCTCGATGAGTGCGCCAAGGGCGGCGTCGACATCCGCCGCGGCGAAGTTGTACGACAAATTGACCATGCCGACGGTACGTTCCGCGGCACTTTCGGCAACTTCCGCTTTACGGCCCCGGCGCTGGTCATCGCCACTGGCGGCCCATCGATCCCCCAAATGGGCGCGACCGGCTTCGCTTATGATCTAGCGCGCCAATTCGGATTGAAGGTCGTCGAGCCACGCCCCGCGCTCGTCCCGTTGACGCTGGGCGGCGACGATGTGCTGTTCCGCGAACTTTCGGGAATCGCCGCGCCGGTCGAAGCGCGCGCGGGCAAGGCGGCGTTCCGCGAGGCGGCGTTGTTCACCCATCGCGGGCTTTCAGGTCCCGCGATTTTACAGGTCAGCAGCTATTGGCGGCACGGCGAACCCGTGACGATCGACCTCCTGCCCGATGCACCGCAGGGCTGGCTGCTCGACGCCAAACGCACCCGACCGCGCGCCACCTTGCGCGCCGCGCTCGGCGCGATGCTCCCCGACCGCCTCGCCGAAACCCTCGCCGAACGCCTCGCGCTGCCCGGCGAGCTCGCCGCCCAGACCGATCGCAAACTGGCCGAGGCCGAGGCGCGGCTCGCGGGCTGGATTTTCCGTCCCAACGGCACCGAAGGCTTCGCCAAGGCCGAGGTCACAATCGGCGGAATCGCTACCGCCGGGCTGTCATCGCAAACAATGATGGCCAAAACCGTTCCAAACCTCTATGCGGTCGGCGAGGCCGTAGATGTCACAGGGTGGTTAGGCGGCTAT
The DNA here is from genome assembly GCF_036675685.1 of Sphingopyxis sp. Taxonomy (GTDB): domain Bacteria; phylum Pseudomonadota; class Alphaproteobacteria; order Sphingomonadales; family Sphingomonadaceae; genus Sphingopyxis. Next base: position 5,626 of record NZ_JAKFEM010000012.1, read on the forward strand.
AATTTTCAATGGGCCTGGGCTAGCGGACACGCTGCCGGACAGGTGATTTAAGCCCATTGAGCCCCTTTTCTGTCGGCCTGTCACCGCACCGGTGACCGCCCATATTATTGAGATAAAAATGCCTTTCGAAAATCTTTCCCCCGTCCTTTCGGACGCCCTTGTCGCGCGCGGCTATGAAGCGCTCACCCCCGTCCAGACGCAGGTTAGCGAGGATCAGGCCAAGGGCCGCGACCTGCTCGTCTCCGCGCAGACCGGGTCGGGCAAGACCGTCGCCTTCGGCCTCGCGATGGGCGACGAGCTGATCGAGGATGGCCGCCTGCCCTTCGCGACCTCGCCGCTCGCGCTGATCATCGCGCCGACCCGCGAACTCGCGCTGCAGGTCAGCCGCGAATTGAGCTGGCTCTATGCCAAGGCCGGCGCGCGGATCGCGACCTGCGTCGGCGGCATGGACGCCAGCAAGGAACGCCGCGCGCTCGGCCAGGGCGTACAGATCGTCGTCGGCACCCCCGGCCGTCTGCGCGATCACCTCGAACGCGGCGCGCTCGACCTCACCGCGCTTCGCGTCGCCGTCCTCGACGAAGCCGACGAAATGCTCGACATGGGCTTTCGCGACGATCTTGAGGAAATCCTCGACGGCACCCCCGCGACGCGCCGCACGCTTTTGTTCTCGGCGACGATCCCCAACCCGATCGTTCAGCTCGCCAAGCGCTACCAGAAGGACGCGCTGCGCATCTCGACCGTCGGCCAGGATCGTGGCCATGGCGACATCGCTTATCAGGCGGTGACCGTCGCCCCCGCCGACATCGAGGGCGCGGTGGTCAACCTGCTCCGCCTCCACGACGCCGAAACCGCGATGCTGTTCTGCGCGACGCGCGACAATGTCCGCCGCCTCCACGCCAGCCTCGTCGAGCGCGGTTTCGCCGCGGTCGCACTGTCGGGCGAGCATAGCCAGAACGAACGCAACGCCGCGCTGCAAGCGCTGCGCGATCGCCGCGCCAAGGTCTGCGTCGCGACCGACGTCGCCGCGCGCGGCATCGACCTGCCCACGCTCAGCCTCGTCATCCACGTCGAAATCCCGCGCGACGCCGAGGCGCTCCAGCACCGTTCGGGCCGCACCGGCCGCGCGGGCAAAAAGGGCACCGCGGTCATCATCGTCCCCTATCCGCGCCGCCGCCGCGTCGACGGCATGCTGCGCGGCGCGCGCATCAACGCCGAATGGATGGACGCGCCGACCGCCGCCGACGTGCGCAAGCGCGATCAGGAACGGCTGATGGAGAAATTGCTCACCCCGGTCGAGCATGAGCCCGAGGATCTCGAACTCGCGCAGCGCCTGATGGCCGAGCGCACCCCCGAGGACATCGCCGCGTCGCTTGTCCAGGCGCACCGCGCGCTGATGCCGCCGCCCGAAGACCTCATCGACAACAGCGCACGCGGCCGTGACGGTGCCGGCCGTCCCGAGCGCGGTGAGCGCTTCGAACGTCCGGAACGTGGCGCCGGCGGCGACCAGCGCGAAGGCTTCGAGGACAGCGTCTGGTTCCGCCTCAACATCGGCCGCCACCAGAATGCCGACCCGCGCTGGATCCTGCCCCTGCTCTGCCGCCGGGGCCATGTGAGCAAGAACGAGATCGGCGCGATCCGCATCGGTCCCAAGGAAACGATGTTCAACATCCCGCGCGCGATCGCCGACCGCTTTGCCGAGGCGGTGCTGCGCAGCGCCAACGCCGATGGCGAAGACGACAGCGGCGTTTCGATCACGCCGGCACCCGATGGCCCGACCTATCCGCCGCGCCGCGACAAAGGCGGGCATGGCGGCCCGCGCGACGGCGCCCCGCGCAGCACGCTTGGCCGTGCGCCCGGCGGCGATCGCGGTTTCGGCGATCGTCCCCGCGGTCCGGGTGCTCCCGGCGGCAAGACCGAGCGCTACAAGCCCAAGCCGTTCGGTCAGCGCAGCCCGCGCCGTCCTTCGAAGTAAAACATAACCCCTCCCCCGACGGGGAGGGGCTTTTGTCGCACCACCCTTGCACTCCCCAGCCCGGCCCACCAGATGGACCGGACAGCAGGAGAGCGGCGCATGCAAGCGATCGAAGCCTTTATCGAAAGCCAGGGCGGACCCGAGGTCATCGACTGGCGCGAGGTGACGCTCGGCGAACCCGGCCCCGGTCAGGTACTGCTCCGCCAGACCGCGGTCGGGCTCAACTATCTCGACACCTATCACCGCGATGGCACCTATCCCGTCCCGCTCCCCAGCGGGCTCGGCGTCGAATCAGCCGGTGAAGTCATCGCGGTCGGCGAAGGCGTCCACGGTCTCCAGCCCGGCGACCGAGCCGCGACCTTCGGACCCGAACGCACCGCCTATGCCAGCGCGCGGCTGGTCGGCGCGGCGTCGCTATTCAAGCTCCCCGCCGAAATCGACGACGAAACCGCCGCCGCGGCGCTGCTGAAAGCGTGCACGGTCGAGATGCTCGTCGAACGCTGCGCAAAGGTCGAGGCGGGCGCGACCGTGCTCGTCCACGCCGCCGCGGGCGGCGTCGGGCTGATCCTCGTCCAGTGGCTGAAGGCGATCGGCGCGACGGTGATCGGCACCGTCAGCACCGAAGCGAAAGCGCATGTGGCGCGCGAAGCCGGCGCCGACCATGTGCTGATGTACAAGCAGGACGATGTTGCGGCGCATGTCCGCGAGATCACCGACGGCCAGGGCGTCCCCGTCACCTTCGACGGCATCGGCATGGCGACGTGGGACGTCTCGCTGAAGGCCACCGCACGACGCGGGCTGATCGTGAGCTATGGCAATGCCGGCGGGCCGGTGACCGGCGTCAACCTCGGCGTGCTGGCGCAGCACGGGTCGCAGTTCGTGACGCGGCCGACCTTGTTCGACTATTATCTCCACCCCGGTGAACGCGCTGCGGGCGCGGCGCGCGTGTTCGAAATGATCGCATCGGGCGCGGTGAAGATCACCGTCGGCCAGCGCTATGGGTTGCAGGACGCGGCAAGGGCGCATGCCGACTTGCAGGCCGGGCGCACGACGGGTTCGACGCTGCTGATCCCGGAACACCCTTAGACCCCCCTCCCGCAAGCGGGAGGGGAGATTCAAGCCTTCAACCGCTCCGCATGCCACGCGACATGCTCGGCCAGGAAGGTCGAGATGAAATAATAGCTGTGGTCGTACCCCGGCTGCATCCGGATCGTCGCCTTCTGGCCGGCAAGCTCGCACGCTTCCGCCAGCAAATGCGTTTTCAACTGCTCGGTCAGGAAATTATCGGCCTCGCCCTGGTCGACGAGCAGGTCGGGCACCCGCGCGCCGCCCGCTATCAGCGCGCAGGCGTCGTAAACCGTCCACGCCTCGCGGTCGTTACCCAGATAATTCCCCAACGCCTTCTCGCCCCACGGACATTGCAGCGGCGCAACGATCGGCGAAAAGGCCGACACCGAACGGAAGCGGTCGGGGGTGCGCAGCGCCACCGTCAGCGCGCCATGCCCGCCCATCGAATGGCCCGTAATCCCCTGGCGCGTCATGTCGGCGGCGGCGAATTCGCGCAGGATCAGCGACGGCAGCTCATCCTCGATATAGGAGCGCATCCGGTAATTCGCGGCCCACGGCTCTTCGGTCGCATCGACATAGAATCCCGCGCCCAGCCCGAAATCCCACGCGGCTTCGGGATCGTCGGGAACGGCGTTTCCATTCGAGTCTGGGCCGCGCGGGCTCGTGTCGGGCGCGATGAAGATCACGCCATGTTCGGCGCAGGCGGCGCGATATTCGCCCTTTTCCATCACATTGGCGTGGGTGCAGGTCAGCCCCGACAGATACCAGAGCACCGGCAGCTTCGCGCCGGGTTCGTGGTCGGGGATGAAGACCGCAAAGCTCATGTCGGTGCCGGTCGTGTCGCTCTTGTGTTTGTACACGCCCTGCGTGCCGCCATGGCTGCGAACGGTGGAGAGGGTTTCGAGGGTCATTCGGATTCCTGAACCGGGATGGTGGTAATAAGGGGTTGATGCCCCCAATGACGCAGCAGGTCGAGTATCGCCGCGCCCGCCAGCCCGAGCGTCGCGGTGTTGCGCAGCGGATGGACGTTGACCGGATCGGCCGCCGCCAACGCGTCATCGAGCACTACGGCGATGCTCCCCGGCTCCGCATTGATCGCGGCGAGCGGTGTCACCGACCCCGGCGTGATGCCGAGCAGTCGCTCCATATCCTCGGCCTTGCCAAAGCTGACGCGCTTGCTGCCGATCGCGGCGGGCAGCGCCTTCAGATCGACGCGCGCGTCGGACGGCACGGTCACGAGCCAGAAAATGCCGCCCGCGTCCTTCAGGAACAGATTCTTGGTGTGCGCGCCCGGCATCGCGGCATGCACCGCATCGCTTTCGGCGACGGTGAACACCGCATCATGCTCATGCGCCGCGAAGGGGATAGCGAGCGCACCCAGGTCCGCCAGCAATCCCGCTTCGCCGCGCATCATATTATCGGCTCAAACGACGCGGTGGAGCGCGCAGAGCTTGTTGCCCGACGGATCGCGCAGATAGGCGAGATAGAGCTTGCCGAACCCGCCTTCGCGCACGCCCGGCGGGTCTTCGATCGAGGTGCCGCCCGCGGCGACACCCGCATCGTGCCACGCGTTGGCCTGCTCGGGACCGTCCATCGCGAACCCGATGGTGCAGCCGTTGCCAACCGTCGCCGGCTCGCCGTCGATCGGCGCGGTCACGAGGAACAGCCCGCCATTGTGCATATAGATCAGGCGGCCCTTGTCGTCCTGGATCGCCGGCTTGCCGCCGATCGCCTGGAAGGTCGCGTCATAGAATTTCCTGGCGGCTTCGAGGTCGTTCGCCCCGACCATATTGTGACTGTACATCGCCTTTGCTCCTCCTGATTTGGTTGCGAATCGATACCTATACCCTTCGCGAGCCTAGCGAAAGACCACCGTCTTGCGCCCGTCGATCAAAACGCGCTGTTCGGCGACCCAACGCACGGCTTTCGCAAGCACCTGCGCCTCGACATCGCGGCCGATGCGGATCAGGTCGTCGATGCCGTCGCGGTGGTCGACCCGTTCGACCGCCTGCTCGATGATCGGCCCTTCGTCGAGATCGCTGGTCACGAAATGCGCGGTCGCGCCGATCAGCTTGACACCGCGCTCGTGCGCGCGGTGATAGGGTTTGGCGCCCTTGAAACCCGGCAGGAAGCTGTGGTGGATATTGATGCAGCGCCCCGAAAGCTTCGCCGACAGATCCTGCGACAACACCTGCATATAGCGCGCGAGCACCAGATATTCGGCGCCGCCGCGCGCCATCATGTCGAGAATCGCCGCTTCCTGGTTGGCGCGATTGGCATCGTCCACCGGCAGATAATGGAAGGGCACGCCGTGCCATTCCGAGAGCCGCCGCTGATGCTCATGGTTCGACACCACGCCGACAATGTCGATCGCGAGATTGCCGGTCGACCAGCGATGGAGAAGGTCGTTAAGGCAATGGCTCCCCTGCGACACCGCGATAACGAAGCGCGGCTTGACGCTGCGATCGCTGATCCGCGCATCCATCGCGAAACGCCGGACGATGGGCGCGAACGCGTCCTCCACTCCCGCCAGATCGCCCGGAAAACGCGGTCCGGCCCCGCGAAATTCGACGCGCATGAAAAAGCGTCCCGAACCAAGGTCGGCATATTGCTGGCTGTCGAGGATGAAGCCGTCGCGTTCCGCGAGCAGCCCGGTCACTGCCGCGACGATGCCGACCGCATCGACGCAGCTGAAGGTCAGGATATATCCCCCCGCCATCGCCGGATCAGTAAACGACGACACTGCGGATGCTCTCACCCGCGTGCATCAGGTCGAACCCCTTGTTGATCTCGTCGAGGCTGAGGACATGGGTGATCATGGGGTCGATCTGGATCGTGCCGTCCATGTAAAGATCGACGATCTTGGG
>NZ_JAKFEM010000022.1:0-398753 GCF_036675685.1 Sphingopyxis sp.
TTGACCGACAGATTCGATGTCGCGACCGGCACCCTTTACCGTGTTGCAGCCAGCGACCAGAAAGCTTGCCATCAGGGCGAGAAGGATTGCGCGGTAACTCGTCATATTTCTACCTCTCAGGATGTGGTGCAAAATGGCCCGGCACGCTTTCGAGGGGGGGGAGGGAATGCGGGCCGGGCCAATGTTGCTGAGCAGCGCTGCGGGGGGGCGATGACCGCTGCTCGAATGGAAAACGACCGGAGCGGCGGATAAGTTCCAAAAAAATATCGCCGTTGCGAAATTTTTTTCGTCCATCCGAAAGCCATAAAATCCTGATGGGATTCCAGGGGCTTATTAGCCCATCGTGGTCAGCCCGCTGAGCACGGCAAGGCCGAGGAAGGCCAGAAAGCCCATAGAATCTGTCGTCATGGTGACGAAAATCGAACTCGCGACCGCGGGATCCTGATCGAGCCGGTCGAGCAGCAGCGGGATGGCAACCCCCGCGACGCCCGCCACAAATATGTTCACGACCATCGCCGCGGCGATGACCGCGCCGAGCTGCGGATTGCCGAACCATAGCGCGGTGGCGGTCCCCGCGATCAGCGCGATCGTCCCGCCATTCAGCAGCGCGATCTTCATTTCGCGCCAGATCGCGCGCCAGCTGTTCGAATCGGTGAGCTGGTTCATCGCGAGCGCGCGCACGGTGACCGCCAGCGTCTGCGTTCCCGCATTGCCGCCGACGCCGGCCACGATCGGCATCAGCGCCGCCAATGCGACCATCTGCTCGATCGCACCGCCGAAAAATCCGACGATCGAAGAAGCCAGCAGCGCGGTGCCCAGATTGGCGACCAGCCAGCGCACGCGCGCGCTATAGGTTTCGCGGATCGGTTCGTTGATGTCGCCATCGCCCGCGCCCGACAGGCGCAAGATGTCCTCGCCCGCTTCTTCCTGGATGATGTGGACGACGTCATCGACTGTGATCATCCCGACCAGCCGGCCCGCCCTGTCGATGACGGCGGCCGAGATCAGCGCATATTTCTGGAACCGCAGCGCGACCTCTTCTTGGTCCATGTCGACCGGGATCAGCGTCTGTTCGCGCTTCATCACGTCGCTGATCGCAATGTCGCGCGGAGTGCGCAAAATCCAGCTGAGCTGGCAAGAACCCACCGGGCGGTGCATCGGATCGACGACGAAAATTTCCCAGAAATCGGTCGTCAGGTCGACATCTTCGCGCAGCCGGTCGATGACATCGCCAACGGTCACATGCTCGGGCACCGCAACCAGATCGCGCTGCATCAGGCGGCCGGCTGATTCCTCGGGGAAAGAAAGGGCGTCCTCGATCGCGGCGCGATCTTCGGGCTCCATCGCGTCGAGCACCGCCTGCTGCTCGTCGGCCTCCATATCCTCGATGATCGCGACGGCATCGTCGGTATCGAGTTCGGATGCGAGTTCGGCAACCTGTTCGGGGGCGAGAAGATCGATGAGCTCTTCGCGCACATAATCGTTCATTTCCGCCAGAACGTCGGCGGAGAGCATGTCGCCGAGCACGGCGGCGAGCATCGGGCGCTCGTCGGGGCGCGCAAGTTCGAACAGGTCGGCGATGTCGGCGGGGTGGAGGCGCCCGATGCGTTCGCGCGCGGCTTCGCCTTCGCCGGCTTCTGCCAAATCGATGACGTCGCGAACGAATTCGGGCTTCAGTCGATCGTCTTCGTCCAGCTCGGTCTCGGTTTCGCGCATGGGCTGCTCGCGATCGCGGTCGTCGGTGATGACGCTATCTTCGGGGGGCAGGGAATCTTCGCGTTTATCCATCGCGCGGTCCTCCCTGTTTTGTGCGGCGCTGGTCGCCGGCGGGCCGTGCCTTCCCCTAGTGCCGGCGCCGGCAGATGGCAACGCCGCGACGCCATTTTGCGCATTTAATGCGTGGCTTTGGCGATCCGTCCAGCTATGGGACCGCCAAACCTAAAATGCAGGAGTCATAATATGTCCGACCAGACCCTCACCCTTTCGCTGTCGACCGGCGATGTCGTCATCCGCCTGCGCCCCGACCTGGCGCCCAAGCATGTCGAACGCATCACGAGCCTCGCGAGCGAAGGCTTTTACGACGATGTCGTTTTCCACCGCGTGATCCCCGGCTTCATGGCGCAGGGCGGCGATCCGACCGGCACCGGCATGGGCGGCAGCCAGCTTCCCGACCTGCCGCAGGAATTCAGCAGCGAACCGCACGTTCGCGGTGTTTGCTCGATGGCGCGCGCGCAGAACCCGAACAGCGCGAACAGCCAGTTCTTCATTTGCTTCGACGACGCGCGCTTCCTCGACAACCAGTATACCGTGTGGGGCGAAGTGATCGAAGGCATGGACGCTATCGACGCGCTGCCGAAGGGCGAACCGCCGCGCGAACCGGGCAAGATCGTCAAGGCGACCGTCAGCTGATTTCCAAGTCCCCGCTTCGGCGGGGACTTTTTTGCCTAGTCGTCGATAAAGCCGTTCAACCGCTCGCAGGCGGCAATCCAGTCTTCCTTGAACGCCTGGACGACCTGTCCGGCGCCCATCGCCTCGTTCATCAGGCCGACGCCCTGGCCGACCCAATAGGTCGCGAGCGCCTTTGCGCCTTCGTGGCCGCCTTCGGACAATTTATCGACCTTGCGCAGCGCGGGTTCGCTGACCAGCGACTGCAGCGGCATCGGCAGTGGTTTGGGCGCACCCTCGGCTTCCCATGCGTCGGTCCAGGGTGAACGCAGCTGGCGCGATGGCTTGCCCGTGCGGCTCTTCGAGCGCACCGTGTCGCGCGACGAGGCCGCGAGCATTTTTTCCTTCACGACCGGATTGGTCTCGGCCTCGGCGGTGGTGAGCCATACCGATCCGGTCCACGCGCCATGCGCGCCCATCGCCATCGCGGCCGCCATCTGCCGCCCGGTGACGATGCCGCCCGCGGCGAGAATCGGCGTGTTCGCGCCGACGGCTTCGACGGCTGCCGCGACCTCGGGCACCAGCACCATCGTCGCGACCTCGCCGCAATGACCGCCCGCCTCGCCGCCCGCGACGACAAGGATGTCGACGCCGGCGCGCACCTGCGTCAGCGCGTGATCGCGCGTGCCGACCAGCGCCGCGACGGGGACATCGTGCCGCTTGCCGAGTTCGAGCATCAGTGGCGGCGGGACACCCAGCGCATTGGCGATCAGCTTGATCGGGTGGCGAAAGGCGACCTCGAGCAGCTTCGCCGTGCCATCCTCGCGCATATTGTCGCCAAGGCTGCTGCGCGTCGCGGTGGGCAGGGCAAGGTCGCCGTCGCCGACGCCATGCTTTTCAAGCAGGCTTGCGACGAAGGCCTTATGCTCGTCGGGGATCGGCGGCAGCGCGGCCTTTTCGTCGCCCTTGCCGGCGAAGCTGTTGGGGACGATCAGGTCTACGCCATAGGGACGCCCACCGATATGCTGGTCGATCCACGCCAGTTCTTCCTCGAGCCGTTCGGGCGGCAGCGACGCGGCGCCGAACACGCCCATGCCGCCGGCTTTCGACACCGCGACGACGACGTCGCGGCAATGCGAGAAGGCGAGCAGCGGGAATTCGATGCCGAGCATGGCGCAGATGGGGGATTGCATTGGGCCTCTCCGATGTTGGCTAAGTTGCCACGTAGCGTGCATGTCAGCGCTAGTTTACGTAAACGTCAAGTTGATTTGCTGGCCCCGCGGATTATCGCAGGGGCATGACCCAATTTTCCCTGCCCGATTTCGACCTCGATGCCTTCGTTCGCGCCACCTTGGCCGAGGATCTGGGGGCGGGGGGCGATATTACCTCGATGGCGGTGATTCCCGCCGGCGCGCGTTTTGGCGGGGTGATGGACAGCCGTGACGCGATCACCGTCGCGGGGCTGCCGATCGCCGAACGTTTCTTTCGTGCGCTCGAACCTGCCATGGAGATCGAGATTTTGGTTGAGGAGGGGGCGCAGGTTGCGTCCGGAAGCGACCTGATGCGCCTGTCGGGCAATGCCCGCGCGATGCTGACCGCCGAGCGGTCGGCGCTCAACACCGTGCAGCATCTGTCGGGCATCGCGACGATGACGCGGCAATATGTCGATGCGCTCGCCGGAACCGGCGCGACTTTGCTCGATACGCGCAAGACGATTCCGGGCCTGCGGGTGCTGGAGAAATATGCGACGCGTATGGGCGGTGCGACCAACCACCGAATGGGATTGTGGGACGCGGCGATGATCAAGGATAATCATGTCGCGGTCGCCGGCTCGGTCGAGGAAGCGGTGCGCCGCGCCGTCGCGGCGGGAATCGAAAGCATCATCGTCGAAGTCGATCGGGTCGAACAGGTCACGCCCGCGCTGGATGCCGGGGCGACGCACCTGCTGCTCGACAATATGGACCTCGACGAATTGCGCGCATCCGTTGCGATCGTCGATGGGAAGGTGCCGACCGAGGCGTCGGGCGGGGTGCGGCTCGATACGATCCGCGCCATCGGCGAGACGGGCGTGACCTATGTGTCGGTCGGGCGCCTGACCCAATCGGCGCCGGCGGCCGACGTCGGGCTCGATTTTGCGCTGGTTTAGATTGCCGGTCTCATCAATCCGTTTGCCCTGAGCTTGTCGAAGCCTGTCCTGAGCGCCTGCAAGGCAGTCGAAGGGGGCCGTCCTTTTTCTTGATTCCACGGCGAAAGGAAGAACGGTGCTTCGACAAACTCAGCACGAACGGAAGAGAGGGGGGCTCATGGTCGCTCTTGCGGTGCTATTCGCTCCCACCGCAGCCCACGCCCAGGCACTGGCGTGCAACATCCCCGACCGGATTCCTGTCCCGCGCCTCGAACAACCCAAGCGCGGCGAATCCGTGCGCAAGCCCAAAACGACGGGCTATCTTCTCAGCATGAGCTGGTCGCCGCAGCATTGCATCGACGTGCGCAATCCGCACGATGCGCGCGATCGTTTCCAATGCTCGGGAGAGAATGGCCGCTTTGGCTGGGTGCTCCACGGCCTGTGGCCCGAAAGTGATACGCCCGGCTATCCGCAATGGTGCCGGCCAGCCAAGATCGTGCCGCAGCCGGTGCTGCGCAAACATATGTGCATGACGCCCTCGGCGCAGCTGCTCCAGCACGAATGGGCGAAGCATGGCACCTGCATGAGCCCGCACCCCGCCGCCTATTTCCGTTCCGCCGACATCCTGTTCCGCGCGGTGCGCTTTCCCGACATGAAGGCGCTGGCAGCGAAACCGCAGACCGCGGGCAGGGTTCGCCGCGCCTTTGCCGCCGCCAATCCGGGCGTTTCGGAACCGATGATCGCGGTCTCGGTGGATCGGAAAGGTTGGCTCGACGAAGTGCGATTGTGCCTGGGGCCGCGGATGCGGCCGCAGCGTTGCAAGCCCTTTCAGGCAGGGGCTGGCGACCGGAAATCCGTGCGCGTCCGACCCATGCCCGATGGTTGAGCGGCGTCCCGCTTTGGTACGCGCCGGTTGTTAACGATCTTTTAACCTTACCGAGAAGTTAAGAACGGCATAGCTTGCCGGGCATGGACTCGGACAATCATATCGACATTCGTCGCCTCGTCCGCGCGCATGGTGCGCGGCAGCTGACCATTGCCCGGCTGCGCGCGCCCGCGGACTGGGAGGGGGAGTTGCGGTCGGCGCTCGCGGCGCATCGCGAGCCCGCGTCGATTTTCGCGGGCAGCGACCTTCGCCTGTTTGTCCAGAGTTTCGCGATGTTCTTTACCGCGACGATGATGTTCCTGCTTTAGGGTCAGTCGCAGGCGCGGTGCAGCTTTACCGCGAGCCATGCGGACATCAGGCACATCACCGCGCTCATCAGCAGCTGGTCGACGACGCCGACTCCGGCGAAACCCAGCCCGATCGCGAGCAGCGACCCCGCGACCATCGCGCCCGAATTGACGATATTATTCGCCGCAACGGTGCGCGCCGTCTGGTCCTTGGGGACGGTGGTCGTGAGGAAAGCATAGAGCGGCACGACGAACATGCCGCCGCTGATCGCGATGCCGAGCAGGCTGGCCAGCAGCGGATAGACGTCGGCGTGACCCAGGAATCCGTCGATGCCGTACATCGCACCCGACGGGTCATGCTCCCAGTTTCGGCACACCCAATAAAAGGCGAGGACGAAAACGCCCATGACGATGACGCTGGCGGGGCTGTAACGCGCCGAAACCTGTCCTTTGAGCAGGCGATTGACTGCGACCGAGCCGATCGCGATGCCGATCGAGAAGACCGCGAGGAAAAGGCTCGCGACGCTCTTGTCGGCATGGAGGATATTCTTCACCAGCGGCGGGAACTGGATGAACAGCACCGCGCCGATCGTCCAGAAAAAGCTGATCGACAGGATCGCGAGGTAGAGGCGCGGGATGTGCATCGTCCCGCGAACGAGCGCGATCGACGAGCGGACGATGTGCCAGTCGATACCGGTTTCCTCATGCTGAGGCGGCGCCGGCGGCACCTTGCGCCCGGTCCAATAACCGAGGGCAGCGATGAGGACGACGGCGAGCGCGGCCCACTCGACATCGATCACGCCCGCGAGGATGGTCCCCGCGAGGATCGCGATATAGGTGCCTGCCTCGACCAGGCCGGTGCCCGCCAGCACTTCGTCGCTTTGGAGATGCTGCGGCAGGATCGCATATTTGATCGGGCCGAAGAAGGTCGAGTGGATCCCCATCGCGAAAAGCGCGAGCAACATCAGCGGGATGGCGACGACATGCACCGCCCAGCCCATCCAGGCGAGGACGAGCCCGGCCCCGCCGACGACCATGATCAATATCTCGCAGAATTTGACGATGCGGATAATCCGCGCCTTGTCGCGCGTGTCGGCGAGCTGCCCGGCGAGCGCCGAGAGCAGGAAAAAGGGCAGGATGAACAGGCCCGTCGCAACCGCGCTGAACGCCGTTTCCGACGCCTCGTCGTTGAACACGCCATAGACGACGAACAACACCATCGCGTTCTTGAACAGGTTGTCGTTGAACGCGCCGAGCAGCTGGGTGACGAAAAGGGGCAGGAACCGGCGTTGCTTCAACAGCGCAAAGGTGCCGGTCATGCGTGGTCCAATCTCTTCAGCATTGTTCGTTACCACGCGATCCGCGGGCAATTCGGTTGTCGCCCCGGGGGCTTATCGGCTAGGGCGGATGCGGTCAAAGGCCATTTTGGCACATGCGCGCCATCGCGGCGGGAATCAGGGGTCATGCTCAGTCTTCCGAACATTCTGACATTGTCGCGAATATTGGCGGTGCCCATCCTGCTGTTCCTGCTGTGGCCCGGGGTGGTCGAAGGGTCGCACCAGCCGAAGCCGATCGACTACGCGCTCGCCTTCGGCCTCTACTGCCTGATGGGCATTACCGATTATTTTGACGGCTATGTTGCACGCTCACGCGGCATCGTGTCGCGGCTGGGCGCGTTCCTCGATCCGATCGCCGACAAGATCATGATTGCGGCGGTCATCCTGCTGCTCGTCTTTACCCGCGATATTACCGGTTACCACGTCGTCGCGGCGCTGATGATCCTGCTGCGCGAGATCATCGTGTCGGGCTTACGCGAATTCCTTGCGACGCTGCAGGTGTCGATGCCGGTGACCCAGCTCGCCAAATGGAAAACGACATTCCAGCTCGTCGCGTTCGGCGCGCTGATCCTCGCCGGCGCGCTGCCGGCGATGGCATGGATCAAGACCGTCGGGCTCGCCTCGCTATGGGGCGCCGCGGTGCTGACGCTGATTACCGGCTGGGATTATCTGCGCGTTGGCCTGAAACATATGGATTGAATATTCGATGGTCATGGACATCGCCTATTTCGCCTGGGTACGCGAACGGATGGGGATCGCCGATGAGACGATCGACGTTCCCGCGGGCATCGCCGATGTCGGCGCGCTGATCGCATGGCTGGCCGCGCGCGACGCGCGCGGGGCGCTCGCTTTTGCCGAACCGCACCGCATCCGTGCCGCGATCGACGGCGTGATGATGGGCCCCGATGCACCGCTTGTCGGCGTACGCGAGGTCGCGCTGTTCCCGCCGGTGACGGGCGGATGATCCGCGTCGCGGTCCAGCCGGAGGCGATCGATATCGCCGGCGAACTCGACCTGCATGACGCGGGCGGGCATGGCGCGAGCGCCAGCTTTATCGGGCGCGTGCGCGGCGACGGCGACCTGGTCGAACTGTTCCTCGACCATCACCCTGCGATGACCGAAGCGGGGCTGGCCGACCTTGGCCATGCCGCGGCCGACCGCTGGCGGCTTGCGGCGCTGACGCTGGTCCACCGCGTCGGCGCGATGGTGCCCGGCGACACCATCGTGTTCGTCCTCGCGAGCAGCCCGCATCGCGCCGAGGCGCTGGCGGCGTGCGAGTTTCTGATCGACCGGCTGAAGACCGACGTGATGCTTTGGAAGCGCGAGACCTTCGCCGACGGGCGCGTCGAATGGGTCGAGCCGCGCGAGGGCGATCAGGGCCGCGCGGAGCGGTGGGCTGAGCGATAGCAAGAACCCGTTTGTCCCGAGGAGGGACTGAGCCTTGGCGAAGGCCCATCTCGAAGGACCGCTGCGCTGGCGTCCTTCGAGACGCCATTTCGACAAGCTCAATGGCTCCTCGGGATAAACGGGTTCTTGATTAGCCCTTGTTGGCTCAATCCCCCTGATGCTTGCGGAAAATATCCGCCAGCATCCGGAATTCCTCGGCGCGTGGGCTGCCTTTGCGCCACACCAGCGCGATCGTGCGCCAGTCATGCTCCGAATCGAGCGGCCGGGTGTCGATGTCGGTATGGTCGAGAATGCCCGCCTCGATCGCCATTTGCGGCAACATCGTGATGCCCAGGCCATTGTCGACCATCTGCACCAGCGTGTGCAGCGACGTGCCCATCATCCGCGCCCCGGCGCGCAGTTCGGGCCGGTTGCACGCGGCAAGGACATGATCCTTCAGGCAATGGCCATCCTCGAGCATCAGCATCTGCGCCGGGTCGATCTGGTCGGCGCTGACCATCGCAGGCAGGTCTTCGGACTGGTCGCCCGGGAAGGCGACGAACAGCGCGTCGTCGAACAGATTTTCGGCTTCGACGTCGCCGCAGCCATAGGGGAGCGCGAGGAGGACGCAGTCGACGGTGCCATGATGCAGCGATTCGCAGGCCTGCGCGCTAGGTTCTTCGCGAAGAAACAGCTTGAGCGACGGACGCTCCTTGCGCAGCCGCGGCAACAGGCCGGGGAGCAGGAAGGGCGCGATCGTCGGGATGACGCTCATGCGCAGCTCGCCGACGAGCGGCGCCGCGGCGGCAGCCGCCATATCGGCCAGTTCCTCGGCCTCGCGCAGCACGCGGTGCGCCTTTTCGACGATGGCGTTGCCGAGCCCGGTGAAGCGGACGACGCGGCGGGTGCGTTCTACGAGCGTCTGGCCGAGCAAGGTTTCCAGCTCGCGGATGCCGGCCGACAGCGTCGACTGGGTGACGTTGCAGCCATCGGCGGCGCGGCCGAAATGGCCATGTTCGTGCAGCGCGACGAGATATTGCATCTGCTTCAGCGAGGGGAGGTAATTGTGCATTGATCGGATATAGCAATTAGAGCGCCGATTTTGAATAACTTTACCGATTAAAATTCGAAACCAAAATGGCGACGTTTGTTGCCGCTGTCCGGCGCGTCGTGATAGCTAGTCCGATCAACCAGCGCGGAGGGGCGTGGATGGCAGTTTCCCGTTTTTTGATCGGCGGTGTGGCGAGCGCCTTGTTGCTGACCGGCGGCCTGTTCATGTGGAAGGGCTACACGCAGATCGTCGAGGAAGAGGTGCTTCCCGATCCGCCGCCGGCCTTGCCCGCGATCCCCGTTGCCGCCGCGGGCGCGCCCAAGCGCGGACCGGCGCCGCCGGCGCTGCCCGCCGCGAAGGAGGCTTCGCGCGAGGAGCGGCGCTTCAACCGCTTCGACCGCGACCGCAACGATCGCATCAGCCGCGTCGAACTGATGTCGTCGCGCACCGCGGCGTTCCGCAAGCTCGACAAGGATGGCAATAATCTGCTGACCTTCGAGGAATGGGCGGGGGCGACGGGGCAGCGCTTTGCCGGGGCCGATGGCGACAAGTCGGGTGACCTGACGCGCGTGGAGTTTGCGACGACGGCGCCGAAGCGGGCGGCAGTGGCGAAATGTAGCTGTTGAAAACACTTCGTCATTGCGAGCGGAGCGAAGCAATCCAGGGCGGCTTACGCCGGCTCTGGATTGCCGCGTCGCCTTCGGTTCCTCGCAATGACGAAGATGGTTAGGCGGCGACGCCCTCGGCTTGCCTGATCCACTCGGCGAGCGAGGCACCTGCGCGCGCGGTATAGCCGAGCTTGCGGTCCTTCTTGCGCACATCCTCCGCCAACGGCGGAAATAGCCCGAAATTGACGTTCATCGGCTGATAGCTCGCCGCGTCGGCGCCGCCGGTGATGTGGCCGAGCAGCGCGCCGAGCGCGGTGTCGGGCGGCGGCGGCGGCAGGTCGCGCCCCGCAAGCTCGGCGGCGGCGAAGCGCGCCGCGACGAGCCCGATCGCGGCGCTTTCGACATAGCCTTCGCAGCCGGTGATCTGCCCTGCGAAGCGGATATGCGGCGCCGATTTGAGGCGAAGCTGGGAGTCGAGCAGCTCGGGCGAGCGGATGAAGCTGTTGCGGTGGAGCCCGCCGAGGCGCGCGAATTCGGCCTTTTCGAGGCCGGGGATCGTGCGGAAGAGTTCGACCTGCGCGGCGTGCTTCAGCTTGGTCTGGAAGCCGACCATGTTCCACAGCGTGCCGAGCGCATTGTCCTGGCGGAGCTGGACCACCGCGTACGGCCATCTGCCGGTGCGCGGATTGTCGAGCCCGACGCCCTTCATCGGGCCGAAGCGCAAGGTTTCGGGGCCGCGCTCGGCCATCACCTCGATCGGCATGCAGCCCTCGAAATAGGGGGTGTCCTTTTCCCAATCCTTGAATTCGGTCTTGTCGCCGTCGACGAGCCCCTGGACGAAGGTGTGATACTGGTCCTTGTCCATCGGGCAGTTGATATAATCCTTGCCGTCGCCGATCGGCCCGACCTTGTCCCAGCGGCTCGCCATCCACGCGATGTCCATGTCGATGCTGTCGCGGTAGACGATCGGGGCGATGGCGTCGAAAAAGGCGAGCGCATCCTTGCCGGTTGCGGTCCCGATGCTCGAGGCGAGGCCGGCGGCGGTGAGCGGGCCGGTCGCGACGATCGTCAGGCCCTCGGTGGGCAGCGTGTCGATGCGTTCGCGGACGATGGTGATGTTGGGGTGCTCAGAGAGCGCGCGGGTGACGCCGCCCGAGAAGAGATCGCGGTCGACCGCGAGCGCCGAGCCCGCGGGGACCTTGTGCACATCGGCTTCGCGCATGATGATCGAGCCCAGCGTGCGCATTTCGCGGTGGAGCAGTCCGACGGCATTGCTGTCGCCGTCGTCGCTGCGGAAGCTGTTCGAGCAGACCATTTCGGCGAGCGCATCGCCCTGATGCGCGGGGGTCATATCGCCGCCACCGCGCATTTCGGACAGCCGAACGCGGAAACCCGCCTCGGCGAGCTGCCATGCGGCTTCGGATCCGGCGAGGCCGCCGCCGATGATGTGAATGTCGTGGCTCATTACCCATATCCGTTGACTTGCGACCAATCCGCCGCGCACTAGGCCGGTTGGAGACAAGATGCAAAGGGGGCGACGATGAGCGGGGAACTGGGTTGGGATCGCGCGCGCTGGCTGTGGCTGTTGGCACTGGTTGGCGGGATCAGCTTTTTCCTCGCGGTTTTCAAGCATTGGGATGGCCCGGCGATCTGGGCGTGGAAAACATCGGGGGTCGGCCTGCTCGCGCTGTGGGCGGCGGCCAATGCGCGAAGCACCGACGGCAAGTTGATTGCCGCCGCGCTGGCATTCGGCGCGTTCGGTGACTGGTTGCTCGACGCGGCCGGGATGCTGCCCGGGGCGGCCGCCTTTGCGACCGGCCACCTGATCGCGATCATCCTCTATATGCGCAACCGACGGCCCAGCCTGACCGCTTCGCAAAAGCTGCTCGGCTGGGTGCTCGTGCCGCTCGCGATCCTTATCGCCTGGGGGCTGACGCGCGGGGCCGAGGTGCACCAGATGGGCGCGGCGATCGCTTATACCGGCGGAGTCGCGATCATGGCGGCGACGGCGTGGACCAGCCGTTTTCCGCGCTATCGCACCGGGATCGGCGCGATGATGTTCCTCGCGAGCGACCTGTTCATCTTTGCGGGCGAGGGCGGCGCGCTGTCGAAGGACGTCACCATGTGGCTCGTCTGGCCGCTCTATTTCGCGGGGCAGGCGCTGATCGCGTGGGGTGTCGTCAGCACGCTATCGCGCGAGGCCAAAACCTAGCCATCCCACGCCGCGATCGTCGTGCGGTGGAGGAGGCGATCATGACCGTCGTAACCGCCGGTGGCACGGTGGAGCAGCGAGCGATTGTCCCACATGATCAGCATGTCGGGCTCCCACGCATGGCTGTAGCGAAACTCCTCGCGGCCTTGCCATTGCAGCAGCTCGTAGAGCAGCGGGAGCGCTTCCTTGTCGACCATGCCGTCGATGCCGATGATATAGCCGGCGCAGCCGAACAGGCCTTCGCGGCCGGTTTCGGGGTGCTTGCGGATGAAGGGGTGAAGCTGGGTCGCCATCGCGGCTTCGCCCGAACGGATGTCCATGCTGCGGCCGCGTGGTCCCTTTGGGTCGTTCGCACCGTACATGCCCGACGGCGCATAGCCGCCGCGCGCGCTGTGGATCGCCTGCTTGCCCTCGATCCGCTTGCGGAGGCTGTCGGGCATCGCATCGAGCGCGGCGTGCTGGTTCGCAAATTCGGTGTTGCCGCCGACGGGCGGGATGGTGATGCCGAAGAGGCAGGTGCCCGCGGGCGGACGCGCCTGAAAACTCCAGTCGCTGTGCCAGTTTTCGGCAAAGAGCGGCGAGGTTTCGTCGGCGCGGCGTTTGACCGCGATGACGTGGTCGCGGCCGGGGATGGGCTTGATGAAGGGATCTTCGCCGAAGCCGCCAAAATAGCGGGTGAAGCGTTCGAGATCGTCGTCGCTCAGCTTCTGGCCGGGGAAGGCGAGGATGTGATGGTCGAGCCATGCGGCGCGGATTTCGGCCACGATGGCGTCGTCGAGCGGCCGCGTCAGGTCGACGCCGGTCACGCGTGCACCGCACGCCTGACCGCTGGGGGTGATGGTAAGCATCATAGTGCGATGCTGCGCCGAATGCTTGGCGGGGTCAATTGGCAGCGGCTGGGCGCTATTAAGGCATTTAAAAAGAGCCACTTGTTGCTGGACGAATGGGGGCCATATCGGGATCGATCAACCGGATAGAGGCAGAGGCCCGACATGAGCGCGCGCAATCCATACTACCAGGGACCTGTCACGGATCATTTCGACGGAACGCGTTTTCTCAATCCCTTAGGCGAGCCCGAAACCGACAGGTCGCTCGGCGACCTCCTCCGGTGGCGCCGTACCGCTCCTAATAACCCGTGGCCCTCCTCGGTCGAAGTCGTATCCGTGGCTCCCGATACGAGAGTCGACGGCTTGCGCGTCACGATGGTCGGCCATGCAACGCTGCTGATCCAGATCGGCGGACTCAATATCCTGACCGATCCGGTCTGGTCGGATCGTGCCAGCCCGCTCTCCTTCGCCGGCCCTAAGCGCGTGACATCTCCCGGTATCGAGCTTGCGGATCTGCCACAGATCGACGCCATTTTACTCTCGCATAATCATTATGATCACCTCGACATGGCGACGCTGCGCGTTTTGCATGCCCGCCATGATCCGCTGATCATAACGCCTCTCGGCAACGACGTTATCATTCACAACAAGCTGCCGACCGCCCGGGTCGCGTCAGGTGATTGGGGCGATCATTTCGACATCGGCTCCGGAGCCAAGGCGCATATCGTTCCCGCGCTACACTGGTCGTCGCGCGGGCCGCGCGATCGCCGCATGGCGTTATGGGGCGGTTTCATGATCGAGGCAGCCGGGAAGCTGGTCTATTTTGCGGGCGATACGGGTTATGGCACCGGCGATATCTTCCGGGCGATACGGGCGCGATTTGGCGTGATCGACCTCGCAATTCTGCCGATCGGGGCCTATGATCCACGCTGGTTCATGGCCGCCCAGCATTGCAATCCAGAAGAGGCGATTCAGATCTTCGAAGACGTAGGCGCCAAGGCAGCGGTCGGCATGCATTGGGGCACGTTCAAGTTGACCGACGAGTCGCGAAAAGAGCCGGAAAGCCGCCTGGCGGCCGAATTGGCTGTGCGCGGAATCGAGCCGGCTCGTTTTGTCGCCATGCATCCCGCCGACGTCGCCGATTTTAGCCAGTGACGGGATGGAAAAGCGGGGCCGTGGATCAGGCCCAGGCTGACGAGGGGATGGCCGCCGTTACTTTGGTACACCGCTGTAGCCGGCAGCCTTCCGCAGGTCGGCGGCGTCCATGACATAACCATCGCTCACGACCGTAACGACGCGGCGGAGCGCGCCGAGGTCGGTCGAGGGATCGCCGTCGACCAGCACCATGTCGGCTTCCTTGCCCACCGCGATCGAGCCGGTGC
The DNA here is from genome assembly GCF_036675685.1 of Sphingopyxis sp. Lineage (GTDB taxonomy): Bacteria > Pseudomonadota > Alphaproteobacteria > Sphingomonadales > Sphingomonadaceae > Sphingopyxis. The sequence goes on from NZ_JAKFEM010000022.1 coordinate 14,487, forward strand.
GCTTGTCGGCGCCGACCACGCGTGCCGGGACGATGGTCGCGCTCTGGATTGCCTCGGCCGCGGTGAACCCGGCCTGCCGATAGATTTCGAGTTCGCGGATGAGTTCGATCCCCCAGCCGTCGGTGCCGGCGACAATCGTCACGCCCGCCTTGTGCAGCCTGCCGACCAGCTCGACCATTTTCGCATAGCTTTTGCGATAATCGTCGCGCGTCAGCCCTTCGACCAGCGGATAGCCGCCGGCGGTGAACACCGAGCGTTCGAGGACGGGGGAAATGATGCCCATATAGGGGGCATAGGCCGGTTGGGCTTTCCCGCCATCCTGCGTGAGCATACCTTCGAAGATGACGATCGTCGGATCGACGATTGTTTTCTTCCGGGCCAGATCGGCGACGAAGCCCGACATCAGGGGCGCGTCGAGATCGACGTCTTTGAAATAGCGCGCCGGCCCCTCGACGCGCTGCCGCGTGTTCGCCTTGTCGATCACCTCGCGGGGCATCGACTCCATCACCACGAAATTGAGGTGGGTGAGCTCGTCATAGCCCGCGGCGACGGCTTCGCTCGGCTTCATCGTGGCGGGGACGTGGCCATGGACATGCAGGCCGAGGCGGTGCGCTTCGGCTGCGGCGGGGGCGATCCAGGCCGGATTCATCGAGGTGTAGAATTTGACGCCCCACAGGCCGGCCGCCTTGATCCGCCGCACGGCGGCGATGGCCTTTTCGGCGCTGCTGACCACCTCGGCGCCCTGCGCCGCCAGCGGATCCTTCTTGTCGATGATGGCCGAGATGAATGGCTCGCCCATCAACAAGCTGCCATCGGCGCGGCGCTTGGTTGCCTCGACCGCGCGATCCAGGTTCGTGCCGGGACTGCGGAAGCTGGTAATCCCGTTGGCCATGTTCGAAAGCACGTCCCAATCGTCGCCGATGTGGAGGTGGCTGTCCCAGATGCCCGGCACCAACGTCTTGCCGCGCCCGTCGATGACCTGCGCGCCGGCCGGGGCTTTTAGCGATCCGGCCGCGCCAATGGCGGCGATCTTGCCATCGCGTGCGAGCACCGACCGGCTGGCAATAAACGCACCCTTGTCGGCGTCGAACAGCTGGACATTGTCGAACAACACGGGGGCTTTGGCGGCGGGCGAGAGGAAGCGCTTGGCGATGCCGGCGACTGCTTCGGCCGTCGCCTTGTCCTGCGTGTTGCGCAGCTGCTTCAGCGCGCCCTCATATCCCGCCGGGATCACCGAGATGAAGCTGATGTCGGCGAAATAGCGTTTGTTCTCGTCGAGCCAGACCGGATACGGCGACGGGAGTATGCCGCTGACGAACGCGAGCTGGACTTTTTTGGGGCCGCCGGGCCCCTGAATAGTCTGCGTCGCGCCGAAGGCCATGCGGCCCTTGCCGCTCGGCAGGAAATTCAGCCCGGCATCGCCCGCCGCGGCGAGCGCGTCGATCAGCGGGGCATTCGCAATGCCGACGCCGCCGGCCGGGATATACCAGCCGCCAGCCGGAGCCTCGCCCGAGTCGGTTGCCGTCTTCCAGGTTGCGCGGCCGTTCGCGACGCGAAAATCTTCGGCTGCGTCGCCCGAAGTAGTGACGCCGCGGACGGTCAGCGCCTCGATCGCGCCGCCGCGCCCGAAGGTGGTGACCTGATCCATTTCGGTAATCCAGCCGCGCAGCTCCTGCGACCAGCGATAGGCGGTGCGGCCATCGGGGAGCTGCCAGCGCCACTGGCTGCCATGCTGGCCGGCTTCGGACACGACCACATAATGGACCGCGTCGGCGGGCGGCTTCAGCAGTTGCTCCTTGGGAACAGGCTTCGATTGTTCGACGGGGGCGGCTTCGTCATGGGCGTAGACGGGGCCGGATGCGGCAGAGGCCAGCAGGGCAGCGATCAAAACGAGGCGCATCTTCTATTTCCCCCATGAGCGGACGGTTGCAACGCCCGACGGTGGTAGAAGCATTTCGGCGCGCGAAGCAAGATGCGACCAACGGCCGAAAGCGCTCGTTCAACGGGATTGTCGCTGGCGTCTTGGCCGTCGCCCCGCCGATGAATTTTTTAGTCGCGCTTTTGCAGGCTCACGACCGCGTGGATCGGCAGTTCGGCGTAAAGGTGCGGGAAGAGCTCGCCGCCGCGGGCTTCTTCCCAGTGGATCGCGTCGCCGAGGAGGATCAGGTCCACCTCGGCGATCATGAGCGCCGTCTGGTCCGCGAAATGCTTGGCCAGCGTGCTCTCGAGCTGCTGTGCGGTGGACAGGTGGATATAACCGTCGGCAATATCCACCGGCGCGCCGCGGAATACGCGTTCGCGTTCGAAATCGACCCATTGCTGCTGGGTCAGCACCTTGAAGGCCGTCGAGGCGGTCATTCGGAGGGCGCCTCGGTCGGGGTTTCGGCTTCGGGGCCGGAGTTTTCCGCGCCTTCCACGCCTTCGATTTCTTCCTCGTCGCTCTCCTCGATCAGCGCCGCCGATACGACATGTTCATTGTTGGACACGTCGAACAGGCGCACGCCCGCCGACCCGCGGCCGATGACGCGCATCGAATCGAGCCCCATGCGGATCAGTTTCGCCTGATCGGTCACCAGCATCAGTTGATGCACCTTGGTGGCGGGGAAGCTGGCGACGACCGGGCCGTTACGCGCGATATTGTCGATGTTGGTGATCCCCTGACCCCCGCGGCCGGTGCGCCGATATTCATAGGCCGACGACAGCTTGCCATAGCCGTTGGCGCAGACGGTCAGGATGAACTGCTCGCGTCCGGCAAGTTCCGCCATGCGCTCGCCATCGAGCGTCGGCTCATTCTCATTATCCTTCCACGGCGCGGCGCGCAGATAGGCCTCGCGCTCTTCCGAGTTAGTGCCGACGCGATGGAGGATCGACAGCGAGATCACTTCGTCGCCGTCGGCGAGGCGCATACCGCGGACACCGGTCGAATTGCGGCTCTGGAATTCGCGGACATCATCGCCGGCAAAGCGGATCGCCTTGCCCTGGCGCGTCGCGAGCAGGACATCATCGCTTTCGTCGAGCAGCGCGACGCCGATTAACCGGTCGTCTTCGTCTTCGCCTTCGAACTTCATCGCGATCTTGCCGTTCGAAGGCACGTTGGTGAAGGCGTCCATGCTGTTACGACGCACGCTGCCCTTTGCGGTTGCAAACATGACGTGCAGCTTGCCCCATTCGGCCTCATCCTCGGGCAGCGGCAGCACGGTCGAGATCGTCTCGTCCTTGCCCAGCGGCAGCAGGTTGATCATCGGACGGCCGCGCGTCGCCGGCCCGCCCTCGGGCAGGCGCCACACCTTCATGCGGTAGACCTTCCCCAGCGTCGAGAAGAAGAGCACCGGCGTGTGCGTCGAAGTGACGAACAGCTCGGTGACGACGTCCTCGTCCTTCGTCGCCATGCCGGCGCGGCCCTTGCCGCCGCGGCGCTGGGCGCGGAAGGTGTCGAGCGGGGTGCGCTTGATATAGCCGTCGAGGGTGACGGTGACGACCATCTCCTCGCGCTCGATCAGATCCTCGTCGTCGATGCCGTCGGCGGCGGGAGCGACCATCGTGCGGCGCGGGGTCGCGAATTCGTCGCGCACCGCGATGAGCTCTTCGCGCATCACGGCATAGAGTTTATCGCGGTCGGCGAGGATTGAAAGCAGCTCCTCAATCTCGGCCGCCAATTCACTGAGTTCTTTGCCAATATCGTCGCGGCCGAGCGCGGTCAGGCGATGCAGGCGGAGGTCGAGAATCGCCTTCACCTGCGTTTCGGACAGGCGATAGGTCGAACTGTCGTCCATCTCGCCTTCGATCGCTTCGACGAGGCGGATATAGGGCGCGATGTCGCCGATCGGCCATTCACGGGCGAGCAGCGCATCGCGTGCCGCCGCGGGGCTCGACGAGCCGCGAATGATACGGACGACTTCGTCGAGGTTGCTGACCGCGACGACGAGGCCGAGCAAGATGTGCGCGCGGTCGCGGGCCTTGGCGAGTTCGAACTTGCAGCGACGGGTGATCACTTCCTCGCGGAAGGCGATGAACGCCGACAGGATCGTCTTGAGCCCCATCATTTCGGGGCGGCCGCCGCGGATTGCCAGCATGTTGGCGGGGAAGCTCGACTGCGCCGGCGTGTGGCGCCACAGCTGGTTGAGCACCACTTCGGCGGTCGCATCGCGCTTCAGTTCGATGACGACGCGCACGCCCTCGCGGTTCGATTCGTCGCGAATGTCGGAGACGCCTTCGATCCGCTTGTCGCGCGCGGCTTCAGCGATCTTTTCGACCAGGCCCGACTTGCCGACCTGAAACGGGATCGAGGTCAGCACGATCGACTGGCGGTCGCTCCGGCCTTCCTCGATGATATGCGTTGCGCGCATCATCACCGAACCGCGCCCGGTGGCATAGGCACTGCGCGCGCCGCCCTGGCCCAGGATCATCGCCCCGGTCGGAAAATCGGGCGCCGGGACGATCTCCATCAGCTCGTCGAGGGTGATTTCGGGATTGTCGATCGTCGCGAGCGTCGCGTTGATGACTTCGCCAAGGTTGTGCGGCGGAATGTTGGTCGCCATGCCGACCGCGATGCCACCCGCGCCATTGACCAGCAAATTGGGATAGCGCGCAGGCAGAACCTGCGGTTCCTGGCGGCTGGCGTCATAGTTGGGCTGGAAATCGACGGTGTCCTTGTCGAGATCGCCGAGCAGGGTCATCGCGACCTTGGCGAGCCGCGCCTCGGTGTAACGCATCGACGCCGGCGGATCGGGGTCCATCGATCCGAAATTGCCCTGACCGTCGATCAGCGGCGCGCGCATCGACCAGTCCTGCGTCATCCGCGCCAGCGCGTCGTAAATCGAGCTGTCGCCGTGCGGGTGATAGTTACCCATGACGTCGCCGACGATCTTCGCCGATTTCTTGTACGGCCGCCCCGGAACAAAGCCGCCCTCCTGCGCCGAATAGAGGATGCGGCGGTGGACGGGCTTCAGGCCGTCGCGCACGTCGGGCAGCGCGCGGCTGACGATCACGCTCATCGCATAATCGAGGTACGAGGTCTTCATTTCGTCGACGATGTTGATCGACGAAACGCCGTCCTCGGACGGCGGCGTAGGCATATTTTCTTCGGTCAAAACCCGGCCTTTTTTCGTTCTTTCGGGAGGAGCATCGAGATTAGCCGAAGGTCCGTGCAAAAGCCAGTGATTCGGTCATTTTGCGCATGATTTTTTGGGTCGGGAAACGGCGCGGAAACCGCGCGTATTTTTGCAGCGAAAAGGGCGCTCTTATCGTCGCGCCATCCCGCGATTTCGCGGCTTGCCAATCGGGTCTTCGCGCCTAAAGGTCGGGGGTGATGACCGCTAATCCGTCTGGCGCCCGCCGATGACCCTGATCGCGCTGATCGGCGCCAGCGAAGTCCTGCCCGATGGCGGCCTCCGCGCGCTCGTCACCGTCGCGGGCGAAACGCTGATCGAGCGGCAGGCGGCGCGCCTCGCCGACGTCGGGGTGACGCATATCGCCGTCGCCGTCGGCGCGGTTCCCGCCGAATTGCTCGCTACCTGCGATCGCATCCGCCGCCGCGGGCTGAAGGTGACCCCGATACGCGCCGCGGCCGACCTGATGGGGCTGGTGCAGGGCGACGACCGCATCATTCTGGTCGCCGATGGGCTGCGCGCGGGCGGGACGCATTATGCCGCGATCGCCAAGCCCGGATCGCCGGCGATCCTCGTCACCGGCGACACCCCGCTGACGCAGGGGTTCGAGCGCATCGACGCGGCGCGGCGCTGGGGCGGGCTCGCCTGTATTTCGGAACCGATGGTCGCCGAACTCGCCGCGATGCCGGGCGAATGGGACATGATGCTGACGCTGCTGCGGCTCGCGGTGCAATCGGGCGCGCGGCGGCTCTATTGCGAGCCTGCATTGTTCGAACAGGGCGAGATCGCAATCGTCTCCGACCGCCCCACTGCCGCGCTGATCGAGCAATCGAGCCTGCAGCAGGTCGAATATGGCGGAATGGGGCTCGGCCGTTCAGCGATCATGATGCCGCTGATCCGGCTTGCGGGGCCGTTGCTGGTCAGATCGCCGACGACGGCGCGTTACCTGCCCTATGTCACTGCATTGCTGTGGGTGATCGTCGCGTTGCTGGCAGCAAGCGGGCTTGCGGCGGCGGGCGCGCTGGTCGCTATCTTCGGCGGGCTCGGGCTTGCGGCGATGCGGTTCCTGTCGGCCTTTCGCGCCGAAAGCGCGGCGCAGGACCGGGCTCGCGAGGTGATCCGCACCTTCGCGTGGGTGCTTCTCGCGATTTTCCCGTGGCTGCTGTCGCTCACCGGACCGGCGCACAAAATGCCGCTGTTTTCGGAAGCCGCGCTCGCGCCGTGCCTTGCCGCGGCGATTCTGCTCGCCCGGTCGCTTTACGAGGATTCGGGTGAACGGCGGCGCTTTCACTGGCTGCTTCCCGACGCCGATCAGGCGTGGATTATGCTGGCGCCGGCGCTGCTCTTCGGCTTCGCTCCGCTGATGTTCGCGATCCTGCCGCTGCTCGCCCTGCTCCAGATATTGCTCTGGCTGCGGCTCGCACGGCGTCCGGAAACGCGGTAAAACAAAGGCCTTCAAGGTTTAACGCCTATTAACGCCATCCTGTTATTGGCGGACACGCATGAGTGAATCGCTCTCCTCGCCCGGCATCGATCCGCCGTCGCCGACGCTGTCGGCGCGCCTGCGCGAACTAGCGGATTATCTGGCCGCGCCCATCGCCGGCCGGCTGACCGAGGAGCAGCGTGCGCTGTCGTTGGGGGTTGCGCGACGGCTGGTCGCCGACGTCGCCGCGCGGCTCGATCCCGGTATCGATCCCGACACTTTGTGGAGCGAATGGCTACGCGGTGGACTTCCGTGCGCCGAACGGCTCGCGGGCATCTGTTTCGCGCGCGCTGAAGAACATCGCTGGCGCGAGCAATCGGTGCTGCGGACCAGTGTGCCGCTGGTCCTGGCCGAACCCGATGAGGAGGTCGCCGAAGCGCTCGCGGTCGGCGAAGCTTTGTCCGACGTCGATCGCGCCTATCTGGCGCTGCAGATTGCCGACCGCCGCCGCTTCGACGCGCTGGGCAACCCCGCGCTTGCCGTGGCGGACCTCGATGGCGAGCTGTTCCGGGTGCTGCTGCTCGACGTCGCCGCATGGCGGCTGGCCGAGGTGAGCAAGGATCAGGCCCGCGCCGCCGAACTGGGCGAAGCCGTGCGGACGGCGATCGAACGGCACACGAGCGAAACGGGCATCGCACGCGCTGGTGCTGCTTATTACGGGATATTGGGTCCAGCCGTTCCCGACGTCGCGCGAACCGCGATCGTCCGGCACAACTGGCCCGTGCTGATTGCGCTCGCCGCCGCGGCACACCATCGGACCTTCGAGGAGATGGCGCTCGCGTTGCTCACCACCGAAACCGCTGCCCTGCCATCGTTGCTCGCGCCGCTGCGGCTCGATCGCGCCGCGTTGGCGCCGCTCGAGGCGTCGCTGGCGATGCTACCGGCACGCGCCGTGGCCGACGGCAGCGCCGGGGGCTATGTCGACGCCGCCGTATCCGAGCAGGTCTCGCGATGACCGAGCGTATCGTCCGCGGCCGGATCGACCGGTCGGGCGCGCTGGTCAGCGCCGATGCCCCGCTGCTACGCCTGCAACAGCGTGCGGGTGCGGGGCTCGACAAGCCGCTGGCGTTGCCGCACCTCGCGCGGCTTGTCGCGCTCGCGCAGCGACTGCACTGTGACATCAGCCGGCCCCTGTACGCTGCCGACGACCATAGCGACATCCACGCGCTCGTCCGTATCGTGCCCGACGCCGACGGCGCGAGTCTCGAGATCAGCGACTGGCGCACGCAGGCCGTGGTGCAGCCACAGATACCGGCGATCGCCGACAGCGCGATCGTGCCGCAGAGCTGGACGTGGGAATGCGACCAGCAATTGCGCATGGTCGCGTTGCGCGGCGCGTCCGACGCCCCGGCGGTGCCCGAAGATTGGGAGGGGCGATCGCTTTCGGAGCTGTTCGAGCTGCAACCCGACGAAGATGGCCGCTTTCCAGTGTTGCGCGCGCTCGCGCGGCAATCGCGGTTCGAGGGTCAACATGTCCAGGCCGATGGTTCGGCGGCGCGCACAGCGATGACGCTGTCGGGCGAGGCGCTGTTCGATGCGACCGGGCGATTCACGGGTTTCCGGGGGCTCGCCGCGCCCGCTGACGCACAGGCGGCCGCCGAGCCGATGCCCAGCGCAGCGCGGGTCGACCCCGCCTTTGGATCGCTTCCCTTGTCCGACCCGCAATTCGGGCGGCGGATCGACGGCGCGCTGCGCGGACCGCTGAGCCGCATCATCGCGACCGCGGAGACGATTTCGGGCCAGTTCGACGGGCCAATCCGCGCCGATTATGCGCGCTATGCCGGCGATATTGCGCATGCCGGACGGCATCTGCTCGGGCTTGTCGACGATCTGGCCGACCTTCAGAATATCGAGCGGCCGGGGTTCAAGGCGGCGCGTGATGAAATCGACCTTGGCGACCTCGCGCGCCGCGCGGTCGGCCTGCTCGGGATGAAGGCCGAGGAAAAGGGCATCCGAATCGACGCCCCGCGCACCGACGATCAGATGCCCGCGACGGGCGAGTTCCGCCGCGTGTTGCAGGTGCTGTTGAACCTGCTCGGCAATGCGATCCGCTATTCGCCCGACAATTCGCTGATCTGGATCCGCGTGAACCGCGAAGGCGACCGCGCGATGGTGACCGTCGCCGACCAGGGGCAGGGGATCGATGCCGAGCAGCAGGCCGTGGTGTTCGAGAAGTTCGAACGACTGGGCCGCACCGACAGCGGCGGATCGGGCCTCGGCCTCTATATCGCGCGGCGGCTTGCGCGCGCGATGGACGGCGAGTTGACCGTCGAGAGCGCGCCGGGGCAGGGCGCGCGCTTCACGCTCAGCTTGCCGGTGCGCGAAGCTTGAATCGAAACGGCGGCGCAGTTTCCTGCACCGCCGCTCCGGAAAACTTTCTCTGAAACCGGGGCTTAGCGCTTGTCGACCGGGATGAACGGACGGTGCGTCGGGCCGGTATAGAGCTGGCGCGGGCGGCCGATCTTCTGCGCGGGATCCGAAATCATTTCGTTCCACTGCGCGACCCAGCCGACGGTGCGGGCGAGCGCGAAGAGCGCGGTGAACATCGTCGTCGGGAAACCGATCGCCGACAGGATCACGCCCGAATAGAAATCGACGTTCGGGAACAGCTTCTTCTCGATGAAATAGGGGTCGTTGAGCGCCATTTCTTCGAGCTGCAGCGCGACTTCGAACACCGGGTCGTTGACCTTGAGCGCGTCGAAAACCTCGCGCACGGTCTTTTGCATCACGGTCGCGCGCGGATCATAGTTTTTATAAACGCGGTGACCGAAGCCCATCAGGCGGAACGGATCGTCCTTGTCCTTCGCGCGCGCGATATATTCGGGAATGCGCTCCGGGCGGCCGATTTCGCGCAGCATGTTGAGCGCGGCTTCGTTCGCACCGCCATGCGCGGGCCCCCACAGGCAGGCGATGCCCGCCGCGATGCACGCGAAGGGATTGGCGCCCGACGAACCCGCAAGGCGAACGGTCGACGTCGACGCATTCTGCTCATGGTCGGCGTGAAGGATGAAGATGCGGTCGAGCGCGCGTTCGACGACCGGGTTCACCTCATAAGGTTCCGCGGGCACGCCAAAGGTCATGCGCAGGAAATTGCCGGTGTAGCTCAGCGAATTGTCGGGATAGACGAACGGCTGGCCGACCGAATATTTATACGCCATCGCGGCGATCGTCGGCATCTTCGCGATCAGCCGGTGGCTCGCGATCATCCGCTGGTGCGGATCGTGGATCTCGGTCGAATCGTGATAGAAAGCGCTGAGCGCCCCGACGACGCCGCACATCACCGCCATCGGGTGCGCGTCGCGGCGGAAACCGCGGTAGAAGGTCGCGAGCTGCTCGTGGAGCATCGTGTGGCGTGTGATCGTCGTATCGAACGAGGTCAGTTCGTCGGCGTTCGGCAGTTCGCCGTTCAGCAGGAGGTAGCAGACCTCCATGAAGCTCGAATGTTCGGCAAGGTCGCCGATCGCATAGCCGCGGTGGAGCAGGACGCCTTCGTCGCCGTCGATATAGGTGATCTGCGATTCGCAGCTCGCGGTCGAGGTGAAGCCGGGATCATAGGTGAACGCGCCGGTTTGCGCATAGAATTTGCGGATATCGACAACGTCCGGGCCCACGGTGCCCGACAGCACGGGGCTCTCGACAGTCTTGTCGCCCAGGGTGATTTTTGCTGGCTGATCGGTCATGTTTTTTCCCTGTTCTGACGGCGGGAGAGAGAGTGGCTACGCCCCTGCCGGATAATGTTGCGCTGCGTCAAGTCGCGCCAGACTGACATCGCGTCCGAGCAACAACAGCACGTCGAAAATCCCTGGGGAAACGGTCCGGCCGGTTAGGGCAGCGCGCAAGGGTTGCGCCAGCTTGCCGAGCCCCAGTTCGGCGGCTTCGGCTTCGGCGCGCACGGCTGCATCCAGCTCTTCTGTCGTCCAATGTTCGAGCCCGCGCAGCCGCTGTGTTACAGCGGCCAGCAGGCCTTCGGGCGAGGCCTTTAGCACCTCGGCCGCCTTTTCGTCTACCGGCAACGGGTCCGGCTGGAACAAGAAAATCGCGCCGTCGGCGATCTTGTCGAGCGTCTTCGCACGCGGCTTGAGCGATTCCATCGCGCGCCGCAGCAACTCGCGGCCGAGGCCATCGAGCGCGCGCCCGACGAGCCTTTCGACGCGCGGCGCAACGAGTTCCGCCAGCCGGGCATCGTCGGCCTCGCGAATATAATGGCCGTTCAGATTTTCGAGCTTCTTGAAGTCGAAACGCGACGGCGAGCGGCCGACATGCGCAAGATCGAACCATTGCGTCGCCTGTTCGCGGCTGATGATCTCGTCGTCGCCATGACCCCAGCCGAGGCGAAGCAGGTAATTGTTCACCGCTTCGGGCAAATAGCCCATTTCGTCGCGATAGGCATCGACGCCGAGCGCGCCGTGGCGCTTCGACAGCTTCGCGCCGTCGGCGCCGTGGATCAGCGGCACGTGCGCATAGACGGGCTCGCGCCAGTTCATCGAACGGATCAGCGCGACCTGCCGGAAAGCGTTGTTGAGGTGGTCGTCGCCGCGGATGACGTGCGTTACGCCCATGTCGTTATCGTCGACGACGACGCTCAGCATATAGGTCGGCGTGCCGTCGCTGCGCAGCAGGACGAAATCGTCGAGTTCGGCGTTCTGGACGGTGACCTCGCCCTGCACCTTGTCGGCGATCGTCACCGCGCCGTCCTGCGGCGCGCGGAGGCGAATGACGTGCGGGACCGAAGGATCGCCATCGTTCCGCTCGCGCCACGGGCTGCGGACGCGGAAGGGCAGGCGCTTTTCCTGCGCCTCGGCGCGCATTGCGGCGAGCTCGTCCTGCGTCAGGTAGCAGCGATAGGCCTCGCCCTTCGCGAGCAGTTCCGCCGCGACCTCGGCATGGCGCGGGGCGCGGGCGAACTGGAACACCGTCTCGCCGTCCCAATCGAGGTCGAGCCATTGCATCCCGTCGATGATCGCGTCGATCGCCGCGTCGGTCGATCGCGCGCGGTCGGTATCCTCGATGCGCAGCAGGAATTTTCCGCCGTGATGGCGCGCGAACAGCCAGTTGAACAGCGCGGTGCGCGCGCCGCCGATGTGGAGATAGCCGGTCGGCGAGGGGGCGAAGCGCGTCACCACGGCGCCGCCGGTCGCTTCTGGGGTCGCTTCGGTTGAATTGGTCTGGTTTTCGGTTGCCACCAAGGCCTCTTTCACTCAATTTGCCGTCCTTCTGGACGGGGATCGGGGGAGCCCCTAGCATGGCGACAAGGCAGCTTCAAACGCCCATTGCCGCGCGCTGGGCAAGTGTCCGGCGCGGGCTGGCCGACGCGATCGAGGCGCGGCTGGAGGCGGAGCGCGAGCGGATCGGGCTTTGGCTGCCCGTCGCGCTCGGCGCGGGAATCGCGGCATGGTTCGCGCTTCCGGCCGAAATCCACTGGATCGGATTATTGCTGCTGCTCGCGGGCGGCCTGCTCGCGGGAATGCTGATCGGCTGGCAAAGCCGCCTCGGACGGGTGATTGTCATCGGATGCGGGACGATGGCGGTCGGCGTCATGCTCATCTGGGCTCGTGCGCTTTGGGTTGCGGCGCCGGTACTCGCCGCGCCGGTTACGACCGGGTTTTCCGCGATCGTCGAGCGCGTCGAGCCGCTGCCGGCGAAGGGCCAGGTGCGCATTATCGCATTGCCGCAGCGCCGGAGCGACCTGCCACCGCGGATTCGCCTGACATTGCGGAGCGAGCAGGCGGCGGAGCTTGCAGACGGCGAGACGATCGGCGTCCGGGCGCGGCTGATGCCGCCGCCGACCGCAAGCCTGCCCGGCGGTTATGATTTTGCACAGCGCGCCTGGTTCGACCGCATCGGCGCCGTCGGGACGGTGCTGGGCGAAGTTTCGCGCGCGCCGGGAGCAGGGGCCAGGGCGCCGCCGCTGCGCGCGCGGCTGAGCGCGCATATCCACGGGCAGGTAGAGGGATCGGCGGGGGGCATCGCCGCGGCGCTCGTGACGGGCGATCGCGGCGCGATCAGCGAAGTGGATGAGGAAGCGATGCGCCGCAGCGGCCTCGCGCACCTCCTGTCGATCAGCGGCCTGCACGTCACCGCAGTGGTCGGCTTTGCCATGTTCCTGACGCTGCGGTTGTTCGCGCTCAGCCGGCGGCTCGCGCTCGCGGGCTATGTACTGCCGCTTGCCGCGGCGGTCGGGGCGCTGGCTGGTGGGGCCTATACGCTATTAGCCGGAGCAGAGGTGCCGACGCTGCGTTCGTTCATTGCCGCGTTGCTCGTGCTCGTCGCTTTCCTCATGGGGCGCGAGGCGTTGACCTTGCGGCTGGTCGCGGCGGGCGCGCTGATCGTGCTCGTCTGGCGGCCCGAATCGCTTGCGGGGCCGAGTTTCCAGCTGAGCTTTGCGGCGGTCACCGCGATCATCGCGCTCCACGAAAGCCGTCCGATGCGGGCCTTTCTCGCGCGCCGCGAGGAGCCATGGATATTCCGTTTCGGGCGCGGGGTTGCGGGGCTGCTCGTCACCGGGCTTATTGTGGAGGTCGCGCTGGCGCCGATCGCGCTGTTCCATTTTCATAAGGCGGGCCTTTATGGCGCGCTTGCCAATGTCGTCGCGATCCCGCTGACGACCTTTATCATCATGCCCGCCGAAGCGCTGGCACTGCTGTTCGACGGCATCGGGCTCGGTGCGCCCTTCTGGTGGGTCGCCGAACAGGCGCTGCGCGGACTGATTTACCTCGCGCACCTGGTCGCCGAAGCACCCGGCGCGATTGCGACGCTGCCGGTCTTTCCGCGCTGGGGTTTTGCGCTAGCGGTGTTCGGCGGGCTGTGGTTGCTGCTCTGGAAGACGCGCTGGCGCCGTGCGGGGGCGGTGCCGCTGGCCATCGGCATGGCAGCGCTGCTCGCCCAGCCGCGCCCCGACATCCTCGTTACCGGCGATGGCCGCCATATCGCGGCGGCGCTGCCCGATGGCAGCTATGCGCTGCTCCGCGACCGGGCGGGCGACTATATCCGCGATACGATGGCGGAGGCGGCGGGTGTCGACGCGCCGCTCGCCGCGCTCGCCGAATTGGGCCATGTCGAATGCAATCGCGATTTCTGCCGCTGGAGCCAGGGGACCGGCGCCGCGCGCCGCGTCATCCTTGCCTCGCGCGGGCGCGACCGGATCGATGGCACGGAAATGGCGTCAGCCTGCGCTGCCGCCGATGTCGTGATCAGCGACCGCTGGCTACCGCACGAATGCGCGGGGCGATGGATGACGATCGACCGCGACAGCTTGGCCGAAAGCGGGGGGCTTGCGCTTTATCTGGGTGAGAAGCCCGAGGCCGTCGCCACGCTTCGCGCGGGCGACGGCCATCCGTGGCGCCTACCGCAGCAGCTTAGTGGTAACGACGAAGCAGTCCCGACAGGCGCCCTTGCACGATGACGCGCTCGGCGGGGTAACGCTGCGGTTCGTAAGCGCTGTTCGCCGGATCGAGCCGGATCATCGGGCCTTCGCGGCGGAAATATTTGAGCGTTGCGTCCTGTCCGTCGACCAAGGCGACGACAATATCGCCTTCGCGCGCGGTGCTCGCTTTCTGGATCAGCGCATAATCGCCGTCGAAGATGCCCGCTTCGACCATCGAATCGCCCGATACTTCGAGCGCATAATGTTCACCCGATCCGAGCAGCGCGGCGGGGACAGCGAGATTATTATGCTCCTCGAACGCCTCGATCGGCACGCCCGCGGCGATCTTGCCGTGCAGCGGCACCTCGACGATGTCGTTCGCGGCGATCGGCCGCAGCGCGGGAGCGGGTTTGCGCAGGGGCACGATATTGTCGCGATCGTTGCGCACAGACGGCTTCGTGGCTTCGGGCACCTTGAGTACCTCGAGCGCGCGGGCGCGGTTGGGAAGGCGGCGGAGAAAACCCCTTTCTTCCAAAGCGCTTATCAGTCGATGTATGCCTGATTTCGATTTCAGGCCCAGCGCTTCCTTCATCTCCTCGAACGACGGTGAGATGCCGCTCGCGTCGAGGCGTTCCTGGATGAAGTGGAGCAGCTCATGCTGCTTTGCGGTCAACATCGGTCGTTCTCCATGATGCCATTGCCGGACATAGGGAGAACGATAGTGGAACAAAGCGGAACTTGTCAAGCGATGACGATATAGTCCGCCATCTCGCCTTCGTCGCGCGCCGGTGCGTCGATGTCGCGGATCAGCAGCGCGTTGGCCGATGCCAGCGGCAGGGTCAGCCCGCTCTCCTGCCCGCAGGAGGGCGTCAGTCGTCCGTTTTCAAGGCGCGCGCGCAGATAATCGCGGCGGGTGCCGCCCGCCGGCAGCGGTTCGGCAATCGGCGCCTTGTGGACCGTCGGCAGCGGATCGCGCGCGCCGGCGAGGTGTCGGACGAGCGGCAACAGGAACAGGGTTGCGGTGACGAAGGCCGACGACGGGTTCCCGGGCAGGCCGAGCAGCACGGCATCGCCGATCATGCCCGCGATCAGCGGCTTGCCCGGACGCATCGCGATCCGCCAGAAATCGATATGTCCACCGGCGTCCTCGAGCGCGCCGCGGACATGGTCATGGTCGCCGACCGACGCGCCGCCGACGGTGACGATGACGTCGTGACGTCGCGCCAACTCCTTGAGAATCTTGGCAAGTATAGGGCGGTCGTCGGGGATATGATGCGGCAGGATTGGGTCGGCGACTTCGCCAGCGAGCATCGCCGCGAGCATCACGCCATTGCTGTCGGGGATCTGGCCCGGCGCGAGCGGACGGCCCGGCTGGACGAGTTCGTCACCCGTCGTCACGATCGCAACGCGGGGAAGCTTGCCGACGGCGAACTGCCCGGCGCCGCTCATCGCCGCGGTGGCGATGGCGCCCGGGGTCAGCCGCGTCCCCGCAGCCAGAAGGCGGGCGCCGGCGGAAAAATCGATGGCGCGATCGCGGATGTGACGGCCGCGCGCGCCGGGGCCGTCGCCGCTTAGCGCCAGCTGCGTACCGTCGATCGCCACATCCTCCTGCACGACGACCGTGTCGGCGCCGTCGGGGAGGATGGCGCCGGTGAAGATGCGCATCGCTTCGCCCATGCCGACGGCGCGATTGGGCGCAGCGCCCGCGGCGACTTCGCCGGTAACGGTCCATGGCCCGGGCAGGTCGTCAAAGCGGATCGCATAGCCGTCCATCGCCGACAAAGGCGCGGCAGGCTGATCGCGGAGTGCGACGACATCGTCTGAAAGATAGCGTCCAAGCGATTTGGAAAGAGCGATATTTTCTGGTAGAAGCGGACCGCGCAGGGCGAGCAATCGTGCCTGCGCTTCCTCGACCGGGAGCAAGCTGCTCATTCCGCGCGCCAGTCGCCCGAACGGCCGCCGCTCTTTTCGAGCAAGCGAATATCGCCGAGTATCATCGCGCGATCGAGCGCCTTTGCCATGTCGTAAAGCGTGAGCAGCGCGACCGATGCCGCGGTCAGCGCCTCCATCTCGACCCCGGTGGGGCCGGCGGTCGCGGCGGTCGCGCGCACCGCGATGCCATCGGCTTCCCACTCGAAATCGACCCCGACATGGGTGAGGGCCAGCGGATGGCAGAGCGGGATGAGGTCGGCGGTGCGTTTCGCGGCCATGATCCCGGCGATCCGCGCGGTCGACAGGACATCGCCCTTGGGCGCATTGCCGCTACGGATCGCTTCGAGCGCAGCGGCCGACATGGTGATGCGGCCACCAGCGACCGCGCGGCGCTGGGTGGCGGGCTTGGCGCCGATGTCGACCATCGACGCAGCCCCGGTTTCGTCGAGGTGCGTCGGCCGTGTCACGCCGTGGCGCCCGTGAGCAGTGCGCGCGTTGCCGCCGTGACGTCGCTTTGCCGCATCAGGCTTTCGCCGACGAGGAAGGCGCGGACGCCGCTTTGGGCGAGGCGTTCGCAGTCGGCGTGGGTGGCGATGCCGCTTTCGCCGACGAGCAAGGTTCCGGACGGCACGAGTCTTGCCAGTCGCTCGGTGACGCCAAGATCGGTCTCGAAGGTCCGCAAATCGCGGTTGTTGACCCCGATCAGGCGCGATTCGAGCCGCGTCAGCGCGCGGTCGAGTTCGGCCTCGTCATGCACCTCGACCAGCACATCCATGCCGCGCTCGATCGCGGCCGTCTCGATCTCGCGCATCGCGCCGTTGCTCAGCGCGGCGACGATGATCAGGATCGCGTCGGCGCCGATCGCGCGCGCCTCGGCGACCTGCCACGGGTCGACCATGAAATCCTTGCGCAGCGCGGGGAGGGCGCAGGCGGCGCGCGCGGCGATCAGATAATCCTCATGCCCCTGAAACCAGGGTGCGTCGGTGAGCACCGAGAGGCACGCCGCGCCGCCCGCGGCATAAGCGCGGGCGTGATCGGCAGGATCAAAATCTTCCCTTATCAACCCCTTGGATGGTGAAGCTTTCTTTATTTCTGCGATCAAGCCGAAACCGCCGGCCCCGATCTTGGCCTGCAGAGCGGCGGCGAAGCCGCGCACCGGTCCGGCGTCGATCGCGTCGAGTTCAGACAGCGAACGCAGCGCGCGGCGTTCGGCGACTTCGTCGGCCTTGGTGGCCAGGATTTGCGTCAGCTTGTTCATCAAGGGTCAGAGTCTGCCAATTGCACGTCCGAGGCGTCGAAATGGCAAAGATATCGACTTCGTGTGGCCGCCGCGGATGGTGGGTCCATCAGCAAGGCCGCGCGGAGGCGAGATCGAAGCCATTTCGGCGTCCCTGCGGGATTTGATCGATTTTGTCCATGGCTGCGTCAGCGAGCCTTGGAATATGCCCATATGCCTGCGCCTCGCTTCCTTGCCCTGAACAAAATCGCTTCAAACCTCGGACGCGCAATTGGCAGACTCTGACCCTAGTAGGCGATCCAGCAGTTGAGCAGCGCGTTGGCAAGGCCCTTGTCGATCGCCTCGGCGGCTTCCTCGACGCCCTCGACCAGCGTCTGCGCCGCGCCGGCGACGATGAGGGCTTCGGCGGCATTGTAGAGCACCGCGTCGCGATAGGCACCGGGTTCACCCTGCAACAAGGCCTGCAGCGCGCGGGCGTTATAGGCCGCATCGCCGCCGCGGATTTCCGCCAGCGGCCGCGTCGGCAGGCCGGCATCGGCAGCGTGGCTGCGCTGCATGCGTACGCCTTCGGGCGTAATGACCGCCACTTCGTTGCCGCCCGCGAGCGATAGTTCGTCGAGCCCCTCGTCGCCCGAAATGACGCGCGAATGATCGGTTCCGAGCCGGTGCAGCGCCGCGGCATAGACCGGGACATAAGCGGGGCGCGCGATGCCGATAAGCTGGCGCGTGACGCGCGCCGGATTGGCGAGCGGCCCCATCAGGTTGAAGATGGTGCGACGGCCGAGCGCCTTGCGGATCGGCATGATGCGTTTCATCGCCGGATGATGGTGCGCAGCGAAGAGGAAGCAGATGCCTAGATCGGCGAGCTGCGCCTCGGCCGTCAGCGCCGCGCGCTCCATGTCGAGGCCGAGCGCTTCGAGCGTGTCGGCGGCGCCGGATTTGGACGAAGCGGCACGATTTCCGTGCTTTGCGACGGGAACTTCGCACGCCGCGACGACGATTGCGACCGCGGTCGAGACGTTGAGCGTGTGATGGCCGTCGCCGCCGGTGCCGCAGACGTCGATTGCGCCGGCGGGAGCATCGATCGGTATCAACCGGTCGCGCATCGCCTGCGCCGCGGCGGCGATCTCGACCATCGTTTCGCCGCGGTCGGAGAGTGCGGAGAGGAATTCGGCGATATTCTCGTCGCTCGCGCCGCCATCGAGCATCGTCGCGAAAGCGTTGGCTGCCTCGTCATGATCCAGCAGATGCGCCGGATCGGGAAACGGCCCGAACCGGCTCACGCGGCTTTCCGTGCGCCGACCGGCAACCCCGCTAATGCCATGAAATTGGCGAGCATGGCGTGGCCATGCTCGGTCGCGATGCTTTCGGGATGGAATTGCACGCCGTGGATCGGCAGCTCGGCGTGGCGGAAACCCATTACCGCGCCGTCGTCGCTGGTCGCGTTGATGATGAGGCTGGCGGGAATGTCGACGACCTCGAGGCTGTGATAGCGCGTCGCCTGAAACGGCGAGGGCAGGCCGGCGTAGAGCCCGCTGCCATCGTGGCACACGGGCGAGGTCTTGCCGTGCATCAGGTGGCCGCGCTGGACGATACCGCCGAAATGCTGGCCGATTGCCTGATGGCCCAAACATACGCCGAGCAGCGGGCGCCGCGCTTCGGCGCAAGCGGCGACGAGGTCGAGGCTGATGCCCGCCTCGTTCGGCGTGCACGGGCCGGGCGAGATCAGGATCGCATCGGCGCCGCTCGCCATCGCGTCGGCGGCGGTCAGCGCATCGTTGCGCTCGACGCGCACGTCGGCCCCCAGCTCGATCAGATAATGAACGAGGTTGAAGGTGAAGCTGTCATAATTGTCGATGACGAGGATCATGGTGGGGGCCGTAACGATTTTGCAGTCGGGGGGGAAGCGCAAGTAGCTTTCGGCGTTGCAATCCCAACTTCGTCATTCCCGCGAAAGCGAGAACCCAGCGAGCTACCGTTGCGGGCTGGGTTCCCACTTTCGCGGGAATGACGAAAGTGGTTGTCCTGAGGTCAGTTACTGCCCATAACCCGGCGTGCCCGCCAGCCGCACGGCTTCGCGCGCGGCGGCGAAGAGCGCGCCCGCCTTGGCTTCGCATTCGCGCTGTTCATAGGCGGGATCGCTGTCGGCGACGATGCCGGCGCCTGCCTGGACGTGCATCTCGCCGTCCTTGACGATCGCGGTGCGCAGCACGATGCAGCTGTCCATATTGCCGTCGGGCGCGAAATAGCCGACGCCGCCGGCGTAGGGCCCGCGCGCATCGGCTTCGAGTTCGGCGATGATCTGGCACGCGCGGACCTTGGGCGCGCCGCTGACGGTGCCTGCCGGGAAGCCCGCGAACAGCGCGTCGATCGCGTCCTTGTCGGGCGCGATGCGGCCGATGACGTTCGACACGATGTGCATGACATGGCTGTAGAATTCGACCGTATAGCTGTCGGTGACGGTCACCGAGCCCCCGATGGCGGCACGCCCGACATCGTTGCGGCCGAGGTCGAGCAGCATCAGATGTTCGGCGCGCTCCTTGGGGTCGGCGAGCAGCGATTCGCGGTTCTCGACATCCTCGGCACTCGTGCGGCCGCGCGGGCGCGTACCGGCGATCGGGCGGATCGTGATCTCGCCATCGCGGACCCGGACGAGGATTTCGGGCGACGAGCCGATCAGCGCGAAGCCGGGCAGGTCGAGGAAATAGAGGAAGGGCGAGGGGTTGATCCGCCTGAGCGCGCGATACAGGTCGAACGGCGGCAGGTCGAACGGCGTCGAAAAGCGCTGTGACAGCACGACCTGGAAGATGTCGCCCGCGGCGATATAATCCTTTGCCGCTGCGACCATCGCCGCGAACTGCGCAGGCGTCGTCGCGGCATTTGGTCCGATGTCGGCGGGCAGCGCCTCGGTCGCGGCGCGGTCGGCGTGGGCGCTGACGCTCGACAGGCGCGCGGCGATGGTATCGAGCCGGTCCTGTGCCGCTTCGATCATGCGGTCGATGGCGCCATCGGGGTCGGGCCAGATCGGCGCGATCAGGAACAGTTCGTCGGCGAGGCGGTCGAACACGAGGATCGTCGTCGGGCGCACGAATATCATGTCGGGCAGGCCGAGTCCCGCGCCCGGCGCGCGCGGGATGCGTTCGACAAGGCCGATCGTTTCATAGGCGAAGAAGCCGACGAGCGTCGCGAGCGCCTTGGGCAGCCCCTCGGGGACGTCGAAGCGACATTCGGCGACGAGATCGCGAAGCGCCTGGAGCGCCGGAGCGGGCAAAGGCTCGAAAGCATCGCGGTCGTGCCGCCAGTCGCGATTGATCCGCGCGGCGTCGCCGGTGACCTCGAACATCAGGTCGGGGTCGAGCCCGATCAGGCTGTAGCGCCCACGCGTCTCGCCGCTTTCGACCGATTCGAGCACCCAGTCGCCGCGCCCCGGCTCGATCAGCTTGAGCGCCGCCGATACCGGGGTTTCGATATCGGCGATCAGCCGCTGCCAGACGACCGCGCCGCGCCCCCCGGCCAGCGCCTCGAGCGCTGCGGCTTTGCCTTCCAGCGTCACCTGCCGCCTATTCGGCGACCGGCGCGGTGCCGGTCAGCTCGCGGCGCAGCTGGTCGACGAGGGTCTTGTTGATCGTCACCCCGACGCGGCGCTTCGCCTCGGCGGCAAGCTGTTCGACGAGTTCGCTGCCGAATGCCGGCGCGAGCGGCTGCGCGATGGCGGCGACGCGCTGCGGTTCGATCGACTTCGGATCGGGGCGCGCGACGTCGGTCAGCGCGATCACCATCCAGCCGCGATTGCCGGGGATTTCGAGCGTCTTCACGCTACCCTTGGCCATCGAGAAGAGCAGCGCGAGTTCGGGCGGAACGGGCTGGCCATTGGCGCCGAGTTCGGCGCGGCGGCCGCCAATCGTTTGCGCATTGCCGATGTTCGGGCCAGCGGCGGCGACGGCATCGGCAAGGCTCTTGCCGCCCTCGACCGCCTTGGCGATCGCGCGGGCCTTGTCGCGGGCGACTTTCTGGCCCTGCGCAAAGCGCCATTCGCTGAGCAGGTCACCGCGAATCTGAGCGAAAGGCGGCGGCGCCGCGGCGATGATCGATTTCACCGAATAGACGGCGAATTTTTCATTTTCGACGAGCGTCGCGATATGGCCTTCGCCTTCGCCGGCTGCCTGGAAGGCCTGGCTGACCAGCGGCGCGAGTTCGGGCGCGAGCGTGAAAGCGGGCTGGCCGGGAACGCGGCCGCTAGGCAACAGCGCCGGGGTCGTCTGGAGCTGGAGCTTGCGGTCGGCGGCGACTTCCTCGACCGATGCTCCGCCGTTCACGGCGTCCTGGATCGCGTTATAATAATCGACGATCGCCTCGTTCGCCTTGTTCTTGGCAAGTTCGGTGCGGATTTCGGCGCTGGCGTCGGCGAGGCTTTGCGCCGGGCGCGCGGTCACATCCTCGACCCGCGCGACGCTCCAGCCAAGGCCGGTCTGCGTCGGGCCGACGAGGTCGCCGCGCTTGGCGGCAAAAGCGGTCTTGGCGGCGGCGGCGCTGGCCGTCGCAGCATAGGCCGACTGGGTGAGGTCGCCGGTGGTCGAAGCCGACAAGCCCGCGGCCTGCGCGGCGGCGGCGAGCGAGGTGCCGCCACGGACCTTGGCGGCAAGGCTGTTCGCCGTCGCCTGGTCGGGGACGATCACCTGCGAAAAGCGGCGCGTCTCGCTAGCGGCATAGCGCGCCGCATTGTCCTTATAAACCTTGGCGATTTCGGCGTCGGTGACGGCGGGAACCGGGACGGCGGCGCGATCGAACAGCGCATATTGCACGACGCGGCGCTCGGGCACGGTGAATTTGGCGGCATTCTGCGTCAGATAGGTGCGCAGCGTCGCATCGCCCGGATCGGCGGTCGGGGCAAAGGGGCTGGCCGGAATGAAGGTCGCCTGACCGCGCCGCTGCTCCATCAGCAGGGCGGCGTAGGGCTGCGCCATGCCTGGCGCGATGCGCGGCATCATCCCGACCGGCGCGGCAAGCTGTTCGATCAAAAGCTGCTGACGAAGGTCTGCGCGAAGCTGGGTTTCGGTCATGCCATTTTCGCGCAGGAAGCTTTCGAAACGGGTCTGGTCGAAGGTTCCCGACACGCCGGCAAAGGCGGGGATGTCGGCGATGCGGCCGTCGAGCAGCCGCTTGCTAACGCCGAAACCCATGTCGGTCGCGAACTGGTCGAACGCGCGGCCTTCGACCAGCTGGTTCAGCACCTGGTCGAGACCACCCGATTCGACGAAGGCGGCCATCGTCATCCCCGGCTGGTTCTGCCGCGCCTGGTTATACGCCTGACGGACGCGATCGCGCAGCTCGCCGACGCCGATTTCCTCGCTGCCGACCTTGGCGACATTGGCGCCCCCGATCCCGCCAAAGCTGGAATTGCCAGTCACATCGCTCAGCGCAAAGGCGAGCCCGACGAGGACGACGAAGGCGAGGGCGAGGAACTTGCCGATCGTCGAGGAAAACATGGCGCGAATGGCAGTAATCATGGAACGGGCGTTCTTTCGGCAGGGTGCGAGGATGCGCGGTTGCGCGCTGCTTTAGAGGCGTGGCGGCACCGCATCAAGGCGGGAAAGGGGCTTTTCGCGCCGAGCGACGCGGCTTGCCTATCTTCCCCGCTCGCCGCTAGGGGACGCGCATCGTTTGAATAGCGGGAGAGACGCGGCAATGGCACGGCGCAAATATGTGGTCGGCAACTGGAAAATGAACGGCCTGTCGGCGGCGCTCGCCGACGCGCAGGCGATTTTTGCCGGGGCTGAAGACCATTCGGCGGTCGATGTCGCGATCTGCCCGCCCTTCACGCTGGTCGGCGCGATGGTTGCCGCCGCGCCGGGCTCGGCGGTCGGAGGGCAGGACTGCCATAGCGCTACATCGGGCGCCTTCACCGGATCGGTCGCGGCACCGATGCTCGCCGACATCGGCGCGAGCCTGGTGATCGTCGGGCATAGCGAGCGGCGCGAAGGGTTCAGCGAAAGCGATGCCGATGTGCGGGCCAAGGCCGAGGCGGGGCTGACGGCGGGGCTGTCGGTGATCCTGTGCGTCGGCGAGCCGCGCGCGGTTCGCGAATCGGGCGGGGCGATCGACTATGTCCTGGCGCAGATTGCGGGATCGGTGCCGGAGAGCTTCGATGCGCACCGGCTGGCCATCGCCTATGAACCGATCTGGGCGATCGGCACCGGGCTCGTGCCCACGGTCGTCGATGTCGCCGCGATGCACGGTGCGATCCGGCGGGCGCTCGCGGCGCGTTTCGGCGGCGCGGCGGAGGATATGCGCATTCTATATGGCGGGTCGGTGAATGGCGACAATGCCGCGGAGCTGCTCGACGCGGGCGACGTCGACGGCGCGCTGGTCGGGGGCGCGAGCCTGACGGCGGCCAAGTTTATGCCGATTGTCGCGGCTGCGGCAGCGTTGGGTTGACCGAACTGCTTGCGGTTAGAGTTCATCATCATTCCCAACGGCCTCTCGAGGCGACGTATGGGTTGAAGCGCAGCGCCATCGTCTCTATGTGCGCCGCGGGCGCGGTCCGTGTGAGGCCGCGCAAGTTCGGGAAATTCTGATGTCCAATCTGTTCACCTTCGTACTCGTCGTCCAGGCGCTCGTCGCCGCGGTGATGATCGGCGTCATCCTGATGCAGAAGTCGGAAGGTGGCGGCCTGGGTGTCGGCGGCAGCCCCGCGGGCCTGTTGTCGGCGCGCGGTGCGGCGGATTTCATGACCCGGGCGACGACGATCCTCGCGACGCTGTTTGTCGGCCTGTCGATCGTGCTCGCGGCGATGGCCTCGGTCGGCCGTAGCGGTTCGACGATCGACACCTCGCTGTCGAAGACGGCGCAGCCGCAGACCGGCGGCTCCTCGCCGCTGACCGGCACGGCGCAGCCGGTGCAGGGCGCGCCCGCCAACGCGGCGCCCGCCCCGGCGAGCGACGATCCGCTCGCCGCCGCCGCTGCGGCGGCGACGCAGGAGGCCGCTCCGGCCCCGGCGCAAGGCACACAGGCGCCTCCCGCCAAGAAATAAGCTTGAAAAGTAGCGGGGGCTTCGGCCTCCGCCTGTAACCCGCCCGGCGGAATTATTTTCCGCCGGAAGCGATTCGACGGGTTGCGCCGTCCCCCTCCTGTTGAGTAAGTCTTTCCTCCCATGGCGCGGTTCATTTTTATCACCGGCGGCGTGGTCTCCTCCCTTGGCAAAGGTTTGATGGCGGCTAGCCTTGCGGCTCTGTTGCAGGCGCGGGGTTTCCGCGTTCGCATCCGGAAATTCGATCCCTATCTGAATGTCGATCCGGGGACGATGTCGCCCTATCAGCATGGCGAGGTCTATGTGACCGATGACGGGGCCGAAACCGACCTCGACCTCGGCCATTATGAACGTTTTACCGGCGTTGCGGCGCGGCAGAGCGACAATGTGACCTCGGGCCGTATCTATCGCGACATCATCACCAAGGAGCGCCGCGGCGACTATCTGGGCGCGACGGTGCAGGTCATTCCGCACGTCACCGACGAGATCAAGGCCTTCGCGCGCGCCGAGATCGACGACCTCGATTTCGTGCTGTGCGAGATCGGCGGCACCGTCGGCGACATCGAATCGCTGCCGTTCATCGAGGCGATCCGTCAGCTCAAGAACGAGGTCGGGCGCGAAAACGCGATCTCGGTCCATGTCACGCTGGTGCCCTATATCGCCGCCGCGGGCGAGCTGAAGACCAAGCCGACGCAGCACAGCGTGCGCGAACTCGCGTCGCTCGGCGTCCAGCCCGACATATTGCTCTGCCGCTGCGAAAAGCCGCTGCCCGAGAGCGAGCGCGCAAAAATCGCGCAATTCTGCAACGTCCGCAAGGAAGCGGTGATCCCCGCGCTCGACGCCGACAGCATCTATTCGGTGCCGGTCCAATATCATGGCGAGGGGCTGGACAGCGAAGTCCTGCACGCATTCGGCATCCATGACGCGCCCGCGCCCGACCTGTCGCGCTGGTACGACATCATGGACCGCAAGCAGCATCCCGAGGGCGAGGTGACGATCGGTGTCGTCGGCAAATATGTCTCGCTTCCCGATGCGTATAAGTCGCTGAACGAGGCGCTGGTCCACGGCGGCATGGCGCACCGGGTCAAGGTCAATATCCGCTGGCTCGACGCCGAAATGTTCGAGCGTGACGAGGATCTGGCCGCCAATCTGGAACCATTGCACGGCATTCTGGTGCCCGGCGGGTTCGGTGAGCGCGGGTCCGAAGGCAAGATTTCGAGCGTGCGTTTCGCGCGCGAACGCAACGTGCCCTTCTTCGGCATCTGCCTTGGCATGCAAATGGCGTGCATCGAGGGCGCGCGGAACACGAGCGGCATCGAATCCGCATCGAGCACCGAGTTCGGCCAGACCGACGAGCCCGTCGTCGGGCTGATCACCGAATGGATGAGCGCCGAAGGGCTGCAGAAGCGCGGCGCCAACACCGATATGGGCGGCACGATGCGGCTCGGCGCCTATGAAGCGAAGCTGTCGCCGAACAGCCATGTCGCGGCCGTCTATGGCGCGAACGAGATCAGCGAGCGCCACCGCCACCGCTACGAGGTCAACGGCGCCTATCGCGATCGGCTGGAAAAGGGCGGGCTGGTCTTTTCGGGCATGTCGCCCGACGGCATGTTGCCGGAAATCGTTGAGCGGCCGGATCATCCGTGGTTTATCGGCGTGCAGTTCCATCCGGAACTCAAGTCGAAGCCCTTCGACCCGCATCCCTTGTTCGCGGGCTTTATCGAAGCGGCGGTGAAGCAGAGCCGGCTGGTCTAGGGCTGGCCCGCGAAAAAGGGGTTTAGGGGCATGGATCACGCAAGACTCGCCGAGTTGCAGGGCCCCGACAGCATTTTTTCGGGCCTTTCGATCCAGGATTGGGCCGACATCGCGGGGCGCGCGGTCCAGGTCAATTTCGCCAAGGGCAAGGAATTGCTGAGCCAGGGCGATACGGGCGACAGCTTGCTCATCCTGACCGAAGGCACGGCGCGCGTGTCGATGCTGACCGCGGGTGGCCGCGAAATCGTGCTCGCCTATGCCGAACCCGGCGCGGTGCTAGGCGAGATCGCCTTGCTCGATGGCGGCGAACGCACCGCCTCGGTGATTGCGACGAGCGCCGGCGGCGCGCTTCAGCTTGGCCGTAACGCGCTGCGCGACTTTGCCGCGAGCCATCCTGATTTTGCCTGGTCGCTGATGCAGCAACTGGCGCGGCGGCTGCGCACCGCCGACCAGACGATCGAAAGCGATCGCGCCTATGCCTCGGGCCCGCGGCTCGCACGCTACCTCAAACGGCTGATTCGCAAGGATGTCGAAGCGTCGCATCGCGTCGAACTCAGCCAGACCGAGCTCGGCAATTTTGCTGGGATGAGCCGCGAGCATATCAACCGTCAGTTGCGCAGCTGGGAGGAATCGGGCGTGATTTCGCTCGAGCAGGGCCGGGTGCGTGTGCTCGATACCGATATGCTCGAGGATATTAGCGAGAGCGAGGGATAACCCCATCTCCTCACATCGTCATTCCCGCGAAAGCGGGAACCTAGCGAGCTACCGTTGCACATGAACAACTGGGTTCCCGCTTTCGTGGGAATGACGAAGGTTGATAAGGGGGCGGCGCTTCGTGTCGGAATCACAACGCCCGGGCCTCGTTTTCGAGACCCGGGCGCCTGTGACGAACACTCGCCATCCCCCTTTGTTGCAAGCCTGGCGAAAGGCTTGCACTCCCTGGAGCCGGGCCTTTGGGCCGCGTTGAACCAGAAGTTGCTGGGCTAGGACTGCGGGGGGGCTTTGTCACCCTCTCGCGGTCACTTGGCCCCGCTTTTGCGGGGCGCTGTGACCTATGAGCAACATATTTTGCGAATCATTCGCAAGCTTGTGACGGTCCGGCGACCATTGCCAGCACTGTCGGCGCTGCGTAAAGCGGCGCCATGCGTGTCATTCCTCATGCGCCGCAAAGGCACACCGTTCCATGATCCTGCGTCCTTACGAACGCACCATCTTCAAACGCTATATGCTTCCGCAGCGCGGCGAAGGGTTCATCTTCGTCGCGGCGGCGTTCAGTTTCGTCGCGGTGACGCTGGGCGTCGCGGCGCTGGTGATCGTGATGAGTGTGATGAACGGGGTGCGTAGCGACCTGTTCGACAAGATCGTCGGATTGAACGGCCACGCGGTGGTTCAGGGCTTTGGCGGGCGGCTCGACGACTGGCGCGATGTGCTCAAGCAAGCAAAGGCGACGCCAGGTGTCGTGTCGGCGACCCCGCTGATCGAACAGCCGCTGCTAGCCACCTTCAGCGGGCGCGTCGAGGGTATCCTTGTGCGCGGCATGACCGTGCCCGACATCCGCAACAACCAGACGTTGGGCGGCAAGGTGCTCCAGGGCAATCTCGGCACGCTGACCGCCAATTCGGGCAATGTTGCGCTCGGCAGCGAGCTGGCGCGCAACCTGGGTGCGACGGTGGGGTCGAACCTGACGATCATCAATCCGCAAGGGCGGCCGACGCCGTTCGGCACGGTGCCACGCGAAATAAGTTACCGGGTGACCGCGGTGTTCGAAATCGGCGTCTATGATTTCGACAAAATGTATGTGGTGATGCCGATGGAGGATGCGCAGCTGTTGCTGCTATCCGGCGACCAGATCGGGATGATCGAGGTGAAGGTCACCGACCCCGACGATGTCGACAGCATCTTGGCGCCGCTCAAGGAAAAGGTCGCAGCGCAGGCGGTCATTTCGGACTGGCGGCAGATGAACTCCAGCCTGTTCGAGGCATTGTCGATCGAGCGCGTTGCGATGTTCGTCATCCTGTCGCTGATCGTGCTCGTTGCGGCGTTCAACATCGTGTCGTCGCTGATCATGCTGGTACGTGCCAAGACGCGCGACATGGCGATCCTGCGCACGATGGGCGCACCGCGCGACGCGGTGCTGCGCATCTTCATGACGATCGGGGTGTCGATCGGCGTCGCGGGCACGCTCATGGGCATGGCGTTCGGTTTCGGGCTGCTCTATTTCCGGCAGGGTGTGCTGCGCGGGGTCGAATTCATCACCGGCCAGCCGCTCTGGGATCCCTCGATCCGCTTCCTCACCGAATTGCCGTCGAAGCCCGACCCGTTCGAGATCACCGGTATTGCGGTGATGGCGATCGTCTTCAGTTTCCTCGCGACGCTCTATCCGGCGTTCAAGGCGGCGAACACCGATCCGGTGCAGGTCCTGCGTTATGAGTGACAAGGTTCTGGAACTTCATGCGCTCAAGCGCAGCTTCACGCAGGGCGATGTGACCATCGACGTGCTGCGCGGGGTCGATGCGCACTTGCAGCGCGGCGAAATCGTCGCGCTGCTCGGGCCGTCGGGGTCGGGCAAATCGACGATGCTCCAAGCGGTCGGCCTGCTCGAAGGCGGGTTCGACGGAACGATCAGCATCGACGGCCATGACGTCACGCAATATGATCAGGGCGAACGGACGAAGACGCGGCGCGAGAAGATCGGCTTCGTCTACCAGTTCCATCATTTGCTCCCCGATTTCAGCGCGATCGAGAATGTCATCCTGCCGCAGCTGATCCGCGGCGCGGGGCAGGCCGAAGCTGAGGAACGCGCCGCCGACCTGCTCGGCCGGCTGGGTCTGGGCGAGCGGTTGCATCACAAGCCAAGCAAGCTGTCGGGCGGCGAGCAGCAGCGCGTCGCGGTGGCGCGCGCGCTCGCGAACCGGCCGCTGCTGGTGCTCGCCGACGAGCCAACGGGCAATCTCGACGAGGCCACGGCGGATCGCGTGTTCGATCAGTTCGTCAAGCTGGTGCGCGATCATGGCTCGGCCGCACTCGTCGCGACGCACAACGAACGGCTCGCCGCGCGGATGGACCGCGTGCTGCGCTTGCACGACGGACGGATAGAGGCGTAGGCTCGCGCCAACAGTAGGGGACGGAATATGGCACTTTACGATCTCGCGGCCCCGCTGCCCGGCGGCGGCACGCAATCGATGGCGGATTATCGCGGCAAGGTGCTGCTGATCGTCAACACCGCGTCGAAATGCGGCTTTACCCCGCAATATGAGGGGCTCGAAGAGCTCTATCGCGATTACAAGGATCGCGGGCTCGAGATACTGGCCTTTCCGTGCAACCAGTTCGGCGCGCAGGAGCCCGGCGATGCGGCGGAAATCGCGAATTTCTGTTCGCTGACCTATGATGTCAGCTTTCCGGTGATGGCGAAGATCGAGGTCAATGGCGACGGCGCCGATCCGATTTTCAAGCATCTGAAGAAGGAACAGACCGGTCTGCTCGGCAGCGGGATCAAGTGGAATTTCACCAAATTCCTCGTCGGCCGCGACGGCAAGGTCGTGTCGCGCCACGCGCCGACGACCAAGCCCGAGCAACTCCGCAAAGAGATTGAGGAACTGCTGGGTTAAGCCTTGGCAGAATCACCGCTGTCACTGTAGCGTCATCTGATGGCCTACAGCCCCTTTGCCCCCCTGCGCGTCTTTTCCAGCTACACAATGCTGGAAGGGGCGATCGAGCCCAAGGCGATTGCGAAAGCCGCGCGCGACCGCGGGTTTCCCGCGATCGCGATCTGCGACCGCAACGGGCTTTACGGTGCAATGGCGTTCGGCGAGGCGTGCAAGGCCGCGGGGGTGCAGCCGGTCGTCGGTGCGCTGCTCAGCGTTGCGCGGCCGGGGCAACGGATGGCCAATGGGGCACCGCTGATCGACTGGCTCGCGCTTTATGCGCAGGATGAGGCCGGATATGGGAATCTCTGCGCGCTCGTGTCGGCGGCGCATCTTGATCGGCCGATCGAGCAGGACCCGCATGTCACGCTGTCCGACCTGGCGGGCAAGACCGACGGGCTGATCTGCCTGACCGGCGGGGGCGAGGGTGCGCTGGCGCGCTTGCTCGCGGGCGAACAGAAGACCGCGGCCGATGATTATGTCGAGCAATTGGAAGCGCTGTTTGCGGGACGGCTCTATATCGAGCTGGCGCGGCGCGGCGATGCGACCGAGATGGCGGCCGAAAAGGCGCTGATCGACATGGCCTATGTGCGCGCCCTGCCGCTGGTGGCGACCAACCCCGCAAGCTTCGTCGAACCGCAATTCCATCCCGCGCACGACGCGATGCTGTGTATCGCGCAGTCGGCCTATGTCGAAAGCGAGGACCGGCGCGTTTCGAGCCCCGAAGCCTGGCTGAAGCCCGCCGAGGCGATGGAGGATGCGTTTTCGGACTTGCCCGAGGCGATGCGCAATACGCTCGTCATTGCGCAGCGCTGCGCCTTCATGGCGCCCAAGCGCGACCCGATCCTGCCGAGCCTTGCCGGCGACCGCGAGGGCGAGGCGGCGCAGCTCGCGCAGGACGCGCGCGACGGGCTCGATGCACGGCTCGCCCATTATCCTGACCTCACCGACGAAGAGCGCCAGACCTATGTCGAGCGGCTCGACTTCGAGGTCGGGGTCATCACGCAGATGGGCTTTCCCGGCTACTTCCTGATCGTCGCCGACTTCATCAAATGGGCGAAGGCGCATGATATTCCGGTGGGCCCGGGGCGCGGTTCGGGTGCAGGCAGCGTGGTCGCGTGGGCGCTGACGATCACCGACCTGGATCCGCTCAAGCTCGGCCTGCTGTTCGAACGCTTCCTCAACCCCGAACGCGTGTCGATGCCCGACTTCGACATCGACTTCTGCGAAACGCGGCGCGGCGAAGTGATCCGCTATGTGCAGGAGAAATACGGCCGCGATACCGTCGCGCAGATCATCACCTTCGGTAAGCTGAAGGCCCGCGCGGTGCTCAAGGACACCGGGCGCGTTCTCCAGATGAGCTATGGCCAGGTCGACCGGCTCGCCAAGCTGGTGCCCAACCATCCGACCGATCCGTGGACGCTCGAACGCGCGCTCAATGGTGTCAGCGAGCTGATGACCGAATATAAGCAGGACGACGGGGTGCGCCGCCTGTTCGACATGGCGCGCCAATTGGAAGGCCTGCCGCGCCACAGTTCGACCCACGCCGCGGGCGTGGTCATCGGCGACCGCCCGCTCGACCAGCTCGTCCCGCTCTATCGCGATCCGCGCTCGGACATGCCGGTGACGCAGTTCGACATGAAATATGTCGAGAGCGCGGGCCTCGTGAAATTCGACTTTCTCGGCCTGAAGACATTGTCGGTACTGAAGGAGGCCAAGCGCCTGCTCGCGCTGCGCGGGATCGACGTCGATCTCGACGCGCTGCCGTGGGAAGACTCGGATGCGACGCCCAAGGTTTATGAACTGCTCCAGCGCGGCGAGACGGTCGGGGTGTTCCAGCTCGAATCCGAAGGGATGCGGCGCACGCTGTCGGCGGTGAAACCGACCAATTTCGGCGACATCATCGCGCTCGTCGCGCTTTATCGCCCGGGGCCGATGGACAATATTCCGCTGTTCGGCGCGCGCAAGAACGGGCGCGAGGCGATCGCCTATCCGCATCCTTTGCTCGAGGGCATCCTCGCCGAAACATACGGCATCTTCGTCTATCAGGAACAGGTGATGCAGGCGGCGCAGATCCTGGCTGGCTACAGTCTCGGCGGCGCCGACCTTTTGCGCCGCGCGATGGGCAAGAAGATCCAGGCCGAGATGGATGCGCAGCGCGAGACGTTCGTCGCGGGCTGCGCCGAGCACAACAAGATCGACGCGAAGAAGGCGAACGAGCTGTTCGACTTGATCGACAAATTCGCGGGCTATGGTTTCAACAAGAGCCACGCCGCCGCCTATGCGCTGCTCGCCTATCAGACGGCATGGCTGAAAGCGTATCACAGCCATGAGTTTTTTGCGGCGTCAATGTCGTTCGACAGCCACCAGACCGACAAATTGTCGATCTTTATCGACGATATGCGGCGGCTGGACATTGTCGTTGCACCGCCGTCGATCAACGAAAGCGAAGCCGATTTCTCGGTCGGCGAAAGCGGTGGAGGTCTCGCGGTACGCTATGCGCTCGGCGCGCTGAAGGGTGTCGGCGAACGCGCGATGGAGGCGCTTGTCGAAGAACGGCGCGATCGCGGCGATTTCGCCAGCCTCGACGATTTTGCCGCGCGCATCGACCCGAAACTGCTCAATCGGCGCCAGATCGAGGCGCTGGCGGGGGCAGGGGCGTTCGACGGCGTCGAACCCGAACGGCCGCGCGCCTATGCTGGCGCCGAAAGCCTGCTCGCCTGCGCCAATGCCTCGGCGCACGAGCGTTCGACGGGGCAGGGTGGTTTGTTTGGCGGCGACATCGACGTTGCGCCGATGCTGCAGCTGCCCGCGGCCGAACCCTGGACGCTCGCCGAGCGCATGACGCGCGAGAAGGAAGCTTTCGGTTTCTATTTCTCGGCGCACCCGGTCGAACAATATGAGGCGATCGTCGCGGCGCGCGGCGCGCGAACCTATGGCGACATCTGCACCAATGTCGAGATGACGCCGGGAACGCGTATCCCGATGACGATGGCGGGAATGGTCGAAAGCGCACGGCCACGCGTGTCGCAGCGCGGCAATCGTTTCCTCAACCTGACGCTCTCGGACCGCAGCGGCCAGTTCCAGTCGAGCTGTTTCGACGAACAGGCGAGCAAGATATTGGAAGCGCTCGCGGCCGATGGCGGCTGCGCGATCCTCGCCGTCGAGCTCGACCTGCTCGAAGGCGAGGAGACGCCGCGCGTCACCGTCCGCGGCGCGCAGCCGCTGGCCGAGATAGCCGCGACCGCCGCGCTGGAGCTGACGTGCCGCGTCGCGTTGCCGGGCGCGATCGAGGAAATGGCGCGCCTGCTCGATCGCCGCGACGATGCGCGTGGCCGCGTCTTCATTCTGACCGAAGATCCGGACACCGGCGACGAACTCCGCGTCAGCCTCGGCCGCGGCTTTGCCCTCGGCCCCGACGTCGTCGCGCGGCTGGAAATGGTGCCGGGGATCGGCGAAGCCGCGCTGTCGCTGTTTACACCCAAGGACTTTCGCGCGCGCTGATCCCGTTGACGCTTGCGCAAAACGCATTCCTCGCCTTATCCCTAGGGCAAACAAAAGAGAGGAATGCCTGATGTACGGAATGCAGGGCCAGCCGCTTCTGGTCACCAGCCTGATCGACCATGCCGCGCGCGAGCATGCGGGACGCGAGATCGTGTCGCGCTGGGCCGACGGCCGCCTGACGCGAACGACCTGGGGCGATGTGGGGCATGATGCGCGCCGCTTTGCCGCGGCGATGACGCGGTTGGGAATGCAGAAGGGCGACCGCATCGCGACGCTGGCGATGAACCACGGCCATCATCTCGTCAGCTGGTACGGCAGCGCGGGCATGGGCGGGGTGCTGCACACCGTGAACCCGCGGCTGTTCGACGAACAGCTCATCTATATCATCAACCATGCCGACGACCGCGTGCTGCTGTTCGACGCGATGTTCCTGCCGATCGTCGAGCGGCTGCGCCCCCAATTGCCGACGGTCGAACATTTTGTGCTGTTCGATGCGCCGGCGCGCGACGGCTATCTATCGTATCGCGATCTTGTCGACGCCGAGGATGGCAGCTTCGAATGGGTGGCGCTCGATGAGCGCGACCCGGTGGGGCTTTGCTATACGAGCGGGACGACCGGAAATCCCAAAGGCGTGCTCTACGAGCATCGTTCGAACGTCATCCACGCGATCACCGAGATCCAGCCCGACGTGTTCGGCCTGTCGAACCGCAGCGTGATCCTGCCGATCGTGCCGATGTTCCATGCCAACAGCTGGGGCGTGCCCTTTGCAGCGGCGACGGTGGGCGCAAAGCTGGTGTTCTCGGCAACCAACGACGCGCAGGTCCTGTGCGACCTGATGCAGGACGAGGGTGTCACCCACAGCGCCGGCGTCCCGACCGTCTGGATCGCGATGTTCGCGCATATGGATGCGACGGGCATCGGTTATGGCAAGCTGGAACGCGTGATCATCGGCGGATCGGCGGCGCCGCGCGCGATGATCGAGCGGTTCATGAAAGCGGGGATCGTCGTCGGTCACGCGTGGGGGATGACCGAAACCAGCCCGATCGGGACGATGGGCAAGCGCCCGTGGAACTGGGACGCGCTGAGCTTCGACGAACAGGTCGACGTTGTCTGCCGGCAGGGCTGCCCGCCCTTTGGCGTCGAGCTGCGCATCGTCGACGATGAGGACAATGTGCTGCCGCGCGACGGGGTGACGAGCGGGCGGCTGCAATGCCGCGGGCCGTGGATCATCCAGCGCTATTTCAAGGCCGACACCGACGCCGCCGATGCGGACGGCTGGTTCGACACCGGCGACGTCGCGGTGCTGCACCCCGACGGGGTCATGCAGATCACCGACCGCGCCAAGGATGTGATCAAGTCGGGCGGCGAGTGGATCAGTTCGATCGAGCTCGAAAATGCCGCGGTGGGCGCGCCGGGGGTGCAGGAAGCCGCGGCGGTGGGGGTCTATCACCCCAAATGGGACGAGCGGCCGATCCTGCTGATCGTCAAAAAGCCGGGCGCCGAGGCGAGTGAGGCGGCGATCGTCGACTATCTGAAAGACAAGGTGGCCAAATGGTGGCTGCCCGACGAGATCGTCTTTGTCGATGAACTGCCGCATACGGCGACGGGCAAGATATTGAAGCGCCAGATCCGCGACGATTATAAGGACTATAAGCTGAAGTCGCTGGCGGCTGCGTGATCCAATTTATGCGTTTGTCCTGAGGAGCCATTGAGCTTGTCGAAATGGCGTCTCGAAGGACGCTGGCGCGGCGCTTGGTCCTTCGAGACGGGGCTTCGACTTCGCTCAGCCCCTCCTCAGGACAAACGGCATGTGTTGCTTGCACTCAAAACATCTCAATCTGCCCATCCCTCTCGGGTGGCCTGAACAGGTCGCTGCGAATCGGCGGGAAACTCCTGTCCATGCCGTGCTCGCGCGCCGCGCGCTTGACGCGGGTTCGGATCAGCTGCGGCCAGACGCCGTGGCCCTTCATGCGCGTGAAGAAATTGGGGTCGTTGTCGCGCCCGCCGCGAATGTCCTGCACCATGTGCATCACCTTGTCGGCGCGGTCGGGATAATGCGCGGCGAGCCAGGCGCGGAAGAGCGGCGCGACCTCGTAGGGCAGGCGCATCAAGATGTACGAGGCGCGGATCGCGCCGGCTTCGGCGGCGGCGGCCATGATCGCCTCGATCTCGTGATCGGTGATCGCGGGGATGATCGGCGAGATATTGACCTGCGTCGGTACGCCGGCGTCGATCAGCTTGCGTATCGCGGCCAGCCGGCGGCGCGGGTGCGGCGCGCGCGGTTCGAGCGTGCGCGCAACCTTGGGGTCGAGTGTGGTGACCGACACCGCGACCCCGACCAGATTGTCGCGCGCCATGTCGGCGAGCAGGTCGATGTCGCGCAACACCCGGTCGGACTTGGTGGTGATGATCAGCGGGTGCCGCGTTTCGGCGAGCACCTCGATGATCGATCGGGTGATACCCCACTCGCGTTCGATCGGCTGATAACCGTCGGTGTTGGTGCCGATCGCGATCGGGGCCGCGGAATAGCCGCGCTTCGCCAATTCGGCGCGGAGCAGCTTTGCCGCGTCGGGTTTGGCGAAGAGCCTGCTTTCGAAATCGAGGCCGGGCGACAGGTCGTGGAAGGCGTGGGTCGGGCGTGCAAAGCAATAGATGCAGCCATGCTCGCAGCCGCGATACGGGTTGATCGAGCGGTCGAAGCCGATGTCGGGCGATTTATTGCGCGAAATGATGGTCTTGGGGTGCTCGACCGTGACCGTCGTGCGCAACGGCGGGGCGTCGCCATCGACGTCCTCGACGGCATCGAGCCAGTCGCCATCGAGGACGCGCTCGGCCGATCCGGTGCGGGTTGGGCGTAGATTGGTCGGCGCGCCGCGTCCCGAAATCGGTGGCAGGGGCTTGGATGATTCCATCGGCGGAGACTACGCTTCCGGCGAGAACAAATAAAGAACATATTCGTCGCCCCCGCGAAGGCGGGGGCCGCTATCGGCCTTGCGCTACATCTCCAGCGGCCCCCGCCTTCGCGGGGGCGACGTGGAGTTTTCCGTTCACTATTCCATCAGCCGCGGCATCAGCTCCACAAAATTGCAGGGCTTGTGCCGGCTGTCGAGCTGGGTCGACAAAATGCCCTCCCACGCGTCGGTCACCGCGCCGGTCGAGCCGGGCAGCGCGAAGATATAGGTGCCTCGCGCGACGACCGCGCAGGCGCGCGACTGGATCGTCGAGGTGCCGATCGTCTGGTAGCTAAGCCAGCGGAACAGCTCACCGAAGCCGGGGATGTCCTTGCCGTCGAGGCGGTGGAGAGCCTCGGGCGTCACGTCGCGGCCCGTCAGGCCGGTGCCGCCGGTGGTGATGACGACATCGACCTCCGGATCGTCGATCCAGTTGTGGAGGCGCGAGACGATCAGCGCCGTCTCGTCCTTGATGATCGCGCGCGCGGCGAGGATATGGCCCGCGCCGGTGAGCAGTTCCACGAGCTTGTCGCCCGACCGGTCCTCGGCCGCGCTGCGGCTGTCCGAAATCGTCAGGACCGCGATACGGACGGGCTTGAAGACAAGGCTTTCGTCAATCGGCATTCGCGAGATCGCCGGCATAGGACAGGCGCGTCCGGTCCTTGCCGTCGGGAAAGCGCGGCCATTTGCCCTGCGCCAGCGCGGCGCGGCTGACCGAGGGCTTGCCCTGTTGCGCCTCGTACATCCAGTAATTGCGCAGCACGATGCCGACATAACCGCGCGTTTCCCAATAGGGGATCGATTCCATATAGAGCAGCGGATCGCCATTATCGCGGATTTCGGACTGCCAGCGCGCGACGGGGGCGGGGCCGGCGTTATAGGCGGCGATCACCTTGGGCAGCAGGCCGCCGGTCGAGGGATCCTTGCTGAGATACTGCAGATAGCTCTGCCCCATATCCATGTTGACAGCGGGGATGCGCAGGTCGCCCGTCCCGAGGTCGCCGCGCCAGCGCGCGACGTCGCGCGCGGTGCCGGGGCGGACCTGCATCAGGCCAAAGGCACCCGCGGGACTGACGACGGTGCGCTGGAAGCGCGATTCCTGCAGCGTGTGGGCAAAGACCAGCGCCGGGTCGACCTTCCACCCGCCATTGGGCTCCCATTTGGGCTGCGGATAGCGGGTCTGCGCGGCGGGCTTGCGCCCCTGCGGCGTGTTATGCGCGAGGTAAAGCTGGACTTCGGGCAGGTTGAGCGTGCCGGCGATCGCGAGCAATTGTTCGTGCTGCCGGGCGTCGCCGATCAGCGCCTGGTGACGCAGCAGCGCGCCTGCATATTTATCCTCGCCAATCTCGGCGAGCGCCATCGCGGCGCGGACGTTGGGCAGGTCTTCGAGCGCACGCCACGCGCTGCGGTCGGCGCGGACATTCTCGCGCTGGCGGTTCGGCTCGACGCCGAGCGTTTCGGCGGCGAGCAGGCCGTAGAAGGTTTCCTCGTTGGCGGCGGCGGCGCGCAGGCGTGTCTGCACCGATGCAGGCTCGCCGGCCGCGATCGCGGCGCGCGCGGCCCAATAATGCGCCGCGGCGCGCAGTTCGCTGTCGGGCGCTTCCTTCGCGACGCGGTCGAAAGCGGTCAGCGCGGTGCGATAGTCGCGGGTGCGCCACGCGGCGAGACCCTTTACCCACGCGCCCTGCGTCGACCAGGCACCGCTGCCCGCGCTGCAGTCGTTGGCGAGGCGCAGCGCGTTGGCGTCGTCATTTTCGATATAATAGGACCAGGCGACCTTTTGCCGCCATTCGTCGCGCGCCTCGGGGGTCAACCGATCGGCAGCGGCGTTGAGCAGCGCTTCGGCGCCTGCCGGGTCGTCATTCTTGATCCGTTCGGGAATCGTGCTGGCGAGCATGGCGGCGGCGGGGTCGCCGCTGACCGCGTCGGCGCCGAGGCGGCGCGGGGCGCTGCCGGCCCAGGCGAGCCGCGACTGGTAGGGCAGCGTCGGCAGGTCGGTCGCACCGCGCTTCGTCGCAAGCCGGCCAAGCTGTTCGGCCTGCGGCAGGTAAGGCGAGCGCGAGAGGATCGGCATGATGTCGGCGACTTCGGCGCGCGGGCTGTTCGGTGCTGTCAGCAGTTCGGCGCGCAGGAAATCGGTGAGCGCACCGTTGTCTGCGCCGTCGAGCAATGATTTGGCATCGGCCCAGCGCTGGCCGCGGATCGCGGTGAGCACCTGTGTGTAGAGCTGCTTCTGCTTCGACGACAATATGTTGGGCACCGTCTGCGGCGCGGTTACGAGGTCGCGGTCGCCGGCATCGGCAGCCAGGACCGGTGACGCGGCGAAGGCAGCGGCGAGAACCGCACATGAAATGAAGGTCTTGGTCATCTTCTGCATCTGTCAACGTCCCCGGTTGAACAGTTTCAGGCTATCCCAGGCGGCCGCCTTCTGGGCGGGCCGGGCCAGCAGCATCGCGGGATGCGCCACAGCCACCGCCTCCACCTTGCCGCCATCTTGGTTAATATTGAGTAACTTTCCGCGGGCGTCGGGAAGCGTCGTCTGAGCCGCCATGCGGACGATGTCGCCGCCGATGAGGAGAAGGCGTCCGGGTTTTGCGAGCCGCAAATGGTGCCAAAGCAGCCGCTCGAGCTCCGCCGCCTCTTCGCCGTCGCAGCGGCCGCCAGCAGGGCGGGTCACGGCGAGGCTGGCGACATAGCAATCGCCGCGCGCGAGGCCGATCGCCTGCAGCATCGCATCGAGCAATTGGCCTGCCGAACCCGAAAACAGGTTTCCGTCGCGCTGGTCGTCGATTTCGGGCCAGGCGGTGAGCAGCATCAGCGGCGCTTCGGTCTGCCCGGTCGGCAGCACCCGGCGCGCATCCCATTGGCTGCCGGGTACATCGTCGCTTGTCGCGAGCCAGTGCTGAAAATCATTCCAATCGTCGGGGAAGACCGCAGGGGCCTTTGGTTCCGGCGCTTTTGGCGCTTCCTGACGCTGCAGTGCGGCGGGCAGCGGTGGCTGCTCGGGTTCGGCGATGGCCGCCTGTTTCGGTTTGGCGGCAGCAGCGTCATTTGCGGGAGGCAACACAAGCCAGCCCGCCGGCTGCTCACCGACAAGCGCGTCAACGCCCGCAAGCGACCACCAGTCGCACGTGCTTTCCGCCAGCAAGGCTGAATAAGTCCCACCCATCGATTTACACCAAACAGGTGGTTGACGGACCCGTCAATTGGCGGGCATCGCAATTCGTGACAGAATGAGCGCCCGACGCGATGAACGTCGGCGCGGGGACGGCAGAAAGGTTATTGCGGTGAGCGAACGGGAATCGATGCCCTATGACGTGGTCATCGTCGGTGCGGGTCCGGCGGGGCTTTCGGCGGCGATCCGATTGAAGCAATTGGCGAATGACGCCGGCAGCGAATTGTCGGTCTGTATCCTCGAAAAAGGGTCCGAGGTCGGCGCGCATATCCTGTCGGGGGCCGTGATCGATCCGAAGTCGCTCGACGAGCTTTTGCCCGATTGGCGGACACAGGGCTGCCCGCTCGCCGAGGTGCCGGTGAACGACAACCAGCATTGGGTGCTGACCAAGACCAAAAAGTTCGGCATGCCCGAATTCATCACCCCGCCCTTCATGCACAACGAGGGCACCTATACCGGCAGCCTTGGCAACCTCTGCCGCTGGCTCGCCGAACAGGCCGAGGGGCTGGGGGTCGAAATCTTTCCCGGCTTTCCGGCGGCGGAAATCCTCTATAATGAAGACGGCTCGGTAAAGGGTGTCGCGACCGGCGACATGGGCGTCGCGCGCGACGGCAGCCACAAGGCGGACTATGCCCCAGGGCTTGAACTCCATGCCAAATATACCTTTTTCGGCGAAGGCGTGCGCGGGCATCTGACCAAGATGCTCAAGCCGCAGTTTGCGCTCGACGCCGATTGCGAGCCGCAGGTCTATGGCCTTGGCGTCAAGGAACTCTGGGACATCAAGCCCGAGAACCACGCCGCCGGCCGGGTCATCCATACGCAGGGCTGGCCGCTCGACGAAAACGCCAATGGCGGCGGTTTCCTCTATCATCAGGCGAACGGGCAGGTTGCGCTGGGTTTCGTGACCTGGCTCAATTATCGCAATCCGCACATCTCCCCGTTCCAGGAGATGCAGAAGTGGAAGACGCATCCTGCGATCGCCGCGATCCTGAAAGGCGGCAAGCGCGTGTCCTATGGCGCGCGCGCGATCAGCGACGGTGGGTATCAGTCGGTGCCCAAGCTCGCGTTCCCCGGCGGCGCGCTGATCGGCGACAGCGCGGGTTTCCTCAACGTCCCGCGCATCAAGGGCACGCATACCGCGATGAAATCGGGGATGATGGCGGCCGAAGCGGCCTTTGCCGCGGTGACCGCGGGGCGTGGCGGCGACACGCTCGACGCCTATCAGGCGGCCTATGACGACAGCTGGGTGAAGAAGGAACTGAGTGTTGTCCGCAACGTCCTGCCGCTCGTCGAGAAATGGGGCGACCTCGCCGGCACGATCCTGTCGGGAATTACGATGTGGGCCGAGACGCTGAAGATCAAAATGCCGTTCACGATGAAGCATCATCCGGACAATGAGAGCCTGTACCGGGCCGACATCATGCCGAAACCCGATTATCCGAAACCCGACGGCGTGCTGACCTTTGACCGTCTCTCTTCGGTGTTCGTTTCGAACACCAATCACGAGGAGGACCAGCCGGTCCATTTGCAGCTCAAGGATCCGTCGATCCCGGTGGCCTATAATTTGCCGCTCTATGACGAGCCCGCGCAACGCTATTGCCCGGCGGGCGTCTATGAGATCGTCGGCGAGGCCGAGGGCGATCCCAAATTCGTGATCAACGCCCAGAATTGCGTCCATTGCAAGACGTGCGACATCAAGGACCCGACCCAGAATATCAACTGGGTCACCCCCGAAGGCGGCGGAGGCCCCAATTATCCGAACATGTAACCCCGTGCGTTTCCTGTTGGCCGTCGGCGCGCTTGCGGTGGCTTTGCCCGCGCAGGCCGCGGACGACGGCGGCGCAGCACTGAACGCATTGGTACGGGCGCGGCTGGCGGAGGAAGGTGGCGAGCCTGCGGCGGCGCTGTCGGCGCTCACCGCTGTGTCGAGCCTCGCGCCCGAGCTGCCGGGAGTGCGCGGCCGGATGCTCGAACAGGCGATCCAGGCGGGTGACTTGGCCTCTGCGCGCGCGGCGGCGCTCCGGCTGTGGACCGCTGGCGACCGCCGTTTCGATGCCCAGCTGGTGCTGATGGTCGACGCAATGCGCCGCTCGGACTGGAAGGCCGCGCGCGAATATATGGCAGGGCGCAACGCCAAGGCGGGGGCCGACACGATCGCGCGGCTGATCCTGCCGACGATCAACGCCTGGATCGACGTCGGCGCGCGCGAGAAACTGCCCGAACGCCATCTGCTTGCTGCAGCGGGCCAGACGCGTCCCGAACCTGCGCTGTCGCTCCAGGTCGCGCTGGTGCAGATCGCGACGCAGCGCGCGGGCGAGGCGGCGACGCTGACCGACGGCATCACGCTCACCGATCGGACGAGCCAGCTCGTCGGCCTTCGGCTCGCGGCGACGCTCGACAAAGCGGGCGAGCGCGGCGCAGCCGAACGGCTGCGCGGCCGCATCGCGCTTGCATCGGGGCAGCGCGAGGATCCGATGCTGTTGCTGCCCGACCAGCCCGTTTCGACTCCGCGCGCCGGTGCGGCGCAGTGGCTCGGGCTGCTCGCCGATGGCCTCGCGCGCACGCCGAATGGCGGCTCGAAAGTGCCTTTGTTGTTCGCGCGCGCCGCGCACTGGCTGAACGATCAGGATTGGGCGGTTCGCGCGACGCTGGTCGAGGCGCTCGACCGCAATGGGCAGCAAGCCGAGGCGATGGCGCTGCTCGGCACCGGGCGCA
This sequence comes from Sphingopyxis sp., assembly GCF_036675685.1. Taxonomy (GTDB): domain Bacteria; phylum Pseudomonadota; class Alphaproteobacteria; order Sphingomonadales; family Sphingomonadaceae; genus Sphingopyxis. The sequence goes on from NZ_JAKFEM010000022.1 coordinate 56,381, forward strand.
CCGTGCTGCCGCCGGTGCTCGCGATGCGGCGCGCTGAGCTGATGGCCGACGCCGGCGACCTGCCGGGGGCAGCGAAGCTGGCCGAGTCCGCCGCGGCCGACGATAAACCTCCGCGCAGCCTGCTGGTGCGACTTGCCGATATTGCGCGGCGAGCGGACGATCCGAAGGCGACCGCGCGTGCTTATGAGCGCCTCGACGCCGCGCTCGGCGACGATGAAGGCGACCGGTCGCTACGCGGCACCTTGCTGATCGCCCGCGCCGAGCTTTTGTTGCAGGCCGGCGACTGGGATGCAGCCGAGCCTTTGATGGAAAAGGCGGTAAAGCTGCGTCCCGACGATGCGAGCATATTGAACTTCGCCGGCTATTCGGCGCTCGAGCGGCGCAAGGATGTGAAGCAATCGCTGGCGCGGATCGAGGCGGCATGGGCACAGGAGCCGCAGAATGCGAGCATCACGGACTCGCTCGGCTGGGCCTATTTCCTGACCGGCAGCGCCGACGATGCCGTGACGATGCTTGAAAAGGCACAGCGCGGCGAACCCGACAATGCGGTGATCGTCGAGCATCTCGGCGATGCCTATTGGCAGGCGGGGCAGAAGTTCCAGGCGCGATATAATTGGCGCGCCGCCGCGCTGCTCGCGGAGGCCGAGATGGCGACGCGGCTGGAAGCGAAGCTGCGCGACGGGCTGACCCCCGCCAACACCGCGCCGTGACCGCCTATCGCGACACCGGCTGGGCGAAGATCAACCTCGCGCTGCATGTCCGCGGACGGCGCGCGGACGGCTATCATGACATCGAGACGCTTTTCGCTTTCGTCGACGACGGCGATGCCATCGAGGCCGAATTTGCCGATACCGACAGCCTGGCGATCGACGGCGAGTTCGCCGAGGGGCTGAGCACGGGCGGCGACAATCTGGTGATGCAGGTGCTGACGCTGCTGCGCAGCCGCTATGGCGCCGACCGGGTGCCAGCGCTCGCGGTGACGCTGACGAAGAAATTGCCGGTGGCGGCGGGGATCGGCGGCGGTTCGGCCGATGCCGCGGCGATGGCGCGGCTGGTGCGGCGGCATTTCCTGCCCGAACTGGGCGACGAGCAACTCGCGCGGCTCGTCGGGCCGCTCGGCGCCGACATCGCCGCGTGCGTCGCGAGCGCAACGTGCCTCGGTCTCGGCGTCGGCGAGCAATTGAGCGCGGTTCCCGAATTGCGGCTGGCGGCGACGCCGGTGCTGCTGGTCAATCCGCGGCAGCCGGTCGCGACGGGGCCGGTCTTTGCGGCATGGGACGGGATCGATCGCGGGCCGCTGTTCACCGGCGCCGATCTGCGGGCGCAGCTGTTCGCGGGGCGCAACGATCTGCAGCGCCCGGCGACCGCAGGGTGCCCGGCGGTGGCCGATGTCCTGACCGAGCTGGGTGGGCTCAGGCCGTGGCTGTTCCGCATGTCGGGGTCGGGCGCGACCTGTTTCGCGCTGTTCGACGCCGCCGCCGACCGCGACGCGGCGGCGGCCATCCTTGCGGAGAAACATCCGGGCTGGTGGCTGATGGCGGGGGCGCTGCGATGAGCGAGGCGTGGCGCCAGCTCGGCGGCGCGCGCGCCGGCGGCATTTTGCTGATCGCCGATCATGCCTCGGCGTTTGTTCCGGACGACATCGACCTTGGCATCGATGCTGCGCTGCTGGCGAACCATATCGCGATCGACATCGGGGTTGCCGAGGTCGCAGCGCTGCTGGTCGAAAGCGGCGCGGTCGACGCCGCGATCCTTGGCGGCGTGTCGCGGCTCGTCGTCGATTGTAACCGCGAGGAAGCGGCGCCGGGGGTGCTGCCGATTGCGAGCGACGGACATGCGGTTCCGGGCAACGCACTCGATGAAGCCGCGCGCGAGGCGCGGCTCGCGCGCTTTTTCCGGCCCTATCATGACCATATCGCCGCGACGATCGCGGCGCATCGCCCGGCGATGATCCTGTCGTTGCACAGCTTCACGCCGTCGCTGGCGAGCCACCCCGATCAGGCGCGGCCGTGGCATGTCGGGGTGCTCTATAATGACGACGACCGGCTCGCGGCTACCGCGATTGCCGCGTTGGAGGCCGAGGGGATGACCGTCGGCGATCAGCAGCCCTATTCGGGCAAGCTGCTCAACGCGACGATGAACCGCCATGCCGAGGGTGAAGGCATTCTCTATGTCGGGATCGAGATGCGGCAGGATCTGGTCGGCGATGCGGCGGGACAGGCGCTGTTCGCCGAACGGCTGGCGCGCATGTGCAAGAAAGTAACATTGAACATCGCTAAATAGGCGTGTAGACGCGCACGCAGTCGCCATTTTGTGAAATAATATTTCTCGGAGCCTGTTAAATGCCTTCTTATCGTTCGCGTACCACCACCCATGGCCGCAATATGGCCGGTGCCCGCGGGCTATGGCGCGCGACGGGAATGAAGGACAGCGACTTCGGCAAGCCGATCATCGCGGTGGTCAACAGCTTCACCCAGTTCGTGCCGGGCCATGTCCACCTCAAGGACTTGGGGCAGATGGTCGCGCGCGAGATCGAGGCATCGGGCGGGGTTGCCAAGGAATTCAACACGATCGCGGTCGATGACGGCATCGCGATGGGGCATGACGGCATGCTCTATTCGCTGCCCTCGCGCGACCTGATCGCGGACTCGGTCGAATATATGGTCAATGCGCATTGCGCCGACGCGATGGTGTGCATCTCGAACTGCGACAAGATCACCCCGGGCATGCTGATGGCGGCGCTGCGGATCAATATTCCGGTTGTCTTCGTCTCGGGCGGGCCGATGGAAGCGGGCAAGGTGATTCTGAAGGGTAAGGAAGTCGCGCTCGATCTGGTCGACGCGATGGTCGCCGCCGCCGACGAGAAATATACCGACGCGGAAGTGGCCGAGATCGAGCGCGCGGCGTGCCCGACCTGCGGTTCATGCTCAGGGATGTTCACGGCGAACTCGATGAACTGCCTCACCGAAGCGCTGGGGCTCTCGCTGCCCGGCAATGGCTCCACGCTCGCCACCCACGCCGACCGCAAGGAGCTGTTCCTGCGCGCCGGTCGCATCGTCGTCGAGATGTGCAAGCGGCACTATGAGGAAGACGACGACAGCGTGTTGCCGCGCAATATAGCGACCTTCGAGGCGTTCGAGAATGCGATGAGCCTCGACATCGCGATGGGCGGATCGACCAATACCGTGCTTCACCTGCTGGCCGCGGCCTTCGAGGCGGGGGTCGATTTTACCATGACCGACATCGACCGACTGTCGCGCCGCGTGCCGTGCCTGTCGAAGGTCGCGCCGGCGAAGAGCGACGTCCATATGGAGGACGTCCACCGCGCCGGCGGGATCATGGCGATCCTCGGCCAGCTCGAGCGCGCGGGACTACTCCACGCGCATCTGCCGACGGTACACAGCGCGACGCTGGGCGATGCGCTCAACAAATGGGACATATCGCGCACCAACGACCCCGACGTGCAGAAATTCTTCATGGCGGCGCCCGGCGGGGTGCCGACGCAGGTCGCGTTCAGCCAGGACCGACGCTGGGACTCGCTCGATCTCGATCGGACAAGCGGCGTAATCCGCTCGGCCGAACATGCGTTCAGCACGGACGGCGGGCTTGCGGTGCTGTCGGGCAACCTCGCGCTCGACGGTTGTATCGTGAAGACCGCGGGCGTCGACGAATCGATCCTGAAATTCTCGGGTCCCGCGAAGGTTTATGAAAGCCAGGATGCCGCGGTCGCGGGTATCCTCACCGGGCAGGTCGAAGCGGGCGACGTCGTCGTCATCCGTTACGAAGGGCCGAAGGGCGGGCCGGGGATGCAGGAAATGCTCTATCCGACGAGCTACCTCAAGTCGAAGGGGCTGGGTGCCGCGTGTGCGCTGGTCACCGACGGACGTTTTTCGGGCGGCACGTCGGGGCTGTCGATCGGCCATGCTTCGCCCGAAGCCGCCGAGGGCGGTACGATCGGTCTCGTCGAAAATGGCGACCTTATCGAGATCGATATTCCGAAGCGCACGATCGAGCTCGCGGTCTCCGATAGCGTTCTCGCCGAGCGCCGCGCCGCGATGGAAGCGAAGGGCGACGCCGCATGGCAGCCGGCCAAGCCGCGCCCGCGCAAGGTTTCGGTAGCACTTCAGGCCTATGCTGCGATGACGACGAGCGCTGCGCGCGGCGCGGTGCGCGACCTGTCGCAGCTCGCCAAACAGGGCCAAAGGGGGGGCAAGGGATGATATCGAAACGGGGCGCGATCCTGCCGCTCTTGCTGCTCGCGGGGTGCAGCGGCGCGCCCGACAATGGCGAACTCGCCGAAGCCGAAGCGCGCGGTTCGCGCGAAGCCGCCGAGAATGGCCGTATCGAATGTGCGCTCGAGGGCGCGAAGCTGTTCGACCGCACCTGCACCGTCGAGGAAATGAGCGGCGCCGAAGGGGCGATTCTGGTCGTCGGGCGCAGCAATGTCGGCTACCGCCGCCTACAGATTACCACCGACGGGCGCGGCGTCGTGTCGGCCGACGGCGCCGAACCCGCGAAAGTCAGCATCGTCGGCGACAATGTGATCGAAGTGGCAGTGGGCAACGATCGCTATCGCCTGCCCGCCAATACGGGCGGCGCGAAATAGCGGAAATCATGCTAGGGAAACGGCGATGTCCGTTCCCGCCAACGCCCCGATCCTGACCAGCGCCGCGATGCGCGAGGCCGAGGCCGCTTGTGCGGTCCAAGGCACCTCGCTGTCCGAGTTGATGGATCATGCGGGCGCCGCTGTTGCCGATACCGCGTGGCGGATGGCAGCGGGCGCGCCGATCCTGATCCTGTGCGGCCCCGGCAACAATGGCGGCGACGGTTATGTCGCGGCGCGCCTGCTCGCGGCGCGCGGAGCGACCGTGCGCGTGACGGCGCTGGCCGAGCCCGCGACCAAGCTTGCCAGCGCGGCGCGGGCGCGCTGGGATGGGCCGGTCGAGACGCTGGACGGCAGGACGAGGAACGCGCCACTGATTGTCGACGCACTGTTCGGCGTCGGCCTTTCGCGGCCGATCGCGGATGATCTGGCGGCGACCCTGCGCTCTTTTGCCGATCGCCGCATTCTTGCCGTCGATGTCCCGAGCGGTGTCGACGGCGATGGCGCCGCCGAGTGGATGCCGCCGCTGCCCGCCGATGTGACACTGGCGCTCGGTGCACTGAAGCCCGCGCATGTGCTGCTGCCAACAGCGTCGACATGCGGCCGCGTGCTGCTCGCGCCGATCAATATTGTCGCGAATGACGCGATGCGAACGCTGCCGCGATCGCACACCGCGAAGCCCGATGCGACGGCGCATAAATTCACCCGCGGGATGGTGCTGGTCTTTGCCGGGCCGATGCGCGGTGCCGCTGGGCTGACGGCCGCAGCGGCGCAGCGGGCGGGGGCGGGGTATGTCGTGCTTGAAGGTAGTGTGCGCGCACCTTTTTCGGCGATTATCGCCGAGAGTGACGAACGGTTCGGCGAGCGCCTCGACGATCCGCGCGTCGGCGCGGTCGTGATCGGATCGGGGTTCCCGGCGGGCGATGAACTGCTTTTCGACGTCGAGGCGGCGCTTGATTCGGGCAAACCGCTCGTACTCGACGCCGCGGCGATTGTGGCGGCGCTGCCACGTCTGTCCGAAACGCCGCGCAAGGCGATCCTGACGCCGCACGAGGGCGAGTTCGCGCGCGCCTTTCCGCAACTTTACGGCAGCAAGATCGATCGCGCGAAGGCAGCCGCGATGCGGACGCAGGCCGTCATCATCTACAAGGGCGCCGACACGATCATCGCGGCGCCCGATGGACGCGTTGCGGCCGCCTGGCCCGGCAGCCCATGGCTGGCGACAGCGGGGACCGGCGATGTGCTCGCGGGCGCATGCGGCGCGATGCTGGCGCGTGGCGGCGATACCTTCGACGCCGCCGTCGCGGCCGTGGGGTGGCATATCGCGCAGGCCGCGCGTATAGGCCCCGGCCTTGTCGCCGACGATCTGGTTAGGGAATGAAATGAGTGAAGCTGCGCTGATCGAGCGCATCGCCGCGCGCGGCGATGGCGTGACGGGCGACGGCCGCCATGTGGCGGGCGGCGTTCCGGGTGATCGTGTCCGCGACGACGGGATCATCATCCCCGGCCCGAACCGGACCGAACCGCCGTGCCGCCATTTCGGCAAATGCGGCGGCTGCCAGTTGCAGCATGTCGCCGAACCTGCACTCGCCGAGTTCGTGCGCGACCGCGTGGTTGGCGGGCTGGAAGGGCAGGAGGTCCCTTTCGGTGAGGTGCTGCCCGCGCAGCTTTCGCCCCCGCAGAGCCGCCGCCGCGCCGCGCTGACTGCACTCCGGACGGGCAAGCAGGTCGCGATCGGGTTCAACGCCGCGCAGAGCAACCAGATCGTCGATATGCGGATGTGCCCGCTGCTGCTTCCCGAACTCTTCGCGCTGATCGCGCCGGTGCGCGAATTGCTGACGATGATTGCGCAGCAGCGCCGCCCGGTGAAGGTCAAGCTGCAGATGCTCGACCAGGGCGTCGAGCTGATATTGGAAGGCGTGAAGGCCGAGGGGCTCGATGCCGCGATGGCGCTGCAGGATTTTGCCGGCGCGCACAAGCTTGCGCGTTTCGCGATCGACCAGGGCGATGGCCTTGAAATTCTTTGGCAACCCGAGCCGCCGACGATGCGCTTTGGCGATGTCACGGTCGAAGTGCCGCCCTTTGCCTTTCTGCAGCCGACGACGACGGGGCAGGCGGCGCTGGTCGATGCGGTGACCAAAGCGATCGGCGATGCCGGGGCGGTGGCGGACCTGTTCGCGGGGGTCGGCACGTTCGCGCTGTCGGTGCAGGGCGGGCGGAAGATTTATGCCGCCGAGGGCGCGCGCGATGCGATTGCGGCGCTGACGGGAGCCGCCAACCGCGCCCGCGCGCTTGTCGCAACCGAACATCGCGACCTGTTTCGCCGCCCATTGGTGCCTACCGAGCTGGGCCGCTTCGGCGCGGTCATCCTCGATCCGCCGCGCGCTGGGGCCGAAGATCAGGTGAAGCAGCTCGCGGCGTCAACGACGCCGGTTATCGCCTATGTCAGCTGCAATCCCGCGAGCTTCGCGCGCGACGCGAAGATGCTGGTCGAGGGTGGTTACACGCTCGATTGGGTGCAGCCCGTCGGCCAGTTCCGCTGGTCGACCCATGTGGAACTGGCGGCACGCTTCAGCCGGTAATCAGTGCACAACAAAGCCCATGAACGCATGCAGGCAGAGCGCGAATAGCGCGAGGCTTGCCAGCGCGAACACGCCAAAGCGCCACATCACGCGATTGACCGTTACCTGGATCAGGCTGTGGACGATGCGCAGCGCGACATATGCCCAGGCGATCTGCGCGTTGAGTCCGCCGCCCATGCCCCCGATCGCGAGCGCCAGCGCAACGGCATAGAAGACCGTCGGCTGTTCCATCAGATGATTATAATTGTGCGCCTTCCACTGGACCTCGGGCGGCAAGACATCGTCGAGGCCTTTTCCGGTGCCGCCGACCATTTTCGCCGCGTCGATCTTGGCGCGCTGCATTGCGGGGATGCGCGTCGCGTACATCCACACCCACATGATCATCGACCACAGCGCAAGCGTCGCGACCGGACCCAGAATCGCATTGTTTTCCATATTCTCTTCCCCTCAACCCAATGTGGCGATCACGGCCAGCACCGACAACGCAAACAGGCAGAATGTCGCGAGCGCGAAGATGGCAAAGCGTATCGGAATGCGGTTCACGGTGGCCTGCCAAAGGCTGTGGACGATGCGCAGCACGACATAGGTCCATGCCAGCCCGCGCGTCAGGTCGGTGCTGCCGCCCGAAAGATGCAGGAACAGGGTCACCGCATAAAAGAGCGTCGGCTGTTCGAGCAGGTGTGTATAATTGTGCGATTTCCAGTTGGTCAGCGGCGGCAGTACGCTTTCAAGATCGACGCCGCGCCCGCCGGGCGGTGCCGCTTTCAGATCGATGCCGGCCTTCGCCATCGCGCCGAAACGCGTTGCCGCTACCCAGCCGAGCATGATCAATGTCCACAGCGCGAGGACCGCGCCGGGTGCGAGCAGGCTTTCAGGCATGATATTCCCCCTGATTGTTTGCGGCGATGCTACGGCGCCGCCGCCAATATGCAACGGCCGAGTTCAGCCGCGTCTGCCGTCCAGTTCGGCGCGGATCGCGGCGCCATCGCCATCGACGCGCGGGGCAAATCCAAGGTCGCGCGCCGGCGCCGCGCCATATTTCACCGGCGGCTGCATTTCGTGGAATCCGCCGACATCGGGATGCTCGCGGCGGCGGAAGAAGCCGGTGGCGGCGAGATGCGGGTCTTCCTCGATATCCTGGAGATCGCGGACCGACATTGCCGGAATATCGTTCGCGACGAACAGCGCGAGCCATTCGGCGGTGGTCTTCGCGGGGGTCTTGCGGGCGATCTCGGTATAGACGATCGGCATATGCTGCCCCTTTGCCTTGGCGGCTTCGAACTCGGGCGTTTCGGTAAGGCCCGTGCTGCCGAGCAGATCCATCAGCCGTGCTGTCGATTCGGGGGTGTAGGGGACGATCGCGAGATAGCCGTCGCGGGTCGGGAAGGGCTGGCGCGTCGGATCGAGCTGGCGCGGATAGCCCGCGGGGCCGATCGGCGGGTCGAGCGTCGCATCGCGCAGATGTTCGACCAGCATGAACGACGCAAAGCATTCGAACATCGGCACCTCGACCTGCTGTCCTTCGCCGGTTCTGAGCTTATGGACGAGCGCGGCGAGGATCGCCTGCGCGCCGAACTGGCCCGCGATCTTGTCGGCGATCAGCGATGGGAGGTAGCGCGGGCGCGGGTCGCCATCGACTCGCGGCAGCAGGCTGGTCGTCGCGGTCGCGGCCTGGATGACGTCGTCATAGGCCTGGAGGTCGGCATAGGGGCCGTCCTGTCCGAAACCGGTGCCATGGACATAGATGATGTCGGGCTTGATCGCCTTGCAGCCCGCGTAGTCGAAGCCCAGCCGCGCAATCGCCTTGCCGCGGACATTGTGGAAAAAGACGTCGGCGGTCGCGATAAGGTCTTTTAAAACCGCCGCGTCCTCGGGCTTTTTGAGGTCGAGCGCGATCGATCGTTTGCCGCGATTCACGGTGAGGTGGATCGACCCCATCGTCGGGTCGGGAATGCCGTTGCCCAGATAGCGCGAGACGTCGCCGACACCCGGCGTCTCGACCTTGATCACCTCGGCGCCGAGGTCGGCGAGCATCTGCGTCGCATAGGGGCCGAAGATGACCGTCGTCAGATCGACGATGCGGATGCCCTCGAGCATCCTCATGCCGGTTTTGCCGATCGGACAGTCCCGGAAATCTTGGCGGCCATGCGGTGTCCTCTCGTTGATCTTGGCGAGAGGATAGAATGATTGCGAAGTGAAACGGAAGAGGCGATTGACCGGCGGCGCTATTTTGCGGGAACAGCCTCGGTTCCGGTCGCATAGGCCGCCGATATCTGGCGATAGGATCGCGACCGGAAAGCCACAAATGTCGCGAGGATGCCGAGCAGGCCCGTGATCGTGAAAACGATCGCGATACCGCGTTCGGGGCCGCGTCCGTACCAGTCGCCGATCGCCGCCGCACCCGCACCGTCGGTCATGAAAGGCACGAAGATGAACTGGGTGAGCGGGGCGATGAAGAAAGCGGTCAGCGGCGAGGCGGCGAGTTCGACCGACTGGGCGAAACCGAAAACACGGCCTTGCCGTTCGAAGGGCACGACCTTCTGCAACGTCGTCTGCTCTGCCGCCTCGGCATAGGGGCCGAGGAAAAGCCAGATGAAGCAGCCGACCGTCAGCAACAGGATCGACGACTGGACGGTGAACACCGCGGCGACGGCCCAGACGATCAGGTTGACGAGAAGCAGCGTTCGCACCGGGTTCGCACCCAGCCCCGTGCGCGCGATCACGGCGCCGCTGAGGATGAAGGCGCAGGAGACGAAAGCCCAGAGCAATCCCCACTCCTCGACCGCCATCAGCGACAGGCCATAGGCGTCCATCAACGCCATGAAGACGCCGCCGAGCAGATTGTTGAATGCGGCAAAGAGGATCAGCGCGAAAAGCCCCGGAATGCCGATGACGAGGCGAAAGGTTCCGGCCAGGTCGATCCGCTTCGGTGCGCCATGTTCGCCGGTAGCGCGCGGCTCGTCGACGTGGACGAACAGAAGGTGCAGCGCTGCGCAGAGTGAAAAGACCAGCGCGAAGACGAGCGTCGCGGCCATCCCGCCCCACGCGACGAGGAAGCCGCTGATCGCCGAGGTGGTAAGAAATCCGATGCCGCTGACCATGCCGACCAGCCCGTTCGCCTTGTCGCGCCGGTCCTCGGGAACGAGCAGGGTGACGAGCGTCGGTAGGGCGATCATGCGAATGTTGCCGACAATGACGCCGAGCATCGTCAAGAGGACGAACAGCCAGAGGGACAGGCTGGGTACCCTGGCGGCGCGAATGTCGGGATCGACGAGGAAGGCGCCGAGCGCCAGTCCGTAAATCGCCAGCGAAGCGAGGCTGGACAGAAGCATCATGCCCCGCTTGCGATGATGATCGACGAGGCTGCCGAACCATATGCCGAGCGCGCCCGTGAGCACGAGATAGATGCCCGCGATCATCCCCGTCGCGAACACCGACCGGGTTTCGAGGAAGATCCAGAAGGTCAGCGCGAACCACACCGTGAAATTGGTGATGTTGGCGATCAGATTATTGGCGAGGAGATGATGAAAGGGCTGCATGGATCCGGCAATCTAGCGGCGCCCTTCGGTCAGGCTATTCCAAAATTTGCATGGCTGGACCCTAGATCGTCCCGACCACCGCCGCTAGCGCGCGCAGCCTTTCATCGTTGCGGCGGTAGAATGTCCATTGCTTGATGCGCTTTGCGATGACGAGGTCGCTGCCCTGCAGGATACGCATATGTTCGCTGAGCGTCGAGGCGTTGATGCCAAGTTTTTCGGCGATCAATTGCCCGCACACGCCGTCATCGACCAGATCGCCGTCCACCTGGGGGCGGAAATGCGCCCGCGGGTCTTTGAGCCAGGCGAGGATTTGAAGGCGACGCTCGTTTCCCAGCGCGCGGAACAGTTCAGCATCGGTCATATCGGTAATTTGCCAATCAACGAACTATGTGTCAACTGTCGGCCCGAATCAAACGGAGCCCGTGCCATGTCCCTGCTGCCCTTTTCGACCGTTGATGTGTTCACCAAAACCCGGTTCGGCGGAAATCCGCTCGCGGTCGTGAGGGGCGGCGAAGGCCTTTCCGATCGGGCGATGCAGGCGGTGGCAGCGGAGTTCAACCTGAGCGAGACGACCTTCGTCCTCCCGCCCGCCGACCCGGCACACACGGCGCGCGTGCGCATCTTCAACCGCACCGAGGAAATGGCCTTCGCCGGGCATCCGATGGTCGGGACCGCGTTCGTCCTTGCTGCCGCCGACCCGGGCCTCGCGACCGTGACCTTCGAGATCCCTGCAGGGACCGTGGAGATAAAGATCGAGCGTAATGCCGAGGGCGCCCCTCTTGGCGCCACGGTTGCCGCGCCGCAACCGCTCAACCTTGGTGAAACGGTGGCGCCCGAGGTCGTTGCGAGCATGCTGCGGCTCGCGCCGGGCGATATTGTCGTGACCAGCCATCCGCCGATCCTGGCGTCGGTCGGCAACCCCTATGTGATTGCCGAACTGAGCGAAGCGGCCTTGTCGCGGTGCGATCCCGATCTGGCGGCGTTCCGCGACGCGCTGGCTGCGCATCCGCAGTTCGGCACGCGGATGTCGGTCCATGTCTATTGCAAACACCGGCGCACGCTTCGCGCACGTATGTTCGCGCCGCTCGCAGGAACGTGGGAAGACCCCGCGACCGGCAGCGCGAATGCGCCGCTTGCCTGCCTGCTCCTGTCGCTGGAGCCGGGCACCGATGAGGCCCGGTTCGAAATCCACCAAGGCGTCGAGATGGGGCGGCCTAGCCTGCTCGACGTCACCGCTCGCCGGACACCCGACGGTATTCGGGCGACGCTGCGCGGAACCTGCGTTCCGATCATGAAGGGCGAGATCGACTGCGGCTGAGCGGGTCGCAGGAGGGGCCGGTCGGGACCCGCCCCTCGATGGATCAGAACAGCTTGGTCACCGTCGCGGTGCGGCGTTCCTGTTCGACTTCGCCGGTGTAGAGGCTCGCCATCGGTTCGTCACTGACGACGTGGGTTTCCTCGGCGCCGAAGCCGTTGAACTTGGTGCGCATCGCGCAGCCATAGGCGCCGAGCATACCGATCTCGATGAAATCGCCCGCCTTGATGTCGGCCGGGAGGAAGAAGGGACCGGCCATATGGTCGAGGTCGTCGCACGTGGGGCCATAGAAGCTGAACGGCACCATCTCGGCATCGCTGCCGGCATCGCGCTGCAGCGTGACCGGGAAGCGCCAGCCGACGTGCGCGGCGTCGAACAGCGCGCCGTACGCGCCATCGTTGATGTAGAGTTCGTCGCCGCGGCGTTTTTCGACGCGGACGATCAGCGAGCTATATTCGGCCGACAGCGCGCGGCCGGGCTCGCACCAGAGTTCGGCGGAATAGCTGATCGGCAGGCTTTCGAAGCTGCGGTGGATCGTCTCGAAATAGGCGTCGAGCGGCGGGGGCTCCATGCCCGGATAGGTCGAGGGGAAGCCGCCGCCGACATCGATGATGTCGACCGTGACCGACGCCGCGACGATCGCGGCGCGGACGCGCTCCATCGCCTGCGCATAAGCGTGCGGGGTCATCGCCTGGCTGCCGACATGGAAGCAGATGCCGAGCGCGTCGGCCGCCTGGCGAGTCGCCATCAGCAGTTCGACGACCTCATCGGCCTCGGCGCCGAACTTGGCGGCGAGGCTGAGCTTCGAATGGTCGGACGAAACGCGCAGACGCACGAGCAGGTTCAGATCGGCAGCGCCTTCGGTCGCGCGGACGATCTTCTCGAGCTCGTCCATCGTGTCGAGCGAGAAGGTGCGCACGCCATGCTTCCAATAGGCTTCGGAAATCGCTTCCTCGGCCTTCACCGGGTGCATGAAGCAAAGCGTCGCCTGCGGCAGTTCGCGCGCGACCAGCCGCACCTCGGCGATCGAGGCAACGTCGAAATGCGTGACTCCCGAATCCCACAGCACGCGCAGCAGGTCGGGCGAGGGATTCGCCTTGACCGCGTACATGGTCGTGCCGGGAAATCGCTCGATGAAGAAACGCGCTGCGCGCCGCGCGGCGTGCGGGCGGACAAGCGTAACAGGTTCGATCGGCGAAAGTGCCTGAATCAGCCCGTGGGCGCTATGATGCTGGTGCAACTCAAGGGACCCCCAAAAATTAAACGGTAAACGACAAGGCTGCCTTGCGGTTATTGGAAGTCCCCCTGGGGCAGCGGAGAGCGCATATATGGAGGGGGGTCCCCCCTGTAAAGACCCTATCGCGCAATTTTGTAATCGTCCGGTAACATAAAGGGCGAACCGGGGCCGGCGCGCGCCGAGCGGGGCAAAACGAGACAAAGCCGTATGTCCGCGCTAGGGATTGTGCGATTCCCCAACCCGAAAGGACGCGTTCGTCATGGTCTCCCGCTCCGACGTCAATTTTGATTTCACCGACGCGGAACTCGAGGAACTGACGGCGTTCGGCGTGGTCGAATCGCACAAGGCGGGTGACCTTATCGTCGAGGAAGGCGCGATGGCGCCCGATTGCATCATCACCCTGTCGGGTCACACCGACATCTTCGCCTCGACCGACGAGGGGCGCAAACGCGTCGGCTGGATGGAGCGCGGGCAGTTCGCGGGCGATCTGTCGGTGCTGACCGGGCAGCGGCATCTGTCGCGCGTCGAAATGGGCGCCGACGGCGAGATTCTTCGCATCGTCCACCCCGATTTCCAGCGGCTGATCGCGGGCAACTCGCACTATTCGGACATTTTCGTTCGTGTCCTGTCCGCGCGGCGTGAGTTCAGCAATCATCGCGGTTTCGCGGTGACCATTGTGATCGGCGCGGCGATGGATCGCAGCGTCTATGCGCTGCGCGACCTTTTGATGAAGCACGGCGTCGCGCATCGCTGGTTCGACCCCGCCGACGGCCCGGTCGCGGGGCATCTGATGGCCGAGCGCGGGCTGACCGGGGCGCAATTGCCGGCGGTTATCCTGGGCGCGGCCGACGTGCTGATCCAGCCGACCCCCGAGCAACTCGCGGCGGGTCTCGGGCTAGACCTGTTGCCTGATGGCGCGACCGCCGATGTCATCGTTGTCGGCAGCGGCCCCGGCGGGCTGGCGGCGGCGGTCTATGCCGCGTCGGAAGGGCTGACCGTGATTGCAATCGACTCGCTCGCGCCCGGCGGACAGGCCGGCACGTCGTCGAAGATCGAGAATTATCTGGGCTTCCCCACCGGCATTTCGGGCAACGAGCTGGCGCGGCGCGCGACGGTGCAGGCGCAGAAATTCGGTGCGCGGTTGGTGGCGCCGGTGCGCGCGGCGTCTATCGCACGCGACGAAGACGCCTATTGCCTGCATCTGGCCGACGGGCGCAAGCTGCGCAGCCGCGCGGTGGTGGTCGCCAGCGGGGCGCAATATCAGCGGCTGCCGATCGACGGCATCGAGGCCTATGAAGGGCGCGGCATCTATTATGGCGCGACGCCGATGGAGGCGCAGCTTTGCGGCAATGCCGAGGTGACCGTCGTCGGCGCGGGCAATTCAGCGGGGCAGGGCGCGATCTATCTCGCGAGCGTTGCGCGCAAGGTCTATGTCATCTTCCGCCGGTCGAGCCTGCGCGACACCATGTCCGAATATCTCGTCAAGCGGCTGGAAGAGCATCCGAATATCGAAATAATTCCATCGACCGACGTCACCGCGCTGCACGGCGAAGAAGGGCTTGCGGGCCTGACCTATCGTTGCCGCGAGACGGGCGCCGAGGGGCATTGCGATTGCCGCTTCCTGTTCCTGTTCCTCGGCGCAACGCCGAACACGCGTTGGCTGCCCAAGGAAATGGTGTGCGATGAGCGGGGCTTTGTGAAGACCGGTGCTGACATCACGCCGATGGAACTGGTCAAGGCGGGCTGGTCGCTCGACCGGATGCCGAGCCGTCTCGAGACGAGCTGGCCGCGAATTTATGCCGTCGGCGACGTCCGCAAGGGGTCGGTGAAGCGCGTCGCGTCGTCTGTCGGCGAGGGATCGGTGGTGGTCAGCCACATTCATCAGGCGCTAGCGGAACTCAGCCCAGCCGCCGACTAATCGTCATCCCGGCCTTCGCCGGGATGACGAAAGATACCGGGTTCACCCCAGCCGCGTCTTGAAATCCTCGTAGCCGAATTCGCGGATCAGTTTCAGCGCATCGCTCTCGCTGTCCCACAGCCAGATCGACGGCAACGGCACGCCGTTGAAGGTGTTTGTCTTCACCATCGAATAATGCGCCTGGTCGAGGAAAGCGAAACGCTGGCCGATCCGCGCCCCGCCGGGCAGGCGGTAATCGCCGATGACATCGCCCGCGAGGCACGACGGTCCGCCAAGCCGCGTCGGCATGCCTTCGCTGCCCTCATCGAGCATCGCGGGCCGATAGGGCGCCTCGATCACGTCGGGCATGTGGCAGGTCGCCGAAATGTCGGTGATGCCGATCGGCATGCCATTGTCGAACAGGTCGAGCACTTCGCCGACGAGGATGCCGGCGTCGAGCGCGATCGCCTCGCCGGGTTCGATCATCACGTCGCAGTCGGTCGATGCACGAACCTGTTTCAGGAAGGCGATCAGATCGTCGACCTGGTAATCGGCGCGCGTCACATGGTGGCCGCCGCCGAAGTTGATCCATTTGAGCTGGCTGAAAAAGGGACGCAGCATCGGTTGCACCGCTTCCCATGTGCGCGCGAGCGGCGGAAAGTCCTGTTCGCAGAGGCTGTGCATATGGATGCCGTCGATCCCCTCCATATGCTCGGGGAGCAGCTGGGTGACCGGGAAGCCGAGGCGGCTGCACGGCGCGGCGGGGTCATATTTGGAGACCTCGCCCTCGCTGTGCATCGGGTTGATGCGCAGGCCGATGTCGAAGACCTCGCCCCCGGCGCGCAGTTCGTCGAGGAGCGGACGAAAGCGCGCAATCTGGCCGGGGGAATTGAAGATCAGATGGTCGGACAGCCGCGCAATCTCGGGCAGGTCGGCTTCCTTGTAGCCCGCGCAATAGGTCGCAACCTCACCGCCATATTCCTCGCGCCCGAGCTTCGCTTCGTAGAGGCCCGAAGCGCAGACCCCGTCGAGATATTCGGTGACGGTCGGTCCCAAAGGCCACATCGAGAAGGCCTTGAGCGCCGCGAGCACGCGCGCGCCCGACGCGTCGCCGATACGGCGGAGCACCGACAGGTTGGCGCGCACCTTCGCGGCATCGACGACGAAGGCGGGCGAGGGGACGCGGGTCAGGTCGAAGCGGGCAAAGGCTCCGGGGTCGCCGGCACGGGTTTCCATGTCGCTATATTCCTATGAGACCGCAATCGGCCCCTTGAAGATGAAAAAGGCCCCGGCGGCAATGAGTCCGAAACCGACGAGATGGTTGAGCGTCAGCTTCTCGCCCAGCCAGAAGACCGCGAAGCCCGCGAATATGATCAGCGTGATGACTTCCTGCAAGGTCTTGAGTTCGGCGGCGCTGTAAACGCCATAACCGATGCGGTTCGCGGGGATGACGAGGCAATATTCGAAAAAGGCGATGCCCCACGCGATCAGCACCGCGAGCCAGATCGGCCGCGATACCGCGCCAAGCTGTCCGTACCAGGCGAAGGTCATGAAGATGTTCGAGACGAACAGCAGCCCGATCGGCGCGAGATAGGCGGTCATTTTGTCTCTTTCGTCCTCGTCAGCGGCAGCACGTCGCGGAGCAGCGCGGCGAAGAAATGCCCCGGTTCCTCGACCATCGGCATATGCGCTGAATTTTCGAGCCAGATGAGTTTCTTTGACGGCGCCTTGACCTGTCCGAACCACTGGGCGGCCACCGGCGAAGGCACAGTATAATCATGCCGCCCGAGCAGGAAGACGATCGGCACGTCCATCGTCTTCACCTTGGTGAAGCTGACGTCGGCGAGGCGCGGCCAGAGTGTCGTCACCGAAAATTCGCTGCCCTTGCCCCACGCCTTGCGGTCGGCCTCGCTATATTCGGGCGACAGGCGCGGGGTCTGGAAATAGAGATTGAGGTCGGGCTTGTTATACATGAGCGAGCCGTAAGGGATCGCATATTTGCGCCAGCCGTCGGCTTTCGCGATGGTGAAATCGCCTTGTGGATAGGGCGCTAGCGCGTCGATTGCCGCGACGGCTTCAGTATTCCCTGCTGCGACCGCCTTGGCGCGGGTCCACGCCATACCGGCCTTTTCGCCTTCGCGAAAATCGATGCCCTGACCGACACCGACATAGGCGTAGAGCAGGTCGGAGCGTTTCACTGCGACCGACAGGCCGACGACCGAGCCCCAGCTGTGGCCCATCAGCACGATCTTGCGCTTGCCATAGCGCTTTTGCAGCAATTCGATCAGCTCGATCGCATCGTCGCGATAGCGCTCGACCGTCATCGTCGGCGCAAGCGTCGCGGGGTTGTTGAGCGGATAGGAGCGTCCCGCGCCGCGCTGGTCGTACTGAACGACGGTAAAGACGTCCTCCCACGATCGCTGGAACGCCCAGGCGAAGGGCATCTCGACCGCACCGGGCCCGCCGTGGACGAAAACGAGGATCGGGTTGTCCTTGTCCGAACCGCGGACATTGACGACTTGGCGCGCGCCGCCGAGCGTTGCCTCGAAGGTTTCCTGTACGCCGTTCGGGGTGACGATCTTGCCGATGTCGGCGACGATCGCGCGCGCTGGAGCGTAAGCGTCGCCGATTTGGGCCGCCGCGGGGGTGGTGAGGGCGGCAAGCATAGCAAGTGCTGCAAATCCCAACTTCATTTTAGCTACCTCGCGTCATTCCCGCGAAAGCGGGAACCCAGTTCCGACGTGGCTACTGGGTTGCGTGTCAGAGTCACGTGCCTCTGATCGCCTTTCGCGGGAATGACGAAAATGGAAAGCCGCTCAGAAATCCAGCGGCCCGTCCAATTCCTTCACCTGCCACGGCAGGCCATGCTGGTTGAGCATATCCATGAAGGGATCGGGGTCCATCTGTTCCATGTTGAACACGCCGTCACCCGACCACGTGCCGGTGACCATCATCGCGGCGCCGATCATCGCGGGGACGCCGGTGGTGTAGCTGACCGCCTGATTGCCCGTTTCGGCATAGGCGTCCTCATGGTCGCAGATGTTGTAGAGGTAGAGCGTCTTTTCCTTGCCGTCCCTGCCCAGGCCCGTGGCGATGACGCCGATGTTGGTCTTGCCCTTGGTCGTTTCGCCGAGGCTCGACGGTTCGGGCAGAACGGCCTTCAGGAACTGGAGCGGGACGATCTCGCGGCCCTCGTAAATGACGGGATCGATGCGTGTCATGCCGACATTCTGGAGGACGGTGAGGTGCGTGATATAGGCCTCGCCGAAGGTCATCCAGAAACGGATGCGCTGGATCTCGGGCAGGTGCGTCTTCAGGCTTTCGATCTCCTCATGATACATGAGGTACATCGTCTTCGGGCCGACGGCTTCGAAATCGAACTGCTGTTTGACCGACATCGGCGGGGTTTCGACCCAGTCGCCATTTTCCCAGTGGCGCGCAACCGCGGTCACTTCGCGGATGTTGATCTCGGGATTGAAGTTGGTCGCGAAATGCTGGCCGTGATCGCCCCCGTTGCAATCGAGAATATCGAGCGTATCGATGCGGTCGAAATGATGCTTCCTGAGCCAGGTCGTGAAGACGCTCGTCACGCCGGGGTCGAAGCCCGAACCGAGCAGCGCCATCAGCCCCGCATCCTTGAAGCGGCCCTGATATGCCCACTGCCAGTGATATTCGAACTTCGCCTCGTCGCGCGGTTCGTAATTCGCGGTGTCGAGGTAATGCGCGCCGGTCGACAGGCACGCCTCCATGATCGTCAGGTCCTGATAGGGGAGCGCGAGGTTCACGACGTGCGTCGCGCCGATCGAGCGGATCAGCGCCGCGGTCGCGTCGATATGGTCGGCGTCGACCTCGGCGGTCTCGATCGTGACGCCGGTGCGTTCTTTCACCGATTCGGCGATCGCGTCGCACTTGAACTTGCGGCGGCTGGCCAGCGTGATGCTAGGGAAAATGTCGGGGTTCATCGCCATCTTGTGCACCGCGACCGAACCGACGCCGCCTGCGCCGATCACCAGAACCTTGCTCATTGAAAAATCTCCTGTCGCGACCCTTATGCCGCTTGTGATCTATGCCGCGCCCTATAGGACGAAGCCATGACACAGCAAAGCCCCGATCCCCTGCTCGATCCGGCGCGCGCGCCATCCCTCGCCGGTGTCGAACGCGCGGCGGCAAAAGTCGCTGCATTGCTTCCGCAGACACCGCTTTTGCCGCTCGAAGTCGATGGCGCTACCATATGGTGCAAGGCCGAATGCCTGCAGCCGGTCGGCGCTTTCAAGATTCGTGGCGCATGGCACCGGCTGACCGACCTCACGCCCGAGCAGGCGGCCGCCGGGGTCGTCGGCGTATCGAGCGGCAACCACGCCCAGGGCGTCGCCTGGGCGGCAAAGCGGCTGGGCATCCCCGCGACGATCGTGATGCCCAGCAACGCGCCGCAGATGAAGCTCGCCGCGACGCGCGCGCTGGGGGCCGAGGTCGTGCTCTACGACCGTGTGACCGAATCGCGCGATGCGGTGGCGGCGAAGCTACTCGACGAGCGCGGCGGGACGCTGGTGCATGCCTATGGCGATCCGTGGATCATCGAAGGACAGGGCAGCGCCGGGATTGAAGCGCATGCTCAGCTCGCCGCGCGCGGGATTGCCGGTCCGGACAAGATTATCGCCTGCTGCGGCGGCGGGGGCCTCTCGGCGGGACTCGCGCTCGCTTGTCCTTATGCCGAGGTCATCGCGGTCGAGCCCGAAGGCTGGGACGATGTGACGCGTTCGCTCGAAGCTGGCGAGATACTGCCGGTCGAGGATCTGTCCTATCCGACCGAATGCGATGCGCTGCAGACGCCGCAGACCTGGCCGATCAATTTCGCGGTGCTGCAGGCGCGCGGGGTACGCGGGGTTGTGGTGACGCGCGAGGAGGTGCGCCATGCGATGCGCGTGGTGTTCGAAAAACTGCATCTCATCGTCGAACCGGGCGGCGCGGCGGCGCTTGCCGCGGTGCTCGCGGGCAAGGTCGAGCCGGGCGAGGCAACGCTGGTCACCCTGTCGGGCGGCAACGTCGACCCGAAGCATTATGCAGAGATACTGGCGGGATAAGCGGAAACTTATCCGCGCGCGTGCGTTTGGACGGGAAAGGAGAAGCAAGATGCAAAAGAGCTTTCTGATCGGCGCTGCGGCGCTGGTGTTGCTGAGCGGGTGCGAGAAGGCCGAAGCGCCGGCGCCCGCGCCAACCGATACGACGACGACCGAAGTTCCCGACGAAACCGTTCCCTCCGAACCGACCGCGGCCGAAGACCCGGCCACCGCGCCGCACCGCTTTGCGAGCTGGGCGGGCAAATGGACGGGGGTCGAGGGTATGTTTGTTACGATCACCGCTGCCGAACCGGGCAAATACAAGCTCGAGATGCAGTCGGACCTCGACACCAAGGGAACGTACGACGGCAACGACACCGAGCATGGCATCCAGTTCAAGCGCGGGACCGAAGAACTGAGCCTGCGCCGCGGCAACGGCGACGAAACGGGCCTCAAATATCTGGCCGGCAAGAAGGAATGCCTGATCGTCAAGACTGGCGAGGGCTATTGCCGGGATTAGGCTCACCACTCTGGTCGTCACCCCGGCGAAGGCCGGGGTCTCACCGGAGCCACAGAGCGCAACGGCGAGATCCCGGCCTTCGCCGGGATGACGGCCATGGAAGGTTCGAATCGGCGGCGTATCTTTTCGCCCATGTCGCCGATTTGTCATCGAACCGGCACGGAAATCGCATGAAAGCCTGCCATGCGCGGCCTCGGATCAACATAATCCGGGGAACCCATTCGCATGGCCAGCCAACCCAACCGCAAGATCGCCGCTGCCGTCGTCCGCGAGGATGGCGCGCGTAAACAGCGCCTGCTTGATCGCGCTTTTTCTTTCGCTTTCAAGGGGCTGGTCTATGCCCAGATCTGGGAGGATCCGGTCGTCGACATGGAGGCGCTGGCGATCGAGCCAGGCAACCGAATCGCGACGATCGCCAGCGGCGGTTGCAATGTCTTTTCCTATCTTGTCGCCGACCCGGCCGAAATCGTCGCGGTCGACCTCAACACCGCGCATGTCGCGCTGAACAATCTCAAGCGCGTCGCGATCCAGCGGCTGCCCGATCATGGCAGCCTGCATCGCTTTTTCGCCGACGCCGACAACAGCGCCAATATCGCCGACTATCGCGCCTTCGTCCGCCCGCAACTCGACGAGACGAGCCGGCGCTATTGGGAAGGCCGCGATCTCGTCGGGCGCCGCCGCATCAACGGCTTCGCGCACGGGCTCTACAAGCGCGGACTGCTCGGCAGCTTCATCGGGCTCGCACATCTGGTCGCGCGGATGCACCGCATCGATCCGCGCCAGTTCCTTGCCGCCAAGACGATCGAGGAACAGCGCGCGATCTTCGAGGAGAAATTCGCGCCTTTCTTTGACCGCAAGTTCATCCGCTGGATCACCGACCAGCGCTCGTCGCTGTTCGGGCTGGGCATTCCGCCGGCGCAATATGACGCACTGGCGGACGGGAAGCCGATGGCTGATGTCCTACGCGGCCGCTTGGAAAAGCTGACCTGCGACTTCGCGCTCGAGGATAATTATTTCGCCTGGCAGGCCTTTGGGCGCGGCTATGGAAAGGGTGCTGCGGCGTCGCTGCCGCCCTATTTGCAAGCGGCCCATTACGACGCCGTCCGCGCGCGCGCCGGGCGGGTGACGATGCTGCACGCCAACATGACCGACATGCTCGCCGCAGCGGGGGCCGCGAGCTTCGATCGCTATATCTTCCTCGATGCGCAGGACTGGATGAGCGACGCGCAGCTCGCGGCGCTGTGGAGCGAGGTCACGCGCACCGCGCGGCCCGGCGCGCGCGTTTTGTTCCGCACCGCTGCCGAACCGAGCCTGCTGCCGGGGCGACTTCCCGACGACCTGTTGCAACGGTGGGACTATCGCGCCGCCGAATCGCTTGCATTTACGCGGCGCGACCGGTCGGCCATCTATGGCGGGGTCCATCTCTATATCCTGAAAGACTGATGCCATGACCGGGGGGGAGGGGCATGCCGCGCGCATGGACGGCGTTTATCGGGGTCAGCGTCATATCTATGACCTGACGCGCAAATATTATCTGCTCGGGCGCGACCGGCTGATCGACGAACTGATGCCGCCGGTTGGCGGGCATGTGCTGGAAATCGGCTGCGGCACCGGACGCAACCTGATCGCCGCGGCGCGCTGCTGGCCCGGGGCCCATTTCCATGGCATCGATATTTCGGAGGAGATGCTGAAGACGGCGCGTGCGTCGATCGCGCGCGCCGGGCTGTCCCGAAGGGTGAGTGTCGCGCTGGGCGATGCGGCGGGTTTCGATCCGCAGGCCTTGTTCCGTATCGCCAGCTTCGACCGCATCTTTCAAAGCTACACGCTGTCGATGATCCCCGATTGGCAGGGCGCGATCCGCGAAGCAGTGCGCCATCTGTCGGCCTATGGATCGCTCCACATCGTCGATTTCGGGCAGCAGGAGGAGATGCCCGAGTGGTTCCGCGCGGCGCTGTTTGGCTGGCTGGCGCGCTTTCATGTAGCACCGCGCGCCTTGTTGATCGAAGCCGCGCGCGAGGTCGCGAACGATGCCGGCGCACGGCTTGCCGTGACGCGCCTCCATCGCGGCTATGCGTGGGCGCTCCGGCTCGACAGGCGCCCGCGCTAATCAGGACGCCGGGCGCGTCGCGGTGAAGGAAAAAGCGATGTCTACGCTGGCCGCGATCGCGTCGGTTGCCGCCCATTCGCCCTGGCCAACGCCGAAGGCGGTGCGGTCGATACGTGCGGTACCGGCGACGCGTGCCCGGTCACCGTCGATGCGCAGCGTGAAACGCACCGTCGCCGGTTTGCCGACGCCGCGCAGATCGAGCGTGCCGCGCGCTTCATAGCGATCCCCGCCGAGGTGGCGGACGTCGCGCGCGGTAAAGACCGCGCTGGGATGCGCACCGGTGTCGAAGAAATCGCTGCCCTTCAGCGAATCGTCGCGCTGGCCATCGCCGGTGTCTGCCGAAGCAAGGTCGACCGTGACGCGGATCTGCGACCTGGCGAGTTCGTCGGGGCTGAAGCGAATCGCCGCGCGCCAGCGGTCGAAGCGGCCGTTGACCGCTTCGCCGTTCCAGCGTGCGGTGAAGCCGAGGCGTCCACCGGAGGCGACGGTCCAGTCGGCGAGCGGCTGGCCCGTGTCGGCCGGTGCGGCATCGGGTGTCTCGGCGGTGGCCGATTCATCTTCCTTGGTCGCGGAAGCCGCAGGGGGGGCGGGTGTTGCGAGGGCGGGGACGGGCAGCGCCGTGCTATTCCTGACGGCGGTCCGTTCGGCGTCCGGATAGACCATCCCGCCCGCGAGAAATGCGGCGAGGACGAGCGCCAGCGCGCCGATCGCTGCACCGGCTGCTTTGCCACGCGCGAAGGGGATCATCCGCTGGAGTTCGGGTTTTCCAAGCAGCCACTGATGGCGAAGCGCGCCCGCGATATGAAGTGCGAACAGGCCGATCGCAAGCCACGCCATCGCGCCGTGGATCGTCTCGGCCGGCTCGTGCAATCCGCGGCCGACGGGCAGGTGGGGCCAGGGGATGAGTCCGTATAGCACGGTCGGGACCTGTATCCGTGCGGTCGACACGACCAGCCACCCCGTGATGGGACCAAGGATCATCACCGCATAGAAAAGCCAATGGACGACGCTCGCGAGCGTGCGCGTCCATACCGGGCCGTCGGACGCGGGCGGGCGTTGCGCGAACAGGCGAATAGCAAGGCGTCCAAGGCTGAGCAGCAGGATCGTGATGCCGATCGACTTGTGCAGTTGATAGCGCGCGAAGAGTTCGGGGCTGTTATTGCCTTCGAGCGCCCAGCCAAGCGCAATCTGGAAAGCCAGCAGCAGCGCGATGAGCCAGTGAAGCGTGATGGCGGTATAGCTATAACGCTGTGTTGGCATGACAATCTTTCGTGATCGGGGGTGTCGGATTCGCGGTCACCCTATCCGCTCGCCTCGATCTTGTCGAAGGGTGCGCTAACCGTCGAACCCGATGAAGCGTACCGCCTCTTCGACGCTCTTGCGGTTCGACACCACCGCATTGGCCGGAAAATCCGCATCGGGCCAACCCATCGCGACGCAGATCATGATAACCTGATCGTCGGGAATGTGCGCATGTTCGCGCACGACGGGGCTTTGCATGATGCCCTGGCTGTTGATGACGCAGCCGAGCCCGCGCGACCAGGCGGCATTGACCAGCGCGTTGGTCACGGCGCCGCAGTCGAAGGGGGCGATGTCGCTGCCGAGCAATACGCGGTCGTAGGTGACAACGATGCTCACCGGCGCGTCGAACTGGCGAAAGCCGCGCAGAACCCAGTCCTGCCGCGCGTCCTTGTCGCCGCGTTCGATCCCCATCGCGCCGAACAACTGCTTGGCAATTTCGATCTGACGGCCGCGATGCGCGTCGGCGATGCCGTCGAAGCGGCGGAACTCGCGGCTGTCGGGCTGACCCGCCAAGATGCCGTCGGTGTTGCCCCGACGGATCGCATCGAGCGGCGCGCCGGTGACGACCGAGAAATTCCAGCATTGATTGTTGAACGACGACGGCGCGCGCATCGCCATCGCGATCACCTCGGCGACCAGCGCTTTCGGGACGGGCTTGTCGAGGAAGCCACGGATCGAGCGGCGCCCGACCACAATCTCGTCATAGCCGGGCAGGTTTGTCACGCCGCCTTGCGCAGCTCCAGCCGGTCCCAGATTTCCGCGAGCGCAGACGTCAGTTCGCGCATCATCGCCTCGTCATGCGCCGGGCCCGGCGTAAAGCGCAGGCGTTCGGTGCCGCGCGGGACAGTCGGGAAATTGATCGGCTGCACATAGACGCCATATTCGGCGAGCAGGATGTCGCTGATCTTCTTGGCGCGCACCGGGTCGCCGACCATCAGCGGGACGATGTGCGTCGTCGAATCCATCACCGGCAGGCCGGCGTCGCGGAAGCATTGCTTGAGGTAAGCGGCGGCCTGTTGCTGCGCGTCGCGCTCGACGCTCGATGCTTTCAGGTGACGCACGCTGGCAAGCACGCCAGCGACGAGCACCGGCGACAGGCTGGTCGTGAAGATGAAGCCCGGCGCATAGCTGCGGATCACGTCGATGATATTCTTGTCGGCGGCGATATAGCCGCCCATCACGCCGAACGCCTTGCCCAGCGTGCCTTCGATGATGGTGATGCGATCGGCGGCTTCGTCGCGGTCCGAAATACCGCCGCCGCGCGGGCCGTACATGCCGACGGCATGGACTTCGTCGCAATAGGTGAGCGCGTTATATTTTTCGGCGAGGTCGCAGATCGCGTGGATCGGGGCGACGTCGCCGTCCATCGAATAGACGCTTTCGAACGCGATCAGCTTAGCCGCGTCGGGATCGTCGGCGGCGAGCAGTTCCTCGAGATGGTCGAGGTCGTTGTGGCGCCACACGCGCTTTTCGCAGCCCGAGTTGCGGATGCCCGCAATCATCGACGCGTGGTTGAGTTCGTCCGAATAGATGATGCAGTTCGGCAGCAGCTTGCCGAGTGTGCCGAGTGTTGCCTCGTTCGAGATATAGCCCGAGGTGAAGAGCAGCGCGCCGTCCTTGCCATGCAGGTCGGCTAGTTCGGCCTCGAGGTCGATATGATAATGGGTGTTGCCGCCGATGTTGCGCGTGCCGCCCGAACCGGCGCCGACGTCGTGCAGCGCCTCTTCCATCGCCTCGACGACCTTGGGATGCTGGCCCATCGCGAGATAGTCGTTCGAGCACCAGACCGTGATCGGCTTCGGCCCGTTGTGGCCGGCAAAGCAGCGCGCATTGGGAAAGGAGCCCCGGTTGCGCAGGATGTCGATGAAGACGCGGTAGCGCCCTTCTTCGTGCAGCCGGTCGATGGCCCGGGCGAAAATATCGTTATAGTTCACGTATCAGCCCCGCAGTCAGGTGCCAGTCCAGGTCTTTGGCCGCTCCCTCCGGCGGCTATTAACACGCGGGCCAATAACGCCGAATCTGGCTGAAATCCAGTGCGAACGATTCGCAAGTTACGGCCTCGATCACTGTGATCGATCGCACGTGTCCGTTGACGGATCGCGGCTATCGTGAAACCGGAAAAGCAGATTGAAAAGGAGTCGGGTTCTATGCGTTTCATAATGGTCGCCATCCTTTCGGTCGCTGCGTTGGGCTGCGGCGTGTCGGCCACGAAACCCGCGCCCGTCGCTGAGCCGTTCACCGGCAAATGGATGCGTTGCGAAACCTGGCAAGGCGCGGAAATTTGCGAATATAAACAGCTGGTCCAGCGCGGAAACCGCGTGTGCGGCGTCCAGCGCTATTTTGCGACCAACGCCTATTACGAACAGCGGTTCGTCGGCACCGCCAAGGCGAATGTGGCGCGCATCGAGAAGATTTGCGGCGATCCGGGATCGGAGACCGATACCTATTGTACAGGCCGGGCGCCGTCCGATGCCGAAAAGGTCGGTTGGGAAGCTTCGAACGAAAAGCTGGCCCTTTGCAACGGGCGTCTACACGGAGCGAGCGAGGGGGATGCGCCCGGTTGCGGCGCGGTAAGCCGCGCAGCGGGCTTGCCTAAGGCAAAATCGCTGAAGGGCGATGGCCCCGGACCCGAGGATCTCGCCTGGCTGAAATCCTGTGCCGGCGGCGCCGAATGAGGGTTCGTCAGATCGTTTCGATCCGGTTGATGCCATAGGGCGTCAGCGTTGCCAAAGGCGGAGGCGGGCGTTCGGCGCTGCGTGTGAACACGGCGATGCCCGGCGTGGCCGCTGCGGGCCAAGCCTGGCCTTCGGTTAGCACGGCGACGCGGCGCGCGATGCCGCTCGCGCCGTCGATCAGCTGGACGCCGGGGCCGGCGGCCGCCTGTAACTCGGCCTGGAGCAGCGGGAAATGAGTGCAGGCGAGGACGATGACGTCCATCGCGTTGCCCCCCGGCTGGTCGCGAAGGCCCGCGATCGCGCGCGCAATTGTCGCGGGATCGATTTCCTCGCCGCGCAGCTTGGCCTCGGCGCCGGTGACCAGGCCGGGGCTGCCGTGGCGCAGGACGGTCTTGCCGGCCGCAAATCTGGCGCTGAGATCGTCGACATAGGGCTGGCGTACCGTTGCCTCGGTGCCGAGCACCCCGATCACACCGCTTTTGCTGAGTTCGGCGGCGGGCTTGATCGCGGGCACGGTGCCGACGATCGGTAGGTCGAGCGCGGCGCGGACATGCGCGAGCGCGATCGTCGAGGCGGTGTTGCACGCGATGACCGCGAGGCGCGGCTGGTATCGCTCGACGAGGCGGCCGAGCAGCGCGGGGACGCGCGCCGCGAGTTCAGCTTCGCTTTTTTGCCCGTAAGGCAGACCAGCATAATCGGCGGCATAGACGATCGGCGCGGTCGGCAACAGCGCATGCGTCGGGCCGAGTACGGTAAGCCCGCCGAGACCGCTGTCGAAAAAGAGGATGGGCGCGTCGGGGGAGGGAGCGTGCATGTATATCGCCTAGCAGGCAGTTGAATGTCGCTCAATCACCTGCCGTCGCCTCCGCGAAGGCGGGGGCCGCTGGCAACCTTACACCACGCCGACAACGGCCCCCGCCTTCGCGGGGGCGACGCTTCCATTACTTCCCGTTGATGTTCGTCCGTTTTGGCAGCCAACACCATCGAATCCGTTGATTGCATCGTCCAACATCGCCACACTGGCGCCGAACGGAGCGGGGAGTGCCCATGACGATATTTTTGTTGATCGCTGCCGGCTACCTGCTCGGTTCGATCCCTTTTGGCATCATCCTGACGCGCCTGTTCGGCGCGGGCGACCTGCGCCAGATCGGGTCGGGCAACATTGGCGCGACCAATGTGCTGCGCACCGGGCGCAAGGGGCTGGCGGCGACGACGCTGATCCTCGACGGGGCGAAGGGCGCGGCGGCGGTGCTGCTCGCGCGGCATTTCGTGCCCGAGTTCGGTGATCACGGCGCGATGATCGCGGGCGCCGCGGCGATGATTGGCCATTGTTATCCCGTCTGGCTGAATTTCCGCGGCGGCAAGGGGGTCGCAACGCTGCTCGGGCTCGCGCTCGCGCTCGCCTGGCCGATCGGGCTGGTATTCGCGGCCGTGTGGGTCGGAACCGTGCTACTGCTGCGTATTTCGTCGCTCGGCGGGATGCTCGGCGCGGTTTCGGCGCCCGTCGCGGCGCTGGCGTTTGGCCATTCCGTCTATGCCGTCGGGCTCGCCGGTCTGGCGGTGATCGTGCTGTGGCGGCACCGCGAAAATATCGCGCGGCTGCGTGCCGGGACCGAGCCGCGCGTGGGCGGAAAGAAAGAGCCGGCGTGACGCACGCCGAACGGCTGGCACGGCTGCGGCTGATCCGCACGCCGCATGTCGGGCCGGTGAGCTGGCACCAGCTGATGCAGCGGTTCGGATCGGGCGAAGCCGCGCTCGATGTCTTGCCCGACCTCGTGCTGCGCGGCGGGGCGGGGAGGACCCGTGTCGCTTCCGCCGAGATCGCCGAACGCGAGTTCGACCGCGCCGCCGCGCTGGGCGCGCGCCACATCTTCAGCGACGAGGATGAGTATTCGCCGTTGCTGCGCGAGGTCGAGGGCGCGCCGCCCGTCGTCGTCGTGCGCGGCGACGCCGCGATGCTGCGCCGTCCGTGCGTCGCGATTGTCGGCGCGCGTAACGCTTCGGCGATTGCCTGCCGTTTCGCGCGCCAGCTCGCCGCCGACCTCGCCGCGCGCGATGTGACCGTGGTGAGCGGGCTCGCACGCGGGGTCGACACCGCGGCGCATATCGGCGCGCTCGGTGGGTCGACGGTTGGAGTGATCGCGAGCGGGATCGACATCGCCTTCCCGCCCGAAAATGCCGCGCTACAGGAAAAGATCGCGAGCGACCAGTTGCTGATCGCCGAACAGCCGCCGGGCACCGAGCCGCTCGCGCGTCATTTCCCTTCGCGCAACCGGATCATCGCGGGGCTTGCGCACGGGACGGTGGTGATCGAGGCGGCGCCGCGCTCGGGGTCGCTCATCACCGCACGCCGCGCCGGCGATTATGGGCGCGAGGTGATGGCGGTGCCGGGTTCACCGCTCGACCCGCGCGCGCAGGGGTGCAATTTGCTGATCCGCGAGGGCGCGACGCTGATCCAGACGATCGACGATGTGCTGGAGGCGGTCGGCCCGATCGACGCGCGGATGGTTCGCGAGCCGGCGCCGCGCTATGCCGCGCCCTCCGCAGGAATGGACGCGCGCGACGGCGACCGGCGCGCCCTGATCGACCTGCTCGGTCCGACGCCGGTCGCGGTCGACGAGCTGGTGCGCCAGTCGGGGCAGGCCGCGGCGACGGTGCAGCTCGTGCTGCTCGAACTCGAGCTGGCGGGCCGGGTCGAACGCCACGCGGGGGCAAAGATTTCGCTCGTGTGATCGCTCGCACAACATTCTGACTGCCGGCGATCTAACACTTCGTCGCGGTTCAGCCACGGTTCAGCGGCTGACCCGCAGGTTGA
Source organism: Sphingopyxis sp. (assembly GCF_036675685.1). GTDB lineage: Bacteria > Pseudomonadota > Alphaproteobacteria > Sphingomonadales > Sphingomonadaceae > Sphingopyxis. The sequence goes on from NZ_JAKFEM010000022.1 coordinate 86,030, forward strand.
TGATATTGTATCACATGGCGGGGAGTTCGATGATGCGAAGCCGGTTTCTGACAGGTGTCACGATGTTCGCGGTGCTGGCTTCTGCCCCCGCGCCGATCCCGCTCGCCATGGCGCAGGCCCGGACCACACCGGGACAGGGCTTTTGCCGGACCGCCGATCCGCTGCCGCGTCTCGACCCCGAGGTTCAGCCGCATCAGCAACAGACCAGCGGCGGCGTGAAGACGAAAGGCGGCAGCAAGCGTGACCGCGATCTCGCGATGACCGCCGAGCCCGTTCCGCCACCGCCTCCACCGCCTCCACCGCCGCCGTCCTATGTCGATGGGAGCGAAGCGTCGGAAGTGATCGTGACCGGGTCACGTGTTTCCGCCCCCGCGCTGGAATCGACGAGTTCCATAACGACGATCAGCGCAGACGACGCCGGCGCCGAACGGTCGGCCGCGCCCCCCGTGCCCGGTTCGTCGATGGATTCGCGCCTGCCGCCGCCGCGCCCCTATCCGCGCCCGCAACCGCAACCCCAATCGGGCATCTTGACCGCGGGTGAGCATGACGACCTGCTCAACCCCGAACTTTATGCCGCCTATGTGAACCGTAGCGGCGACCTGGGGCAGGAAGTTCGCAACTTGCCGCGAGTCGATACGACGCGCGTCGTGACGGTGAAGGTCAATGATCGCAGCGGGCAGCCGATCCCCTTTGCCGACGTCACCGTGACATGCAGCGACGGTAACAGCATCACGATGGCGACGCAGGCCGATGGCAGCGCGGTCTTCTTCCCCGGCCTCGACCGGCTGAGCGAACGGATCACCGTTTCGGTGCGGAAGGCGGGGCGCACGATCGCCGATGCGCGGCCGGTCCTCGTCGCCAACGCAGCGGGTGGGCAATTGGTCGGCCTGACCGCGAATCAGGCCGCGACGAAGGTCACGAAGCTCGACCTGATGCTCGTCGTCGATACGACAGGCAGCATGGGCGACGAGATCAATTATCTTCAGGCCGAGCTGCGATCGATCATCAGCGCGATCACCGCGAAGCATCGCGACCTCGATATCCGCATCGGCTTCGTCTTCTACCGCGATCTCGGCGACGATTATGTCACACGGACGGTCGCCTTCGACCGCGACGTCGGGCGCATCCAGGGCGCGCTTGCGCGGCAGGAAGCGAATGGCGGCGGCGACTATCCCGAGGCGATGGACCAGGCGATGATCCGCGCGGTCGGGCAGGCATGGCGCCCCGACGCAGTGAAGTCGCTGTTGCTGGTCGCCGACGCGCCGCCGCACGACGACAAGGTCGGGCGCACATGGGCGGCCGCGGAAGCCGCGCGCGCCAAGCGTATCCATATCACCCCGGTCGCCGCATCGGGCGTTGCCGACAAGGCCGAATATGCAATGCGGGCGATGGCGGCGGCAACCCAGTCGCGCTACCTGTTCCTGACCGACGACAGCGGCGTCGGCAATTCGCACGCGCCGCCGGCGATCGACTGCTACCTCGTCACCCGGCTCGACGCGCTGGTCCGCCGCGTGATCGACACCCAGATCAGCGGCCGCCGGATCGAGCCCGACGATCAGGAGATCATTCGCAGCGTCGGCAAATATGACGCCGGCAAGTGCATCCTGCCCGCCGACTTCAAATGGCAAAACGGATAGGGCGGAAATGGGCCGGCGCGCGCCCCGCAGTTGATCGATGCGGGGCATGCGCTGCTCGCCTCGTGGGTCTTTCCATCTGCACTGCCAATCCCTCTTGACGGGACGGCGCCCCGCCCGCCACCTTCGCGCGCTACGGGGCAAGCGGGGAATTGTCGATACATGCCATATGATGCGAGCTTGCTCGTTCCAACCTTGCGGCGCACATGGGATATGGCTGCCGCGATGCCGGGTGCGGTTCTGGTCGCGTGGCTTGCGATGACAGTCGCCGGCGTCGCGTCGGACGTCGCCATCGAACGCGTGGGGGGCAGTGGAAGCGGAATCCTGATCGTCTATGGCCTCGCCATCACCTTCATCCAGGTCTGGATAACGCGCGAAGCCCTGAAGCAGGCGGGGGTCGCCGCCGCCATGTCGATGACCAATGCGCTCAGCGTCTATCTGCAGGGCCTTCTTGTCGGGCTCGGCATATTGCTCGGTCTCGCGTTGCTCGTCCTGCCCGGGCTGTATGTTTTCGCTCGCTGGTATCTGGCATCCGCCTTGCTGGTCCGCGACGAGGGCGGTCGGCGAGCGGCGATGCGGCACAGTTGGGATATGCTGGCGGTGCATTGGCCGGCAGCGCTCGGCGTCGGACTGATCCTTTTCCTGCTGTCGGTCGCGCCGTTGGCGCTCGAGTTCGTGGTGCCTGCGCTGGCGGCGGAATATGCGTTCGGCTGGCTGGTCGCGACAAATATGGTGTCCGCCATCGGCATCGTCGGTGGATATCTTGCCGCGGTGGCCCTGCTATTGAATATCGAATCCCCCGCATCGACATTGCAGGAAATTTTCGGTTGACGCGGCGCCCGACGGCGCCACCCTCACGCGTACGTACGTAAGGGACAGTTAGGACTAAGGTTTTTCATGCAGTTGGTAATTGTGGAATCGCCCGCGAAGGCGAAGACGATCGAGAAATATCTGGGGCGCGATTTCAAGGTGCTGGCGTCGTACGGCCATGTCCGCGACCTGCCGCCGAAGGACGGCTCGGTCGATCCCGACGACGGCTTTGCGATGCAGTGGCTGCTCTACCCCGACAAAGCGAAGCGGATGAAGGAAATTCAGGACGCGGCGAAGACCGCCGACCGATTGATCCTCGCGACCGACCCCGATCGCGAGGGTGAGGCGATCAGCTGGCACGTGCAGGAATTGCTGCGCAGCAAGAAGGCGCTGCCCGCCGAGGTCGACCGCGTCACCTTCAACGCGATCACCAAGGATGCGGTGCTCACCGCGATGGCGAACCCGCGCGCGCTCGACGACGATCTGATCGACGCCTATCGCGCCCGCCGCGCGCTCGACTATCTCGTCGGCTTCACCCTGTCGCCGGTGTTGTGGCGCAAGCTGCCCGGCGCTAAATCGGCGGGCCGCGTGCAGTCGGTTTCATTGCGTCTCGTGGTCGAGCGCGAGCGCGAGATCGAGGCCTTTGTTGCGCAGCAATATTGGTCGGTCACCGGCCTCTTTGAAATGTCGGGAACGCCGTTTCGGGCAAGGCTCGCGCGCTGGCGCGGCGACAAGATCGAGCGGCTGACGATCACCAACGAAGCCGACGCGCGCGCCGCCGAAGCCGATGTGAAGGCGGGGCATTTCACCGTCGACCTGGTCGAGACCAAGCCGCTCACCCGCAACCCGCCGCCGCCGTTCACGACGTCGACACTGCAACAGGAGGCGGCGCGCAAGCTCGGCTTCTCGGCCAGCCATACGATGCGGATCGCGCAGGGCCTTTATGAGGATGGAGCGATCACCTACATGCGTACCGACGGCGTCCAGATGGACGGCAGCGCGATCAGCGCCGCCCGGAAAGCCATCGCGACGCGCTATGACGGCGGCTATGTCCCCGACCAGCCGCGGCAGTATCAGACCAAGGCAAAGAATGCGCAGGAAGCGCATGAGGCGATCCGTCCGACCGACTTTTCGAAGGACAAGGCCGGCGGCGGCGACCATGCGCGGCTTTACGAGCTGATCTGGAAACGCGCGATGGCGAGCCAGATGGCATCGGCGCGGCTCGAACGCACGAGCATCGACCTGGCCGACGGCACCGGCAAGACGATGCTGCGCGCAACGGGGCAGGTGATCAAATTCCCCGGCTTCCTCGCGCTTTATGACGAAGGCCGCGACGACAGCGAGGATGAGGACGCGCGCCTGCTGCCAGCGATGGCCAAGGGCGACGCGCCCGCGAAAACCGGGATCGAAGTCGAAAAGCACGAGACCCAGCCGCCGCCGCGCTATTCGGAAGCGAGCCTCGTCAAGAAGATGGAAGAGCTCGGCATCGGGCGTCCGTCGACCTATGCCTCGATCCTCCAGGTGCTGAAGGATCGCGCTTATGTGACGGTCGAAAAGAACCGCTTCATCCCCGAGGAAAGCGGGCGGCTGCTGACGGCGTTCCTCGAGCGCTTCTTCGAACGCTATGTCGGGTATGATTTTACCGCGGGGCTCGAGGAAGAGCTCGACGACGTCTCGGGCGGCCGCGCACAGTGGCAGGCGGTGCTCGACCGCTTCTGGCGCGATTTCAAGCCGCGCACCGGCGAGGTGATGGAGCAGAAGCCGTCGGAGATCACTGCGGCGCTCGACGAATTTCTCGGCCCCTATCTCTTCCCCGACAAGGGCGACGGCACCGACCCGCGCCTCTGCCCCAATTGCGGCACCGGCAAGCTGGCGCTGCGCGGCGGCAAGTTCGGGCCGTTCATCGCGTGCAGCAATTATCCCGACTGCAAGTTCACGCGCAAATTCGCGCAGCCGGGCGGCAACGACGGCGCCGACACCGGCCCCGAGACCATGGGCAATGACCCCGACAGCGGGCTGGAAGTGACGAAGCGCAGCGGGCGCTTCGGTCCCTATATCCAGCTTGGCGACGGCAAGGAGGCGAAACGCTCGTCGATTCCGAAGGATATTCCCGGCGAGGATTTTGATCTCGATTATGCGCTCCGGCTGCTCAGCCTGCCGCGCGAGGTCGGGACACATCCCGAAAGCGGCAATGTCATCATGGCGGGGCTCGGGCGTTATGGCCCGTACCTGCTCCACGACGGAAAATATGCGAAGCTGGCGGGCACCGCCGAAATCTTCGACATCGGCATGAACGCCGCGGTCGTCCGCATCGCCGAGGCGGCGAATGGCGGCGGGCGCGGGCGGACCAAGGCCGAACCGCTCAACACTTTTGGCCCGCATCCGACGAGCGGCGGCGAGATGAAGCTGATGGAGGGGCGCTTTGGTCCCTATGTGACCGACGGTACGACCAACGCGACATTGCCCAAAAGCGCCGATCCGGCGACCTTGACCCTCGAAGAAGCGATCGCGCTGATCGACGCGCGCGCGGCGAAGGGGCCGGCCAAGGGCAAGAAGAAGGCGGCGCCGAAGAAGGCTGCGGTCAAGAAAGCGCCTGCGAAAAAGAAGGCGCCGGCCAAGAAGAAAGCCGCCGAGTAGCAGCACCTCCTCTCATTGCCTCGTCATTCCCGCGAAAGCGGGAACCCAGTTTCCGATGCGCAACGGTTGCTCGCTGGGTTCCCGCTTTCGCGGGAATGGCGAGGTTTGAGGTGACGTTACAGCCGGCGTTCCCGCAACCGCGAACCCGTGTTAGGGTGCCGCATCCGGGAGACATGTCCATGCGCCACCTGCTTGCCGCCGTCCTGCTCGCCATATTGTCCGCATTTTCGTTGCCGGCTTCCGCACAGCAGTCGCGATACCTGATCTCGGCCGATCCGATCGCCGATACCCCGCCCGGCGTGCAGGCGTGGCGCGTGCAATATTGGACCACCAACGGGAACGGCGCGCGCTTCGCAGTCACCGGCATCGTCGCCGCGCCGCGCGAAGCGATCCCGCCGCGCCCGCGCCGCGTGATCGTCTGGACCCACGGCGCATGGGGCGTAGCCGAGAAATGCGCGCCGTCGCTCAGCCCGAAATTCTTCGCCGCGACCGCTGGGATTGACGCGGTGCGCAGTGGTTATGTCGTCGTCGCGCCCGATTATATCGGCCTCGCCAACCCGACGATGCACCCGTTCCTCGTCGGCGCCGACACCGCGCAGTCGGTACTCGACGGCGTGCGCGCCGCGCGCGAGATTCCGGGGGCCGCGGCGGGCAGCCGCTTTGCCGTGTGGGGCGAATCGCAGGGCGGCCATGCCGCGCTGTGGACCGCGATTTCGGCGCGCTCTTACGCCCCCGACCTGACGCTTATCGGCACCGCGGCTGCCGCGCCGCCGACCGACCTCGCCGCCAATCTTCGCGAAGGCAGCGACAAGAATGCGCGTGCGCTATTGCTATCCTTCACACTGCATAGCTGGTCGACGCTTTATGGCTTTTCGCTCGATCCCATCGTCAACCGCACGAACCAGGGCATCGTCCGCCGGCTGGCGCAGAACAATTGCGTGAATTTCGACAAGAAGCCGAAGCTCGGCACGATCCTCGGCATCCTGACCATCGTCCGCGCGACGAAGAACAAGGATATTGCGAGGATCGAGCCGTTCGGAAGCTTTGCCCGCGCCAACAGCATCGATGCGGCCCGCGTTCCGGGGCCGCTGCTGATCGCGCAGAGCAGCAACGACACGATCGTCGCCCCCGCGGTGACGCGCAAATTCGCCAAGGCCGTCTGCCGGCGCGGGACGCAGCTACGCTGGATCGATATGACCGGCGATCACGGCGCGAGCGCGCGCGAAAGTGCCCAGGAAACGATCGGCTGGATCACCTCGCGCTTCGACGGCAACCCGCCGCCGAACGATTGCCGGCGGATTTAATCCGCGCAGGCGGCGACGGCAGGACGGAAGCTTCTACCAACAATATTGTCGCGCCGTATCAGTCTGATTTTCGACCCTGTCCGGCAGTTGGTGAGGGATGGAAGCGACGTAGAGATCTGGCCGCCATTATCGAGGCGTACGATCGCGCGGACATCCAATTGCTTTGTACCGATTTTTTCGATGCGAACCACGGTGCCGTTAACAAGATGGTCTTCGCCGGTTGTCGCGAACTTGCCACCGAGAAGAATCAGCAAAATTACGGCGCCTCCAAGAAGGTAGGCCTTCCATTGACGCATGCGATCCGCTGGCGTGTCGAAAGGGTCGAAGGTCACGATTGTCCTCTCAATCGACCCAGTCGAGCCCCATGTCGCGATAGACGCCGCGGTCCTCGTCCCAGTTCGCCTTGACCTTCACATGCAGGAACAGATGGACGTTGCGCCCCAAGAGTTCGGTCAGTTCGGCGCGGGCCTTGCTGCCGATCTCCTTGATCCGCTCGCCCTTGTGGCCGAGGATGATCGCGCGCTGATTGTCGCGCGCGACGAGGATCTGCTGGTGGATTTCGGCGCTGCCGTCCTTACGCGTCGTGAATTTCTCGGTCTCGACGGTCGACTGGTACGGCAGCTCCTCGTGGAGCTGGCGATAAAGCTGCTCGCGCGTGATTTCGGCGGCGAGCATGCGTTCGGGCGCGTCGCTGACTTCGTCCTCGGGAAAATGCCAATGACCTTCGGGCATCAGCGCCGCCAGCGTCGCTTTCAGTTCGGGAACCCCGTCGCCGGTGCTCGCCGAGATGAAGAAGGTTTCGTCGAACGCGACGCGCTCGTTGAGCTGCGTCGCGATCGTCAGCAGCTTGTCCTTCTTGGTCAGGTCGACCTTGTTGAGGACAAGGAATTTCTTCTCGGGCCGCCCCTCGATCCCCTGCAACACGCGTTCGGCGCGCTCGCCGAGCTTGGCCGCGGCGTCGATCATCACGAGTATCGCCTCGGCCTGGTCGAGGCTGTTCCACGCGGCGGCGACCATCGCACGGTCGAGGCGGCGGGTGGGGGCGAAGATGCCGGGCGTGTCGATCAGCACGATTTGCGTTTCGCCGTCCATCGCGACGCCCATGAGCCGCGTGCGCGTCGTCTGCGCCTTGGGGCTGACGATCGCGACCTTCTGGCCGACGAGCGCGTTGACGATCGTCGATTTGCCCGCGTTGGGCGCGCCGACGACGGCGACAAATCCGCAGCGGTGAGTCATTCAGTTTGTCCTTCGAGTTCGGCGAGCAAGGCCGCCGCCGCGGCCTTTTCGGCCGCCTGTTTGCTGGTGCCTTCGGCCTCGGCGCGCGCAAGCTTGCCGATGCTCACCGCAACGCGGAAGCGCGGCGAGTGGTCGGGACCTTCGCGCGCGACGATTTCATATTCGGGCGGGCGGCGCTTGCGGGCAAGCGCCCATTCCTGAAGCGCCGCCTTCGGATGCTTGGGCGCTTCCTGCTGCCCGTCGATCATATCACCCCAGTGGGTGAGGATGAAGGTGCGCGCGGCGTCGATACCCCGATCGAGATAGAGCGCGCCGATCAGCGCCTCGATCGCGTCGGCGGCGATATTGTCGCTGTAGCGCCCGCCGTCGCTTCGTGCCTGTGCCCCGAAACGAACGAGGTCGGTGAGGTTCAGCCGCTGCGCGATCGCCGCGCAGGTCGCGCCCGACGCGAGCACGTGCAGTCGCGACGACATCTCGCCCTCGCTGGCCGTCGGAAAGCGCGTGTAGAGTTCGGACGCGATGACGAGCCCGAGCACACGGTCGCCAAGGAACTCGAGCCGCTGATAATCGGCGCGCCCGGTGCTGCCGTGCGTCAACGCCAGATCATAGACCTTCAGGTCGCCCGGGGCGCAGCCGATGATCTCGGCGAGCGCCCCGGTGTTAAGTGGATCGTTCAAAAACCGTCCCCGATGCGGCTCCAGCGCGCGGCGGTGAACCAGCTGATCGGGTTGAGCCAGCTCGCCGACCCGTCGGTCGAGAACATGCCGACCAGCGCGTGGCCAACGAGGTTTTCCTCGGGGACAAGGCCGATACCCTGATTCTCCATCGCGGGGAAGCGGCTGTCGGCGCTGCGGTCGCGGTTGTCGCCCATCAGGAACAGATGCCCTTCGGGCACGACGACGAGTGGCGTGTTGTCTTCGGGAATGTTCGTGATGTCGAGGATTGCATAGCTTTTGCCGCTCGGCAGCGTCTCGCGATACTGCTTGTAGCGGCACTGGCGTTGGCCGTCGGCGGAGACTTCCTCGAATTCCGTCGAATAGCAGGGCAGGGTGCCCATCGTGCGTGATGCCTCGATCATGTTCGGCGTTACCGGGATCACGAAATCGGCGATCGCCTCGCGCTTCAGCGGCTTGCCGTTCAGCCAGACGGCGCCTTCTTTCACCTGCACGCTGTCACCGGGCAGGCCGATGACGCGCTTGATATAATCATTGTCGGCGACGGGCGGCGCCTTGAACACGACGACGTCGCCGCGTTCGGGGGTTCGCGCGAAAATGCGCCCCGGGATCAGCGGGACGCTGAACGGCAGGCTGTATTTCGAATAGCCATAGGCCATCTTGTTCACGAGCAGATAGTCGCCGATCAGCAGCCGCGGCTGCATCGATTCCGATGGAATGTTGAAGGGCGACAGGAAAAAGCTGCGGAAAATCAGCACCGCGATCGCGAGCAGGACGAGGAAGCGCACGGTGTCGACCGCCTCTTCCTTGGCGGACACCGGCGCCGGGGTGGGGCCGGACGGCTTCGGTCCGATCGGGGGCTCGGTCGGGGGCGTCACATCGGCAGTAAAGCTGGCATTGGTCATGCCGCGGCATTGGCGATGAATAGGTTGCCACGTCAAGCAAATATCGGTGGACGACACTGGCGCGATGAAGGCGCCGCGCCTATGAAAACGACGATCATTTGCATCCGTTCGTGTCGAGCGCCGTCGAGATGCCCATCGGCAGCATCTGCCTTCGGGGTGTCTCGACTTCGCGCGAGACGAACGGAAATGAAGGGAAATTCGATGACGACAGCCGATCACTCATGGCAGGCCCTTGCCGAATGGCAGCCGCGGCAGCTGACCGAGCTTGTCGCTGCCGATCCCGAAGCGCGACTCCAGGTGCTGGTGCGCAGCGTCGCCGACATCCGCTTCGATTTCGCCAAGACGCATCTCGACGGCGCGGTGGTCGCAATCCTGTCGGGTCTTGCCGAGGTGCAGGATTTCGACGGGCGCCGCAAGACGCTCTTCTCGGGCGGTATCGCGAACCCGACCGAGGACCGCGCCGCCGAGCATAGCGCCGAACGCGGCGACGGTGCGCCGGAATCGGTTCATGCTGCGCAGGCGCTGCATCAGCGGATGCGGATGATGATCGACGCGATCGAGGCCGGCGCGTTCGGCGAAATCCGCCACTTGCTGCACATCGGAATCGGCGGATCGGCGCTCGGTCCCGACCTGCTCGTCGATGCGCTCGGGCGTCACAGCAACCGTTATGACGTCGCCGTGGTGTCGAACGTCGATGGCGCGGCGCTGGACGAAGTGTTCGCGCGGTTCAGCCCCGAGCATACGCTGGTCGCGGTCGCGTCAAAGACCTTCACCACCACCGAAACCCTGCTCAATGCCAATTCGGCGCTCCAATGGCTCGATGAGGCCGGGGTCGAAGATCCGCTCGGCCGCTTTATCGCGCTGACCGCCAAGCCCGAACGCGCGATGGAATGGGGCATCGACGAGACGCGCATCCTGCCGTTCAACGAAACCGTCGGCGGCCGCTATTCGCTCTGGTCGTCGATCGGTTTTCCCGCCGCGCTCGCGCTGGGCTGGGATGCCTTTGCCGACCTGCTCGAGGGCGCGGCCGAGATGGACCGCCATTTCCGGCTCGCCAACGGCGCCGACAATGTCTGCCTGCTCGCGGCCTTTGCCGATCAGCTCTATGCCAACCGCCTGGGTTGCCAGACGCGCGCGGTGTTCGCTTATGACGAACGGTTGCGCCTGCTTCCCGACTATCTCCAGCAGCTCGAGATGGAATCGAACGGCAAGTCGGTGACGCTCGAAGGCAAGCCGGTCGGCTGCCACAGCGCGCCGATCACCTGGGGCGGCGTCGGCACCGATGCCCAGCATGCTGTGTTCCAGCTGCTCCATCAGGGCACGCATTTGACCCCGGTCGAATTCGTCGTCGCGCGCGAACCCGACCATCTGCTCGACGATGCCCATCACGAAACGCTCGTCGCCAATTGCATCGCGCAGGGCGCGGCGCTGATGACCGGGCGCGCGAACGAGGATGGCGCGCGCAATTATCCGGGCAATCGGCCGTCGACGACGATTCTGCTCGACCAGGTGACGCCGCAGAGCCTTGGCGCGCTGATCGCCTTCTACGAGCACCGCGTGTTCGCCAACGCCGTGCTGCTCGGGATCAATCCGTTCGACCAGTTCGGGGTCGAGCTGGGCAAGGAAATGGCCAAGGGGCTTGCCGAGGGCACGGTCGAGTTCGACCCGGCGACCCGCGCGCTGATGCAGGCCGCGCTGGGAGAGTGAGCCCCGGTCCATCACTGTGACCGCAAAATTCGATTGGCATCACGGGGTCGGGTAACCACATAGGCTCCCGGCGCGAAGTTTACGCGACCATCCAGATCAGGGGTTTCCATGAGCGAGTTTGATTTCGACCTGTTTGTCATCGGCGCCGGGTCGGGCGGGGTCCGCGCCTCGCGCATCGCCGCATCCTATGGCGCGCGCGTCGCGGTGGCCGAGGAATATCGGGTCGGCGGCACCTGCGTGATCCGCGGCTGCGTGCCCAAGAAGCTGCTCGTTTACGGCGCCCATTTCGCCGAGGATCTGAAGGACGCGCGCAAATTCGGCTGGGACGTCCCCGACTGCAAATTCGACTGGAACCGCCTCCGCGACAATGTGCTCGAGGAAGTGACACGGCTCGAAGGCCTGTACGGGCAGACGCTCGACAGCCACAAGGTGGTGCTGTTCAAGACCCGCGCGACGGTGATCGGTCCGCAGAAGGTGCGGCTCGCCGACGGGCAGGAAATCAGCGCCGAGCGTATCTTGATCGCGACGGGCGGCTGGCCGTTCGTTCCCGAATTCCCGGGCAGCGAACATGCCATCACCTCGAACGAGGTCTTCCATCTCGAAAAACTGCCGAAGCGCATCGTGATCGCCGGCGGCGGCTATATCGCCAACGAATTTGCGGGCATTTTCAACGAATTCGGCAGCAAGGTCATTATTGTCAACCGTGGCGACACGATCCTGCGCGGCTATGACGAGCAGATCCGCGACCGCCTGCTCCAGATTTCGATGACGAAGGGAATCGAGTTCCGCTTCAACGCGCCGTTCGAAAATATCGAGAAAAAGGAAGACGGATCGCTGACCGTCCATCTGGGCGGCTGCGACCCGATCGACGCAGACGCCGTACTCGTCGCGGCGGGCCGTGTTCCCAACACCAAGGGGCTTGGCCTCGAGGACGCCGGGGTCGAGCTCGACAAGGATGGCGCGGTCAAGGTCGACGAGCGCAACCAGTCGTCGGTGCCCAGCATCTTCGCGGTCGGCGACGTCACCAACCGCATCCAGTTGACCCCGGTGGCGATCCGCGAAGGCCATGCCTTTGCCGATACTTTCTATGGCGACAAGCCGGTGCTGGTCGATTATGCCAATGTTCCCAGCGCGGTGTTCAGCCATCCGCCGATCGGCGCGGTCGGGATGACCGAGGCCGAGGCACGCAACAAGCTCGGCTCGATCCGCGTCTACACGAGCGATTTCCGCGCGATGAAGAATGTCCTCGCCGGGCGTAACGAGCGGGCGCTCTACAAGATGATCGTCAACGCCGCGACCGATCAGGTCGTCGGGCTGCACATGATAGGCCCCGACGCGCCCGAAATCCTGCAGGCCGCGGCGATCGCAGTGAAGGCCGGGCTGACCAAGGCCGATTTCGACGCGACGGTCGCGCTGCATCCCAGCATGGCCGAGGAGCTGGTGCTGCTGAAATAGCAACACGTCCGTCACCCCGGCGAAGGGTGTTCAGAGGCACGTGACTCTGAACACCCTTCGCCGGGATGACGAATTGAGAGGACCGGTTCCAAGGCGCAACTTATCTGCTACCTCTCGGCATATTGGCATGGAGGCGCACATGACGGGCACGGCATTGGTCAGCGGGGGCAGCGGCTATATCGCGGGCTTCCTGATCCGGCAGCTCATCGAGAATGGCTGGACCGTCCACACCACCGTTCGCAGCCTGAAGCGCGAGCCCGAGGTGCGCGGCTGGCTAGGCGTCGACAACGACAAGCTCCACTTTTTTGCCGCCGATCTGGAAAATGACGCCGGCTGGGCCGAAGCGATGGCGGGGTGCAGCCATGTCGCGCACGTTGCCTCGCCCTTTCCGCTGAGCGTGCCGAAGGATCCCGACGAACTGATCACCCCGGCGCGCGAGGGTGCGCTCCGCGCATTGCGCTTCGCCAAAGCGGCAGGGGTGAAGCGCTTCGTCCTGACCTCGTCGATGGCGGCGATCGCCTATGGCCATGGCAAGGACAGCGGCATCTATGACGAGAGCGACTGGACCAATCTGGATAACCCCGAGGTCATGCCCTATCCGCGCTCGAAGACCGTCGCCGAGCGCGCCGCGCGCGATTGGGTCGCCGCGGAAGGCGACGACATGGAATTCGCCTCGGTCAATCCCGCCGCGGTGTTCGGGCCGTTGCTTTCGGATGATCTCTCGACCTCGATCGAACTGGTAAAGCAACTGCTGGAGGGCAAGGTGCCGATGTGCCCCGACATCGGTTTCGGTATCATCGATGTGCGCGACGTCGCCGACCTCCATTACAGGGCGCTGACCGCGCCGGACATCCAGAGCGAGCGCTATGTCTGCTCGGGACCGTTCCTCAAGATGATCGACGTCGCGAACCTGTTGCGCGCCAATCTGGGAGAGCAGGCGAAGAAGGTGCCGGCGCGGAAGATGCCCGACTGGTTGCTCAAACTGTTCGCGCTGGTCCGGCCCGAGCTCAAGCAGCTCGTCGCCGAGCTGGGCAATGTTCGCGGCGGCGACAGCGGCCATGCGATGAAGACGCTCGGCTGGACGATGCGGTCGCCCGAAGAGGCGATTCTGGCGACGGCGCATAGCCTGATCGAGCGCGGAATCGTCAAAATCTAAGAAAATCCGTTCGATTCACCCAATCCGGTAAGGCACCACATCGCGCCGATCCGGATCGACCAAAATCGGCCTGTCGCTCGGCGGAAAGGCGCGCTGGTCGCAATCGTCGCGCGGGCAGATGCGGCACGACAGCCCGATGCGCGTCGCCGCCTGCGGTGCGGCGACGTCGACCCCGTCGGCATAGACGAAGTCGCCGGCATATTGCGCCTCGCACCCCAATGCGACGGCATAACGGCGCGGGCTGCGCGCATAGCTTCCCGACGGTTTCACCAGCCCCTTCGCCATCGACACATAACGCAGCCCATCGGGTGTCTCGGCGAGTTGGAACAATATACGGTCGGGAATCGCCGCCGCCTCGTGCACAATCCACAAGGGGCAGGCGCCGCCGAAGCGCGCGAACTGCAGCCGCGTTGCCGAGTGCCGCTTGGTGATATTGCCCGCCATGTCGACGCGGCAGAAGAACATCGGAATGCCGCGCGCGCCGGGGCGCTGGAGCGTCGACAGCCGATGACATGCCTGTTCGAAGCTCACGCCATAGGCCAGCCGCAGCCGATCGATGTCGTGCCGCACCGCACGCGCGCTGGAGCGAAACGGAGCATAGGGCATCAGCACCGCGCCGGCAGCGTAATTGGCAAGCCCGACATGGAGCAACTGGCGCGCCGCCGCGGTGCGCAGCGGCGAGGCCTCGACTACGGCTGCGATCTCGCCCGCCAACGCGAGCGCGGCGAGTTGGTGCGCGAGCTGGAAGCGACGGCTTTCGGCGGGCTGTGACGGATCGATCACCAGATGGCGCATCGTCGCGTCGAAATCGCGCAGCGCCTGCGTCTGTTGATAGACGATCGAAATGCCGAGCGCGTCGCGCAGCCGCCGCTCGATCGTCTCGATCGCTGGGGAGGGCTCTTTGCCGCGGAGCTGTCCCGCCAGCGCCTCGGCCGCGCGGTCGATGCTGTCGACATAATTGCCCGCGTCGTGAAACCAGTCGCGCACCTCTTCCCACGGCAGGCGGCTGCCCTCGGCGGTGCCGCCGGTCAGCGCCTCGTCGATGATCTGAAGCCGCTGGCCCGCGCGGCGGTAGGCGGCGTGGAGCGCGACGAACTGGTCGGCGAGCTGCGGCTGCTGCAGCGCCGCGCGTTCGAGCTGTTCGGGTGCCAGCGGCTGTGCGGCGAACAGCGGATCGGCCGCCGCCTCGCGCAGTGCGCCTTGGCGGCGATCGCCCGCGTCGTGGGTCACCTCTTCCCATTCGAGCGGAAACAACCGCTGCAGGCGGTCGAGCAGCGCGGGGGTCAGCGGGCGGTCGTCATGCTCGATCTGGCTGAGGTAGGAGGTAGAGATGGCGAGCGCGCTGGCGAAGTCCGCCTGTTTTAAACCGCGCGTGTCGCGAAGCGATTTGAGGCGGGTCCCTGCGAATATCCGTTGGCGTGCCATGGCTTCTCCTCCTCTCCCCCTGCGGGAGAGGTATGGAGCCCCGGACTTGATCCGGGGCGTAGTTGGAGAGGGGCGCCCCCTCTCAAGACTTGCTAGGCGGCGAGTCGCCAAGCCACGTCTTCCTCTCCCGCAAGGGGAGAGAGGGTGAGATACTTTGCAAACCTGTACTTTGCAACTTTGCAAATTCACATTTGCCTATGCGATGCGAAGCGGGCAGACGACGCTTTCCCGCTTCGATGGAGAACCATGTGTCCGCCAATATCGCCGAAATGGAACGCCGACGCGCCGCCGCTGCCTTGGGCGGCGGGCAGAAGCGCATCGACGCGCAGCACAGCAAGGGCAAGCTGACCGCGCGCGAGCGGCTCGATGTGCTCCTCGACGAAGGCTCGTTCGAAGAGCTCGACACCTATGTCGAGCATAATTGCACCGACTTCGGGATGGAGGATCAGATCGTCCCCGGCGACGGCGTCGTCACCGGATCGGGCACGATCAACGGCCGCCTCGTCTATGTTTTCAGCCAGGATTTCACCGTCTTCGGCGGGTCGCTTTCGGAGCGCCATGCCGAGAAGATCATGAAGGTCATGGACAATGCGATGAAGGTCGGCGCGCCCATCATCGGCCTCAACGACAGCGGCGGCGCGCGCATCCAGGAGGGCGTCGCTTCGCTCGGCGGCTATGCCGAAGTGTTCCAGCGCAACGTCCTCGCATCGGGTGTCGTGCCGCAGATCAGCCTGATCATGGGGCCGTGCGCGGGTGGTGCGGTGTACAGCCCCGCGATGACCGACTTCATCTTCATGGTGAAGGATTCGTCCTACATGTTCGTCACCGGTCCCGATGTGGTGAAGACGGTGACCAACGAGGTGGTGACGCAGGAAGAGCTGGGCGGCGCGATCACCCACACGACGAAAAGCTCGGTCGCCGACCTGGCGTTCGAGAACGACATCGAGGCGCTGCTCGCGGCGCGCGATTTCTTCGACTATCTGCCCGAGAACAACCGCAGCGGCGTTCCGGCGCGCCCGACGAGCGATCCCTTCGACCGCGCCGAGCCGAGCCTCGACACGCTGATCCCGCCGAATGCGAACCAGCCGTACGACATGCACGAACTGATCCGGAAGACCGTCGACGAAGGTGACTTCTTCGAGGTGCAGACCACGCACGCTGCGAACATCATCTGCGGCTTCGGGCGCATCGAGGGGCGTACGATCGGTATCGTCGCGAACCAGCCGCTCGTGCTCGCGGGCGTGCTCGACATCAATTCGTCGAAGAAAGCGGCGCGCTTCGTGCGCTTCTGCGACGCGTTCGAGATCCCGATCATCACCTTCGTCGACGTCCCCGGCTTCCTGCCCGGCACGGCGCAGGAATATAATGGCATCATCAAGCATGGAGCGAAGCTGCTCTTCGCCTATGCCGAGGCAACGGTGCCCAAGATCACGGTGATCACACGCAAGGCCTATGGCGGCGCCTACGACGTGATGGCGTCGAAGCATCTGCGCGGCGATTTGAACTATGCCTGGCCGACCGCCGAGATCGCTGTGATGGGCGCGAAGGGCGCGGTGGAAATCATCTTCCGCAGCGACATCGGCGACCCCGAAAAGATCGCGCAGCGCACGAAGGAATATGAGGACCGGTTCGCCAACCCGTTCGTCGCGGCGTCGCGGGGGTATATCGACGAGGTCATCCATCCGCACAATACGCGCAAGCGCATCGCCCTGGGGCTGCGGAAACTACGGAACAAGAGCCTCGAGAATCCGTGGAAGAAACATGATAATATCCCACTGTGATCAGTGCGCTACTCGAACCGATCTGGCCGTACATGATGTTTGCGGCAGCGGGGGTAATGACCCTTTACGCAATCCGCACGCATCGGCGCGGCTGGTTCAAGGACGAGGATGGCGAGATCCAGCGCCGCGAGGATCATCCGCGTTCGTTCGTCTTCAACGAACTGCTGGCCGTCGTGGGCATCGGGATACTCGTCTATGTGGGCTTGATGGCATTGAACGGATGGAAATGAGCACATGCTCAAGAACCCGTGGAAGAAGCATTTCAATATCACGCTGTGACAGCGGGCACTAAAATTTCCCCGGGGATAAGGTAGTTAGGGATCGCGGCCCGAAAACGCGGCCGCGATGTTCGACTGATCAAATGAGGTTTTCAGATGCGCAAATCCGTTCTCGCCGCTCTTGTCGCCCTGTCCGGGCTTGTGTCGCCGGCCGCGTCGGCGTTCGACCCCGACACGCCTGTCGAAGCAAAGAAGGAAGCTTTCCCGATCGCGCTCGGCAGCGACGAGGATAGCACGATCGAACTTGCTTTCCGGGCCGCCTTCGGACTGGCGCGCGGTGCCGACCCCGAAGCGACGCGGACGATCGACGGGCGGAGCTATCAGTTTCGGCCGGTCGCGATTCATCTGTTGCCGAACAACGTCGGCGTGTTGTTGAGCGTCGGATCGTTGGGTGAAGCCGGGCATAGCGAAAGCGGGCTGAACGCGATCCACTATCTGAAATCGAGCCCCACCGGCTGGGTGAAGCAGGGCGAATGGACCGGGCTCGGCGCGGTCGGCACGGTGGGCAATGGCGCGACGAGCTGGGCCTTTTCGAGCCTTTTGGGCCGCAACCCTTATCTGATCACCTCGGGCGGCGGGGTGTGGCAAGGCTGTGCGATCGGATCGGCGACCGTCACCGAACTCGCGCCCGATGGCCCGGTCGACCGCGGCAGTTTCACCGACGGGATGAGCTCGGGCGCCGGGATCGGCCAGAAGGAAGAACAATATGACGGAAAGATCGCTGCCGCGGTTCCCGACAAAAGCTTCACCGTCGCCTATACCGGGACGCGCGCGATCAAGCAGCAATATGTGCTGAAGAATGGCAAATACGAACTGGTCGGCAAGGACCAGGTTCCGGGTTGCTGAGGCAGATCGAAGGATTGGCGAAATGGCGAAATATCAAGCATTGATCGAATGGGAAGCGTCGCCGGGCGACGATGTCCTGGGGGGCAAATATGGCCGCGCGCATCGCTGGACGTTCGATGAAAATGTGACCGTTCCGGCTTCGTCGTCGAAGCATGTCGTGCCGCTGCCCTGGTCGGTCGAAGCCGCGGTCGATCCCGAAGAGGCCTTGGTCGCATCCGCCTCCAGCTGTCATATGCTGACCTTCCTCTATCTGGCCGCAAAGGCGGGCTATGCCGTTCGATCCTATCGCGATGCCGCCGTGGGCACGATGGCCAAGGGCGACGACGGGCGCGTCCAGATAACGAGGGTCGATCTTTCACCCGACATCGCGTGGAATGGCGCGGCGCCCGACGCCGCCACGCTCGAACGACTGCATCACGACGCGCACGATCAATGCTTTATCGCGAACAGCGTCAAATTCCCGATCGAGGTGGTGCAATGAAGCTCGGCCGGCTCAACCACATCGGCGTCGCGACGCCGTCGATCGCCGACAGCATCGTCTTTTACCGCGATGTGATGGGCGCGACGCAAATTCACGAACCCTTCGACCTGCCCGAACAGGGGGTGAAGGTGTGCTTCGTCGACACACCCACCGATACGGGATTAAACGGCACGCAGATCGAGCTGGTCGAACCGCTGCCCGGCAACACGTCGATCGCGGGGTTCCTCGAGAAGAACCCGGCGGGCGGGCAGCATCACATGTGCTACGAAGTCCCCGACATTCACGCCGCTAAGGCCGAGTTCGAGGCGATGGGCAAGCGCGTGCTCGGGAGCCCAAGGATCGGGGCGCATGGGACGCTGATCTTCTTCGTCCACCCACGGGATATGGGCGGGGTGCTGACCGAGATTATGGAGACGCCGAAGGGCGATCACTGACCTTCATTTCATCGTCACCTCGGACTTGATCCGGGGTCCCGCTATTCAACGTCGCAAAGCGGGATGCCGGATCAAGTCCGGCATGACGAAAAGAGAGTAGAGACTGTTTATGACTGACAAGCCGAGCATCGACCAATGGGCCGCCGCCGCGACAAAGGAAGTGAAGGGCAAAGATCTCACCTGGCACACGGCCGAGGGGATCGACGTCAAGCCGCTCTATACCGCCGACGATGTGCAGACCGATCCGGGTCTCCCCGGCTTCGCGCCCTTCACGCGCGGCGTGCGCGCGTCGATGTACGCCGGTCGGCCGTGGACGATCCGGCAATATGCGGGCTTTTCCACCGCCGAGGAATCCAACGCTTTCTATCGCCGTAACCTCGCGGCGGGTCAGAAGGGCCTCAGCGTCGCCTTCGACCTCGCCACCCACCGCGGCTATGACAGCGACCACCCGCGCGTCGTCGGCGACGTCGGCAAGGCGGGGGTCGCGATCGACAGCGTTGAGGATATGAAAATCCTCTTCGACGGCATCCCGCTCGACCAGATGTCGGTCAGCATGACGATGAACGGCGCGGTGATCCCCATTCTCGCCTTCTTCATCGTCGCGGGCGAGGAGCAGGGGGTCGACCGCAAACTGCTCGACGGGACGATCCAGAACGACATCCTCAAGGAGTTCATGGTCCGCAACACCTATATCTACCCGCCCGAGCCGAGCATGCGGATCATTTCGGACATCTTCGGTTACACGTCGCGCGAGATGCCCAAGTTCAACAGCATCTCGATCTCCGGCTATCATATGCAGGAAGCCGGCGCGACGCAGGTGCAGGAACTCGCCTTCACCATCGCCGATGGCGCCGAATATGTGCGCTACGGCGTCGCCAGCGGCCTCGACATCGACAAGTTCGCAGGGCGCCTCAGCTTCTTTTTTGCGATCGGCATGAACTTCTTCATGGAGATCGCGAAGCTGCGCGCCGCGCGCGTGCTGTGGCACCGCGTGATGACCAACCTTGGCGCGAAGGACGAGCGGTCGAAGATGCTGCGCACGCATTGCCAGACGTCGGGGGTCTCGCTGACCGAGCAGGATCCGTACAACAATGTCATGCGCACGACGATCGAGGCGATGGCGGCGATGCTCGGCGGGACGCAGAGCCTCCACACCAACGCGCTCGACGAAGCGATTGCGCTGCCGACCGATTTCTCGGCCCGCATCGCGCGCAACACGCAGATCGTCATCCAGGAAGAGACCGGGATGACCAAGGTCGTCGATCCGCTCGGCGGCTCTTATTATGTCGAGGCGCTGACGCAAGAATTGGTCGACAAGGCGTGGGAGATCATCGAGCGCGTCGAAAAGGAAGGCGGGATGGCCAAAGCGGTCGCCGCGGGCTGGCCCAAGGCGATGATCGAGACCGCCGCCGCCGCCCGCCAGGCGCGCGTCGACCGCGGCGACGACGTGATCGTTGGGGTGAATAAATATCGCCTGAAGGACGAGGATCTGCTCGAAACGCTCGATATCGACAACGCGAAGGTGCGCGAAGGCCAGATCGCGCGGATCAACCGGATCAAGGCGAGCCGCGATGAGGCGGCATGTCAGGCCGCGCTGAAGGCGCTCCGCGACGGTGCGGCCCAGCCATCGAGCATCGAAAACAACCTCCTCGCGCTCGCAGTCGAAGCGGCGCGCGCCCGTGCGACGCTCGGCGAAATCAGCTCGGCGATGGAAGAAAGCTTCGACCGCTACGGCACCCAGCCGACGCCGGTGAAGGGCGTCTATGCCGCGCCCTATGAGGGGGACAGCCGCTGGCGGCAGGTGCTCGACGGCGTCAAGGCGGTCGAACAACGCATGGGGCGCAAACCCAAGCTGCTCGTTGCCAAGATGGGGCAGGACGGGCACGACCGCGGCGCCAACGTCATCGCCTCGGCGTTCGGCGACATGGGTTTCGACGTCGTGTCGGGGCCGTTGTTCCAGACTCCCGAAGAGACCGTCGTGTTGGCGCTCGACAGCGGCGTGGACGTCATCGGCGCGTCGAGCCTCGCGGCGGGGCACAAGACACTTATCCCCGAACTTATCCACAAGCTGAAGGAGGCAGGGCGCGCTGATGTGAAGGTGATCGCGGGCGGCGTCATCCCGCCGCAAGATTACCAATATCTGCGTGACGCCGGGGTACAGGGGATTTACGGGCCCGGCTCGAACGTCGTCGAATGCGCCGCCGACGTGCTGCGCCTGCTCGGGCACAATATGCCGCCATTGGAGGATGCCGCATGAACCGGATATTTGGCTTGATGCTCGCCGGAGTGGCCGTGATGACAGGGACGACGACGCACGCCGAACCCGCGAGCAAGCCGAGCGAATATCGGCCCGATGTGACCGTCGAGTGGATATACAAACAGGACCTCGACGACGTCTATTTCACCCACTGGTACGGCCGGCTCGAAAAGTCCGACGGCCCGTGGCGCGACGTCTATTTCGAAACCGCCGACAAATATGTGAACAAGGGGCTGATCCGCCTCAACTGTGCCGATCCCGAGGCCGATATCGACCTCATCCTGTACGATGTCGGCAAATATGGCAGCGACGCCGACCGCCGGCGGGTGACGGTTCCCTATTCCGACCGGCGACCATGGGCCGACGGCAATTACCAGCCGCTCTTCGGCGAAACGCCACCGTTGGAATTTTACCACGCGGCGCTCGCGCGCTTCTGCAAATAACATCAACAAGGGTTGCAAACGATGAACCTCTCCGCTTCCGCCGATCAGGGCGATCCGGCGCGCAACGACTGGGCGCGCGAAGAAATTGCCGAACTGTTCGACCTGCCGTTCGACGAGTTGATGTGGGAGGCGCAGGGCGTCCACCGCCGCCATCATGCGCGCGGCGAAGTCCAGCTTTGCACGCTGCTCAGCATCAAGACCGGCGGCTGCGCCGAGGATTGTGGCTATTGCTCGCAGAGCGCCCACGCCGACACCGGCCTGAAGGCCACGAAACTGATGGATGTCCGCGCGGTGCTGCAGGCCGCTGCCGAGGCGAAGGATGCGGGCTCGCAGCGTTTCTGCATGGGCGCCGCGTGGCGCAACCCCAAGGATCGCGACATGCCCGCGATCGTCGAGATGATCGAGGGCGTGCGCCAGATGGGCATGGAAACCTGCATGACGCTGGGCATGCTGAGCAAGGAGCAGGCGCAGACGCTCGCGGTCGCCGGGCTCGACTATTACAATCATAATATCGACACGAGCCCGGAGAATTACGAGAATATTATCTCGACGCGGACCTTCCAGGATCGACTTGATACGCTCGAGGAAGTGCGCACCGCGGGCATCAACGTCTGCTCGGGCGGCATCGTCGGCATGGGCGAGACACGGCAAGACCGCGTCGGTTTCATCCACGCGCTCGCGACGCTCCCGCGTCACCCCGAAAGCGTGCCCGTCAACGCGCTGATCCCGATCAAGGGCACTGTGCTCGGCGACATGCTCGCCGATACGCCGCTTGCCCAGATCGACGAGATCGAGTTTGTCCGCACCGTCGCGGTCGCGCGCATCACGATGCCGATGAGCATGGTGCGCCTGTCGGCGGGGCGCGAGAGCATGTCGGAAGGATGCCAAGCGCTGTGCTTCATGGCCGGCGCGAACAGCATCTTCACTGGTGACAAGCTGCTCACCACGGGCAATCGCGGCGACAGCGCCGACGCCGCGCTGTTCGCGAAGCTCGGCATCAAACCGATGGTCGCCGAAGAGCCGATGCGGATGGAAGCTGCGGAGTGAACATCCGCAAGGTCGCCATCGGATTTGCCCTGTTATCCACCCTCTACTGGATGGTGGTGCAGGGCGTCTGGAGTTACGCCATAGACGGTCCGGGAGCGGAGCCAATGTGGCAGCAGTGGCTGTTTGGCGCAGTTCCACCGATGATCTATGCGGTCCTGTGCCTGATCTTTTGTCACCGGCTGGCACGCGCGATGGGCCTGGCGGCACGCAGGGACATGTTTGAATGACCCGTAAACCGCTTCTCGCCGCCCTGACTTCGATCCTGCTGCTTCCCGCCTCCTGTGCGTTCGGCGTGACTGCAAACCGCATGCAGGGCGTACGGCTGGGAACTTCGGCGGGCGAGGGCGGACCGCTCTGGATGGAAAACCTGCTCTGGGTCGCAGCGCTCGCGCTGATGCTGGTGTGGGCACACCGGATCAAGCGCCTTTATCGAACGGAAGCCGGCGAGCCGGCCCCCAAGGAGATCATCGAATGATAATTGCCTCGTTGCTGCTTCTTTCCGCGGCCACCGTGGAACCCGAGATCGATTGCGACAATGCGATGGCGCAATTCGAACTCAACGCCTGTGCTTACAAGGAGTTCGAGCGCGCCGATGCGGCGATGAACGCCCAATGGAAGCTGACGTCTGCGCGCATGAAGCAAATCGACAAGGATTTCGACCGCACGCAGGACAATCGCCCGGGCTATTTCGACACGCTCCTCGCCGCGCAGCGCGCATGGCTTACCTATCGCGACCAGCATTGCGCCAGTGAGGGCTACACGATGCGCGGCGGTTCGGCCGAGCCGATGGTGATCAGCGGTTGCCAGGCCCAACTCACCGAAGCCCGCGCCAAGCAGCTCAAGGAACTGGTCGAGGAATATTGATGATCATTTCTTATTCGTCATCCCGGCGAAGGCCGGGATCTCTCCCTCTCAACCATAGAGCTGTCTCGCCAGAGACCCCGGCCTTCGCCGGGGTGACGGCTTGAAGGAGCTGTCATGTTCAAGAAAATCCTGATCGCCAACCGCGGCGAAATCGCCTGCCGCGTCATCAAGACCGCGCGCCGCATGGGGATCGCGACCGTCGCTGTCTATTCGGACGCCGACGCACGTGCGCCTTTCGTGCAGATGGCCGACGAAGCGGTGCATATCGGCGCCTCGCCCGCGTCCGAATCCTATCTGATCGCCGACAAGATCATCGCGGCGTGCAAGGCGACGGGCGCCGAGGCGGTGCATCCGGGCTATGGCTTCCTCTCCGAGCGCACCAGCTTTGCCGAGGCGCTCGCGAAGGAAAATATCGCCTTCATCGGCCCGCCGGTGAACGCCATCGCGGCTATGGGCGACAAGATCGAGTCGAAGAAGCTTGCGAAGGAAGCGGGCGTCAATGTCGTCCCCGGCTTCGTCGGCGAGATCCGCGACACCGAACATGCGGTCGAGATTTCGAACGAGATCGGTTATCCGGTGATGATGAAGGCGTCCGCCGGCGGCGGCGGCAAGGGCATGCGGCTCGCCTATGACGAAAAGGACGTCCGCGAGGGTTTCGAGGCGACCAAGCGCGAGGGGCTCAACAGCTTCGGCGACGACCGCGTCTTCATCGAGAAATTCATTCTCAACCCGCGCCACATCGAGATCCAGATCCTCGGCGACCAGCACGGCAATGTCCTCTACCTCAACGAGCGCGAATGCAGCATCCAGCGCCGCCACCAGAAGGTGGTCGAGGAAGCGCCGTCGCCCTTCGTCACCGAGAAGATGCGCAAAGCGATGGGCGAACAATGCGTCGCGCTGTCGAAGGCGGTTGGCTATTACAGCGCGGGCACGGTCGAGCTGATCGTCTCGGGCGCCGACCCGACGGGCGAAAGCTTCTATTTCCTCGAAATGAACACGCGGCTCCAGGTCGAGCATCCGGTGACCGAGGCGATCACCGGCATCGACCTCGTCGAGCAGATGATCCGCGTCGCGGCGGGCGAGAAGCTCGCGATGACGCAGGATGACATCAAGATCGACGGCTGGGCGATCGAGAACCGCGTCTATGCCGAGGATCCCTATCGCGGCTTCCTGCCCTCGACCGGGCGGCTCGTGCGCTACCGGACCCCCGTTCCGGCGTGGGAAGGCGAGACACGCGGCGTCGATGGCGTTCGCGTCGACGCGGGGGTCGAGGAGGGCGGCGAGGTGTCGATCTTCTACGACCCGATGATCGCGAAGCTCGTGACCTGGGGCGCGACGCGCGACGAAGCCGCCGACCTGCAGATCGCGGCGCTCGACCGCTTCGAGATCGAAGGGCTCGGCCACAATATCGATTTCGTCTCGGCGATCATGCAGCACCCGCGCTTTCGCTCGGGCGAGTTGACGACGGGCTTTATCGCCGAGGAATATCCCGAGGGCTTCCACGGCGCCGATACTGACGAGCATGTGATCCGCGCGCTCGCGGCGATCGCGGGTTTCATGGCGAGCGCCGAGGCCGATCGCGCGCGCCGCACCGACGGCCAGCTCGGCGACCGGCTCGATCCGCCGGCGAAATGGCAGGTCACCGTGGGCGGTGCCGAGCACAAGGTGAAGCTCGGCCACAAGCATATCAAGGTCGATGGCGAAGCGCTCGACATCGCGCTCGAATATACCCCCGGCGACCGGCTCGTGATTGCCGAGATCGACGACACCGAGCTTGCGGTGAAAGTCGCCAGGACGCGCACCGGCTGGCGGATGACGACGCGCGGACGCATCCACGACGTGCGCGTGCTGCCGTGGCATATCGCGCCGCTGACCCAGCACATGATCGAAAAGATCCCGCCCGACCTCTCGAAATTCCTGATCTGCCCGATGCCGGGCCTGCTCGTCACGCTGCATGTCGGGGTGGGTGACAAGGTCGAGGGCGGCCAGCCGCTCGCGACGGTCGAGGCGATGAAGATGGAAAACATCCTTCGCGCCGAAAAGTCGGGCACGGTGAAAAGCGTCAACGCCGAGCAGGGCGACAGCCTCGCGGTCGACGCGGTGATCCTCGAGATGGAATAATCCCCATCCGTTCGTGCTGAGCTTGTCGAAGCACAGTCCTTCCTTCTACGGCGTTGAAGAGAAGAACGGCCCTTCGACAAGCTCAGGGCGAGCGGAGTTTTGTAGATGCACGTTAGCCACGATCAGGACGCTCCCGCCGCGGAAACAATCGCATTCGATGATTTCCTCCGCGTCGACATCCGCGTCGGCACGATCGTCGAGGCCGAGCCCTTTCCCGAGGCACGCAAGCCCGCGTTCAAGCTGAAGATCGATTTCGGCCCCGCGATCGGCATCCGGAAAAGCAGCGCGCAGATCGTCGATCGCTATGCGCTGGAGGAACTGGCGGGGCGGCAGGTGGCCGCCGTCGTCAACTTCCCGCCGCGCCAGATCGGCAAGTTCATGTCGGAGGTGCTCACGCTCGGTTTTGCGGACGAGGAAGGCGCGGTGATCCTGTTCGCGCCAGATCGTCCGGTTCCGGACGGCTCGCGGCTCTTCTGATCTTTCTCTCTTCTGATACTTCGGGCTAGGTTGGCGTGAAGAAACAGGGGGAGAAGGACGATGGCCTTGCTGAAAGCCGCCATTGTTGCGGTTGCTTGCGCGATGCTGCTGCCCGTAACGGCGGCAGCCGAAGCGGAAGTGCGGCGCGAACATGATGTGCAGTTGTCGCGCAACGTGGTCTATGGCCGCGCGCCGATACACGCCTCGCAAAGCCGGCCACGCGAACGCGACCTGCTGCTCGACGTTTATCGTCCCGTCGCAGACGGCAATCCGCTGGCGAACCGCCCCGCGGTCATCATGGCGTTCGGCGGCGCCTTCCATCGCGGCAGCAAAGGCGAGGAGCGCTTTACCGAGGATGGCGCGCAGGACAGCTCGATGGCCGATTATTGCCGCCGCTTCGCACGCGACGGCTATGTCTGTTTCTCGATCGACTATCGCCTGACGCAGGAAGACCCCGGTCTCGCGAAATCCGTCGACGAAAAGAAGCTGGTCCCAAAGTCGGTCAATTTGTCGCCCGCCGCGCTCGCGCGCATCGAAATCGTGCGCCAGCGCATGGGGCTGCCGCCGCTCGACGACGCGACCCGCGACCAATATTGGCGCAGCATCCTCGGCGCGGCCGAGGACATGGCGATGGCGACCGAATTTATCCGCAGCCATTCGGGAAAATTCGGTGTCGATGCCGATCGCATCGCGCTCGGCGGTTTTTCGGCGGGCGCGATCACCGCGCTCAACACGGCTTATGGCATCGGCACGCCGGTCAAGGCGGTTTTCGCGCTCTCGGGCGGGTTGAGCGGTTACAATCTCTTCGAAACCGTCCAGCCGGGCATGCCGCCGGCGCTTTTCTTCGTCGCCCAGAACGATCTGGAAGGCATCCAGTCGGGAACGCGCTTCGCGGTCAAGGCGCTGGCGAGCAAAGGGATCGCGACCGAGCAGGCCTGGGTGCCCGGTTTCGGCCACTTTTATCCGATGGGGGCGGTCAGCCTAGGCGGCGAGGTCAGCCGCACCTCGGTCGAGACGCGCATCCTCGCGTTTTTGGAGGCCAAGCTGGACAACAAGCCGCGCGAATAGCCAAGCGGCGAACGACCGGCTAGGCTGCGCACGGGAAATAGGGGAGAGGGTGCATGACTTTACCGGTAACCGCATTTGTGGCCGCGATTTGCGCGCTGCTGCTGCTTGTCACGGCGATCGACACCGTACGCCAGCGCCTGAGGCTCAAGGCTGCCTTCGGTGACCATGGCGACGCGAAGCTGATCAGCGCCAGCCGCGCGCATGGCAATCTTGCCGAATATGCACCGATCACCATCATCCTGCTCGGCCTGCTGGAGACGGCGCGCGCCAATCATTTGGCGCTGATGATCATCGGTGCGGTCTTCCTGATCGGCCGTGTGGCGCATGTGATCGGACTCTATACGCCTTCCGAACCGGGCAAGGCCCCGCTCGGGCGTCAGGTCGGCGTCGTCGCGACCTTTGGTACATTGCTCGCGCTTGGCCTCTGGACGCTCTGGATCATCGCGACGCAGAATCTGGGATGATGGACGGCGACTATCGGCCGCTCGATTACTGGCTTTTGATCGGGATGCAATTGGTGCCGATCCTGTTTGTCTGGCTATTTTTGCGGCGCGTGTACCGCCCGTCGCTACGGCACGCGGCTTTTCTTTACACCGCCGCTACGACATTGCTTCCGATCATCGGCAGCCTCGATGCCTAAGCATCCACCAACGCCACCGCGCGGATCCATCCCGCGCTGGCGCGCTCGATCTTCACCGGAAAGCAGCTGAAGGTGAAACCCGTCGCCGGGATCGCGGCGAGGTTGGTGAGCTTCTCGATCTGGTAATAGGGCCGGATACGCCCCGCCTTATGGCCTTCCCAGATGATCGACGGATCGCGCGTTTCGGCCCAGCGCTTCGCGGTGTGGCTGAACGGCGCGTCCCAGCTCCACGCATCGGTGCCAACGACCTGCACGCCGCGTGTCGTCAGGTAGAGCGTCGCTTCGGCGCCCATGCCGCAGCCCTGATCGGTGAAATTGTCGGTGCCATAGATTGCGCCCGACTGGACGAGCACGATGTCGAGCGGCTGGAGGTCATGCCCGATCCGTGTGAGTTCGGCCTCGACCTCAGCGCCGCTCACGACATGGCCGTTGGGTTTGCCGGAGAAATCGAGCTTCACCCCGGGACGAAAGAAGAGATCGAGCGGTGCTTCGTCGATCGACGGCGCAGGCGACGCGCCGCTGTTGGTGGTCGAATGATAATGCCACGGCGCGTCCATATGCGTGCCATTGTGCGTGCTGAGCGTCAGGCTCTCGACCGCCCAGCCTTCACCGTCGGGCAAATCCTCCCTGGTCAGCCCGGGGAAGAACATCGCGATCTGTTCCCACGTATTTTCGTGGGTCATATAGGTGATGTTGGGGCGCATCACCGGCGGGTCGGACACGACGTCGTTGGTGATCGGGATCGAAAGGTCGATGAAGCGGGTCATTGCGCGATGCTGCCCCCACGCCCCGGCTTGTGCAAGGCAGAACAGCGGCTATGACGGACGCAAGAAAACAACACCGTTTGCCCTGAGCTTGTCGAAGGGCCGTCCTTTCTCGCAACGTCGAAGGAAGAACCGTCCTTCGACAAGCTCAGGACGAACGGCATATGGGGGATTGTCAGAGCGATGAGCGAAGCCGCAGGTTACCAACCGACCAAGAAGGACATCCGCATGGTCATCGCCGCTTCGTCGGCGGGCACCGTGTTCGAATGGTATGATTTCTTCATCTACGGCACGCTTGCGGCGATCATCGGCAAGGCCTTTTTCCCCAGCGACAACGCCACGCTCGAAACCTTGCTCGTCTGGGCGGGTTTTGCGGTCGGTTTCGGTTTCCGTCCCCTGGGCGCGGTGCTGTTCGGCTTTCTCGGCGACCGGCTGGGGCGCAAATATACCTTCCTCGTAACCGTCACGCTGATGGGGATAGCCACGGCAGGCGTCGGCATGATTCCGTCGGCCGCGACGATCGGCATCGCCGCGCCGATCATCGTCATCCTGCTCCGCATCCTGCAGGGGCTGGCGCTCGGCGGCGAATATGGCGGCGCGGCGATCTATGTCGCCGAACATTCGCCGCCCGGAAAGCGCGGTTTTTATACCAGTTTCATCCAGGCGAGCGTCGTCGGCGGCTTCGTGCTCAGCCTGATAGTCGTGCTCGGGTGCAAGGCGCTGATGTCCGATGCGGTCTGGGAAAGCTGGGGCTGGCGCGTGCCGTTCCTGCTGTCGCTGATCCTGCTTGCGATCTCGTTGTGGATGCGCCTCAAACTGTCCGAAAGCCCGGTGTTCCAGGCGATGAAGCAGGAAGGCGAGCTCGCTAAGAACCCGCTGAAGGAAAGCTTCACCTATCCGGGCAACCCGCGCCGTATCTTCATCGCGCTGTTCGGCATCGCCGCCGGGCTGACGGTCATCTGGTACACCGCGATGTTCTCGGGCCTCTCCTTCCTCAAAGGACCGATGAAGGTCGAGGATACCGCCGCCGAAATCATCGTCGGCTGTGCCGCCGCGGCCGGCATGGTATTTTTCATCTGGGCGGGCCGCATGTCCGACCGTATCGGGCGCAAGAAGCCAATCGTCTGGGGCTATGCCACGACGCTCGTGCTGCTGTTCCCGCTGTTCTGGTGGATGGGTAGCGTCGCCAACCCGTCGCTGCAGGCCGCGGCCGAACGCGCTCCGGTGACGGTCGCCGGGTCGCAATGCAGTTTCGACCCCTTCGCCCAGAAACAGGATACCGCATGCGGTCGAACATTGGGCGAACTGACGAAGCTCGGCGTCCCCTATACGGTCGTCGCAACGGACAGCAGCTTCGACAGCGTCAAGATCCGCATCGGTGACCGCGAGGTTGCGAGCGAGGACCCCGCCTTGCTGCAACCCGCGCTCGAGGCGATGGGTTATGATTTCGCCAAGCAGGTGCCGAGCGTCGGCAGCATCGCCGTCATCTTTCTCGCGCTGCTCGGCCTGAGTGCCTTGTCGGGCTTCACCTATGGCCCCGTCGCGGCGCTGCTCTCCGAAATGTTCCCGCCGCACGTCCGCTATTCGTCGCTCTCGATCCCCTATCATCTGGGTACGGGCTATTTCGGCGGGTTCCTGCCGCTGATCGCGAGCTTCATCAGCGCCAAGACCGGCAATGCCTATGCCGGACTCTGGTACACTTGGGGTGTGGTGCTGATGGCCTTCCTTGTCACCGCCTTCATGCTCAAGGACCCGGTCGAAGGGCAGTGGGACAAGCCGGCACCGGCAGCCTGATCACCCCATTGGCGCGGCGCCCGAACCCGTATAGGGGCACAGGCATGATTGCCGTTCCGTCGCCGCTCCGTCTTCGTCTCGACCGCGATGCCCTTGTCGCCAACTGGCGCTGGCTCGCTGCGCAGAGCGGCGCCGCGGCATGCGGCGCGGCGATCAAGGCCGACGGTTATGGCCTCGGTGCGCGCGCGGTGATGCGGCATCTGGCGGCCGCCGGCTGCCGCGATTTCTTCGTCGCAACATGGGTCGAGGCGGCTGCGCTGATGCCGCTGCCTGACGGCGTGTCGGTGTCGGTCCTGCACGGGGTTGGTGCTAGCGACATGGTGGCGGCGCGCACGCTTCCCGCACGGCCCGTGCTCGGCAGTATCGAACAGATCCGGCGCTGGCGCGAGGCGGGCGAAGGGCGGCCGTGCGATGTGATGGTCGACACCGGCATGAACCGGCTCGGGCTGCGCGCTGAAGAGGTCCTCAACGGCGCGCTCGAGGGGCTGGCGATCGACACCCTGCTCAGTCATCTTGCATCGGCCGACGAAGACAGCGCGCAAAATGCGCGGCAACTGGCGATTTTCTGGGCGATCCGCGAGAAAATCCCGGCGCGGCGCTACAGCCTCGCGAACAGCGCGGGCATCTGCCTTGGCGCCGACTATGCGTTCGACCTCACGCGCCCCGGCATCGCGCTTTTTGGCGGCACGCCCCGTCCCGAGGCTGCGGGGCATATCCGGCAGGTCGCCTCTCCCGAAACCCGCGTGTTGCAGGTGCGCATGGTGCGCGCGGGCGAAACGGTTGGCTATGGCGCAACCTGGACCGCGCGGCGCGACAGCCGGATCGCGGTTGCGAACATGGGCTACGCCGACGGTTATTTGAGATGCCACGCCGGAACGGGCGCGGCAACCTGGCAGGGGCAGGCCTTGCCGCTCGTCGGCCGTGTGTCGATGGACATCATTGCATTCGACGCGAGCGATGCGGGGGCAATCGCCGAGGGCGACTGGCTCAGCCTCGATTATGACTTGCCGGCGGTTTCGGCGCGTTGCGGGCTGTCGCAATATGAATTGCTCACCGGCCTCGGCGACAGGTTCGAGCGCATTTGGTCCTGACGCACGCCTAGGCGGGGCGCATACCCCATGGATCGAAATCGCGTGTGCGGATCCAGCGCGTGCAGATCCATTTTTCGCCGCGGGTGACGGGCAGGCCGGCGTGGCGGCTCCGCTCGTCGACGCCGCCGTCGGGAAGCGTGTTGACGAACAGGATCGCGTCGCCAACCTCGCCGCGAAACTCCGTATCGATCGCCGGGAATTGCGTCGCGCCGCCCTCATAGCCATCGTTAAGATAGATGATCGCCGTCATCACGCGCTGATTGACCTCGCCGGGCAGGCAGTCGTGGTGGAGCCGATATTGCTGTCCCGGCGCATAGCGCAAGACCGAGAGCGGTTCGCCCTGCTCGACGCGCGTCCCGCTGACCGCGGCGATCCGCCGGTCGAGCGCGTGAATGACAATATCCTGCTGGATCGGCCCCAGCACCGTTCCGTCCGACGTGCGGATCGGGTGCGGCGCTTCGCGGCCCGTCACCGAATCGACCACGATCGACGGCGTCATGCGCGGCGCCGAAAGCGCGGCGACGTGGGCACATTCGTCGAGGGTGAACAGCGCGCGCGCGACCGCGACCTTGGGGGACGCCGACAACGGTTCGACCGGCGGGCCGGCCGCCGGAGTGCCATCGGGCTTCAGCTTCATCGCGGCGATCAGTTCGCGCTGGCGCGCGGCGACGGGATCATGACGAGCGGCCTGGTCGAGCAGCGCGAGCGCGGCGGGCCAGTCGGCGCGTCCCCCCGCACCGATCGCTACGAACACCGCATGGGTGCGCGCTCCCGCCTTATGCCCCGCCGCACCCGCCTTTTCGAACAGCGCGCGCGCGGCGGCGAAGCTGCGCGGCACCGGATCGCCGAAAACATGCCAGAGCGCGAGTTCGTGGAGTGCCTCGCCATGGCCGCGCTTGGCGGCATCGACGATCAGGTCGACCGCGGCCTGGGCCCGGCCGGCAGCCAGCAGCGCATGGCCTTGTTCGACGATGTTGGGTCGGATCATCGTCCGACCGCTAACAGACCCGGCCGGCGTCAAAAAGCGCCGAATCCGGGCAATACTGAAGCGCGAAAGCCGTCATCCGAGCGCCGGATCGGCGAAGAAGGCGGCGACCTCCTGCCGTTCCTGCTCGGTGAGTTCGGGGCGCCAGATGTCGAAAATCAGCACTACGCGATCCTCCTTGCTGTCGTTCCAGGCCTCATGCTCAATTGTGTCATCGAAAATCAGCAGCTTGCCTTCCTCCCACTCTCGCACCTCATTGCCGACCCGGAAACCGCAGCCGGGTGGAACGATCAGCGGCAGGTGGCAGATCAGGCGCGCGTTGTGCGTGCCGGTATGCGGGGTGATCCGGGCGCCGGCGCGCAGGAGCGAAAACATCACGGTCGGCGAATTGACGATCCGGGGCAAGGGCGCCGCCTGGACGGCTTCCCATGTCCGGGGGCAGCGTGCGATAATCGCCTCGGACACCATGCCGTTCTCGCAGAGGAACAGCGCGCTCCAGTCGATATTGTCGAGCAACTGATTGGCATCGGCGCGCGGCCGATCGGTGTGGGCTTGCATATAGGGACGGAAGCCCTGCGTGCCCGCCGCCAGCAGGTCGGTTATTTCGCGCTTGATTGCGCCTGCCACGCCCTCGATCGCGGGAACCCAGTCGAAAGCGGCCGGGTCGAAGAACTGGATTTGCGGCAGTTCGGGGAAATAATATCCCGTCGGTTCCTGGACATAGATCCGCTTGCGTCCGGCCAGGATGTCGAGCGAATGCTGGAAGCGTGCGCTTCGCTTTTCGGGCGGCAATCCGCGCGCGATCAGCTTTGCCTCGCGCTGTTCGACTACATGGGCCCTGAACCGGGCGATCCAGCTTTCGGCGCGTTGCAGCTCGCCGCGCAGGTCGGCCGGGATCTCCTGGTTTGCGGCGATGAGCATCGCAATTTCATAGCAGTGGAGCGCGCCGCGCTCGTCATCGGCATGTGCGCGGCAATCGCCTTTCATGATGTGCCCGCGCACCGCCTGCGGCTCCAGCACGAGCAGCTGGTCGAGCGCAGCTTCTTCGGCCGCCGCGTCATTTTCGGCGCGGCAAGCGACCGCGAGAAGAAGCCAGATCTGCGCGTTGGCACGGCCTGTCTGTGTCACGGGTTCGAAGCGCGCGCGGGCGTCTGCCGAACGGCCCTGCTGAAGCGCCTCGACCCCCTCCCTGATCAGATTTTCGGCTTCCTGATTGCTGAGCTGCACGGCTCGTCCTCGTTCACAAGATAAAGAAAAGGGGGCCGGGACAATGTCCCGACCCCCCATTTATTCCGATCGCGTCGCGATTAGAAGCGGGCGCGAGCGCCAGCGTAGAGCGTACGACCGCGGAAGCTGTAGATCGCGCTACCCGCACCAGTTGCCGTCGAACCCAGCGGCGGCATCTTGTCGAACACGTTGTCGACGCCGGCGTAGAAGTTCAGGTTCGGACCGCCCGTGTCCTTGTTCACGTCCCATTCGAAGCGAAGGTCGTGATAGAAAACAGCCGGGTATTTTTCACGATCGGCATAATCGATGTCCGTCGGCGGCAGGCCGTTCAACGAGTTGAGCGCTTCGTAGGTCGGGGCGATGAGCATCGGGCCGATGTAGCGCATCCGGTAACCCAGCGTGAACGGACCATGTTCGAAGTCGAAGTCCCAACGGAACTCGTCCTTCGGATCGCCCAATTCGCTCAGGATACGGTTTTCGAAGTCCGGGTTGATCGAGTCCTGGAAATTGCTGACCGTCAGATTGTGCGTGTAGATGAGGTTCGTGTTGAACTTCACCGGACCCAGGTCGGCGCGATAAGCCAGGTTGACGTCGATACCTTCACGCTTGCGCTTCGCGAAGTTCACCGGCGCCACGATCAGCGAGTTGGTGACGATACGACCCGACGCGTCGCCGGAGGCGTTGGGGGCGCCTGTGAGGTTACGCGTGAACTGCGAACAGAACACGTTGTTCAGGTCCGCCGAGTCATAGCAGCTATCGACGATCTGCTGCGCGGTCAGCGCCGTGATGATACCCTTCACCGTGATGTCATAATAGTCGATCGACAGGTTCAGGCCCGGGATGAAGCGCGGCTGGATGACCACACCATAGGTGTAGCTGTCCGACGTTTCCTCGGTCAGGTTCGGGTTCGAACCGCTGACGATACCGAGCGACTGCGTAATGTCGGTCAGGTTACCGAGGAACGCACCCAGTGCTGCGGCGCAGTTGGCCGCGCGAACGCCCGAGCCGCGACGTGCGGGGTTGCAGGGATCCTGGAAGTTCGGCGCGAAGTTCGGGACTAGCGGGAACGCCGTTTCCGACACGTTCGGCGCGCGAACGGCGCGGCTGTAGTTTCCGCGGAAGCGGATGTCTTCTATCGGCGCCCAGTCGAGACCGGCGTTGTACGAATACACCGTGCCGACATTGCCCTGATACTTTGCGACACGGCCCGCACCGCTGACCGTCAGTTCATGCGCAAACGGCATTTCCTTGAGCAGCGGAATCTGGAGTTCGCCATAGAGTTCCTTCACCTTGAAGGTGTTGGGCTCGAAGCTCGGGATCGACACGCCGTTGGTGAAGCCATCGGTTACGAACGCATCCTGCTGATAGAAGGCGTTCTCTTCGCGATATTCGGCACCGATTGCGAAACGAACCGGGCCGCCCGGCAGGTTGAAGAAACCGCTGGTGTCACCCGAGACGAAGCCCGACAGGACGAGCTGGTCGAGGCCCGAACGCGCCGTGAAGGTGCGGCCGAAATAGTTGACCGCTGCGCTGTTGTCCGGCGAACCGAAGGGGTTGTAGGGAACGCAGGCCGCGATGTCGGCCGCAAGGCGTGCCGCGTTGCGCGCCGCGATCGCCGCCGAAACGGCGTCGGTGCGCTGGATCGGCAGAGCCGCGGCCGGGTCGAACTGCGAACGGCACTGGATCTGGCCGGTCACCGGGTTGCGGCCCGCGTCCATCGACAGCACGAAGCGCTGGCGATCGATGAAGCCGTCGGTGGTGATCGCTTCCTTGAACTTGCCGTAGTTCGCCGACAGTTCGTAGCTCCAATCCTCGTTGAACGTGCCGCGAAGGCCGCCAACCACACGCCACGTGTCGCGCTGGAAGGCTTCGTCGCGGAGGCCGACGTCGATCAGGTTACGCGCAACGACGAAGCGATAGGTGCCGTTGTTGATCGCCGTGATGTCGGCTGCGGTCAGGTTGCCGCCTGCCGGGCAGGTGACCTGAAGGTCGCTGCGGCAGCCCGACGCCAGAATGGCATTGGCGAGCGTCGTGCGGTCGGCCGTGTTCAGGAACGGGTTGTCGAGACGCGTGCGTTCGCGGAAGTCGAACGCCGACTGCGTGCCCTGGATGAACGACGGGCCTGCGTTGTTGCCCAGCGCGTTTACGCGGTTCCACTTGGCTTCGACGAACACTTCGGCCGCTTCGCTGAATTCGAAACGCGACAGCATGTTGAAGTTATAGCGTTCGGTGAACGGCAGGACCGACAGCGTCTTGCCTTCGCGGCCGGTCTGGCCGTTGCCACCGACGATGCCGCCGATGATGCCCGAGCCGAAGCGGGTGCCCGTCTGCGGCGTCAGTCGGCCTTCGTTGGTGAAGACATAGGTGCAGTTATACGGGGTACCGTTGCTGTTCGGGCCGCCGGCGGTCGCCGCCGTGCCGCGTCCGCATGCCGCGCCGGGTACGTTCTGCTGGTTGACCGGAATCAGGCCGTTGAAGTGAATGCTCGCGCTGCGGACATCGCGGAAGAAGGCGCGATCGGGGAAGCCGTCGCCGCCGTCGACGATGCCGGCACCGCCATCGGTGTCGACGACGAAGAAGCCATTGTTTTTGCGGAATTCGGGAACATCCGAAGCAAAGACACGGTCGTTGCGTGCATATTCGGCGTGCAGCGTGACGTTGCCGCGGCCCTCGGCGAAGTTCTTGCCGAGCATGGCTGAAACATACTGGTTTCCGGCGTAGCCCGAGTCGGTCATGCCGCCCTGGGCGCGCAGTTGCACACCCTCATAGTCGCGGCGCAGGACGAAGTTGACCACGCCCGCGATGGCGTCCGAACCGTAAATGGCCGAGTTGCCGCCCGTGACGATATCGACGCGTTCGATCAGGTCGTTCGGGATGGTGTTGACGTCGACCGAAACGGCGTTGTTCAGAATGTCGGCCGGGACGTGGCGACGGCCGTTGACGAGGACCAGCGTGCGCTGCGTGCCCAGACCGCGAAGGTCGAGCAGGTTTAGACCGGCGATGCCGATGCCGAGGCCCGGGTTCTGCTGAGCGAAGGTGCTGCGAAGCTGCGGCAGATCGTTCAGCGTGTCGCCGATGTTGGTCTGGCCCTGCTGGAAGAAGCTTTCGCCCGTGATCGAGGTGATCGGAACGGTCGATTCGAGGTTCGGGCGGCGGATGCGCGACCCGGTAACGACAATGGTGCCCTCGGCGGCGGCTTCGGCCGCGTCATCCGCAGGAGCGGCTTCGTCCTGTGCCATTGCGGGCATGGCGCTGAACAAAGCAAGAGTCAGGGCGGAGCCCCGAACCAACAGGCTAGTCTTCTTCATGATGTAATTCCCCGGTTGCCCGCCCAAAAGATTGAAGTGAACGGATTGCCCCTTAGAAAGACAGAAATTTTCGGCGGCACAAGCCTTTGATGAAAATTTTCTGACACTAGGGGGACTCGGGTGCGACGCTGTGGCATTTTCGCAACAGGCGTTTGCCGCCCCATCTTGGCGGCGGCCGGACAGCGGGATTGCGCTTGGCGAAACGAATTGCCTCCTAGGCGGTCAAATGCGGCAAAAAATACCAAGACAATGATTTCTTTTGAAACGAAATTGCGTTTCGATCGATTCGACATCCCTGCGCGAGGAGCGCGCAGCGTCGGCAGGCGCCAGAACCTCGCCTTGCCCCAAGAACAGACCTGGCGCAGGGGCGAGGGGGCCAGCAAGGGGCTTCCACGCGGCCGCATCGGCCCTTTGCGAATCGCTCTCACCCACCTCGACAGCGTGAAGTCCGGCATGTTGCGATGCATCATAATTTGGTGCTAATGCAGGGCCAATCGAATGTCCGGTACGGCGCGGTCGCCATTGTCCCGGAGTTATAAGGAGCGCAGGTCAAGATGGCGAAGTCCAAGATGGCGGCGGACGATGACGTCGTCACGATCAAGAAATATGCCAACCGGCGGCTCTACGACACCGAACGCAGTTGTTATATCACGCTCGAGGATCTGGGGACGATGGTGCGCGACGGCCGCGAATTTCGCGTCGTTGATGCAAAAAGCGGCGACGATATTACGCATAATGTCCTGACACAGATCATCATGGACGAGGAAACCCGCGGCGAAACCTTGCTGCCGGTCAATTTTCTGCGCCACCTGATCGGCATGTATGGCGACAAGATGCAGTCGATGGTGCCGCAATATCTCGAAGCCTCGATGGCGGCGTTTCGCAAGAACCAGCAGGATGTCCGCTCGGCACTGGAAGGCGCGCTCGGATCCAATCCGTTCGCCGAAATGACGCGGCGCAATATGGAGATGTTCCAACAGGCGGCGGGGGCCTTTATCCCGGGGGCCGGTGGCAGCAAGGCAAAGGATGCCGAGATCTCCGCGCTCAAGGCCGAAGTGGCCGCGCTCAAGGCCGAACTCGCAAACAAGAAGTAAGAAGGGCGCTCTCCCGCCCTCAACGACAGAAATCGGACTAACATGATCAAGCATGCGCTCAGCGTAACCCGGCAGGCCGACTTCGCGGCCTGGTATCAGGATGTCATTGCCGAAGCCGACCTCGCCGAGGAATCGGGTGTGCGCGGCTGCATGGTGATCAAGCCGTGGGGCTATGGCATCTGGGAGCGTATCCAGGCGATCATGGATGCGGGCATCAAGGATATGGGGGTCCAGAATTGCTATTTCCCGCTCTTCATTCCGTTGAGCTTCTTTGAGAAAGAAGCCGACCATGTCGATGGTTTTGCAAAGGAAATGGCGGTGGTTACTCACCATCGCCTGATCAGCGACGGCAAGGGCAAGCTGATCCCCGATCCCCAGGCGAAGCTCGAGGAGCCGCTGATCGTCCGCCCGACGTCGGAAACGATTATCGGCGCCGCAATGAGCCGCTGGGTCCAGAGCTGGCGCGATTTGCCACTGAAGGTCAACCAGTGGGCGAATGTCGTGCGCTGGGAAATGCGCACGCGCATGTTCCTGCGCACCGCCGAATTCCTGTGGCAGGAAGGCCATAGCGCGCACGACAGCAAGGAAGATGCGCTTGCCGAGACGATGCGCGCGCTCGAACTCTATCGCACGGTTGCCGAAGAGGCGCTCGCCGTCCCGGTGGTCGTCGGCGAAAAGCCCGAGCACGAGCGCTTCCCGGGCGCCGCCGCGACCTTTTCGATCGAGGCGATGATGCAGGATGGCAAGGCGCTGCAGGCCGGCACCTCGCACTATCTCGGCACCGGTTTCGCCGAGGCTGCGAATATCCGTTTCCAGGACAAGGACGGGGGGCACAGCCTGTGCCACACCGTCAGCTGGGGCATGACGACCCGCACGATCGGGGCGGTGATCATGACGCATGGCGACGACGACGGCCTGCGCTGCCCGCCGCGCATCGCGCCGCACCAGATCGTCATCGTGCCGATGCTGCGCGACAATGAGGAAGATCAGGCGATCCTCGATTATTGCGCGTCGCTCCAGGCCGAACTGAAGGCGCTCGACGCCTTTCGCGAACCGCTCCGCGTCCATCTCGACGCCGGTGCGAACAAGGCACAGACCAAGCGCTGGGGCTGGGTCAAGAAAGGCGCGCCGATCATTCTCGAAATCGGCCCGCGCGACGTCGCCGGCGGCAATGTCGCCGTGATCCGCCGCGACCGGCTTTACAAGGACGACGGCAAGCTCAACACGGCTTTCGTCGCCAGGGGCGATTTCGTCGCTGCGGCGGTCGCAATGCTCGAGGACATCCAGTCGGGTCTCCATGCCGAGGCGAAAGAGCGGCTCCACGCCAATATTCGCCGCGACGTTACCGACCTTGCCGCCCACTACGCCGGCGGCGACAAGTTCGTCGGTTGGGTCGAGGTGCAATGGTCGCGCCCGACCGGCGCGGTCCTCGACGGGATCGTCGAGCAATTGAAGGCGCTCAAGCTCACGATGCGCAACGCCCCGCTCGACGCCGCAGCTGCCGATGGTGCCTGTTTCTTCACCGGCGAGCCCGCGGTCGAGCGCGTGCTGATCGGCCGGGCCTATTGATTGGCGGCGCCCGGCTTGCACTGGGCGCCGCGCACCACTAGCCTTCGTGCCGCGGGGCCGAAGGAGACAGGTTATGCGTTTTCCCATGCTGATCGCGGCCACGGCGTTGGCCTGCGCCGCGCTTCCCGTCGCGGCGCATCACGGCTGGTCCTCTTATGACGAGAGCAAGCCGGTGACGTTGAACGCGTCGTTCACCGAACTGTCGTGGGCGAACCCGCACGGCAGCGCCAAGATGCGCTGGAAGGGCAAGCTGTGGGACGTCATCCTGGCGCCCACCAGCCGGATGGAAGCCCGCGGCCTGACGCGCGCCGAGATCGAACCGGGCAAGCGCCTTCGCCTGACCGGCTACGTCCGTCGCGACGGTACGACGGAAATGCGGGTGGAACGGATAATGATCGGCCAGAAGACGGTCGAGCTGCGCTGAGCCGGGCGGCGTGGAATCGCTGCTGACGGACGTCGCCTTATGGCTCGACGTCGCGGGCGTCGGACCGTGGGCGCGCGGATCGGCGCTCGTCTATCCGATTGTTAACACGCTGCATTTGCTGGGCCTGGTCATGCTCATCGGCGGGATCGGCATCGTCGATCTGCGGGTGGCTGGTCTATGGCAAGGGCTGCCGATCGCCATGCTGTCGCGCGCGCTGACCCCCGTCGCGGTCGTCGGCCTGATGCTGATGGCCGCCAGCGGCATCGTGCTGTTTGCCGCCGACGGCGCGGCGCTGGCGCGGTCGGACATTTTTGCGGGAAAGCTGGTCATCATAGCCGTGGCGCTGGTCAATGCCGCGGCTTTCCGGCTGATATGGCGCGCGCGCATGCGCGGCTGGTCCGACACGGTGCCCGGCGCGGCGCGCGCGATGGCGGCTTCATCGCTGCTGCTATGGCTTGGTGCGGCGGCATCGGGTCGCTGGATCGCCTATGGCTGACCCTTTTGGGTGTCACGCGTTGAGCGCTTGGTAAAGCTGGCCGGCGCCCGTATATCCTCGGACAATGAAGAACCGCCAGAACATCTCACCCGGCTTGCCGAGCCGCCCGCAGATCATCGATTTCATCACCACCTCCGACCAACCCGTTGGCAAGCGCGAGATCGCGAAACATTTCGGCCTCCACGGCACCGAGAAGATCGCGCTGAAGGCGCTGCTCAAGGATATGACCGACGAGGGGCTCGTCGATCTCGCGGGCGGCCGCGCCTTTCACAAACATGGCGGCCTGCCGCGCGTGACCGTGCTGCGCGTCGCCGCGATCGACGGCGGCAATGTCTGGGGGGTGCCCGAACATTGGGAAGCCGCAGGGCCCGCGCCGCGGCTGCGCGTCATGGAACAAGGCCGTAAGGGCGCGCTCGGCGTCGGCGACCGCATCCTCGCGCGCACCGAGGAACGTGGCAGCGGCCATGTCGCGCACCCGATGAAAAAGCTGCAATCGGGCGGAGAAACGGTGATCGGCGTGCTCGTCGAGGATATGGGGCCGGGCGGCAAGCCGATCCTGTGGCTGCGCCCCGCCGACAAGCGCGCGCGTCATGACTTCGCTGTCGCCGACAAGGGCGATGCGAATATCGGCGACCTCGTCCGCGCCGAACTGACGGGACGCGGCCCAGCGATCAAGGCGAAGGTCATCGATCGCATCGGCGATCCCTTCGCGCCCAAATCGCTCAGCATGATCGCGATCGCGCGGCACGAAATCCCGCATATCTTCGGTGCCGAAACGCTCGCCGAGGCTGAGGTCGCGGCCAAGCTGCCGCTCACCCCCGACGGCCGCGAGGATTTGCGTGACCTGCCGATCGTCGCGATCGACCCGATCGATGCGCGCGACCATGACGACGCCGTATGGGCCGCCCCCGACACCGACGGCCCAAACAAGGGCGGCTGGCGCGCGATCGTCGCGATTGCCGATGTCAGCTATTATGTCCGTCCCGACGGCGCGCTCGACCGCGAGGCGCGGCAGCGCGGCAACAGCGTCTATTTCCCCGACCAAGTCGTCCCGATGCTCCCCGAAACGCTGTCGGCGGGCGTCTGCTCGCTGAAAGCGGGGCAGGACCGCGCGGCGATGGCGTGCCATCTCGTTATCGACAAGCATGGCAAGGTGACGTCGTGGCGTTTCACGCGTGCGCTCGTCCGGCTGCGCGCGAACATCGCCTATGAGCATGCGCAGGGGGCTTATGACGCCGACGCCGCGCGCGACGAATGGGACGCCGACGTGCTCCCCACGCTCAAGAATCTGTGGGCATGCTGGGCGCTGCTCGCAAAAGCGCGCGCCGCGCGCGCGCCGCTCGACCTCGATCTGCCCGAGCGGCAGGTGATCCTCGACGAGAAGGGTGGAATTGCCGAAATCCGCGTCCGCGACCGGCTCGATTCGATGCGGCTCATCGAGGATTATATGATCGCCGCGAACGTCGCCGCGGCGAAGGCGCTCGAGGCGAAGAAATCGCCCGTGATGTACCGCATCCACGAGCCGCCGAGCCGCGAAAAGCTCGTCAGCCTCAAGGATTATCTGGAAACCTTCGAACAGAGCTTTGCGCTGGGACAGGTCATCACCCCCGCGGTCTTCAACCGCCTGATCGACGGCTTTTCCGAAGACGACCGCCTGCCCGAGATCATGCAGGCGATTTTGCGCAGCCAGACGCAGGCCTATTATGGCCCCGCCAACGCGGGTCATTTCGGCCTCGCGCTCGGCAGCTATGCACATTTCACCTCGCCGATCCGGCGTTACGCCGATTTGATCGTCCATCGCGCGCTCGTCGACAGCTACAAGCTCGAAGTGCCCGGCAAGCCCAAGGACCTGCCCGCGCGCACGGGACTCGGCGAAGCCGACGCCAAGGGCCTGTCACGCATCGGCGAGGCGATCAGCGCGCTCGAACGCCGCGCGATGGAGGCCGAACGCGAGACGGTCGATCGTTATGTCGCCGCCTTTCTTTCGACCAAGAAGGGCGAGATCGTCGCAGCGCGGATCACCGGGGTGCAGCCCTTCGGCTTCTTCGCGACCGTCGACGGGCTCGGTGGCGACGGGTTGGTGCCGGTATCGACGTTGGGAAGCGAACGCTTCTTCTACGATGAGGCGGCGCGCAGCCTCGACAGCGAGCATGGCCGCGTCAGCTTCACGACCGGCCAGCGGCTCGATCTGCGATTGATCGACGCCAATCCGATCAGCGGCGCGCTACGCTTCGAATTGCCCGACGCGCCAGAGGGTGGGTTCCGGGGTCGCCCGCCGCGGCGTGATGGGGTGAAGGACAAGGGCGGCAAGCATGTGGTCGGCAAACGCGGCCGGCCGGCGAATATCAAGCACAAGGGGCGGAAACGCTAAACCCAATTTTCGTCATTCCCGCGAAAGCGGGAACCCAGTTGTAACGGCTGCTCGCTGGGTTCCCGCTTTCGCGGGAATGACGAGGTGGCTATCGCCCCGCCAATTTCTGCAACAACGCCGCACTCTCCGCATCCGCCGGGAAAAACGCCTCGATCGCGAGCTCCGACAACGTAATATCCACAGGTGTCCCGAATATTGTCACCGTCGACACGAACGAAATCCGCCCGGCGATCGTGTCAAGCACCAGCGGCACCGCGACGCTGTTCACATGCGCCATACCATTGTCGTTCGCCTCGACCGCATAGCCCGCCAGCTCCTCACGCAGAGCGATCAATCCCGCATCGGCGCTCGCCTCGATCTGTAGGTCGAGCCTGTGCAGGATATGCGCGCGCCATTCGCCGTAATTAACGATCTGCGGCGCGAGGCCGTCGGGGTGGAGCGCGATGCGCAGGGCGTTGATCGGCGGCGTCAGCAGGGCGGGCGAAACCTGTTCGATCAGGATCGCGATCGCTTCGTTCGCCGCAATCATGTTCCAGTGGCGATCGACTGCCAGCGCGGGATAAGGCTCGTGGCCCTTCAGCACATGCTCGACGATCGCGCGCATTCCCGTCATTTCGGGGCTATCGAGCGGCCGCTCCTGATAATCGGGGGCATAGCCCGCCGCGAGCAACAGCGCGTTGCGCGCACGATGCGGGACCTCGAGGCAATCGGCAATGCGTCCGAGCATCGCGGCACTCGGCTTCGACCGCCCTGTCTCGATAAAGCTCAGGTGGCGCGTCGAAATTTCGGTATCGAGCGCGAGGTCCATCTGGCTCATCCGGCGGCGCGTACGCCATTCGCGCAATTGTTCGCCCAGCGTCGCCACTTGCATGATCGTCTCCTTCGTCCCGGGAGCTATACCTCGGCCTTCCGCTTTTCCATTACCTCCGGCGTAATCGACGCCATTCACTTTCGAGTCCAGTTTGAACGGGTCGAAAGGAGAACCACTATGTCGATCCTCAATCTGAAGAATATCCTCATCGCCGACGCCATCACTTGCGGGGGCGTCTTTGCCATCGGCCTGCTCGCCGCCGCACCGGTCGGCGCGCTGCTCGGGCTATCCGCGAACATCGTTGCGATCGGCGGCTGGATCTGCCTCGCCGCCGCGCTCCTGATGATCGTCGCGGCGCGGCAAGCCGTGCCGAATCCGGCGCTAGTGAAGCTCATCGCACTCGGCAACCTCGGCTGGGTTGCGGCGAGCTTTGCGGTCGTCGCGACCTTCGCCGCACAGATGACCGGCATCGGTATCGCGGTCGTGATCGCCCAGGCGTTCGGCGTGCTCGGCTTTGCGATCCTCGAATGGAAAGCCGCCGCGGTCGCCCGCCTCGCGACCGCCTAACTCAACGCATCGAGCCGGGCGATGTCGATCCCGCCCGGCACCAGCATCACCGGACAGGGAAGCGTCCCCGCATCCTGTCCGGTGAAATGCGCGACCAGCGGCCCCGGCGCACCGGTCGCGGCGGTCGCCAGCACCAGCGCCGCAATCTCGTCGCTCGCGCCGATCACTTCGCGCACCACCTCGGCGGGCTTGCCCGACTTGATCATCGTCTGCGGCGTGACGCCTTCCTGCACCACGGCATCGGAGGCGGTCG
Source organism: Sphingopyxis sp. (assembly GCF_036675685.1). Classification (GTDB taxonomy): domain Bacteria; phylum Pseudomonadota; class Alphaproteobacteria; order Sphingomonadales; family Sphingomonadaceae; genus Sphingopyxis. The sequence continues at coordinate 130,464 of NZ_JAKFEM010000022.1, forward strand.
CTACCAGCTCCTCGGCATGCTCGCGCGCTTCGGCCTCGATCGTCGCCTGGACGCCGCCGAACGCAACGAAATCCTGCGGCGGGATGATCGCGAGCACGATGATGCCGCCCCCCGTCCGCGCCGCGCGCCGCGCGGCAAAACGCAGCGCCAGCGTCGCTTCGGGACTGTCGTCGATCACCACCAGATATGTCCGCATCACCCCGACCCCTCGTGCTTTTGCTTGGGGCGAAGAGTGCGTCACATTCGTATGAAAGGCAAGTTTGGCTCGCTGGACCTTGACCGAAGCAAAGCTTAAGGCGAGGAACAATCCGTAGCGGCAGGCCGCGCCTGCAAGACTCACGCCCAGGTTCAAGAGGGACGAAATCTGACCATGCCGATCGAACTCAAAATGCCCGCTCTTTCGCCGACGATGGAGGAAGGCACCCTCGCCAAATGGCTGGTCAAGGAAGGCGACACGGTCAAATCGGGTGACTTGCTCGCCGAAATCGAGACCGACAAGGCCACGATGGAATTCGAAGCGATCGATGAGGGCGTGGTCAGCCAGATTCTGGTTCCCGAAGGCACCGACAATGTGAAGGTCGGCACCGTCATCGCGGTGATTGCGGGCGAGGGTGAGGATGCGGGGAGCGCGAAAGCTGCGCCAGCGCCGACCCCGGCGCCCGCCGCTGAACCGAAAGCCGAAGCGCCCACTCAAGACGTCGCCCCCGCGAAGGCGGGGGCCGCCGCTAGCCAAAGTGCACCCACGCCAGCGGTTCCCTCCTCTGCGGGAACGACGAAAGATGGTGACCGCATAAAGGCGAGCCCGCTCGCGAAACGCCTCGCCGCGGAGCAGGGAATCGACCTCAAGACGCTCACCGGGACTGGCCCCGGCGGCCGCATCGTCAAGGCCGATCTTGAGGGCGCTCCTGCGGGCACCGCCGCACCCGTTTCGGCACCCGCTGCCGCCGCGCCTGCTGCCGCCTCGGCACCCGCCGCACCCGCCGAGGGCATCCCCGATTTCGGTATCCCGCACGAGGACGCGAAGCTGTCGGGTATGCGCAAGACGATCGCGCGCCGCCTCAGCCAGTCGATGCAGGAAGCGCCGCACATCTACCTGACCGTCGACATCCGCCTCGACGCGCTGCTCAAGCTGCGCGGCGAACTCAACGCCAGCCTCGAAAGCCGCGGCGTGAAGCTCAGTGTCAACGACATGCTGATCAAGGCGCTCGCGGTCGCGCTCGAACGCGTGCCGGCGTGCAACGTCTCGTTCGGCGGCGATGTGATGCGGACGTACAAGCGCGCCGACATTTCGGTCGCGGTCAGCATCCCCGGCGGCCTCATCACCCCGATCATCGTCGACGCTGGCGGCAAGTCGATGTCGAAAATCTCGACCGAAATGTCCGAGCTCGCGGCAAAGGCGAAGGAAGGCAAGCTCCAGCCCAATGAATATCAGGGCGGCACCGCCTCGATCTCGAACATGGGCATGATGGGAATCAAGCAGTTCACCGCAGTGATCAACCCGCCGCAGGGCATGATCATGGCAATCGGTGCGGGCGAGAAGCGGCCTTATGTGGTCGACGACGCGCTTGCGATCGCCACCGTCATGTCGGCCACCGGCAGCTTCGACCACCGCGCGATCGACGGCGCCGATGGCGCGCTGCTGATGAAGACCTTCAAGGAACTCGTGGAGAACCCGCTGGGGCTGGTGGCCTGACCGGAAACGGCGATGCGCTTCGTTCGACAATCTTTGCATCTGTTGATCGGACTGCTCGCAACAGCATTCGTCGCGGCCGCCGCAAGCTGGATATGGCCCGCCGCGTCGCATTGGATTTGGATCGTCGCCTATGTTGCCATGGCTGTCCTCGCTCTGCGCGAGCTGACCAAGCTGATGCGCTCAAGGTCTGGCGAATAGGGAGATAATTGTGGCTGATACCAACTACGACCTCATCGTTCTCGGCTCCGGTCCCGGGGGTTATGTCGCGGCGATCCGCGCCGCGCAGCTCGGGCTCAAGACCGCGATCGTCGAGCGCGAGAATCTCGGCGGCATCTGCCTCAACTGGGGCTGCATTCCGACGAAGGCGCTGCTGCGTTCGGCCGAGATCTATCATTATATGCAGCATGCGGGCGACTATGGCCTCGTCGCGGCGCAGATCAGCGCCGACATCGACGCGGTCGTGAAGCGCAGCCGCGGGGTCGCGAAGCAGCTCAGCCAGGGCGTCGCGTTCCTGATGAAGAAGCACAAGATCACCGTCCATATGGGCGACGGCAAGCTGACCGCGCCGGGCAAGCTCGAGGTGAAGGGCGAGAAGGGGACCGAAACCCTTTCCGCCAAGAACATCATCGTCGCGACCGGCGCGCGCGCGCGCGACCTGCCTTTCGCGCCCGCCGACGGCAAGCGCATCTGGACCTATCGCCATGCGCTCGTCCCGCCCGAAATGCCCAAGAAGCTGCTCGTCATCGGATCGGGCGCGATCGGGATCGAATTCGCAAGCTTCTATAGCGACATGGGCGCGGAAGTAACCGTGGTCGAAATGCTCGATCGCGTCGTGCCGGTCGAGGATGCCGACGTTTCGGCCTTCCTCGAAAAGGCGCTCAAGAAGCAGGGCATGACGATCTTCACCGGCGCGGGGGTCGAAGAGCTGAAGGCGACCGCCACCGGCGTCACCGCGAAGATCAAGGCCAAGGACGGCAAGGTCGAAAGCGCCGAATTCACCCACGCCATCGTCGCGATCGGCATCGTCCCGAACACCGAGAATATCGGGCTGGAGGCGCTCGGCGTGAAGACGACCAAGGGCCATATCGACACCGACGCGATGTGCCGCACCAATGTCCCCGGCATCTGGGCGATCGGCGACGTCACCGCGCCGCCATGGCTCGCGCACAAGGCGATGCACGAATCGGTGATTTCGGTCGAGGCGATCGCGGGCAACCATCCGCACGCGATGGACGTCCGCAACATCCCCGGCTGCACCTATTGCCGCCCGCAGATCGCGAGCGTCGGCCTGACCGAGGCCAAGGCGAAGGAACTGGGCTACGAGGTCAAGGCAGGCACCTTCCCTTTCATCGGCAACGGCAAGGCGATTGCGCTGGGCGAGTCCGAAGGTTTCACCAAGACCGTGTTCGACGCCAAGACCGGCGAACTGCTCGGCGCGCACATGATCGGCGCCGAGGTTACCGAGCTGATCCAGGGCTATACGATCGGCAAGACCGCCGAACTGGTCGAGGATGATTTCATCGCTACCGTCTTCCCGCATCCGACGCTCAGCGAGACGATGCACGAAGGCGTGCTTGCCGCATTCGGACGACCGCTGCATATCTGAGGCATCAATGGCGAGGGGGAGGAATGCGATGAAGGACCTGCGAGTTACCTTTCCCGAGCCCTGCAGCGAAAAATGGGAAGCGATGACGCGGGCCGGCTGCAATCGCATCTGCGGCCGCTGCGACACGACGATCTTCGACCTGTCCGAATATGATGTGTATCAGGCGGAGGCGCTGCTGCGCGCGGGCGACCGGATTTGCGTTCGTGCACGGCTCGACGCCGAAGGCGCGGTACGGCTGAAACCGCATCCCGTGGGGAATGCCCGGCGAATGGTGCTCGCCGTCGGCGCGTCGGCCGCGATGTTCATGATGGGCGGACACGCGGCCGCCAGGGAAAAGGAACCGCGCGGCGAGATTTCGGGCATGGTCGACACCAGCTGGCCCTTCAATCTGACGGTCACGGCCAAGGGCGACGGCGGACGGGTATATCGCGGCAAGGTGAAGAGAGACGGGCGATACAAGATCAAGAAGCTCCCGCCCGGCACTTATTCGTTGGAAGTTACTGGCGGCTGCGGCGATCCTTGGAGCAGCGGCAAGGTAACCGTCCGAGAACGCGAAACCGCGCTGCACAATACCACCGATCCCAATGACTGCATCATTGTCGGCATGATCGAGATCGAACAGACTAGCGGCTGATGGCGCGGCGCCTGCTCATAGCCGCCGCGGGGCTGATCCTCGCGACGGTATTGCTTGGCCTCGCGGTCGGTGCGGGATGGACGCAGGCCATCGATCTGCGCGTCTCGAATGGACTGGTGCTGCACGTCGGCGAAACCAGCCCCGCCTTCATCGCCTTCATGCAATGGGCGAGCTGGATTGGTGGCGGCACGCCGCGCTGGATCATCGTCATCCTGCTCTGCGCGCTCGTCTGGCGCTGGTGCGGGCCGCGCTGCGCCATCGCGCTGGGCGGCGCGTCGCTGCTGTCGAACCTCGCCTCGACCGGGCTCAAGATCGCCTTCGGCCGTGTGCGGCCCGACGTCATCGAGCATCTCGACCATGTGACTAACGCCTCTTACCCCAGCGGCCATGCGACGAACGCCGCGGTCGTCTACCTGCTGCTCGCCTGGCTCGCGCCGCCGCGCTGGCGCCGCGCGGCGTGGAGCCTCGCGGGCGCGATGATCGTGCTCAATGGTTTTTCGCGCATCATGCTCGGCGTCCATTGGGCGAGCGACATCTTGGGCGGCACGATGCTCGGCGCGGCCTTTGCGCTGCTCGGGGCGTGGTGGGCCGGGGCACGGGATGAACCGCGCCCCGCCGCACTAAGGGAATCGTAAACTCTCGCTGCTATCGCGGCCTCCTGAACAATGGGGGCTTTCAGGATGAACTTTTCCCTAGGCAAGGTGCTTGGCGTGATCGGCGGGATCATTCCGCTCGTCTATATCGGATGGCTGCTTCGTCATTTTGTCGGCGTCGGCGGCGGAACGGCCGAGGGCGTCGCCTTTATCGGCCTCGGCCCGACGGTGATCGGCCTTTCGATCGTTGGCCTGCTGTTGGCGCTGCCGCTCATCATCAAGCTGCTGCGCGTCGCGACGGGTGTCAACCGCGTGCCCGGCGCCAACCTGAAACCGGGCGAAGTCTCCGATGCACCGGCGTTCGATGCCGATGAGGTCTTTGCAAACTATATGCGCAAGCGCGATGCCGGAGAGGAGGGTACGCCCGCGGCCGACCCGTCGGCCGATCCGGCATTTTCGGACCTGCAGCCATTCACGCCGCGCCCCGGCGGTTTCGGCCGCAAGACGGTCTGATTTTCCGCAATCAATCCTAGTTTGGGGCGATCTGTTGCTCCGACGCGCCGGTCCCGAATGTACGAGACTGCGGTCCGACCAATTTTCCGCTGTCCTACGAAGCCCGCATTTGCCATCACCGCGATGGGCAACAACAACAGACGGGTCGAATATGCAATCCAGTGTTAAGTTCGGGAGTTTTCTGCGGGGAATCGCGTTCGGCGCGACCGCGATTTTCACGGCGTCGATCGGCCCCGCCCAGGCGCAAAACAGCAGCGGTCAGACCGTCGTCACTGCCGCGCGCTACATCGATGTCCTGTCCGGCAGGACGGTCGACCATCCCGCGATCTTCATCGGCGCCGACGGCCGCATCACCAGCATCGCCGATGCGCGCACGGTGCGTTGGGGCAGCGCGGTCAAGCATATCGATCTTGGCGACAAGACGCTGCTTCCGGGCCTCATCGACATGCACGTCCACCTCGACGGTCCCGCCGACATCGGCGGCTATCGCGGGCTCGAATTTACCGACAGCTTCTGGGGCATGACCGCGGTCAAGAATGCCAACGACATGCTCGGCGCGGGCTTTACGACCGTGCGCAACGTCGGATCGAGCGACCGCAACGACATCGGGCTCAAGCAGGCGATCGACGCGGGCTATGCCACGGGTCCGCGCATCGTTCCCGCGGGTTATGCGCTCGGCGCGACCGGCGGGCATTGCGACAGCACTTTCCTACCGCCCAGCCTCGAGAAGAAGGACGGCAAGGAAGAGGGCATCGGCGATACGCCCGAGGAACTGCGCTATCAGGTCCGCCGCCAGCGCAAATATGGCGCTGAGGTGATCAAGGTCTGCGCGACCGGCGGCGTCTTTTCGCGCAACACCGAGCCCGGCCAGCTTCAGGTCTCCGAAAGGGAACTCGCGGCGATCGCCGACGAGGCGCACCAATGGGGCATTCGCGTCGCCGCCCACGCGCACGGCGCGGCGGGCATCCGCGCCGCCATCGCCGCGGGAATCGACACGATCGAACATGCGAGCCTGGTCGACGACGAGGGCATTCGCATGGCTGTGGCGCGCAAACAGCCGGTGTGGTTCTCTATGGATATTTACAACACCGAATATACGCAGGCCGAGGGCGCGAAGAACGGCGTGCTCGAGGATAATCTGCGTAAGGATCGCGAGATCGCCCAGATCCAGCGCGACAATTTCCGCAAAGCGGTGAAGGCCGGGGTGCGCATGGTATTCGGCTCCGACGCCGGCGTGATGCCGCATGATCAGATCGGCAGGCAGTTCCGCGTCATGGTCGAATATGGCATGACCCCGCTGCAGGCGATCCAGGCGGCGACGAAGAACGCCGCCGAGGCGCTCGACCGCGAAAAGGATGTCGGGGCGATCGCGGTGGGGCGCTATGCCGACATCGTTGCGGTCGACGGCGATCCCTTGGCCGATGTGCGCCAGCTCGAAAGTGTCGATGCGGTGGTCAAGGGCGGAGTGCTGGTCCGGGGCAACTAAAGACGTCGCCCCCGCGAAGGGCGATCAGAGTCACGTGCCTCTGAACGCGGCCGCGATCGGCTTTGCGCAAGGTTGCCAGCGGCCCCCGCCTTCGCGGGGGCGACGAAGTACCTAGGTGTTCAGTATACCACCAGCCTGTCGGTCAACGCCTCGCGCATGTCAGGGGTGAAGTTCAGCACCGCTTCGGCATAGGTCGGCACGTCGCCATGGTCGCGGCGTACCGTTGCCAATGCGGCGTCGAGGAAGATCGGGTTGACCGACATCAAGGTACGGATCGCATCGTCGTGGATTTCGGCGCCATAGCGAGCGCGGATGACGTCGCCGCCCTGCGCGATGCGCTCCTCGATCTTGCCCGCGGTGTTGGTGAGCAGATAGTCGTGCATCAGATCGTCCTCATGCACCCCGAGCAAACGGTGGACGACGGCAACGGCAAAGCCGGTGCGATCCTTGCCCGCGACGCAGTGCACCAGGCTCGGCGCATCATATTCGGCGAGCGCCGAAAGATAGAGGCGCAACGTGTTCACCAGCACGGGGCGATAGGGCATGCTGGCATAGACATCGACCATTCGCGACCGCGCGGTGTCGTTATCGATCGTGCCGCCCGCGGCTTGCAGGTGCGGCGCAAGTCCCGCGGTATTGCCATCGGCGAACAGGACGCGCGCCGAAAAATTCTCCGACCGGCGGCACGGGTGCGCTTCGCGTTCGTCGTCACCGCGCAGGTCGACGATCGTCTCGATTCCCAGATTGTCGATCGTGTCCAGATCGTCTGACGTCGCGTCCTGATGATGCGCCGAACGCCACAACACGCCGCTGCGCAGCCGTCCGCCGCCTTCAATGGCGTAACCGCCATAATCGCGGAAATTGTGGATGCCGGCCAGTGGCAGGACTCGCTCGGCTATCATGGTCACTCTCCTGTAAACACCGGCGGGCGCTTCTCGATAAAGGCGTCGATCGCCTCGCGATTGTCGGCCGTCTCGTGCACGATCGCCTGATAGGCGGCGCTGAGCTCCAATATGTCGCTCATCCGGCTGTGCTGTGCCTCGCGAAGCAATCGCTTGGTCAGCCGCAGCGCGCGCGGCGGGTTGCACACGATCCGCTCGGCAATCGCGATGGCGCGGTCCAGAAGTTCCGCGTCGGGCACGACGTCCGTGACCAGACCATATTCCTTTGCCTGCGCCGCGTCAAAACGGTCGCCGGTCAGGAAAAGTTCGGCGGCGCGCGGATAGCCGAGCACTTTCTGGAGAAGCCACGCCCCGCCGTCGCCCGGGACGATCCCGACCTTGACGAAGCTGCACGCGAATTTCGCGCTCTCGGCGGCAATGCGGATGTCGCAGGTGCAGGCGAGGTCGCAGCCAAGCCCGATGGCATGGCCGTTGATCGCGGCGATCATCGGGATTTCACAATCCATCAGCGCGCGGATCACCGCCTGCACGCCCTTACGATAGTTGGAGCGCGTGGAATCGGGCTGGTCGAGCACGCCGATGCCGGTGCGGTCCTTCATGCCCTTGAGGTTGCCGCCGGCGCTGAACGCCTTGCCGCTGCCGGTCAGGATGATGGCGCTGATGCTCCGGTCGTCGCCAAGCTCGCGCATCGTCGCGATGATGTCTTCGCAATCTTCGTGGGTGCCGATCGCATTCATGCTCTCGGGCTTGATCATCGTCAGGATCGCGATCTTGCCCCGTCGCTCGACACTCAAAAATCCGCCCATGCTCAAAATTCCTTTGTCTTTGGTCAAGGCTATTGCATGGCTGTGGCGACATGCAAGGCTTTGCGCTCTATCCTTTCGATCCACCGGGCGACATTGCCGCACTGCGCACCGATTTACGGGCATGGCTTGCGGCGAACCAGCCGATGAAAGATGTCGTCGCGCGGGCGAATTGCTGGGCGAGTTTCGACGCCGATTTCAGCCGTGCGCTCGGATCGGCGGGATATATCGGTATGACATTACCGGCCCGCTACGGCGGCGGCGACCGGCATCCGCTCGAACGCTATGTCGTCATCGAGGAACTGCTGGCAGCCGGAGCGCCGGTCGGCGCGCACTGGATCGCCGATCGCCAGACGGGGCCGCTCATCCTGCGTTACGGCAGTGAGGAGCAGCGGCAGCGATACCTGCCCGGCATCGCGAAGGGCGAGCTCTACGCGTGCATCGGCCTGTCCGAACCGGGAGCCGGATCCGATCTCGCGGCGGTCCGGACAACGGCGCGCGAAACCCCCGATGGCTGGCGCGTAAATGGTCAGAAGATCTGGACCACGGGCGCGCATTTCTCGCACATCATGCTCGCGCTCGTCCGCACCGAAGAGGGCAGCGAGCGCAACGCGGGGCTCAGCCAGTTGCTGATCGACCTCGACACGCCCGGTATCGCCATCCGCCCGATCATCGACATGGCGGGCCATCACGATTTCAACGAGGTCTTCTTCGATGATGCGCTGGTACCGCACAGTGCACTGGTCGGCGAGCGCGGGCAGGGGTGGAAACAGGTCACCGCCGAACTCGGCCTCGAACGGTCGGGACCTGAGCGTTATCTGTCGAGCCATGCGCTTCTGGTCGCCTTGATCGATGCAGCGGGCTCCGATCCCGACCCCGCGGTCGCAACGTTGATTGGCGAACTCACCGCCGAGATGTGGACGCTGCGCCAGCTGTCGATGTCGACCGCAGCAAAGCTCGCGGCGGGTGAGGATCCGATGGTCGAGGCGTCGGTGGTCAAGGAGCTGGGCAATGCCTTTGAACAGGATATGCCGCGCCGCGTGCAGGCGATCGTCGATTGCAACTGGGACGACACCGACGATCTCGCAAGACTGCTCCGCGCGCTACTCATCGCCTCACCCAGCTTCTCGCTGCGCGGTGGGACGCGCGAGGTGATCCGCGGGATCATCGCGCGCGGATTGGGCCTGCGATGAGCGGCGCGCGCGACATGCTCTGTGACACCGCGCGGGCAGTCTTTGCCGAAGCGGCTGCGGCGGGCCTCGAACCCGTCGAGGAGGCGGGTTTCGCGCTTCTACTGGTGCCCGAAGAAGAAGGCGGTTTCGGCGGCAATTGGGGCGATTTGAGCGCGGTGTTGCAGATTGCCGGGGTAATGGTGCCCGGCCTGCCGGTTGCCGAATTGATGCTGCCCGATGCGAATGAAGCGCTCCTTGCCGCCGCGACCGTCAGCCTGATGGCGGGCGCGATGGGGCAAGCGCTTGCGCTGTCGATCGAGCATGTGAACACGCGCCAGCAATTCGGCCGTCCGCTCGGCAAGTTCCAGGCGGTGCAACAATCGCTCGCCGTGATGGCATGCGAGGTCCGTGCAGTCGACGCGGCGGCAGCGGCGCTGGCGGCACGGCTCGATGCCGCAGGGCTCGATCCGACGGCTGCCGATTTCGAGATCGCGGCGGCGAAACTGCGCGCCAATCGCGCCGTCGGCATCGTCACCGCGATCGCGCATCAGGTCCATGGCGCAATCGGCTTCACCCGGGAATATGATCTCAACCGCGTCACCATTCCGCTGATGCGCTGGCGCGGTAAGCATGGGAACGACGCCCATTGGGCGCAGCGCCTCGGCCGTCAGGTTGCGGGTTTCGGCGGGCGCGGCTTGTGGGAAGCAATGACCGCGTGCGCCGATTGATCCATCAGCGTACCGCGCCGCCTTCGCGCAGAGCGGCGATCTTGCCCGCATCATAGCCAAGACCGGCCAGCACGGCGTCGCCATCGGCGCCGACGGCCGGTGCCGGGCGCGGCGTGTCGTTGACCGTCGCCGAGTAGCGAGGTGACGGAGCCGGCTGGATCGCGCCGCCGATCGTCAGAAAGGTTTCGCGCGCGACATTGTGCGGATGCTGCGGGGCTTCGCCGAGCGACAGGATAGGCGCGAAGCAGACGTCGGTCATTTCCATGATCGCGCACCATTGGTCGCGCGTCCTGGTCGCGAACAGCGCGGTCAGCTTTTCCTTCAGCGGCCCCCATTGCGCCGGGTCCATCTGCGCATCGAAGGCGGGATCTGCATCCAGCCCCGTCTTCTCGCGCAGCAGCGCATAGAATTGTGGTTCGATCGACCCGATCGAGATGAACTTGCCGTCGGCGCAGGCGTAGCTGTCATAGAAATGCGCGCCGCCGTCGAGCATGTTGACGCCGGCTTCGTCCTTGAGCCGTCCGGCAGCATGGAACCACCAGCTCATGCCGGCGAGCAGCGCCGATCCGTCGGTCATCGCGCAATCGATCACCTGGCCCTCGCCGGTCCGCGCGGCGTGGACGAGGGCACTCGACATGCCAAAGGCGAGCATCATGCCGCCGCCGCCGAAATCGCCGACATAATTGGCGGGCGGAACGGGCTTTTCGCCCGCGCGTCCGATGCCGTGGAGCACGCCCGACAGCGAGATATAGTTGATGTCGTGCCCCGCCGCCTGCGCATAAGGCCCGAACTGCCCCCAGCCGGTCATACGCCCGTAAACGAGCTTCGGATTGTCGGCGAGGAGCACCTCGGGCCCAAGCCCGAGCCGCTCCATCACCCCCGGCCGATAGCCCTCGATGATCCCGTCGGCGCTCTTGCAAAGCTCGCGCGCGATCCGCACCGCGTCCGGGTTCTTCATGTCGAGCGCGATCGACGTGCGATTGCGGCTCAGCGGGTCGCGCGGGTCCATAAACCCGCCCGGCCGGTCGATGCGGATCACCTCGGCGCCGTGATCGGCGAGCATCATGCCGCAGAAGGGACCGGGACCGATCCCGGCAAATTCGATGATCCTGATACCCTTCAGCGGCCCGGTCACGTGACTCTCCCAGTCTCTCAGATACGTTCGATGATGATCGCGGGCGCCATGCCGCCGGCGGCGCACATGGTGACGAGGCCATAACGGCCGCCCGACCGTTCGAGTTCGTCGAGCGCGGTGCCGATCAGGATCGAACCCGTCGCGCCGATCGGATGCCCGAGCGCCATCGCGCCGCCGTTGATGTTGACCTTTTCGCGGTCGAGATCGAGGTCGCGGATGAATTTTTCGGCAACGACCGAAAACGCCTCGTTGATTTCCCAGACGTCGATGTCTTCCTTCTTCAGGCCGGCCTTTTCGAGCACCTTCTTCGCCGCCGGAACCGGGGCATTGAGCATCAGCGTCGGATCATCGCCGATATTGGCATAGGCGACGACGCGGGCGCGCGGCTTCAAGCCATGCTTGTCGGCATAGTCCTTCGACGTCAGCAGCAGCGCCGCCGCGCCATCGACGACGCCCGACGAGTTGCCGGCATGGTGGAAATGCTGGATTTCGACATCGGGATAGCGACGGTTGACCTGCTTGCGGAAGGTGAAGCCGCCGCCGAGGTCGAAATCGGCGAGGCCGATGAAGGCGGGCTTCAGCGACGCCAGACCCTCGGCCGTAGTTTCGGGCCGCGGAAACTCCTCATGGTCGAGCGCGACGCTGCCGTCGGTGTTGAGGACCGGCACCACCGATTTGTTGAAACGGCCTTCCTTGATCGCGCGATCGGCGCGCTGCTGGCTGACGAGCGCGAGTGCATCGAGCGCCTCGCGGCTGATCCCTTCGATCGTCGCGATCGCATCACCGCACACGCCCTGATGCGATTGCGGGTGGAGTTCGTCGAGCACTTCATGGCCCGACCCCATCAGGCGCTGGGGCAGGCCCGCATTGGCCTGTTCGGCGGCATAGGCCGTGGTGTAGCTCATCATCTCGGTGCCGCCCGCGATCACGCAATCTTCCATGCCGCTCATCACGCTGGCGGCCGCGAAATTCACCGAACTGATGCCGCCACCACAAAAACGATCGAGCGTCGTCCCGCTCGCCTTGGTGTCATAACCCGCCGAAAGCGCTGCCATGCGGCCGAGGTCGCCGCCCTGCTTTCCGTTCTGGCTGGACGTCGACCAGACGATGTCATCGACGGTCGCGGTGTCGAGGTTGTTGCGGTCGCGGATCGCGGCAAGCACCGTCGCGGCGAGGTGTTGCGGGTGTAGGTGCGACAACGCGCCCTTGCCGGGTTTGCCAACCCCGCGCGGGGTGCGAACGGCGTCGATGATATAGGCCTCGGCCATGGTGAATATCCTTTCGTGGAGAGCTTTGAGGATCGTCGTTTGATTGAAAAGCGAGTTGGCGGGGAGTTTAACGGGGGGCCATCCTGATCGCGCCGTCGAGGCGGACCGCCTGGCCATTGAAATAGGTGTTGCGGACCATTTCCATCGCGAGGCTCGCATATTCCTCGGCCTTGCCGAGCCGCTTGGGGAAGGGCACCGAAGCTTCGAGGCTTTCCTTCACCTTGGGGTTCATATTGCCAAGCAGCGGCGTGCCGAACACCCCGGGCATAATCGAATTGACCCGAATGCCGAGGTCCATCAAATCCCGCGCCATCGGAAGCACGAGCCCGTTCACACCGGCCTTGGCCGAGCCGTAGATGACCTGCCCGATCTGGGCGTCCTGCGCCGCGACCGAGGCGGTAAAGATGATCGCGCCGCGCTCGCCGTCTTCCATTTCGGGCAGCGTGGTCATGCCCTCGGCGGCGATCGATCCGATGCGATAACTGGCAGTCAATATGCCCGCGACGCCATAGGCATAATCCTCGGTCGACGTCCGCCGGAATTTGCCGGTTTCCTTGTCATAGGCGAGCGTCTTGCCGCGGCGCGAGGTCATCGCGCAATGGACGCACACGCGCTCCTGCCCATGCGCGGCGCGCGCCGTCGCGTAACCATCAAGAACCGACTGCTCGTCGGTAATGTCGACATGGACGAACAGCCCGCCGATCGATGCCGCGACCTCTTCGCCAAGCGCGTCGTTGATATCGAAAATAGCGACTTTCACACCCGATGCGGCCAGCGCTTCGGCGGTCGCGCGGCCGAGACCCGACGCGCCGCCGGTGACGACCGCTGCAATGGTGGAATCGATTTTCATGGGCGCACGTCCTCAGGCCGGAATCTGGTTGAAGGGGATGCCCTTGTCGGGGCGATGATCCTGCGGCAGGCCGAGGACCTTCTCTGCGATCGTGTTGAGCAATGTTTCATCCGAGCCACCCGCGATGCGGCCGGTCGGCGCGTTGATCCAGCTCGACGCCCAATCCTCCTTTTGCGAGGCATGTTCGTCGAAGAGGAAACCGTCGCTGCCCTGAAGGTCGATCGCAAGTTCCGACAATTTCTGGCGCGAGCGCACCGCGACCAGCTTGTTGAGCGAGCCTTCGGGCCCGGGCATCATGCCCGCCTGCATCATCAGCCGGGCGCGCACGTTGATCGAATCGAGCCCCGACCGCATCGCATGGTTGCGCGCGATCTGTTGCCGGATCCGGCCATCCTCGATCGCCGGGCGGCCGTTCAACCGGATATCCTTCGCCAGTTCAACGAACAGGTCGAGGTGCGGACCGAAACCCGCACTGTCGGTCGCGACATAGCGTTCGATCATCAGCGTCGCGATCGCGACCGCAAAGCCGCCGCCGACCGGCGACATGCGATGATCGTCGGTGATCTTCACATCGTCGAAGAACACTTCGTTGACGTGGCTGTCGCCGCCCGCAAGCTTGATCGGGCGCACCGTCACGCCGGGGGCCTTCATGTCGACCCAAAAGTAAGTGAGCCCCTTATGCTTCGGGACATTGGGGTCGGTGCGCACGACGATGACGCCATAGTCGCTGTAATGCGCCCAGCTCGTCCACACCTTCTGTCCGTTGATCTTCCACCCGTTGCCGTCGGGCTCGGCCTTGGTGCGCAGCCCCGCAAGGTCCGACCCGCCCGACGGTTCGGAAAAGAGCTGGCACCAGATCTCTTCGCCTTGCAGCGCCTTCAGCACCCGTTCCTTGACGAAATCCTTGTCGCTGCCGAACTGCATCAGCACCGGCACGGGCATGCCGAGCGAGATACCGAAATAGAAGCTCGGGAAACCGTGTTTCATTTCCTCGGCGTCGAAAGTGACCTTTTCGAGATGGCCGAGCCCCTGGCCGCCATATTCGGTCGGCCAGTTGATCCCCGCATAGCCGGCGTCGAACTTCGCCTTCTGGTACCCGCGGCCGAGCGCGAGATCGTCGGCTTCGGACAGGCCCTTGCGCGCCTCGCGCCCAAAGGTCGGCGCCATCGACTGGAGCCACGCAGCGGCCTTGGCGCGATAGGCATCGAGGTCGCTCATGCCGCTTCTCCCGCAAGTCGATCGACAAGAATGTCCTCCCAGAACAGGCTGCTGCCCTGTTCGATCGCGAGGCTGCGCGCGCGGCGCATGTGGAGGTGCAGGCCGATCTCCCATGTCACGCCGATACCGCCATGGATCTGGATGCAATCGCGTGCCGCGGTGTCATAGGCCTCGGTCGCCGACAGCCGTGCGGCTGCCGCGGCGGTGATAAAATCGGCGGCGCCTTCGCGCGCCGCGGCGTGGATGCAGTTCGCGCGTGCCAGTTCGACAAGACCATAGAGCTCGGCGATGCGATGCTTCACCGACTGGAAGGCGCCGATCGGCTGGCCAAAGGCGCGGCGGGTGAGGGCATAGTCGCGGGCGATTTCCATCAGAACTTCGGCGCCGCCGGTCTGTTCGTGCGCGGTGACGACGGCCTGTAGCGCCAATATGTGTAGCGCAGCCTCGCGCGCCGCGCTGCCGACGGCCAACGTTTCGGCGGGCGTGCCGGTAAAATCGAGGTCCGCAATCAGGCGGCTGTTGTCGAAGCTCGGGACGGCGGTCCGCCGAGCCTTGGCAAGATCGACAAGCGCGAGCACCGGCATACCCGGGCCGTTTGCAAAGACGACGGCCACATCGGCGGCGAGGCCGGCGGAAACGCCGCGCGCCGTGCCGTTGAGCCGGTCGCTGGTGATCGTCACATCGGGTTGATGGGGAAGCGCGTCGGCGCCAGCGGCAAAAGCGATCGCCCCGATGGTCTCGCCGCTCGCCAGTCCCGGTAACCAGCGCGACTTTTGCGCCTCGGACCCGAAAAGCTCGACGGCCTTGGCGGCTCCAAAGCTCGTTGTCAGGAACGGCGCGCCGCTGATGCTACGGCCCGCCTGGTGCGCGATCAGACCCAGCTCGATCAACCCGAGGCCCAGGCCGCCGTCCGCTTCGGGAAGGGCAAGCGCGGTCCACCCCTGTTCCCTGGCGGTATCCCAGAAGGGGCGATGATATTCGCCGACGATTTCGAGGAGCGGCAGCAGTGCATCCTTGCCGACCCGAGCCTCCAGAACGCGCCGCGACTCGGTTGCGATCGCCTGCTGGCCTTCGTCATAGAGGATGGTCATGCGCTCACCCGTCCTTCTCCCATTATCTCGTTGCGGCCAATGAAACGTACGTTGACGTAAACGTCAAGTGTTTTGCCGCTACGCTTTTCGCGCCGCAACTGACGGACGTGTCAGGCGAGCCCGGCCTTCCAGTCGCGACGGATCTTCTTGGCGAGGCTCCATTTGTGGACCTCGGTCGGGCCGTCGTAGATGCGGAAGGCCCGAACTTCGCGAAACACCTGTTCGACGATCGTCTTGTCGGTGACCCCGGTGCCGCCCATCACCTGAACGCAGCGGTCGGCGATCCGCATCAGTGCCTCCGACACCGCGACCTTCGCCATCGAGCTTTCGACCGTGCCGAGCGAGCCGGTGTCGAGCACGCCCGCGCACCAGTCGATCATCAGTTCGGCCTGTTTCAGGTCGATCATATTTTCGGCGAGCATGAAACCGACACCCTCATGGTCGATCAGCGGCTTGCCGAACGCTTCGCGGCGGTTCGCATAGTCGGTCGCGATCTCGTGCGCGCGGATGCACGCACCGAGCCAGCGCATGCAGTGCGACAGGCGGGCAGGGGAGAGGCGCACCTGTGCGTAACGAAAACCTTCACCGGCTTCGCCCAGCATCTGGTCGGCGGGCACGCGCAGATTGTCGATGGTCAGCGTCGCATGGCCGCCGGGCATCGAGCTGTCGATCGTGTTCGGCACATCCTCGATGCGGATCGCGGGGTCGGGCAGGTCGACAAGGAACATGCACGCGCCCTGTTCGGACTTTGCCATCACGATGCCGACCCGCGCGCCGAGCGCCCCCGTGATGAAGGTCTTGCGGCCGTTCACGACCCAGTGATTGCCGTCGAGATGGCACGTCGTCTTCATCATCGACGGGTCCGATCCCGCGCCGCCATCCTCGGCAGGCTCGGTCATGAAGAAGGCCGAGCGGACACGCCCCTCGACCATCGGCTTCAGGAAGCGCTCCTTGAGGTCGGCGCTGCCTTCCTTGCCGAGCAGATACATGTTGCCCTCGTCGGGCGCCATCGTGTTGCACGCGAGCGGGCCAAGCGGCGACAAACCGCTCTTGATCAGAACAACCGCGGTCTCGCGCTGGTTGAGGTGATCGCCGTCGCCCAGGATGTGCGGGGTCAGCACGCCCGCGGCGCGCGCATGGCCGCGCATCTCCATCACCAGCTCGTCGGTCGGCGCGCCATGATGGTCGCGGCGCGGGTCGCGCTCGAAGGGGACGACGGTTTCGCGAACGAAGGCTTCGACCTTTGCGGCAATGGCCAGCGCCCGATCCGATATGCCTTCGCGTGCCGTCATCCCGATTCCCTTCGCTAACTAACTATTTTCCTAGTCAACCCGACGTTGACGTAAGCGTCAAGTTATTTCATGGATCGAAGCGAAGATGCCGTAGGGGCAGCACCGTACAGGAGAGATCGGAATGGCTTTCAGGACACGCATCACCGAAATGCTGGGTATCGAGCATCCGATCGTCCAGGGCGGGATGCAGAGCGTCGGCTATGCCGAACTCGCCGCTGCCGTGTCGAACGCCGGCGGCCTCGGCATATTGACCGCGCTCACCCAGCCATCGCCCGCAGCCTTGAGCGCCGAGATCGAGCGTTGCCGCGCGATGACCGACAAGCCGTTCGGCGTGAACATGACCGTCTTTCCGACGATCAACGCGCCCGATTACAAAGCCTATGCGCAGGCGATCATCGACGGTGACGTGAAGATCGTCGAGACCGCGGGAACGCAGGCGGTGCGCGAGATCTGGGAGATGCTGAAGCCCCATGGCGTCACGATCCTGCACAAATGCACCGCGGTCCGCCACGCGCTGTCGGCCGAGCGCGCGGGCTGCGACATCATCTCGATCGACGGGTTCGAATGCGCGGGCCATCCGGGCGAGGACGATATTCCCGGCCTAATCCTGATCCCCGCCGCGGCGGACAGGGTGAAGATCCCGATGCTCGCGTCGGGCGGGTTCGGCGACGGCCGCGGCCTTGTCGCGGCGCTGTCGCTCGGGGCGGAAGGCATCAACATGGGCACGCGCTTCTGCGCTACGGTCGAGGCGCCGATCCACGACAATGTGAAACAGGCCTATGTCGACAATGACGAGCGCGGCAGCTTCCTGATCTTCCGCAGCCTCAAGAACACCGCACGCGTCGGCAAAAGTGCAGTGAGCGAAGAGGTGGTGCGCCGCCTCGCGGTGCCCGACGCGACTTTCGCCGACGTCGCTGAACTGGTGAACGGCAAGGCCGGCCGCGAGTTGCTCGAGACCGGCGACCTCGGCAAGGGCGTGTTCTGGGCGGGCATGGTGCAGGGGCTGATCCACGATATCCCGACCTGCCAGCAGCTCATCGACCGGATCATTGCCGAAGCCGATGCGATCGTCGACCAGCGGCTCGCATCGATGCGAGCCTGAATTCGCCCGGCACGCTGGCGCGGCGCGCGCGCTTTCGATATGGTCCGATTCTTCAGAGCTTGGTCATATCGAATGCCGCCGGCGTCAGCCTGCCGGCGCGGCAAGGGGGATTTTTGAGCCTCATCGAATATAAGGGTTTCGGCGGTGTTCCTCTGTCGGCCGACGTGCTGGGCGACGACAACGACCCCGCCGTGCTGCTGATCCCCGACGCCGGTCAAGGCCGCGCCGCCTGGCGCGATGTCGCCGACGCGCTCGTGCTTTCGGGGCGCCGCGTCGTGAACCTCGACCTGCGCGAAACCGGCGCGGCGGAAACGCCCGAAGACGGGCTGGCCCCGCATATCGAGGATCTGCGCCTCGTTCTCGCGCAGATGGGGTCGCGCCCCGTTGTTGTGGCGGCACGCGGGGGCGGCCGGATCGCGACGCGCGCGCTGGCGCCCGACGGCGCGCATCTTGCCGCCGGGCTCGTCCTCGTCGACATGCCGGTGGACGACGATTCCGTCGCAAGCGGCACGGCGGCCCGGCTTGCATTGCCGACGCTGGTCGTACGCGGCGGCCTGTCGCCGGCGCAGTGCAGCGCCGTCAGCGACGCGTTCAACGCCGCGCTGCCGATCGGCGAACATGTCGACATCGAAGAAAGCGACCTCGCGCTCGCGTCGGACCGGATGGAAGCCTTGCTCGGCCACCTCCTCGAATTCCTCGAACGGCGCCAGCCGCGCGAGGCGATGGAGTTCAAGGCCGGGTCGGACCCGCGGACGCTGCGCGACGCGATGGGCTGTTTTGCCACCGGCGTCACGATTGTGACCGCGCTCGATGCAGTCGGTACGCCGGTCGGGCTGACCGCGAACAGCTTCACCTCGGTATCGCTCGATCCGCCGCTCCTGCTGGTGTGCATCGCGAATTCGGCCGGAACCGGGCCCGCGCTGCGCGAGGCGGCCCATTTCGGGGTGAATGTGCTGCAGATCGGCCAGCAGCCCGCATCGAACCGCTTCGCGACCCGCGGCGAGGACCGGTTCGCGAACCTGCCCTGGGCGCCGGGGCAGACCGGCGTGCCGTTGCTGGCGAGCTCGCTGGTGTCGTTCGAATGCCAGCGCGAGTCGGTGCACGAAGCGGGCGACCATTATATTCTCGTCGGCCGCGTCGTGCGCGCGCAGTTCGAACCGCACCGCGACCCGCTGCTCTATTTCCGCGGGAAATATCGTCGCTTGCACTTCGCTTGATGTGAAAATGGCGGAGCGGGAGGGATTCGAACCCTCGATACGCTTTTGACGTATACTCACTTTCCAGGCGAGCGCCTTCGACCACTCGGCCACCGCTCCGCATGCTTGGAACGCGCGCCCTAATCGCTTGGCGGGGCTTTCGCAAGCCGATTGGGCGTGGCAGACAGGCCGGATGAAACATCTGTTCCTGACGGCTGTTGCGGCCGCGTCGCTCGTCCTTCCCGTCTATGCCGGAGAGCCGGCGCCGATCCCGTCGCCCGGCGAGATAGCGGCCACTGCGCCCGCGAGCGACTGGATCGCTATTGCGCCGTCCGACCTGCTGGTGATGGACCTCGCGCCCGACGCCAAAGGCAAAGCACGCCGCGTCGTCATCCAGTTGATGCCGGCACCGTTCAGCCAAGGCTGGATCGGCAACATCCGCAAGCTCGCCGCCGCGCATTGGTGGGACGGGACGAGCGTGAACCGCGTGCAGGACAATTATGTTGTGCAATGGGGCGACGCGACCGAGAAGAAACCATTGCCGGCGGGTTTGGCTACCGTATCGGAAAGTGAATATGTCGCTGCCCCGAGCGCATCAATGCTCGACACGCTCCACGCCAACCGCAAGCGGAAAGAGCAGGTCGTGAAGCAGTGGCGGGCATCACAACCCTTTGCCATCTACACTCCAGATACGCGTAAAAAGGTCGACGCATACTCCGATATTCAGGGATTCGTGAGCGGCTGGCCGATCGCGGGCGGCTCCGAGATTTGGCCGGTTCATTGCTATGGCGCCGTTGGCGTTGGCCGCAACCTGTCGCCCGACACGGGCAGCGGGGCCGAACTCTACACGGTGATCGGTCACGCGCCGCGTCACCTCGACCGCAACATCGCGCTCATCGGCCGCGTAATCAGCGGGATCGAGCATCTGTCGAGCCTGCCGCGCGGGACGGAGGCGCTCGGCTTCTATAAGTCCGAAGCGGAGCGCGTGCCCATCGCTTCGATCCGCATCGCCAGCGAACTGCCCGCCGTCGAGCAACCGCGCTTCGAATATCTGTCGACCGAAAGCGACAGCTTCGCGCGTTACGCCGATGCGCGGGCCAATCGTCGCGATCCTTTCTTTATCACGCCCGCCGGCGGCGCCGACATCTGTAACATTCCAGTGCCCGTGCGCCCGGTCGCTGCGAAATAGCTTTGGAAGATTTCACGGTCACGACGCCACTGTGGCGCTGGCAGTCGGCGACCGCGCCGGCCGCCTGGTTCTTCGTCACGATCGCGGGTGACGAGGCAGACGGGATTCGCCTCGCCGCGATCGGCGGGCAATGGCTCGACGGCCGCAAGGGATTCGGCTCCGCACGAGTCGAGGCGACCATCGGCAAAACCCGCTGGAAAACCTCTGTCTTTCCGCACAAGGAAAGCGGCGGCTGGCTGCTCCCCGTAAAGGCGGCGGTGCGAAAGGCGGAAGGGCTCGCCGAAGGCGACGATGTGACAGTAACCGTCAGTCTTTAGCCGGATTTTCGGTTTTCGTCTCGCGTGCCTGCGCCTTGCGCTTGCGCAGATTGTCGCGCAGCGCTTCGGCCAGGCGGCGTTCGCGTTCGATGTCGGCGGGAGAGGGCGTCTTGCTCACGAGGCGACCCATGCCCGCGAAATCGCCACATCGTCAAGCCTCGCACCTTGACAGGCGAAGGGCGCCCCGCCATAGGCCGCGCCTGCCCAGCGAACAGGCGTTTGAGGGCTTTTGCTGCTGCTGTAGCTCAGTGGTAGAGCGCGTCATTGGTAATGACGAGGTCGGGAGTTCAATCCTCCCCAGCAGCACCATTTTCCGTTTATGAAGATTTGCCCGACGGGGCCTCCGCGCTGCCCGCAGGCTACGGGCCTTGCTCAGATTTTCGCCGCCAGCAGCCAGTCATGAAACAGCTTCACCGCGGGCTGGCGCAATGCGCGCGGGCGGCACACGAACCAATAGCTGTATGGGCTGTCGACGTCGAAATCGAACAGGCGGACGAGCCGCGGGTCGTGTGCGTCATCGAAATGATGGCCGTGCATGAAGGCGACGCCGATGCCCTGCGCCGCGGCCTCGAGCATCAGCGGCCCCGAATCGAAATAGTCGATCCCCGCGGGCTCGAGATAGGGCATGCCGATCGCCTTCTTCCATTCGCTGAAAGTCTCCGGCATCTCGCGGTGGAGCAGGACCGTCATTCGCTGCAATTGCTCGGGCACGGCAATCGCCCGGTCGCCGTCTGCGAGGGTACGCGAGGCAATGGGGAACACCTTGTCCTGGTCGAGCCGGGCGGCATAGAGCGCCGGGTCGATCGAACGGGCGAGCGCGATTGCCGCGTCGATGCCTTCGCCCAGCCGCGCCTCGGCGTGCGACATGGTGTCGATGTCGATATGCAGTTCGGGATGCTTGCGCCGGAGTTCGGGAAGGCGCGGGAACAGGCGTTGCTGTGCAAAGAGCGGCAGGACGTTGAGGTGGAGGCGGAGCGACGCGTCGGGGCTGCCGACCTGGCCGATCGCGGTACGCAGCTCGTCGAGAATCGGCGACAATTGCTCCTGCAACGCGCGTCCGGCTTCGGTCAGGCTGAGGCCATGATGGTGCCGGTTGAAGAGTGGGCGCCCGACGGCATGTTCGAGCGTCTGGATTCGGCGCGACAGCGCGGGCATCGACAGCCCGAGTTCGATGGCGGCGGCCTTGACCGTGCCATGGCGGGCAACCTCGAGAAAGGCTTCCATGCTGCTGAGGGGAGGAAGGCGTGGCATATCCGGATGCGATGATGACATGACACCGCGGGACATGCCAGAATTTTGTGCAGTGCGTCATAAGTCGTTGCAGCCCAAGGGAGGATGGGGGGGGTCGCAAATCGGGAACGACCACCCTATCTTCGGCATTCTGACCTTTTTGAGGGAGACGCGCATTGGCCGACGCAGCGGTAAAAGAAAAACAGGTGAAACTGCAGGTGGCGAATTCGCGCGCCGAGGAGAGCGGCGGCGGCATCGCACGCATCCCGCGCTCTACCATGGCCGAACTTGGCGTGACCGAAGGCGATATTATCCAGATCAGCGGCAAGCGGCAGACCGCATCGCGCGTCGTCGCGCCCTATGCCGAGGACGAGGGGCTCGAAGTCATCCGCCTCGACGGCCTGCAGCGCGCCAATGCCGGTGCGGGCGCGGGCGACATGGTGGTGCTGAGCCGCGTCGAAACGCGCCCCGCGACGCGCGTCGTGTTCGCCCCGGCGCAGGAAAATCTGCGCCTGCAGGGTTCGGCCAATGCGCTGAAGCGCAGCTTTTTCGGCCGCCCGCTCGTCGCGGGCGATACCGTCGCGACCGCGGGGCAGCAGCGGCTGGAGTCGGGCGATATGCCGCCGCAACTGCGCCAGATGCTCAATGCGCCCGCCTATGCGCTTGCCGAGGTTCGCCTCATTGTTGTTTCCGCGGCGCCCAAGGGCGTCGTCTTCATCGACGAGAATACCGAGATCGAGCTGCTTCCCGAATTTCAGGAGCCGCAGGACGCGCGCCGCACCGATGTCACCTATGACGATCTCGGCGGCTTGGGCGAGACGATCGACCAGCTGCGCGAGATGGTCGAACTGCCGCTGCGTTACCCCGAACTCTTCCGCCGCCTCGGCGTCGATCCGCCGCGCGGGGTACTGCTGCACGGCCCGCCGGGAACGGGCAAGACGCGGCTGGCGCGCGCGGTCGCGAACGAAAGCGAAGCGCAATTCTTCCTGATCAACGGTCCCGAGATCATGGGGTCGGCCTATGGCGAGTCCGAAAAGCGGCTGCGCGATATTTTCGAGGCTGCCGCAAAGGCCGCGCCGTCGATCCTGTTCATCGACGAGATCGATTCGATTGCGCCCAAGCGCGGGCAGGTGATGGGCGAGGCCGAAAAGCGGCTGGTCGCGCAGCTCTTGACGCTGATGGACGGGCTCGAGCCGCGGACGAACCTGGTCGTGATCGCGGCGACCAACCGCCCCGATGCGATCGACGAGGCGCTCCGCCGGCCCGGCCGCTTCGACCGCGAGATCGTGATCGGCGTTCCCGACGAGAGCGGGCGGCGCGAGATACTGGGCATCCACACGCGCGGCATGCCGTTGGCGGAGGACGTCGACCTCGCCGAACTGGCGCGCACGACCTTCGGTTTCGTCGGCGCCGACATGGCCGCGCTGACCCGCGAAGCCGCGATCGAGGCGGTGCGGCGCATCATGCCCAAGCTCAACCTTGAAGAAGGGACGATTCCGCCCGAAGTGCTCGACGAGCTGCGTGTGACGCGCGAGGACTTCAACAACGCGCTCAAGCGCGTCCAGCCGTCGGCGATGCGCGAAGTGATGGTGCAAGCGCCCAAGACGCGCTGGAGCGACATCGGCGGGCTCGATGCGGCGCGCGACAAGCTGATCGAGGGGATCGAGTTGCCGCTGAAGAATCCCGAGGCGTTTCGTCGGCTCGGCATCCGTCCGGCGAAAGGTTTCCTGCTCTATGGCCCACCCGGGACCGGCAAGACCCTGCTGGCCAAGGCGGCGGCGCGCGAATCCGACGCCAATTTCATTTCGATCAAATCGTCGGACCTGCTCTCCAAATGGTATGGCGAGAGCGAGCAGCAGATTGCGCGCCTGTTTGCCCGCGCGCGCGCGGTTGCACCGACGATCGTCTTCATCGACGAACTCGACAGTCTGGTGCCCGCGCGCGGCAGCGGCACGTCGGGTGAGCCCCAGGTGACCGAACGCGTCGTCAACACGATCCTCGCCGAAATGGACGGGATCGAGGAGATGCAGTCGGTGGTGGTGATCGGCGCGACGAACCGGCCGAATTTGATCGATCCGGCGTTGCTGCGTCCGGGGCGCCTCGACGAGCTCATCTATGTCGCCGTCCCCGACAAGGAAGGCCGCCGCCGTATCCTCGAAATCCAGACCGGCAAGATGCCGCTTGCGAAGGATGTCGATCTCGCGGCACTCGCGGAAAAGTCGGATCGCTTCACCGGCGCCGACCTCGAGGATCTGACGCGGCGCGCGGGGCTTGCCGCGCTCAAGCGCTCGCTCGATAGCGATACGGTGACGATGGAGGATTTCGAAGCCGCGCTAAAAGACACGCGTGCTTCGGTCACCGAGGCGATGGAAAAGGATTATGAAAAGATCCAGGGCGAGATCAAACAGAACGCCATGAGCGTCGATCCGATCGGTTTCTTCGCGCCCGGTATGCTCAAGCCCGTGCGCGAGCGGAAGCACGACGCGGGCGAATAGGATCAGGTCGCGGGCTGGTCCTGCCGAAGCGCGGACCAGCCCCACAGGACCAGCCAGCCGCAGAAGCCCGCCATCAGGCCATAGGCGGCCATTGGGTGCCAGTTATAGAGCAGCACGCCGACCGCGGGCGATACGATATAGGCCGACCCGTTGATCGACGCGGTCATGCCCGCGACGCTGCCTTGGTCGCGGCGCGGCACCGACAGCGATGCGCCGGCGGTGAAACCGGGCCGGAACAGCCCGAAGCCCAGCGAGGCGAGGGCGAAGCCGATGACGATACCGTGCAGATCGGATGAGAGGCCGATCAGCACGAGCCCGATTGCACCGAGCACGGCGCCCGTGAGCACGGCGGTTCGCGCGGTCAGCTTGAGGATCGGGATCAGTCCCCACTGCGCGAGCAAGGTTGCGACCGCCCCGGCCATCAGGACGATGCCGGTGATCGCCGCGCCCTCGTCGGGACGGAGGCGCAGGCCGAGCCGGTCGAGGATCAGGAAGCCGATGACGCCGAGCATCATCGCCTGTGCTTGTCCGCCGAACAGGCCCGCCAGCAGCCAGGGCCGCACGCGCGTGTCGGTCCAGCGCAGCGGCGGCGTGTCGACACTTTCGTCGAGCACCTGATCTTCGGCTTCGTCGGCCGCGGTCTGCGGCGACGCGCCGGTGGTGGGGTAGGAAACGATCGCACCGCGCGCCGCGAAGCGCGGGACATCGTCGGGCAGGCGCCAGCGCAGCGCCACGAGCACCGCGAGGCCGATCAACGCGAAAACGAGCAGCGGGCCGGCGAGGCCGACGAAGGGCAGGATGAAAAAGGGTGCAATCGCCGGGCCGATGACGGTTCCGAGCCCGAAAGACGAGGAAACGAGCGACAAAGCCTGCGTCCGCTCCTCGGGGTCCGTCCGCGCGGCGACATAGGCCTGCACCGCCGGCGGCGACGCCGATCCCAGGCCGCCATAGAGGCTGCGGAACAATGCGAAGAGAATGAAGGTCGTGCTGGCGGCGAGCCAGCCTTCGAGACCCGACCACAGCACGAGGCCGCACAATGCCATTGAGGAAAGAAAGCCGATAACGCCGAGCGCCATCAACGCCTTGCGCCCGCGCTTGTCCGACTGGCGCGCCCAGTGCGGGGCGGTGAGCACCCACAAAAGCGCCGACCAGCTGAAGGCGAGGCTGACCCAGACGTCGGGGATGCGCAATTTGGCGCCGATTGCGGGCAGGATCGACTGCATCGCGGTGTTTCCCGCGGCGGCGACCAGCATCACCGCGAACAGCACCGCCATGCGGTCGGAAGGAATCGAGCGCGATATGGTCGCCATGTCCTCCCCCCTCGCTCCGCCATCGGCGAACTGAAACCTGCTTCTCCCTACATGCGCCGACGGTCCTGTCCAGAGTCAAGACCCACTCTTTCCTTGCGCCATCGCGTCGATTTTGCCACGCCCTGTGCGACTGCAACAACGCGAAAGCCATCATGACCAATCCGCGGGCGCAGGCCCAAGAATCTAAAGTCCCGCTATCCCGCCGGATTCGCGTCGGGCTCAAACGCTTTTTCGGGCCGTGGGGCATGTTCGTCCGCGGCTTCATCAAGCACCCGGTCATGGTCGGATCGATCGTTCCGTCTTCGCCGACGCTGATCCGCCACATGCTGCGGCCCGTCGACTGGAAAAATACCAGGCTGTTCGTCGAATATGGGCCCGGCGTCGGCACCTTTTGCCGCCCCGTGCTCGAGCGCATGTCGGGCGACGCGACGCTGATCGCGATCGACACCAACGAGGATTTCATCGATTATCTGCGCAAGGACATCCGCGACAGCCGCTTCATCGCGGTTCACGGGTCGGCGGCCGATGTCGAGGAGATCGTGCGCGCCCACGGTTTCGAAAAGGCCGATTACGTCCTCTCGGGCCTGCCTTTCTCGACGCTTCCTGCCGGCGTTGGCCCGGCGATCGCATCGGCTACGCACCGCGTGCTTCGTCCCGGCGGCGCTTTTCTGGTTTATCAGTTCCGTGCCCGCGCGCGCGATTTCCTCGCCGCGCATTTCAATCGCATCGACAATGCGTTCGAATGGGTCAATGTCCCGCCCTGCTTCCTGTTCTGGGGCTGGAAGGACTAAACTTCCGTATCGGGGTCGGTTTCGGCGAGCCCGAAATTGAGCCGCCGCGACACTGTATAGTCGGCGACGCCGACGACAAACCAGGCGAGCGTCCAGCGCAGCCGTGTCAGCCAGCCTGCGCGCGCCTTGTGGACCTTGGGCGTGATGACGTCGCAACCACCTTGCTGCGCCGCGATGAAATCGCGCATCTGCTGCGCGAAACCGGCGTCGGCGACGCGCAGCATCACCTCGACATTCACGAACAGGCTGCGCATGTCGAAATTGGCGGTGCCGACATAGACAACATCGTCGATGACGATCAGCTTCATATGCAGCCGGCACGGGAGATATTCCCAGATTTGCGCGCGTTTTCGTAGCAGATAGCCGTAGAGCAGGCGCGAGGCGCCGATCGTCGCCGCATTGTCGGACTTCGCCGCCATCATAAACCGTGCCCGCCCGTCACGTGCGACACGGCCAAGGCGTCGCAGCATGCCCTGGCCGGGCGAGAAATAGGCCATCGCCATGTCGAGTTGCCGCGCGCCTTCGAGATCGGTTCGTACCGCGCGCGCCCAGGGAGAGAGGCGTTGCGTCGGGCCGCCGACGAGCCAGGTTACCGGCCCCGCGTCGACCGGCCATTCGCGGATCAGGCGGCGGAGCATCAGCAGCTTGCCGTCGTGGTTCACGGTATAGTCGTGGATTTCCTCGAACCAGGCGACCATCCGTGCCACCGACGGCCCGCGAACGACGATCCCGAGATCGAACCAGCACCGCGCCCCACCGCTGCTGAGATAGGGATCGGCGACATTGAAGCCGCCGGTGACGGCGACCGTCTCGTCGATCAGCAGCAGCTTCTGATGATTGCGGATCAGGTAACTCGACCGCCAGTGCCGTGAAAAAAAAGTGACGCTGCCGCCGGCTTCGCGCAGCGGGCCAAAGATGCTGTCGGAGATGTCTGACGATCCGAAACTGTCGATCACCGCGCGAACGCGAACGCCGCGGCGGGCGGCCGCGGCCATTGCATCGAGTATGCGTGTCCCGGCTTCGTCATGCTTGAAAATATACATGATCATGTCGATGGAGCGGATCGCGCCGGCGAGCAGCGCAAGGATTCGCTCGAGCCGCAAGTCGCCGTCGACGATGACCTCCAGCCGATGTCCGGCCACGTCCGCCGTCAACATATCGATCGGGCTGGCGGAGACGGGCGGGTTGGTCATGTCCCGCTCATAGGCGGCGGGCCGGGAAGGCCGCAAGGGGCGGGCTTTGATTGACATCGGCGGGCCCGGCTGCTAGCGCGCAGCGCTTGCCGCCACGCCCCCAAAAAGGCTGGCCTCTCCTATATCTAAGGAAACAACATGGCCCGCGTTACCGTCGAGGATTGCGTCGACAAAGTTCCCAACCGTTTCGACCTGGTCCTGCTCTCCGCGCATCGCGCTCGCGAGATCTCGGGTGGTTCGGAGCTGACCATCGACCGGGACCGCGACAAGAACCCTGTCGTTGCGCTGCGCGAAATCGCCGAACAGACCGTGCGTCCCAAGGATCTCAAGGAAACGCTGATCGGCACGCTGCAGAAGGTTGTCGTTGACGATGACGATACGCCCGATGAAATCAGCTCGATCAGCCGTTCGGCCGAAGCGCTTCGCCTGACCGCCGCCGCGCCGCCGCGCAGCCCCGCGGGTGGTGGCAGCGACTTCGAATAAGCGCCGCGCACAATCGATCACCAAGGGGGGCCGCAGGAAACTGCGGCCCTTCTTGTTTCAAGGCAGCTGCGTGAGTTTGGCTACGCGAATCGCTTTCGATTCGAGCATCGGGTCGATGATTCGCTGGATCCGGTGCGCGCGCGGCGAGCCGACGGCAATGTTGAACAGGCTGTTGGCGATCACGTCGGCGATCTGGACCCCGTCGCTGCGTTGGCTGTCGGCGAGCGATGCACGCCCCCATTGGCCAAGTCCCGCCTGAATGTCTTCGCGGACATGCGCGAGAATGGTGGGATCATAGCGCCCGTCGTCGATCACCACATCGGTGCAAACGCCGCCCGTTTCAGGGAGCCAGCGCGCGATCGCAAGGTTCAGGAGCGCCGCATAAAGCGCAAGGTCGCTGGGGAGGGTCCCACCCGGATTTTGGGCGAGCTTGTCGCGCGCGGCGACGGCGATCCAGGCGCGGCCGCCGGCGCGGTCGAACAGTTCGAGCAGATAGGCGCGCTCGACGATGCTGATGCGGCTGCCCTTCAGTTCGCCCCGCAACCCGGTGACGTCACGAAAGCGAGCATGGATTTCGGCGGCGGCCTTGGGTGTCAGCATCACGGCCGAAAAGGTCATCGCGCCCGCGTTGAGACCACCCGATTCATCGCAATAGATGGTCATCGCCTAACGACGCCGCCCGATCATCGCACCCGCCCGAAAAAGGCGACGGAGCGGCTTTGGCCAGGGGAAATCGCGTCCCGCCAGAGCCAGCGGACATGCGTGACGTCTGCCGCTGCGGCGGCGCGCGGGCTCGCGCCTTCGACCGGCACGGTGAGAGCGGCCAGCGCGCCGAACGTTTTGCCGCCGTCGGTCGACACGCCGAAACCGGCCGTATTTGCGGTTTCGTCGAAAACCAGCCCGTCGGGAATGGGGTTGACCAGATTGACCCCCGCCGCTGGAGCCGCGCCCTGATTGGTGAAGGTGAGCGTCACGCGGACCCGGTCGCCCGGAACGACGACGTCGGGTGTGACATAGCTCTTGTTCGGCGCCTGGCCTTTGCTCGTCGGCACCAGTTTTTCGAGTTCGATCTTGCTTGTCAGCGCGCCGGTCCCCTGTGCCGCCGCGGGCTGGTCGGCGAGCGCGAGAATGACCGCAATGACCAGGGCGCTCCTCGCTTTATCGAACATCGCCGTCTCCTTCGTCGACCGCACCTTGGCGTATCAGTTGGGGCAGGGGTAGCGTTTCTTCATCAGCGCGTCGAATGCCGTGTTGATGCTCACCGTTTTTCGAACGGCCACGGGATAGGTCCGAAGATGCGCGAGCCATTGGTCGGGGGTCAGGGTGCCCGATTCGGGCGGGCAGCTTGTCGTCTTGCGACCGGCGCGGCGGGCGGCGTCGATCCCTGCCTTATAGCGTTTGCCCGCCGCAACCACTTCGCCTTTCAGCTGGTTGCCCTGCGGCGTGGCGAGCGCCAGCGGACCCAGCCGCGAAATCGAATCCGCGCGCATCAGGAAGGCCGCGACGCTCATGTCGCCAGGCGCCATGCCGCAAAGCAGGGATGCGGCAAGCAGGGCGGGCAAGATGCGCGCGCGTTTCCCGATGGTCATGCGCGCCAAATTGCCCCCAGCCAATGAAGTGTCCCTGAATCGAAGGGCCTGGGCCGTGTAGCCTAGGCGCCTTGGGGATTGGCGTCGCCGAAGGGGCGCGGCTTGCGCTTGATCTGCGGAATCGAGCCGGCATGGCCGTGAACCGGCGTACCGCGCTTGTCGGCGTCATCTTCGCGGCCGATGTCCTCGCCCTTGATCGCGCGCTTCGATTCTTCGCCCGACAGCGTCTCATATTCGAGCAGCGCGCCCGCGAGCAGGTGAAGCTCGTCGAGGTGATCGGTGAGTACCTTGCGCGCGACGGTCTCGCCTTCCTCGACCAGCCGGCGAACCTCGGCGTCGATCAGACGCGCCGTGTCCTCGGACATATTCTGCGCGCGTGACACGCTGTGACCCAGGAATACCTCGTCCTGATTGTCGCGATAACGCAGCCAGCCGAGCTTTTCCGACATGCCATATTCCATGACCATCGAGCGGGCCATTTCGGTCGCCTGCTGGATGTCGTTCGACGCGCCGGTGTTGAGCTCGTCCTGGCCGTAGATCAGCTGTTCGGCAATGCGGCCGCCGAAGCAGAGCGCGAGCCGCGCCTTCATCTGCTTCATATTGGTCGAATAGCGGTCGCGTTCGGGAAGGTTCCACGTCACGCCCAGCGCGCGGCCGCGCGGGATGATCGTCACCTTGTGGAGCGGATCGCAGCCATCGACGTGCAGCGAGACGAGCGCATGGCCGGCTTCGTGATAGGCGGTCGACTTCTTTTCGTCCTCGGTCATGACCATCGAGCGGCGTTCGGCGCCCATCATGACCTTGTCCTTGGCCTCTTCGAACTCGTCATTGGCGATCAGGCGTTTGCCCTTGCGCGCGGCGAGCAGCGCGGCTTCGTTGCAAAGATTAGCCAGATCGGCGCCCGAGAAGCCCGGCGTTCCGCGCGCAACACGGCGCAGGTCGACGTCGGGTGCGAGCGGTTTCTTGCGCGTGTGGACCTCGAGGATCTTCTGACGGCCCTCGATGTCGGGGCGCGGCACGACCACCTGGCGGTCGAAGCGGCCCGGACGCAGGAGCGCGGGGTCGAGCACGTCGGGGCGGTTGGTTGCCGCGACGATGATGATGCCCTCGTTCGCCTCGAAGCCGTCCATTTCGACGAGCAGCTGGTTCAGCGTCTGTTCGCGCTCGTCATTGCCGTTGCCGAGGCCGGCGCCGCGATGGCGGCCGACCGCGTCGATTTCGTCGATGAAGACGATGCACGGCGCGTTGCGCTTGGCTTGTTCGAACATGTCGCGGACGCGCGATGCACCGACGCCGACGAACATTTCGACAAAGTCCGAACCCGAAATGGTGAAGAAGGGAACGCCGGCCTCACCCGCGATCGCGCGGGCGAGCAGCGTCTTGCCGGTGCCGGGCGAACCGACGAGCAGCGCGCCCTTGGGAATCTGGCCGCCGAGTTTCGAAAATTTGGTCGGATCTTTCAGGAATTCGACAATTTCCTCGAGTTCCTCGCGGGCTTCGTCGATGCCCGCGACATCGTCGAAGGTCACACGGCCCTGCTTTTCGGTCAGCATCTTGGCGCGCGATTTGCCAAAGCCCATCGCGCCCGAGCCATTGTTCTTCTGCACCTGGCGAAAGACGAAGAAGGCGATGCCGAGGATCAGCAGGAAGGGCAGCGACTGCATGAGCAGGTAAACCCAGAGATTGCCCGTGTCGGGCGCCTTGCCGTCATATTTGACGCCATTGTCGTTGAGCAGCTTGAGCAGATCGGGATCGCGCACAACATTGGCGCTGAAGCGGTCGCCGTTCGACAGCGTGCCGATTGCCTTGTCTTCGGACAGGACAACCTCCTTGACGCTGCCTTCCTGGATCTTTTGCCGGAACTCGGAATAGGCAAGCGGATTGCCAGCGGGCTGCGAAGCGCCACCGAACATCGAGGCGACGAGGAGCATGGCAAGCAGGATGCCGCTCCAGATCATCACGCTCTTCATCCAGGGATTGCCCTGCGGTTCCTTGTCGTCCTGCATGCGGATTCTTTCCTCAACGGCGCGCCACTGCGCTCCTATCCCCACAAGATAGGATAATCGCGTTAAATGACAATGAGCCAATCAGCCCTTTTTGGGCGCTTTCCGGCGCGGCGCAGCAGAAATGCGCCAAATCGTCCCTTCAAGGCCGCGGACCGGATCGATCAGCAGCGCGCCGACCATCGCCCGCCGGCCTGCGTGCATCGCCGCGATCACGCCGTCGAGCGACGCGCCACGCAAGGCCAGTTGCGGCGCGTTCGCGCGCAGCCGCTGCGCGACGATGCGGCGAAACATCTCGGGCGGATACCCGGCGTCGCGGATCACTGCGATGTTGGAAGCATCGGGCCAGGATGCGATCAGCCGCTCGACTGCCCAGTCGAGCGCCTCGTCGGCTTCGGCGAGCCAGCCGGCTGAGCGCGCTGCCGCTGCGGGATCGAGCGCGGATTGCGACTTCAAGGCATGACGCAGCCGCGCCCGGTCGAAACGGTTGTCGCTGTTCGACGGGTCGTCGACGAAGGGCAGGTCGTGGTCGAGCGCCAGGTGAACGAGATCGCTCCGCCGCCAGTGGAGCAGCGGGCGCAGGACGACACCGTTGCGCGCACGAATCGCGGCAAGGCCGCCGACGCCGCTGCTGCGGTTGAGCCGCATGACCATCGTTTCGAGCTGGTCGTCGGCATGATGTGCGGTGACGATATGGTCGAGCGCATTGGCATCGCGCCACTGCTCGAGCAGACGGTAGCGCTCGGTTCGCGCCGCGGCTTGCTGCGATCCCTTGATCGGCGTCGGCGGGCGCAACGTCGAATGCGGGATATGTTCGCGATTACAGAAGCTTGCAACCATCCGCGCTTCTTCGTCCGAACCTTTGCGCAGCCCATGATCGACCGTCGCCGCCCAGACCTGTCCGGGCAGCAGCGACGCCATCAGCCAGAGCAGTGCCATGCTGTCGGGTCCGCCAGAGACGGCAACGCCATAATGGAAGCGTTGCCAGTCGGGCCCGACGAGTGCGGCGAGATCGCTGCCCAGTCGGCCGACGGAGTCGCGGTCAGCAGCCTGCTTTTGTTTTTGCGGCGGCTGCATCGGTCCGGACATCCTGCGGCGCCTTGTCGCCATAGACTTCTTCGAGTTCGCGGAACGCCTTGCAGGCGTCGGCCTTGCGTCCGAGCTTGTCGAGCGCGACACCCATGTACATCAGGCTGTGCGGCGCGCGCGCCCCGCTCGGGCGATCCTTGTAATTATTATAGAAAGCGACGGCGGCGAGGCTCGGCTTGCCTTCATCCAGATAGGCGCGGCCGAGCAGATTCTGGGCAAAGCTCGCCTGGCTGCTCTTGGGCCATTTGGTCACAACCTGCTTCAGCTGCACCTGCGCCTCGGGATAGAGTTTGGCTTCCCACAAGCGATAGCCATAGTCGTAGGCGTCCTTGGTCTCGTTGCCGGACGCCGGAACCTCGATCTTCTTGACGAGCGCGAGCCGCGCGGCGTCGGGTGTGGTTGTCGCGGGCTTGGCGGCAGGCTTTTTCACCGGCGTCGCCGCCACGGTGGATGTCGTCGCGGGCGGTTTTACCGTCGGCGTCAGGCCGGCAGGCGTCGCGACCGCTGCGGCAGCCGCCGGATCGGCAAATCTTTTGTCCATTTCCGCCTTATAGGCGGTGAACTGTTTTTCGAGTTCGCGCAGCTGGAAGGCATTTTGTTCGGTCTGGCCGGTCAGCGTCTGCAGCTGATTCTCCAACGCGTCGACGCGCGCGGTCAGGTCGATCACCGGTGCGTTGCTGCGTGCGCGTTCGCCGGGCGTGTTGTCGGGCGCGATCTCGCCCTCGAAAAAGGTCGGGCTGCCGCCGGGGAAGACCGAGCGCTGAACCGCCCGCATTTCCTTTTCGAGCCGCTCGACCCGCTTGTCGATCGCCCCCTCCTGCGCCGCCGCGGGCATCGTGGCCGCGAGCGCAATCGTTGCTGCTCCGAGTAAAGTGATCTGACGCATCATCATCTGCCGTTAGGTCCCCACCAATTAACCATTTCGCCGTTCATAACGCGCCAAAGTGCAGCAGCGCAAACCCATTTCGGCGCGCCGCCGCTTCAGCCGGCCCGAATGATGGCCGATTTAACCCTTTGGCTGCGGCTGTGCAGCTGTTGTCGGCGCGCTCGGCGTGCCGCTGCCTTCGGCGCGCGCGACGAGGTCGGCGGGCTTTAGCGAGACGCCCTTGACCAGCGTGTCGGCAGGACCGACCGGACCGATGTCGCGACCCCCGACGGTGACCTTCAGCGCCTGCGGGATACTCGTGCGCAGTGTGAACTGGTCGATATAGGCCGGTGGGACCTGATAGGCTTCACCCGCGTCGAGTGTGCGCCAATTTTCGGTCTTGCCCTGTGCATCGTCGAAACCGATCCAGACTTCGGATATACCGGTCAGCACGACGGGGGCGTTGGCGGCGGTGGCGGACGTCGTCGCGCCAGCCTGCGTCGACGGAGCAGGAGCGGTATCGCCCTGCGGGGCTTCCGACGCATCCGCGGCGCGATTCTGCGCCGCGATCAGCGCTTCGTCGGGTTCGATCGACAGGAAGCGCCAGACGCCATAGGCCGACGCCAGCAACAGGGTGACAATGACGAGCGTCCAGGTCAGCCGCGCGGTCGGCAGGCGCGCCGGATCGGTCGGTTCATAGGCTTCGTAGAGCGGGCGCGAGCCATAGGCATCGTCTTCGAGCTCGCGGCGAACAGCGGCGCCGATCTCGGCTTCGGGGAGGTCGACGGCGCGCGCATAGGCGCGCGCGAAACCGGTGACATAGGTGCGCCCGGGAAGCTCGGAAAAATCCGACTTCTCGATCGCGGCCAGATGGCGCTGGGTGATCCGCGTCCGCGTCGCCACATCGGCGAGCGACAGTCCCGCAGCCTCCCGCGCCAGCCGAAGCCGATCGCCGGTGCGCGTGATCGCCAACTCGCCCTGCTCCGGGGCGACCTCCTCATCTTCCATTACTGTCTCCGTGCCGGTCGGTTGCAACCCAGTCTGACCGTGTCACCCGTTCATCGCACTGACGACGCGCGAAAGTCAAATGAAGTTCGGTAAACGAGCGGCTGAAAAGATACAGATTTGGGATTGTTGGTGGGGATCGATCAGAGGACGTATTTGCTGAGGTCGGTATCGCCCACGATGTCCGCGAGTTGCTTGTCTACATAGGCGGCATCGATGTCGAGCGTCGTGCCATGGAGGTCTTCCGCGCCAAAACTGACCTCCTCGACCAGCCGCTCCATGATCGTTTGGAGGCGCCGCGCGCCGATATTTTCGACGCGCTCGTTGACCTCGGCCGCGAGCTTGGCGACGCGCGCGATCGCATCGTCGGTGAAGGAGAGCGTCACGCCCTCGGTGCCGAGCAGCGCCGCATATTGTTCGGGAAGTCCGGCCTTGGTCTCGCTGAGGATGCGGACGAAATCGGCTTCGCTCAGCGCGCTCAGTTCGACGCGGATCGGCAGGCGCCCCTGGAGTTCGGGGAGCAGGTCGCTCGGTTTGGCGACATGGAAGGCGCCCGACGCGATGAAGAGGATATGGTCGGTTTTCATCGGACCATATTTGGTCGCGACCGTCGTGCCCTCGATCAGCGGCAGCAGGTCGCGCTGCACGCCTTCGCGGCTCACCGATCCGCCGCGCACGTCGCTGACGGCGATCTTGTCGATTTCGTCGAGGAAGACGATGCCGTTCGCTTCGGCATCGGCGAGCGCGATGCGCGCGACATCGTCCTGGTCGAGACGCTTGTCCTGTTCTTCCTCGATCAGCCGCGTCGCGGCTTCGATAACCTTCAGCTTGCGGCGCTTCTTCGGCGCGCCGCCCATCGCCTTGCCGAGCATATCGGACAGGTTGATCATGCTCATCTGTCCCGGCTGACCCGGCAGCTCGAACGGCATGTTCGGGGCGTCGGCAACCTCGATCTCGACCTCGCTATCGTCGAGATGCCCTTCGCGAATGCGCTGGCGAAAACTCTGGCGCGTTGCCTCGCTCGCGCCCTTGCCGGTCAGCGCATCGAGCAGGCGTTCCATGGCCGCTTCTTCGGCGGCGGCGCGCACCGCTTCGCGGCGGCGATCCTTCTCGAGCCGCACGGCTTCCTCGACGAGGTCGCGGGCGATCTGTTCGACATCGCGGCCGACATAGCCGACCTCGGTGAATTTGGTTGCCTCGACCTTGATGAATGGGGCGTCGGCCAGCTTTGCAAGGCGGCGCGAAATCTCGGTCTTGCCGCAGCCCGTCGGGCCGATCATCAGGATATTCTTGGGGCTCACTTCGTCGCGAAGGTCGGACGACAGCTGCTGGCGGCGCCAACGGTTGCGAAGCGCCACCGCGACGGCGCGCTTGGCGGCATCCTGGCCGATGATATGCGTGTCGAGGGCGGCGACGATCGCCTTGGGAGTCAGGTCCTTGTTCATATGATTATGCCTGGATTTCGATGGTTTCTTGGGTGAACTGGTCGTTGGTGTAGACGCAGATGTCGGCTGCGACCTCCATCGCTTTGCGGACCAGCACTTCGGGGTCTTTTTCATAATCGACGAGCGCGCGGGCCGCCGACAGGGCGAAATTGCCGCCCGACCCGATCGCCGCGATCCCGCCCAGCGGTTCGAGCACATCGCCGGTGCCGGTGATGACCAGCGTTACTTCCTTGTCGGCGACGATCATCATCGCCTCAAGGTTTCGGAGATATTTGTCGGTGCGCCAATCCTTGGCGAGCTCGACCGCGGCGCGGAGCAGCTGGCCATTATGGCGCTCAAGCTTGGCCTCGAGCCGTTCGAACAGTGTAAAGGCGTCGGCGGTCGCGCCGGCGAAGCCGCCGATGACGCTGCCGTCGTGGAGGCGGCGTACCTTGCGGGCGTTGGGTTTCATCACCGTCTGGCCCATCGATACCTGGCCGTCGCCGATGATGACGACCTTGTCGGCGCTGCGGGCGGAAAGGATGGTGGTTCCGTGCCAGGGCGCGGCACGGTGCGCATCGGGTTCGCTCATGACGCCGGATATGGGAGATAGCGCGCGGGGTCGCAAGGGGAGGGTGTATCCGTCGCCCCCGCGAAGGCGGGGGCCGCAATCGGCCTTAGTCGGCCGCGAAGGCGTAAACCTCCAGCGGCCCCCGCCTTCGCGGGGGCGACGGCTATTGGGCAGACCAGGTCAGAAGCGCGCGAGCGCCTTGATCGATCTCGATGGCCGATGGATCGGTCAACACCACGGCTTCGCCCAATGCGACGATTTCGCCCGCCACGCGGCAACCCGGGGACAGCGGGACGAAAGTGAATTCCCCCGTCGCCTGATGGAGCAGTGCCGGGTCTAGCGGCGCGGCGAGCTGCGCGAGATAGAAATGCGGCCCGCTGACGAGCATCCTGTTTTCGTCCGGATCGACGACACCGTCGCGCGGATCGTGCACCGGGCCGGGGGTCGAAACCTTCAGCCCTTCTTCGAGGTGCAACTCGCGCGGGCGGCCATAATCGTAAAGCCGATAGGTACAGTCGACATTCTGCTGAACCTCGACGACGGTCAGCCCGCCGCCGATCGCGTGGATCGTGCCCGCGCGGTTATAGACGAAGTCGTTTGCCTTGCTCGGCCGCCAGTCGATCATGTCGACGATCGACCCGTCGAGCGCGGCATCGTGCAGTTTTTCGCGCGTCGTTTCGTGTGTCAGCCCGACCCCCAGTTCGCCGTCGGGTTCGGCGTTCAGGATCAGCCAGCATTCCTCCTTGCCGCGCGCAAAACCGGCTGCCCGCGCCGCTTCGTCGCCCGGATGAACCTGGATCGACAGCCGTTCCGACGTGAAGAGGAATTTGACCATGATCGGCGCGGCGTCGCCGGCGGGGTTCGAAAACCAGATCTCGCCGATCCGGCGACCGCCGAAATCGCCGAACGCGCGCGGAATGTCGGTGCGACCCCAGGGCTTCTCGATGATGATGGTTTCAAGGCGTGTCAGCATGCTCCGACCATGTGGAGCGCCGGGCGGAGCGTCAAGCCATGCTGCGTCAGGCCGCGCGGTGAAGGCGATTGCCGCCTGCTGCGTTCGGCTGATCGAGCCAGAGGCCGCGCGTGTCGTAGACGATCTTGTCGGCGCGCTCCTCGATCGGGATCGATTTGAACAGCTCATGGTCGACGAGCACGATCAGAACGTCGCAAACGGCGAGCGCGGTATCGAGGTCGATCAGCTCGGCGCCCGTGCCCGCGAACTCCATCGGCAGGCCGCGCGCGTAAGGCTCGACGATCGCGATCTGCTTGCCGAAAC
Source organism: Sphingopyxis sp. (assembly GCF_036675685.1). Classification (GTDB taxonomy): domain Bacteria; phylum Pseudomonadota; class Alphaproteobacteria; order Sphingomonadales; family Sphingomonadaceae; genus Sphingopyxis. Next base: position 168,576 of record NZ_JAKFEM010000022.1, read on the forward strand.
GGCGCGCGAGCGCCGCCGCGACCTCGACCGCGGGGCTTTCGCGGAAATCGTCGATATTGGGCTTAAAGGCGAGGCCGAGACAAGCGACGCGCGCTTGCGGATGCTGCGACACCAGCATTTCGGCGGCGCCGATGACGTGCGCGGTCTTGGCAAGATTGACCTCGCGCGCGGTGCGGATCAGGCGGCTGTGGTCGGGCGCACCATGGACAAGAAACCAGGGGTCGACCGCGATGCAGTGGCCGCCGACGCCGGGGCCGGGCTGGAGGATGTTCACGCGCGGGTGACGATTGGCGAGGCGGATCACCTCCCACACATCGACCCCCATCTCTTCGGCCATCATCGACAGTTCGTTGGCGAAGGCGATGTTGACGTCGCGGTAGCTGTTTTCGACCAGCTTCACCATTTCGGCGGCGCGCGCCGATGTCGTGACGCAGGCGCCGCGGACGAACTGGCGATAGAAGGTCATCGCACGGCGGGCGCAACGCGGGGTGATCCCGCCGATGCAGCGGTCGTTGTCGACGAGCTCGACGAGGATGCGCCCCGGAAGCACGCGCTCGGGGCAATAGGCGATGAAGATGTCGGCGGCGCCGGTGCAGGCACCCGGAACCTTGAGGTCGGGGCGCAGTTCGGCGATCAGCTGCGCGACCTTTTCGGTCGTGCCGACGGGGGAGGTCGATTCGAGGATCACGAGATTGCCGGCCTCGAGCACCGGCGCGATCGCGCGTGCGGCCGAGAGGACGTGGCTGATGTCGGGGCGATGTTCTTCGTCGTGCGGCGTCGGTACCGCGATGACGAAGGTGTCGGCGGGCGCAACGCTGGTCGAAGCGACGAGCGCGCCGCGCGAAACGACGCCCTGGACGAGGCCATCGAGGTCGACTTCCTCGATATGCACTCTGCCGCTGTTGACGGTGTCGACGACGTTCTGGCTGACGTCGACGCCGGTGACCTTGCAGCCCGAGCGCGCGATCAGCGCCGCGGTCGGAAGGCCGATATAGCCGAGCCCGAGGACCGTGACCTTCTGTTCGGTATCAATGGGCACGCGCAACAATCTCCGCAATCTGTTTTGCCGCCGTGCCGTCACCGAAGGGATTATGGGCGCGGGCCATGGCCGAATAGGCGTCCTTGTCGTCCAAAAGCTTGAAAATTTCGGAAACAATAACCTCTTTATCGGTTCCGACAAGCCGCGCGGTGCCGGCTTCTATCCCCTCGGGGCGTTCGGTCGTCTCGCGCATCACCAGCACCGGCTTGCCGAGCGATGGCGCCTCTTCCTGCACCCCGCCGCTGTCGGTCAGCACCAGTTCGGACGTCGCAAGCAGGCGGACGAAATGCGGATAGTCGAGCGGATCGATCAGCGCGACATTGTCCAGCGTGCCAAGAATCGGCTCCATCGCGCTGCGCACATGCGGATTGGGATGAACCGGAAAGACAACCGCAACTTCCGGACGCGCGGCGATTGCGGCGATCGCGTCGGCGATGGCCTTCATCCCGTCGCCGAAATTCTCGCGCCGGTGCGAGGTGACGGCGATGATCCTTTTGCCGGAAAAACGCGCCACCAGCGGATCGAGCCCGGCGGCGAGCGCGGGTTCTTCATCGATCCGCGCTTTGGTGGCGAGGAGGGCGTCGATCACGGTGTTACCGGTGATATGGATGCGGTCGGCGGGCACATTCTCGGCGCGGAGCGCGGCCGCCGCCGTCTCTGTCGGCGCGAAATGCAGGTCGGCGACCGCGCCGGCGACCTTGCGGTTCACTTCCTCGGGCCAGGGGTGGTAGATATTGCCGCTGCGCAGTCCCGCTTCGACGTGGCCGACGGGTATTTTGCGGAAATAAGCCGAAAGCGTTGCGGCCATCGTCGTCAAGGTGTCGCCGTGAACGAGGATACGATCTGGCTTTTCGGCGTCGAAGGTTTCGCCGAGGCCGGTCACCAATCGCGCGAAAAGCGCGTCGAGCGTCTGATTCGCCTGCATGACGTCAAGGTCGATGTCGGGCGTGATGCGCGCGATTTCGAGCACCTGGTCGAGCATCTGGCGATGCTGCGCGGTGACGCAGACGCGCGCGTCGATCTCGCTTCGCTGCTGGAGCGCGTGGACGACGGGGAACATCTTGATGGCTTCCGGGCGAGTGCCGAAGACCGTCATGACTTTCATTTTTTGCGACTCCCGCATCTTGACGTCGTGAAGCTACTGGCTAGCTGGCTAATGGCCGATTAGGCGACAAAGCTTGCGACACCCTTAAGCTCATCCGCTGCCTTTTAAAATCAGGCGTATGCGTCAGGAACGACCGTCCCACGATTTGCGTATATTTGGGTATATATTGTCACCGCCCATTTGCACGGCTAGGGGACCGGAGAGGGTCTGGAGCACGCTTTCATGGCGTTGGCGCCGGGTTGTTTGGATCGGTTCATTGGGTCATGTTTTGGAAGCGTAAGAGCAAAGTCGCCGAACCCGAACGGAGCTGCTTTGTCATTCCCGAAGGGCGGCGTGTCTACGCCATCGGCGATATTCACGGGCGCGACGATTTGTTCGCCGAACTGATCGAGCAGATCCGCGCCGATAACGCATCGCGGACACCGCGGCCCGTTACCATCATCCTGCTCGGCGACCTTGTCGATCGCGGCCCGCAGTCGGCCGAAGTGGTCGAACGGGCGATTGGCCTGCGCAACGAGTTTCCCGATACCCGCCTGCTGATCGGCAATCATGAAGAATGTTTCCTTGCTGCGCTGACCGGTGACGTGCGCCGGCTGCGCTACTTCATGCGGATTGGCGGCGAGGCGACGGTGCGCAGTTATTGGAACGACGAGGCGAACTTGGCCGAAGCGAGTTTCGAGGAGGTGGCGAAGCGGCTGCCGGCGCTGGTTCCTGCGGCGCATGTCGAATTTCTGGGCAACGGCGAGGATGTCATCGAAATCGGCGACTATGCCTTTGTCCACGCCGGTGTCCGTCCGGGTGTCCCGCTCAACAAGCAGGGGCTTTCCGACCTCCGCTGGATTCGCGACGACTTCCTCGAGGACGACCGCGATCACGGCGCAATGATCGTGCATGGCCATACGATCTGCGAGAATGTCGACGAATGGCCCAACCGGATCGGGATCGACACCGGGGCGTACAAAAGCGGCAAACTGACCGCTATCGGCCTTGAAGGCACAGCGCGCTGGTATCTGGCAACCGGCGCCTGATCGCCTCCGCGCTAGCGGTTGACGTGATAGTCGCGAAACCAGTCGACAAACCGCGGAACGCCCTCGGAGATTTGCGTCGTCGGTGTATAACCGAGTTCTTCCTGGATCGCGGTGATGTCGGCAAAGGTTTCGGGGACGTCGCCGGGCTGCATGGGCAACATGATCTTTTCGGCGGCGCGGCCGCAGGCCTGCTCGATCAGTTCGATTAGCAACCCGAGTTCCTCGGCTCGGTGATTGCCGATATTATAAATCCGATGCGGTGCGACACTGCCCCCTGCCTTCATCGCCCCGTCGTCGGCGGGCGGATTGTCGAGGCTTGCGATAATTCCTGCAACAATGTCACCTATGTAGGTGAAATCGCGCCGCATTTTTCCGCCATTGAATATCTTGATCGGGCGACCCGAAAGAATCGCGTCGGTAAACAGCCACATCGCCATGTCCGGACGCCCCCAAGGCCCATAAACGGTGAAAAATCGGAGCCCGGTCAACGGCAGGCGATAAAGATGGGCGTAAGTTTCGCTCATTAGCTCGTCGGACTTCTTTGTCGCCGCATAAAGTGACATCGGATGGTCGACCCGGTCCGACACCTTGAACGGGATACTCTCGTTCCCGCCATATACCGAAGAGCTGGATGCGTAGATGATATGGCTCGAACCACGATGCCGGCCGAGTTCCAGGATATTGAGGTGGCCGACGAGATTTGATCGGACATAGGCGTGCGGATTGTCGATCGAGTGGCGTACGCCAGCTTGGGCGCCGAGATGGGCGATCCGGTCGAACGGCCTGGTGGCAAGGGCGGCCTCCAGCGCCTCCATGTCCGAAAAATCGAGCTTGACGAATTCGAACCGGTCGCCGCCGACCGCCCGCAACCGTTGCACTCGCCGCTCTTTGAGCTCTACCGAATAATAGTCGTTGACGTTGTCGATGCCGATGACGGCATCACCGCGGGCAAGCAGCCGTTCCGCCAGCGCCATACCGATGAATCCGGCCACGCCGGTGACGAGGATAGGCGTGCACTGGTTCGCGCTCATCGCTCTTGCCTATTCCCTTTCGTCTTGTCCCGTACTCCCGGACCGTTTGCGCCTATTCATATTCTTAACGCGCGTAAACAGGAGAAGGCACCGCGGGTAGCGCCGGGGTGCCGCAGAACCTTGGGGAAGCCGTCGGGTTGCGCTAGAGGGTTCGGTGTCAGGCAAAACGGGGGCAGCGGAACTGATGTTCAATCATCTTTTCCGCTGCTAAGAACTTCTGTGCAGGCAACACTGCGGACAGGGATGGCACCACCAAACGAGAGGTTGAGAATGACGACATGGAACGGCGAGCAGCTTTTGCTGCGTGAACGCGCCATGGCCTCTGGCGTGCAGTGGATCGGCTATCTGGCCGATATGCCCCGCGGGCGGCGGCAGCAGTTTGCCGCCTGCATGGATGCCGTTTTGTGCGTGGTGGCCGTGTGGATCGCCCTCTCGCTGCGCGTTGGCGAATGGGAGCTGTTTACGCCCCCCGTTGCGATATTGTCGGGCGTCGCATTGTGCCTCTGGTTCCCCGTCGCATGGTGGTGCGGCATTTACCTGTCGATCATCCGCTTTTCGGGTGGCCGCACGATGATGGGGCTTGCCGTCGCCATCGCCGCTTTCGCGGTGCCGATGGTGGCGATCTTCATGGTGGTCGGAATCCCTGGGGTTCCTCGCACAATGGGTCTGCTTCACCCCATCATTTTCCTCGCGCTCCTGTCGATGAGCCGGCTGTCGATCCGCTTCGCGCTGATCGACATATTGCACCGCGCGAACGGCGTGCGCGAGCTACGGCGCGTCCTCGTGTACGGCGCGGGGCGCGCGGGGCAGCAATTGTCGCTGTCGCTGCGGCATGAACCACATGTCCAGGTGCTGGGCTATATCGATGACGATATTCGCTTGAACGGCCAACGGCTCGACGGTGTGCCGATCTATTCGCCCCACCGGCTCGATTGGGCTATCCGGACGCTCCGGATTGACGAGGTGCTGATCGGGCTGCCGCGCATTTCGCGCGCGCGCCGCCGCGAAATCATCGATACGCTGCAGCATTATGAGGTGCAGGTCCGCGTCCTGCCGAGCGTCAGCAGGATCATCGACGGTGAAGTCTCGATCAACGACCTGCGCGACGTGCAGATCGACGATTTGCTCGGCCGCGACCCCGTTTCGCCCAACGAACTATTGATGAGTCGCAACGTAGCCGGGAAAAAGGTGCTAGTTTCGGGCGCCGGCGGATCGATCGGCAGCGAATTGTGCCGCCAGATACTGGCTTCGCGCCCGCGGCAGCTCATCCTCGTCGAACAGTCGGAATTCGCTCTTTACGCGATCGACGACGAACTGAAGGCCGCGGCAGCCGAACTGGGTGTCGACACGGTCGAAATCATTACCGAACTGGCCAATGTCGCCGACAGGCAGACCGCGGCAAGGGTCTACGCCCGCTGGAAACCCGACACGGTGTTTCATGCGGCGGCGTACAAGCATGTGCCGCTGGTCGAGGCGAACCCGGTCGCCGGCCTCCGCAACAATGTGTTCGGCACCCTCTACAGCAGCCTGGCCGCGGAGGCGGCCGGGGTTGGCACGTTCATCCTGATCAGTACCGACAAGGCGGTCCGTCCCACCAATGTGATGGGCGCGTCCAAGCGCATTTGCGAACTGGTCCTTCAGGCCCGGGCAGCGCAGAAATCATCGACGGTTTTCACCATGGTCCGTTTTGGCAATGTGCTGGGGTCGAGTGGTTCGGTGGTCCCGCGTTTCATGGCGCAGATCGAATCCGGTGGGCCCGTCACGCTGACTCACCGGGACGTGACGCGTTACTTCATGACCATCCCGGAGGCCGCGCAACTGGTGATCCAGGCCGGCGCGATGGCGAAGGGGGGCGAGGTATTCGTGCTCGACATGGGGCAACCCGTCCGAATCATCGACCTTGCCGCGTCGATGATCCGGTTGTCGGGCCTGTCGGTTCGCGATGATGCCAACCCCGATGGCGATATCGAAATTCGCGAAATCGGAATGCGCCCCGGCGAAAAGCTGTATGAGGAATTGCTGATCGGCCAAGCGCCGCAACCGACGGTGCACGAACGGATCATTCGCGCCAGCGAGACGATGATCGCCTGGCCCGACCTGATTTCGCAGCTGGAAGCGCTGGCGAAGCTGCTCAATGCCGGGGATTCCGCCGCCGCGCTCGATGTCATGCGCGCGCTCGTTCCCGAATATGCGCCGCCGAACGAGGATACGAAATCAGCCACATCATTTGTCGCCTGACGTTGAGCCGGTCCCTCTGTCGGGGCTGGACGGTGCTTCAAACTCGCCTTAACTGACGCGCCCGCCCGGACGATTCGCTTCGTTTCCCGCGCAAACCTGAAATCAGCACCCTGCCTTGGAACATCCGTATTTATGATCAGCGTTGAACCGGCCGCCGACAGTAAGGATCAAAACGGCCGCGCCGTCTTTTCCGTCCTTGTCGGCTTGCTTGCCGCGACGTTTCTTTTCGGCGGGGCGTCGCGTGGCGACGTCCAGTCGTTGGCGCTTCTTCGGCCGATGTCGGCGATCATCCTCGTCGTAGCGCTCTTTCTGGCGTTGCGCCAGGCATGGAAGCGGCAGTGGCAACCGGTGGCCCTGGGGCTCGGCGTCGTTCTCCTCACCGTCGTACATCTGGTTCCGCTGGCGCCTTCGCTTTGGCAAGGCCTGCCGGGCCGCGAGACCATCGTCGATGTGTTCACGGCCACCGGCCAGCCGCTGCCCTGGCTGCCGGTTTCCGTGGCGCCGCTCACGACGTGGAACGCCTTTTTCGCACTGATGGGGCCGATGGCCGCTTTGCTGCTGGCGCTGGCGCTTCCCGACCGGTACTTGCCGACTTTGCTGAAAATATTGCTGGCGATCGGGTTGGTCAGCGCCCTGGTCGGATTGTTCCAGTCGATCGGCCCGAGTAACGGCCCCTTCTATTTCTATCGCATCACCAACAATGGTACCGCGGTCGGCTTGTTCTCGAACCGCAATCATCAGGCTATTTTCCTGGCGACGCTGTTCCCGATGCTTGCTGCTTTCGCCGCGATGTCCGAGGGGCGGCCAAATCGCGTACGCGCCCAACGCGTGCTCGCGGTGGCGGTCGGCGCGTTTCTTGTCCCGCTGCTGCTGGTCACCGGTTCGCGCGCGGGCCTTCTCCTCGGTGTGGTCGGACTTTTCTCCTGTTTGTGGGTTTATCGCGCGCCTTCGTCGGAAAAAAAAGCGGTGGTACCGGTCAAGGACCGACGCCGGATGGCGATGGTGATGGCGATGGTCGGCGGAGTGGGGCTGCTAGGCCTGTTGACGGTTCTCGCGGCGAGGGCTCCTGCTTTTCAGCGACTAGTCGAAATGGACACGAACGAGGACCTGCGGCTTCGCGCCCTTCCAACCATATGGGATGCGACATGGTCTTATTTCCCGGTCGGAAGCGGGATCGGAAGTTTTGTCGAGGCCTATAATATCGTCGAACCGCAGGCACTGCTATCGCCCAACTATCTGAACCACGCCCACAATGATGTCCTCGAGGTCGCCATGGTGGGGGGCTTGCCGGCCATGATTTTGATGCTCCTTTTCGCGCTCATGGCGGCGCTGGCATCGTGGCGCTTGGTGAGGGCCAAACTGCGGGCGAAGCGCTCGGTTTTCGATCAACGGGACCGGGCAATCATTATCGGCCGCGCGGGCCTTGTCGCCATGATGATCCTTGCCATTGCAAGCATTGCCGACTACCCGCTCCGAACGCCGTCGCTTGCTGTTGCGATGATGGTATTTGTGGCGTTTGTGGTGTCGGGGTGGCGGGCGGCGTCTTCGCCGCCACCGGCCACGTAACAGTGATAGTGCAGTCGAAGATAAGGTTTGAATCGTGGCAATGAAGTTGTTCCCCCTGTTTGTGACTGTTGCGCTGCTCAGCGGCTGTGCCGGCGGACCCCCGGTGCTGAAGGGCAGCCCGATGGTGCAGGTGGTCGATGCGACTGAATTGCCCGCGCCGACCGAAGCCGATGGTGCCGTCGGCAGCAAGGGCTATCGCATCGGGCCGTTCGACCGCCTGGTCGTCGATGTGTTTGGCTTCAATGAACTGCGGGCCCGGGAAATACAGGTCGATGCGGCAGGCAACATCGCTTTGCCGATCGCCGGAACGGTAAATGTCGAGGGCCGCACGCCCGCCGATGCGACCGCGTTGATCGTCCAGCAGATGCGCACAGCCTATGTTCGCGATCCCAAGGTTTCGGTGAACCTGATGGAATCGGTCAGCCAATATGTCACGATCGACGGTCAGGTCACGCAGCCCGGCAACTATCCCATGGTCGGCGACATGACCTTGATGCGTTCGGTCGCATCGGCACGCGGCGCGAACGAATTTGCCAAGCTGAACGACGTCGTCCTGTTCCGGACGGTGAACGGCCAGAAGATGGTGGCGCTGTATGACCTCGCGGCGATCCGTCGCGGCGATTACGCTGATCCGCAGGTTTACGCGCGCGACGTGATCGTTGTCGGGGATTCGCCGGCTCGTCGTCTGCTGCGCGATATCATTCAGGGTTCGGCGCTGATCACCACGCCGATCGTTGCTCTCATCCAGAATTCCAATAACTAATCCGTCGTGACTGTCTCTTTCGTCCGACCGACAAGCTGTGAGCCGTCAAATCCATGAATGAAATTACGCCGATGCGTGCCGAGGACGGCGCCGGTATTGATGATCCTGTGATAGCGGGCCGTGAAAACGCGGTTCCGCCGCTCCTGCAATATTGGAACATGGTCAACCGGCACCGCATGCTGATCGCGGCGATCGTCGCGGTTTGCCTGATCGCCGGCTTTGTGGCGACATTGCTCGCGACGCCCCAGTTCAACGCGACGTCGCGGATCGAGATCGCGCGTCAGCAGAATAATGTCACGAATGTCGAGGGCGTGCAGTCCGAAGAGGCCGGTCGTGACCTCGAATTCTATTTCACACAATATTCGCTGCTCGAAGCGCGCTCGCTCGCCGAACGCGTCGTTCGCAAGCTCAATCTGGCACGAAACGACGCTTTTTTCGAGGCTGTCGGCGCCGAACCGGAGCAGGGGCTGCTTGGGCTCGGGGCGAGCGACTCCGCGGCCATCAGCAGCGCCGAACTGGCCAACCGCCAGCAGATCGCGATCGAAGCGCTGCTCGATAATATCAGTATCTCGCCGATCCGCGGGTCGGCGCTGGTCGACGTGTCCTTCACCAGCGCTTCGCCGAACATCTCGGCGCAGGTAGTCAATGCGTGGGTCGAGCAATATATCCAGCAGAGCATGGATCGCCGCTTCGCATCGACCGCCGATGCTCGTCAGTTCCTGCAGACCCGGTTGGAAGATCTCCGTGCGCGTCTCGAGCAATCCGAGCGCGACGTCGTCAACTATGCGGCCGATCGGGGCATCGTCCGGCTCGAGGCCGGTGACGGTAACAAAGCCGGCGGCGGCAATACCCAGACGCTTGCGACGACCAATCTTCAGGCACTCAACGCTGAATTCGCCAAGGCAACCGCCGACCGGGTGACCGCTGAGGGACGCCTGGATGCCGCAAGGGCGCGGGGCGCCAGCGTGGAAGCGCTACAGAACCCCGCAATCAACGGCATGCGCGAACGTCGGGCGGAAGCCGCCGCGCAATATGCCCAAATGCTGGTTCAGTTCGAACCCGAATATCCTGCGGCAAAAGCCCTCCGCGAGCAGGTGGACAATCTCGACAAGAGCATTGCCCGTGAGGAGCGGCGCGTGCTCGACGTGTTCGTGACGGCCTTCGCCGCCGCGCGCGAGCGCGAGGACGGCCTGCGTTCGCGCGTTGAAAGCCAACTGTCAAAGCTTGACACCGAGCAGCGCAACAGCATCCAGTACAATATCTATCTGCGCGAAGCCGATACGAACCGCCAGCTCTATGACGGCCTGTTGCAGCGCTATAAGGAAATCGGCGTTGCCGGCGTAGGCGCGAACAATATTTCGGTTGTCGACACCGCCATCGTCCCCACGAAGCCGTCGTCGCCGCGTCTTTCGATAAATTTGCTGATGGCTCTAGCCGCCGGCTTGATTCTCGCGCTGGTCGTCGTGCTCATCATCGAAAACCTCGACGAAGGCATCCGCGAACCCGACCAGATTCCGCAAAAGCTGAACGTTCCGACGCTTGGCGTCATCCCGGCGATTGAGGATGGACTTGCGCGTGATCAGGTAGGCGATCCGAAATCGGCTTTGTCCGAAGCCTATCAGACGGTGCGTACAAACCTGGCCTTCTCGACCGATCATGGCGTACCCAAATCGCTGATGATTACGAGTACCTCGCCGTCGGAAGGCAAGTCGACAACCAGCTATGCCATCGCATCGGTTCTCGCGCGGACCGGGGCTTCGGTCGTCATCGTCGACGTCGACCTTCGCAAACCCGTGATGAACAAATATCTGGGCCTGCAGAACGTCAAGGGCGTCAGCGATTATCTCGCCGGCGCCAGCGATCTGGACGCGATGCTCCAGCCGACCGACCGGCCGAACCTGTCGTTCCTGTCGGCAGGCCCGGTCCCGCCGAGCGCCGCCGAGCTGCTGAGCGGCGAGCGGCTTGGGCAGCTGGTCAACGAACTGGGTGACCGGTTCCGCCATGTCGTGCTCGACAGCCCGCCGATGCTGGGTCTTGCCGACGCACCGCTGATCGCGAGCAAGGTCGAAGGCATCGTCTATGTCGTCGAGGCCAAGCGCACGCCCGTGCGCGGGGTGGCGAATGCCCTAGTCCGTCTGCGCGATGCGCGCACCCGCATTTTCGGCGTCGTACTCACCAAATATCGCAGTGACCAATTCGGCTACGGCTACGGCTACGGCTATGGTTACGGCTATGGTCATGACGCGGCCGATACCGACGCCGACAAGGGCTGATCATGGTCCGGTCCCTCAGGATGCCATCGATCGGCACCGAATGGCGCCGGCTGTTGTCGATCAAAGCGGTGATCATCGCGATATTGGCGGTCGCCCTCGCTTTTTTCGCCTTCGCCAACGCGGCGGCACAAATCGGGGCAAAGCTGCCGGTGTTCAAAGCGCTCGGCCCGGCTTTCTATAGCAGCAAAGCCGATCTGCTGAAGCTTGAAATGGCGGCCGCCAAGCGGCCTGCAGCGGCGGGCGAACCGCGTTTCGGCGCGATGGCGACAGCGACGCTGTCCCGGTCGCCGCTCAGCGCGCGCGCGCTTCGGGATTATGCCCTGCATCGCGAAGCGCGGGGCGATGCCGCTGGAGCGCGAAAGATATTCCGCGCCGGCAACGCGATTTCGCGGCGGGACGGGCTCACGCAATATTGGCTGATCAACGACGCCGCGAAACGCGGCGACGTGCCTGGCGCACTCAACCATTTCGATGCCGTCTTGCGCACGATGCCCGAAGCGACGCAGCCGATGATCGAACGACTGGCAATTAGCACCATTCTCCCCGAGGCACGACAGGCACTCACACGCTTTGTCCGGAAGGATAATCCGTGGCTGGTGCGGTATGTGGAAGCGGCCGTCGCGAAATTGCCGAAAGTCGAGCCATTGGCGCAGCTGTTCGTCGACTCTGGACGGGCGCCCGATCTTCCTGCGCTGCGCTCGCCTTATGGCCAGATCGTCGAAGGGTTGGTCAACGATCAGAAAACGGCGCTGCTCCGCCGCTTCTATCCGCTGCTGCCCAATGCGAACGGCAGCGATCTCAAGAGCATCGCGATCACCGAGGAGGCGTTCCGTGGCGGCTATGCCCCTGTCGTCTGGGACCTTGGCCAGTCGAGCGACCGTGGCGGCGCGCTGTTGACGTCGGATGGCGGGCTTGGGCTTGAGCTTTATGGTTTGCCCGACACGCGCGGTATCGCGGCGAGGAAGCTGTTGGTGCCCGCACCGTCGGCACAGCGCTTCAGCTGGGTCGCGACGGATCGTAGCAGCAACCAGGATAGCGCCGCGTTCTGGGTATTGAGCTGTTTGCGCGATGGCGGAAAAGGCAGCGAGGTTCGAAGCACGAACCTCCTCGCGCCCCAGGTTCCGCTCAATGGGCAGATGCCGCTTCCCAAAGGATGCGATTCGATCATGGTCTCGTTCGAGATCGATGGCGGAACCGGACGCGATCCAGCCCGGATGGTCTTCAGCTCCGTCACGGTCGATTGACCGGACGGATTGGCAGGCAAACTGCTGATCGTGGACGACCCGCTTTTCTCGCCATCGACGGGCGCCTCGCGCCTCGTGGTGATCGGCCGTAACTCGGTGCTTTGGTCGCGGATTGCGGATTGCGTTCTTGCGCAGCGACCGGACAGTCTTGCTATCGGGCACCGCGATATCGGGGGCGTGGAACTAACGGCCGACGATTGCGTGTGGATATTTTCCTACGCGCCCGACGAGGACGAAAATCGCCGGCTGTTCGACCGAGTGAAGGCGCTGGGGGCCGGGCGCCATATCTACCTGTCGTCTGCAACCGCCAATATTGCCGATCAAATTCATTGTTATCGCTATCCGCGCGTAAAGGCGGAAGGCGAGCGTGACGCAGCGCGGATACTTGGCGCCAGATCAGTACGGATCGGCCTGATCCATGATGAACCGACCGAGCTGCCGGCGGGAACCAGCGCCGCGACGCGGCTCGACGACCTGATCGCTGCTATGCTCGCCTCCGATGGTTTGCCCGCTAGCGAGAGTGGTGCCGTCCCGCTTTTCCGGTTGGTTGAGCGCCCCTTCACCGGTGCGCTCGAACATGCGGCATATCGCACTTATGGCGCTCTCCTTCGGCTATGTGGACGACGCCCTTGTCTGTTGCGGCCGCTCGATCTGATGCTTCGAGCGATCGGCTGGCGCTGGTACGGCTATTTCCGGTTGAGCAACGAACGATGCATTACGACGATATAATCATCGGGTCGGGCCTGTCGGCGTTGGCCGTGGCGCTTGGTCTGCGCGAAGCGCAGCGGCGTCGCGTCCTCGTTATCGCCGGGGCGGAAAGCGGATTGCGTACCTATCCCGGCGCCAATGTGCCCGCGGCTCGCGGCGGGCGAGGGGGCATGGGCGAATATTGGCACGGCGTCATACCATTGAGCTTGCATCACCGGCCCGCCGGGCTGGATGATGACAGCTGGGTGCGGCTGGCGGATCATTTCTACCCGTCGGCAGATCTTGGGGGCCATATCGGACATGCGCAGTATTTCGTCCCGCGGCGCCCGATCCGCCCAGCGGATCATTTCGCGGCGCTTGCAAGTCAGGGCGAGGTCGAGATCGCCGACGTCGACGCGGTTCGCATCGAGCCGGGGCAAGGGGTCGGCGAGACCCAAGGGGTTATCACCGCCGATCGGCAGTTTTCCGCGCGGCGCCTCTGGGTTTGCGCGGGCGCCCTCGCTACCCCCGCATTGCTCGCGCGCTCGGGACTCATCGATGGCGACGCGCGCAGCGTGTCGGATCATATCATCGGTTATGCGGGGCAGGTCGATGCCGACGAGGCCACCGAAAGCATGATGGCGACTGTCAGGCGCGGGCCCGAGGGCGTCTTTTTTCCGTTTCGTTTCGGCGGCGCGCACGATCATTTTTTCACACTTCGTCCGGCGCGCTTCGATTTTGCGAAGGTCGATGCGGGAATCGCGAAACGCGCGGTGTTCGGCCTGCCGACCAGCCGCATTGTGTCGGGACTGGCGGGCAACATTTCGCCGGGATTGATCGCGGAGGCGTTCTACAACAAATTCGGGCTGTTCGCGCATGCGCCGCGCTACAGCGTCTATTTCCAGACGCTCGCCGCCGACGCCTATCTGCTCGACGCGGACGGTGGGCTCGCACTCAACCCCGATCGCGGGGCAGGCGGTGCGACTGCCGCCCCAAACGCCACGGTGCCCTTTGCAAATGTCGCGCGCACGCGGCAACCGGAGCTTTACATTCCGGGCATTCATCTCCACGGGTCGCTCACCCAACCGGAATGCGAACACTTTGGACCGGAACGCGAATTCTGTAACATTCACCTGGTCGATGCTGCGGCTTTGCGGGATATCGGCCCCGAACATCATAGTTTTGCCATGATGGCAGCGGCCTATCGCCGTGCGATCACCTTGGCGAGCCAGGATTGATTTCATGCCCCGCATTTCCGTTGTGGTTCCGGTGTACAACGCCGAAAAATATATTGGCGAAACGCTGGAAGGCATTACCGTGCAAAGCTTTGCCGATTTCGACGTCCATGTGGTCGACGATTGCTCCACCGATGGGTCGGCGGCGATCGTCCAAGACTGGTGCGCGCGCGATCCGCGTTTTCATTATCATCGCTCGCCAAGCAATTTCGGCGGTCCGGCGGGCCCGCGCAATCTGGGTGTCGCCGCGTCGACGGGCGAGTTTGTCGCATTCTGCGACGCCGACGACATATGGGTGCCGTACAAGCTGGAGACCCAGCTGGCGGTCGCCGAGGCTACGGGCGCTGCGGTCGTATCCGCGGTGATTCGCGACTTTGCCGATGGTGACCCGCTGCCGCATTTCGCCAAGCCCCAAACGCCGGTCCCGACCAGCCGTATCAGCCACGCGAAGCTGTTGTTCAAGAACTGGATCGCGCTGTCGAGTGTCGTCGCGCGGCGATCGGCGCTTGTTGCTGCGGGTGAGTTTAATCCCGCCAAAACCCACGTCGCAGTCGAGGATTTCGACATGTGGCTGCGGATCACCGGGATGGGCGGCAAGGTGATCCGCGTCGGCTTGCCGCTGGTCCACTATCGCAAGCTGCCGACGTCGATATCGGCGAGCAAGTCGATGATGATCCGCAAGGCGCTGAATATCATCGGCGAAGATTATGCGCGGCGCGGGAAGGGCGGGTTTTTCCGCGTGATCCGCCCGGTCCATTGGTTTCTATATGTCGGCACCTCCGCTTGGATGCGTGCCGTCCGCCGCGAACTGTGAAACGCGTGCGCCATTTTTTCTGGGAGTGAAGTGATGACGTCTGGTTATGATTCGAAGCGCATTCTGGTAACGGGCGCTGCCGGATTCCTCGGAAGCCACCTGTGCGAGCGACTGGTCGACCAGGGGCACGAGGTGCTGGGCATCGACAATTATTTCACCGGGCGCCGCGCCAATGTCGCGCACTTGCTGAATCGGCCGAATTTCGAGCTGATGCGGCACGACGTGACGCTTCCGCTATTTGTGGAAGTCGACGAAATCTACAATCTCGCCTGCCCGGCGTCGCCCGTTCACTACCAGCATGATCCGGTGCAGACGACCAAGACCAGCGTTCATGGCGCGATCAACATGCTGGGTCTTGCGAAACGGACCGGCGCGAAGATCCTGCAGGCATCGACTTCCGAAGTCTATGGCGACCCGGAACAGCATCCCCAGACCGAGGAATATTGGGGCAATGTGAACCCGATCGGGCCGCGATCCTGTTATGACGAGGGCAAGCGCTGCGCCGAAACGCTGTTCTTCGACTATCATCGCCAGAATGGCGTGAAGATCAAGGTCATGCGCATCTTCAACACCTATGGCCCGCGCATGCACCCCGAGGACGGACGTGTCGTCTCCAACTTCATCATGCAGGCGTTGACCGGCCAGCCGATCACCATTTATGGCGACGGTCAGCAGACGCGATCCTTCTGCTACGTCGACGACCTGATCGAAGGCATGATCCGGTTGATGAATTCGCCTGACGAGGTCACGGGTCCGATCAACATCGGTAATCCCGGCGAGTTCACTATCCGCGAGCTGGCGGAAAAGGTCGTCGAAATGGTCGGCGCGGAAGCCGAATTGGTATTCCGTGACCTGCCGGTCAACGACCCGATGCAGCGCAAGCCCGACATCGGCAAGGCGCAGAGCATCCTCGGCTGGGAACCGACGGTCTCGCTCGAGCAGGGTCTCGAAAAGACGATCGGATATTTTCGCGGAATCGTGACGAGATAAGACACGTGCGGAGTGCCGCCGCGCTGCGGCGGTACTCCCCGGTCAAACCGCAAGAGGCTTAGCTCAGCTTGCCGACGGGTATCAGCAGGGCGAGCGGATACACTTCGTCCAGGCGATTGACGTCGATCCGTTCGAGCTTGTAGTTGCGCCCGGTGAAAAGCAGCTTGATCGAACGCCACAGCAGGTTTTTCCCCACGTCGTTGACGCGGATGCCCCAGAGTTCATAGCCGTCGAGCGACGTAACGAGTTCGGTCAGTCCGAGCTGCGAATTGGTAAACCACTCGAAGCCGACCAGCGGCTTGTACTGCTTGAGCAACGGGGCGATGGCGGTGATGATTTCCTCCTCCATGCCCTCGACGTCGATCTTGATGAACGCCTGATTGAGCTTTTCGCCGAACTGGCCGACGAAATCCTGCGCGGGACGGAGCTCCACCGCATACTCGTTTCCGAATTGCTCGCTGGACAGGCCAAAGGTTTCGGGCGGTAGCTGCGAGCGCTCCTTCACGCGCGCGATCGAATGATTGTCAGCGGGTTCTGCAAGCGTCCCGGTCGATTGTTCGTTGGCCAGGCCGAAATTGTGGCAGGCGACATGCGCCATATTGTTGCGGAGGACGTTGGCGGTCAGGATCCGGAACAGCACCGGATGCGGTTCCACCGACTCCCCTTGCGCGAAAAGCCCGGCGAGAGAGACGGTGTGGTTACCGATATTGGCGCCGATATCGATCATCAGCTCGCGCTGGTCGACGCGCTTGATGACATCGACCAGCATTTCGATGACCCCCTTTTCAAAGAGCCCCTCGGAAAGGATGTGGCGATCGATGTTGCTCGTGATTTCGGTAAACAGGCGATGCTCGCGCTTGGCTGCCTGTTTGGCCAGAAGCGTCAGGAAAGAATAGCTGAGGAGATAGCGCAGAGTGTCAACGCCTGGCCGGGTTTCGTAATATTTTGTCTTCAGCTTCGACACCGAAAGCTCCCTTTGACTAGGTTCCTGCCAGCCCGCATGGGCGGCCCGGCTCTATGGTTAAATCCCTGACCTTGAAAGCGCAAAGTTACGCCGACGGGTGGTTGACGATATCGCTGGGGTTTTCCGGCAAATCCCTGGCGTCGTCGCGCGCGGGCAGGGGGCTGATGCGGGCTGGAACCCCTACCGCGAGATGATAGTCGGGAACATCCTCCAGCACGACCGCATTCGCGCCGACGACCGCGCCGCGTCCGATGCGCACGGGACCGATGACCTTGGCGCCGGCGGTGATCAGCGCGCCATCCTCGACATGCGGGCGCTGGGCCACATCATATTCGAAATCGGCGAGCTTCGCCCCCAGCGTCACTTGCTGATAGATGGTCACATTCTCGCCGATATGACCCGCGCCCAGAATCGTGCCGACGGTATGGGGGACGACAAGACCGGGTCCGATCTGCAGCCGTGCCGGAACTTCGAGACCAAAGATCAGGAAATTCAGAAAGCTGAATATTTTCGCCAATCGGCGGAAGCCCTTCGCATGGCATCGTTGCGCGACGCGGATCAGGACAACCGGCGCAAATCGCGGCGAAAAGGCGCTGAGTGTAGATCGGCGCGGCGCCGGCTGTTTTGCGAATTCAAACAGCCGCCGCCAATCGGCGTCGAGATAATCGCGCAATCGCATCGGCACGGTTCAGGCACTCCGGGTGCGAAGCGCAACGCCGGCGACGAGTGACCAGGCGATGGCCGGCCAGATCGTCGGCACGAGCGAGATGATCGGGGAGAAGATGCACAGCGTGAACATCACGGGACCGATCAGCGACAGCGGGCGTATCTCGCCGCGCCAGAACGAATCGATGCTCTTCCCCGAAAAATAGCCAATGATCAGGGCGAGCACGATCGATCCGCCATTGCCGAAATCGACATAGCTATGGCCGTAGAAGGTCGCGTAACTGCCGTAAGTCGGCAGGTTGGCGAGCACGTCGTATCGGATGTCGATGCCGGTTGCCATCATCACGGCCTGACCGATATGCGGCATCTGGTAGAGGCCATGAGCATGCTCGAGATAGGGCTGCTGGAGGAGGAGGTCGAGTTCGTTCACACCCTGGGTAATATAGAGCCACAGCATGCAGATCGAAAACCAGAGGCCACCGAATGGGCCTTCGAACAGATCCAACTGGGAATAATTGGGGGTGACGTCAAAGCTGCTGGCCAGCTGCAGATAGGCGGTCGCGAAATAGTCGCCGCGTTCGAGCGCGCGCGTGATGAAGACGTAGGAGAAGAAGGAAAGCATGACCATCGCGAGCAGGGCAAGGCGGATGAAGGGGATCTTCCTTTTGCGTGCGACCCGGCGATGCGGATCGACGGGAGGGAAGATCAGATAGGCGGTAACGACTGTCACCGCCGTCGACGCGATGAAGAAGCGGCCGCCCTCGAACAGTAACTGCTGGAGGACGGTCGTCGCGGCGGTCGCGAGAAAAATGAGGCGGGTCGGGGTTTTAAGATGCCGCCAATAGAGTACTGCGATCATGGTCGTCGGCAAAAAGGCCGGGATTAGCAATCGGCCGACGCCGCTGAATGCCGAGGACCGTGCGGTGCCGCTGAGCGCCGCATTGACCTCTTCCGTGCGGATCGCGGCGGCGGCTGTCGTGAAGCCATAGCCACGCAGAATGGCGAAATCGAAAACGAACAGACCAATTCCGACCGCGACAATGCCGCAAAATGCGATGATCCAGCGATCGATGCGGACCGGGATGCGCATTTGCCGCCCCACCTGGCGCGGCGCCCCCCGTCCTGCACCGGACAGCAGATAGGCCGCGGACAGCGCGGCGACCCACAGGAACAACCAGCCCCAGGTCACAATGCTGACCGGGTCCCATTCCCCGCCGATATTCATCTCGTGAAATATCGCCATCGAGACCCATGCAAGCGCGAAGGCCGCCAGGCATATCTGCGGCGCCGTCCAGCCGGCGAGTTTTGCCGTGGACGTCACCGGACGAATTGTTGTGGAACTGCCAGGAATCATGCGACGCGACAATAGGCCCGGTTGATGTACGGGTCGAGGGTCGTCCCTTCAAACTCGCTTTGAACCGTGCGAACCGGCCGCCGGGGGCCACCGATATACTCTTCGAAGCTGTAGAGGACCTGGAAAATGAGGCGAGGTTCGTCGCTCGGCGGAACGCCCCGGTGGAGCCCGAAGGTGTTTTCGAGGAACATCGTACCCGCGGATCCCGTCAATTTCAGGATATCCTGCTTTGGGAAATTCTCTTCGACGCTGTCGTCGGAATAGCGAATGCGCTCGCTGAGTTTTTCCGACCTATGCGACCCCTTGACGAACATATGCGGCCCGCTGGTTGACGTCACGTCGGTCAGATAGACGAAAAGCTTGGCGAAACGCAGGTCGTCGACGTCGCGGTGGAACATCTCGCCATGCTCGGGCTTTCCGCGACCGGGCATCGACCACCATGCGGCCATGTAGCTGATCGTCGGCTTGGCGCCGAGGACTGCGGCGACGGCATCGAGAATCAGCGGGTCGTTGGCAAGGCGAAGGCAATGCGGTGCATGCGCGACCTGTTCATTGCTGAAATAGCCGACATGCGTTTCGGGGGGCGCATTGGCCGGCGCGATAAACTGGCCGAGGTTTGGCCGATAGGGATCGGCGCAAGTGTGGCTTTCAAAATAGCCCCGTATTTCAGTTAATTGCTCATCGTCCCAAAGACGGGGCAGCATGGCGATACCGTCGGCTGCGAGCGCCTTGGCTACATCGGATTGTTCCGCTTCCCTCGACGGCAGGCGTGCCAGATGCGCCCGCGCAAGCTTTTCGCGCTCGCCGAAAGTCGCGACGTTGCGATGACCGTAATAATAGCGGTATCGACGATCGACAGCCGAATTCACGGCGGCTTTGATCAGGGGCATCACGCGCATCGAATCATCTCCAAAAAATCGTCGGCATCTTGCAATCCAGCCAAGGCACTCCCGATTTCAGCCGCGCGCTAACAAAAACCGTTTCGCGCCGTCTTTAAGCTGCCGCCGGTACAGGAAGCCGCAAAATGGATCAACGGCCGCTTTGCCAATATCGCCGGTTTTGGTAGCAAGCTGCCTTATCGCGTCCTGTGATCGAAGGGCGGTAGTTGCAGACCTTTTTAGCTAGAGTGTCCACGCCGTTGGGGTTAGAATTCCTATCATGAAAACAATGATTTCAAAATTCGTCGTCTTTGTTGACAGCATATTTTTCTATTTGGGAAGAGTGGTCGGCAAAAGCAGGGCGCATATCTGGTTTCCGGGGCGCAGGACGATATTGGATTACTCCAGCACCATCAAATATCCCGAGCGAATTACGATGGGACATGACGTCTGGATTGGGTCCGACGTATCGATTGGCGCTTATTCCGGCATAACGATCGGTGATCGCGTCCGCATTTCGCACGCGGCCTTTATCGAAACGGCGTCGCTCGATATCCGCGCCGACCAACTGCCCTATGAACATGTCGGCAAGCCGATCAAGATCGACGACGGCGTATGGATCGGCGCACACGCGATCATTCTTGGCGGTGTGCATATCGGCGAGCGGGCCGTGATCGCCGCGGGCGCGGTCGTGGTCAAGGACGTGCCGGCCCACAGCGTTGTCGCGGCCACCGCGGCGCGGACGATCGGAAGCCGCGCCCCGAAGTCGCTATCACCGGTCGGTGAGCGTGTTGATGGCAGCAAGCTGAACGATTAACTGGCACAGTTTGGCTCCAGCGAGGCCCCAGATATAGGCCTCCATCTCGACCGTGCCCGCAATGATGAGGATTGTCAGCACACCGAATGCCGTCAGGTTTCCGGCGGCGGCAATCGTGATGATGCGCTCGCGATCATGCGCTTGCAGCATCCAGTCCGCCGTCGATGTGATATTCAGCGCCGCCAGCACGGCCGCGGGAACGATCACCGATTCCGTAAGCGCATATTTGTCGATCATCGGGGCAATTAGCGGGACATGCATGCCAATCCACATGGCGACGAAGGCCGCCAGGCTTATCGCGGCCAGCGCCGTCACGATCAGGAAAAAGCGCCGCTTCTGACGTGCGAGATTCATGCCGCCATGTTGCCAGTGGACGAGGCGCGGACCGACGACCTGATCGCAAATCGCGATCGTTGTCTGGAGTGCGCCGACGAGCACTAGGAGGAAGCTGAGCGTGCCTACTTCGGCCGCGGAGAGCGCAAGGGCCGCCACCGGGCGGTTGAGGTAAAAGGGCGCGCTGACCAGCGCGCTGCCAAGAAAAACCAGCATCCCCGCGTGTGACGCCCGGCTGGAATGGGACTCCGCGCCGGCGGGCGATGCATCGGCGGAGGGACGGCGCAGCGCCGCGCGCATGATAGCCCCCCCGCAAATCGCCCCGATCGCTTCACCCCACAAGGCGCCGATCAGGCCAAAATGGACAGCGGCAAAGACCGTCAACGGCAGCGTGATCGATGCGCGAAGGAGGGAGGTCACCCCCAGCGGAAGCGTCGTCGTTCCGGCGCGCAGCGCCGAAGCCATGATCGACGACCAGGCGTTTCCGAACGCGATCAGTGTCATCGCGGCGGACACAGAGGCCCACCAAAACCATCCGGCGACGGCCAAGGCAATGGTCGCGATCGCACCGAGCGCGGCTATCCGCAGGCCGACGAGGCGTGTGACATGGTCAGCGCGCCCGACGATTTCCGCCGATCGGCCATCGACAAAAAAACGGGGAAAGAGCTTCCTGGTCTCCTCGATCAATCCCAGCCCCGCCAAGGGGGAAAGGAACAACGCAATGGCCATCAGGATCGCATAGCGGCCGAAGTCTTCGGTGGTCAGCAATCCCGCCAGCACGAACGCCCTGGCAAGACCGAGCGCCGACGAGCCGGCCATCAACAGGAAGAACAGGCGGTTGGCCTTCACGGCGCGTTACCGGCCATCGGCTGCAGCGAGCCGTGTCAACAACGGAACAAGGTCGCCTGCATCGAGCACCGGCCAGATCGTCGTTTTGCCCTCAATCACCCGGGTCGACGCTTCGAGGCAGCCGGCGATGAAACGCCGCTGCCCTTCGATGCCGAGGGGCGAATAGCTGTGGATTGCGGCGGCGATCCGCGCCGGCCACTCTTCGACCTTCGCCAGGTCGAGAAAGGTCGCGCCCGACGGCGCATACCAATAGCTTGTGTCGCAGAAGGTGACGACGGGTTTGCCGCGGATCGTCGCTTCGATCCCGGGGCTTCCCGATCCCAGCAGGACCGTGTCCGACCGGGCGACCACGGCGTTGCTCAATTCGAGCGGCGGCACGCTGACGACACCTTCCATGCCGTTCAGCGCTTTCAGCAAATTCGTGTCGCGGGCCCCCATCATGTGCAGATGTTCCTTCACCACGACGATATCGTCGCGGCTGAGCGTCGCGGCGATGGTCTGGATCATCGCGGCATAGTCGATCATTCGCCGGTCGAGCACCCAATAATCGATCGTCGATTCGGGGAAATAGCTGAGCGGCATATAGATAATCTTGGCGTCGGGCCGCCGCTGCCGCAGCGCGTCGAGATCGGCTTGCCAGTTCGCGCTGAACAGTCCGGCCCCCGGGAAGTCGCGAAGGTGGCGTCGCTCGGCGATATAAGGTGTCACCCGGTAGTGGAGGTTCCAGGGGTCTTTTTCCACCCTGCCGCGGATCGCGAACCACAACAGCTTGACGCGATAGCGCAGCACCGATTTGAGATGCCGCCCCCAGCTATAACCCGCGCCGAGATTGTAGGTTTGGCGAAAGGTCACCCCCGATACGCGTTCGAGCCGTTCTGAAACTTCGAGGTCGTCGGCCGCGCGCCAGTTATAGGGGCGGCCGTGGGGGTCGGCGAGCAGCAGGCTGGTTCCGGGGAAATATCCGGCGCAATAGCCGAGATAGCCAAGGCTACGCTTTTTCGCGAGGACAGCGAAGGTGTGGCTGACATATTCATCGACCATCTGCGATATCAGCGCGTCGGGCCGAAAGGCGTCGATATGGTGCGCCAGCGCGATCGCCATCGCATGCACGAGTTTTTCCGCCTGCGCCCGATCGACGTTCCGGAGCAGGCGGCAGCGATCGACGATCTCCGCGACATCGTCGGCATCAAGCTCGCCGGAACGCAGGCCCGCATCCAACGCCTTGTAGAACTGCGATCGGGTGTCCAAGGCAATCGGGCTCGCGCTATCGGTCAGATAGGCGAAATCGAAACGATCGGCGACCGGGTCAAAGCTTTGACGGAAATCGGCGACGATATAATTGCGGCAAAATACCAGAAACCGTGGCTTCCGGTTTGCATCACTTTCCGGTATCAAGTGAAGATATCCCAACTCGCGGCGGTGCCGCGGGCGATGTCGCGCGCGATTTTGCGGCCCATCAGCTGGCCGATGAATTTCGGCGGCAAGCCCAGCCCTGGACGGATGGCACGAAGGTTGGCCGGGGTCAGCACCTCGCCCGCCTTCATATCCTCGACGATGTAGAGCGAGCGGCGGAACTGGAGTGATTTCGTATCGGCTTCGCTCGGGCCGTAGCGGACATCGCCGAACGCGACCGCGGCACGCGCGGTTTCCTGCACCATCGCGGCGAGTTCGTCGGGCTCGGACGAGAAAGCGGCGTCAACCCCACCTTCGTCGCGGCGTAGCGTGAAATGTTTTTCGATCACGACCGCGCCGAACGCGGCGGCGGCGACCGCGACGCCGATCCCCAGCGTGTGGTCCGAAAAACCGATGTGGCAATCGAACATCTCCGCCATGTGCGGGATGTTGGCAAGGTTGCTGTTTTCGGGCGGCGCCGGATAGCTGCTCGTGCATTTCAGCAGCACGAGGTCCTTGCACCCTGCCTCGCGCGCGGCAGTCACCGCTTCGTCGATCTCGCCGATCGTCGCCATGCCGGTCGAAATAATCACCGGCTTGCCGGTTGCCGACACCTTGCGGATCAACGGCAGGTCGATGTTCTCGAACGAGGCGACCTTGTAACAGGGGACGCCGAGTTCCTCGAGGAACTCGACCGCGGTGGCATCGAACGGGCTGCTGAAACCCAGAACCCCGCGCTCGCGGCAGCGGTCGAAAATCGGCTTGTGCCATTCCCAGGGCGTCATCGCCTTCTGGTAGAGCGCGTAGAGCGATTCACCTTCCCACAGGCTGCCGGGGTCGGAGATAAAGAATTCGCGGTCCGACAGGTCGATCGTCATCGTATCGGCGGTATAGGTCTGCAGCTTGACGGCGTGCGCGCCCGCGTCGGCGGCGACGTCGACGAGCTCGAGCGCGCGATCGAGCGAGCCATTATGATTGCCCGACAATTCGGCGATGATCAGCGGGGGACAGCCCGCGCCGAGTCGATGCGATCCGATCGTTAGCGGTTGTTTTTCAGTCATTTACCGTCCGTTCGAAGCAGGAGAGAATAGGCGTATAGTCAGCGCCCTTGAAGAGGGCAATTGACGCGCCATTTTCGGGGCGCACATCGGCCAGAAAGCGCCGGATATCGGGGTGGAATTTTTCGACCCAGCGCTCGCCGGCCTGAAGGATGGTGCGTCCCATGCCGCGCCCTGCGTGGCCGGGGGCAAGGAAGATCGATACGGTGGCGGTCTCGCCATCGAGGTCGAACCGGATCACGCCGACGCCATCGCCGCGTTCTTCGGCGATCAGCATCACGCTTTTTGGGTCGGCGATACGCCGTGCAAACCAGGTGCTGTGGCTTTCCCAAGGGATTACCGCCGTGTCGACCGCGGTAGCGCGAATTTCGGGTGCGTTGCGCCATTCCCAAATCTGACGCGCATCCTGCTCGATCGCGGGGCGGAGCGCGATGTTCGGGGGGCAGATGGTGCTTGCAACCCGGTCGACGCCGCGGCCGTCGACGGTTGCCCGCGCGGCGGTCGCCATCAGGCGCAGCAGCGCGGGGCTTGCCGACAGAAACTGAACGAGGCGGCCGAGTTCGGCTTTGAAATTCGCCCCTCCCGTGACCGCGACGGCGCATCCGAGCCGTTCGAGGGCGTCGGCGGTGGCGCGCTGGTTTTCGGCGACGACCGCAATGATCGAGGGAAGGCCCATGCAGGCGCGTTCCCAGCTTGTCGAACCACCGGCGCCAACCGCAAGGTCGGCCACCTGCATGAGCTCGGCCATATTGGCGGCGTCGACATGGACCGCGAGGTACGGATCGCGCGCCGCGCGATCCTCGAGCGCCTGGCGGTGCGGCGACAGACCCGTCAGCACCGCGTCGATAGCGGCCTCGGGGAGCACCGCGCGGATCGCCGCGATGGCGGTTCCCGTCAAGTCGTCGGGATCGACGCCGCCGAAGCTGATCAATATCCGGTCGACCCTCCCGGCGCATTCGGTGCGCCACTGCCTGCGCCGGGCGAATTCGGGCCGCAACATCGCGTGGGCCGGACCGAGCAGTTGCTGGCATCCGGCGGGAACAAAACTGTCGTAGCGGGCGGGGTCGCCGGGCGCGACGTCGATCAGGATATCGCAATCATGGGGCCGGTCTGCGAGGTCGTCGATGACTGCGAGACGCGCAGCTGCGCCGCGAACAATCTGCTCCCAGATTTGGTCGAGGCCGTAATGGTCGA
The DNA here is from genome assembly GCF_036675685.1 of Sphingopyxis sp. Lineage (GTDB taxonomy): Bacteria > Pseudomonadota > Alphaproteobacteria > Sphingomonadales > Sphingomonadaceae > Sphingopyxis. The sequence goes on from NZ_JAKFEM010000022.1 coordinate 194,094, forward strand.
CAATCACGACATCGAACGGCGAATGTTCAGCGACCGCCGCCAGCGTCTGCTCGGCGTCGAGCTCCTGCGGTGCCGCTTCGGCCCCCGGCAGCTCAATCAGGTCGAAGCCCGCTTCGGACACAAGCCCGTTGAAGTTTCGATCCGACGCCCGGCAGACGAACAGGCAGTCATTGCCCCAATCGCGCAGCCGCTCGGCAAGCGAAAGGCAACGGCGCAGATGGCCGGAGCCGATTGCGGCCCCTCCATCGGCGCGGAACAATATGGTCCGCCGGTGCGATTGCCCTTCGTTCATCAGCCCTTTTTCATCAGGAACCAGGTGACGTCGTCTTGCGGGAAATTGGGGTCGCGATGATAGCAGAAGCCATAGTCGACCAGTTCGAGGTCGGGGAAACGCTCCATCATTTCGCCCGCGAAATCGCGCTTGAACAGGCGGTCTTCATGCCCGCGATAGGGCAAGGCGACCGGCGAGGGATTATAATATTCGACGACGCAGACATATTTGCTGCTGCTGTTGTACAGCCGGCCATAGACGCGCGGCAACTCGTCGGGGTTGATGTGAATCAGCACGCCCTTAATCAGCGACAAATCCCACTGGCGCGTGGGCTCGAAATCGAGGATCGACTGTTCGAGCACCGAGCAACCGCCCCATTGGCGCAGTTCTTCGGCCGCATGATTGTTGATTTCGACGCCGGTCAGGTCGGCATTGGCGATCAGCGTATCGATGGCGCGCAGGTTCAGGCCGATGTTGGCGCCGAATTCGACGACCGACTTCACGCCGCGCGTGCGGTCGAGCACCTTGGCGAACAACGAAGTATTGGCCGCGATCCATCCCGCGCCGATGTTGCGGTCCGAATATTCGTCGCCGAATTCGCCGGCCCAAAAGGCTTCTTGTTCGGTCGAAAAGCTCGTCATCCTGTTTCTCCTTAGATCTTTTTCTGTTCGATATGGGCGTTGATCGAACACCAATCGGGGTGGGTTTGAAGCAGCACCACGACGTCCGCCAATCGAATGGTATCGGGGTCGGGCGCGGCGTTGAAAATGCGGGTCAGCAGGTCGAGATCCTCGGGCGTGTCGAGCGTCAGGCGATAGTCCGACAGGTCTTGGGGCCATTCATGGCTGACGATACGGAAGCGTTCGGGATGCGCATAGAGGAAAGGCGTGACATGTTCACGCTGCGGCGCGGTCATCGGTTCGGCCAGCATGATGTCGAGCGCCGCGCGCGAGAAGAGTTCGGCGTCGAGGCCGCGCGGAAAGCTGCGCCTTACGCAGTTGCTGACGAGATCGGCGTCGCCCACGCGGAATCGGTCGACCATCGCGCCGAGGATATCGGGATCGATCAACGGGCAGTCGGCGGTGATGCGCATGATGGCGTCGGCGTTGCTCGCGGCGGCGGCAAGACCGTAGCGCGAAAGGACGTTATCCTCGTCGCCGCGCACGACGGAGGCGCCATATTGCGCCGCGTGCTCGGCGGCGACATCGTCGATCGGCCGGACGGTGGTGGCGACAACGACCTCGTCGAAAGCGCCCGATGCGGCGACGCGTTCGATGACCCGTTGCAGAACTGTCTTGCCAGCGAGCGGCTCGAGGATCTTGCCGGGAAGGCGGCTCGATCCCATGCGGGCCTGGATGATCGCGGCGATGCGCATCGATCAGCCCTGATAATGGCTGCGGACGGGGATGCCCGCGGCAGCAAGATGCGCCTTCGCCTCGAGCGGCGTGGCCTGGGTGAAGAGATAGATGCTCGCGGCGGATACGGCGGACGCGCCGGCTTTGACCGCTTCCTCCATATGGACGTAATTGCCCGCGCCGCCGCTGGCGATCACCGGGATCGACACCGCGGCCGACACATCGGCGATCGTCTGGAGATCATATCCTTCCATCAGGCTGTCGCGCTCGATCGACGTGACCTGAACCTCGCCCGCGCCGAGGCGCTCGAGTTCCTGCGCCCATTCGACGGGATCGCGGCCCGTCGCCTCGGTGCCGCAACGCGTGAAGCATTCGCGGCGGCCGTCGGCATGGGTGCGATAGTCGATGGCGGCGACGATGCACTGCGCGCCATAGGCATCGGACGCCGATGTGACCAGCGCCGGATCGCAATAGGCGGCGCTATTGATCGAAACCTTGTCCGCGCCGACCAGCAGCAGCTGGCGGATATGTTCGAGCCGCGTGATACCGCCGCCCACCGTAAGCGGCACAAAACATTCCTGCGCCAGCGTTGCGACCATGTCGATATCGGGGCCGCGTCCGGCGGGCGTCGCGGCGATGTCGAGCAGGATCAGTTCATCGACGTCGCGGCGGTTGAAGACCTTGACTGATTGCATCGGCGCGCCGACCGCGCGCCAACTGTCGAACGCTGGCCCCTTCACCAGATTGACCTCTCGCATCAGCAGGGTCGGAATGACACGGGTCTTGAGCATGCAGGGGCTTTACAGTGCGAGGAAGTTCTTGAGCAGGCGAAATCCGGCGCGCGAGCTTTTTTCAGGGTGGAACTGGACGCCCGCGACCCGGCCCGAACCGACCGCCGAAACGGTCTCGCGGGCATAGGGCGTCGTTGCGAGGATGTTGTCGTGGCTGGCCGGGACAAAACGGAAGCTGTGGACGAAGTAGAAATCGGCGCCCGAGGGGATGCCGTCGAACAGCGCGCCGTCGCGGTGGCGAACCTCGTTCCACCCGACATGCGGCACGCGTTCGGATGCATCGACGGGAAGGATCCGTTCGATCCGCCCCGGAATCAGCCCGAGGCCCTGTGTTTTCGCGACTTCGTCGCTTTCGTCCGCAAGCAACTGCATGCCGAGGCACACGCCAAGCAGCGGCAGCCCGTCGTCATGGACCGCCGAACGCAGCGCGTCGACCCATCCGCCCTCGCGCAGCCGTCCCATCGCCTGCGGAAAGGCGCCGACGCCCGGGACGACGATCCGGTCCGCGACCTTGATGTCGGCCGGATCGTCGCTGACCAGGGCTCGTCCGCCGCACTCTTCGATTGCGCGGCGGGCCGAGGCGATATTGCCCATCCCATAATCGACGATAAGGACGGTCATGCCCTTGGTTCCTCAGACGTTGTCGTCGTTGAGCTTGGTCAGGTTGCCGTGGCGATCCTTGACCAGATTACCGCGCCCGTCGGTCTTGAAGATCGCCTTGTTGGTGAAGCGATCGCAAATCTCGACGAATTCGTCTACGCCCATGCCCAGCGGTTCGAGGATCTGCTCGATCGGCACGCCGAGATAGGTCCACGGGAATTTGCCGTCGTGCAGCTTGACCATCTGCAGCGCATCCTGCCGCGTGATGCGGCCGCGGCGGACGTGCAAGCAGGCGATGTCGGTCGAACGGCCGAACCCGAACTTCAGGAATTTGAAATAGTCGTGGATCCCGGTCTGCAGATTGTCGAGATTCTCGTAGTTAACGATCGATCCTTCGACCGTCGTCGACACGCTGGTGAAACCGAAAGCCTGCGAGATCAGCGCATTGGCATAGCCGTCCCACGGGAGGTAATGGCCAAGGAAGATGCCGGTTACGCCGACGCGCGCCAGTTCCTCGTCGGTCGGATAGCTGTAAGGGACAAGGTGGCGCTGCTCGATGCCATCGACCCCGACGAGATCGCTGACGCGCATGCCGAGAAGCCCGCCGAACTCTTCGAGCCAGCGGCGCGTCAGGACATTGTCTTCCGCCGCCGCTGCGGGGCCGCCATATTCATTCTGCGAATTTTCGCCCCAGACGATCAGCGGCACGCCATACTGGACCGCGGCACGGACGGGGATGGTGAAAATGCCGACATGTTCGGGCCAGCTGATGTCGCCGACATCGGTCAGGCCGATGCGGTTGAGCTTGCGCCGGACGACGGGATTGGGACTGAACTCGACATAGTCGACGCCGAGGTCCTTGATGTTCTGGATGTTCTTGCGGCCAATTTCCGACAGATGACATGTTGTCGCGGTGACGCAAAGCGGATTCATGCCTAGCTGGAGCATGCGGATCACCTGATAGGTGCTGTCCTTGCCGCCGCTGACCGGGACGATGCAGTCCCAATTGCTGCCGTCCTTGCTGCGATAGCGGTCGGTGACCTCGACCAGCTCCTTGTGGCGGCTGTCCCAGTCGACTTCGGTGCGCTGTTCGTACGAGCGGCACGCGTTGCAAACGCCTTCGTTATCGATCCGCAAATCCGGTTTGGTGTGCGGTATGACGCAGCGAACACAGTAACGAAGCTCCACGAATAATCTCCTAAATACTCAAGTCAGAGCGCGGGTGAGGGACGCGATGACGCGGTCCTGCTGCTCTTCGGTCATGGTGGGGAACAGGGGAATGGTGATGGCGCGGCGATAATAGGCCTCGCTCGCCGGAAAGTCGCCCGCCGCGAAACCGAGCCGCTTGAAATCGGGCTGCAGGTGGATCGGGATATAATGGACATTGGGCGAAATCGCGTCGCTGCGCAGCTGTTCGTAAATCTCGGTCCGTGTGCGCTCGGTGCGGTCTTCGTCGACCTCGATGACATACAGGTGATGCGCCGACGTCCGGTCGTTCGACCGCGGCGGCAGGCGCAGCGGAAGAGCGGCGAGCGCGTCGTCGTAGCGGCGGGCGAGGAAGTCGCGCCGCGCCTCGCGTTCGGCCAGCCGCGTTAGCTGCGCCGAGCCGAGCGCGGCCTGGATATCGGTGAGCCGGTAATTATAGCCGAGACTGACCTGCTCATAATACCAGGGACCGTCGGGCGCCTGCTCCATTTCGGCCGGATCGCGCGTGATGCCGTGGCTCCGTGCCTTGCGCATGCTGTCGGCGAGACCGGCGTCGTTCGTCAGGCAAAGCCCGCCTTCGCCCGTGGTGATGATCTTCACCGGGTGAAAGCTGAACACCGTGATGTCGGCATATCGACCGACGGGCTCGCCATGATAGGTCGCGCCGACCGCGTGCGAACTGTCCGAAATGATCCGAAAACCATAACGATCGGCGAGTGCGCGGATTTCCTTCATGTCGCATGGGAAGCCGGCAAAATCGACCGGGATGACGATGCCGGGCAGCATGCCTTCTGCTTCGGCTTGCGCCAGCTTTTCGGTGAGGCGGTCGACCGACATGTTGCGGGTGCCGGGATCGATGTCGACAAAGCCGACGGTCGCCCCGCAATAGCGCGCGCAATTCGCCGAGGCGACGAAGCTGTTCGGCGAGGTCCATACATGGACGCCGGGACCCGCGCCCAGCGCCATGCAGGCGATGTGCAGCCCCGCGGTTGCATTGGCGATCGCGATGCCATGCTCGACACCGTGAAGCGCCGCGAATTCGGCCTCGAATTTCGGCACGGCCGGGCCTTGTGTCAGGAATGGTGCGCGCAGGACCTCGGCTACGGCTGCGATATCCGCCTCGGTGATATCCTGGCAGCTGTAGGGGATTATGCTTGCCATGACCGGTTCAAAAACCGGGGTCGATATGCTGCCGTATCAGGGTGCGGATTTCCTCGACGGTCAGGAAATTGTCATTGGTCCCGCTGTCGTAGCAGAATCCAGGCGCGACGCGCTTGCCACCGCGATGGTTGCAATAATGATCGACGGCGTCGGGATCTCCCGGCGGCAGGATGGCGTAATATTCGCCCATGTCGACCGTATTGGGGCTGTCGCTGGCGGTGATCATTTCCTCGTGAATCTTTTCGCCCGGGCGGATGCCGATGATTTCCTGGCGCGCGTCGGGCGCCACGGCGGTCGCAACGTCGGTGACCCTGTAGGAGGGAATCTTGGGGACGAGGATCTCGCCGCCCTCGGCATTGTTCAGCGCCCACATGACGAGGTCGACGCCGCCGTCGAGCGAGATGTTGAAGCGGGTCATCGCCGGGTCGGTGATCGGCAGGTTGCCCTGGTCGCGGCGCCCCATGAAGAAGGGAATGACCGATCCGCGGCTGCCCATCACATTACCGTAACGAACGACGCTGAACTGGATGTCGCGGTTGCCCCGGATATTGTTCGCCGCGATGAACAGCTTGTCCGAACAGAGCTTGGTCGCGCCATAGAGGTTGACCGGCGCCGCCGCCTTGTCGGTCGAAAGCGCGACGACGCGCTTGACGCCGGCGTCGAGGCACGCCTCGATGATGTTCTGCGCGCCCATGATGTTCGTCTTGATGCATTCGAACGGATTGTATTCCGCTGCGGGCACCTGTTTGAGCGCAGCCGCGTGGATAACCGTGTCGGTCCCCTCGATAGCGCGGCGAACGCGCTCGGCGTCGCGGACGTCACCGATGAAATAGCGCAGGAACGGATAGCGCGCTTCCGAAAACTCTTGCGCCATTTCGAACTGTTTCAGCTCGTCGCGCGAGAAAATGACCAGTCGGCGGGGCGTTGAATTTTCAACGACATGGCGGACAAAAGCCTTGCCAAATGAGCCGGTGCCTCCCGTGAGGAAAATCGAGGCATCGTCAAGCTGAAACGGGGTCATAGAGGTCCTTAATGTCTGCAGGTGGCCGCCCATATCCGAGCAAGTCTGCGTTGTCGAGGCGGGTGTCAGTAGGTCGGTGCGAGCGGGGCGGTTTGATCTATTTGTAGTATCGCGCTCTCACTAGTTGGCGCAGCTCGTTTTCGAGCCCCAATTGCTGGCCGTGCGCGCGATTTGCGTGCGGATCGAGGACGCTCGACCGGAAGAGGCGCCGTCCGACCGAAGGCAAAAGCCGGTCGATGCCCGAGGCGATGGCTTGCGGGATAGCCAGAAGCCGCACCTTCACGCCGGCTTCATCGGCAAGGATCGACGTGAACAACGGATAGTCGAACAGGAGCGGGTCGGCAGCGAACGATTTGCCGCTATGGCCGGTGACCGCGCAATCGGCCAACTGCTGCGCAGCGCCGGCATAGGTCAGCATCGAGCGGCGAAGGGGGGTGCCCGATGCCATCGGCAGAACTCTTGCCCTTGTGGCCAGCGCCAGCAAAGGCGATAGAAGGCCCGGCTTGGTCGCGGAAAACATGAACGGCAAACGGAGGCTTTCGACCGCAAACGCGTCGCCGGCGAGGGCCTGGATTTCCCGGTCGCCTTCGGCCTTGGAACGGCCATAGGCGCTGATTGGCCTTTCCGGGGTCCGGTCATCAATATGGTCCGCGGTGCCGAGAATGGCGAAGCTGCTGACTTGCACCATTTTCGCGACGCCGGCGGCTTTCGCCGCGCGGGCGATCGCCAACGGCAGGCGAATGTTTGCGGCGTCGAGCGCCGCGTTGTCGCCGTTCACGCTTCCCGCCGCGTTGATCACTGCGCGACAACGCTCCAGCGCGTTGGGCGGCGGCGCGCCATCGACTCCCAGCCGCGCATGCTCGAAACCTGGCAAGGGCGACTCTCCGTTGCGCGTTGCAGCGATCGCGATGCCCGGACCGAGTTCGTGAAGCAGCGCGCGGCCGAGTTCACCGTTCGCGCCAACGACGAGGATTGACCCACTATTCATCGGCCCGCGGCGCTCGCGGCGGCATCGCCCGCTCCCGCGCCAGTGGCCGTCGCCCACAATATGCGGAGATCGCGCGCAAGCGACCACGGCTGATCATAAGTCTTGTCGACTTCCGCCAATCGTTCGGGCGTCGACATGTCGATTCCACGGATCTGCGCAACGCCGGTTATGCCAGGAACAAGTGCGAAGACGTCATGTCGGCGCCGCGCTTCGGTCAGGTCGAGCTGATTGGGCAGGCCCGGTCTCGGCCCCACGAAGGACATCGTACCGTTCAACACGTTCCATATCTGTGGCAGTTCGTCGATCTTCAGCTGCCGAAGCAGGCGTCCTGTAACAAGGATATTGTTCGCGCCGACCTCGTGCGACGCGACGCTGGGCGTCGCCACGTGCATCGTCCGCAGCTTCAGCAACCGGAAGGGGCGCTCGCGAACGCCGAGGCGGGTCTGGAAAAAGAGCGGCGATGCCCGCGATTCAAGCACGATCGGCAGCGCAACCAGAACGCAAGCGACGAGGGCGATCGGAGCGAGCGCAAGGCCGAGCAGGACGTCGAAAATTCGCTTCATGTGAGTTCGTGTCTGCGCATGGGGGCTGGGGGAGTGCGTCGGCGATCCCATAGAGGCTCGCCCGCGCCAGCACAACAGGCAGTGGAGGCATTCTGTCCGAAGCGGCTATCCGGCAACCATGAAGTTCATCACCGGCGACGGAAATGCCGCAGCCGGCGAGGTTCGAAGTTTGCAATCGCGACAGAGGATCTACATATCCAGAGTAGGGAGATGCTGTATGAAGTTTGTGTTCGACAACAGCTTTCACGATGGCATGGAGGGCTTTTACGCCCCCGCCGAAGCCGCGAAGCCGTCGGCACCGAAGCTTCTGGTTTTCAACCACGCCCTCGCCGAACGGCTGGGGCTTGATGCTGACGGTGTCGATACGGAGCAACTGGCGCGGCTGTTTTCGGGGCAGGCGCTGCCCGACGGCGCCGACCCGCTGGCGCTCGCTTATGCCGGACACCAATTCGGTCATTTCTCTCCCCAACTGGGCGATGGTCGCGCGTTGCTGTTGGGAGAGATCGTCGCGCCCGACGGCGCGCGCTTCGATGTTCAGCTCAAGGGCTCGGGGCCAACGGCCTTTTCGCGCAATGGCGACGGCCGTGCGGCGATCGGGCCGGTGCTGCGCGAATTTCTGATATCCGAAGCGATGGCGGCGATGGGTGTTCCGACGACGCGTGCGCTCGCCGCTGTGGCCACCGGCGATCGCGTGCAACGTGAGCGGACGCATCCCGGCGCGGTGCTCACGCGGGTCGCGAGCAGCCACATCCGCGTCGGAACCTTCCAGTTTTTTGCGGCCCATTTCGGAGCCGATCATGTCACGCAATTGTCCGACTACAGCATCCGGCGTCATTTCCCCGATCTGGTCGATGCGCCCAATCCGCATCTGGCGCTGCTCGACCGGGTTACCGGTCTCCAGTGCGAACTGGTCGCGCATTGGCTTGGCGTCGGGTTTGTTCATGGTGTCGTGAACACCGACAATGTCGCGATCAGCGGCGAAACGATCGATTATGGCCCTTGCGCGTTCATGGACCGCTTCGCCGCCGAGATGGTGTTCAGCTCGATCGACACGAACGGCCGCTACGCCTATGGCCGCCAGCCGACGATCATGCACTGGAACATGGCGCGCTTCGCCGAAGCGCTGTTGCCCGCGATCCATGCCGTCGATCCCGCCGACGTCGATCGCGCCAAGGACCTGGTCGCCGAGATTCCGGAACGGTTCCGCCGGGCATGGTTCGATCGCGTGCGCGCCAAGCTGGGCCTCACGCAGGCGGACGACGCCGATGCCGAGCTGATCGATTCCCTGTTCGCCGAACTCGAGCAGCATGCGGTCGACTTCACTTCCTTTTTCCGCGCCCTCGCCCAACTGCTGCGCGGCGACGGCGCGATGATGCAGGGCCTGTTGCCGAACGCCGAGACTATGGCGCCGTGGATCTCGCACTGGTGGGGACAGCTCGAGCGCGAAGCGATCGCCCCGCTCGAACGGGCCGATACCATGGACGCGGTGAACCCGCTCTACATTCCGCGCAACCACCGGGTCGAAATGGTGCTGGAGGCGGCGGAGGGGGGCGATATGGCGCCGTGGCTCGAACTTCTGGATGTTGTCCGGAATCCCTATGCGACCCGCGCCGAATGGGCCGCTTATGCGCAGCCTGCACCGAAGGATTCGGGCCCTTATACAACCTTTTGCGGAACCTGAACGCCGCAATCGGCGGCTTGGCAGGCCCGTGATGGTTGCTGTTGAGCGATCGCCCCCTGCCTGTTAGGGGGGCGGCGCCCGCATGACAGAGGAACAAACCATCGTGCCGAACTCCCCGGTAAAAATCGCAGTTGTCGGAACTGGCTATGTCGGAATTTCAAACGCCATTTTGCTGGCACAGCACAATGAAGTAGTCGCGCTCGACATCGACAGCCGCAAGGTCGAACAGATCAACGCGCGCGTCTCTCCGATCGCCGATCCCGAGATCGAGGATTATCTGGCGAACCGCGAGCTGAACCTGGAAGCGACGACCAACAGGAAAACGGCCTATGAGGGCGCCGATTTCGTCGTCGTCGCGACGCCGACCGACTATGATCCCGATACCAATTATTTCAACACCGGTTCGGTCGAAACGGTCATCGCCGACGCCTTGCGGATGGCTCCCCGCGCGTTGATCGTCGTCAAATCGACCGTTCCCGTCGGCTTCACCGACCGGATGCGCGTCGAACATGGCACCGATGCGATCGTCTTCTCGCCCGAGTTCCTCCGCGAAGGGCGCGCGCTGTTCGACAATCTCCACCCGTCGCGGATCATCATCGGCAACACCCATCCGCGCGCGGCGGAGTTCGCGCAGCTGTTGCTGGGCGCGTCGCTCAAGCCCGAAACGGCGATTTTGCAGACCGGCAATACCGAGGCCGAGGCGATCAAGCTGTTCGCCAACACCTATCTTGCGATGCGCGTCGCCTTCTTCAACGAGCTCGACACCTATGCCGCGACACATGGCGCGGATTCGCGGCAGATCATCGAGGGCGTGTGCCTCGATCCGCGCATCGGGCAATTCTACAACAATCCGTCCTTTGGCTATGGCGGCTATTGCCTGCCCAAGGACACCAAGCAGATGCTGGCCAATTACAAGGAGGTGCCGCAGAATCTGATCCAGGCGATCGTGTCGTCGAACACGACGCGCAAGGATTTCGTGGCGTCCGAAGTGCTGAAGCGCGGTCCGCGCGTGGTCGGCATCCACCGCCTTGCGATGAAGGCCGGATCGGACAATTTCCGCGCCAGCAGCATCCTTGGCGTAATGAAGCGGATCAAGGCCAAGGGGGTCGAGGTCATCGTCTACGAACCGCTGATCGAGGACGAGAGGCTGTTCAACTCGCGTGTCGTGCGCGATCTGGCCGCGTTCAAAGCCGAATCCGACGTGATCATCGCCAATCGGGTGACCGAGGAATTAGCCGATGTCTCCGACAAGGTTTATAGCCGCGACCTGTTCGGCGTCGATTCCTGATTTCTGTATCGCCGCAACTCGCCGCATCGCCGGGGAACTGTCCCATTGTCGGAGAGTTAGCTTGTCGAACGGGGAGAAACGGGTTGCACAGCCATATCTCGCAAGCCACAAGTGCGCATCGGTGGCCAGCAGATGAAAAAATCTGAAAATTTCTGTGACTCGTCCTGGCGCCGGTCCTTGCGGATGCGGTCGCTTCTGATCGGCGCAACGTCTTTCCTTTGCCTGGCATGGGCAGGCGCCGTCCATGCCCAGCAGGTCGCGCCGCCCAAGGTCGTGCCGACGGTTGAAACGGCAAAGAGCGAACCCATCGCGGCACCGACGCCGCCGCCGCCTGATGGGCAGCTGCCCGAAGTCGCGCCGATTATCGAGGATGAGGAGTTCGAGAAGGCGATCCCGTCGATCAGCGCGGAGGATGACACCGAGCTCGATCGCCCGCTCGAATCGATCGCCGACTTCGAAAAGCGCCAGGCTGCCGAAGCCGCCAAGGCGGTCGAGACGGCGGGTGAGGCGATTGTCGAGGCGCAGCCGCCACTGGTCGACGGGGTCCCGGTTCCCGCGCTGGCCGACGGTGACGCCGTCGAAGCGATCGGCGACGCGCCGATCAGCGACAGCGAACTGGCCGCCCCGCTGCCGCCGCTCGAAAGCTTCGATGTCGAGCCGGTCCAGTTTGCCGAGGCCGAAGACGACGAGGACAATATCAGCATCGCCTATACCGTGCAGGTCAACGGGCTGGTGCCGGCCGACGACAGCACCGACGTCGACCTTGCGGATCTGTTCGGCGATCTGTCGGCGCTCTACGACGGCGATGGCAAGGCCGATAATGCGGCGATGATCCGCGCCCGGTTGAGCGCCGATGGCGAGCTGATGCAGCGCATCCTCGCGTCCGAGGGTTATTATGATGCGGTGGTCGATACACGCATCGATCGCGGCGGGGAAAATCGCGAGCGCGGTCAGCCCGTTACCGCGATCATCGATGTGAAGCCCGGCAAGCGCTACACATTGTCCGACATCGTGATCAATGCGGCGCCGACGGTTCCGCCAGCCTTGATCGCCGATAATTTCCCGCTCAGCGTTGGCGAGCCGATCGTCGCCCAGCGTATCCAGGGCGCGGAGGCCGCGATTGCGCTCAAGCTCCCCGAAGAAGGCTATCCCTTTGCCAAGGTTGGGCAGCGCGACATCCTGCTCGACGGCGCTACCGGCGACGGCGTTTACACGCTGCCGGTCGACATCGGCAAAAGGTCGCGTTTCGGCGGGATCGAGACGACGGGCGATCTCGCGTTCGATGCCGAGCATGTCGAGGTGCTGGCGCGCTTCAAGCGCGGCGACCTGTACGACAGCCGCAAGGTCGACGACCTCAGGCAGGCGCTTGTCGCCACCGGGCTGTTCTCGACCGTCGCCGCCGAACCGCAGCCGACGGGTGAGAGCGCGGGCGACGATACCGAATATGTGACGATGCTTGTCACGCAGGACGCCGGCCCGCCGCGCACGCTGGCAGCCAGCGCGGGCTATGGCACCGGCGAAGGCATCCGGCTGGAAGGCAGCTGGACGCATCGCAACCTGCTGCCACCCGAAGGCGCGCTGATCTTTCGCGGCGTGCTGGGCACGCAGGAGCAGGGGATCGGCGCGACGCTGCGCCGCTCGAACGCCGGGCGCCGCGACCGCACTTTCGAGCTCGTCACCGAAATCACGCGCAGCAATTACGATGCGTTCAACGCGATCACCGGCCGCGTCGCGGCGCGCGTCAGCTATGACTCGACCCCGATCTGGCAGAAGAAATTCACCTATGCCTATGGTGCCGAACTGATCGCGACCCGCGAAGACGATTATGACTTCACGCTGGGCGAGCGGAAGAACGACTTTTACACGATCCTCGGGCTGACCGGGCAGGTCGGGATGGACCGCACCGACAGCCTGCTCGATCCGACCAAGGGTTTCCGTATCACCACGCTGATCCAGCCCGAGGGATCGCTCGCCGGCAAATTTTCGCCCTATGCGCGGACACGGATCGACGTCAGCGGCTATTATCCGGTGACCGACAGCATCGTGCTCGCGGGGCGCGTGCGTGTCGGGTCGATCATCGGCGCGGCGCGCGAGCGGCTCGCCCCCTCGCGGCGTTTCTATGCCGGTGGCGGCGGGTCGGTGCGCGGCTTCGGCTATCAGGAACTCGGGCCCAAAGATCCCAATAACGACCCGATTGGCGGGCGCAGCGTTGCGGAAGCCGCGTTCGAGGGGCGTTATCGCTTCGGCAATTTCGGCGTCGTCGGCTTCGTCGATGCTGGGCAGGTCTATCGTGGATCGACCCCGACCTTCTCCAACCTTCGCTTCGGTGCCGGCATTGGTGCGCGCTATTACACCAATTTCGGTCCAATGCGCTTCGACATAGCGACCCCGATCGGGCGCAAGCCGGGCGAGGCGCGCGTTAGCGTCTATGTCTCGATCGGGCAGGCCTTCTGATGGCCGAGGATGCGCCCTTCGCCAGCGACGAGACCGTGACCGCGAAGCCGCGTTCGTGGCCGCTCACGATCCTGCGCTGGATCGGCTTGACCCTGCTTGGGCTTGTCCTGCTCTTCGCCTTGTTCCTCGTCGGGCTGAACAGCGACGCCGGGCGGCGCTTCGTCGTCACCCAGATCGAGAAATATGAATTCGAAAACGGGATGAAGATCGGCATCGGCCGCCTCGACGGGTCGCTTTACGGCCAGATGGTCATCCGTGATTTCACCCTGTCCGACCCGAAAGGCGTTTTCCTCGCATCGCCCGAGGTAAAGGTCGACTGGCGGCCGATCCGCTATCTCGCGAACCATGTCGACGTCCGTTCGGCGACCGCCGCGACGATGACGATGCGGAAATTGCCCGAGTTCAAAGTCGTTCCCGATACCGGCGAACCGCTGTTACCCGATCTCGACATCGATGTCGGTATGCTGCGCATCGACCGCTTCATCTTCGAACCCGCGGTCGCGGGCGAGCGCCAGGAAGCGCGGATCGCAGGCAAGATCGCGATCGCCGACCGCCGCGCGCAGGTCACCGCCAACGCCGAAACGATCGGCGCCAATGCCAAGGGCGATACGCTGGCGCTGGTGCTTGACGCGGTGCCCGAGGCGAACCGGCTTGCCATGACGCTCGACGTGAATGCGCCGCAAGGGGGTGTGCTCGCGGCGATGGGCGGGTTCAAGGAGCCGCTGACCGCAAAGCTCGACGGGCGCGGCGACTGGAAGGTTTGGAACGGCAATCTGACCGCGAATCTCGGCACCGCGCCGCTGGCGCGGGTCGCGCTGACGGCTCGCGACGGCACCTTCACGGCAAAGGGCATAGCGCAGGCCTCGCGGCTGCTGGCCGGGCCGATGTCGGAGATGCTGGGCACTGAAACCGCGATCGATCTGACCGCGCGACTCGAGGAACGTAAAGCCGCGATCGACGGGCGACTGTCTTCGGATGCGGCGCGGCTCGGGATCAGCGGCGGGATCGATCTTGGCGCCAGCCGCTACGACGGGCTGCAACTCGCGGTCAATATATTGCGCCCCGGCGCGATTGCCCCCGCCGTGCGCGCTAACGGGTTGCGCGCGACGGCGAAGCTCGACGGCGCATTCGCGCTGCCGACGGTCGAATATCAGGCGAACGCGAACAGCCTGGCGTTCAACGACATCATCGTCGAGGGGCTGATGCTCGCGGGCAAGGCGCGGGTCGATACAGACCAGATATTCATCCCCGTTTCGGGCCGCGCGGCGCGCATTCGCGGGCTCGATACCGTCGCGGGCGGAACGCTCGTCGCGGTCCGGCTCGACGGCGACCTCGCATATAGCAATGGCCGCATCCTCAGCGATAATCTGCGCCTGCGCTCGCCGCGCATCGATGCGAAGGCGATCCTCATCGCCGATCTCAACAAGGGCTTCTACACCGGCGCGATCGACGGGCGGATCAACGATTACCGGATCGAAAGCGTCGGCATTTTCGACATCGACACCGATGCCGACCTCAAGACCGCGCCGCGCGGCGGTTTTGAGATTGTCGGCCGCGTCCGCGCGCGTTCGACGCGGCTGTTCAACTCGGGCGTGCGCGACTTCCTCGGCGGCAATGCGACCGCATCGAGTGACGTGCGCTATGGCACCGACGGCATGATCCGCTTCGCCAATTTGCGGATGTCGGCCCCGCGCCTGCGGATCACGAGCGGGCAAGGGAGTTATGCGCCGAACGGCCAGATCCAGCTCGCGGCGCGTGCCAGTTCGACCGACTATGGGCCCGTCGGGGTCCAGCTTGCCGGGACGATCAGCAACCCGCGCGCGGTGGTTACCGCCGAACGCCCCGGGCTTGGCATCGGGCTCGCCAATCTGGTGGCGAAGATCAACGGCGCGCCGAACGGCTATCGCCTCGCGGCGACGGGCGACACCGATTATGGGCCGCTGTCGGCCGATGTCGTGCTGCTGGTGGCGAAGGGGCCGCTGACGATCGATGTCGAACGCGGCGATCTATCGGGCATCGGGTTCAACGGAAAGTTGGTGAAGAGCGACGCCGGCCCCTTCGTCGGTCGGCTCGACGCATCGGGGCAGGGGCTGGGCGGCCTTGTCCGACTGAGCGCCGACGGCAAATATCAGGCGGCGGCGATCAACGTTCGCGCCAACGATGTCGTGCTTCCCGGACCGGCCAAGCTCGCGGTCGGGTCGGCGATCGTCGATGCCGATGTCACGCTCTACGACACCCCGCATATCGTCGCCGACATCCAGATCGCCCAGACGCGCATCCGCGACTATGACATCGCCGTCGGGCGCGTGAAGATCGATTATCGTAACGGCAGCGGCAAGGCGCAGGCGCTGGTCGAAGGCATCAGCGGCGTGCCGTTCCGCATTGCCGCGAACGCCGATCTCCGGCCCAAGCTCTGGCGCGCCTCGGTGCAGGGTCGCGCGACAGGCATCAATTTCCGCACCACATCGCCTGCGCGCATCATCCCCGGCACCGACGGCTATGAACTGCTGCCGACCACCGTCAACCTCGGCCGCGGCAGCCGCGCGCGGATCGCCGGACGCTTCGGCGACGGGATCATGATCCAGAGCCGGCTCGAGCGCGTCAACATGGCGATCCTCAACGCCGTCTATCCCGACATGGGGCTCGGCGGGCGCGCGACAGGCAGCCTCGATTTCGAGCAGGCCAGTTCCGAAAGCTTCCCGCGCGCCGATGCCCGGCTGACGATCACCGGCTTCACGCGCACGACGGCCGCATCGGTGAGCCAGCCGGTCGATGTCAATTTCGCTGGCAAGCTGCTGAGCGACGGTGGCGAGGCGCGCGCGGTGATGCGCAAGCGCGGCAGCGTGATCGGGCGGATGCAGGCGTCGCTGCGCCCGCTCGGCCCCGGGGCAGGCGGCTGGACCGAACGGCTGATGGCCGCGCCGCTCGGCGGCGGCATCCGTTACAACGGCCCCGCCGACACGCTCTATTCCTTCTTCGGTCCCGCCGACCAGCATGTAACGGGCCCGATCGCGGTCGCCGCCGATTTCAGCTGCCGTGTCTCCGACCCGTGCCTCGACGGCGTCGTGCGCGGCAAGGACATGGTCTATGAAAACCAGACCTATGGCACGCGCCTCACGAACATGGTCGTGGGCGGCCGCTTCACCGGCAACCGGCTCGAGATCGACCAGCTCACCGCGACCGCTGGCGATGGCAGTGTGCAGGCCAAGGGCTATATCAGCCTTGCGCAGGCCGACGGTTATCCGATGAATATTGTCGCCACGCTCGACAATGCGCGCCTTGCCCGCAGCGAAAATATTGCCGCGCGCGCGACGGGCAACCTGACGCTGGAGAAGGTGGCCGGGCAGACCGCGCTGCTGTCGGGTAGCCTCAGCCTTCCCGAAACCCGCTACAAGATCGTGCGCGAGGGCGCCGCGCAGGTCCCGGTGCTCACCGGGGTCCGGCGCAAACCGCCCGCGGGGCGCCAGCGGATCAGCGGCGACGGGCTTGCCGCAGTCGGCGGTAGCTTGTTCGACCTCATCCGCCTCGACATCGCGCTGAAGGCGCCCGACGAAATCTATGTCACCGGCATGGGGCTCGAATCCGAATGGAAAGCGGACATCGTGCTGCGTGGCACTACCGAGGCGCCGCGCGTCACCGGCGAGATCGAGTTGGTGCGCGGCACATTGGGCTTCGCGGGCCGCTCGTTCGAGCTCGAAGAGGGCAGGGTGACCTTTCCGACCGGCGATGCCTATGATCCCGCGATCCGCCTGCTCGCGAGCGACACGATCGAAACCGTCACGGTCAACGTCAGCGTGAGCGGCCGCGCCAGCAATCCGCAGATCGCCTTTTCGAGCGTGCCGGGCCTGCCGCAGGACGAAATCGTGTCGCGCATCCTGTTCGGCGATTCGATCACCACGCTGTCGCCGTTGCAGGCGGTGCAGCTCGCCTCGTCGCTCAACACGCTGAGCAGCGGGGGCGGCGGATTGAGCCCGCTCGGCGCGCTCCAGTCGGCGACGGGAATCGACCGGTTGCGTATCCTCGGCCCCGACGACACCGTCGGGCGCGGCGCGGCGCTCGCCGCCGGGCAATATATCACCAAGGACATCTATCTGGAGGTGATCACCGACGCGCGCGGCTATACCGCGACCCAGCTCGAAATCAGCCTGACCCCGGCGCTGTCGCTGCTCAGCCAGGCCGGCGGCTCGGGCCAGTCGAACCTCAGCATCCGGTATCGCAAGGATTATTGATGCGCGCCGCTGCGATCCTCGTGCCGCTTCTGCTGCTCGCCGCGTGCAAGGACGAACCCGATTTCGAGGAGCGCTACGACAAGGCGGCCAAGGAAGTCGAGGCGCGGGCCAAGGCGATGGATGCAGATATTGCCGAACACGAAGCCAACGGCGATACGGGAAAGGCACCCGTGCATAAGGTCGAGGCAGGCGGAAGAATTCCGCGCGTTCATCCCGAACCCTTGCCAGAAACCGTCAACCCGACTAATCCGCCCCCGTCATCTGGGGAGTAGCCAGCCGTCCTTCGGGACGGGCCACCGTGTCAACATACTCGGCCGAGAGGTCGTGGTGCGGTGGAAGCGGGAAACCGCTTGGGCGAGACCAATGGCATCGAACCCTTCGCCCGGGCCGGGTGGCGGGGACCGATGTCCGTTGGAGTTCGCTGCCGCCCGGCCCCGGAGTTTTGCATGGAAGCCTTGTTCACCTCGACCGCGGTCGTCGCGCTCGCCGAAATCGGCGACAAGACGCAGCTGCTCGCGATTTTGCTCGCGACACGCTTCAATCGCCCGCTGCCGATCATCCTCGGCATTTTGGTCGCGACGCTCGCGAATCATGCGCTTGCGGCGCTGCTTGGCGCGCAGGCCGCCGCTTTTCTCGACAGCCCGATCTTCCGCTATGCGATCGGCGCGTCGTTCATCGCGATGGCGGCATGGACGCTGATCCCCGACAAGTTCGATGACGATGACGCGCCCAAACCGCGATTCGGGGCGTTCCTGACCACGCTGGTCGCCTTCTTTCTCGTTGAGATGGGCGACAAGACACAGGTCGCGACGATCGCGCTTGGCGCGCAATATCATGACGTCATCGCGGTGACCGCGGGAACCACGCTCGGCATGATGATCGCCAATGTGCCCGCGATTTTCCTCGGCCAGGAACTGCTGAAACGCGTCGATCTCGCGAAGGTTCGCATGGTTGCCGCAGCGCTGTTCTTCGCGATCGGCCTGTGGGTGCTGGTGCAGACGGCTGGCTGGCTGGGCTAGTCCGCGTTTCGCATCGCCAGCAGACGCTCGAAATTCCAGCTCGACAGACACATGGCATCGAGGTCGCGGCTTGCCTTCCAGCCGAGTTCGCGCTCGGCGCGCTCGGGACTCGCGAAGCAGCTGGCGACGTCGCCGTCGCGGCGCGGCGCGATGCGATAGGGGATTCGCACCCCGTTCACGCGCACGAAAGCCTCGACCATGTCGAGCACCGAATAGCCCTGTCCGGTACCGAGGTTCCAGGTCGACAGCGCCTGGTCCGTCCGGGTTATCGCGTCGAGCGCGGCGACATGGCCGTCGGCCAGGTCGACGACATGGATATAGTCGCGCACGCCAGTCCCGTCGGGCGTGTCATAGTCGCTCCCGAACACCGATAGTTCGTCGAGGCGCCCGGCGGCGACGCGGCTGATAAAGGGCATCAGATTGTTGGGAATGCCGTTCGGGTTTTCGCCGATCAGTCCGCTGTCATGCGCGCCGACCGGATTGAAATAGCGCAGGATCGCAACGCGCCATTCGGGGTCGGCGGCGGCGACATCGGCCAGCATCTGCTCGATCATCAGCTTGGTACGGCCGTAGGGATTGGTCGCCGAGGTCGGGTGGTTTTCGTCGAGCGGCAGATACTGCGGTTCGCCATAGACGGTCGCGCTCGACGAGAAGACCAAGGTCTTCACGCCGCAATCGCGCATCGCCTCGAGCAGCGTCAATGTGCCGCGAACATTATTGTCGTAATATTTGATCGGTTCGGCGACCGATTCACCGACAGCCTTGAGGCCCGCGAAATGGATCACGGCTTCGACGGCATATTCGTTCAAGACCTGGCGCAACGCGTCGCCATCGCGGATGTCGCCCTTGACCAGTGGGATCGCAGTATCGGTGATCGCTTCGAGGCGATCCATCACGGTTGCATCGCTGTTCGACAAATTGTCGAAACAGACAATTTCGTGTCCCGAGGACATAAGCGCGGCGGCTACGTGACTGCCGATATATCCCGCGCCGCCCGTCAGAAGAATCTTCATTCGTTGCCTAGCCTCCATTCGAGCGACGATGCCTTTGGCCGCTCGCTCTATTCTATCTGGGACGCACTACCAACCATTGCCCGCGCTATTGGCGCCCGGTGCGACAAGTCGCACGGAAATCGCGGCGTCCGACAGGTAAGATGGAGATGGTGAGCCCTGCTGGGTTCGAACCAGCGACCTACTGATTAAAAGTCAGTTGCTCTACCGACTGAGCTAAGGGCCCATCCCGGCGCCCTGAATATCGCGGCGCGCAAAATGAGCCGTCGCCCTAGTGCGGCGAAGCGGCGCGGTCAACCGGCTTTGCCCGCACGAGACGCGCCGCCATTTGCCGGACCGTGTGACTGTTCAGCGGGTGGCGCCAGTCGGGGGCGATCGCGCGTAGCGGACCGAGTACGAAATCGCGTGTCGTCAGCGCAGGATGCGGAATATTCAGTGCCGCGTCGGACCAGGCGCCGCCCGACCAGAGCAAGATGTCGAGATCGAGTGTCCGCGCGCTCCAGCGCTGGCCGGTGCGGCGTCCGAACGCGGCCTCGATCGCCTGCAGCCGCTCGAGCATCTCGGGCGGGCTCAGCGGCGAGGCGACGAGCGCCACCGCGTTGGCATAGCGGCGGCGTGACGGGCCGAGCGGCGCGCTGGCGATGATCGGGCTGGCATCAACGGCTTCGATGTCGTCGCTTTCGAGCGCGGCGAGCGCCGCCATCAGCACCTGCCGGGGGTCGCCGAACCGAACATGGCGACGGTTCGAGCCGAGGCTGATCGCATAAAGGGGAAGCGGCGTTGCGTTGCTCATGCGCCCGCGCCTATCGCAGATGCGTGGAGATTGTAAGCCCATTGCCCGGCACCGAGCCGCCCCGCGACTGTCCCCGCTGCCCGCGACTGGTCGCGCTCCGCCGCGAATGCCAGGCCGAGCATCCTGATTGGTGGAATGCGCCGGTCTATGCCTTTGGTGATCCCGACGCCTGGCTCGCGTTGGCGGGCCTCGCGCCCGGCAAGCACGGCGCCAACCGTACCGGCCGCCCGTTCACCGGCGACTATGCCGGTGACTTGCTGTTCGCGACGCTTGCCGAATTCGGGCTGAGCAGGGGGCATTACGACAGCCGCGTCGACGATGGGCTGACGCTTGACGGCGCAATCATCGTCAACAGCGTCAAATGCCTGCCGCCGCAGAACAAACCGACGCCTGTGGAAATCGTCACTTGCCGGCCATTTTTTGAAGCGCAATTGGCTGCATTGCCGAAGGTCCGCGTAATCGTCGCGCTAGGCCGGATCGCGCATGATGCCGCACTGCGCGCAGCGGGCGAGCGGCTTGCGGCGCATCCCTTTGCGCATGGCGCGGTACATCGGCTTTCCGATGGGCGCCGCTTGATCGACAGCTATCATTGTTCGCGCTACAACACGAACACCGGACGCCTGACGCCCGAAATGTTCGCCGATGTCTTTCGCACCGCGCTGGGGCTGAAGGATCAGACGAGCGGGCCGAATTCCTCGACCAGCCCGCGATAAAGTACGCGCTTGAAGGGCACGATCAGTTTCTCGATCTCGTCGAGTTCGGCCCATTTCCAGGCGCGAAACTCCTGGTGCCTGGTGTGGATATTGACGTCGCTGTCTTCGCCCATGAAGCGCATCAGGAACCAATGCTGGCGCTGGCCGCGATATTTGCCGCCCCACATCTTGCCGATCAGATGGTCAGGCAGATCATAGAAATATTCCTCGCGGCTGCGCGCGATGATTTCGACCAGCCCACCGTGGATGCCGGTTTCTTCGCCCAGCTCGCGGATCGCCGCTTCCTCGGGGTTCTCGCCGTCATCGATCCCGCCCTGCGGCATCTGCCACGCCTCGCTCGTCGTATCGAGTCGCTGGCCGACGAAGATGCGGCCGTCGCGGTTCGCCAGCATCACCCCGGCGCAGGGGCGATAGGGAAGGGCGCTATGGTCGATCATGCGCTGGCTTCGGCGACGATCGCCTTCAGAACCCCCAGGGCACTGCGGATGTCGTCCTTCGCGCTCGGGATGCCTTGCGACAGGTTGATATAGCCATGGATATTGCCTGTCGCCTCGCGATAGGTCGTCGGCACACCCGCCTCGACCAGCTTGGCGGCATAGGCGCGGCCCTGGTCGCGCAGCGGATCCAGCCCGGCGGTGACGAGCAGCGTCGGCGGCAGGCCCTCGGCCGGGAAATCGAGCGGAGCGGCGCGATAGTCGGCGGGGTCCGCCGCATAATGATTGCCGAACCAGGTCATGCTGCCCTGCGTCAGCAGATGGCCTTCGCCGAAATCGCGGTAGCTCTGCCAATCGTCGTGCGTCGTGACCGCGGGGTAGATCGGATGAATCGCGATGACCGGTTTCGAAGCTGGCGTGTCGCGGAGCGTCAGCGCGGTGGCGATGGTGAGGTTGCCGCCGGCGCTCTCGCCTGACAGGACCAGCCCGGTGCACGGAATATTGTCGGCGACCCAGCGCGTCGCGGCCTCGCAATCGTCGGGCGCGGCGGGGAAGGGATGTTCGGGCGCGAGGCGATAATCGACCGCGATCACCGGCATGTCGAGCTGGCGCGCGGCTTCGGCGCAATAGGGATCGTGCGTGTCGAGGTCGCCGATCACCCAGCCGCCGCCGTGATAGAAGACCATCACCGGTCCGACTTCGCGGTCGGGGCGGTTGTCATAGATCCGGATTCGAATCTCGCCCGCAGCGCCGGGGATCGTCCGATCCTCGACCTTTGCAATCTCGCCGCGCGGAACGTCGGCAAGTTGGCCCATCACCCGGAACATCTCACGCCCACCCTCGGGCGGCATATCTTCCATCTTGGGCCCCTCCTGCGCGTTGAGGAAGGCGAGGAACGCCGCCACATCGGGGCGCGTATAATGGGTGGTGCCGTCGGTCATCCTGTCTGGTCCCTCGCTATTTTCTTTGTGCCGCTATTCGGCATCGCGGCGGATAATTCAATGGCAATTGGCAACCCAATCGGGCGTTTGAAGTTTGCAGCGCACAATTTTTTCTGAATTGCGGCTTCGCGCCCACAGGCCTAGGCCAATGTCACAGGTTCGCAAGATTCAAGGCAGAAGAGAAAATGGCGACAGCGGTAGTGGACGTAACCGACAAACGGTCGTCCCCCCTTTCGGATGCGGTAGTAGTCAGGTTTGCCGGAGACAGTGGCGACGGAATGCAGCTGACCGGCGGTCAGTTTACGCTGTCGTCGGCGCTCGCGGGCAACGACTTTGCGACTTTCCCCGATTTCCCTGCCGAAATCCGCGCGCCGCAGGGCACGTTGTTCGGCGTGTCGGCGTTCCAGATCAATTTCGGATCGTCGGCGATCGATACCGCGGGCGACGCGCCCGACGTGCTCGTCGCGATGAACCCCGCGGCGCTCAAGACCAATGTCCCGTCGCTCAAGCAGGGCGGGCTGATCATCGCCGACGAGGGCGAATTCAACGACCGGAATCTCGCCAAGGCGAAATATGCGGCGAACCCGCTCGACGACGGCAGCCTCGCGAAGTGGCAGCTGCTCAAGCTTAACATCAGCCAGCTGACGATGGATGCCGTGAAGCCCTTCGGGCTCGGCAACAAGGAAGCGCTGCGCTGCAAGAATATGTGGACGCTGGGGCTCGCGCTCTGGATGTTCGACCGCGACCGCGCGCCGCTGGTCGACTGGCTTAACGCAAAGTTCGCGAAAGCGCCCGACCTCGCCGCCGCCAATATCGCCGCGCTCAACGCCGGGCACGCCTATGGCGAGACCGCCGAGCTCGCGGGGCCGCTCAAGCAGCATCATGTCGATCCCGCGCCCGTCGCGCCGGGCCTCTACCGTACGCTGACGGGTGCCGAGGGCATCGCGCTCGGCCTCGTCGCGGGTGCGCAGCTGGCGAAGCTGCCGATGTTCTTCGGCGGCTATCCAATCACCCCGGCATCGGCGATCCTGCATCATCTGTCGCGGCTCAAGGAATATGACGTCACGACCTTCCAGGCCGAGGACGAAATCGCCGCGATCTGCTCGGCGATCGGCGCGAGCTATGGCGGCTCGCTCGGCGTCACCAGTTCGTCGGGTCCGGGCATCGCGCTGAAGGGCGAGGCGATGGGCCTCGCGATCATGACCGAGCTGCCGCTCGTCATCGTCAACTCGCAGCGCGGCGGCCCCTCGACCGGCCTGCCCACCAAGACCGAGCAATCGGATCTGTATCAGGCGGTCTATGGCCGCAACGGCGACGCGCCGATGCCCGTCATCGCCGCGCGCTCGCCCGGCGACGCGTTCGAATGCGCGATCGAGGCGGTGCGGGTCGCGGTGCAATATATGACGCCCGTGATGCTGCTGACCGACGGTTATATCGCCAATGCCGCCGAACCGTGGGCGGTGCCCGACCTGACGACCTACGAAGCCTTCCCGGTCGAATTCCTCACCGAAGTGCCCGAAGGCGGCTTCAAGCCCTATGGCCGCGACGAAAAGCTCAAGCGTCCGTGGGTCAAGCCCGGCACGCCCGGCCTGCTCCACCGCATCGGCGGGATCGAGAAGGAACTCGACACCGGGCACATCAATTACGAGGCGTCGAACCACCAGGCGATGACCGACATCCGCAAGGCCAAGATCGACGGCATCAAGGTTCCTGACCAGGTCGTCGAACTCGGCGCCGAAGGCGGCAAGCTCGCGATCGTCGGTTGGGGCTCGACCTTCGGCCCGATCCATCAGGCAGTGCGCCGCAAGCGCGCCGAGGGGCAGGACGTCAGCCACATCCACATCCGCCATATCTGGCCGCTGCCCGCCAATCTTGGCGAGTTGCTCAAAAGTTATGACAAGGTCGTCGTGCCCGAAATGAACACCGGCCAGCTCAAGACCGTGCTGCGCGACCAGTATCTGATCGACGCCAAACCGGTGAACAAGGTGTCGGGCCAGCCCTTCACCATCGCCGAGATCGAAGCCGCCATCGAGGAGGCATTGAAGTGAATCAGGTAACCCCCATCGCCCGCGCGACCACGCTGAAAGACTGGGAAACCGATCAGGAAGTTCGCTGGTGTCCCGGCTGCGGCGACTATGCAATTCTCAAAGCCGTGCAGCGCACGATGCCCGAGATCGGCACGACGCCCGAAAACACCGTGTTCGTCAGCGGCATCGGCTGCTCGTCGCGTTTCCCCTATTATATGGAAACCTATGGCTTCCACACGATCCACGGCCGCGCGCCGGCGTTCGCGACGGGGCTGAAGCTCGCCAATCCGGACCTCGACATCTGGATCGTCACCGGCGACGGCGACGGGCTGTCGATCGGCGGCAACCACACGATGCACCTGATCCGCCGCAATCTCGATTGCCAGATCATGCTGTTCAACAACGAGATTTACGGGCTGACCAAGGGGCAATATTCGCCGACCAGCCGAGTCGGGACTACCAGTCCCTCGACACCTTATGGCTCGGTCGACCGTCCGGCGCAGCCCGCAGCTTTCGCGCTCGGTGCGGGTGCGCGTTTCGTTGCTCGCGGGTTCGATGTGTCGAAGGAACTGCCGAATGTGCTGAAGGCGGCGCACGCACACAAGGGTGCGGCATTTATCGAGATTTTCCAGAACTGTATCGTCTATAACAAAGATGTGTTCGAGGATTTTGCGGCGCCAAAGGGCGCCGAGGATCGCCAGCTGTGGCTCCAGAATGGAGAACCGATGCTGTTCGCCAAGGGCACCAAGGGCATCGCGCTCGATGCCGAGGCGCTCCACCTCAAGACCGTCGATGTCGTCGATGGCGACTGGCAGGCCGCCGGGGTAATCGTCCATGACGTCACCAACCGCAGCGTCGCGCACATGCTTGTCGAAATGCGCTTCGGCGAATTCCCGATGGCGCTCGGCGTCCTCTACGACGACCCGCGTCCGACTTTCGAAGCCGACGTCTGGCGCCAGAACCAGGCCGCGGCCGAAGGCAAGACCGCCGACCTGCAGAGCCTGCTCAAGAAGGGGCAGACCTGGACGGTGACCGAAGGCGGTCCCGAGCTTTAGGGATAGCGGATCTCACACAAAGGCACGAAGGCACAAAGGGGTTGTCGCTCGATATCGAAGCTATCGCGCGAACGACGATTGACTGCGGCTTTCATTTGCATCGCGATCTTGGACCGGGACTTCTCGAATCGGTCTATGAAATTCTGATGGCCGAAGCGCTCCGCGATGCCGGTTTGAATGTAGAGCGGCAAGCAGCTGTTCCCATTGCATATAAGAATATAGTCATCGACAACGCTTTTCGCATCGACCTTCTTGTCGAACGGCAACTGGTTGTTGAGCTGAAATCCGTGGAGCGAATGGCTCCTGTGCACGGCAAACAATTACTTACCTATTTGCGCCTGCTGGAACTGCCACTCGGTCTGTTAATCAATTTCGGGCAGGAGACATTTCGCGATGGTGTGAAGCGCGTCGCCAACAATTATTTTGCCTCCTCCCGGCAATGACTCTTTGTGCCTTCGTGCCTTTGTGTGAGACAGATTCATGGACAATCTGACTCACAGTCTCGTCGGTGCCCTTCTTGGCCAGATGGGGCTCAAGAAAAAGACCGGCCTTGCCATCCCGACGCTGATCCTCGCGGCGAACCTGCCCGATATCGATGCGGGCTGCGCGATTTACGGGATCGAATCGCTGTCGATGCGGCGCGGGATCACGCATGGGCCGATCGCGCTCATTCTGCTTCCGCTCCTGTTGTGGGCGCTGATGTTGGCCTTCGATCGCTGGCAGGAACGGCGCGGCAAGCGGCCGCCGGGGCGATTGCCCGTCCACAAGGGCTGGTTGCTCGCGCTCGCCACTATCGGCTGCCTCAGCCATCCGGCGCTCGACTGGCTCAACAATTACGGCATTCGGCTGCTCGAACCCTTCAGCCATCGCTGGTTTTACGGCGACACGCTGTTCATCATTGATCTGTGGATATGGGTCGCACTCGCGGTTTCGATCTGGCTGTCATTCCGGCGCGAACGAAGCGGGATGGCGAACTGGCAGCGCCCGGCGTGGATCGGCTTCACCGCGGTTTGCGCCTATGTTTTCGTCAACGGCGTGATCACCGGTGCCGCCGAACGCATGGCGACGGGCGCCTTGCAAGCCGGTGGGCATAGGAACCCGCTCGTCGTTGCCAGCCCGCCGCCCTTCGCCTTCTGGAAGCGCGACATCTTCTGGCGCTCGGCGGAGCGGTACGGCACCGCGCATTTCGTGCCGGGGGTCGGCGGCGACATCGATATTCGGGGCGCGCCAATCGGCATGGACGACCCGCGTCTTGCGACATGGGTGAAGGGCGATCCCGCCGCGCGCGCTTTCCTTTTCTGGGCGCGGATGCCGGTTGCGCAGGCGGATGGCGACGCGATCCTGCTGCGCGATCAACGTTTCATGCACCCGCTCGCGCAGGACCGGTTCCAGGTTCGACTGACCGCGCCGGACACCGCGAGTCATCCCGAATGATCTCGCTCTGCGCCCCGTCCGGTGACGTCATGGTGGCATATCGCAACTGATTGTCAGCGGCCTGAGTTTGGGGCAGGAAGGCAGTGATGAACACGCACGTCAGCCCCCGCCGCGGTAAGGAACTGCTCCGCGCCGACCGTGCCTATCGCACGGGTGGGGGAATGGCGCGGCTGATCGCGCTGGCACCCGCGAGCCTCTTTCATCGCATGCTCGACCGGATCGACGCGGGGCTCGCGCTCGGCACGATCGAAAGCCATTTGCCCGACGGCAGCGTGCGGCTGCTCGGCGGCCGCGGCAAGGGGCCGGCGGCGGTTGTCCACCTCCATAGCTGGGCAGCACTCGCCCGGCTCGCGCTGTCGGGCTCGGTGGGTTGGTATCGCGCGCGGGAAGCGGGCGAATGGTCCTCGCCCGACCCTGTCCCGCTGTTCGACCTGTTCATGCGCAACGGCGAATCGCTCGGCAATGTCGGCCGCGCGCACGGTCCGTGGCGCTGGCTCAACAAGGCGATCCATGCGCTCCACCGCAACGATCGTCGCGGTGCCAAGCGAAACATCCATGCCCACTATGATTTGGGCAATGATTTCTATCGCTTGTGGCTCGATCAAGCCATGAACTATTCGAGCGCGCTGTTCACCGATCCGGGGCAATCACTGGAGGAAGCCCAAGCGGCAAAGGTCGATGCGATCCTCGACCGGCTCGACCTGCGTTCGGGTAGCCGCTTGCTCGAAATCGGCTGCGGCTGGGGTGCGCTCGCCGAGCGTGCGGTCGAACGCCACGACGTGCTCTATACCGGGATCACCCTGTCGCCGGCACAGGCCGAGGTCGCCGATGCGCGATTGGCCGCCGTCGACCTGTCGGGACGCTCGCACATCGAAATCTGCGATTATCGCGATGCCAAGGGCCCTTATGATGCGATCGCCAGCGTCGAAATGGTCGAAGCGGTGGGGCAGGAATATTGGCCGGCGTATCTCGATGCGATCGCGCGGTTGCTGCGGCCCGGGGGCAAGGCGGCGATCCAGTATATCCTGATCAACGACGCGCTGTTCGAACGCTATGCGGCGAGCAGCGACTTTATCCAGGCCTATGTCTTCCCGGGCGGCTGCCTGGTTTCGGAAAGCCGGTTCCGCGCGCTGGCGGAAGAGCGCGGCCTCGCATGGCGCGACGTCCACCGGTTCGGCGGCGACTATGCCGAAACACTGCGCCAGTGGCGCGAGCGTTTCGACGCGGTGGTTTCGGCGAACGAGCTGCCGTCAGGTTTCGACGACCGCTTCGTCAGGCTCTGGCGCTATTATCTGCAATATTGCGAAGGAGGCTTTCGCGGCGGCGGCATCGACGTCGCGCAAGTCACGCTCGAAAAGACAGCCTGAAAACAGGGGAAAGGAAGCATATGCGACGATTTTTGGCGACGGTGCTGCTGTGCACCGCGGCGGCGGGGTGCAACGCGCCCGCATCGACCCAGACGACCGACAAACTGCCAAAGGATCTGAATGTGCTGTTCTGGACCCAGGATCAACGCGACGCCGCCTTCCGCACGATGGAAACCGTCCCCAAGGTGGTGGTGAACACGGTCGAGGCGGGCGACGTCGTCTATCCGCTGCCGCAGGGCCAGCCGCTCGATCTCGGCTCGGACATCGACGCCTATATGGCGAAACAGCGCAACGCCGGGCTGGTCATTGTTCAGGACGGCAAGATCCGCCTGGAAAAATATGCGCTTGGCTATGGCGCTGCGGGGCGCTGGACGAGCTTTTCGGTTGCGAAGAGCTTCACCTCGACCCTTGTCGGCGCGGCGGTCAAGGATGGCTATATCAAGAGCCTCGACGACAAGATCACCGTCTATATTCCGGGTCTCAAGGGCTCGGCCTATGACGACGTCAGTGTCCGCCAGCTGCTGACGATGACGTCGGGGGTCAAATGGAACGAGGATTATACCGATCCCAAGTCCGACGTCGCGCAGTTCGGCCTGCAAAAACCCGTCGCGGGCGAAGACATAACCGTCAGCTATATGAAGACCTTGCCGCGCGAAGCACCCGCGGGGTCGAAGTGGGTGTACAAGACCGGCGAGACCAATTTGATCGGCGTGCTCGTGTCGAGCGCGACGGGCAAGACGCTGTCGACCTATCTGTCCGAAAAGGTCTGGAAGCCCTTCGGGATGGAGCAGGATGCGGTGTGGATGCTCGGCGCGACGGGGCACGAGATCAGTGGCTGCTGCATGTCGGCGAGCCTCAAGGATTATGCACGCTTCGGTCAGTTCATCCTGAATGGCGGTGTGGCGGACGGCAAGAAGGTGCTGCCCGACGACTGGCTGCCCTCTGCAACCACGAAGCAGGCGGGGATCGACCTGCCGGGCCGCGGTTACGGTTATCAATGGTGGACCAACGACGACGGTAGCTTCGCCGCGCAGGGTATTTTCGGTCAGGGCATCTTCATCGATCCCAAACGCAAGCTGGTGATCGCGTCGAACGGCAACTGGCCGACCGCGACCGATCCAGAAGGTGTCGGCGCGGCGCGCGAAGCGTTCTACAAGGGGGTGCAGGCGGCGGTGGATAAGGAAGCGGCCAACTAAGGTTCGCCACCTCACCAACCCTCGTCACCCCGGCGTAGGCCGGGGCCTCACCGTCGAGATCCCGGCCTACGCCGGAATGACAAAATTGGGTTAATCGAGCGCGATGGCCGTCGCGCGCTGGGCCAGCCACACCGCGGCGAGTGGGATGACGGCGCCCAGCACCATGATCCACCAGCTGTCGGCGAGCGTGACGGCGCGATATAGCGCCGCGCCGATCACCGCGCCGGCGACGATCCAGCCCGCGCCCGTACCGGCCGAAACGCGCATCGCGAACCAGGCGCCGGCAAAGGTGCCGATGAACCAGCCGAAGATCAGCGCGATCGTCGACCCGATCGGGATCAGGACTTCACCGTTGTTCGGGTCATAGACGTCGGGAGAAAATTCGCTGCCGGCATATTGCGCCAGCCAGATCAGCCCGAAAGCGACGACGATGCCGATCACCGCGGCAATCGCCGTTCGCAAAATATCCTTGGTCATTCCCGCGCCCTCGCAAACCCTCTTATGCGGGTCTCTTAGCGCAGGAAACCAAAGATGGCGTTAAGCTTTTTCCATGACCTTCGGCAGTGCATGGAAGGCGGTGCTGTCGAAGCCTTGCACCATCAGATTGGCGACAAATTCGCCGACCGCGACGGGGTCCTTGATGCTCTGCGGATCCTCGCCGGGATAGGCGCGCGCGCGCATCTGCGTTCGTGTGCCGCCGGGGTCGAGGATCGCGGTGCGCACGGTCGAAATATTGCGCATTTCGGCGCCATAGCTGGTGACGAGGGTTTCGAATGCCGCTTTCGATGCGGCATAGGCGCCCCAATAGGCACGCGGCTCGCGCGCGACGCCGCTCGATAGTGCGAGCAGGCGGCCGTTCGCGGCGCGGCGGAGCAGCGGATCGAAATTGGCGATCAACGCCTGCTGCGCGATCAGATTGAGCGTCAGCAGCTTGTTGAACTCCTTGCCGTCGATCGCGGCTACCGGGGTCAGCGTACCGAGCATCGCGGCGTTGAGCACGAGCATGTCGAGCTGCTGCCAGCGTTCGGCCATCGCGCTCGCCAGCCGGGCGATGCTGTCACCGTCGGTGAGGTCGAGCGGGGCGATCGTCGCGGCGCCGCCGGCTTCGTGGATGCGGTCCTCGAGTTCCTCGAGCCCGCCCGCAGTGCGCGCGGTGATCACCACATGCGCGCCGCGTGCGGCGAGCGCCTCGGCGATGGCTTCGCCGATGCCGCGGCTTGCCCCGGTGACAAGGGCGACTTGCCCCGCCAGTTCCTCAGTCTTCGTAGTCATTGTGTTAGACAACTCGTTCGGCAAGCAGCGAAAATTGGTCTTCCAGTCCATGCTCGTCGAAATCGGTCAGCGTGGTCGGATAGTCGCCGGTAAAGCAGGCGTCGCAATATTGCGGGGCGTCGTCGCTGCGCTTGGCTTCACCGAGCGCGCGATAAAGGCCGTCGATCGAGACGAAGGACAGGCTGTCGGCGTTGATGAAGTTCGCCATCTGGCCGACCGTCATCTGCGCCGCGAGCAGCTTGGCGCGTTCGGGGGTGTCGACGCCATAGAAGCAGCTGTGCTGGGTCGGTGGGCTCGCGATGCGCATATGCACTTCGGTCGCGCCGGCATCGCGCATCATCTGCACGATCTTGAGGCTGGTCGTGCCGCGCACGATCGAATCGTCGATCAGCACGATGCGCTTGCCCGCGATCAGCGCGCGATTGGCATTGTGTTTCAGCTTGACGCCAAGATGGCGAACCTTGTCGCCCGGCTGGATAAAGGTACGCCCGACATAGTGCGAGCGGATGATGCCAAGCTCGAACGGAATGCCCGATTCCTGCGCATAGCCGATCGCCGCAGGCGTGCCCGAATCGGGGACCGGGATGACGAGGTCTGCATCGACCGGGTTTTCGCGCGCGAGTTCGGCGCCGATCGCCTTGCGGACCGAATAGACGCTGGTCCCATCGACGATCGAATCGGGGCGCGAGAAATAGACATATTCGAAGATGCACGGGCGCGCCGACTGGTCAGCGAAGGGTCGGTGCGAGGTCAGCTGGCCTTCGCGGATGATGACGAGCTCGCCCGGCTCGACCGAGCGCACGAATTCGGCGCCGACGACATCGAGCGCGACGGTTTCGGACGCTAGGATATGCGCATCGCCGAGCTTGCCGATCACGAGCGGGCGGATGCCGAGCGGATCGCGGCAACCGATCATCCCTTCGGCGGTCAGGCAGATCAGCGAATAGGCGCCCTCGACCTGCTTCAGCGCGTCGATGAACCGGTCGATCAGCGAACGGTAGCTCGACGTCGCGACGAGGTGGATGATCACCTCGGTATCGCTCGTCGACTGAAAGATCGAACCGCGGCGGACGAGGACCTTCTTGAGCGCCGTGGCGTTCGAGATATTGCCGTTGTGCGCCACAGCGAAACCGCCGGTCGACAGGTCGGCGAACAGCGGCTGGACGTTGCGCAGTGCGGTCTCGCCCGTCGTCGAGTAGCGGACATGGCCGACCGACGACCCGCCCTGCAGCTGGCGCATGATGTCGTCGCGGTCGAAATTGCCCGCGACATGGCCCATCGCGCGGTGGGTATGGAATTCCTTGCCGTCGAAGGCCGTGATGCCCGCGGCTTCCTGTCCGCGGTGCTGCAGGGCATGGAGGCCCAATGCGACAACTGCGGCGGCGCTATCGGCGCCATGAATACCAAAGACGCCGCACTCCTCGCGGAGTTTGTCGTCGTCGAAAGGGTGGGTCGTCAGCATGTCATTCCAGGGGCAGGGGGGCAGTGACTGGGGCGCATATAGGGACGGCAATCGCAAATGTCGCCCCCCTTAATCACGATATTGTCATGAAGCGTGCGAAGCACCGCGTGACAGCGGCTCCAATCCTGCTCTAAAGCGCGGTTTATGGATGATCAACGCGACACGACCGACCGATTTCTCCCGCGTTTCGACGCCGCCGGGCTGGTGACCGCGATCGTCGTCGATGCGGATAGCCATGCCCTGCTGATGGTCGCGCATATGAACGCCGAAGCGATCGACCGGACCCGCGAGACCGGGCAGGCGCATTTCTGGTCGCGCTCGCGCTCCGCGCTGTGGCGCAAGGGCGAGACGTCGGGCAACGGCCTGACGCTGGTGGAGATGCGGGTCGATTGCGATCAGGACGCGCTCCTTCTGCGCGTGAGGCCGGCGGGTCCTGCTTGCCACACCGGTCGCCGATCGTGTTTCTATCGCCGCGTCGAGGGCGACGGCAGCCTGACTTTCCTGACCGATGATGCGCAGGGCTAGCTTCGCACCGCTTCTAGCGGCGCTGCTGCTGGCGGGGTGCGGGCGGCCCGCTCCCGATGGCGGCGCGAAGGGCGCCGCCGCCGACAATCCGCTCGAGGTTGCGGCGCGCGAACGCGGTGTCGTTCGTCCCGAAGCATCGACACCGACCGGCGTATTCGAGCGCACCCACGATCTCGGCCGCGATGCGATGTGCGTCATTCCCGACGGCGCGGGTCGGTGGCGCTTTGCCGTCACCGCCGCCTTCGGTCCGGGATTGTCCTGCACCGCGACCGGGACGATGGCGCGCGAGGACGGCGGCTGGCGGATGCGTTTTGCCGGTGCCGACGGCTGCGACGCTCTGGTGCGCGAGCAAGAGGACGAACTGCAACTGCCCGGAAGCCTGCCCTCGCGATGCGCCCGCCTCTGCCCCGATCGCGCCTCGCTGTCCGGTTTGCGCCTGCCGCGCGCGAGCTGGTCGGCTGCCGATGCAAGGGGCTTGCGGATGGCCGATCGGCAGGGCAATATGCAGCGTCCTTGCGGGGGCTGACGCGGCGCGAAATACCGCGATCCGTCGGTCTTGACGTTCACGTCAACGGAAACTAGTTTCATCCGCATGACAGACCCATATGGCCACGCCCATATCGATACGCCCGACCATCTTGGGCGCGAACAATTCAGCATCACCGACTTGTCGACCGAGTTCGGGGTCACCGCCCGCGCGCTGCGTTTCTATGAGGATGAAGGGCTGATCAGCCCGTCGCGCAAGGGATTGTCGCGCATCTATTCGAAACGCGACCGGGCGCGGCTGGCGTGGATCCTGCGCGCCAAGCGCACGGGGTTCAGCCTCGCCGACATTCGCGAGATGATCGACCTTTACGACGTCGGCGACGGCCGCAAGCTGCAGCGTCAGGTGACGATCGAGAAATGCGAACAGCGCATCGGCCTGCTGCAGCGCCAACGCGACGACATCGACAGCGCCGTCGAGGAATTGTCGCGATTTATCGATATGGTGAAGAAAGTCGACGCCGGCCAAAAGGTCGGTTGAGCCTCTCCCCAGGCAAGTTTGACATTGCCAACCTGATTTTCAGAAGGATTTCCCATGCCCGTCTATCGCGCACCCGTGCAAGACACGCTTTTCCTGCTCAACGATGTGCTCGGGGTCGAGCGCTACGCAAACCTGCCCGGCTTCGCCAATGCGACCCCCGACATGATCGAGGCGGTGCTGACCGAGGCGGGGAAATTCTGCGAGGAAGTCCTGTTTCCGATCAACCAGTCGGGCGATCTTGAGGGATGCACCCGCCACGAAGACGGCAGCGTCACAACGCCCAAAGGTTTCAAGCAAGCGTATAAGGCCTATTGCGACGCGGGTTGGGGCCTGCTGACCGCGCCGGAAGAGTTCGGCGGTCAGGGCCTGCCGCATGTGATCGGTTTTCCGGTTGAGGAATATCGCAACGCGGCCAACCAGGCCTTTGCCATGTATCCGGGGCTGACACAGGGCGCGACCGCGGCGATCCTCGTCAAGGGTTCGGACGAGCAGAAGGCTGCCTTTGTCCCCAAGATGATCGCGGGCGAATGGGGCGGGACGATGAACCTGACCGAGCCGCATTGCGGCACCGACCTCGGCCTCATCCGCACGCGTGCCGTCCCGAACGGCGATGGCAGCTATGACATCACGGGGACGAAAATCTTCATCTCGTCGGGCGAGCACGACCTCACCGACAATATCATCCACCTCGTCCTCGCCAAGACCCCCGATGCGCCCGATAGCGTCAAGGGCATCTCGCTCTTCATCGTGCCCAAATATCTCGTGAACGAAGACGGCTCGCTCGGCGACCATAATGCGCTGCAGTGCGGGTCGATCGAGCACAAGATGGGCATCCACGCGAACTCGACCTGCGTGATGAACTATGATGGGGCGAAGGGCTGGATGGTCGGCGAGGAGAATAAGGGTCTCGCTGCGATGTTCGTGATGATGAACGCAGCGCGTCTCGGCGTCGGCATCCAGGGCCTCGGCCAGGCCGACGTCGCGCACCAGAACGCGGTCCAATATGCTAAGGACCGCCGTCAGGGCCGCGCGCTCACCGGGCCGCAGGACCCGCAGGAAAAGGCGGACCCGCTGTTCGTCCATCCCGACGTGCGCCGTATGCTGATGGACGGCAAGGCGACGGTCGAGGGGCTCCGCGCGCTCTGCACCTGGGGGGCGCTGCAGGTTGACCTCGCGCATGTCGCCGAGAGTGAGGAA
This sequence comes from Sphingopyxis sp., assembly GCF_036675685.1. Taxonomy (GTDB): domain Bacteria; phylum Pseudomonadota; class Alphaproteobacteria; order Sphingomonadales; family Sphingomonadaceae; genus Sphingopyxis. The sequence goes on from NZ_JAKFEM010000022.1 coordinate 229,171, forward strand.
GAGCGCCAGCGCGCCGACGACCTCGTCAGCCTGCTCACCCCCGTCATCAAGGGCTATGGCACCGACAAGGGTTATGAGGTCGCGACCAACGCGCAGCAGGTGTTCGGCGGTCACGGCTACATCGAAGAACAGGGCATGTCCCAATATGTCCGCGATGCCCGCATCACGATGATCTACGAGGGCGCGAACGGCGTGCAGGCGATGGATCTCGTCGGTCGCAAGCTTGCGCAGAACGGGGGCCGTGCCATCCAGGCCTTCTTCGCGATCATCGACGAAGAGTGCGGCCGCGCCAAAGACAACGAGGCGCTCGCCGACTTCGCGGGCCGTCTCGAAAAAGCGAATGGCGAGCTCAAGGCGGCGACGATGTGGTTCATGCAGAACGGCATGGCGAACCCGAACAATATCGGCGCCGGCGCGCACCATTATATGCACATCTTGGGGATCGTCGCGCTCGGCTCGATGTGGCTGATGATGGCCGAAGCCGCGCAGAAGGCGCTCGCCGAAGGCCGCGGCAACAAGGCCTTCCTCGAAGCCAAGCTCGTCACCGCGCGCTATTTCGGCGAACGCTTCCTGCCCGACGCCGGATCGCTGCGCCGCAAGATCGAGGCGGGCAGCGAGGCGATGATGGCGCTGACGCCCGAACAATTCTACGCCGCCTGACCCGGCCCGACGCAACCATCGCCCATGCCATGCGTGGCGTGGGCGATGAGCACGCGAGACCTTTCTCCGATTGTCGTCGAAGGGCGCAATTGCTGGCGGATCGAGCGCGCCGACAAGGCACGGATGATCGTCGATGCCGCCGATTATTACGCGCTGCTCGAACGGCTGATGGCCGACGCGAAGGAACGGATCCTGCTCATCGGCTGGGATTTCGATCCGCGCATCGCGCTCAAACCCGACAAGAAGGGCAAGGGCGAGCCTCTCGGCGATTATCTACTGCGGCTCGCGAAGGAAAAGCCCGAGCGTGACATCGACATTTTGCGCTGGAACTTCGGCGGGCTGAAACAGTTCGCGATGCTGCGCATTCTGGCGATGGTGGCGCGCTGGAAACTAACGCGCGCGATCAGTTTCCGTCTCGACAGCGCGCATCCGGTCGGGTGCAGCCATCACCAGAAGGTCGCGGTGTTCGACGACCATCTCGCGGTGTGTGGCGGCATCGACGTCGGCTCACGCCGCTGGGACACGCGCGATCACAAGGATGGCGACCCGCACCGCACGGCGCCCGATGGCAAAGCCTATATGCCGTGGCACGATTCGACGATGATCCTCGCGGGGCCCGTCGGCAATGCGCTCGCCGACCTCGGCAACGAGCGCTGGCAGCGCGCGACAAAAAAGCCGCTGCGCGAGGTCGATGGCGAGGGCGAGAATTGGCCCGACGATCTCGAACCCGATTTCGAGGGCGTCGACGTCGCGATCTCGCGTACCCGCGCCGAATATGAGGGCTGCGAGGAAATCCGCGAGATCGAGCAGCTCTATCTCGACATGATCGCCGCCGCGAAGCGCTTCATCTATTTCGAGAATCAATATTTCACCTGCGACAAGATCGCCGCCGCGATCGCCGAGCGGCTGAACGAGGACGATCCGCCCGAATTCGTGATGGTGATGCCGAAGACCGCCGACGGCTGGCTCGAGCAGATGGCGATGGACGCCGCGCGGGTGCAACTGGTCCGCGAGATTGCGAAGGCGAAGCACGGTGATCGCCTCCGCGTCTATTTCCCGCGCACCAAGCGCGGCGAGCCGATCTACGTTCATGCCAAGACCGCGATCGTCGACGACCGATTCCTGCGCGTCGGGTCGGCGAACATGAACAACCGCTCGATGGGGCTCGACAGCGAATGCGACGTGACGATCGACGCTGCATTGCCCGCGAACGAGGGTGTCGAGCCGACGATAATGTGCCTGCGCGAGTCGCTGATCGCCGAACATCTCGATGTTGCGCCCGAGGATGTCGTTGCGGAATTCAAACGCACCGGTTCGTTGATCGAGACGATCGAGGCACTGCGCGGCAAGGGCCGCTCGCTCGAACTGCTCGACCTCGTCAGCCCCGGCCCGTTCGACGAATATATAGCCGAGAATGAGCTTCTCGACCCAACGAGCCCCGACGCGATGTTCGAAAGCTTCACCGAACGCGGCCTGAAGAAAAGCTGGCATCGCGGACGCGACCGGATGCGGCGGCATCGGCCATTCGGGCGGGGCAAAACCTAGGTTAGCGCCCCCTATATCGTCATCCCGGCAAAGGCCGGGATCTCGACGTCGAGGTTAGCCGCACCGGTGAGATCCCGGCCTTCGCCGGGATGACGTAAGCAGCGGAACGAAGCCGTCCGCTCCTAATCCGACAGCGCCAGGATATGCTTCGCCTGCTTCAGGTGCGGGGCGTCGACCATCTTGCCGTCGACCTGCAGCACCCCGACGCCCGGATTGGCGGCAAAGGCATCGACGATCGCCTGCGCGCGCGACACCTCATCGGCGCTGGGGGTGAAGGCCGCGTTGATCGCATCGACCTGCGACGGATGGATCGCCATCATGCCGGTAAAGCCGTCGCGGCGCGCGCGGGCGGCATAGGCGGCAAGACCCGCTTCATCCTTGATCGCCGGGAACACAGTGTCGATCGCGGCCACGCCCGCTGCGTGCGCGGCGAACAGGGTCATCGCGCGCGCGATCTCATAGGGTGCGGTATAGCGGCCGTCGGCTTCGCGGCTTGTCGTCGCGCCGATCGCGGCGGGCAGGTCTTCGGCACCCCACGTCAGCCCGAGCAGACGGTCTTTCGCCTCGCGATAGCTGCCGAGGGTGAAGAGTGCCGCTGGCGTCTCGGTGGCGATCGGCAGGATGGGAGGCAGCGAGGCATCGCGCGCCGCTTCGCTGCGCAGGATCGTGTCGAGTTGCGCGATGCTCGGCGCGCCTTCGGCCTTGGGCAGCATGATCGCGTCGGGCCGCGCCGCGGCGATCGCTGCGACGTCGGCAGCGGTCAAATGTCCGTCGAGGGGGTTGACGCGCACCAGCGTCACGACCTCACGTGTCCCCGCCAGATAATCGGCGACCGCATGGCGCGCGGCGTCCTTGTTCGCGGGCGACACCGAATCCTCCAGATCGAGGATGATCGCGTCGGCACCCGACGCCGCCGCCTTGGCAAAGCGCTCGGGCCGGTCGCCGGGAACAAAGAGGAGGGAACGAAGTCGCATTAGCTGGCCTTCCGCTGGACAAGGGCAGAACGCTCGCACTGGCACACAAGTTCATCGCGCTGGTTGATGGCGCGGTGAAGGAAGGTGACGATCCCCGCATTGGGGCGCGATTTCGACTCCTTGAGGCCGATGACTTCGCTCTCCGCGCGCAGCGTATCGCCGATGAACACCGGCTTGGGCATGACGAGCTTGTCGTAACCGAGGTTCGCGACAAGCGTTCCCAGCGTCGTGTCGCCGACCGACAGCCCGACCATCAGGCTGAAGGTGAAGGTGCCGTTGACAAGGATCTGCCCGAATTCCGATGCTTTCGCCGCCTCGATGTCGAGATGCAGCGGCTGCGGATTATGCGTCATCACCGTGAACAGCAGATTGTCGGTCTCGGTCACCGTGCGGCGGATCTCGTGCGTTAGCGTGTCGCCGATACTCCACTCGTCGAAAAAGCGGCCTGCCATTTTAATGCTCCAATAATTTGCCATGCTGAACTTGTTTCAGCATCCATGGTCGGACGCCGAAACCTTGGGCCATGGACCCTGAAACAAGTTCAGGGTGACGAGAAGATAAAGTTCATTCTTCCTTTTCGATCCGCACCAGCAGCGCCTCGACCTGCACCTGCGCGCCCGAGGTCGCGTTGAGTTCGGTAACGACTCCGTCGAACGGCGCGGTCAGGCTGTGCTCCATCTTCATCGCTTCGAGGGTCAGCAATTTCTGACCCTTGGTCACCTTGTCGCCCGCGGCGACCTCGACCGCGATGACCTTGCCGGGCATCGGCGACAGGATCGCGCCGTCGCTGACTGTGCCTGCGCCAACGCCTTCGGCACGACAATCCAGTGAGAAGCGATGAACGAAGCCGTCCTCCAACCTGCTCCAGGCATCCCCATATCGGCCATAATGCCTGTTCCGATGACCAAGGAGCGGCTCGGACAGGCTGACCGTGGTAGGTTCGCCATCGACGCTGACCAAAATTCGGCGCTGCGGTTCGCCGTTCAACCGGAATCCAAATAGGCTGCTCAACTTTGAGCTATTTTGGATCATCCAATCGGGCGACCCATCTGGTCTCAGTAACGGAGCTAACATCCGATCAGCACCGAAGTCCTTCATGAGATTTAAGACGCCGGCTGCCTTTTCCGCCTCATCTACGATCGGCTTTGCGGTTAACTCATCCGCCTTACGTTGGATCAAACCTGTATCGAAAATACCTTCGATAAAATCTTCATCTAACAAGCATTTGCCAAGGAAAGTCGCGTTGGTTTTTACGGGCCAAACCTGAACTTGGCGAATCGCTTCCAGCAAACGATATCCAGCCGACTCTCGATCACGTCCGGTTCCGATGAGTTTGGCGATCATCGGATCGTAATATGGCGAGATCGAATCGCCCAGTTCGACGCCCGTTTCAACGCGGCCACGAAAGCCCAGGTCGAAATCAATCAAGGTCCCTGTGCTAGGGAGGAAGCCTGTCGCTGGGTCTTCAGCATAAAGCCGCGCCTCCATCGCCCAGCCGTTGATCGACAACTCATCCTGTCGCAGCGGTAACGGCTCACCGCTCGCGACCCGTAGCTGCCATTCGACGAGGTCGACCCCGGTAATCTCTTCGGTCACCGGATGCTCGACCTGCAGCCGCGTGTTCATTTCCATGAACCAGATTCGGTCGGCGCGCAGGCCTTCGCTGGCATCGGCGATAAACTCGATTGTCCCCGCACCGACATAATCGACCGCCTGCGCTGCGCGCACCGCGGCGGCGCACAGCGCCTCGCGGGTTACCTCATCCATGCCGGGGGCAGGGGCTTCCTCGATCACCTTCTGGTGGCGGCGCTGCAGCGAGCAATCGCGCTCGAACAAATGGACGACATTGCCGTGGGTATCGCCGAACACCTGCACCTCGATATGGCGCGGGGTCAGGATATATTTCTCGATCAGCACATGGTCGTTGCCGAACGAGGATGCCGCCTCGCGCTGGCACGAAGCGAGCGCGTCGGCGAAATCGGCCGCGGCATCGACCTTGCGCATCCCCTTGCCGCCGCCGCCCGCGACCGCCTTGATCAGCACCGGATAGCCGATTTCTGCCGCCTGTTCGGCAAGGAAGGCCGGATCCTGGTTTTCGCCCATATAGCCTGGCGTCACCGGCACGCCCGCGTCGGCCATCAATTTCTTGGCGGCATCTTTCAGCCCCATCGCGGTGATCGAGGACGGCTTCGGTCCGACCCACACCAGCCCGGCATCGATCACCGCCTGCGCGAACTCGGCATTTTCGGAGAGGAAGCCATAGCCGGGGTGGATCGCCTCGGCGCCGGTCGCTTTGGCCGCGGCGATGATCTTCTCGCCGATCAGATAGGATTCGCGCGCCGGCGACGGCCCGATATGCACCGCCTCATCGGCCTGCCGCACATGCAGCGCCTTCGCGTCTGCGTCCGAATAGACTGCCACGGTCCGGATACCCATCTCGCGCGCGGTGCGGATGATGCGGCATGCGATCTCGCCGCGATTGGCGATGAGGAGGGACTGGATCATAGGGTTCCGTTCACTTCGAAATGCAGGACATGCGCTTCCTTTTCGATCAGGAAGACGTCGTCGAAATCATAATATTTGGCCGTGTCGATGGGGGTCCCGGCAAAGCTCTCGATCGCCTCGAGATTGTCCCAGAAGGTCAGCATCTCGAAATGGACGACATCGCCCTCGGGGCGCTGAAGGCACCATGCGCCGCGATTGCCCGCGACCGATCGATAATCGGGAATGGCGACGTCGAGCATCAGCTTGAAATAGGCTTCGGCCTTCGCCTTCGGAACGATCCCATGCCAGCGCCGCGCGATCATGGATGCGCCTCTGGAAATCCGTGGCGAACATGCAGCGCGTGAAGCAGCCGTTTGAAGTCGCCGACGAAGCGCGTGCCCTGATGCTCGCCGTCGGCGAGGTCGGCGGGCGCATCGTCGGCAAGCACCAAGACCGGAAGGTTCTGGTTCGCCTCGCCGATCGCTGCGATCACGGCATCGCGTGGGCGCGGGAAGGCGATGCGGATTACTTCCAGCTTTGTCGCCCTGTCGGGAAAGCTCTTCAACAATCCCTCGATGGCGATGCAGTCGCGGCAATAGAATTGCCGCCCGGGCAGCGCGGGGTCGCTGAACAGTGCGTGGAGGAAGTAGAGGCGATCGCGCACGGTCACACCATCGACATGATTGCGTTGCCGAAATTGTGCACGGCGACCGGAAGGAGCAGGCTGCCCGTGCGCTCGCGCAGCCAGACGCCGAGGAATGACGGGACGGCGGTCAGCGCCATTGTCATCGCGTCGAACTGAAACCCGTCGCCGGCCGAATAGCTGAAAGCGTGCGCCAGCCCGAATAATACACAGGACAGCACTGCACCCCAGCCCCAATCGATTCCGAGCAGCCTGATCCGGCCCCGGAGCGCTTCGTTGAGAGCGAGGAGCAATATGCCGCGATAGAAGGGTTCTTCCTCGAACCCCGGCATCGTCAGCTGGAAGGCCATGGTTTCGCCGGAGACAGGCTCGTTCGGAAACGAAAGCGCCAGCGCCAGGAAGAAGAGGCAATAGAGGAGCACGACCGGCACCGCCGCGCGAAGCGAACCGGAATTCTGCTTCAGGGTCAGTCCGGACCGCTGCCAGCCGATCGCCGGGTGCGATGCGATCGCGAGCGTGGCCGCCAGCGCCAGCAGCTTACCCTGCCAGTTCCAGTCGCTCCCGCCGAACAGGTCGGGCAGAGCGCCGTAAACATTGGTCAGCAGCGCGTCGTTGAGCACGACCAGCCCGGCCGCGACGAACAGCCAGCGCGGTGAAAACCCGCTGCGGGCGGTCAGGCCAAAGGCAAAGCCCGCAACCAACAACATCGCCACGATTGCCAGTATAGAGATGCAAGAATCCGGCATCATCACATCCTGAATATGCCGAAGCCGCGGTCCTCGACCGGGGCGTTCAGCGTTGCGGCAAAGGCGAGGCCGAGCACGTCGCGTGTCTGTGCCGGGTCGATGATGCCATCGTCCCACAATCGCGCGGTCGCGTGATAGGGGTTGCCCTCATCCTCATATTTCTGGCGGATCGGTGCCTTGAAGGCTTCGGCCTCTTCGGGCGTCCATTTGTCGGCGTCGCGGTGGACGGTCGCCAGAACCGACGCCGCCTGCTCGCCACCCATGACGCTGATCCGCGCATTGGGCCAGGTGAAGAGGAAGCGAGGTGAGTAGGCGCGGCCGCACATGCCGTAATTGCCCGCGCCGAAGCTGCCGCCGATCAGCACGGTGATCTTGGGCACCGTTGCGGTCGCGACCGCTGTGACCAGCTTCGCGCCATGTTTGGCGATGCCTTCGGCTTCATATTTGCCGCCGACCATGAAGCCCGAGATATTCTGGAGGAAGAGCAGGGGGATGCGCCGTTGCTGCGCGAGTTCGATGAAGTGCGCGCCCTTGACCGCGCTCTCGCTGAACAGCACGCCGTTGTTCGCGAGGATCGCGACGGGCAGGCCCCAGATATGCGCGAAGCCGCAAACCAGCGTGCTGCCGTAATTCGCCTTGAACTCGTGAAATTCGCTGCCGTCGACGATCCGCGCGATCACCTCATGCACGTCATATGGCGCGCGGACATCGTCGGGAACGACACCATACAGCTCCTCGGGATCATAACTGGGCGGACGCGGGTCCTTGATCGCGACCTCAAGGCCCTTGTCCTCGCCCAGATGGCTGATGATGTCGCGCACGATGGTCAGTGCATGCTCGTCATTTTCGGCAAGATGGTCGACGACGCCCGACTTCTTCGCGTGCAGATCGCCGCCGCCGAGATCTTCGGCGCTGATTTCCTCGCCCGTCGCCGCCTTCACCAGCGGCGGGCCGGCGAGGAAGATCGTGCCCTGGTTGCGCACGATCACCGTCTCGTCGCTCATCGCGGGAACATAGGCACCGCCTGCGGTGCAGCTGCCCATCACGCACGCGATCTGCGGGATGCGCTTCGCCGACATATTGGCCTGGTTGAAGAAGATGCGCCCGAAATGGTCGCGATCGGGAAACACCTGATCCTGATGCGGCAGGTTCGCGCCGCCGCTGTCGACGAGGTAGATGCACGGCAAGCGGTTCTCCAGCGCAATCTCCTGCGCGCGGAGATGCTTCTTGACCGTCATCGGGTAGTAGGTGCCGCCCTTCACCGTCGCATCGTTGCAGACGATCATGCACTGGCGCCCCGACACGCGCCCGATGCCGCAGATCAGGCCGGCACCGGGCACCTCGCCCTGATACAGGTCGTTCGCCGCCAGCTGGCCGATCTCGAGGAAGGGCGAACCCGGATCGAGCAGTCGCTCGACGCGTTCGCGCGGCAGCAACTTGCCACGGCTCGTGTGGCGCTCGCGCGATTTCTCGTTGCCGCCGAGCGCCGCCTCGGCGACCCGCGCCCACAGTACGTCCTTCAGCGCGCGATTGTGCGCCGTGCGGGTGCGATACTCGTCGCTGTCCGTGTTGATGCTGGTGCCAAGGACCGGTGCGCTCACTGTATATTCTCTCCCTGTAATCTGTTCGGAACTAGCCCGTCGCTCGTCGATTGGAAAGCGCCGCAGGCCGAAAATGGTTGGCGTTGAAACCAATTCGTCACAGGCCTATGCCTCCCGCTTGTCCTCGCAAAAACAAGGCCATCCTCATGCATAAAGCTGTCTTCGCCATCCTGCTGTCCACCGCCGCGATCGTCGCGGGTCCCGTCGCCTGCACCAGCGGGAAAGAGGAAAGCAGCGCCGCCTACACCGTCGGCACCGAACTCGGGATCAGCAAGGCGGCGATGGATAGTGCGGCCAAGCCCGGTGACGATTTCTACGCTTATGCCAACGGCAATTGGGACAAGACGATCGAAATCCCTGCGGACCGCTCGTCGATCGGTGCCTTCTATGTCGCGCAGCTCGAGACCGAGAAGCGGAACCGCGAATTGGTCGACGCGATCGCCAAGGGCGATGCCGCACCCGATACCAACGAAGGCCGCATCGCCGCTTTCTACAAGGCCTTTACCGATGTGAAGGCTATCGATGCCGCGGGCATGAAGCCCGTGGCCGCCGACCTCGCACGCTTTGCCGCGATCGGCGACAAGGCCGCGCTTTCGAAGGTTCTCGGCGAACAGCTGCGCGCCGACGTCGATCCGCTCAACGCGACCAATTTCAAAACCGAAAACCTCTTCGGCGTCTTTGTGACGCAGGGGCTGGCCACGCCGGGCGAGGTAATCCCCTATCTGCTGCAGGGCGGCCTCGGCCTGCCCGAGCGCGAATATTATCTCTCGGCCGATCCGAAGATGGCGAGCATCCGCACCGCCTACCAGGCCTATATCGCCAAGCTGCTGACCGCCGCGGGGCAGAGCGACGCGGCGGCGAAGGCGAAACGCATCTACGATCTCGAGGTCAAGATCGCGAAGGTGCACGCGTCGCGCGAACAGAGCGAGGATTTCACCAAGTCGGCCGACGTCTGGGCAAAGGGCGATTTCGCCAGGAAGGCGCCGGGGATCGACTGGGCTGCCTTCATGGGCGCCGCGAAACTCGACGGCGCGGCGAAGGTCGGCGCCTATCATGCCGGCGCGATCACCGGCCTGTCGGCGCTCGTCGCGTCCGAGCCGCTCGACGCGTGGAAGGACTGGCTCGGCTTCCATCAGATCAACAGCCATTCGGACGTGCTGCCGAGCGCGATCGATAACGCCCATTTCGCCTTTTACGGCACAACGCTGTCGGGCACGCCGCAGCAACGCAGCCGCGAAAAGCGCGCGCTCGATGCGCTCGACACCTATCTCGGCGACGCAGTGGGCAAGGCCTACGCCGACAAATATTTCCCCGCCTCTGCCAAAGCGGAAGTCGGCGACATGGTGAAGAACATCAAGGCCGCCTTTGCGACGCGCGTGAGCACGATCGACTGGATGGCGCCCGAGACCAAGAAGGAAGCGATCAAGAAGGTCGAAACGATCGCGGTGGGCGTCGGTTATCCCGACACGTGGCGCGACTATGGCAGCTACGCCGTCGGCGCCGATGCCTATGCGAACGAGGTCGCGGGACAACAGGCCGAATATGCGCACCAGCTCGCCAAGATCGGCAAGCCGATGGACAAGGGCGAATGGTGGATGGTCCCGCAGACCGTCAATGCGGTGAACCTGCCGGTGCAGAACGCACTGAACTTCCCCGCCGCGATCCTGCAGCCGCCCTTCTTCAACGCCAAGGCCGATCCGGCGTTCAACTATGGCGCGGTCGGCGCGGTGATTGGCCACGAGATCAGCCACAGCTTCGACAACAACGGCGCGGCGTTCGATTCGACCGGTGCATTGCGCAACTGGTGGACCGCGGCGGACCTTGCGAAGTTCAACGCCGCGGGCGACGCCCTTGCCGCGCAATATGATACGTACAAGCCGTTCCCCGACCTGGCGGTCAACGGCAAGCTGACGCTCGGCGAAAATATCGCCGACGTCGCGGGGCTGCAGGCGGCGTACGACGCCTATCGCGCCTCGCTCGGCGGCAAGGAAGCCCCGGTGATCGACGGCTTCACCGGCGACCAGCGTTTCTTCATCGCCTATGCGCAGACCTGGGCGACCAAGATGCGTGCCGAGGCGCTGCGCCAGCGTGTCGCGACCGACGGGCACGCGCCGGGCATGTATCGCGCGCTGACGGTGCGGAACCTCGACGCATGGTACAAGGCGTTCAATGTCCAGCCGACCGACAAGCTGTATCTCGCGCCCGACAAGCGCGTGCGCGTCTGGGGATGATGTCAGGGCAGGGCGGGGCAATTATTTTGCTCCGCCTTCGTTCCTGGGCGCAGCAGGCTTTTTTCGGATCAAGTGGCTATAGACACCAACCAGATTGATGCCGAGCAGCGCGACATTCTGCCATCCGATGCCCTCGCTGTCGGGCTGCAGGAAGCCCCAGGCGATGAGCGCAAGGCTGCTCGTCACGAAGATCACGAACGCCCAGCCGTTCCAGCGTTCGCCGAGGTTGAGCGAGACGAGCAGCGCCGCGAGTGTCGCCGCCGCGGCGCCATAATATTGCAGGGCGGTAAGCAGCGTATCGCTCATCGCGGAGCGACGAGGTTGCTGACCTCGACCAGATTGCCATCGGGATCGTGGAAATAGAGCGAGTCGATCGTTCCGGTCGCGCCATCGCGCAGCCCAGCGTCGATCACTTCGACGCCTTGCTCGGCCAGATGCGCACGCCATTCCGCAACCGGCATATCGCTCAGCAGGCAGAAATTGCCGCTGCCCGGCACCGTGTCGCGCGCGATACCCGGCGCCGTTGCCGCATCCTGCAGGCTGATCTTGTTGGCACCGAACTGCAGCGAATATTTTCCCGGCCGCTCCTCGCGCGCGACCATCCCGAGCACGCGTTCGTAGAAGGCGCGCGTTTCGGTGACGTCGCGAACGCAAAGCACGATATGATCGAAACCGGTGACGGCGAAGGAAAGCCCGGCGCTCACAGCTCGCTCGCCGTCCTGCCATGCACATATTCCAGCTTCAACCCGTCGGGGTCGGCAAAGAAGACGGCATAATAATCGGGACCGTAGCGCGGATAGTCGGCGGGCGCGTCGAGGATCGTTGCGCCAATCTCCTGCAGCAAGGCGTGCAGCCGGTCGACATCCTCGCGGCTGTCACTCGTCCACGCCAGATGATGCAGACCGGGCGAAGTGCGGTCGTGCGCCCGGCCTGCGCCTTCGCCGCGCGCCAGCAAAACGCCGATCGAATGAAAAGGCTCGCCGGCCAGGTCCCAGTCGCTGCCATTGTCATGATCGGCCGAACGCCGGTAGCCGAGAAATCCCAGCACGCTCTCATAAAAGGGGCGCGAGCGGGCAAGGTCGCTGACCGTCAGGTCGATATGATGGATGAGCCCGCGGGCGCTCATGCCGCAGCACCCATCAAGGCGAAGACCCCCGACGCGGTCAGGATGGGCCAGCCGATGTGCCGGCCGCGTGTATAGACGGCATCGAACAATCCGACCGCCGTCCACGCCGCGCCGGTCAGCAGGATGAGGCCGCGCGGCGTTCCCGGCCAGAGGACGACCGCCGCCGACACCAGCATCAGTACCGACATGGCGTGCCACGCGAAGCGGAAGACTTTGCGCGCGAGGTCGACGCCCATGATGCCGTCATCGAGCGTCATTAGCGGCTGGATCAGCCGCTTTTCACCCAGGGCGCCGTGGACCAATGCTGTCGTCGCCATGCACGCAGCCGACAGCCAGAGCCAGGTCATGCTCCGGCTCCAACCCATGCCAAGGCGCCCGCGGCGATGAAGATCGGGCCCGCGAGATGCCGCCCCTTCGTGTAAATCGCGGCGCCGACTCCCACCGCCACCCATGCGCTTCCCGTCAAGAGGATCAGCGACCGGGGGGTGTCCGGCCACACCACGAGCGCCGCCGATACGAGCATCAGCATGCTCGTAAGGTGCCACGCCAGGCGGATGGTCTTGCGCTCAATTTCGATCTTCAGAATACCTTCGTCGATCCCGAGCAACGGACGGATCAGGTCCTTTTCGCCGAACAGCGAATGTATCAGCGCGGTCGTGGCCATCGTCGCGGCCGACAGCCAGAGCCAGATCACGCGCCGGCGCCGATCAGTTCGCGGCCGATCAGCATGCGGCGAATCTCGTTCGTCCCCGCGCCGATGTCGAGCAGCTTCGCGTCGCGCCAGTAACGCTCGACCGGCCAGTCCTTGGTATAGCCGGCACCGCCCAACGCCTGGATCGCTTCGCCCGCGACCTTCACCGCGCTCTCGCTCGCGAGCAATATGCAGCCCGCGGCGTCGAAGCGCGTCGTCTGCCCCGCATCGCACGCCTTGGCGACATTATAGACGTACGAGCGCGCCGACTGGAGCGCGACATACATGTCGGCGACCTTCGCCTGCATCAGCTGGAAACCGCCGATCGGTTTGCCGAACTGCTTGCGCTCGCGAACATAGGGGATGACGGTATCGAGGCACGCCTGCATGATGCCGAGCTGGAGCCCCGCGAGTACGACGCGTTCATAATCGAGCCCCGACATCAGCACGCCGACACCGCCATTCTCGGGGCCCATCACTTGTTCTTCGGAAACTTCGCAATCGGTGAAGACCAGTTCGGCGGTCGGCGAGCCGCGCATGCCGACTTTGTCGATCTTCTGCCCGATACCGAACCCCGGCATGTCCTTCTCGATCAAGAAGGCGGTGATCCCGCGCGACCCCGCCTCGGGGCTCGTCTTCGCGTACACAACCAACGTGTCAGCGTGCGTTGCGTTGGTGATCCAGAATTTGGTGCCGTTGAGGACGTATCCGCCACCCTTCCGCTCGGCCTTCAGCTTCATCGAAACGACATCGCTGCCCGCACCCGCTTCGGACATCGCCAGGCTGCCGACATGTTCGCCGCTGATCAGCTTGGGCAGATATTTCGCCTTCTGCTCGGCATTGCCCCAGCGACGGATCTGGTTGACGCAAAGGTTCGAATGCGCGCCGTAAGAGAGGCCGATGGCACCCGAGGCACGCGAAACTTCCTCGACCGCGATCACATGCTCGAGATAGCCGAGGCCGAGCCCGCCCCATTCTTCCTCGACGGTGATGCCGTGCAGGCCAAGCTCGCCCATCTGCATCCATAGTTCGTTGCGCGGAAACCAGTCCTCGGCATCGGCCTTGGCGGCGAGCGGGGCGATCTGTTCGTCGGCGAAACGGGCAGTGGTGTCGCGGATCATGTCGGCGGTTTCGCTGATAGCGAAGTCGAAATCGGGAGTGGCGCGCATGAGGGACCTATCGATCGAGGGCGGGACAGGCCGCGATACTGCATCAAAATTCCAGTATATGGAAATTGAAACGGCAGGGGATTTCGCATAAGTAAAAGTTATGATTAAGCGTGCGCATATTCGCCAGTTCCTCGCCGTCGTTGACGCCGGCAGCTTTACGCAGGCCGCGCTCCGTATTCGCGTCACCCAGCCGGCGTTGTCGACCGGCATCGCCGATCTCGAAAAACTCATCGGGACGCCGCTCTTCATCCGCAACCGTCGTCAGATCCGGTTGACCGAAGCGGGTGGGCGCTTCCTGCCGATCGCGCGCGACCTCGATCGCGGGTTTCGCGCCGCGGACGGTTTCGGCCGCGATGGCGACCGCCAGGCGACCGAGCTCAAGCTGGGGATCGTCCGGTCGGCGCCCGGCGAGTTGCTGCAGGCGGTCGCCGCGGCGCTGCGGCCGAGCTTTGCCATCGAGCTGGTTGAAAACAGCGATTCCGAACTGCGCGCCGCGCTCGGCAGCGGCCGCATCAACATGGCGCTGCTCCCGCTCCGTCCGGGTGAGCGCGGCGATCATGTAGTTCCGCTGTATGAAGAGCCGCTCGTGATGTTCATCGCTTCCGACCACCCGCTGGCGGGGCGCATCGAGGTCGACCCCGAAGACCTCGCCGCCGAAACGATGATCGCGCGTCGCTCGTGCGAGTTTCTCGACGCGACGAGCCGCTTCTTCACGCGCCACGGCGTTCGCCCGCGCTTTGCATTGCGCAGCGAGAGCGACGAGCGCTGCCTTCGCATGGTCGCCGCCGGGATTGGCATCACGACCGCGCCGGTGTCGCTGGCGATCGATGGCATCGTTCCGCTGAAGGTCGCGGGCTATGATTTTCGGCGCGAACTGGGATTGATCGTCGATCCGGCATGGCGGGCGCTGCCGGAGGTCGGGCCGCGCCTGGCGCACGCCCTCGAAACGATCGGTGCGGTCGCCGGGGAATGGCGCCAGACAAAGGTCGATGCCGCTGCATGACCCTGCGGCTCCACAAGCCTGGCTTGCAGCGTGGAAAGTCCATAACGTTTGCCCGTTCGCGTGGCGCGGCGTTACGGCGTCGTCCGTTACCCCGTCCATTTGGACGTATGACAGGGTCAATAATGCCCTATTCCGCTGCTTCACGGCGGAAGTGTGAGGAGGCGAAGTTTGTTATCGTCTGATCTGCAGACAAGATCGTTGGAGTTGACGCATCTCGACCGGCTCGAGGCCGAGAGCATCCATATCATGCGCGAAGTGATGGCCGACGCCGTCAAGCCGGTGATGCTCTATTCGGTCGGCAAGGACAGCGCGGTGATGCTGCACCTCGCGCGCAAGGCTTTCTATCCCTCGCCGCCGCCGTTCCCGCTGCTCCATGTCGATACGACGTGGAAGTTCCAGGCGATGTATGAGTTGCGCGACCGCATGGCGCGCGAGAGCGGGATGGAATTGCTCGTCTATCAGAACCCCGAGGCGAAGCAGCGCGGGATCAACCCGTTCGACCACGGCCCCTTGCACACCGACATGTGGAAGACCGAAGGGCTGAAGCAGGCGCTCGACCTCCACGGTTTCGACGTCGCCTTCGGCGGGGCGCGGCGCGACGAGGAAAAGAGCCGCGCGAAGGAGCGCATCTTCTCTTTCCGCACTGCGACGCATGGCTGGGATCCGAAGAAACAGCGCCCCGAGCTCTGGAACCTCTACAACGCCCGCAAGGCGAAGGGCGAGAGCATCCGCGTTTTCCCGATCTCGAACTGGACCGAGCTCGACATCTGGCAATATATCGCGCGCGAAAATATCCCGATCGTCCCGCTCTATTTCGCTGCGCCGCGGCCAACCGTCGAGCGCGACGGCCTGCTCCTGATGGTCGACGACGAGCGTTTCCCGTTGCAGCCCGGCGAAACGCCGGTGGAACGATCGGTGCGTTTCCGCACCCTCGGCTGCTACCCGCTCACCGGCGCGGTCGAGAGCGAAGCGAAGACGCTCAGCGAAGTGATTCAGGAAATGCTGCTGACGACGACCAGCGAGCGACAAGGCCGCATCATCGATAAGGACGGCGGCGACGCCAGCATGGAGAAAAAGAAGCAGGAGGGGTATTTCTGATGAGCACCGATCCTGTTTACGTCACCGACGCGCTGATCGCCGAAGACATCGACGCCTATCTCGAACAGCATCAGCAAAAATCGCTGCTCCGTTTCATTACCTGCGGATCGGTTGACGACGGCAAGTCGACGCTGATCGGGCGCCTGCTTTACGACAGCAAGATGATCTTCGAGGATCAGCTTGCAGCACTCGAGGCGGACTCGAAGCGTGTCGGCACGCAGGGGCAGGAGATCGATTTCGCATTGCTCGTCGACGGCCTCGCCGCCGAGCGCGAGCAGGGGATCACGATCGACGTCGCCTACCGCTTTTTCACCACCGAAAAGCGCAAGTTCATCGTCGCCGATACCCCGGGGCACGAGCAATATACGCGCAACATGGTCACCGGTGCCTCCACCGCCGACCTCGCCGTGATCCTGATCGACGCGCGCAAGGGCGTGCTTACCCAGACGCGCCGCCACAGCTTCCTCGCGCACCTGATCGGCATCAAGCATATCGTGCTCGCGGTGAACAAGATGGACCTCGTCGGCTACGACAAGACCGTGTTCGATCGCATCACGCTGGCGTATCGCGCGTTCGCTTCCGAAATCGGCATCACCAACTTTACCGCGATCCCGATCTCGGGCTTCAAGGGCGACAATATCACCGCGCTCTCGGACAATATGCCGTGGTTCAAGGGGCCGGCGTTGATCGAGCATCTGGAAGTTGTCGAAGTTGCCGCGCAGCGTGAGGTTGGCGGAGATTTTCGCCTTCCTGTTCAATGGGTTAATCGTCCGAACCTCGACTTTAGGGGCTTTTCGGGGCAAATCGCCGGCGGATCGGTCAAGCCGGGGGACGCCGTCCGCATCCTGCCCAGCGGCAAAACGACGACGGTCGACCGCATTGTTACCCTCGACGGCGACCTCGATGAAGCGGTCGCGGGCCAGTCGGTGACGTTGACACTTTCGGACGAGGTCGACTGTTCGCGAGGCGACGTCATCGCCGCCGCCGACGCGCCGCCCGAGGCGGCCGACCAGTTCGAGGCGACGCTCGTCTGGATGGCCGACGAGGCGATGATCGCGGGCCGCGCCTATTGGCTCAAGCTCGCGACGCAGAGCGTCTCGGCGACGATCCAGCCGCCGAAGTACGAGATCAACGTCAACACGCTCGACCATCTCGCGGCGAAGACGCTCGAACTCAACGGCATCGGCGTCGTCGAACTGTCGACCGACAAGCCGATCGTCTTCGAAGCCTATGGCGACAACCGCACGCTCGGTGGTTTCATCCTGATCGACAAGCTCACCAACGCGACCGTCGCCGCGGGCATGCTGCACTTCAGCCTGCGCCGCGCGCAGAATGTCCACTGGCAAGCGACCGACATCAGCCGCGACATGCGCGCGGGCCTCAAGAACCAGAAGCCAGCCCTCCTGTGGTTCACCGGCCTGTCGGGGTCGGGCAAGTCGACGATCGCGAACCTCGTCGAGAAACGCCTGCACCGGATGAACCGGCACAGCTTCCTGCTCGACGGCGACAATGTCCGCCATGGCCTGAACCGCGACCTCGGCTTTACCGAGGCCGACCGGATCGAAAATATCCGCCGCGTCGGCGAGGTCGCAAAGCTGATGACCGACGCCGGGCTGATCGTGATCACGGCCTTTATCTCACCGTTCAAGGTCGAGCGCGATATGGTGCGATCGATGCTGCCCGAAGGCGAGTTTATCGAGGTCTTCATCGACACACCGCTCGCCGAAGCCGAGAAGCGCGATGTGAAGGGCCTCTACAAGAAGGCACGCGCTGGTCAGCTCAAGAACTTCACCGGTATCGACAGCCCCTATGAGGCGCCCGAGAGCCCAGAAGTTCGTATCGACACGACCGCGATGACCCCCGAACAAGCGGCGGACCTCATCATCGATCGCCTGCTGGGATAGATATGGCCGAAAGCGACGATCAGCTGGCCGAACGGCTCGCTACCGCGGCGGGGGCGATCTTGCTCGAACTGCGTGCTGCCGGGCTTGACGGCAAGGCGCTCGGCAAGGCGGGCGACGAAGCCGCCAACGCGATGCTCTGCCGCGAATTGCGCGCGGCGCGACCCGACGATGCGCTTTTGTCCGAAGAGGAAAAGGATAACCGGGCGCGCTGCGGACAGAGCCGCGTGTGGATCGTCGACCCGCTCGATGGCACTCGCGAATATGGCGAGGGCAGGGACGATTGGGCGGTCCATGTCGCGCTTGCGGTCGACGGCGTCGCGACGGTCGGGGCGGTTGCGCTGCCGGGGCTGGGCATCACGCTGACTTCCGCCGCGCCACGGCCACTCCGGCCCGCCAATAATCCGCCAAAGATGCTCGTCAGCCGAACGCGTCCCGCGGCCGAAGCGGTGTATGTCGCCGAAAGGATCGGCGCCGAATTGCTCCCGATGGGATCGGCGGGCGCCAAGGCGATGGCGGTCGTGTGCGGCGAAGCCGATATCTATCTGCACACCGGCGGCCAATATGAATGGGACAATTGTGCGCCCGTCGCGGTCGCACAGGCCGCGGGGCTGCACGTCAGCCGTGCGGACGGGTCGCCGATCCGTTACAATAATCCCGACACCTATCTTCCCGACCTGCTGATCTGCCGGAAGGAGCTGGCGGAGGATGCGGTGCGCTTCGCGGCGCAATATGTGCCGACGGCGTAGGTCGCGAAGCTCACGCGGTAGGGCGTAATCCGAAGGCCGCGTCTATTTCGCACTTGGCCGCCGGCTCGCCAGCGGCCAAGAGGATGTTATGATCAACCTGCTGTCCGTGATGCTGCCGCTTTCCCTCGCCGTCGCCCCGGCGCCGGCCAATCCCGATCGACTTGTCGACGGTAAGGTGACCTATGTCCTTTACCCCGACACCTACCGCCAGGTGGATGATGCGGTGCGCCAGATCGGCTTTTCGCTCGAAATGGGCGAGGCAGAGCCGGAGCTGGGCGGCGCCATTGCCTTTAAGGGGATCGTCCAGGTCGAATGCAAGGCGCGCCGATCGCGTATAATCGATGCCCAGATGCTCGACGCCAATGGTCAGCACATAGAGGCCGCCATCGCGAAGGGCGACATACCATCGCCTTGGGCGGCGCTCAACGAAACCGCTTCGGACCAGCATCTTTTCCGGAGAGTTTGCGAGCGGGGGACGCTCGGTCGCTAGCGGCGCGCGGACGACGGAATTCGACCCGTCGTGGACTTTTAACTCCTCGTCACCCCGGACTTGATCCGGGGTCCAAGCGACCGGCGTAGCCATGGATCCCGGATCAGGTCCGGGATGACGAAGGCGGGAAGGCCGCTGTCCGTCCTCTAACCCAAAGCACACACAGGTGGCGAACGGCAGCAGGTAGGTTAGTGATTGCCAGCCGCCTTCGCCCGTCTTAATCCGTTGCATCGAGAAACCGAAAACGGGAGACACGCGATGACCGACCTGCCTGAAACCAACCTCACCATGCTGACCCTCGTGAAGCCCGAAGGGCAGCTCGAGGTGTCGCTCGAACGCCGCCCGATGCCGACGCCGAAACCGCACGAGGTGCTGGTGAAAGTGCTCGCGGCGCCGATCAATCCGTCCGACCTCGGCCTGCTGTTCGGCGGCGCCGACATGTCGACCGCGCGCGCCTCGACGCGTGACGGCCTGCCGCTGATCACCGCCGATGTACCGCCCGCGGGCATGCGCGCGATGGGCGGCCGCATCGGCGACGCGCTGGCGATCGGCAACGAGGGTTGCGGGACCGTTGTCGCGGCGGGGGATTCGCCCGAGGCGCAGGCGCTGCTCGGCAAGACCGTCGCGCTGCTCGGCGGCGAGATGTATGCCGAATATCGCTGCCTGCCGGTACAGATGACGATGCCGCTTCCCGACGGCACCGATCCGAAAGACGGCGCATCCTGCTTCGTCAATCCGCTCACCAGCCTTGCCTTCACCGAAACGATGAAGGCCGAGGGACATAGCGCGATCGTCCACACCGCCGCGGCATCGAACCTCGGCCAGATGCTCGTCAAGATTTGCGCGAAGGACGGCATTCCGCTCGTCAACATCGTGCGCAGCGACGCGCAGGTCGAGATCCTGAAGGGCATCGGCGCGAAATATATCGTCAACAGCAGCGCCGACGATTTCATGGAGCGGCTGGTCGACGCGATTGTCGAGACCGGTGCCACGCTGGGCTTCGACGCGACCGGCGGCGGCAAGCTGGCGGGGCAGGTTCTCACCGCGATGGAGGCGGCGGCGGTCAAGCGTATGACGACCTACAGCCGCTATGGCTCGGATACCTTCAAGCAGGTCTATATCTACGGCGCGCTCGATCTCTCGCCGACGACCTTCTCCGCGCGCAGTTTCGGGCTGACCTGGTCGCTCTCGGGCTTCCTGCTCACGCCCTTCATGGCAAAGGCGGGCATGGAAACCGTTGGCCGCATGCGAAAACGCGTTGTCGACGAGCTGACGACGACCTTCAAGAGCCATTACAGCCACGAAATCTCGCTGGCCGAGGCGCTGTCGATCGATGTAGCGCAGGCCTATAACGCCAAGCGGACTGGCGAGAAATATCTGATCAAGCCGCATGGTTAATGATAGCATCACCCCCGCGAAGGCGGGGCCGCTGGCAACCTTGTCCAAGGCCTAAGGCGGCCCCCGCCTTCGCGGGGGCGACGGAATCATTACCGTTTCATGCACTGGCGCACGTCGTCGCGCTTATATTCGCTGCAATTCCACAGCGCCTTTTCAAACCCCGCCTTGTCGTCGCGGAGGTAGGAAAAGGTCATCGCGGCGCGCTGGGTATCGTTCATCGCATCGCTGTCGGGCTTCAGCACCGGGTTGGTCCAGCCCATGAACTTGCAATAGGGCTTGTCGCCGCACAGCCTGAGCGCAGTCGTCACGAAGCTCTCGGGCGCGGCCTTGCGGTCGAGCTGGATATAGATGGCGTCGCGTCCCGTCGCTTCGCCAGCACCCGCCACGACGCGCGCTTCGCCGACCGCGGCGTTGGCATCGACGCCCGCGATTGCGGTCGGCAGCCCCAGTGCGATCGCGTGCAACGGCGACAGTGCCGCCATCTTCGCGACCGGCCCGTCGCCACCCGACACCGCACCGCGGAACGCGCCCGGCGTACCCCAATACCCCGGCCAGCGGAAAAACAGGTGCGTGTCGACGATCGCGATCTTTTCGAGGCTATCGCTCCAATAGGGGCGGACCCAGTCGGTGTGATAATGGGTGGCAAGGCCGACCGGCGGATAGGTCGCGCCCGACAGCATCATGTCGGCATTATTCTGCGCGCGGATCCACGCCGCGTCCGAATAGCGGCGACCCAGCGCGCCGTCGCAGGTGAAGGTGAACTGGCAGCCCGTCGTGCGCTCCGACCCTTGGAACACCACGCCGCAGATCGATTTGGGAAAGGCCGGGTGCCGCGCGCGGTTGATGATGACCTGGCCGACCGCCTGCTGCCCCTTGGCGTCGTCACCGGCCTCATAGATCATCGCGGCGGCGAGGCAGTCGCGCGCGCGGAGCCGGGCGTCGCCGTTTCCGGCGTAGAGGAAGGGGCGCGCGGCGATGAAGCCCTTGGT
Organism: Sphingopyxis sp.; assembly: GCF_036675685.1. Lineage (GTDB taxonomy): Bacteria > Pseudomonadota > Alphaproteobacteria > Sphingomonadales > Sphingomonadaceae > Sphingopyxis. The sequence goes on from NZ_JAKFEM010000022.1 coordinate 250,669, forward strand.
GATCAGCGCGATGCGCGCATTGGCGGAGCGGGCATCATCCTCGGTCACCGGCGCCAGCTCCATCGGCAGCACTTCGGGCACGACGTCGGCGGGCGGCGCAACCGGGTGCGGCCGCGTCGCAAGGGAGCCCGTGCCGCCCGGATTGCTGGCATGGAGCACCGCGCCGATGGCAACGGCTGCAAGCAGAACGAACAGCCAACCGGTCCAGTCGCGCCCCAGGGGCAACGCCGTTTGATCGCCCTCGGAGCGCATACGCCGGACTCAAATCTCCGGGAGGAAATCGGGGACCGACAAATAGCGTTCGCCGGTGTCGTAGTTGAAGCCGAGGACACGGCTGCCCGGCGGCAATTCGGCCAGCTTCTGCTCGATTGCGGCGAGCGTGGCGCCCGACGAGATGCCGACGAGCAGGCCTTCCTCGGTCGCGGCGCGGCGTGCGAAATCCTTCGCGGCTGCGGCGTCGACCTTGATCACGCCGTCGAGCAGATCGGTGTGCAGGTTGCGCGGGATGAAACCGGCGCCGATGCCCTGGATCGGGTGCGGCGCGGGCTGGCCGCCCGAAATGACCGGCGAGGCTTCGGGCTCGACCGCATAGACTTTCAGGTTCGGCCAATGCTGTTTCAGGAACTGCGCGGTGCCGGTGATATGGCCGCCGGTGCCGACGCCGGTGATCAGCACGTCGATCGGGCTATCCTTGAAGTCGGCGAGGATTTCGGGGCCCGTCGTGCGGAAATGGACCTCGATATTGGCTTCATTCTCGAACTGCTGCGGCATCCACGCCCCCGGGGTGGTTTCGACCAGTTCGATCGCGCGCTCGATCGCGCCCTTCATGCCCTTTTCGCGCGGCGTCAGGTCGAAGGTCGCGCCATAGGCGAGCATCAGCCGGCGGCGCTCGACCGACATGCTTTCGGGCATGACGAGGACGAGCTTGTATCCCTTGACCGCGGCGGCCATCGCCAGGCCGATGCCGGTGTTCCCCGAAGTCGGCTCGACGATGGTGCCGCCGGGCTTCAGGCTGCCGTCCTTTTCGGCGGCTTCGATCATTGCGAGGCCGATCCGATCCTTGATCGATCCACCGGGATTGCTGCGCTCCGACTTCACCCAGACTTCGGCGTCGGGGAACAATTTTGCCATGCGGATATGCGGCGTGTTGCCGATGGTATCGAGGATCGAATTGGCTTTCATGATCGGTGCGCTCTTTCCTTGAATTCGAACCGCGGGTCGCGGCGGACACGATTTGGCCAGTCTCCGGCGCGGAGCCAGTGTGCCTCGTCCGCCAGCGCCGGCGTCGCCGCGGGTTGTAACGAGGCGAGCAGATACTGTCCATAAGGCCAGTCCGCCACGCCCGAGTCCGCGTTGATATGACCGAAGGGGCCGGCGTTGACGAAACGGGCGTCCCAGTGCCGCGAAAGCCGCCACACATAGGAGGTTTTGGCATAGGGATCGTCATCGCTGGCCACGACGATCATCGGCGTCTGCGACGACAGCGGCGGCGAGTCGGTGAAGCTTTCCGCCCGCCCCCCTCGCTTGAGCTGCGTCAGGTCGGGTGGCGCGACAAGCAGCGCGCCGGCGATGCGGTCGCGTGCGACGCTGCTTGCCGACGCGAACCAGTGGGCAAAGGCGTGGCAGCCGAGGCTGTGCGCGGCGATGAGGACGGGTTCGTGCTCGGCATCGATTGCGGCTGCGATCCGGTCGACCCATTCGTCCTTCAGCGGCTCGTCCCAGCCGCCGAGTTCGATTCGCTCGCAACGCGTGAATCGGCGTTCCCACAGGCTTTGCCAATGGGTCGGGCCGCTGTTGTAAAGGCCGGGAATGGTCAGGATTTTGTGGCGGATGTTCGAATCATACATGGCGGTCGCTCCATCGTTGGGAGAGAGGGGAACCGCGGAGACGGGTGTGTGATAGATAACTCAACTGATTAAATTGACAATAGGCGATAGACGGAATGAGGATGAATTGCGGCGAACGGTGAGATGCTAATCGCTGCCTTGTTTGAACTGCGGTTCAAACGTACGGGCGCGGCGCAGCTCGGGGAAAATCCACGCCCAGAGCGCGGTGACGCCGATCGCCGCGGCGCCGCCGAATACGACCGCGAAAACGGGGCCGAAGGCCGCTGCCATCGACCCTGCGCGCATTTCACCGAGTTCGTTCGACGCCGAGATCGCGAGTCCCGAAACCGCACTGACGCGTCCGCGCATATGATCGGGTGTGTTGAGCTGGATCAGCGTGCCGCGAACAAAGACCGAGAACATGTCGGCAGCGCCCATCACAACGAGGAGTGCCAGCGACAGCAGGAGGTTCGTCGACAGGCCGAACGCCACGGTCCCGGCGCCGAATGCCGCCACGGCCCAGAGCATTTTTACGCCGACGTTGCGTTCGATCGGGCGGATCGCAAGGCCGACGCCGACCGCCACCGACCCCAGCGCGACCGCTGCACGCATGAATCCCACGGCGTCGGGCCCGGTATGAAAGATGTCGCGGGCGAAAACGGGGAAGAGCGCCGTCGCGCCCGAAAGGATCACTGCGAACAGGTCGAGCGTGATCGTGCCGAGCAGGAAGCGTTCGCGCCAGGTGAACTGCAGCCCGTCGGCCATTTCGCGCAACGGGTGACGGCGCACTTCGGCGGGCGGCGGCAGGACGGGGCGGACGCGGCTGATCGTGAAGGCCGAGATCGCGAGCAACAGGACGGCGAAGACATAGACCGACGCAGGATGTGCGGCAAAGATAAGTCCGCCGGCAGCGGGGCCGATGACCGACGCCGATTGCCACGCGATGCTGCTCATCGCGATCGCGCGGGGCAGCACCGCCGGAGGAACAATATTGGGCGCGATCGCGCTCATCGCCGGCCCCGAAAAGACGCGTGCGACGCCGTGCAGCGCCGCAAGGCCGAACAGCAGGGGAAGGGTCAGCCCGTCGGTCCAGGTGAACCAGCCGAGCGTCGCCGCGATCCCAAGGTCGACGAGGTTCGAGAAGATCGCGACACTGCGCCGTTCGAACCGGTCGGCGGCCCATCCTGCCACCGGCGTCAGGACCGCCAGCGGAACGAACTGGAAGAGGCCGAGCAAGCCCAGCTGAAACGAGGCTTCGTGAACCGACATGCCATAGTCGGTGCGCGCGGTGTCATAGAGCTGGACACCGATAACCACGACCATCGCGATCGTCGCCATCACCGCGGTGAAGCGCGCGAGCCAGAAATAGCGAAAGTCGGGATAGCTGAGCGGGGAGGGGGCCTTGGGCGTTGCTGCCGGCATTACCGGTTCGTCGCCATCTGCTGGGGGGATCGTCGCCATTGTCTTTCGCCGTAGCCCGCTTTTCGCGGCTGTCCAGATGGCATAGCTTTGCCGTTCGTCGATTATCGGGTGCCATCGACCGGAGCCGCTGGCAGAAGCGCTCGCATCGGAGTTCAGGGAGATTCTCGAATGAAAAGCAAATTTGCTCGCTTCGGCGGCGCCGCGATGGCGGCGACGTTGCTGGTCCTCACCGCGTGCAACGCGTCGGATAACAAATCGGCCACCGCCCCGAGCGCGAAGAACTGGACCGAGTTCCGCGACAATTTCCTCAAGGGCTATTTCCCGCTCAATCCGAATTTCGCGGTCTATCAGGGCAAGCATGAATTCGATGGGCAATTGCCCGACTGGTCGCCCGAGGGGCTGGAAAAGCAGGCGGCCTATCTCGAAAAGACCATCGCCGATGCGAAAGCCTTCGATGGCGAGATGAGCGCGTCCGAGAAGTTCGAACGCGACTATCTGATCCACGTCGCCCAGGGGCAACTGTTCTTCCTGCGCGACACCGATTTCGCGCAGAAGAACCCGGCCTTCTACACCGGCGCGCTCGACCCCAATGTCTATATCGCGCGGCCCTATGCCGACGCGACGACGCGGATGAAGGCGTTCATCGCTTATGCCGAGAAGGTCCCGGCGGCCGCGGCGCAGATCAAGGCGAACCTGAAGCTTCCGCTACCTGCGACCTTTGTCAAATACGGCACCGCGGGCTTCGGTGGCTTTGCCGACTATTATAAGGGTGACGCCAAGGCGGCCTTTGCCTCGGTCAAGGACGAGGCGCTGCAAAAGCAATTCGACGAAGCGGCGGCCAAGGCTGGCGCCGCGATGTCCGACCTCGCCAAATATGTCGGGTCGCAGCCGGGGACCGCCGACGGCTATGCGCTGGGCGCCGAGAAATTCTCGAAGATGATCCTGACGAACGAGGGCGTCGATACCTCGCTCGACGAACTCGAGCGGATCGGGCAGGCCGATCTCAAGCGCAATCAGGATGCGCTGAAGGCGGCTTGCGCGACCTATGCCGCGGGCATGACGATCGCCGACTGCATGAAGAAAATGAACGCCGACAAGCCCGCCGACGGTCCGGTCGCCGAAGCGCGGCGCCAGTTGCCCGCGCTGCGTGCGTTCCTCGTCGAAAAGGATCTCGTCACCATCCCCGGCACCGAACAGGCACAGGTCGAGGAATCGCCGCCCTATAACCGACAGAACAGCGCCTATATCGACATTCCCGGGCCGTATGAAAAAGGCCTGCCGTCGGTCTATTATATCTCGCCGCCCGATCCGACATGGGACAAGCAGACGCAGGCCGACTTCGTGCCGGGGCGCAAGGATCTGATGTTCACCTCGGTCCACGAGGTGTGGCCGGGCCACTTCCTCAATTTCCTCCATTCGAACCGCGCGACAAGCATCTTCGGCAAGCTGTTCGTCGGCTATGCGTTCGCCGAAGGCTGGGCGCATTATACCGAGGAAATGATGTGGGACGCCGGGCTTGGCGCGGGCGACCCCGAAACGCATATCGGCCAGCTGTCGAACGCGCTGCTGCGCGATTGCCGCTACCTGTCGGCGATCGGGCTTCACACCAAGGGCATGACGGTCGCGGACAGCGAAAAGCTGTTCAAGGAGCAATGCTATCAGGACGAGGGCAACGCCCGGCAACAAGCGGCGCGCGGCACCTATGATCCGGCCTATCTCAACTACACGATGGGCAAGCTGATGATCCGCAAGCTGCGCGACGACTGGACCAAGGGCGACAAGACGAAATGGAAGGCATTCCACGACGAATTCCTGTCCTATGGCGGCCCGCCGATCCCGATGGTGCGCGCGGCGATGATGAAGGAAAAGACGGCAAAAGCGGTCTTCTGAGCCCCGGGCTGGCAAATCGAACCATTGATGGCTAGCCTCCTTTCAAAAGGGGGCTAGCCGATGGTCGATGTGTTCATTTCCTATTCGCGCGACAACAAGGCGCGGGTGGCGGATATTGCGGCGGCGGTGACCGCGGCGGGCTATGACGTCTGGTGGGATGCCGAACTGCCGCCGCATCGTTCGTACAGCGATGTCATCACCGAAAAGATCGGCAGCGCGAAGGCGGCGATCGTTGTCTGGTCGCATTTGTCGGCGCAGTCCGAATGGGTGCGTGCCGAGGCCGATGTCGCGCGCAACCAGAAGAAGCTGGTGCAGACGGCGATCGACGATGTGATGCCGCCGCTTCCGTTCAACCAGATCCAGTTCGCCGACCTCAGCGACTGGCATGGCGAGACCGACCATCGCGGCTGGCGCAAGGTGCTGATGAGCCTCGAAGAGCTTTGCGGGCGTGACGCCGCGGTCCCGGCACCGCTGTTGACGCCCGCACCGAAGGCAGCGCCAGCGGAGTTCGAAGGCGACGGACAGGCGGCGCACCCTGCGCAAAAGTCATCCTTCCTGCCCTGGGCCTTGCTTGGACTGGCGGCGATCGCTGTGGCCCTGTTTGCGTGGAAGCTGTTGTCGCCTGCTCCCGCAACGCCCGAGCGTCCCGTCGTGGCCGAAGGCGCGACGTCAGCCCCGGAGGTCGCCGCCTCGACGGCAGGAGCCCCGAGCGAGGCCTTCACGCTGGCCGCGACGATCGACGACCCCGACGGTTTCACCAACATTCGTTCGGGCAAGAGCGTGAAAGCCGCCATCGTCGGCAAGGCGCTCGAGGGCGAGAAATTCCTGACCTACAAACAGCCCGGCCAATGGTGGCGCGTCCGCAAGGCCGACGGCACGACGGGCTTCATGTTCCGCAAATATATCCGGCTGATCGAAGGCGGCGCGTCCGCGGCTCCCGTCCAACCCGCGGGACCGATGCCGGCGGGTGTCGGCGGCAGCGGTGTCGTCATCCCCGATTCGTCCGAACGCCTGCTAACGGCCGATGAGCTCGGCAATTACAGCGCGCTCGAACTGCGCATCGCACGCAACGAAATATTCGCTCGCCGCGGGATGCTGTTCAATGACTCGGCGCTGCGCGCGCATTTCAGCCAGTTCGACTGGTATCGCCCGACGACCGGCAATGTCTCGCTGTCGCCGATCGAGAAAACGAATGTCGCCTTGCTGAAATCGGCCGAAACCGCGGCGCAATGACGTCGCCGGCCGAAGCCGTCGAAGCCGAGGTCGCGCATCGTCTGGGCGAGGGCGATGCCCTCAGTGCTTTCGACTGCGCGGCCGCGGCGCGGCGCGAGGGGGTGGACAGCCCCCGACTGCGCTACCTGATGGTACGCGCGCTCGCCGCCTCGGGCGACAGCCTGGGCGCGATGCACCTTTATGAGCAACTCGATCTCGCCGCGACCGGCGACGTCGACAGCCTCGCGCTCGCGGGGCGTATCTGGAAGGACGAAGCCTTTGACCATGACGGCGCGCGCCGCATGGCGTCGCTGCGGCAGGCGGCGTCGGCCTATGACCATGCGTGGCGGGCGTCGGGCGCCTTCTTCCCTGCGATCAATGCGGCAAGCCTCTATGCGATGCTGGGCGAACCCGACCGCGCCGCGGCGTTCGCCGAGCCGATCGCCGCCAATGGCGCGGGCGACAATTATTGGGACCAGGCGACACTGGTCGAGGCGTTGTTGCTGCTCGGGCGCGGCGACGAGGCGCTCATCCACGCGCGGACAGCCAAAGACCAGGCGGGAACGCGTGCCGGCGACCGCGCTTCGACGTGTCGCCAGATCGCGCGGCTTGCCGATAGCGGCGCAATCGATGCCGTCCATGCGAAGGCGATCGTCGATTTGCTGCGTCCGCCGCCAGTGGGTGCATATTGCGGCCGCATGTTCCGCGCGGGCGGGGTAGGCGAGGAAAACGCCCGGTCCGCCATCGCCGCCGCGCTCGACGCCCAGCCATTGTCGGCGCTAATCGGCCCGCTCGCGTGCGGCGCCGACATATTGTTCGCCGAAGAAGCATTGGCGCGCGGAATCGATCTGACCATCGTGCTGCCCTTTGCCGAGGATGATTTCGTAGCGCAATCGGTCGCCTCGGGGGGCGAGGCATGGCTGGCGCGCTACGTCCGGTGCCGCGACCGGGCCGCGATGGTCCATTTCGCCAGCAGCGCGCGCTACGTCAGCGACGATTGCCAGTTCATCCTTGGTTCGCACACCGCGATGGGCCTCGCCAAGCTGCGCGCGCGCGAGCTGGAGACGATCGCGATCCAGCTGGCGGTGGTCGATCCCGAGATTGCCGCGCGTCCGTCGGCCGTTATTGCCGGGACCAATGCCGACATCGCGCTGTGGCAGGATCATGGCGGCGAGACGCTGGCCATTGCCGTCGGCGATCTCGACCGCAACCTCGACTTCCCTCCCGCGCCGAAACCGCCGGAGGGGACGCGGCGCGGGCTCTACGCCATATTATTCGCCGATTTCGCCGGCTTCTCAAAGCTTGGCGAGGCCGAATTGCCGATTTTCGCCCGCGACGTGATGGGTGGCATCGGCCGCATCCTCGACGATTTCGGCGATGCCGTGCTGTTCCGCAATACGTGGGGCGATGCCGTCTATGCCATCATCGGCAATCCGGCAACGGCGGCGCGCATCGCGTTGGCTATGCAGGAGAAATTAAACGTCCTTCCACCCGAACTCGGGCTCGACGGGCAAAAGGCCGGGATGCGCACCGGCATTCATTTCGGCCCGATCTATCGCGGCCACGATCCTGTCGTCGGCAACGAACTATGGTACGGCACCGAAGTGACCCGCACCGCGCGGATCGAACCGGTCACGCTGGTCGGGCAGGTCTATTGCACGCAGCCGCTCGCCGCGATGCTGGCGCTTGCCAATTCCCGCGATTTCGACTGCGACTATGTCGGCAAGGTCCGGCTCGCCAAGGATTATGGCGAACTCGCACTCTATCGCCTCTCGCGCCGATCAATCTGACGGCGCGCGCAATCGCGCGATGAAAAAGCCGTCGAGACCGCCGGCGTCGGCGAGCATGCCGGGCACGGTGCGAACAAGGCCGTTGGCATCGGGGGCGACAGCGCTTGGCAGCTCAACGGTGCGGGCGGGGTCGATCGCCCAACCCTTGTGACGATCGAGGAAAGTCGACACCTGATCCTCGCCCTCGGCGCGTTCGAGCGAGCAGGTCGCATAGATCAAGACGCCGCCCGGCTTGACCCAGCGTGCCGCGCGCGCGAGCAATTCGGTCTGCAATATGGCCATTTCCGCAATTTGCGCGGGCTCGATACGATGCAGCACGTCGGGATGACGCCGGAAAATGCCCGTCGCCGAGCAGGGTGCGTCGAGGAGCACGGCATCGGCAGGCTCCCGGGGCGCCCACGAGCGAATATCGCCCTGAACGATGTCGGCGGAAAGGCCGGTGCGTTCCATATTGGCGCGCAGCCGGTCGAGCCGTTTCGCGCTGGCATCGACCGCGACGACATGCCATCCCGCCGCCGCGAGCTGCATCGTCTTTCCGCCCGGCGCGGCGCAAAGGTCGAGTACGGTCCGGCCTTCGCCGGCGCCGAGCAGGCGCGCGGGCACGCTTGCCGCCACATCCTGCACCCACCAACCGCCTTCGCGATAGCCCGGCATGTCCTCGACCGCCTGCCCGCGCGGCAGGCGGCGATGACGCGGCGCGAACGACGCGGCATCGGGCCATTCGTCGGCCCCCGGCTCGGCGGCGAAGCTGAGGTCGATCGGCGGCGGGGCGCTCCACGCAGCCTCGGCGGCGTCGGTCATCTCGGCGCCCCATTGCCCGGTCCATCGTTCCGCTGTGGCGGCCGGCAGGGTGGCGCGTTCGGGGAGCTGCCATTCCTCCTGCTGCGCGCGCGACAATATCGCGTGCACCAGTCGTCGTGGCCCGCCCGCGACAAGCGGCAGGGCCGTCGACACAACCGCATGGGCGGGGCTTTTGAGCACCAGCAATTGCGCCAGCGCGATCCGCAGCACGGAGCGCGCCTTGACGTCATCGGGCAGGATTTCGGTCGTCGCGCTGTCGATCAACGCGTCGAGATCGACCATCCAGCGCAGCGTTTCGGATGCAATCGCCACGGCAAAGGCGCGGTCGGCGCCGGTCAGGCCCTGCGCCGCCGCGTGCATCGCGACGTCCAGCGGATCGCCGCGCCGCAGGATCGCATCGAGAAGTCGCAGCGCCGCGCGGCGCTGCGCGGTGCCCGGCGGATCGGCTTCGTTCGACGCGCGCCGTTTTCGGGGTGGACGGCGGTCATTCATGACGGGAATCGGCGAGGTTGGCGTGGGGCATGGAAAATCCTATAGGGACGGCATCATGATCGACAGCAGCAAAAACGGCACCATCGGCGAAACGCGCCGCGCGACGAAGCGACCCGCGCATGTAAAGGCGCCCGCAAGCTGGACCAACGACCCGGTCCCCGCGCCCGAGCCGGTCCGCGAGGACAAGCCCGAAGATCAACCGGGCGGGCGCAATCCGGTGCGCTATGGCGACTGGGAGCTCAAGGGGCTCGCAATAGATTTCTGACGCGTCGGACAGCGCAACGGTCAAAAGGGGCTTATCCGCCCGATAAGTCCCGCGCGACGGACAAATCATTGTTTCAAAGTCGCTGCGGCGCGCGTTTTGCGCGGCCCATCCCCGACCGACATGGCGAGACCGGATTTGACGATCATCGCCAGCCCGATCGCCGGTCAGCCATATGGCCACCTTGGCATGACGCAAACCGGCGGTGCTGCCGGCGTCTGCCACGGTGGCCCTGGGCGTCAACGTCCTCAGACGGTCGGAACCTCCACGATTTCCGGCACCTTGCCAGCTTTGACCTGCTCGGCAAAAACTTCGCGCATCAGCTGCAGCGAGAAGAGGTGGGCAAAGATCAGGCCAAGGATGCCGTTCTGCATCAACTTGCGCAGGACGTCGCCGCGCAGTTCGCGCAGCTTGTTCTCGTCGACCATCTGGAAACCGCGATAGATATAGGGTTTGTCGCTGCCTTCCTGCTGGATGCTGACTTCGCCGTCGATCAGCAGGTCGGCCTTTTTCAGCTCGTCGACAAACATGCCGGTGCGCTGGCCGGCTTCTTCGAAATTCTTGCAGAATTCGAGAACGGCCTGGACGGGGGCGGTGGGCTGCCCGTTTTCAAACAGTGCATCGCCTTCCTCGAACTTGCCGATGGCGTTCGAGGTCGGATCGAAGCACAGCGACAATTCTTCCGAATCCTGCTGAAGCCGGGCGAGAAGGAAGGGGTAACGGCGGATATAGGCCGGAACATAGACCGGATTGACCAGCTTGCCCTCGTCGTCGACAAAGGTGTTCACGCCTTCGTTGAGGCCCATCAGCGCGAGCGGAACCGGATTGTCGCCCGCCGAAAAAACGATCGGGAAAAAGCGGCAAGCCGACACGAACTCGTCGGACGTCAGCGGGATCGCGTGCTGGTTGATCAGGAAATCGGCCTTGTCGAGCGGGCGCGCGTGAAAATCGGCATGGTCGACGCTCGAAAGCGGTGCGAGGTCCTTGTAGAAAAGCGGCAGGTTGGCAGGGGCGGGCGCAGTGGCCATGATCGAACTCCGGTAGGGTGTCCCGACGGTCGGGGACTAAAAAGATAAAGCGCCTTATTGACCCGCGTCCCTCGGCGCAAGAGGGCGATGGCGCGGAACGGCCCGGCGGCCGGATAAACCCGTCAGGCGATCAGTTTGCCGGGATTGAAGATGGCTACCGGATCGAGCCCCGCCTTGACACCGCGCAGCGCGGCCAATCGCGCCGGGCTGTCGAGTTCGGCGAGGATGTCGCGCTTCATTTGCCCGATGCCATGCTCGGCCGAAATCGACCCGCCCAGTTCGATGACATGCGAATAGACCAGCCGGCTGACCGCAGCGCCATGCGCCGCAAGCCACGCGGCGCCATCGCCGTCCGCTGGGGGTTGGACGTGGTGATGGACATTGCCGTCGCCCAGATGTCCGAAAGACAAGGCGCGCGCGCCGGGAAAGGCTTGCTCCAGCCGGCCTGGGTTTTCGGCGATGAAGGCCGGCATCAGGTCGACGGGGACGCTGATGTCGTGCTGCAGCGCCGGCCCTTCGGCCCGCTCGGCCTCGGAAATGGAATCGCGGAGCCGCCAGAAATCGTCGCTCTCGCGATCGCTTTTGGCGATCACGACGTCGCGGATCAGCCCGGCATCCAGCGCCGCGGCGAGCTGCTGTTCGAGCGCCTCGCCCAAGGACTGGTCGTTTTCACCCGCGAGCTCGGTCAGGACATACCAGGGATGCGCGGCCGCGAGCGGCGCGCGCGTCTGGGGGATATGACGCAGCACGGCATCAAGGCAGCCATGCGGAATCAGTTCGAACCCTTCGAGTTCGCGGCCGATCGCGGTATCGAGCCGGCGCAGGAGCACGAGCGCGCTTTCGGGCGAATCGACCCCGATCCACGCGGTGCGCCGGGCCGCGGCCGAGGGGACGAGGCGCAGACAGGCGGCGGTGACGATCCCCAAAGTCCCCTCGGCGCCGCAAAACAGGTGCCGCAGGTCATAGCCGCGATTGTCCTTTTTGAGCGGCGCGAGCCCGTCGAAAATGCTGCCGTCGGGCAGTACGGCCTCCACGCCGGCCACCAGCGCACGCATCGTGCCGTGGCGAAGTACCTGCGTGCCGCCCGCGTTGGTCGACACCAGCCCGCCGATGGTCGCCGATCCCTTACCCCCCAGGGTGAGCGGAAAGCGAAGCTGGTGCGCCAGGACGGCATTGTGAAAATTCTCGAGAATCACACCCGCCTCGGCAACGGCGACCTGCGCGGCGGTGTCGATCCCGCGCACGCGGTTCATGCGTCGCAGACTGATCAGCAATTGATCGCCGCTTGCATCGGGGGTCGCCCCGCCGACCATGCCGCTGTTGCCACCCTGCGGCACGAGCGCGGCCTGTGCTTCGGCGCAGAGGCGCACGATCGCGGCCACCTCTCCGGTGGTTGCCGGCGACAGCATCGCCGCGGCACGTCCATGATATTTGCCGCGCCAATCGGTCAGCCACGGCGCCATCACATCAGTGTCGGCGCTATATCCCTTCGGACCGAGCAATTTTGCGAGAGCATCGAGCAGCGATGCAGATGGCGGGCGCGTCATGCCGTTCCACTCCGGAAATTTTCACCGCCGCAAACCGGGCCGCGGGCGGGCAGGGGTCGACAGCAGTTCATTTGATGTTCAATCATCCTTGTTAAAGGGGGCGATGGACGAATAGTATCTTTTCGTCCAGCGGACTTGGACGCGGGAGCCACAGGTGAGCAGCATCTTTTGTCAGGACGCCGAAGGAGCGGCAGCGCGGTTGTGCTGACGGCGGCATTCCTGTGGTTCGCGGCCTCCGCACCGGCGGCTGACGCGGCGACGCCCGTTGCCGCGCCGGAGCAGTTGGTTGCAGTGTCCCAGCGAACCCCCGAACAGACCGCGTCCTTCTGGCAAGTGGTAATCGAACAGCAGCTCATCATCCGTGTGCCCGCGCAACGTTCGCCGCTCAACAATTTCGCCGCGGGACCGGCGCCTTCCAGGCGCGCCACCGAATTGCCGGTCGTCTGGAAAGAGAAAAAGGCGCCCAAATGCGTGTCGATGCGCAACATATTGGGGATGCAGGCGGTCCAGCGCGACAGCATCGACCTGATCACGCGGCAGCGGCAGCGGCTGCGCGCCCAGCTCAATCGCGGCTGCCGCGCGCTCGACTTCTATGCCGGTTTCTACATGCAGGGCAGCAAGGACGGGCAGCTCTGCGAGGATCGCGACCAGATTCACGCGCGAACCGGCGCCAAGTGCGAGATCGACAAGTTCCGGTTGATGGTTCCGGTCCGCGACGACGATTGATCGCGCTTTTAATAGCCTTTCCTTGACTTTTCATCGCTATTTGCCCAAGGGCCGCGGCAACGCTCGCCTGCGTGGGCGGCTGGGCGCATCCTCTTTTCCGGACATGTTAACCTTATGAAATTTGCCGACATCGGCCTTTCCGACGAACTTTTGCGCGCCATCGACGAGTCGGGCTACAATGAAGCGACGCCGATTCAGGCGGGAGTCATCCCGTCGGTATTGATGATGCGCGACATCATCGGCATTGCGCAGACGGGGACCGGCAAGACCGCATCCTTCGTGCTGCCGATGATCGATATTCTTGCCCACGGCCGCGCTCGCGCGCTGATGCCGCGCTCGCTGATCCTCGCACCCACGCGCGAACTCGCAGCGCAAGTCGCGGAGAATTTTGAAAAATACGGCAAGTATCACAAGCTGTCGATGGCGCTGCTGATCGGCGGCGTGCAGATGGGCGATCAGGTCAAGGCGCTGGAAAAGGGCGTCGACGTGCTGATCGCGACGCCGGGCCGCCTGATGGATCTGTTCGAACGCGGCAAGATCCTGCTGACCGGCTGCAACCTGCTCGTGATCGACGAGGCCGACCGGATGCTCGACATGGGCTTCATCCCCGACATCGAGAATATCTGTACCAAGCTGCCCGCGACTCGGCAGACCTTGCTCTTTTCGGCTACGATGCCCGCGCCGATCAAACGGCTGGCGGACAAATTCCTGTCGAACCCGAAGACGATCGAGGTCGCGCGTCCGGCGAGCCGGAACGAGAATATCGAGCAGTTTCTGGTCAAGACCTCCGAACGCAACAAGCGCGATACGCTCCGCAGCCTGATCGAGGCCGAGAAGGTCGGCACCGCCATCGTCTTTTGCAACCGCAAAACCACCGTGCGCGAACTGGCAAAATCGCTGCAGCGCTACGGCTACAAGGCGGGCGAGATTCAGGGTGACATGGACCAGTCGAGCCGCACCGCCGAACTCGACCGGTTCAAGGCCGGTACGATCAACATATTGGTGGCATCCGACGTTGCGGCGCGCGGCCTTGACGTCAAGGGCGTCAGCCACGTCTTCAATTTCGATGCACCGTGGCACCCCGACGATTACGTCCACCGCATCGGCCGTACCGGCCGTGCGGGCGCCCAGGGACGCGCCTTTACGCTGGTGACGCCATCCGATGACGAGGCGATCGACAGCATCCAGAAGCTGACCGGGTACAAGATTCCCGTCCATGGCGGCGGGGCACCGGCGGCCGAAGCGGCTAAACCGGCCCGCGACGAAGCAGAAGGCGAGCCGAGGCGCGAACGTTCGGCGCGCGGCGGGCGCGGCAGAAGTGCCGCGAAGCCCGATAAGGCGCCGGAGTCACGCCCTGCAGCTGCCGCTGAAGCGCAGCCGGCCAAGCCGCGCGAAGAGCGGAAGCCCCGCGCCGATCGCAAACCGGCACCGTCGCCCAGACACGACGATCAGGATGGTCCGGACGACGGCTGGAACGGCCCGATGCCGGGTTTCCTGTCGGTCGGTTTCGGTAGCTGACGCGGGTGCTGGTCAGAGCCTGACCAGCATTTTCCCGATATTGCCGCCGGAGAACAGGCCGAGGAAGGCGTCCGGCGCCGATTCCAGCCCGTCGTGTACCGTTTCGCGCATCGTGACGGCGCTGCTCGCGATCAGTCCGCCCATGTCGGCATGGAATTCTTCCATGCAGTCGATGAACTGGTCGGTGTAGATAAAGCCTTCCATGCGGATTCGCGCCGGAATGGCGCGGACGAGATATTTCATCTCCTGCGGCTTGGTGTCGTTATAGACGTCGATCATTCCGCAGATGGCGAAGCGCGCGAAATCGTTGGCGACCGCAAAGGCGGCGTCGAGATGCTCGCCGCCGACATTGTCGAAATAGACATCGACCCCGGATTTCCCGAGATCCCGCAGCGCCTGTGCCAACCCCGAAAGCACCGGTTCCGCCTTATAATCGATCACCGCATCGGCGCCCAAATCCCTGACCCACGCGCATTTTTCGGCGCCGCCGGCAGAACCGATCACGGTCATTTCGCGGGCCTTGGCGATCTGCACGACCGCCGAGCCCACCGCACCCGCCGCGGCGGAAACGAACACCGTATCGCCAGGCTTGGCGGCGGCGATGCGAAGCAGGCCGATCCATGCCGTGCCGCCGGTCAGCCCCATATTGTGCAGAAAGGTCTGCGGGGTCAGGCCCGCGGCCAGCGCCTCGGTGGGGAGCTTGTTGGGCATCATGTCGAGGCCGATGATCCCGCCGTCGCGCCAACCGCCCATATGGAGGATCAGGTCGCCCGGCGCGAAACCTTCCATCGCGCTTTCGATGACTTCGCCGATCGCGCCGCCGGTCATCGGCTGGTCGATCTGGAAGTTCGCGGCGTAGCTTTTCGCCTCGTTCATGCGTCCGCGCATATAGGGGTCGACCGAAAGCCACAGGTTGCGGACACGCATCTGGTCCTTGTCCAGCGGCCCGTCGGGCACCTCGCGAAGCGCAAAATTATCTCTCGTCGGCAGTCCTTGCGGACGACTGGTCAAATGCCATGCCTTGGCCATCGGAATCCCCCCATTCCTCAATTTCACCCGGCGACAGCGGCATTCGTCAGAAAAGCCGTTGCCACTGCCAAACAGTGCCGTTAAGACCCCGCCGGTCGCGGGGCCGTAGCTCAGATGGGAGAGCGCTGCAATCGCACTGCAGAGGTCAGGGGTTCGATTCCCCTCGGCTCCACCAGCGACCCTTCCGATCCATCAGCCCGCAAAATCGCGAATCATGTTCTTTGCGATGACTAGCTGCTGGATCTGCGTCGTCCCTTCATAAATCCGGTAAATGCGGCAGTCGCGATAGAAGCGTTCGGCCAGATATTCCTTGAGATAGCCGGCGCCGCCGTGGATCTGCACGACGCGATCGGCGACGCGCCCGCACATTTCGCTCGCGAACATCTTGGTCGCTGCCGCTTCGACCAGGATTTTCTCGCCGCGATCGGCGCGTGCGCAGGCGTCGGCAAGCATACATTCGGCGGCATAGATTTCGGCTTTGCTGTCGGCGAGCATCGCCTGGATCAGCTGAAAATTGGCGATGGGCTCACCGAACGCCTTGCGCTCCATTGCATATTTAAGGCCGGCGTCGAGCATTCGCTTCGCATAGCCGACGCTGGCCGCGGCGACCGACAGGCGGCCGTTGTCGAGGCTCTGCATCGCGGCGCGGAACCCGATGCCTTCCTCGCCCCCGAGCAGCGCGTCGCCATCGACATGCACATCCTCGAGGATCACGTCGGCGATCTGCGATCCGGCCTGGCCCATTTTGCCATCGGGCCTGCCGATCGACACGCCGGGCGCGTCGCGCGGGACCATGAAGGCGCTGACATGGGCGTTCTTGGGCAGCGCCTCGGCATTGGTGCGCGCCATCACGAGGATGACGTCGGCGAAGGGCGCGTTGGTGATGTAACGCTTGGTGCCGTTGAGCACATAGCCGTTGCCGTCGCGCACCGCGCGGGTCTTCATCGCCGCGCTGTCCGACCCGCTGTCGGGTTCGGTGAGGCCGAAGGCGGCGATGGCGCCCATGGCCAGTTTGGGGAGCCAGTGCTCCTTCTGCTGCTCGGTGCCGAAGCCGACGAGCGATTTGCACACCATGCCGATGTTGATCGAGATGATCGAGCGATAGGCAGGCGAGGCATAGGCGATCTCGCGGATGAAGCCGACATACTGGCTGACGTTCATGCCCGCCCCGCCATATTCCTCCGGCATGGTGACGCCGAACAGGCCCATCTCGCGCATTTCGGCGAGGATGTCGTCGGGAACGCGGCCAAGTTCTTCGAGCTGGTCTTCCGCCGGGATCAGCCGCTCGCGGACATAGCGCTGCAGCTGTTCGATGAAGGCTTCGTAGATGTCGGCGTCCATTCCCGGATTGGTCATCGTCTTCCTGTCCCTTTGGCTTTCATTGTTCGGCATAGCTGTCGATCGCGGAGAAAATGCGGGTCAATTGCTCGCGTTCGTCGGCGTCGATGTCGGGGCGCCAGATTTCGAACAGCAGGATCGTGCGATCGCGGGTGCCGCGGTTCCACGCTTCATGTTCGAAACTGTCGTCGAAAATCAGCAGTTCGCCTTCGCGCCAGCTTCGCGTCTCTGCACCGACCCGCAATCCGCAGTCGTCGGGCACGATCAGCGGCAGGTGGCAGATGAGGCGGGTGTTGAGCATGCCGTGATGCGGCTGGATATGCGTTCCGGGGGTGAGCCGCGAGAAGAGCGCGAGCGGCGCGCGGCCCGGGATCACCGGCTGCGGAGCGTGCTCCAGCGCGGCGAGCGCCGCCGGGCAGAGCGTTTCCATCCCGTCGGCGACGACCCCGTCCTTCCACAGCCAGGCGGCGCCCCAGTCGGGTTTGTCCAGCAGCGGATTGTTCGGCGGCGGACGGTCGGGGCTGGCGGTGACATAAGGGCCGAAGCGATCGGACGCGGTGTCGACCAAGGCCAGCAATTCGGCGCGGATCGCATCGGTTGCGGCTTCGACATCGGGCACCCAGTCGAACATATCGCGCTCGAAAAAGGGACGCTGCGCAAGGCCGGGGAAATAAAACATGCTCGGCTGTTGCAGGTAGAGCGGCTGTTCGCCCGCGAGCACCCGCAAGGCCTCGGCGACGCGCGGCGTCGCCGTGCCGGCGTCGATCCCTGCGCTGCGCAACTGGCCGAGCAAATGATCGGCAAAGGCGCGATCGGTCGCGGCAAGAAATTGTTCGGCGCGCTGGAGGCCCGGATGGAGGGCAGGGGGGACACTTCGCGCATTGGCGGCGGTGCCGAGCGCGAGACGGTAGAAGCTGCCCGCCGCGCGGTCGTCGGCCAAGCGGCGTTTGAGTTCGGCCATGGCGAGCAATGCCGCGATATTGCCGCGGTCGGCGCGGATCGCATCGTCGAGCGCCTTGGTTTCCGCCGCGACATCGCCGCGGTGGTGGGCGTCGCGCGCCTGGTCCAGCCATGTTGCCTGCCCCGTCATGGCTCTTGCCATAACGCGGCACCGGACCTTTGCAAGCGACGCCCTGCCGTGCTTCAGCTTGCGGGCGGCGTCGCCGGATCGCTCGCCGCGGGCTTTGCCCGCAATTGTTGACGGACGGCGCTCACGAACCGGCTGCGCCAGAAGGCAAGGAGCAGCGCGAGGAGGAGTCCCCAAGGCAGGATGGCCGCGCCGAGCGTAAGGACGAAAGTCAGCGCCGTGCTGCCGCTGCGCATCAGCGTCTCACCGGCGCTGGCCAAGGGATTTTCATGTCCGATGCCCGGCAACCCGCCGTCGCTGACATAATTGAACGCGACGCTCGTCCAGGCGATGCGTGCTTCTCCGGACCGGCGGCTCTGACGCTCGTCGCCAATCTGTCGGCGCAGCTGGCTGATCTGCGCCAGCAGTTCTGCGCGTTCGCGCTTGTCGAGCCCGCCCGATTTCAGCCGGCCTTCGAGCCGGGCGATTTCGGCTTCGGAACCGGCGCTGCGCTGTTGCGAGGCGAGAATTTCGGTGCCGACATCTTCGCCGGCGACGCTCGCGTCGGCGAGGACGCCCTCGGCCTTTTCGACGCTCGCGATCGCATTGGCGCCGAACTTGCGAGCGATGCCGGGGTCGAGTTTGAACTGGGTCTGCGCCTCGACGAGCTTTTCGTCGGTGAGCTGGTAGCGGACGTCGACGATGCGGCAGCGCTGGACGCCGAGCGTTTCGCAGGCGGCGGCATGCTCTTCCTGGACTTTCGAGATGCGGTCGTCGGCGAGGCGGAAGGTATAGGCATAGTCGAAGGCGACGCCGGGGGCGGCTTCGATGCCGATCCGGGGAGAACCGGCATCGGCTGCGGCTTCGGCGGCGGCGGGACTTTCAGTGGTCGCGGCATCCTTGGATGCCCGTTCCGAGCAGCCGGCCAGGGCGAGCGCCATCAAGCCCGCTAAGAGCTTCATTTTCATTGAAGATTCTCCCAAAACGCGACTCGTGGCCGCATGGGACGACATATCATAACTGATATAGTTGACAATAAGAATCAGGCGAGCTTGACGAAGCTGTCGAGGACTCTCTTGCTGCCCGCCTGTTCGAAGTCGACTTCGAGCTTGTTGCCGTCGATGTCGGTGATGCCGCCATAACCGAATTTTTCGTGGAACACGCGCATGCCGATCGCGAGATCGGCGCGCGCCTTGGCCCCGACCGATGCGGCGGGACCACGCTCCGACGGTGCCGGGGCGCGGGTGACGGTCGAGGAGCCGGCGACGGCGCGCTGCCATGCCGGGCCGCGCGTCATCGTGCGCGCCGATTGGCGCTCGGCGACATGCGCGAAGGGATCGCCCTGCGCCGACCAGTTGGCGCGCCACAAAGATGCCCCGCCGCCGAAGCTGTTTTCGCTGTCGACATGTTCGGGCGGGATTTCGGCGATGAAGCGGCTGGGGATGCTGCTCATCCACTGGCCATAGATGCGCCGGTTCGCGGCGTGATAGATGCTCGCGCGCTGGCGGGCGCGGGTGATCGCGACATAGGCGAGGCGGCGTTCTTCCTCGAGGCTGGCGGTGCCGCCTTCGTCCATCGAGCGCTGCGACGGGAAAACGCCATCCTCCCACCCGGCGAGAAAGACATGGTCGAATTCGAGGCCCTTGGCGGCGTGGATCGTCATGATCGTGACGGTCTCGGTGTCGTCGTTCTGGTCGCGGTCCATGACGAGGCTGACATGTTCGAGGAATTCCTCGAGCGTTTCATATTCCTCCATCGCGCGGACGAGTTCGGAGAGGTTTTCGAGGCGACCCGCGGCTTCGACGCTGCGGTCAGCCTGGAGCATCGCAGTGTAGCCCGATTCGTCGAGGATCAGCTGCGTCAGTTCGGGGTGCGAGAGCTGGTTGGCCTTTTCCTGCCAGCCGCGCATTTGGGCGACAAAATTCGCAAGCTGGCGGCGTGCCTGCGGGGTCAGTTCGTCGGTCTCGGTGATCCGCGACGCGGCGTGGAGCAGCGGGGCCTGCTCGGCCCGCGCGAACTGGTGGATGCGCGCGAGCGCCTTGTCGCCGAGCCCGCGTTTCGGGGTGTTGATGATCCGTTCGAACGCCAGATCGTCGGCGCTCGACTGGACGAGGCGGAGATAGGCGAGGGCGTCGCGGATTTCGGCGCGCTCGTAGAAGCGATAACCGCCGACGATGCGGTATGGCATGCCGATCGCGATGAAGCGGTCTTCGAACTCGCGCGTCTGGAACTGCGCGCGGACAAGGATGGCGGCGTGGTCGAGCGAGACGCGCTGGCGCTGGAGGCTTTCGAGTTCCTCGCCGATGCGCCGTGCTTCTTCGGGGCCGTCCCACACGCCGACGACGCGGAGCTTGTCGCCGGGCTCGAGCTCGGTCCACAGCGTCTTGCCGAGGCGGCCGCTGTTCTGCGCGATCAGCGCCGAGGCGGCGGCGAGGATCTGCGGCGTCGAGCGGTAATTCTGTTCAAGCCGGATCACGGTCGCGCCGGGAAAATCCTTTTCGAAGCGCAAGATGTTCGCGACCTCGGCGCCGCGCCACGAATAGATTGACTGGTCGTCGTCGCCAACGCAGCAGATATTTTTCCGGGTCTGCGCAAGCAATCTCAGCCAGAGATATTGGCTGGCGTTGGTATCCTGATATTCGTCGACGAGGATATATTTGAAGCGGTCCTGATATTGCGCGAGCACGTCGCGGTGGTTTTTGAGGATCACCAGCATGTGGAGCAGCAGGTCGCCGAAATCGCAGGCGTTGAGCGTCTTCAGCCGCGCCTGATAGAGCGCGTAGAAATGCTGGCCCTTGCCGTCAGCGTAGGATTCCTTGTCGGCGGCGTCGAGATCCCCGGGCACGAGGCCGCGGTTCTTCCATTTGTCGATGAGGCCGGCAAGCTGGCGCGCGGGCCAGCGTTTCTCGTCGAGCCCCTCTGCCTGGATCAGCTGTTTGAGCACGCGAAGCTGGTCGTCGGTGTCGAGGATAGTGAAATTGCTTTGCAGCCCGACGAGCTCGGCGTGGCGGCGCAGCATTTTTGCCGCGATACTGTGGAACGTTCCAAGCCACGGCATACCCTCGACCGCATCGCCGATCATGCGGCCGATCCGTTCGCGCATCTCGCGCGCCGCCTTGTTGGTGAAGGTGACCGCGAGGATTTCGGACGGCCAGGCGCGCCGCGTCGCGATGATATGTCCGAGCCGCGCGGTAAGCGCCGCGGTCTTGCCGGTGCCCGCGCCCGCGAGCATCAGCACCGGGCCCTCGGTGGTGAGCACCGCCTGGCGCTGCGGGCCGTTCAGGCCAGCGAGATAGGGCGGATCGGACGCATCGGGCACAAGGGCAGGGGTATCGGTCACGCGCGAACGATTAGGGAACAGCGACCGGGCTGTCCAGTGCGCTGAGGCTGTTTGCCGTCAGCTAGGCGAGCTTGCCCCGAACCATCGCGAGGGCTTGGGGAGAGCCGTCGCGTTCCAATTCATCCACCGTGGCGAGCGCCATGGCGCGATAGGCGGGGAGCAGTTCGGGACAATATGCGCCGAGCGCGTCCACATGATCGCCGATCGTCTGGCTATCCCCCCTGAGCAACGGCCCCGACAGCGCCGCAAAGCCCGACTCGAGGCTGTTTTCCAGTGCCGCGCGGACGAGCGGTGCAAGCAGCATCGCCGGGTCGTCGACACCCGCCACCTCCAAAGCGCGCGATGTGCCGGCCATAAGCGTCACCAGATGGTTGGACGCGTGGCAGAGGCCGGCATGATAGAGCGACCGTCGTTCCTCGGCGATTTCGACGGCGGTGCCTTCGAGCAAGCCGACCATGCTTCTCGCCCGTTCGATGGCTTCCGGCGTAGAGCCGGTGATTGCGAAACGCGCCTGCGCCATTCGCACCACCTCGTTCTGCGGATGCCCGGTGAAGGTCATGGCGGGGTGGATCGCCGCCGTCAGCGCGCCGGCAGCGCGGAGCGGTTCGAGAATGGCGGCGCCGCTGCGCCCGCTGACGTGAAAAACAAAAGGCGCACGGCCTGTCGGCATCGTGCGGACCGTATCTGCCGCGATGGCCGCCACAGCATCGTCGGAAACCGCGATGGCGATGACATCGCAATCGGCCGTCAGGCGATCGGCGGAGGACGCGGCGGCTGCGCGGCCAACGCGCGCGACCGCGGCGCGCAGCTTTTCCGGCGACCGACCCCACAGCAATGGCGGCGCGGCCGAATGCGGGCTGAGCGCCAGCGCGAGCGCTTGCGCCACGCGACCCGAACCGATGATGCCGAGTTGATGCAATGGAGGATATGTCATGGCCGGTGGGTGTAACGCGGCCGCGGCGGTTTCGCCAACGCGCTTGTCGACCGGAGAATGAAGTGACGGCTAGCAGCCGCTTTCGGCCAACCTCATGCCCCACGCCAATGCCGCCGATTTCGAATTTCGGTCACGACCGAATTGGCGTTTCCCAGCCGAAAATCCCGGGGTGGGCGAAGCCCACCCCGAGCGTCTTACAGACCGTCAAGACCCTTGCTGACCAGAATGTTCACCGCAACGCGGCGGTTCTGTGCCTTGCCTTCGGCGGTGCTATTGTCCGCTGTCGGGTCGGCTTCGGCCATGCCGGTGGGGGTCAGCATGCGATAGGGTTTCCAGCCGCAGGCCTGCTGAAGATGATTGACGACGCGGCTCGCTCGCTTTTCGCTCAGCGCCTGGTTGAGTTCCTGGCTTCCCGTGGAATCGGTGTAGCCAACGACCAGCAACAGAGCGTTATCCGTCGCCTCGGCCTGGGTTGCCGCAGCGCAGAGATCGGCTTGCGCCTGACTGGACAGCACGGCCTTGCCGGTGTCGAAGTTCACGTTCGTCGTGGCTTTGACGTTATACTGGTCGATATCGCCCACGCGGCTGCGCAGCGCCTCGGTTGCCGCGGTCTGTTCGGCAAAGCGCTGGTTGGTGCCGGTATGGATCATCGATGCGGTCCGGAGGTCCTTGTTCTTGAGTTCGACCTCGCTCGCCACCAGGTCGCCGCCGCCCTGCAATGTCTCGACGCTGACCGGTAGGCCGTTGAGCAGCGAATCCGCGGCCAGCTTGTTGCGGTTGAGGCCCAAAAATCCACCGCTGGACTTGATCCGGGTGTTCTCATTGAGCGCGATAATCGTGTTGTTGCCGTCGGCGGTCGTGACCTGCATCCTGCCTTCGCTGCGCGCGGAGATGATGCCTTCGATCTCGGGCCCCTTGGTCATCTCTGCCGCTTCAGGCGGAGCCGTGCCATAGACGGTCGTCATGACTTCGCCACCGGACGTGTCCTGCGGCTGCGCAGCCAGGCTGCCCGTCGCTGGCCCGGCCAGCATGGCCAGCAGCAACAGAGATCCTGAACTCTTGGAAATTGCACCCATACCCTACTCCTTCAATTGGATCAGCAGGGCCCGCGTGTTTATGTGGCCCTTTCTGGCACAAGAATACTCGCGGCAAGGTCGATAGTTGCGCAGGTCATCGGCCGCTTTGCACGGCGCGTCGATAAGTCTGCACTGCACAAGCGCAATCTTGCGCGTTCGGACAAACGCGCATTCCGCTTGATGGGACGGGGCAGGGCGTTCAAAGCGGCGCCGTCACCAAATGGGGAGAGGCTTTGGCCGTGAATCTGGCACCCTATCGCGCGCATCGCCGCATTTTGACCGCGAGCCTTGTCGGCACCGCGGTCGAATTTTATGACTTCTATATCTATGGCACCGCGGCGGCGCTGGTGTTCGGGCCTTTGTTCTTTCCATCGGAGTCGCCGTCGGCGCAGCTGCTGCTCAGCTTCATGAGCTTTGGGCTCGCCTTTTTTGCGCGACCCGTCGGCGCCATCGTGTTCGGCCATTATGGCGACCGGATCGGGCGCAAGTCGACGCTCGTTGCGTCGCTGATGCTGATGGGTGCCTCGACGCTGCTGATCGCCTTTCTGCCGACCTATGCGATGGTCGGGTGGGTGGCGCCGCTGCTGCTTTGCATATTGCGTTTCGGGCAGGGTTTCGGGCTGGGCGGCGAATGGGGCGGGGCGGCGTTGCTTGCGGTCGAGAATGCGCCGCCGGGATGGCGCGCGCGCTTCGGCATGGCGCCGCAGCTGGGCGCGCCGGTCGGCTTCATCGCGGCGAACGGGCTGTTCCTGCTGCTCGGGCTGTGGCTGAGCGACGCCGATTTCGCGGCATGGGGATGGCGCATTCCGTTCCTCGTCTCGGCGGTGCTCGTCGGGTTGGGGCTTTGGGTGCGGCTCAAGATCGGCGAGACGCCCGCCTTTGCCGAGGCGCTGGAGAAGGAGGCGCCGGTCGGGGTGCCGATCGGCGAACTACTGCGGCATCATCTGGTCGCCACGCTTGCGGGGACCTTTGCGGTCGTCGCCTGCTTTGCCATCTTCTATCTCGCGACCGCCTTCGCACTCGCGCACGGGACGACGGAGCTGGGTTATCCGAAGGAGCAGTTCCTGCTGATCCAGCTCGGCGCGATCCTGTTCATGGCGGTGGGTATCGTCTTTGCCGGCTATGCGAGCGATGCGTCGAGCACGCAAAAGGTGCTGACGTGGGGATGCGGCGCGACGGTGCTGGTCGGGTTCCTGTTCGGGCCGTCGCTGGCGTCGGGATCGTGGTTCATCGTCGGGCTGGGGCTGGCCGCCGCGCTGTTCGTGATGGGGCTGGTCTATGGCCCGCTCGGGGCGTGGCTCACGACTTTGTTCCCGGTGCGCGTGCGTTATACGGGGGCCTCGGTGGCGTTCAACCTGGGCGGAATATTGGGCGGGGCGATGGCGCCGATCATAGCGCAATGGCTGAGCGAACGCGGCGGCACGGCGACGGTCGGGCTGTATCTGGTGCTGGCGGGCGCGGTGAGCTGGGGCGGGCTGATGATGGTCCGGCGCGCGCCGCGCGGCGCCGCACGGCTATAGTTTTGGGTCCGGGCGAAACCGGTCGATAAGGCGGCCGTCGATCGCCGCCAGTCCGGCCGCGATCAGGGCCATGCCCGCCCAGTGACGCGGACGCAGTATCTCGCCCAGCACCAATGTGCCGAGCAGGATCGCGGTGACCGGGATGAGCAGGGTGACGAGGAGCGCATTGGTCGCGCCGGCGCGTTCGATCAGGCTGAAGTAGAGAAAATAGGCGACCGTCGTCGACAGGATGGCCAGTCCGGCGACCGCGAACAGCGTCCGCATCCCCGGGACTGGAAGATGCCAGGGCGTCTCGACGAACAGCGCGAGCGGCAGGATCAACAGCGTGGCCGCAATCAACTGGCCCGTCGCCACTTCCAGCGGCCGCACGCCCCAGGCCCGAAAGCGGCGGCCGTAAACCCCCGCCAGCGCATAGCACAGGGTCGCGCCAAGGCAGGCGAGCTGCGCCAGCATGGTGCCGCCGCGCCAGTCCAGCGCATCGCCGCCGATCATCACGGCAACCCCGGCGATCCCTGCCAGCACGCCGCCCAGCTTTGCCGGCGTAGCCTTTTCGTCGGAGGTCAGCAGATGGGCGACGATAACGCCCCACAAGGGCGTTGTGGCATTGAGGATCGAGGCGAGCCCGCTGGCGATCTGGGTCTGGGCATAGGCAAACAGCGTGAAAGGGATGGCATTATTGAGCGCGGCGAGCAGGAAGAGCGCGGGCCACAGCCCCGGACGCCGAGGCATCGCGCGCCGCGTGAAAGCCATGAACAGGACCATCAGCAAGGCCGAAAGCCCGAGCCGGCACAGGACAAGCGTCAGCGGCGGCAATTCGTCGAGCGCGATTTCGAGAAAGAAGAACGAGCCGCCCCACATGACCGAAAGAAGGATCAGGATGGACCATTCGCCGGCCTCCATGCGATATCGTATCGGCTGCATCATGGGAATTCCCTAGCGGTGGACGCTCGGCCGCGGCGTCCCGCTTCTTGCGATCAAAGCGGCCGCTAAATCGGGGTGAGCAGCGTCAGACGCGCCTTCCCGACCTTGCGCTCGGTGTCCACGGCAAAGCCCGCAACATCGATGGTTTCGCTGTGCGCGGTTTCGACCGACACCCAGCTGTCGGGGCCGATCCAGCCGAGGCGATTCATTTTGTCGAGCGCGACGCTGGCCGCGGCGGTGCCATAGGGGGCGTCGAACATCAGCAGGTCGTAAGTGCGCTTGGCGGGGCCGAGGCCGAGGACCGATCCGGCGCGCACATCGGCGCGCGGCGTGGCGCCGAGCGACGACAGATTGCTCCGCAGCGCATCGAGCGCGTCGCGATCCTGCTCGGCGAACAGGCATTGCCCGGCGCCGCGCGACAGCGCTTCGATCCCGAGCGCGCCCGACCCCGCGAACAGGTCGGCGACGACCAGCCCCTCGAAGCTGCCGAGGCGGCTCGTCAGCATCGAGAAGAGCGTCTCGCGCGTGCGGTCCGCGGTCGGGCGCGTTGTATCGTTTTTGGGCGCGACCAGCTTGCGGCCCCGCCATTCTCCGGCAATCACGCGCATCGCCATCAGCCCATATGCCGCCGGAATTTGAACAATTCGTCGCGCGACACGACATCGACCGCTCCCATCGGCAGGCCGTCGAGTTCGAACGCGCCGTAACGCGTGCGGATCAGGCGGCTGACCTGCAGCCCGAAATGTTCGAGCACCTTGCGCACTTCGCGGTTCTTGCCTTCGGTCAGCGTCATTTCGACCCACTGGTTGCGCCCGGTGCGGCGTTCGAGATTGGCGTCGATCTTGCCGTAGGTGACGCCGTCGATCGTGATCCCCATCGCGAGCTCCTCGAGCTGCGCCTGGCTGATGTCGCCGAAGGCGCGCGCGCGATAGGTGCGCTCGACGCCGCTGGCGGGAAGTTCGAGCTGGCGTTTGAATTCGCCGTCGTTGGTGAGCAGCAGCAGCCCCTCGGTATTATAGTCGAGGCGGCCGACGGGCATCAGGCGCGGCAGGCCCTTGGGCAGCAAGTCGTAGATCGTCTTGCGGCCCTTGGGATCGCGCGCCGCGGTGATGCAGCCCGCGGGTTTGTGGAAGCGGTAGAGGCGTGTCGAGACGGGCTTCGCGACGGGATTGCCGTCGACGGTCAGCCCTTCGAGCGAGGTGAGCAAAGGCGCGGGGTGGACGATGACCTGGCCGTTCAGCGCGATGCGTCCTTCCTCGACCATCCGCTCGACGTCGCGGCGCGAGCCGACGCCGGCGCGCGCGAGCAGCTTCGCGATCCGCTGCGGCCCGTCCTCGCGCTCGGCCTCGGCGGGTTTGGTTTTGAGCGCGGATGCGGCGCCGCGCGCGGCACGGCGGCCTTTCGGGGCGTCGCGATCGCCAAGGGCTTTCGGCGCCGCGCGGGGCGCGGGGCGGGGTGGGCGGCGTGTGTTCATGGGAACAGATGCGGCTTTCTTGTCGTTATTCGGGATGAAAAGTGTTGCGTTGTGATCACGCTCATAGCCGGAAAAGTGTCGCTTCGTCGATGGCAAGCAGAAGCAATCTTGCACGGAGGCCGGGAGCGAGTCATGGCGACGTTAAAGGGAGTGTATATGCTCTTCGTCCATCGCCCGTCCTGCATCAAGCGGCTGCTGATCATCGAGGATGATCCGCTGGTCGCGTTCGACAATGAGCGGACGCTGAAACACAGCGGCTACGATGTCATCGCGACGGTCGATTCGGGCGAAGCCGCGGTGCCGATCATTGCGGGCGAAGCGATCGATGCGGTCGTTCTCGACCTGGGCCTTGCCGGCCATATGACCGGGCGCGAGGTGGCGCGGATCGCGCGCGACCGCGGGATCGCGGTGCTGCTGGTGACCGGAAAATGCCCCGAAGACGCCGCCGACATCGCGGTCGCCTGCCTCGGCAAACCACACAGCGCCTCGGCGCTCGTCGCGGCGCTGCGCGCGGTCGAAACGATGACGTGCAAGAACCAGCCGCCGCGCAAGGTCAGCGGATTGCAGACCTATTGGCGCCCCGCCGCGGCGTGAGCGCGATCAGCCGATAAATAGCCGCTTCCAATTTGAAGCCAAGGCTATAGGCCTTGGCCCATAACAAGGCGTCCGCCGAGCGGATGCGCGGGGAGCATCGGCATGTCGGTTGATCTGATTCGGTTTATTATTTTTGTTGCGATCCTCGGCGGGCTGGTGATCGTCGCGCTATCGATCCCGGCGTTCCGGCCCTATTTGCGCAAAAATCCGATGATTACCTTCCTGCTCGGCATATCGAGCGGTTTTCCGCTGACGCTGCTGATCGCGACGATGACCTTCTGGCTTGCCAAGGTCGGGATCGACACCGCGACGATCGGCTTCGCGGTCGCGCTGGGTATTCCCTATACGCTCAAATTCCTGTGGGCGCCGCTGGTCGACAAGCTGCCGCTGCCATTCCTCACCAAGACGTTCGGACAAAGGCGCGGCTGGCTGTTCTTCATCCAGGCGTTGCTGTTCGTCGCGATCTGGCAGCTCGGCGCGAGCGACCCGAAGCCCGGCGACATCGGACTGTTCGCGGTCTGGGCGCTGATCACCGCCTTTCTCTCGGCGACGCAGGACATCGTTATCGACGCCTATCGTATCGAGATTCTGGAAGAAGACGAGTTCGCGCACGGCACCGCAACGAACCAGTTCGGGTATCGCACCGGCAATCTGATCGCGGGCGCGGGCACGATCTATTTCGCGTCGAGCGAAGGGCTGGGGCTGGGCTGGGCGACCGCCTATGGCCTGACCGCCTTTTGCATCGTTCCCGCGATCATTGGCGCGCTGTGGGCAGGGCCGGGCAAGTTCGTCGACCGGTTCGAACATGCCGCGGGGATGAAGGCCGGGCAGTGGCTGACCGAGGCTGTCGTCAACCCGTTCCGCGAATTCCTGACGCGCCACGGTGCGTTTCTGATCCTCGGTTTCGTTCTCGTCTATAAGGTCGGCGATGCGATGGGGCAGACGATGCTGGGGCCAATGATCGTCGACCTGGGTTTTCCCGACCTCGACTATATCTCCGCCAATAAAATGTGGGGCTTTGGGGCACTCATTGTCGGTTCGGCGCTAGGGGCTCCTTTCCTGTTGTGGCTCGGCATGGGCCGCGCGCTGCTGATTTCGGGGCTGATGATGATGTTCTCGAACGTCATGTTCATGATCCTGGCCGCCACCGGTAACCATTACTGGATGCTCGTCGCCGCGATCGTCACCGAAAATCTGACGAGCGGCATCGGGCTGACGGTGTTCACCACCTATCTCTCCGGCCTGTCGAGCATCGCCTATACCGCCACGCAGTTCGCGCTGCTGTCGTCCTTTGCCGGCGTTGGGCGGACCTTCATGGCTGGACCGGCGGGCATCGTCGCCGAGAAGCTTGGCTGGGTCGGCTTCTGGGGCTTTACGGTGGTCGCCGCGATCCCGGGGATGCTGCTGCTCTGGATCCTGTGGAACAAGGGCTATGTAGTGGAAAGCATCCGCCAGACCGCCGTTGTCGATGACCAGCAACTCAAGCAGCCGGTCGGCGCGTGGCGCATTTTCGGTTTCACGCTGATCGTCGCGGGCCTCGTCGGCGTGCTGATGTACCAGCAGCTCGAACTCGGCACCCATATCCTCGCCGCTTCGCTCATTGCCTTTGTGGCCGGTATGCTGCTGGCGTGGAAGGGCAAGGCGCCGAAGACCGCGTAAGGCCGCTCGACTAGACCGGCCATTCCCCGTTGAAATCGAGCGCCTGCCCGACGAGGTAGAGCGATCCGCCGATGAGGATGTTTCGCGCCGGGCTGTCGGCGGCGAGCGCGCGCACCGCGCTTGCCACATCGGCGCGCGGCACCGCCGCGGCGATGCCTGCGCCGAGGGCGATCCTGGCAAGGCTAGCGGGGTCGTGATGGTCGTGTCCGGTGATCGGAACCGTCATCACGCGCCGGACATGCGGCGCGAGCATGTGCAGGAAGGCGGCGGCATCCTTGTTCGCCAGCATGCCCAGAACGAGGTCGACCGGCTCGCGCCGCGCCAGCGTATCGTCGAGAAAACTGGCGACTTGCATCGCGGCATCGAGATTGTGGCCGCCGTCGATCCAGATGTCATGGCCGTCCGGCATCAGCGCGGTCAGTGGCCCCGGGCCGAGCAGCTGCATTCGCCCCGGCCAATTGGCGTCGGCGACCCCGCGCGCGATGTCTGCGTCGGCGGGCTGCGGGCCGAGGGCGAGGCGAAGCATCGCGATGGCGAGCCCGGCGTTGCGCATCTGGTACGCGCCGGCCATGCGTGGGCGCAGCGGCTGGTCGATCGAACCCAGTTTCGACGTCCAGCGAAAGCCGTCGCCGTCAGCTTCTACGGTCCAGCCGTCGCCCTCTGGAAAGAGCGTGGTGCCGACGGAGGCGACCTTGGCGGCGATGACGTCGCGGACGAGGGGCGGGTAGCTGAAGGTTGCAACGGGTGTGTCGGGTTTGATGATCCCCGCCTTTTCCCACGCGATGCGCGCGGCGGGTTCGGCGGGCGTCCCGGCTTCGGGTTCGAGCAGGAAGGCTTCATGATCGATGCCGAGCGAGGCGATGCCGCAAACCGCGGGCGCCGGGATGATGTTGGTTGCGTCGAGGCGGCCGCCGAGGCCGACCTCGATGATACAATCGTCGGCCGGGATGCGCGCGAAGGCGAGGAAGGCGGCGGCGGTGGTGACTTCGAAGAAGCTGGCTTGCAGCCCCTCGGCCTCATCCAGCACCTCCTCGAGCAATACCGCGAGCAGCGCGTCGTTGATCAGCGTCCCGGCGATGCGGATGCGTTCGTTGAAGCGCACGAGGTGCGGGCTGGTGTAGCTGTGAACGCGGCGGCCGCTCGCCTCAAGGATCGCGCGGAGGTAGGCGCAGGTCGACCCTTTGCCGTTGGTGCCCGCGACATGGAAGGTGCGCGGAAGCTGGTTTTGCGGATTGCCGAGGCGTGCGCACAGTTCGGCGATGCGTTCGAGGCCGAGGATGTCACGGCCCGGCGACAGCGCGGCGAGGCGGTCGAGCTGGGCCTGGACGGCGGGGTCGGAGCTGTGGGCGTGGTCGGGCATTAGGGCTTTGCCTAGAAATAATCAGCGTCATTGCGAGCGAAGCGAAGCAATCCAGGGCGGTTTAGGCGACTCTGGATTGCCGCGTCGCCTTCGGCTCCTCGCAATGACGAGGATTGAGGAAGCCTCACGCCGCCTTTTCGGGCGCCAGATAGCCGATCAGGCGACCCAGTGTTTCGGGCAGTTCCTTGCGGTGCACGACCATGTCGATCATTCCGTGATCGAGCAGATATTCGGCGCGCTGGAAACCTTCGGGCAGTTTTTCGCGGATCGTATTTTCGATCACGCGCTGGCCGGCAAAGCCGATCAGCGCCTTGGGTTCGCTGATCTGCACGTCGCCGAGCATCGCATAGCTGGCGGTCACGCCGCCCGTCGTCGGATCGGTGAGCAGCACGATATAGGGCAGGCCCGCGCGGCGCAGGCGCGCGAGCGCGACGGTGGCGCGGGGCATCTGCATCAGCGACAGCGTGCCTTCCTGCATGCGCGCCCCGCCCGCGGCGGTGATCGCAATATAGGGCGTGCCGCGCTTGATCGCCTGTTCGACCCCGGCGACGAAGGCCTCGCCCACGGCGACGCCCATCGACCCGCCCATGAAGGCGAAATCCTGGACACCGATCACGACACCCTGGCCCGAAATGCGGCCGAAGGCATTTTGATAGGCATCGCGGTCGCCGGTTTGCGCGCGCGCCGCCTTGATGCGATCGACATATTTCTTGGTGTCGCGGAACTTCAGCGGGTCCTCGGGCGCCGCGGGGGCGGCGATCATCTCGTGCAGTCCGCCGTCGAAGAGCTGCGCGAAACGCTCGGTCGCGCCGATGCGGTCGTGATGGTCGCAGCGCGGACAGACGTTGAGATTGTCTTCCCACTCCTTGACGAACACCATCTGCTGGCATTGGCGGCACTTGTGCCAAAGATTGTCGGCGGTATCGCGCTTGGCGGCGAAGGGCAGGGCGTTGCGAACGCGGTCGAGCCAGCTCATGCGGCGATCTCCTTTGCGCCGTGAATAGCATCGGCGAGTAAGCGGGTGAAGGCCTCGACATAGGGCGGGGCGGCGTCGCCATGCTCAGCGATGATGTCGATGAAGGCCGAACCGACGACCACGCCATCGGCGACCTTGGCGATCTCGGCCGCCTGCGCAGGGGTGCGGACGCCAAAGCCGACCGCGACGGGCAGATCGGTGGCGGCTTTCAGGCGCGCGACGGCCTCGTCGATGCTCGTCTGCGCGGCCTGCTGGAGGCCGGTGATGCCGGCGACCGAGACATAATAGAGGAAACCGCCTGCGCCGTTGAGTACGGCGGGCAGGCGCGCCGTGTCGGTCGTGGGCGTGGCGAGGCGGATGATGTCGACTCCATACTGCCGATACGCGTCGAGTTCCCGATCCTCTTCAGGCGGAATATCGACGCAAATGATGCCATCCACACCGGCGTCTGCAACCAACGCAGCCATCTCTGCAAAGTCTTCCAGTTGTGGGTTCACCATCGTGTTGGCGTATCCCATCAGCACAAGCGGAATGGCGGGATGACGATCTCGGAAAGCGCCGGCCATCTTCAAGATGTCGGCGGTCGTCGTGCCCTTCGCGAGGCTGCGCAAATTCGCGGCCTGAATCGCAGGGCCGTCGGCCATCGGATCGGTGAACGGCATGCCGAGCTCGATCACATCGGCGCCGCCGGCGACGAGCGCGTCGAGGTTTGCACCGGTGTCGCCGTCTCCCGCGGTGATGAAGGCAACGAGCGCCGGGCGCGGCTTGGCAAAGGTAGCTGCGAAACGGGTCATCGGGAAGGCGCCCTCAAATAAAAGACAATCGCGAACACGGCAGCAATGCTCGCATTATAGGCCAGTCTTGCGGAGGCGAGATTCCAAGCGTCGAAATTCAAGCCATACCGAAACAGCAGGTCGGCGAACGACAAGACGACCAGAAAGAGGCAGAAATCGGTAAAAATCCGAACCGGCTTCGATTGCATTAGAGTTCCACCCCCAGCGCATCGGCCACAGTGAAGATGTCCTTGTCGCCGCGGCCCGAGCAGTTGACGATGATGATTTTGTCCTTGCCCAGCGTCGGCGCGATGCGTTCGGCGGCGGCGATCGCGTGCGCGCTTTCGAGCGCCGGGATGATGCCTTCGAGCTTGGTCAGCTTCTGGAAGCTCGCGAGCGCCTCGGCATCGGTGACGGGTTCGTAGCGAACGCGGCCGATTTCGTGGAGCCAGCTATGTTCCGGCCCGATGCCCGGATAGTCGAGCCCCGCCGAGATGCTGTGCGCCTCGGTGATCTGGCCATCCTCGTCCTGCAGCAGATAGGTCTTGTTGCCGTGGAGGATGCCGGGGCGGCCGCCCGCGAGGCTGGCGGCGTGCTTGCCGTCGAGGCCTTCGCCCGCGGCCTCGACGCCGACGATCTCGACCTCGGCGTCGTCGAGGAAGGGGTGGAACAGGCCGATCGCGTTCGAGCCGCCGCCGACGGGAGCGATCAGCATGTCCGGGAGGCGGCCTTCGGCTTCGAGGATCTGCGCGCGTGCCTCGTCGCCGATCACCGACTGAAAATCGCGGACGAGTTCGGGATAGGGGTGTGGGCCGGCGACGGTGCCGATGATGTAGAACGTGTCGTGGACGTTCGCGACCCAGTGGCGCAGCGCCTCGTTCATCGCGTCCTTCAGCGTCTTCGCGCCCGATTCGACCGCGACGACTTCGGCGCCGAGCAGCTTCATGCGGAACACGTTCGGCTGCTGGCGCGCGACGTCGACCGCGCCCATGAAGATGGTGCACGGCAGGCCGAACAGCGCGGCGACGGTTGCGGTCGCGACGCCGTGCTGGCCGGCGCCGGTCTCGGCGATGATCTTGGTCTTGCCCATCCGTTTCGCGAGCAGGATCTGGCCGATGCAATTGTTGATCTTGTGCGCGCCGGTGTGGTTGAGATCCTCGCGCTTGAGGTAGATCTTCGCGCCGCCGAGGTGCTCGGTCAGCCGCTCGGCGAGCCACAGCGGGCTCGGCCGGCCGACATAATGTTTGAGCAGATAGTCGAACTCGGCCTTGAACGCGGGGTCGGCCTGCGCCGCACGATAATGACGCTCGAGATCAAGGATCAGCGGCATCAGCGTTTCGGCGACATAGCGCCCGCCGAACTGGCCGAAATGGCCGCGTTCGTCGGGGCCGGTGCGGAGGCTGTTGGGTGCGTGGGTCATCGACCCGCCGCTTTAAGGAACGCCGCGATCTTGTCTACATCCTTGACGCCCGGCGCGCTTTCGACACCCGAGGATACATCGACGAGCGGCGCGCCGGTCGCGGCGATCGCTTCGGCGACGTTGGCGGGAGTCAGCCCGCCGGCGATGCCCCAGTCCATGCTGTGGCGATGGTTTGCGAGCAGCGACCAGTCGAAGCGGGTGCCGGTACCGCCGGGCATCGCCGCCGCGGGGGCGTCGAACAGGATGCGGTGGGCAATGCCGTGATATTTCTGCACGCGTTCGAGGGTGCCGGCGTCCTTCAAGCCCACGGCTTTCCAGATTTCGGCGGGGACAAGCCGCTTCACCGCCGCGAGCCATTCGGGCGTTTCGTTGCCGTGAAACTGGATGATGTCGGGGCGCACAGCCGCGAGCGCCTGGCCGGTCAATTGCTGCGAGGCATTGACGAGCAGGAGCGCGACCTTGACGTGCGGCCCCGCACGCTTGCGTAAGGTCGCCGCCGTCTTCAGATCGACATAGCGCGGACTTGGCTCATAATGATTGAGGCCGATGTGGGTCGCGCCATGTTTGATGGCCGCATCGACCTCTTCAAGAGTCTTGAGACCGCAGATTTTAACGAGTGGGGGCATGTTCATCTTATCCTGTCGTCATTCCGGCGAAGGCCGGAATCTCCATGGCGCGCTATGCCGCGACGGTGAGATACCGGTCTTCGCCCGGATGACGAGTGTTTCTGTTAAAGCGTCGCCTCGATCGCGCGCGCGGCAAGATCGGGGTCGCCCGACTGGCTGATCGGGCGGCCGACGACGAGGATCGAGGCGCCGTCGGCCATCGCCTGCGCCGGGGTGACGACGCGCTTCTGGTCGCCCGCGTTGCC
Organism: Sphingopyxis sp.; assembly: GCF_036675685.1. Taxonomy (GTDB): domain Bacteria; phylum Pseudomonadota; class Alphaproteobacteria; order Sphingomonadales; family Sphingomonadaceae; genus Sphingopyxis. Next base: position 285,534 of record NZ_JAKFEM010000022.1, read on the forward strand.
GTTCGCGGGGCGAACGCCGGGGACGACGAAGAAGCCGCCGGGCCACGCCTTGCGCGCCGCCTTCACTTCCTGACCCGAACAAACGATGCCGTCGAGCCCCGATTGACGCGCCAGCGCCGCGAGCCGGACGACCTGATCGTGGGGGGTGCCGCCGACGCCGATGTCATCGAGGTCGGGCGCATCGAGGCTGGTGAGCACGGTCACCGCGATTACCTTGGTGTTCAACCCGGCCGCGGCCTTTGCCTCTTCGAGCATCGCACGGCCCCCCGCAGCATGGACTGTCAGGATTGCGGGTTCGAGCGGACGCAGCGCCTGGATCGCCTTGGCGACGGTGTTCGGGATGTCGTGCAATTTCAGATCGAGGAAGATCGGCAGGCCGAGTTTCGCCATTTCATGCACGCCGTGATGGCCATTGGCGCAGAAGAATTCGAGGCCCAGCTTCAACCCGCCGACATGATGCCGCACCTTTTGCGCCAGCGTCTGCGCGGCGTCGAGGTGCGTGGTGTCGATGGCGAGATAGAGCGGTGACGTCATGGCATGTCCAATGGCAGGGAAGGCGTGTCGTTGACCGGCGCGGGCGCGGGCGCCGCCGGAGCGGGGTCGACGGGGCGGTTCGCGAGCGCGCGCATGTCGGCAAGCTGGCGCTCGCTGGCGTCGAGGCGGCGCTTCAACGACCAGCGCGTCGTGCGGAGCGCGATCCACATCGGCACGCTGCCGATCAGGAAGGCAGCGAAGATCAGTACCGGCAATTTGGTGTCGAGCACCTGCCCCGGCCAAATGGTGACAGTGACCGGAATCCAGTTCGCCATGGCGAAAATGACCAAGGTGGCGGTCAGCAAGACCCAGATGATCGTTCGCAGGATTCCCACTTTACCTTGCTCCTCCGTCGGTCCGTCGCACGACCCTAAGCGAGTTTTGCGCGGGTTTCCAGTCCCGGGGGCGCATCGCCCTTCTTCGTTGCATCGCCATCCCGGCGAAGGCGGGGATCTCATCGTCGCGCCTTTTGGCCCCGTCGAGATACCGGCCTTCGCCGGGATGACGGATTTAGCTTAGTCGAACACCCTCGCGAAGATCGTGTCGACATGCTTCATATGATAGCCAAGGTCGAAAAGCGCCGTCAGCTCGTCGGCCGAGAGCTTTGCGGTGACATCGGCGTCGGCCTTGAGCAGTTCGAGCAGCGACAGCGCGCCGTCGCTCTCCCACACCTTCATCGCGTTGCGCTGGACGAGCGCATAGCTGTCCTCACGGCTCGCGCCCGCCTGGGTGAGCGCCAGCAGCACGCGCTGCGAATGGACAAGGCCGCCCATGCGATCGAGATTCTTCTGCATCCGCGCAGGATAGACGAGCAGCTTGTCGACAACGCCGGTCAGCCGCGCGAGCGCGAAGTCGAGCGTGATCGTCGCGTCGGGACCGATGAAGCGTTCGACCGACGAATGGCTGATGTCGCGTTCATGCCACAGCGCGACATTTTCGAGCGCCGGGACGACCGCGCTGCGCACCATGCGCGCGAGGCCCGTGAGATTTTCGGTCAGCACCGGGTTGCGCTTGTGCGGCATCGCCGACGAGCCTTTCTGGCCCGGCGAGAAATATTCCTCGGCCTCGAGCACTTCGGTCCGCTGGAGGTGACGGACTTCGGTCGCGAGACGTTCGATCGATCCGGCGATGACGCCGAGCGTCGCAAAGAACATCGCATGGCGATCGCGCGGGATGACCTGCGTCGACACGGGTTCGACCGCGAGGCCGAGCTTGGCCGCGACATGCGCCTCGACGCGCGGGTCGATATTGGCGAAGGTTCCGACCGCACCCGAGATCGCGCAGGTCGCAACCTCGGCGCGCGCCGCGAGCAGGCGCGCCTTGCAGCGGTCAAACTCGGCATAAGCCTGCGCTAGCTTGAGCCCGAAGGTCACCGGTTCGGCATGGATGCCGTGGCTGCGGCCGATCGTCGGGGTGAGTTTGTGCTCATGGGCGCGGCGCTTGATCGCTTCGAGCAGTGCGTCGAGGTCGGCAAGGAGGAGGTCGGCGGCCTGGCTGAGCTGGACCGCGAGGCAGGTGTCGAGCACGTCGGAGCTGGTCATGCCCTGGTGCATGAAGCGCGCTTCGTCGCCGACATTTTCCGAAACCCAGGTCAGGAAGGCGATCACGTCATGCTTGGTGACCGCCTCGATCGCGTCGATCGCGGCGACGTCGATCACCGGGTTCGTCGCCCACCAATCCCACAGCGCCTTGGCCGCAGATTTGGGAACGGTTCCGAGTTCGGCGAGGGCGTCGGTGGCGTGCGCTTCGATCTCGAACCAGATCGACAAGCGATTCTCGGCCGACCAGATCGCGGTCATTTCCGGCCTGGCGTAACGCGGAACCATTGAATTTCCTTCCTTTTATGGCGTCTTATCGCGGAATCCCTGCGGAACCACGACGGGCCGCCCCGTAGCAGGGACGGGGCGTTTCGCCAAATGCAACTGCGCGGCAACTTTGCGCAAATTCGATGAGTTGCCCTCATGCCCCATCAGAAATGGCGACAGGTCGCAAATACCATCAACGTCGCCGCTACAGGAGAATACATGTGTTGAAACAAGTGCTTTTGATCGGCGCCGCGGCGATGAGCTTCCCGGCCCTGGCCCAGACGACGGCGCCCGCAGGCGAAGAACCGGCGCCCACGACCCAGTCGCAACCGGCCCCGACCGACACCACGGCGCCCGCGCCGGATGACAAGAAAAAGCCCAAGGACGATGCCGCCCCTGCCGACGACGCAACGCCGTCGGACGACGCCGCGCCGACCGAAGATGCCGCCCCGTCCGACACCCCGCCGGCAGCCGAGCCCACCCCTCCGACTGACCAGCCGGCTCCGGAGCCCGAACCTGAATCGAAGCCCCGGTAAACAACCCCATCCCAAGACAGGAGCAAGACCATGTTGAAGCAGATTCTTTTGATCGGTGCCGCCGCGGTGAGTTTCCCCGCGCTGGCGCAATCGACCCCGCCGGCCGATCCGGCCACCACGCCGCCGACCGCCGAACCGGCCCCGGGCGCGGATTCGACGACGCCGCCGGCCGACCCGGCTCCGACCCCGGCTCCGGGCGCTGAAACGTCGACCCCGCCGGCCGCGGGCAGCCAGCCCGCGCCTTCGGGATCCGCGGCGACGCCGACCCAGATCGCGCAGATCGTCGAACAGGAGTTTCCGACCTATGACGGCGACAAGAACGGCGATCTCAACGAAGCCGAATTCGGCGCGTGGATGAAGAAGCTGCGCGCGGCGACCGACCCGAGCGTCGACCCCGAATCGGCCGACGTAAAGACGTGGATCGGACAGGCTTTCGCCTCGGCCGATGGCGACAAGTCGGGCGCGGTGAACAAGACCGAACTGACCGGTTTCCTGTCGCGCGGCGCCTAACCAGCGCCCCGCACGGGGTGGTTGCAGCCGTCGGAGCGATCCGGCGGCTGCATCCGTTTGGGCGAGGCAAATGGGGCTGGGAGGGCGACGACGGCGCTACTGCTGACGCACGGCGATGATCGTCAGCCTGTGTTCCGCACCGCCGCGGTCGGGCCAGTTTATCGACTGCCCCACCCCGAGGCCGATCAGCCCGGCGCCGACGGGGGTGAGGATCGACATACGGCCGGCGGCAATGTCGGCATCGCCGGGATAGACGATGCGTACCGTGCGTTCGGCGCCGGTTTTTTCGTCGAGGAAGGTTACTTCCGACCCCATGGTTACGACATGGGACGGCATATCGGCGCGGCTACAGATGGTGGCGCGATCGATTTCGTCGAGCAGCAATTCATACAGGCGTATCGAATCGCGCTGCTTCTGCAATGTGAGTTCGGTCAGCGTGTCGGCTTCGCTGTCGATCATGCGGATTTGCGGCCTTGCGGCCTCGATTTTGGACAGGGCATGTTTGGTCATGGCACGGGCTTTCCGGCTGGCGCGCGGTCATCCCGCGCGCGGCAGTGTTGGGAAGGAGTTTGCCCCGGGTTCGGGGCAATCGCGCCGGAACCCGGGGCTAAATGCCCGCGAGAAGCTGTCCCCCGTGAAGGCGGAAGCGGAGGAAAAGGCCGCGCCGAATCTGCATGTCCGAAAGGATGTCGCAGGGGCCGTGCGAAGTCAAATCGAGGTGGCGCGGACGGGTGTCAGAGAAGCCCCATTGCGCGGAAGCTGCGATAATCGCTGCCCCCGATGATGATATGGTCGTGCAGCGCGATTCCCAGCTTCGCCGCGGCCTCGGCAATATCGCGGGTGATCGCGATGTCCTGCCGGCTCGGCTCGGGGCTGCCGCTCGGATGGTTGTGGACGAGGATGATCGCCGAAGCGCCGAGTTCGAGCGCGCGCTTGATCACCTCGCGAACATAGATTGCCGACTGGTCGATCGACCCTTCGCTCGCCAGTTCGTCGCGGATCAGCATGTTGCGCGAATTGAGGTAGAGGACGCGGACGCGCTCGACGTCGATCGGGCCCATGTCGGCGCGTAGCCAGTCGAGCAACGCGTCCCAGCTGGACAGCAGTGGCTTGTCGCGAAATTCGCCTTTCAGCAATCGCAGACTCACCGCCTGGGCGATTTTCAGCGCGGCGATGCCGGTGTCGCCGAGGCCGTCGACGCGGCGCAGTACATCGGGGTCGGCGCTGACGAGCTGCGCCAGCGATCCGAATTCGCGGAGCAGCGCCTTGGCGAGCGGCTTGGTGTCGCGGCGCGGCACGGCGAGGGCGAGCAGATATTCGACCAGCTCGTAATCGGCCAGCCCGTCGGCGTCGCCCAGCAGGCGCGCCCGCAGCCGCGCGCGGTGACCCAGGTGATCCGGTGTGTCGCTATCCCCCATGGGCCGGGAATAACCGCCTTGTGACGCGCACTCAACGGTCATAGGAAAGGATGATGGCGATCCGGACCAATTTCCTGCAGCGAAACGGGATTTCCGGCGTTGGTGCCTTGAACGGGGCCAGGATCGGCAGCGGGGCCGGAGGACGATATGTGCACGCCATGACGTCATCGTCGGCTTCGCCATCCTGCCTTTTCCCGCTTTCCGCGGCCACGGCATGACGGCCATGGATGAGACGCCGAAGCTCAGGTGGCGGCACAGGACATTGCTGTTCAAGAAGCGCTGGCTGACCGCGGGCGCGGTCGCCGCGCTGGTCGCCGGGGTCTGGCTGGCGCGCGAGCCGATCGCCGACCGTTTCATCAGCGACCAGCTCGGCACCCGCGGCGTCCCGGCGAGCTACCAGATCGATGCGATCGGCTTTCGCAGCGAGCGATTGTCGAATGTCGTGATCGGCGATCCGGCGCGCCCCGACCTCACCGCGAAACGCGTCGAGGTGCTGCTCGGCTATGGCTGGTCGGGGCCCTATGTTTCGGGAATCCGCGCCGAAGGCGTGCGGCTTTATGGGCGTTTTACCGAGGGACGGCTGTCGTTCGGCGCGCTCGACAAATTTCGCGATCCGGCCAGCACCGACCCCTTTGCCTTGCCCGACCTGTCGGTGGTGCTGAAGGATGCGCGGGCGCGGGTCGAAACGCCGTGGGGCAACGTCGGCGCGGCGCTGAACGGCGGCGGCAATCTGCGCCACGACTTTACCGGCAAGCTGGCGCTGGTCGCGCCGAACGTGGCGGCGGCGGGATGCAGCGGCAGCGATGTCAGCTTTTACGGCACGTTGCTCGTTCGGGGTGTCCGTCCGCAGCTCGTCGGCCCCTTGCGCGGGCGCAGTCTCAGCTGTGCCGAGGGTCGCGTGACCGCAACCTCCCCGCAGATCGCGCTCGACCTGTCGCTGTCGGAGGATCTGCAAAGCTGGAAGGGCGAGGCCGATGCGAGCATCGCCGAATTGGTGGCCGGGCCGGTGGAGGCCGACCGGCTTGGCGTGCTGGCGCGCTTCGACGGGACCGCGGTATCGACGAAGCTCGCGATCGATGCCGATATGGCGCGCCTGCGCGGCGCCGATTTCGCCGCCGAAACGGTCAGCCTCGATGCCGGGGGTCTGATCGGCAGCGCGGCGCCAAAGCTCGACGGGCGGATCAGCTTTGCGCGCGCGAGCGGCAGCGCCGCGTTTCGGCGTTCGATTGCCGAGAGCGTGCGCGGGCTGGCCGGAACGCCGGTCGGGCCGCTGGCGACGAAGGCAGGCCTGGCCCTCAGCCAGATGCTGGCCGACACCAGCGGCAGCGGCGAGTTTGCACTGCTCGGCGAGGGGCCGACAGCGCGCGTCGACCTGATCGCGCCGCAGCTGACAAGCGCGAGCGGTGCGCGCTTCACGAGCAGCGCCGACAGCCGCATCGGCTATCTTTATGGCGCGCCGGCGCCGGCGGTCCTCGCGTCGGGGCGCTGGAGTTTCGACGGCGGCGACCTGCCCACGGGTACGATAAGCCTCGACCGGAGCGCCGAAGGGGTGGTGACGGGGTGGGCGCGGCTTGAGCCCTATAGCGCCGATGGCGCGCGCCTCATTCTCGCGCCGATGCGGTTTTCGGGCGACCGCAGCGGGCTTGTGCGCTTTGCGACCACTATCGACCTGTCGGGGCCGCTCGCGGGCGGGCGGGTTGAGCGGCTGAACGTGCCGCTGGGCGGCGTTCTCTCGCCGACCGGGACGCTCGCGCTCAACGGCGGATGCAGCCGTGTGGGCGCCGACCGGATCGACGTCGGCGGATTCCGGCTGGGGAAGAGCGCGATCGACCTGTGCAGCCGCCCGGGTGCCGCTTTGCTGGTCGCCGGGCCGGACGGGCTGCGCGGAAATATCCGCATTCCCGGCCTTGCGCTGCGCGGGACGAGCGGCCGTTCGCCGTTCAGTCTGAAAAGCGGGCCGGCGAGTATCGACCTGGCCGCGATGCGCTGGTCGCTCGCGCTGGCCGATTTCCGGATGGGAGAGGGCGAGAGCGTGACCCGTTTCAGCGCGCAGAGCCTGACGGGTCGCGCGGCGACGCAGGGCATGGCGGGCGAACTGCGCGGCGCGAACGGCAAGATCGGCGCGGTGCCGTTCGATATGAGCGAGATCGACGGGCAGTGGCGCTTCGCCAAAGGCGCGCTGACGCTCGACGGCGGGCTGTTGCTCACCGACGCTGCCCCCGACGCGCGCTTCTTCCCGTTGGTCAGCAACAACGCCAGCCTGCGCTTTGCGGACGGTGTTATCGACGCGAAGGCGGGGTTCAACGAGCAGAAGACGGGGACCAAAATTCTCGACACGGTCATCCGGCACCGGCTTGCCGACAGCAGCGGCTCGGCGGACCTGATGGTCAGGGAGCTGCGTTTCGGCGAGGCTTTCCAGCCCGACCAGCTGACCAACCTCGCGCTCGGCGTCGTCGCCAATGTCCAGGGCTCGGTCGTCGGCGACGGGCGGATCGACTGGACCGCCGAGGGGGTGACGAGCCGCGGTACGTTCGCGACCGCCGACACCAATCTGGCGGCCGCCTTCGGCCCGGTGACAGGGCTCACGACGACGCTCAGCTTCGACGATCTCATCGGACTCAAATCGGCGCCGGGGCAGATCGCGCGGATCAAGGACATCAACCCCGGCATCCCGGTTATCGACGGCACGATCGAATATCAGCTGCTCGGCGATAATCGTGTCCGGGTCGAGGGCGGAAGCTGGCCGTTCGCGGGCGGGCAATTGCTGCTCCATCCGACGACGATCGATTTCAACGCGGAACAGGCGCGGCGACTGTCGTTCGACATCGTCGGCGTCGACGCCGCGGTGTTCCTGCAAAGCTTCGGGTTCGACAATATCAACGCCACGGGGGTGTTCGACGGGACGTTGCCGGTCGTGTTCGACGGGCAGGGCGGACGGATCGTGGGCGGGCGCATCGATTCGCGCGCCGGCGGCGGCACGCTCGCCTATGTCGGCGAATTGTCGAACCGCAATCTGGGCGTGATCGCCAATTTTGCCTTTGGCGCGCTGCGCAGCCTCAAATATGACGATCTGACGATCATATTGAACGGGGATCTGGACGGCGAGATGGTGACCGATATTCGCTTTGGCGGCGTGGGGCAGGGCGAGGGCGCGACGCGCAATTTCCTGACCAACCAGGTCGCGAAACTGCCCTTTATCTTCAATGTGAAGATCAGGGCGCCGTTCCGCCAGCTGTTGACGTCGGCGAAGGGATTTTACGACCCGTCGTTGTTGATCGAACAGAATCTGCCTGCGCTGATCCGCGCACAGGAAGACGCGAAGAAAGCAACAATCACTCCCGTTCAGCCCCCAGAAAGCGAGCCCGTGCAATGAAGACGACCAAGACTGGAGCTAGGAGGCTGGCCATTGACGGTCGGATTGGTGCGGTGATGATCGGCGTATCGGCCCTCGCGGGCTGTGTGCAGATCGAGACGCCCGACAAGCCGATCGAGATCAACCTGAACATCAACATCCGTCAGGAAGTGGTGTATAGGCTGGACGGCGATGCCAAGAAGCTCATCGAGCAGAATAGCGAGATATTCTGATGGGGAAGAATGTAATGGTGATGAAAATGTGGAAACCGACCGGACTGGCGCTGGCTGCGATCGCGGCGACCGCCGCCGTTGCGCTCGCGGTGCCATCGGCGATGGCGCAGCGCGATCCCGCCTACGCCGCCGCGCGCGCCGCGGGACAGATCGGCGAACAGCCCGACGGCTATCTGGGATTTGCAACGACGCCGACCCCGGCGATCCGCGCGCTGGTGCAGGACCTCAATATCAAGCGCAAGGCGGCCTATACCGCGAGCGCGCAGTCGACCGGTAGCACGGTCGAGCAATTCGCCTTCACCAGCGGCTGCAACCTGATTGCGAGCACCAAACCGGGCGAGAAATACCAGACGCCCAGCGGTGCGTGGAAAACCCGCGACGGCAGCCCGCCCGAGCGCGACGCACGCTGCCCGTAACGCAACAAACCGCATAAAGGACCTGCGGGTCCTCAGATGCCGCCGCGCCCCTAAACGCGGCGGCATTTTTGCGCGGCGCAGCAGAAGCATTGACTTAATCGGGCGGCATTCCTAAACGGACCGCGCCTTAGGGGTCCCCCGAATTTTCGGGCCTTTTTTCGCAGGCGGAATCGGGGCTTTCCGGTTCTGTTTCAGGAGGATGGCGCAAAATGACGGGGAACGGCAGCGATCCGGAACCAGCTTCGGAGGATTCGCGCCTGGTCTCGCTCGAAGAGCGATTGGACCGGGCCGAAGCCGCAGAAGCGAAACGGACCGCGGTGAACGCCGGACCGGAATCCGATGCCAACTACCGGCTCGGCAACCGTGTTCTGGCTGAGCTGCTGGGCGGACTGATCGGTGGGGCCTTGTTTGGCTGGCTGATCGACCGTTTCGCGGGAACGTCGCCCTGGGGCCTGTTGGGGATGTTGTTCCTGGGCATAGTCGTTGCCTTCCGGAACATCATCCGCATCTCATCGACGCCCCGTAAATAGCGGGACGCAAATGATATTTTCACGGGACGGCATATCCAGCCGTCTCGCCATACGCGTGGAGTGAATAGTGGCGGCGGAATCCGGCAAGATCGACCCGATGCACCAGTTCGAGGTGACCCCGCTCGGCGGCGGTTTCAACCTGGGCGGGCATGACGTCCTGTTCACCAACAGCGCGCTGTGGATGGTGATCGCGGCGGTCGCGCTCGGCCTGTTCATGTGGGGCGGGATGCGCCGCCAGCTCGTTCCGGGCCGCTGGCAGGCCGCGGTCGAAGGCTTCACCGGCTTCATCTCGAGCATGATGATGGCGAATATCGGCACCGAAGGGCGCAAATATACGCCCTATGTCTTCTCGCTCTTCATGTTCATCCTCTTCTGCAACCTGCTCGGCATGTTGCCGCTGGGCGTGCTGGGGCTGCACCCCTTCACCGTCACCAGCCATATCGCGATCACCGGCGTCCTCGCGCTGCTCTCCTTCTCGATCGTGCTCGTGGTCGGTTTCTGGCGCCACGGCTTCCACTTCTTCTCGCTGTTCGTGCCGCACGGTACGCCGCTGCCGATGATCCCCTTCATCGCGGTGATCGAGTTCATCTCGTTCATGATCCGCCCGTTCAGCCTCGGCCTGCGACTTTTCGTTGCGATGACCGCGGGCCACGTGCTGCTGAAGGTGCTGTCGGGCTTCGTGATCAACGGCTTCAACGCCGACAACATCGTGATCGGTTCGGTCGTGTCGGTGCTCAGCTTCACCCTGATGATCGGCATCAGCGCGCTCGAACTGCTCGTCGCCGGTATCCAGGCCTATGTTTTCGCCCTGTTGACCTCGCTGTACATCAACGACGCGGTCAACCTTCACTAATACCGTTTACTTTGAAACGATTATACCAAGGAGTAGTTATAATGGACGCAGAAGCAGCAAAGCTGATCGGTGCCGGTCTGGCCGCTATCGGTGCCGGCATGGCCGCCATCGGCGTGGGCAACGTGTTCGGCAGCTTCCTCGAAAGCGCGCTGCGCAACCCGGCAGCCGCCGACGGCCAGCAGGGCCGCCTGTTCATCGGCTTCGCCGCTGCCGAACTTCTCGGCCTGCTGGCGTTCGTCGTTGCGATGATCCTGCTCTTCGTCGTCTAAGCAGACGATCGGGTGATGCCGGTCCCCGCGGGACCGGCGTTGCCATGCTGGTTTTTCAGTAAGTTAAGGTTCGCCTTTCATGCCTCAAATAGCCCAGCTCACCGCTGACAATTGGTATCTTGCCTCGCAGCTTTTCTGGCTGCTGGTCGTCTTTGCCGGGATTTACCTGGTGATCGGCCGCGGCATGCTGCCAAAGATCGAAGCGACCGTGGATGCCCGCGACCGCAAGGTGGCGGACGATCTGGCGGCAGCGAAAGCGGCGCATGCCGCAGCGGACAATCTGGAAGAAAGCTACCGCCAGCAGAGCGACGCGAGCCGCGCCGCCGCGCAGAAAGCGGTGGCCGAAGCCAAGGACAAGGCCGCGCGCGATGCCGAAAAGCGTCTCGCCAAGGTCGATGCCGAACTGGGCGACAAGCTGTCGGCCGCCGAAGCCGATGTCGCCGCGGCGCGCAAGTCGGCGATGGCCGAAATCGAATCGGTCGCGGCCGAAGCGGCGGGCGACCTCGTCGCCAAGCTGTCGGGCGTGAAAGTCGGCGCGGCGGATGCCAAGGCGGCGGTGAAGGCGGTGCTCCATGGCTAATTTCCTGTCTGTCCTGTCCGAAGCGGCGGGCGAAGCGCACGCCGATCCGACCGCGTTCGGCCTGGACGCGACCGTCTGGGTCTCGATCGCGATGCTCGTTTTCCTGGGCATCCTCGTCTGGAAAGGCGTGCCAAGGGCGATTGGCGCGATGCTCGACAAGCGCATCGCCGAGATTTCGAAGCAGCTGAGCGAAGCCGAACAGCTGCGGCTCGATGCCGAAGCGCTCAAGGCCGAATATGAGGCGAAGCTCGCCACCGCGGCGAAGGAAGCCGACGAGATGCGCGTGCGCGCGACAAGCGAAGCCGAAACGCTCGTTGCCAAGGCGAAGGCCGACGCGACCGCGCTGATCGGCCGCCGCAAGCAGATGGCCGAAGACCGCATCGCCGCGGCCGAAGCCACCGCGCTCGCCGAAGTACGCGCGGCGACCGCCAAGGCGGCGACCGAAGCGGCGGCAAAGCTGATTGCCGAAAAGCATGATGCCGGCGCCGACAAGGCGCTGGTCGATCAGGCGATCGCCGGCGTCGCCAAGAGCTGACTTCTTCGACATCGCAGAAAAACAGAGCGCCCGCGGATTTCCGCGGGCGTTTTGCTTTTAAGATATACAAATCTCTTTCGTCACCCCGGACTTGATCTGGGTCCAGCTTGCGGCGATCCCGGGTCAAGCCCGGGATGACGATATTAGGTTGCGTTTGATCCGGCCATCGTCGCGACCCACGCCTTCGTAGCGGGGCAATTGTCCATCGCGCTCCGATACCCGTCGCGATCGGTGGTGCGGGCGACATAGGCGCGCTCAGTCGCTCCGAGCGTGAAGCAGCCGGTTCGTTGGGCGAATTCCAGCGCATAGGTCACCGAGATGTCGGCGGCGGTGAAGCAGTCGCCCGCGATATAGGGCGTGCCGGCAAGCTGGCGCGTTACGAGGCCGAGGCGGCTCTTGAAGATGCCGAGTGCCCAGTTTGCGGTCCAGTTCTTCTGCTCGGCTTCGGGTGCGAGGATATTGGTCGCGACGATGGCGTTGATCGGACCGGCTAGGCCGGCCTCGCCCATGTGGAGGAACTGCTGATAAGTGGCGAACGCCGGGTCGTCCGGTGTTGGCGCAAGCGGGCTTGGACCGTAACGCGCGAGCAGATATTCGATGATCGCGATCGATTCGACCATGACCGTGTCGCCGTCCTGTATCGCAGGAATGAAGCCGGCGGGGTTGATCGCCAGAAACTCGGTGTCCTGTTCGACCCCGGCGAGCAGGTCGACCTGCCGCAGCCGGTAGGGAAGCCCCATTTCCTCAAGCAACCAGGCAACACGGAAGCCCCGTCCTTCGCCGTATAGGGTGATCATGCTGCAATCCTCAGAACTGGATCATGATGCGCCGCGCGAGCGCGGGTGAGATGCTGTACACGAGCTGTAACATCTTCACCATTCCCGCATTGACCTCGCTTTTGCCGGTACGGATGCCGCGCACGATCTCGGCGGCGCAGTCGTGCGCGCGCATCTTCTTGCCCGCGCGGCCCGCGGTCATGTTGGTTTCGACGACGGGCGGCAGGGCTTCTATCACGCGGACGCTGCTGTCCTTGAGCAGATGGCGGATCGCCTGGGTGTAGCTGCGCAGCCCCGCCTTGGTCGCACAGTAGACCGAGCCGCCCGCACGCGGCGCGATCGCGAGGCCCGAGGTGACGTTGACGATTGCCGCTTCGGGCTGCGCGCGCAGCACCGGCAACAGCCGTGTGCAAAGCGCGATCGGCGCATCGAGGTTGGTGCGGATGCAGTGTGCGGCATTCTCCAGCGTTTCCGTCTTGTCGAGCTCATATTCGCTGCCGACGCCGGCATTGTTGACGAGCAGCGCAAGCGGCTTGCTCGCTACGCCGGCCACGACCGCGTCGACGCCCGCCGGAGTCGACAAATCGCCCGCGATCGTCCCGAAGCCAAGTGCTGTCATGGTCTGCAATTTCTCCGACGATCGCCCCGTCACGATCACGTCGGCGCCCGCTGCCTGCAGTTGCAGCGCGATCTCGCGCCCGATCCCGTCGCTGCCGCCCGTGACCAGGGCGAGTTTTCCGCGAACATCCATAAGACCCCCTCCCATGTTGTTTTACCTTGCACACTATGGCGGGTCGCACCGCCATCGCCTACATGCAAAATCATGGCTCGCCCGAACGCTCCCGACCGATTCAACGAAGATAAAGCCACCTATGTGATGCGCGGCGGTGACGGGGAGGGCGACCAGCCCGACCTCGAGCGCGGCGCCGAAGCGATCCGCAGCGTCGTGCGCAAATTGCCGACGCGGCCCGGCGTCTATCGCATGCTCGATGCGCGCGGCGACGTGCTCTATGTCGGCAAGGCGCGCGCGCTCAAGAACCGGGTGACCAATTACACCCAGGTCGCGCGGCTGCCGCAGCGGTTGCAGCGCATGGTGTCGCAGACGCGCGCGATGGAGATCGTGACGACGACGAGCGAGGCCGAGGCGCTGCTGCTCGAGGCGCAGCTGATCAAGCGATACCGCCCGCCATATAATGTGCTGCTGCGCGACGACAAAAGCTTCCCCTTCATCCTGCTGCGCATGGATCATGACTTTCCGCGCGTGCAGAAGCACCGCGGCGCGCGGCGCGCGAAGGGGCGCTATTATGGGCCGTTCGCGAGCGCGGGGTCGGTCGCGCAGACGCTCAACGCGCTGCAGAAGACCTTCCTGCTGCGCAGCTGCACCGACAGCTTCTTCGCCAACCGCTCGCGCCCGTGCCTGCTCTATCAGATCAAGCGGTGCAGCGCCCCGTGCGTAGACCGGATTTCGAAGGAAGATTATGCCGGGCTGGTCAGCGACGCGCAGGATTTCCTCGAGGGGCGTTCGACCGCGGTGCAGAAAAGGCTGGGCAGCGCGATGACGCACGCGGCCGAGGCGATGGATTATGAGCAGGCGGCGGTGCTACGCGACCGGCTCAAATCACTGACCTTTATCCAGGGCAGCCAGTCGGTCCACGCCGACGGGCTCGGCGACGCCGACGTCTTTGCGCTGGCAGCGAAGGGCGGGCAGCTGTGCATCGCGGGCTTCTTCATTCGCGGCGGGCAGAATTGGGGCCATCGCAGCTTCTTTCCCGCGCATGTGTCGGGGGTGCCCGAGGAAGAGGTGATGGCGAGCTTCCTGATGCAATTCTACGAAGGCGTGCCGCCGCCGAAGCTGATCCTCGTCGACCGCGAGCCCGCCGAATGCGCGCTGCTGTCCGAAGCGCTGGGCGGGGTGGCCGAGCGCAGGATCGAGATCAGCATCCCGCAGCGCGGCAATCGCCGGCGCTTGCTCGAACAGGCGGTTCGCAATGCGGGCGAGGAGCTCGATCGGCGGCTCGCCGAGAGCAGTTCACAGGCGAAGCTGGGTCGCGAGCTCGCCGAGCTGTTCGATCTCGAAAACCCGCCGCAGCGGATCGAGATCTATGACAACAGCCATATCCAGGGCACCAACGCGCTCGGCGCGATGGTCGTCGCGGGGCCCGAGGGCTGGATCAAGGGCGCGTATCGCAAGTTCAACATCAAGCGCGCCGAGACGATGCCCGGCGACGATTTCGCGATGATGCGCGAGGTGTTCCAGCGCCGTTTCGCGCGCGCGATCGAGGAGGATCCCGAGCGCACGAAAGGCGAATGGCCCGACCTGGTGCTGATCGACGGCGGCAAGGGACAGGTGTCGGCGGTCGCGGCGGTGTTTGCCGAACTGGGGATCGACGATTTGCCCTTTATCGGCGTCGCCAAGGGGCCGGACCGCAATGCGGGGCGCGAAACCTTCTATTATCCCGACGGGCGCGAATTCACCTTGCCGCCGAACAATGCGGTGCTCTTCTATATCCAGCGGCTGCGTGACGAAGCGCATCGCTTCGCGATCGGCGCGCACCGGGCGAAACGCTCGAAAGCGATGGGCGCGTCGCCGCTCGACGAGGTGCCGGGCATCGGTCCATCGCGCAAAAAGGCGCTGCTGATGCACTTTGGGACAGCGCGCGCCGTGCGCGGCGCGAGCCTCGAGGATTTGCAGAAAGCGCCGGGGGTGAGCGCGGCGGTCGCGCAAGCGGTGCATGATTTCTATCATTCGGGGCGGTGATTTAGCCCCACCCCTTCAGGGGAGGGCGTATTGGGAAGGAACGCATATGGATTTCGCCGCAATGATGCCACTGGCCGCAACGTTGGGCATCACAATCGACGAGGGCAGCAAGGACCGTGTCGCCGGGAAATTGCCCGTCAGCCCCGAAATCTGCACCGCAGGGAATATCGTCCATGGCGGCGCGATCATGGCGTTTGCCGATTGCCTCGGCGCGGTTGGCGCATTCCTGACGCTCCCCGAGGGCGCGAACGGAACGACGACGATCGAGAGCAAGACCAATTTCCTTGGCGCCGGCCCGGTCGGGGCAGTGCTGGTCGGCGAGGCGACGCCGGTGAAGATCGGCAAGCGCCTGTCGGTATGGCAGACGCGCATCCGCGCCGAGGATGGCGCCGATGTCGCGCTGGTGACGCAGACGCAGCTGGTGCTTTGGCCAGCCTGACCGCCCCCGCCATCGTCTGTGCAGTCCGCGCGCACGGCGAGCATGGTGCGATCCTGCGCGCGCTGACCGAGGAGGCGGGGCTGGTTGCGGGTTATGTGCGCGGCGGACGATCGACGCGGCTGCGCCCGATCCTGGTGCCGGGAAACCTGATTGCCCTCGAACTGCGCGCGCGCACCGAGGAGCAGCTGGCAAGCGCCACGGCGGAGTTGCTCGCGAGCCGCGCCCCGTTGCTCGCCGAACCGCTGCCCGCGGCGGCGATCGACTGGGTGACGAGCCTGACCGCGGCGATCTTGCCCGAAAGCCAGCCCTATCCCGCGCTTTTCTCGGCGCTGTCGGCGGTGCTCGATGCGATCGGCGTCGCATCATCGGCGCGGCAATGGGCGGCGGCGCTGACGCGCTATGAGCTGTTGCTGCTCGCCGAGCTGGGGTTCGGGCTGAACCTCGACGAATGCGTCGTGACGGGCTCATCGGCCGATCTGGGGTTTGTGAGCCCGAAATCGGGCGGCGCCGTGAGCGCCGGCGCCGCGGCGGGTTATGAAGAGCGGTTGCTGCGCCTGCCGCCGTTCCTGCGAGGCCATGATGCGAGCCCGGCGATGGCCGATGTTCTCGAGGGGCTCGCGATCACCCGGCATTTCATCGACCGCGACCTTCTCGACGGGCGCAACCGCGACTTGCTGACCGTAAGGGAAAGATTGGTTTCCCGGTTGGGCAGGGCAGTTGCGTGACGCGCCGCCGCTGTCTAAGCGGCTGGCGAGACACGAAAGGGCGACATGTTGAAAATCCTGCTGCTGGCTGGCGACGGTATCGGTCCGGAGATCATGGCGGAGGCCGAGAAGATACTCGCGGTGCTCGCGCTGCCGGTAGCGCTCGACTGCGCGCTTGTCGGCGGGGCCGCTTATGCAGCGACCGGCCATCCGTTGCCGCCCGAAACGCTGGCCAAAGCCAAGGCGGCCGATGCGATCCTGTTCGGCGCGGTCGGCGATCCGCGGTTCGACAATGTCGAACGCCATTTGCGCCCTGAGCAAGCGATTTTGGGGCTACGCGCCGAACTTGGCCTGTTTGCCAATCTGCGCCCCGCCAAGCTGTTTGCCGGGCTGGAAGACAGCTCGGCGCTGCGTCCCGAAGTCGCGTCGGCGATCGACCTACTGATCGTCCGCGAACTCAACGGCGACGTTTATTTCGGCGAGAAGGGTACGCGCACGACGGCGAGCGGTGAGCGCGAGGGCTATGACATCATGTCGTACAGCGAGAGCGAGGTGCGGCGCATCGCGCATGTCGCCTTCCGCGCCGCGCAGGGGCGCAAAGGGCGGCTTTGCTCGGTCGACAAGGCGAATGTCCTCGAAACGTCGCAGTTGTGGCGCGACGTGGTGATCGAGGTTGCCGCGGATTATCCCGATGTGACGCTCAGCCATATGTATGTCGACAACGCCGCGATGCAGCTGGTGCGCAACCCGGGGCAGTTCGACGTCGTCGTCACCGGCAACCTGTTCGGTGACATTCTTTCGGATCAGGCGTCGATGTGCGTCGGGTCGATCGGCTTGCTCGCCTCGGCCTCGCTGAGCGAAGGCAAGCAGGGACTGTACGAGCCGATCCACGGCAGCGCGCCCGACATTGCGGGCAAGGGCGTTGCCAACCCGCTGGCGATGATCCTGTCGCTCGCGATGCTGCTGCGCCATTCGGGCGGCGACGAGGCGAGCGCGGCGCGGATCGAGGCGGCGGTAGCGACGGTGCTCGCCGACGGCTGTCGCGGTGCCGATCTGGGGGGCAATATGGGAACGGCGGCATTGGGCGATGCTGTTGTTTCGGCTTTGAACGGATAGATGAGATGAAGAAAACGACGGGTTTCGATCGCAGCAAGACGAAGAACTGGCACCCCGCGACGCAGGCGGTGCGCGGCGGTACGTGGCGCAGCGAGCATGGCGAGACGTCGGAAGCGCTCTTCCTGACCTCGGGCTATACCTACGACAATGCCGAGGAAGTCGCGGCGCGCTTTGCCGGCGAAGAACAGGGCATGACCTATTCGCGGCTGCAAAACCCGACCGTCGCGATGCTCGAAGAGCGCATCGCGCTGATGGAGGGCGCCGAGGCCTGCCGTACGCAGGCGACCGGCATGGCGGCGATGACCACCGCGCTGCTCTGCCAGCTGTCGGCGGGCGACCATATTGTCGCGGCAAAGGCGGCGTTCGGGTCGTGCCGCTGGCTGGTCGACCATCTCTGCCCGCGCTTCGGGATCGAGACGACGGTGGTCGACGGGCGCGACAATGATGCCTGGGAAAAGGCGATCCAGTCGAACACCAAGGTGTTTTTCTTCGAAACCCCCGCGAATCCGACGATGGACATCGTCGACATGAAGCATGTGTGCGGGCTGGCGCGGGCGCATGGCATCGCCAGCGTCGTCGACAACGCCTTTGCGACCGCGGTGCTGCAGCGGCCACTGGATTTCGGCGCCGATGTCGTTGCTTACTCGGCGACCAAGCTGATGGAAGGGCAGGGGCGCGTCCTCGCCGGCGCGGTGTGCGGGACCGAGAAGTTCATCAACGACGTGTTGCTGCCCTTCCAGCGCAACACCGGACCGAACCTGTCGCCGTTCAACGCGTGGGTGGTGCTGAAGGGGCTCGAGACACTCGACCTGCGGGCGCGGCGCCAGTCTGAAAATGCGCTGAGCGTCGGCAAGGCGATTGAAGGCCGCGTCGCGCGCATGCTCCACCCTGGCCTTCCGAGCCATCCGCAACATAATCTGGCGATGAGCCAGTCAAATGCGTGCGGGCCGATCTTCTCCTTCGTCCTCGACGGTGGGCGCGAGCAGGCGATGGCGTTCCTCAACGCGCTCGAGCTCGTCGATATCAGCAACAATATCGGCGACTCGCGCAGCCTCTGTTGTCATCCGTGGTCGACCACCCACTATGGCGTCAGCGAGGACGCGCGCATCGATATGGGGGTGGTCGAGGGCATGCTGCGGATCAATATCGGGCTCGAGGACCCACGCGACATCATCGCCGACCTGGACCAGGCATTGACCAAGGTCGGGCTTTAGTGGAGTCTGTGCGGGCGATGATCGACTCCTTCTTTCCCTTTGCGGCGACCACCGGGTCGATCACCGTCCGCGTGTCGGTCAGCTATCTGCCCGAGCAGTCGCACCCGGCGCTCGGCCGCTGGTTCTGGGCCTATCATGTGCGGATCGAAAATCACGGCGAGGTCGCGGTGCAATTGCTCAGCCGTCATTGGCGGATCAGCGACGGGCGCGGCCAGATGAGCGAAGTCGAGGGCGAGGGCGTCGTCGGCGAACAGCCGCTGATCGGACCGGGCGGCGCGTATGACTATGTTTCGGGCTGTCCGCTGTCGACCCCCGAAGGATCGATGGTCGGCAGCTATGCGATGGAGATGGGCGACGGATCGCAGATGCTCGTCGCGATCCCGCATTTCCCGCTCGTGGCGCCCGCGACCGCGTCATGAAGCGCACCCACCTGCCGCTCAACGCCCTGCGCGTCTTCGACGCCGCTGCCCGGCACCTGAGCTTCACCCGCGCCGCCGATGAGCTGGCGGTGACCCCCGCCGCGGTGGGGCAACAGATCCGCGCATTGGAAGATATGCTGGGCGTCGTGCTGTTCCGGCGCACGCCCAAGGGGCTCGAGCTGACGGGTGAGGCCGATGCCGGGCTCGACGCGCTGCGCCAGGGCTTTTTGCAGTTCGAGGAATCGGTGCGCGCGATGCAGGCTGGGCAATCGTCGCAGTCGCTGACGATCGCCGCGCCGCGCGACCTCACTGCAAAATGGCTCGCGCCGCGGCTCGCACGGTACAGCCAGCAGGCGCCCGACGTGCGCTTTACGTTGGTGTCGGCCGATGGCGGGATCGATTTTACCGAAGCCAACCTCGATCTCGCGATCTTCTGGACCGACAGCGCGGGCGAGCATGAAGGCGTGGCGCTCGCTGACGCGTTGATGGTGACCGTCGCGGGCCCCGGGAGCAGCAGTGACACGCGGATTGCCTGGCCGGGCTGCCCGGTCGCCGACGGCGAGCCCGCGCTGCGGCTTGGCGACGCCGGGTTGGCGATCGACGCGGCAGCGAACGGGCTGGGGCAGGCCAATGTGCCCGCGATGCTGGCGGAGGCCGACATCGCGGCGGGCCGTGTGCGGCAGGTTGGCGATGAGTTTGCCGTGAAACGCGGCTATTGGCTGGTCGCGCCGACGCCGCAATGGCGGCAGGCGAAGGTAAAGGCGCTGGTTGCGGCGTTGACGGGGTAAATCTCCCTAACCTCGTCATCCCGGCGAAGGCCGGGATTTCGCCTTAGCTACTTCGCTGCCAGCGCCAGCAGCCGCGTCACCAGCCCGACCAATGGCTCGGTTGCGACATTGGCGTCGGAGTTGTTCCAGCTGGCGGTGACGACGAACCACTTGCCATCCGATTTGCGCTGACCGAGCAGGCTCATCGACAGCACGCCATTCTCCGACCCGCCCTTGTAGCCGAGATAGCGCCAGTCAGCGGCCGCGACGGGGCCGACGCCATTATTGATTGCCATCGCGGCGAGCAGCGGTTTCGACTGACGTGCGCGCAGGTCGGCCATCACGCGCGCGATGTCGTTCGGGCTGGCGAACCATTCGAGGCTGTCGATGAAGCGCGGCCCCGCGGTGAAGCTGACCCCGTCGACATTGGCGAGCGTGAGGCGGTCCTGATTGCTCTCGATGAGCCTCCGCTGCGCCGCATCGTCGCCCTGGATGAAGAGCGGGCGCAGGTCGTTGAAATTATTGCCCTTGAGCGCAAAGGCCTCAACCGTCGTGAGCAGCGGGATGTTGCGCGACGGGTCGCTATGCCCCGCGGCACGCATCCGCGCCTCGATCGGCTCGCGGCCGAGCAGGTGGATCAGCGTGTCGGTGGCGCCATTGTCGCTGACCGAGATCATCCAGTTGGCGAACGTCTGGAGCGTAACGGGTGTATCCTTGGGCCAGTTCGCGGTGCCCGCCGACGAAAAGCTGAAATGCGACAACGGCGCGACGTCGGACCATTTGCGCTTGCCCGCCGTGACCTGCGCCGCGAGTTCGCCCAGGATATAGAGCTTGATCGTCGAGCCGACGGCGAATTGCCGGTCCGCGTTGGCCGAGGCGAGGGGGCGGATGCCGGCCTCGCCCAGTTCGGCGACGAGAAACCCGGTCTGTCCGGGCAGCGTCGCGATTTCGGCCGAAACCTTGGCGTAACTGTCGTCGGCGACTGTAAAGCCGGTCACGCGAAGGCCGGTGACGCGCGCATCCGCCGTGGCGCCGACGTCGAGCAGGACCGTCGCGACACCCTTTTCGAAGCGTAGCAGGATCGTGCCCGAACGGCCGTCGGCCGACGTCGCCTTTTGGGTCGCGACCGGACGGCCATATTGCGCGATCAGGCTGGCGGTGATCGCCTGGAACTGCGCCTCGGGGATCGCCGCCTGGAACGACGGATCGAAATAGTCGGCGAAGGCGATCTTTCCGCCGAGCAGGTCGACGAGCTGCGCGGCGCGGCGGTCGAAGGCTGTGGTTGTTGGCGCTGGTGTAGTGGCCTCGCGCGATTGGGCAGTTGCGCCGGAAATAGGAAGAGCGGCTCCCAGGAGTGCGGCGCAAAGCAAGGTGTCGTGAACGGCCTTCATCGCTCCATATTATCCGTTCGCCCTGAGCTTGTCGAAGGGCCGTTCTGTTCTTCGGCGCTGCCCGAAAGAAGTACGGCGCTTCGACAAGCTCAGCACGAACGGGTCGGAGTGAGAGGCGATGTGATCCTGCCTCGTCAGGCGTCGATCGCCGCCTCGTCGAGCGTCGCGGCATTGGCCTGGATGAACTGGAAGCGGTGTTCGGGGTGTTTGCCCATCAGCCGGTCGACCAGATCCTTGACCAGATGGCGCTCCTCATATTCCTGCGGCAGCGTGACGCGCAGCATCGAGCGCGTCGTCGGGTCCATTGTCGTTTCTTTCAATTGGTTGGGGTTCATTTCTCCCAAGCCCTTGAAGCGGCCGACGTCGACCTTCTTGCCCTTGAACTGCGTCGCCTCGAGCTCGGCGCGGTGCGCATCGTCGCGTGCATAGGCTGAGGTGTTGCCCGAGGTCAGGCGATAGAGCGGCGGCTGCGCCAGATAGACATGACCGCGCCGCACGATGTCGGGCATTTCCTGGAAAAAGAAGGTCATGAGCAAGGTCGCGATATGCGCGCCGTCGACGTCGGCGTCGGTCATGATCACGATCTTCTCATACCGCAGCCGGTCGGCGTCGCAATCCTTGCGCATCCCGCAGCCCAGCGCGAGCGCGAGGTCGGCGATTTCCTGGTTGGCGCGGATCTTGTCGTTGCTGGCGCTCGCGACATTCAAAATCTTGCCGCGGATCGGCAGGATCGCCTGCGTCTTGCGGTCGCGCGCCTGCTTGGCGCTGCCGCCGGCGCTGTCGCCTTCGACGATAAATAATTCCGTGCCTTCGGGGCCGTGGTTCGCACAATCCGTGAGCTTGCCGGGCAGGCGCAGCTTGCGCCCGCTCGTCGCGGTCTTGCGCTTGACCTCGCGTTCGGCCTTGCGCTTCAGCCGTTCGTCCATCCGGTCGAGGACGAGGCCGAGCAGCGCGCGGCCGCGGTCCATATTGTCCGACAGGAAATGGTCGAAATGGTCGCGCACCGCATTCTCGACAAAGCGCGCGGCCTCGGGGCTCGACAGGCGATCCTTGGTCTGGCTCTGGAACTGCGGTTCGCGGATGAAGACCGACAGCATCATCTCGCCGCCGTTGAACACGTCCTCGGCGGTGATCTGCGTGGCCTTTTTCTGGCCGATCAGCTCGCCAAAGGCGCGCAACCCCTTGGTCAGCGCCGAACGCAGGCCGGCTTCATGCGTACCTCCCGCGGGTGTGGGGATGGTGTTGCAATACCAGCTGTAGCTTCCATCGGACCACAAGGGCCAGGCGATCGCCCATTCGGCGCGACCCTGATCGTTCGGGAAATCCTGCCGTCCGATAAAGGGTTCGGCGGTTGCGCATTCGCGCGTACCGATCTGTTCCGTGAGATGATCGGCAAGGCCGCCGGGGAACTGGAAGGTCGCCTCGGCGGGCGTGTCGTCGCCGATCAGCTCGGGCGCGCATTTCCAACGGATTTCGACGCCGGCGAAGAGATAGGCTTTGGAGCGCGCCATGCGATAGAGGCGCTGCGGCTTGAAGCGGCCGTGATCGCCGAAGATTTCGGGATCGGGGACGAAGCTGACGCTCGTCCCCCGCCGGTTGGGGGTCGGGCCGAGTTCTTCGAGCCCGCCGAGCGGGGTGCCGCGAGAGAAGCGCTGGCGATAGAGTTGCTTGCTGCGCGCGACCTCGATCTCGGTGTCGACCGACAGCGCGTTGACGACGCTGACTCCGACGCCGTGGAGGCCGCCCGAGGTCGCATAGGCCTTGCCCTCGAACTTGCCGCCCGAATGGAGCATGGTCATGATGACCTCGAGCGCCGATTTGCCGGGGAATTTCGGATGCGGGTCGACCGGCATGCCGCGGCCATTGTCGATGACCGTCAGCCGGTTGCCGACGTCGAGCGTGACTTCGATGCGGTTCGCGTGGCCCGCGACCGCCTCGTCCATGCTGTTGTCGATCACCTCGGCGGCAAGGTGGTGCAGCGCGCGCTCGTCGGTTCCGCCGATATACATGCCGGGGCGCCGGCGGACGGGTTCGAGCCCTTCCAGCACCTCGATCTGCGAAGCGTTGTAGCTTTCGGTGGCGGGGTTCGCGGCGTCGAACAAATCGTGACTCATGATGTGGCTATAGGGGGCGGGAAAGGCCGCTGGCAAGGGCGGTTTTGGCCCGCCTCGTGCGTCACGCCGGCGGCTCCGTTCGTCCTATTTCGGTGTGGGAAAGGAACTTTGGGTGCATGCACGGGTTTTCGACGCTGACTGCAAAGTCATTCAAAAAGTGGAGTAAAAAATGAAAAAAGTCTCTCTCCTTGCCGCGGTTGCGGCCAGCGCCATGGCGATGCCGGCGATGGCCCAGGACGGCCGCGACACCGCGCAGGATTTCAACGGTCCCTATGTCAGCATCGTCGGCGGCGGCACGCTTCAGGGAAGCGATCGCGGCGAAACGCTGGTCTTCGATACCAACCGCGACGGCACCTATGGCGATACCGTGACAACGACAACCGGCGCCGATGCCTTTTCGCCCGGTTTCTGTAATGGCGCCGCGACGGGCACGGCCAACCTTGGCTGCCGCAACGATAAGGACGGCCCGGAATATTACGCACGCGCCGGTTATGACAAGCGCATGGGCAACTTCGTCGTCGGCCTCGTGGTCGAAGGCGGCCGCAGCCACGCGCGCGATAGCGTCAGCGGCTTTTCGACCACGCCCGCGCGCTACACGAT
Organism: Sphingopyxis sp.; assembly: GCF_036675685.1. Taxonomy (GTDB): domain Bacteria; phylum Pseudomonadota; class Alphaproteobacteria; order Sphingomonadales; family Sphingomonadaceae; genus Sphingopyxis. The sequence goes on from NZ_JAKFEM010000022.1 coordinate 309,403, forward strand.
GAGCCGTGAGGCCGATTATCAGGCCGGCGCCCGCCTGCGCGCCGGTTACACCCCCGGCGGCGGTGCGCTGTTCTATGTGACGGGCGGCGGTGCCTATGCGCGCCTCGACAACAAGTTCACGACGAGCAACGGCGCCAACAGCTTTGCCGACAATGGCAAGACCAATGGCTGGGGCTATGCCGCGGGCGGCGGTGCCGAGGTCATGGTGACCAACAACATCTCGGTCGGCCTCGAGTATCTGTACACCGATCTCAAGGACAAGGACTATGTCGTCAACGTCGGCCCGGGCACCGCGCCGCCCACCAATCCCTTCCTGCTGAATGGCGGCGGGACGGATATCCAGCGCAGCAACCCCCACTTCCGTACGCATAGCGTGCGTGGTTCGCTGAGCTTCCGCTTCTGACCTCTTGGGAGCGGGAACGGGAGGCGTCGGGTCGCAAGACCCGGCGCCTTTCGCTTATCCGGTGGCGGGCGCCGCGAAAATCGCGAAATTGCCGTTCGCGCTGCTGACGAGACGGCCGTCCTGATAGAGCCGCGCGTCGATATTCGCGACGCGCTTGCCGCGATGCAGGACCTCGGCCTCGCAGGTCAGCCGGCCTTCGCCGACGCGGACATGATAGTTGAACTTGATTTCCATCGTCGCGCACCACTGATCGTCGCCCAGCACGCTGGACAGCGCGCCGCCCATTGCCGTATCGGCGAGCGAATAGGCGACGCCGCCGTGCGCGGCGCCTTGCGGGTTGAAATGCCGCTCGCGCTCAACGTCGATCGCCATGGTACAGCGTCCGTCGCGGCGCTCGACCATTTGCAGACCGAGCGCGCGGGCGAATTCAAACTCCTGCGCAAACGGCCTCACCGGACGCGCGGGCCTCCGAAGGGCGGGGGCGGGGGCGGACGGCGCGTGCCGCGCGGCAGCTGCGCCTGATAGGCGCGGCCGCAATGCTCGACGCAATAGGGGAAGCCGGGATTCACTGCTTCGCCGCAGAAATGGAAATCGGGTTCGCCCGGATGCCCCATCGGCCAGCGGCAGATGCGGTCGTTGAGGTCGAGCAGGGTCGTCTTGTCGGCGATCTCGGGGCTCGGCTTCGCGGGCACCAGCCGGCGCGGCGGCGCGGGCGGGATCGGCGCCTGCTGATCGCCGGGGCCCTGGCGGATGAAACCTCCGGGGCCGATCGAAACGATGCGCGGCGCGTCGGCCTTCCGCGGGGCGTCATCCGGCGCCGCTTCGGCTTCGGATGTCCCGTCGGCGGTCGCCTTCGGCTCGGGCTTGGGCGCCGCGGCAGCAGGACGCGGGGCGACAGGCGCGGCGGCGCGCGGCGCCGAAACAGGGGCGGCAGGTTTCGGCGCGGCGGGTGCCGCAGCCTTGACGGGCTTGGCCTTCTCGGCCGCCTTCACGGGCGACGGGCGCGATTTCAGGCCGAGGCGATGCGCCTTGCCGATCACGGCATTGCGGCTCACACCGCCAAGTTCGTCGGCGATCTGGCTGGCAGTCAGCCCCTTTTCCCACATGTTGCGCAGGCTTTCGATGCGCTCGTCAGTCCATGACATCTTCTATTCCTTATCATTCCACGCCGCGGGCGGCTCGACGATCCGCGTTGTCGATCCTTTGGGGACCGGCACCAGTCGCTGCCCAGCTTGCGGTAAGATCGGGGAGGCGATAGGCGAGAACGCCATGAACGACCAGCCCCAAATTTCGCGCCCGGAGTCGGGCAAACCCTCGAGCAATTTTGCCGCAGTTCCCAGTTTTGCGGAACCCGGCGTACCGCATATCCACACGCTGAACGTGCCGGGCATGCAGGCCCTATATGTCAAGGAGGTGCGGCGGTTTTTCAAGGTCCAGCTGCAAACTATCTGGGCCCCGGCGATCACCACCCTCCTGTTCCTCGTCATTTTCACCGTCGCGCTGGGCGGCGCGGGGCGCACGGTCATCGGCGTTCCCTTTGCCGATTTCATCGCGCCGGGGCTGATCATGATGGCGATGCTGCAAAACAGCTTCGCCAATTCGAGCTTTTCGCTGCTCGTCGGCAAGATCCAGGGGACGATCGTCGATTATCTGATGCCGCCGCTCGCGGTGGGCGAGTTGATCATCGCGCTGACCGGCGCCGCGATCACGCGGTCGATCCTCGTCGGCTGCGCGCTCTGGCTCGCGATGCTGCTCTGGCCCGGCGTGCATGTGATGCCCGATCACCTTTGGGCGGTTGCGGCGTTCGGCGTGCTCGGCGCCGCGATGCTCGGGTTCCTTGGGCTTATTACTTCGATCTGGGCGGAGAAATTCGATCATGCGGCGGCAGTGACCAATTTCGTCGTCACGCCGCTCGCGCTTTTGTCGGGCACCTTCTATTCGGTCGACCGGCTCGCGCCGTGGTTCCAGACGGTCGCGCACGCGAATCCCGTCTATTATGCCATCATGGGCTTTCGCTACGGCTTCATCGGAACGGTCGATTCGACGATCGCCAATCCGGTGACGACCGCGCTTGTTGTGCTGGTCGCGGTCAATATCGCGCTGGGACTGCTGACCTATCGCCTGCTGGCGTCGGGCTGGAAGCTGAAGGCCTGATCACGCCTTAATGGCGGTGAATGGCGCGGACGCGGTAACGGCCGCGCTCGATCCCGTCGAACATCGCCTCGATCTGCGGATGGTCGATCGGCCCGCCGTCGCCGTCGGCGACCAGATTCTGCTGGCTGACATAGGCGATATAGGCTGAATCGCCATTTTCGGCGAGCAGATGGTAATAGGGTTGCTCCTTCGCCGGGCGGATTTCCTCGGGGATTGCTTCATACCATTCGTCGCTGTTCGCAAAGACGGGGTCGATGTCGAATATGACGCCGCGAAAATCGAACATGCGGTGGCGCACAATGTCGCCCGGCGCAAAGCTGGCGCAGCCGATGAGCGGCGCGATCACGGTCGCGGGTATGTCGGAGGAGGATTCGGGTGTCATATTATCAATCTATGGCTGTTTACGCACGTTTCAAGTCCGTTACACTCCGGGCCCGGCTGCGGTTTACCGAATCAGGCTGTGATCTAGGTTACAGATGTACGAGCCCTGGGGGCTATCACGCTCCTCTGGCCTTTTGCATATCCGGATCGGGTTGTGGGCCGCGACGATCAGGGGAGACGCATGATGATTGACGTACCGCCCAATAATCCCAGCCCGGCATCGGGCATTATCCAGCGCGCGAAGGACATCCTTCTCAAGCCCAAGGAGACCTGGCCGGTTATCGCCGCAGAGCCCGCCAGCACGCAATCGATCTATGTCCCCTATGTGGTCGCGCTGGCCGCGATCGGACCGATCGCCCAATTCATCGGCATGCAGGTGTTCGGATTTACCGGGGGCGGTATCACCTATCATCCACCGCTGGTCGGCTCGCTGGTGTCGGCGATCCTCTCCTATGGGTTGGCGCTTGCGACCGTTTTCATTCTTGCCTTGGTGATCGATGCCCTCGCGCCGAGCTTCGGCGGGCAAAAGGATCAGGTCCAGGCCCTCAAGGTCGCGGCCTATTCGGCGACCGCCGGATGGGTCGGCGGCATTTTCGGGCTCGTTCCCGCGCTCGGGCTGATCGGTGTATTGTTCGGCCTTTATGGTCTCTATCTTCTTTACCTCGGCCTGCCGGTGCTGATGAAAGTGCCGCAGGACAAGGCGCTCGGTTATACGGTCGTCGTCGTCATCGTCGCGATCGTGCTGTTCCTGATCGTCGGAGCGGTCATCGCCGCAGTGACGGCGCCGTCGTTGCTCAGCATCAGGGGATAATGCTCGCCAGCCGTCCCGGCGTCGTGTCGGGGCGGCGGCCCACCTGGTGGTCAAATCAGGGAAAAATGGAGGAGAGTGAGGGATTCGAACCCTCGGTACCGTTGCCGGCACTTCGCATTTCGAGTGCGACGCTTTCGACCACTCAGCCAACTCTCCTCGCTGAGAGCAGACGCCCCTAGCGGCGGTCCGTCGCCGTTGCAACCCTCTAGTCACAAAAGCACCGTCTCAAATCGTCACCCCGGCGCAGGCCGGGGTCTCGACAGTGCATCAGGTCGCAACGGAGAGATCCCGGCCTGCACCGGGGTGACGAGAAATGGTCAGGGTTTGTCGGCTTCCCACCAATAGGGCTGGCGCTTGCGATTGCCCGTCTCGGCCTCGTTCATCGTCAGCGGATCATAGAGCCGCCCGCCGAGCATCACGCGGTGAATTTTCTCGGTGTTGCGAATATCCTGCGTCGGATCGGCGTCGAGGATCAGGAGATCGGCGAGCTTGCCCGCCTCGAGCGAGCCGACGTCCTTGGCATAGCCCAATGAGGTCGCGGGCATGATCGTCGCGGCGCGCAGCGCGTCGATATTGCTCCAGCCGCCGCGCACGAAGGACCAGATTTCCCAATGCGCGCCGAGCCCGGCTTGCTGGCCGTGCGCGCCGATCGAGACCATGCGGCCCGCCGCGGCAATCTTGCCCGCCTCGCGCGCCGAATCATCGTCGACATAGTCGCCCTCGGGCGCGATCGTGCGGCGCTTGTTGTTCGCGGCGAGTTCGGTCGGCGGGATATGCCTGGTCAGGATCGGGTGTTCCCATACATTGGTGTGTGCGCGCCAATAGGGATCGCCCGCGGGCCCGCCATAGGTGACGACGAGCGTCGGGGTGTAGTCGACCGTCGTCTGGCCCCACAGCTGCACCACATCCTTGTAGAAGACATCGAGCGGGATGTTGTGCTCGACGGTCGAATTGCCGTCCTGGATCAGCGTCACGTCCTGCGTATAGAGCGAGCCGCCCTCGGGCACGACCTCCATATTTTCGGCCTGTGCGGCTTTCACGACCATCTGGCGCTGTTCGCGGCGCGGCTGGTTATAGTTTTTGACGCTGTGTGCACCCTGTGCCTTCAGGCGGCGGACGTGCGCGAGGGCATCGTCATAGCCGTTGATCTCGGCGTAAACGCCCGCCGCCTTCGCGCCATAGATGACCTCGCCGGTCGAGAAGATGCGCGGCGCGAGGATCACCCCGGCGCGCTGCATTTCGGACGACACAAAGATTTCGGACGCGCGCGACGAGGGGTTGTGGTTCGTCGTCGTGCCCATCGCAAGGTTGACGATTTCGGACCAGTTCTGCTGCGGCACGAGCTCGTCGTCGCCGTGCGAACCGTGCGCATGCGCGTCGATAAAGCCGGGGACGATCGTCTTGCCCGCCGCATCGACGGTGACCGCGCCCGCCGGAACCGTGATCGCGCCCGCCGGGCCGACCGCGGTGATCCGGTCGCCCTCGATCATAATCGCGCCATTTTCGATAATGCCGCCGTCCTTGGCCGCCATCGTTACGATCCGGGCACCGGTGATGACGACAATGCCCTTATGTTTCGACGCCGCCTGCGTCATCGCGAGCGACACGCCGTCGGTCGGCGGGGTGAATTTCGGTGCCTTGTCGTCGACCGGCGCGTTCGCGAAGAAGCTGCCGAGGTCGGCGCTGTAGAGCGTCGGTCCGCGGCTCCAGTGGAGGCGGCTTCCGCCGTTCGACCAATGGATATAGTCGGCGCCGCTGCCGCTGACCCGCGTAACGGGCAGCGCGCCGCTCTTGGTGCCGAGCGACACATCCTGCCCGCCGGGCATCAGTGGGGTGACATAGGCGTCGTAATTCTGCCGGAAGGCGAGCGTTCGGCCGTCGGGCGAGATTTCATAGTCGCTGACGAGTTCACCATTGGCGTGAACGCGCTTGTCCTGACCGCTCAAATCGGTGCTGACGAGTTGGCTCTTGCCGTCGGCGGCGGTCACCATGAAGATGCGGTCGTTGGCGGAGCCATATTGCGGCTTGGCGCCATTGTCGGCGACGCGCTCGGGCGTCCCGCCGGTCGCGGCGACGCGGTAGATGCCGGGGTTCTCGCCCCAGCGTTCGGAGCGCAGCCCGCCGCCCGCGCGGCGTTCGAAGGCGATCGTCTTGCCGTCGGGCGAGAAGCGCGGTTCGGCATAATGGCCCGGCGTAGTGGTGATCTTGCGCGAAGCGCCGCCCGCCGCGCCGACGACATGGACTTCGCCAAGACCCGCATCGGTCCAGCGCACGAAGGTGACCGAACGGCCGTCGCGCGACCAGCTCGGCCACAGTTCGAACGCTTCATCCTTGGCCGCGGTCAGCCGCTTGGCGGAGCCGCCGGTCGCGGGTTTGACCCAGAGCTTGCCGAGCGTTTCGAACACGACAGTGCGGCCGTCGGGCGACACCTCGGCCCAGCGCGGCATCTTGGTCGTAAAGCTGTCGGGTGCGATCTCGACGGTGGGATGCGTTGCATCGATGATGACACGGTCGTCGTTGACGCTGAACGGGATCACGCGGGCCTCGCCGCCATTGCCGCTGACGCGGCGCAGCTTGCCGCCCGCCCAGAAGATGATGTCCTGGCTGTCGGGGGTCCAGCTCATGTTCGGATAGACGCCGGTCACCGCCCAGGTTTCCTGCACGTCCTGATCGAGCGCGTCATAGACCTTGCGTTCGGCGCCCGAGGCGAGGTCCTTTACGTAAAGCTTCGACTGCGTGCCTTCGCGGCGGACATAGGCCATGCGCTTGCCGTCGGGCGAGGGCGAAGGACGGACCGCGCCGCCCGAGCCCGCGGCGATCGTCGTGACCTCGCCGTCGCCCAGGTCATAGCGTTCGATGTGGAACAGGTCGGTGTTGCTGTCCTGCGCATATTCGAAGATCGGTCCCGGAGTGACGTTGCGCGTGTAATAGACGCCCTTGCCGTCGGGCGCGAAGGTGGGCTCGCCGAGTTCCTTCTGGTGCTTTTCATTAGGCTTCTTGACGAGCGGGACGCCGGCGCCGCCCGAGACATGGTAGAGCCATACTTCGCCGGTGCCCAGCGAACGGCCGGTGGTGAAATGCTTCTTCGCGGCGATGAACTGGCCGTCGGGGCTCCAGCTCGGCTGGTTGAGCAGGCGAAAATCTTCCTTCGAGAGCTGTTTCTTGTCGCTGCCGTCGTGGTTCATCAGCCAGATATTGTCGCCGCCCGCGCGGTCGGAGACAAAGGCAATGCGCTTGCCGTCGGGCGAGAAGCGCGGCTGATGCTCATAAGCGAGGCCTTCGGCGATGCGCGTCGGGGTGCCGCCCTCGATCGGCATCGTGTAGATGTCGCCGAGCAGGTCGAAGGCGATGGTGCGGCCGTCGGGCGCGACGTCGACATTCATCCAGCTGCCCTCGTCGACCGCGATCGGGACCTTGTGCGTCGTCATGCCGGGAGGCGCGTTGACGTCCCATTTTTCGGGCTTCGCATCGGCAGCGGGTGCAGTTTGCGCCCACACGGAAGTCGAACAAGCCAAAGTCGCCGCGAGGGCGAGAGCGAAGCGCGTCATGAAGCATCCCCTGTTTGAAATATTCGTATACCATATGGCTTCGCGCGGTGAGCGCAAGCGGCGGCTTTCGATGAAGCCACTGGCAGCGTCGACGAGCGGCTGCTAGCCCGGTCCCAAGCCCGGCGGAGTGCGGGCAGGGAGAGTGATCGTGCCATTGACCGGAATCCGCGTCCTCGATTTCGGCCGCTATATCGCCGGGCCCTATTGCGCGGCGTTGCTCGCCGATTATGGCGCCGACGTGATCCGGATCGAGGCGCCCGGCGGCAATGACGACCGCTATACCGTGCCGGTCGCCGCGGACGGGTCGGGCGCGATGTTCATGCAGATGAACCGCGCCAAGCGCTGCCTGACGCTGAAGCCGGGCAGCGCGGAGGGGCGCGAGATCGTGAGGCGGCTTGTCGAAACCGCCGATGTCGTGATCGCCAATATGCCGCACGACGCGCTCATCAAACTGGGACTCGACTACAACAGCCTGTCGGCGATCAACCCGCGCATCATCCTCGCGACCGCATCGGCGTTCGGCAGCGAGGGGCCGTTGGCGAGCCGGGTCGGGTTCGACGCGGTGGGGCAGGCGATGTCGGGGACGGTGCACCTGACCGGCACGCCCGACCAACCGTATCGCGCGCAGGTCAATTATGTCGATTTCGGCACCGCTCTGCACTGCGCCTTCGGGGTCATGCTGGCACTGCGCGAACGCGAGGCGACGGGGAAGGGGCAATGCGTGTCGGGATCGCTGCTCGGCACCGCGCTCGCGATGTCGAACGCGCTGACGATCGACCATGCGCTGAACGGCATCGATCGCCAGCCGATCGGCAATCGCGCCTTCAGTTCGGGGCCGACCGACATTTTCCGCGCGCGCGACGGATGGATCCTCACCCAGATCGTCGGCGCACCGATCTTTGCGCGCTGGGCGACGCTGGTCGGGCGCCCCGAACTCATCGACGATCCGCTTTATGCCAGCGACATATTGCGCGGCGACAATGGCGCGGAGCTGAGCGCGATCATGCAGCGCTGGTGCATCGACCGCACGAGCGACGAAGCCATTGCAGAACTCGCCGCCGCGCGCGTTCCGGCGGCACCGGTGCTGCGCGCGGGCGAAGCGCTGGGCCAGCCACAGGTCGCCGCGATGAGATTGGTCGAGCCGGTCGCTTATCCCGGCGCTCATAAGGACGTTCCGATGATCCGCGCGCCGATCACCCTTTCGGCCTGCGACAAGGCCGAGCCAGGCCGGGCGCCGCAGGTGGGCGAGCATAGCGACGCGATCCTCGCCGAGCTTGGTTACGATGCCGAAGCGATTTCGGCTTTGCGCGCGGATAGGATTATTTGAGCGGGCGAGGGTGGACGAGGCGGCGATCACCGTTTAAGTACCGGTCAGTATAAAATTCAACCCCAGGAGCCCGCAATGACCGACGCCCAAGAATATGTGCCGCCGACGATCTGGACCTGGGATACCGAAAGCGGCGGGCGCTTCGCCAATATCAACCGCCCGATCGCCGGACCGACGCACGACAAGGAGTTGGCCGTAGGCAAGCATCCGCTCCAGCTTTATTCGCTCGGCACGCCCAATGGCGTGAAGGTCACCGTGATGCTCGAGGAACTGCTCGCGGCGGGCCACAGCGGCGCCGAATATGACGCGTGGCTGATCAAGATCGGCGATGGCGACCAGTTTTCGAGCGGCTTCGTCGATGCCAATCCGAACAGCAAGATTCCGGCGCTCATCGACCGCAGCGGCGCGGAGCCGATCCGGGTGTTCGAATCGGGCGCGATCCTGATCTACCTCGCCGAGAAATTCGGCGCCTTCCTGCCGACCGAGACCGCCAAGCGCGCCGAGGTGCTGTCGTGGCTGATGTGGCAGATGGGCAGCGCGCCGTTCCTCGGCGGCGGCTTCGGCCATTTCTACGCCTATGCGCCGACCAAGCAGGAATATCCGATCAATCGCTATGCGATGGAGGTGAAGCGCCAGATGGACGTGCTCGACCGGCGCCTCGCGGAAAGCGAATATCTGGGCGGCGCCGACTATACGATCGCCGACATGGCGGTGTGGCCGTGGTACGGTGCGCTCGCCAAGGGGCTGGTCTATGACGCGGGCGAGTTCCTGCAGGTGCAGGATTACAAACATGTCCAGCGCTGGACCGACCAGATCGCCGCGCGCCCGGCGGTCAAGCGCGGGCGCATGGTCAACCGCGTGATGGGCGATCCGGCGAGCCAGCTGCACGAACGGCACGACGCATCGGACTTTGAGCTGCGCACGCAGGACAAGCTGGAGGCGGCCGAATAGGCGGGTTTTTCGAATGAAGGCGTGGAGCCGATCTTAGCGGCGCGTCAACTATGGGCGCTGTGCCGCTATTTCCGCGGCTTTCGCCCGGGGCAAAATCCGTAAAATACGCAAAAGCGGCGTCGGGTTCTCTCGACGCCGCTTTCATTTACCGGCCGCCATATTGGCGGACATGACAGGTCCAATCCGATTTCCTCGATCCTTCCGCAACCTTGACCTGACCGGTGCGACCCTGGCGCGCGAATCGCCGCGCTCAATCCCGCGGCAACCGACATGCTCGACGCGCCGGCGGCGAAACTGGTCGGCGCGCATCTGGCGGCCACGGTCCCCGGCCTCAAGGACAGCCTCGTCTTCCATCACCTCATCCGCATGATCGATCATCGCGAGCGGTTTTCGGGAGAGGTTCCGGACATGCTTCGTCCGCGCCAGTGGCTGCGCGTCGACCTTGTCCCGGCGCCGATCGGCGGCGCCATCGTCCTGCGCGATGTCAGCGAGGCGATGGCGGAGTTCGCTACCGGCGATGCGCGGCAGGCGATGCTGAGCGCGCTCGAAGCCGATGGCGGCATCGGCCACGCGCGGATTTCGGTGCGCGAGACGGTCGAGGCGGCGAACGACATGCTGGCCGGCCTGCTCGGCGTCGAGGCGGCCGCAATCCGCCGCGTGCGCTTTTCGGCGTTATTGGCGGTCGGCCAGCGCTCGGCCTTTGTCGAGGCGCTGGAATCGGTGTTTCGGTCGGGTGAGCCAGCGCGCGTGGCTTCGCAGTTGGTGACGCGCGAGGGATCGGCGGTCGACGTCACACTGTCGATTGCCGAGGTGCGCGGGCCTTACGCCAGCGACGGTGCCGTCGTGCTCGTCACGCGCCGCACAAATTAGAACCAGCTTCAGCTCCATTCCTCGCCTTTTTTGCCCGCTGGCGATGGCTGCGCGCGCTGGACAAGTGGCGTCGTTACGCGCAATCATCGGGTGAGGGAAAGTTGCAAGTCGCAACTTGCCGTTTACGTAAAGGTGAGCGCTCAGTATAAGGGCGCCAGTGCCCAATGGGAGATTCGTGATGGACATGGAATTCAGCCCCGAAGATCTGGCCTTCCAACAGGAAGTGCGCGACTTCATCGCCGAAAATTATCCCGCCGATTTGCGCGGAAAACAGGATGAGGGCGAAGAGCTGTCCAAGGAGGATTTCCTCGCCTGGCACAAGATATTGTACAAGAAGGGCTGGATCGCCCCCGCGTGGCCGGTCGAATATGGCGGCACCGGCTGGACCCCGACGCAGCGCTTTATCTGGTCCGAAGAGACCGCGCGCGCCGACTGTATCCGCCTGATGCCCTTCGGTCTCGCGATGGTCGGCCCTGTCATCTACACCTTCGGCACCCCCGAGCAGAAAGCCCATTTCCTGCCGCGCATCCTGTCGGGCGAGGATTGGTGGTGCCAGGGCTATTCGGAACCCGGTTCGGGCTCCGACCTTGCCTCGCTCCGCACGACGGCCGTCGCCGATGGCGATGACTATATCGTCAACGGGCAAAAGACCTGGACGACGCTCGCTCAGCACGCCGACTGGGGCTTCTTCCTCGTCCGCACCGACAAGGAAGCGAAGCAGCAGGAAGGCATCAGCTTCCTCCTGATCGACATGAAATCACCCGGGATCACCGTGCGCCCGATCATCACGCTCGGTGGCGAACATGAAGTCAACGAGGTGTGGCTCGAGGATGTCCGCGTGCCGCAATCGCAGCGCGTCTATGAAGAGAATAAGGGCTGGACCTGCGCCAAGTTCCTGCTCGCGCACGAGCGCACCGGCATCGCCGGCGTCGCGGCGTCGAAGCGCGGGATCGAGAAGGTGAAGAATATCGCGCGGACCGAACTCGACGGCGACAAGCCGCTGCTCGCCAACGCCTTTTTCAAGCGCAAGGTGGCGGAACTGGAAGTCGATCTCGCCGCGCTCGAGTTCACCGAATTGCGCAGCCTGGCGGGTCCGAACGCCGGTCGCGGCCCCGGGCCGGAATCGAGCCTGCTCAAGATCAAGGGCAGCGAAATCCAGCAGCGGCTGACCGAACTGACGCTCGAAGCCGTCGGCCATTATGGCGCACCCTATTTCCGCGGTTTTGGGGAGGGCGACAACGAACATCCGATCGGGCCCGACTATGCGCATCGCGCCGCGCCGACCTATTTCAACGTGCGCAAGACCACCATCTATGGCGGATCGAACGAGATCCAGCGCAACATCATCGCAAAGATGGTTTTGGGGCTCTGACCCAAAACCACCCCGGACTCGATCCGGGGTCTCGGGCGGCCGTGAGGACCGCTGGCGGAAATGGGCCCCGGCTTTCGCCGGGGAACGAAGAAAGAGACGACAATGGATTTCACCTACACCGAAACGCAGGACATGATCCGCGACACGCTCGCGCGTTTCCTCAGCGACACCTATGATTTCGAGACGCGCCAGAAATTCATCGCGAGCGATGCGGGCCGCGATCCCGGCATCTGGCAGGCGCTGGCGCAGGAGCTTGGCATGCTCGGCGCGGCGTTTAGCGAAGACCAGGGCGGCCTCGGCGGCGGCGCTTTGGAAAATGCGATTGTGATGGAAGAACTGGGCAAGGTGCTCGGCATCGAGCCCTATCTGCAGACCGTCGTGATCGGCGGCGGTGCGCTCAAGGCCGTCGGCGGAGCGCAGGCCGATGCGCTGATCCCCGAAATCATCGCGGGCAATGCGATCATCGCCTTTGCCTATGCCGAACCGCAGGGACGCTACGACCTCGCCAATCTTCGCACGACGGCGAAGAAGGACGGCGCGGGCTATGTGCTGAACGGACACAAGGGCGTCGTCATTGCCGCGCCCTGGGCGACGCACCTGCTCGTCACCGCGCGCACCGGTGGCGGTCCGCGCGACCGCGAGGGCGTCTCGCTGTTCCTGATCGACGCCAATCTTCCGGGCATCGTTCGCCGCGATTATCCGAACGTCGACGGCAGCCGCGCCTCGGAAATCTATTTCGAAAATGTCGCGATCCCCGGCGACGCGCTGCTCGGCGGCGAGGGCACCGGCCTGCCTTTGATCGAGCAGATTGTCGACGAAGCGACCGTCGCAGTGTGTGCCGAGGCGACCGGCGTGATGCAGAAACTGCATGAAGGCACGCTCGACTATACGCAGCAGCGCAAGCAGTTCGGCGTGCCGATCGCGAAGTTCCAGGTTCTTCAGCACCGCATGGTCGACATGTTCATGGAGGTCGAACAGGCGCGGTCGATGACGATCATGGGCGTTTTGAAGCTCGACCTGCCCGCGAATGAGCGCATGGCAGCGGTTTCGGCGGCCAAGGCGAAAGTCAGCCGCGGCGCGAACTTCGTCGGCCAGAATGCGATCCAGACGCATGGCGGCATCGGCATCACGCAGGAACTGGCGATCGGCCACTATTTCAAGCGCGCGACGATGATCGAGGGCCAGTTCGGCAGCCATGATTACCACATGGATCGATACGAGCGGCTGACGCTGGGGGATTGAACATTTGGAAATCTTTCCCCTTGATGGGGAAGAATATGTAGCCTTATCGCGAAGCGATTAAGCGAAGTTGGATGGGGGTGATGGTGCGTCCCTGCACCGTCGTTTCAGGCCGAGACCGCACCCCCACCGCTGCGACTAGCCAGCAAGCTGGCAAGTCTCGCTGCCTCCCCCATCAAGGGGGAGGGCGGACTTACTCAATAAGCCACGTCCACCGCAATCCGGAGCGTGCGCGGGCGCAGCGGCGTCATGAAACCCTCGTTGCCCTCGACAAAAGGCGTGCCGAGCGAAAAGCGGTTGCCGCGCGAATCGAACAGATTGGTCAGCGTCAGCGACACACCGCGGCGCGCGTTGCCGACGCGCATCGCGAGCCCCGTGTCGACATAATCGCCCTGACTTTCGCCGAGGACCGGGCCGATCCCGAGCCGCGACGGGCCGATATAATTGGCCCAGCCGTTCACGCGGAAATCCTGGTCGCCGATGACGGTCGCATAGTTGATCGACCCGCGGACCGTATGTTTCGCGACATTGGGAATGCGGCCGAGCCGGGCAGGCGCCGCGTCGAACACCGGCAGGATCTGCGGCGCGAGATCGTCGACGCGGCTGTGATTATAGACCGCGCCGAGTTCGAACGTCAGCGCTTCGGTCGGCCGCACCGCAAGCGCCCCCGACAGGCTGGTGATACGCCCGTCGCCGATATTGGCGGTGGTCGGGAAACCGTTGCTGTCGATGAAATCGGCCTGGATATTGCGCCAGCGGCTATGCGAGAGCGAAAGGCTCGCATCGAACAGGCTGTGCCCCTTGTCGCCGAACCGGACCCCGCCTTCCCATGTCCGCACCTGGTCGTTGAGGAAGCGCCGCACGAAATTGCCGTCGACCGCAAGGCCACCGGGGCGGAAACCTTCCTGATAGCGCGCATAGACCCGGACATTGTGCAGCGGGGTCGCGAGCAGCGAGACGGATGGCAAGAGGTCGGTTTCGTTGCGCGAGGCGGTCGTTGCGCGCTGCGCTTCGGCGACCGCGAAGGACACCCCCTCGGCGGCGCCGCCGAGCCGCGCGTGCGACAGGCGAAGCCCGCCCGACGCAATCAGGTCGGGCATCAGTTCGACGGTCGCCTCGGCATAGCCGGTGACTTCGGTGATCCGGTTGGTCACGCCGGGCAACATCGCGCTGATGCCGCGCGAGGTGACGACGCCTTGCAGTGCTTCGGGCGGACCGATAAAATCGATGCTGGCGGGCAGCGCCTTGCTGAAACCCGCAACACCGAAACCCGCGATACCGAAATCGCGCCGCTGCCGTGCGCGATTGTCGATAAAGCTCGCGCCGATCACCCAGCCGAGGCCATCGTGATAGGGACGCGACAGCCGGTTCTCGCTGACGAACATGCGGGTTTCGTTCCGCTGGTCGAGAACGCGCGGGCGGTCGATGATCAGGCTGACATTGACCGGCGAGAAGAGGCGGGTGACATCGACGCTTCCCTGTTGATCGCCGTCGGGAACGGTCGCGTCGAAGCGTTCGAACAGGCGGTGGTCGATAAAGGCGTTCGACGACTGGAAGCGGAGGTCGCCCCAATCCTTCATCACCACCACCGTCCCGAGCGCGTAGCGTGCTTTCGCATTCTGCTGGACAAGCGAATTGCGGATCAGCGGCGGCGCGTCCTTGTCGGCATATTGGGCGTCGTCGGACGTGATCGCCTGATAGATGCCGCCGAGATCGATCGTCCAGCCGTCGCCGGCCTCGAAGCGAAAGGTGCCGCGGCCGCCGCGCACATGGACGCGGTTGACGTCGTCCTGCCCGCGCAGCGGATTGTCGATGTAGCCGCCATCGGTGAGCATATAGCCAACCAGCCGCAGCGCATGGCCATTGTCGCCGACAGGGAGGTTGGCGATCGCGGCAATGTCGCCGCCCGGATCGCCATGCTGCGTCACCGAGAGCCCGGCAATCGCCTGCACCGACATCGCGCGCGGGTCGGGTGCTTTGGGCACGACGCGGATGATGCCGCCCAAGGATCCGGCACCATAGAGCGTGCCCTGCGGTCCTTCGAGGATTTCGACATTATCGATGTCATAGAGGCGCAGGTCGGGGTCGGGCGCGTTATAGCTGAGGCGGATGTCGCCGAGATATTGCCCGACGGTGGCCTGCGTCGGGCCGGTGAAGCTTGAATCGGCGATGCCGCGAATGAACAGCTTGTTGCGCCCGGACCCCAGATGGGTCGAGGAGACGTTCGCGGTCCGCGACAGGATCGAGTCCATTCCGCGTTCGCCGCCAAACGCCAAATCGCCGCCATCCAACTGGGTGGCGACGCCCGCAAAGTGCGAATAGGGAAGGTCGGTCTTGGACGCGGTGACGATGATTTCGTCGTGCGCCGCCGCGACCATATCGTTGGCGGGCTCGCGTGCCCGGGGCTGCGGCGCCTGACGCGGGGGCGGGGCGGCGCGATATGCGACGCGCGGCGGGGCCGGGCGACGTTCGATGCGCCAGCTTGTCGCGCTGACCCGCACCGCGCGGGCGTCGGATCCCGCGAGCAGCCGCCGGATCGCTTCTTCGACGCTCATCCGTCCGCGCACCGATTTGACCCGCGACTGCCATAGATTGGCATCGACGACGCTGATGCTGACCCCGGCTTGCCGGCTGATGACGGGCAGCACGCGGGAAAGATTGCCCTTGGGAACGTCGAACGCGCGCTCCTCCGCCGCCATTGCCTGCGCCGGCAGGCTCAGCAAGATCGCTGTCGCGACAGCGGAGAGACGGAGGGAAAGGCGCGGGTTCATGCTCAGCGTGTCAATATCCAGCCATTGCCCTGCCGCCGGGCCGTCGTTCCCGACAAGGCGGCGAGATCGGCGATGGTACGGCTCCGGTCCTTGTCGACGATCAGTGCGCCGCGAAAGGACAGGTTGGCGGCTTCGGGCGCGATGCGCACGCGCATCCCGGCGGTCCGCTCGAGATCCTCGGCGACGACGCCAAGCGGGGTGCCGTTATAAACGAGGAGCCCGGTGCGCCAGCCGCCAACGCTCGCGACATCGACGTCCTGCACGACCGGCGCCTTCGGGTCACCGTCGCGCGCGTCGATCCCCTTGCCGGCGACGACGCGGACCTTGTCGCGATCGGGGTTGTAAAGGACGACGCCTTCGGAAACCGCGACCGATGTCTGGCGATTGCGCCGCACGACATTGAAGGCGGTGCCGAGGTCGACGATCTTCGCGCCGCCGGCTTCGACCACGAACGGATCGTCGTCGCGGTGCACGACATGGAACATCGCTTCGCCCGATTCGAGCCGAGCAAAGCGCGGGCGATCCTTGTCGATCTCGACCACCGAGGCGCCGTTGATCTCGATCTTCGAACCATCGGCCAGTTCGATCGTGCGATGTTCGCCCGCCGCGGTTTCGATCCGGCCAGCGCCGCCGAACGGATTGAAGGTCGACAGGCCGACCACGGCGACAAGTGCGGCCGCCACAGCGCCGCCGAACCAGACGCGCCGCGAAGGCCGGCGCGGTGCGTCGGGCATGATCGCGACCGAGGGGCTGTGCGTCGGCGGCAGCGCGCCCAGGTCCTGGTCGAGGCTCGCGACCGCGTCATAGATGGCGGCATGTTCGGGGGCTTCGGCGAGCCAATCGGCAAAGCCGTCCCAGTCGGCAAAAGCGGGGTCGCGCTGGCGGATCAGCCAGTCGATCGCGCGCGCTTCGGCGTTCGCCGTGTCAGCTTGCATCGAACTGCCTCCGTATCGCAGCGAGCGCCGCATAGACCTTGCGCAGATCGGCTTCGACGGTGCTCAGGCTGACCCCCATTTCGCTGGCGATGTCGCGCTGGCCGAGACCGTCGACACGGAAGCGGCGGAAGATGCGGGCGGGGCGCTCGCCGGTGGCGCTGATCGCCGTTTCGACAAGCGCGAGCTGCTCGCGCGAGATCAGCGAGGTTTCGGTCGATGGGCTCTCTGCTGCGGAGGTTTCTCCCCACGCCGTGTCACGCAATTCGCGCTGCCGCGCCGATCGATAGCGGTCGAGCATCAGATTGTTCGCGGTGCGCATGATATAGGGGAGGGGCTCGGCAATCGGGCCCGTGCGCCGGTCGGTCAGGCGCATCCACAGATCCTGGAACAGGTCTTCGGCGCTATCGCCGGCGCCGCGCACCTCCAGAAACCGGACGATACGGTCCCGGTTGGCGAGCAATACGCCTTCGATGCCCTGTGCGGCGTCGGTTCGGTCACGCGAACTGGTCATGGATTGCTTGCTTTGGAACGCCATCTTTTGCCGGTGGGCGCCACCCCGATGTGCGCCATACGTCCCCCTGATGCAGCCGTCATATAGCGCCAATGCCCTGCGGTGCAACCGCGGCGGGGGGAGAGGGGTGATGGCCTGTGCAAGCATCGGTTTCTTCGTTCGGTTCGCCAAAGCAAGGGGGAAGCGTGGGTAGGGGAGGGGTCGCTTCCCCCTTGCAGGCGGGGCCGGCCAGGGGGGCTAGAGGCCGACCCGCAGACTCGCACGGAAAGCCCAGCCGATATGGCTTTGCTGTTCCTCCGCGGACATTTCGCCGGCGACCTGGAAGGCCGAATTGCCGGCGATGCCACGGAGACGGCCGACCCAGCCGCTCGTGCGATCATCAGGAACTAGCGTGAAGGGCGTGCCGTTCTTGAACGACGCAGTCGTCGAGCCCAGCGTGCCGCTCACGATCTGGCGGCGCCCACCTTCGATTTCGAAGCGCGTCCAGCCGTCATATTGGTCGAGGCCGCCGAAATCGAGGCCGACGGCCACCGTACCCGACACGGCAAGCTCGTCGCTGTCGCGGCTGAGCACCTTGAGGTCCAGCGCATCGCCGCCGCCGGTTTCCTGATAGCCGTCTTCCTTCAACTTGAAGTAATCGACGGCGACCATCGGGCGGATCGTCAGACCACCGGCGCGCGCGTCATAGGCAAGCGAGCCCGAGGCCGACCACAGGGTGCCGTCCCATTTGCCCTTCATCGTCTTTTCGATGTCTTCGGCGCCGGCTTCGGCGCGGAAGATGCGCGTGCCCTTCATGCTGATCGGCGCGCCCGAAACGCGGGCATTCGCCATGAAGCCGTCCGACCGCAGGCGCCAGTGCAGCGCGCCTTCGAACTGGCTGGTGCTGACTTCATTGGCGTTGCTGCCGTTGCCGTCCTTGCCGCTGAGATAGGCGACCGAGCCGCCGAAATTGCCGGCGTCGCTTTCGATTTCGGCGCCGAGCGAGATGCCCCAGCCGCTGACGTCATAGCTCGCGGTGTTGCCGACGCTTTTCGACGTGCCCCAGATCGCTTGGTTGACCCAATAACCCCACTTGCCCTCGTCCTGGAACGGCGCATTGGGATCCTGGAGGTAGCGCGACAGCGCGCGCGAGCCCGAGGTGACTGTTTCGAAAACGCCGCCCTCATGTTCGGGCAGCATCTGGCCGAGCTGGTTGTGGAATTGGTTGCCATCGACGATGCCGAGGAAGACATCCTCGATCTTCTGATCCGCGACGACCGCATCGAGCACCGCGTCGAACGCGCTGGATTCGGAACGGTTGAGCCCGAGTTCGGTCGTGCTCTTGCGCGACACATCGACGATCAGCTGGGTGGCGCTCGAACTCAGCGCGCCCTTGTAGAGGAACGGCATCAGCGCCGACGAGGCGGTGAGCTTGTCCGCGCCGGTGATCGATCCGGCGGTCAGCACGATATGCTGGCCTTCGGCCTTCTCGATGCTCGTCAATTTGAGCGCGAGCTTCGATTCAGCGCCGAAGCTGGCGTTACCGGTCACCTGAAGCGCGGTGCCGGTGCTGCCGGTGTCGAGCAACACCCCCAGCACACCCTTGTCGGTGACCGCAAGCGAGGCGATCGTCGCCGCGCCGGTGACGTCGAAGGTGCCGCCGCTGACCGCAACCGCCAGACCTTGCGAATTCGCCAGCGAACCCGAGAAGATCGAGGTACCGCCGATGGTCAGCGTATCGGTGCCGCCGCCGAAATCGGCCGCGCCGGTGAATTTCGACGTTCCGGCCAGCGTCATCGTGTCGTTGCCGCCGCCGAAGCGCGCGTTGCCAGCATAAGTGGCGTCCCCCGACAGTGCGAGCTTGTTGTTGCCGGCGCCGAAGAAGCTGTTCCCCTTCACCGAGCCGTCGGCGATGTCAAACACGTCGTTGCCGCCGCCGAAGCGGACGTCGCCGACGATGCTGGGGGCGGTGACCCCCGAGGCGACCGCGGTCTGCTTGACCGTCGCGCCGGCGGCGTTCGCCGACAGGTCGATCGCGATATTGCGGTCGGAACTGGCAAGCGCGCCGGTGGCGCTGATCGTGCCGCTGTTTTCGACCGTGCCGACTTTGCCCGACAGGTCGACGATTGCGCGCGCGGTGCCATTGTCGCCGCCCGTCTTGGCCGCAATCGTGCCGCTGTTGCGGATCAGCGCGACATCGCCGCCGGCCTCGACCAGCACCGCGGTCGCGACGGCGTTCGCGGCGTTGCCGGCGGTGGTCGCCTCGACCTTGCCGGCGTTGCGGATCTCGGGGGTCGTCGCACCGCTGCCGATGCGGATCGCGGTTGCCGCCGAATCTTTCGAAAGCGCCGAGACGCTGCCGCCGATGCCGATCCCGCCCGCAATGTTCACCGTGCCGCCGAGGCCGCCGATCTGCATCCCGTTGCCGTCCTTGCCGGCGTAAAGGCCATTGCCGACCACGGCGCCGTCGATGATCAGGCCAAGCCCGGTCCCGGTTCCCGCGACAGGACCGATCGTGACGGCCTGGGTCGCCGATCCGATGCGGAGCGCAGCGGCGGAACCGAAGGAGGCCACGGCGGCGGTGCCTTCCTTGTCGTCGTCGATGCCGTCCTTATCCTCGTCCTTGTCGTCGGGCTTCGTGTCCTTCGGGGCCGCGGCAAGGATGATGCCGCCGGTGACATTGCCTTCGATCGACAGCGCGACGCCGCCGGTGAGCAGGTCGTCGGCATCAAGCTTCGACGGGTCGGCCGGCGGCGTCGTAAAGCGGTAACCGGTGGAGACCAGCTTTCCCTGGACGACAAGCGCGCCGTTGATGTTGCCGGCAAGGCGGGCCGCCGTGGCGTCGACGCCCGTCGCGGTGATCGTGCCGGCGAGACGGACATTGCCCGTCACATCCTGCAGCCCGACCCCCAGCGCGCGATCGCCGAGGACCGCGATCGTGCCGTCGTTGGTGAAATTCCCGGTCAGCGGGCCGCCGAGGCGGATACCGGCGGAATCATTGCCTTCGATCGTGATCGAGCCGCTGTTGACGATATTGCCGGCAAAGGCGCCGCCCGTCGCGATGCCGACCCGGTTGCTGCCCAGAGCGAAGGGGCCGTCGATATCGCCGTCATTGTCGATGTCGGTCGGCGCATAGGGTTCGTCGATGATGATCTTGCCGGTCGCGGCGTTGGTGATACCGCCCGTCCCGGCATTGGCAAAGATACCCGTCGCGCCGTTGACGTTGTTGATCTCGATCGTGCCTTCGTTGATGACCTTGTGGTTGCTGTCGATGGTGACCGCGGTGCCCGACGTCGGCTTGACCGACCCGGTCGAGGTGATCTTCACATCATCAGGCGCGCCCGCCTTGACGGTCGAGGTGCGCACCGGCGTCGTGGTGGCGGTGGTGATCGTCGTTTCCGCCTGGGCGGTCGTCGAAAGAAGGGCGGCCAGACAGGTGGAGGCCAGCAAGGTCTTGCGCATCGGGTTCCTCTTGTGATCGGGCCCGGGACATCTTCCCGGGGACAAACACAAGACGGAGCCGGCACGGCGCGGCCTTGGAAAAAAATCGTGGCGGCGTGGCGCTCGTGAAATCCGAAGCGAAGCGGTGGCGGACAGGGTGGGATTCGAACCCACGGTGAGCTTGCACCCACGGCGGTTTTCAAGACCGCTGCCTTAAACCACTCGGCCACCTGTCCGGCGTTCGCCGCCATAGCGCGTGACGGCCTTGCGGCAAGCGAAACCTTGCCCGCTCGATCCGCCGTGCGAATGACTCGCTTTGTCCCGCGGTGAGCTAGCCAAGCCGCTCGCATCTGTGCGAAACACGTCCTATGGGTGGGGACATCATGCACGCTATCACTTTCAGAATCGGACGCCTTTTCGCTCTCGCCACCGCGATCCTGTCGGCGTGGATGCTCACGGCCTCAGCCCCGCTCCATGCGCAGAGCGGCGATACTGGCTTCGATGCCTATATCCAGTCGCTATGGCCCAAAGCGCAGGCGCGCGGGGTGTCGCGAACGACGTTCGACCGGGTAACCGCGGGGCTCAGCTACAACGCGCGCGTCGTGGCGCTCGACCGCGACAATCTGGGCAGTCCGCCCAGCCCCAATACGCCGATCCCCGCTTTTGCCCCATACCGGGCCAAGCATGTCGACGCGGCGCGCATCGGCGGCGGACGGCGTGTTCACGACCGCTTGCTCCCGCTCCTGTCGCGCATCGAGACACGCACCGGGGTTCCGACGAGCATCATGATCGCCATCTATGGCCATGAAACCGCTTATGGGCAGGTGACGGGCAATTTCGACCTTCCCGAAGCGCTGGCGACGCTGGCGTATGAAGGCCGGCGGCGCAGCCTGTTCGAACCCGAGCTGATCGCGACGATGGTGATGGTCGAACGCGGCGTACCGCGCAATGCGCTCAAGGGCAGCTGGGCCGGCGCCTTCGGTTATCCGCAATTCCTGCCGTCGGTGTATCTGCAGGTCGCCGAGGACGGCGACGGCGACGGGCGCGCGAACATCTGGTCGAGCGAGGCCGACGCGATCGAATCGATCGGTTCCTATCTGCGCCGCGCGGGCTGGCGCGCCGGGCAGCCTTGGGGCGTCGCGGTCAGCGTGCCCGCCGGCTTCGACCGCGCGCGCGTTGCAAACCGCCTTTCCCCACCCCGCTGCCCGCGCGTTTTCGACCGCCACAGCCGCTGGCGCTCGATGGCCGAATGGCGCGCCGACGGCATCGCGCCGCTCGGCGGACGCTGGCCCGACGCCAATGTGCAGGCGACGCTTCTCGAGCCCGACGGACCCGGTCGCACAGCCTATTTGCTGACCGGTAATTATCGTGCGATATTGGACTATAATTGTTCCAACTTTTACGCACTGTCTGTGGGGTTATTGGCGGATGAAATCGATCGTTAGGGGCGGGGGCCTGATGGCGGGAGCGGCGTTGCTGCTCGCAGGTTGCGGCAGTTTCGATGGTAAGCGCGAGGGCGGACCGACCGCGAGTCCGACGCCCGCGCTGACCGCGTCGGGTGTGACCGACACGCCGGTGAAGATCGGCGATCCCTATTCGATCGGCGGCGTCACTTATGCTCCCGCCGACATCCCCGAATATGACGATGTCGGTTACGCGAGCTGGTACGGCGACGAACTCGCCGGGCGGCCGACCGCCAATGGCGAGATTTTCAACCCCGCGGGAATCAGCGCGGCGCACAAGACGCTGCCGCTGCCAAGCTATGTCGAAGTCACCGCGCTCGACACCGGGCGGACGATCCTGGTGCGCGTCAACGATCGCGGGCCGATGGTCGGCGACCGGTTGATCGACCTGTCGCGCGGCGCGGCGGACCAGCTGGGCATCAGCGGCGGTGTTGCAGCGGTGCGCGTCCGCCGCACCAACCCGCCCGCCGCCGAACGCGCGCAGCTTCGTGCCGGACAGCCAGTTCCCGAACGGCTCGCGACACCCGATTCGCTGCTGACCATCCTACGCGGCAAGATGAAGGCGCTGCCGATACCGAAAGCTGCGGTTGCCGCGGCGCCTGTAGCGGCCCAGCCAGCAGCGCCAATCGCGTCGGCGAAAGCCAAGCCGGGCGATGATCGCTTCATTGTCGAAGGGCCGGGCGCGGCAAAGCCAGCTGCCAGGCCTGCACCGGTAGCCAAACCCGCGCCCGCTGCGAAACCGGCACCCGCGGTCGCCAAACCGGCCCCCGGCGGAAAATATGCCGTCCAGGTTGCGGCGTTCAGCAGCGAAAGCCGTGCCAATGCCGCCGCCAGGTCGGTGGGCGGAACCGTGGTCAAGGCGGGCAACCTCTGGCGTGTGCGCGTCGGGCCTTTCGCCAGCGAAGCCGAAGCGCAAAGCGCGCTCGGCAAAGCAAAGGCCAAGGGCTTCCGCGACGCGGTGGTCCAGCGCGACCGCTGACGGTCGGGCGCGTGCGACGATCGGCCATCATCGCGAGGAGCGGCGCCACGGCGCTGGCCGTGCTCGCGCTGGCCGCCGCCTTTCCAGCGGCGTCGGCGGGCGATGCACGCCCGAAAAGCGCCCCCGCCAGCCGCCCGCTCTATGTCACGCAGGCGCCGATCGTGCTGCTGAAGGATATGGATTCGGGCGCGATCCTGTTCTCGCGCGGTGCCGACAAGCGCTTTGCTCCCGCCTCGATGGCGAAGGTGATGACCGCCTATGTCGTGCTCGACCTTATCAAAAAGGGCGAGCTCGCGCGCGACAAGCAGCTCATCGTCAGCGAAGCGACATGGAAGAAATGGAACGGCAGCACCGGCGGCTCGACGATGTTCCTGCGCCCGAACGAAAAGATTTCGGTCGATGAGCTGCTCAAGGGTCTGATCACCGTCTCGGGCAATGATGCCGCCGCCGCGCTGGCGGTCGGCATCGACGGCAGCGAAGAAGCATTCGTCAAAAGAATGAATGTAGTAGCGGCCAAAATTGGGATGGCATCGAGCCAATTCGGCACACCGAACGGCTGGCCCGATGGTGGCGTCACCAAGGTCAGCGCCGCCGACCTTATCACGCTCGCCGACCGGCTGATCCGCGACCATCCGGACGGCTATGCGCGCTATTTCTCGCTGCCCAGGCTCCAACATGGCAAATCGCCCGACGGCAAGCCGATCGTCCAGCCCAATCGCAACCCCATTCTCGGCCGTTTTGACGGCGCCGACGGCCTCAAAACCGGCCACACCGCCGAAGCGGGTTATTGCTTCCTCGGTTCGGCGAAACGCGGCGGGCGCCGCCTGATCATGGTCGTCGCGGGGATGGGCAGCGAAAAAGCGCGCCGCGACGAGGCCGAGCGGCTGATGACATGGGGTTTCGAGCAATGGGAGGGGCGCGAACTCGTCCCCGCCGGCGCCAGCCTTGGCCGCATCGACGTGGGGAAGGGGGCAGCGCCCACGGTCGCCACCGAAACGGGTATCGCGGTCCGCATGACGGTTCCCAAAGGCTATGCCGGCGGTTATCGCGCGGTGATGCGCGCACATACTCCCATCATCGCGCCCGTCACACGCGGGACGCGGGTTGCCGACCTGGTCGTCACCCCCGACGGCCTGCCGCCGCAGACGACACCGCTGCTCGCCGCGGCGGATGTCGGTCAAGGCGGGTGGTGGGCCCGCGCGCGCACCGGCTTTCACCGGCTGACCGGATTATGAGCGGGCGCTTCATCACCCTGGAAGGCGGCGAGGGGGTGGGCAAGTCGACCCAGATCGGCGCACTTTCCGCCTCACTCGAAGCGCGCGGCGTCGAGGTTGTGGCGACGCGCGAACCCGGTGGCAGTGCGGGGGCCGAGGCGATCCGCACGCTGCTGATGGAAGGCAGCGACGACCGCTGGGACGCGCGGAGCGAGGCGTTGCTGTTTGCCGCGGCGCGCGCCGACCATGTCGCGCGGACCATTCGCCCGGCGCTGACGCGCGGCGCGTGGGTGCTTTGCGATCGTTTTGTCGATTCGAGCCGCGCCTATCAGGGTGGCGGCGGCGGGATCACCGACGCCGATATATTGGCGCTGCACCGTTTCGGCTCGGTCGGGCTGCTTCCCGACCGCACCTTCCTGCTCACGGTCAGTCCCGTCGAAGCTGCGCGGCGGCTGACCGAGCGCGGCGGCAGCGACCGGATGGGCAGCAAACCCGCCGATTATCAGGCGCGTCTCGCCGCGCGTTTCGTCGAAATCGCCGAAGCCGAGCCCGCGCGCTGGCGGGTGGTCGATGCCGATGCGCCCGCCGATCGGGTTACCGCGGCCATCCTCGCCGAACTCGAGCTGTGGCTGCCATGATCGGGCATGAAGACGCAGTGACCGCTTTTCTGGAAGGCTGGCAGGGCGGGCGGCTTCATCACGCCTGGCTGCTCGCTGGGCCGCAAGGGATGGGCAAGGGCGCCTTCGCCGCGCGCATCGCGCGCTTCCTCGTCACCCATGGCCGCGGCGGCGATGGGCAGGCGCTGACCCTCGACGATGTGGGCGACGGCGCAGCGGGCCGTCTTGTCGACGCCGGCAATCATCCCGAGATTCTCCACCTCGCGCGCCAGCCGAAGGACAAGGGCAAGGAACTCGCGCGCAACATCACGATCGATCAGGTGCGGACGATGATCCGCCGCCTGCACCTGTCGCTGTCGCTCGGCGAGTGGCGCGTGATCATCGTCGATGCGGTCGACGATCTTGAGACCGACGGCGCCAATTCGCTGCTCAAGACGCTCGAGGAGCCGCCCGCCAAGACGCTGTTCCTGCTCGTCAGCCACTCGCCGGGGCGCTTGCTCCCGACGATCAGGTCGCGGTGCAGAACGCTGCGTTTTCAACCCGTTGCCCGTGACGTCATGACAGCCTGGCTGCACGATCTGCGCCCGATGCTCGAGATGACCGAGGTGCGCGCGATCGTCGCGGCGTCAGGCGGCGTTCCGGGCAAGGCGCTGGCACTGATCGACAGCGATGTCGCAGTGATGGAGAAGAAGCTGCTCGCCATTGCGACGAGCGGCGACCCCGAGAACCGGCTGCGCGAAGCGCTCGCGCGCGAAGTCGGCGGCACGAGCAATCGCGCGCGGCTCGAACTGGTGATCGACATCGTTCCGGGCCTGCTAGCCCGCCTCGCACGCGAACGCCCGGTTGCCGAGATCGCGCCGATCCTCGCGCAATGGGACCGGGTGCAACGCACCGTTCGCGACGCGATTCGCGGTTCGTATGACGGGGCGATGGTGGGCTTTGAAATCGGCAATTGCCTCGCCGAACTGGCGCCGCGGACAGGGCAGGCCGCACGCTGACGCTTTCCCTCTCGCGCCACACCGGCTAAGGCGCGCGCATGTCCGAAAACACCGAACCTTTCTATATCACCACCGCGATCAGCTACCCTAACGGCCGCCCGCATATCGGCCACGCCTATGAGGCGATCGCGACCGACGTCATGGCCCGTTTCCAACGTGCGCGCGGCCGCGACGTGCGGCTGATCACCGGCACCGACGAACATGGGCTGAAAATGTTCCAGACGGCGCGTGACCAATGGCGCGAAACGATCGATCTCGCCGATGAAATGTCGGGATATTTCCGTGAAATGTATGCTGCCCTGAACATAAGCTATGATGTTTTCATGCGCACGTCGGATGCCGCGCATCACGCGGCGTCGCAGGCAATCTGGCGTGCGATGGAGGCGAATGGCGACCTCTATCTCGACCGTTATGAGGGCTGGTATTCGGTCCGCGACGAGGCTTATTACGACGAGAGCGAGCTGACCGATGGCGAAGGGGGCGTCCGCCTGTCGCCGCAGGGGACGCCAGTCGAATGGACCGTCGAGGAAAGCTGGTTCTTCAAGCTGTCGGAATATCAGGACAAGCTGCTCGCGCTCTATAACGGCCGGCCCGATTTCATCCGCCCCGAAAGCCGCCGCAACGAAGTGATGCGTTTCGTCGAGGGCGGGCTCAAGGACCTCAGCGTCTCGCGCACCAGCTTCGACTGGGGCGTGCCGGTGCCGGGTTCGCCGGGGCATGTGATGTATGTGTGGGTCGACGCGCTGACCACCTATCTCTCCGGGCTGGGCTATCCCGATCCCGACGGCGATTTCGGCCGGTTCTGGCCGGCGAACATCCATATGATCGGCAAGGATATTGTGCGTTTTCATACGGTTTACTGGCCAGCCTTCCTGATGAGTGCGGGTCTGCCGCTGCCCAAGCAGGTGTTTGGCCACGGCTTCCTGCTCAACCGCGGCGAAAAGATGTCGAAGTCGCTCGGCAATGTCGTCGACCCGATGGCGCTCGCTGACCAGTTCGGGGTCGACCCGCTGCGCTATTACCTGCTGCGCGAAGTCAGCTTCGGCCAGGACGGCACCTATTCGGCCGAGGCGATCGTGCGCACCGCGAACGCCGATCTCGCGAACAGTTTCGGCAATCTGGCGCAGCGCAGTTTGTCGATGATTTTCAAGAATCTGGATGGCAAACTGTCGGCGGACTATGCACCGACGCAGGACGATATTGACCTGCTCGCCGACCTTTCCGATATGGCGGCGATCCGCCTGCCGCGTGAATTCGAGCAGCTCGCCTTTTCCGTGGGTATCGAGGACTGGATCCGCGCCGTGTTCGCGTGCAACCAATATGTCGACACGCAGGCACCCTGGGCGCTGCGCAAGACCGACCCCGAGCGGATGCGCGCGGTGCTGATGACCCTGTTACAGGCGGTGCGGACGCTCGCGATAGCGATCCGTCCGGTCGTGCCGGCAGCTGCCGACAAGTTGCTCGACCAGATGGGTATCGCCGCCGATGCCCGCGATTTTGTGGCGCTTTCCGACCCGGACTGGTTTGCCAAGCTCGCCGCAAGCGGCTTCACCGTCGGCCAGCCGGTGCCGATCTTCCCGCGCCTCGAACTGCCCGAGGGAGAAGGGGAAGGGGAGGCATAATGCTCGTCGATTCACACTGCCACCTCAATTACAAGGGGCTCGCCGAACAGCAGGGCGAGGTGCTGACGCGCGCGCGCGCGAAAGGCGTCACCGCGATGCTCAACATCGCGACGCGCGAAAGCGAGTGGGACGATGTGCTCGCAGCGGCCGAAGCGAATGCCGATGTCTGGGCGAGCGTCGGCATCCATCCGCACGACGCCGATCATCACCCCGATGTCGACACCGCGAAACTCGTCGAACGCGCCGCGCATCCGCGCGTGATCGGGATCGGCGAGACCGGGCTCGACTATTATTACGACAAGAGTGACCGCGCGCGGCAGCAGGACAGTTTCCGCCGCCATATCCATGCGTCGCAACAGACCGGGCTGCCGATCATTGTCCATACGCGCGATGCCGAGGAAGACACGCTGGCATTGCTCGGCGAGGAAATGGGGAAAGCAGAATTCCCCGGCGTGATCCACTGCTTCACCGCAAGTGACGATTTTGCCCGCAAGGCGCTCGATCTCGGGCTCTTCATTTCGATCTCGGGCATCGTAACGTTCAAGAACGCCGCCGACCTGCAGGCAACCGCCAAATGGCTGCCGCAGGACCGCCTCTTGATCGAGACCGATTCCCCTTTCCTTGCCCCCGTCCCGCACCGCGGCAAAACCGGCGAGCCGGCGTTCGTTGCCGATACGCTGGCGTTCCTCGCCGAACTCCGCGGCGATGACAAGGACGCGCTGGCAGCAGCGACAAGCGCCAATTTCTACGCGCTTTTCAACAAGGCGGCGCCATGACGTCACGCGCCGCATGAAGGTCCGTATCCTCGGCTCCGGCACCTCGTCGGGCGTGCCGCGGCTCGGCAACGACTGGGGGCAGTGCGACCCCGACAATCCGCGCAACCTGCGCAGCCGCGCCTCGATCCTGATCTCGCTCGGCGGCTTTCGCCTGCTCGTCGATACCAGCCCCGATATGCGGCTCCAACTGCTCGACGCCGGGGTCGGTGAGGTCAATGCGGTCATCTGGACGCACGAACACGCCGACCACACCCATGGGCTCGACGACCTGCGCCAGGTCATGCACCTGCGCGGCTCCGCCGTTCCGGCTTATGCCCGCGATCATGTGCTCGACATATTGAAGTGGCGCTTCACCTACGCCTTTGCCGGCAACGCGGGTTATCCGGCGTCGGTCGATCCGATCGACCTGAAGGACCACCAGTCGATCGGCCCGATCGAGGTGTCGGCAATCGAAATGCCGCACGGACCAATCAAGGCGACCGGTCTGATCTTCAGCGATGGTGCGCACAAGATCGCCTATGCTACTGATTTTTCTAAGTTTACAGATGATATGGTCGATTTTTTCCAGGGCGTCGACCTGTTCGTGATCGACGCCCTGCGGCGCTACCCGCATCCGACGCATCCGCACCTCGCGATGACGCTCGAGGCGCTGAACAAATGCGGCAATCCGCGCGCGATCATCACGCATATGGACAATACGATGGATTATGACGACCTTGCGGCCGAATTGCCGCCGGGGGTCGAGCCGGGGTATGATGGGCTGGAGGTGCAGCTATGAGCGGCGACACGAGTGTACAGCTGATATGGTTTGTCGGGGCGTTCGCGTTGGTGATCAGCTCACTGGTCGCGCGGCGGCTGCCGATGGCCGACTGGATCAAGATGGCGCTGGCGTGGGTGGCGATCTTTGGACTGGTGTTCCTGGTCATCCGGACGTGGCAGGTCGTCACTTGATCGCGGGACTTATGCGACGGCACCGACGTCGCGGGAAAAATGGCGTGATCCCAATGGCAGGGGGGTTTTGTCTCACTCGTCTCCATTATGATTTAACATAATATATATTATCGCATAAATATGCAGCTGCATGGCGATAGCTGCCCCCTGCCCGGTTTGATGCCCAAGTTCGGCCTCTCGCTTAGATCGGATTCCGAAAGATTTACGGCGATAAGAAGCCCAGCCGTGACGAAAGCCTATGGTATGCAGTTCACGGTCGTCGTTGACTGAGAGAAATTCCGCTGTTGCCGAACGCGCAACAGCTGTCGCCGACAGAGCGATACCGAGGCCCCTTCGATCGAAGCTAGAGGCGCCCCCGAACGGCACTTCCGGGGGTAATTATGATTCGCACACTGCTACTGACAACCGCTGCATTTTCGGCATTCGCGGCACATGCCCAGGAAATGAGTCGGGACACGTCGAACGAAGACGACATCGTCGTGACCGGCACGCGTGCCGAAGGACGCGCGGCCCTCGAATCCTCGGCGCCGATCGACGTCGTTGCCGGCGAGGAGATTCTCGATAGCGGCTTTCCGGATATGGGGCGCGCGCTCAATTTCCTCGAGCCGGGGGTGAACTTCGCCCGCGCCGCGACCACGGCAAGCGCCGCAAACACACGGCCAATCACGCTGCGCGGGCTTTCACCCGACCAGACTTTGGTGCTGGTCAATGGCAAGCGCTGGCATGCCAATGCCGTACTCAACGTCAACAACAGCATCGGTCGCGGGTCGGCGGGCGTCGATCTCGACACGATCCCGCAGAGCGCCATCCAGCGGATCGAGGTGCTGCGTGACGGCGCGGCGGCGCAATATGGGTCGGACGCGATCGCCGGCGTCATCAACATCATCCTCAAATCGAACGCGTCGGGCGGCTATGGCGAATTGCTCGCCGGTATCACCGAGGAAGGCGATGGCGCAAACGCGATGGCCACCGCCAGCGCCGGATTCCGCGTGGGCGACGGCGGCCATCTGACGCTGACCGTCCTCGCGCGCGGACAGGAGGCGACCAACCGCGCCTTCGTCGATCGGCGTTTCAACCGCGTGACTTATCGCATCGGCGATCCTGAGGCGCGCGTCTCCAATTTCGCCTTCGATGCCGCGTTGCCGCTCGGCACCGCAGAACTTTATGCGTTCGGCGCGGTCACGCGGAAAATTTCGAACAATGCCGCGGGATTTCGCGTGCCGGGTTTTTCGCAGCTCTATCCCGATGGCTTCCTGCCGATCATCGAACCGCGCATCCAGGACATCGGCGGGACCGTCGGTTTGCGGACCGAACTAGGCCGGCTGCGCGCCGATGTCAGCTATGGTTATGGCGAGAATCAGGCGGACTTCCGCGTCTATGACACCGCCAATGTCTCGCTGGGGTTGGCGAGCCCGACCACCTTCGATTCGGGCGGCGTGACCTATGCCCAGCATGTCGGCGACCTCGCCCTGTCCCTCCCCCTCGATGGCGTGCTCGCGGGCGGCAATATCGCGGCCGGCGGCCAATACCGGCGCGAAACCTACGCCATTCGCAGCGGCGAACCGCTGGCCTATTTCGGTCTCGGCGCCGACGGCTTTGCGGGGTTCAATCCGCGCAATCCGACCAACGCCAGCCGCGACGCCTATGCCGCCTATTTCGACCTCGAACTGCGGCCGGTCGCCGCGCTGTTGCTGGGCGGCGCGGCACGATATGACCATTATGACGATTTCGGCGGAAAGACCACGTGGCGCGCGACGGCGCGGCTCGACGCCGCCGAAGGTGTCGCACTGCGCGGCACCATCGGCACCGGTTTCAAGGCGCCGTCGCTCCAGCAGCAATATTTCAGCGCGGTACAGGGCGCGACGAGCCAGGGGCAGCTCGTTACCGTCGGGACCCTCCCCGTTTCCGATTCCGTCGCGCGCGCGCTGGGTGCCGGCGATCTCAAGCCCGAGCGTTCGCGTAACGCCACGGTCGGCGTCGTATTCGGGCCGTTCGACGGCTTTTCCTTCACCGCCGACTGGTTCCACATCCGTATCCGCGACCGGATCGCACTCAGCGAGCAGCTCGGCGGTGCGGCCGTGCAAGCGGTGCTGAAACAGGCCGGCATCACGGGTTTTCAGCAGGTGCGGTTCTTCACCAACGCCGTCGATACCACCACCCGGGGGGTCGAAGTGACCGCGCGCTGGCAGGGCGATCTTGGTCCCGAAACGCACGCATCGGTCCAGCTCGGCTATGGCTGGTTCAACTCGAAACTCGACACGCTGCGCGCAAATCCGGCGCTGCCGGCGCTGCCGCTGCTCAGCACCAAATCGATCCTGTTCCTCACCGAGGCGCAGCCGCGCAATAAGTTCACGGTACAGGCGAGCCTCGAACATGGGCCATTTGACCTACGGGCCAACCTCGCGGCCTTCGGCACCTATACTTCGGCGCCGCTGACCGGGGCGCAGACCTTTGGCGGCAAGGAGGCGGTCGATCTCGCCGCAGGCTATACATTTATGGACGGCGTCCGCTTCGTGCTCGGCGTCCAGAACATGTTCGATGCCCACTCCGACGAGATCGATGGACAAGAACTGGTGATCGGCGCAACGGGTGGCAGCTTCCCGACCGGCGAGGAAACGCCGATCGGGCTCAACGGGCGCGCCTATTATGCGCGCCTGACGGCCCGTTTCTGATGCTCGGGCGGCGACAGTTGCTGCAGCGCGCTGCGGCGCTCGCTGCGACCCAGTTTCTTGCTGGCCCCCTGCATGCCCGCCCGGCGGCAAGCCGCGCGCGCGCCGTGGTCGATCCGTTCGCGCTGGGTGTCGCTTCGGGCGAACCCGCGGCGGACGGCTTCGTGCTCTGGACACGGATCGCGGGACTGAACGAGGACCGGCTGGTCGGCTACGAAATCTCCGAAGACGAAGGCTTTCGCCGCATCGCCCGGCGCGGGAACGCCCTCGCCCCGCTGGCGCGCGGCGGGGCCGTGCATCTCGAAGCACGCGGACTGGAGGCGGGGCGCCGCTATTTTTATCGCTTCCATTACGCCGGCGCCGTCAGCCGGACCGGTACAGTCGCAACCATCGCCGCGACGCCGGCGCAGCTTCGGCTGGCGCTCACCTCGTGCCAGCATTGGGAACATGGCTGGTTCACCGCGTATCGCGACATGATCACGAACGAGGCCGAGGTTGTGCTGCAGGTCGGCGATTACATCTACGAACGCTCCTTCGGCGGCGGCCCGAATGTGCGCAGCTTTGGCGCGCCCGATCCGCAGACGCTCGACGATTATCGCGCGCGCCATGCGCTTTACCGCAGCGACCCGGATCTTGCCGCAGCGCATGCAGCGATCCCGTTTCTGGTGAGCTGGGACGATCATGAGGTCGAGAACGACTATTTTGCCGACCGGGCTGGCTACACCGGCGACCCGCAAGCTTTCGTCCACCGCCGCGCCGCCGCCTATCGCGCCTATTTCGAACATATGCCGCTCCGCCCGTCGGTGCTCCGTCCCGATGGCGAGGTGCGTCTTTATCGCAGCGTCAATTGGAGCGACCTTGCTGCGCTGCACATTCTCGACACGCGCCAGTATCGCACGCCGAGCGCATGCGTCGCGGAGGACGAGACAGCGGATGGCCCGATCGCCCGATGCGCGCTTGCTGGCCAGGACAGCGGATCGATGCTTGGGCCCGAGCAGGAGGCATGGTTCGGGTGGGCGGCCGCGACGCGACCCGCACGCTGGTCGCTGGTAACCCAGCAAACCTTGTTTTCGCGGCTCGCCTTGCCCGACGGTCCCGAATCGCTTTATCCGCAGTTTTGGGACGGCTATGCAGCGTCGCGCACGCGGCTACTCGATGCGCTGAACACCGCGAAAACGCGCAATGCCGTGATTCTCGGCGGCGACGTGCATTCCTTCTGGCTAAACGATGTGAAGCGCGACTTTGCGCGGCCCGACGGCGCGACGGTCGCCACCGAAGTCGTCACCAGCTGCCTCGCTTCGCGCAGCGGACCCGAGGCCTTGTTCGAACCCGCACCGGCACTGAACCCGCATGTCCGGTTCCGCGACAATGCGCACGCTGGGTATGTCCTGCTCGATATTCGAAGCGATCGTATCGAAGGCAGCCTGCGGGCCGTTTCCAATCTCGCAGATCCGCAGGCCACATGCCATTCGTTGCGCACCTTTGCGATCGAGGATCGCCGCCCCGGTGCGTTGATTTAGCGCGTACTTCCACGCCGCACCGGCTTCGCAGCTTGTGTCGCATAAATGTGACACTCGCCGCCTATGGCGATGCCATGCTTCGGAAGGCCCCGCCGCTCGAGTCCATCGAGATATTCGTTGCCGCGGCGCAGGGTGAAAGCCTGCGCGCGGTGGGGCGCCGGCTTGCGCTCAGTCCGTCGGCGGTCAGCCGGCGGGTCGCCGCACTCGAGCAGTTCCTCGGGATCAGGCTGTTCGACCGCGCCGACCAGTCGCTGGCCCTCAACGCGGTCGGTGCACGCTATCTCGAGGATGTCGCGCCAGCGATCCGGAGTATCCAGAACGCGACCGAAGCAGTACGTTTTCGGGAGAAACCTTCGCTGCGCGTCGCGACCTCGCACAGTCTCGCGAGTTGGCTCCTGCCGCGCCTTCCCGCGCTCCAGAGCCAGTCAGGGGTGTCCGTCGAGATCGCGGCGACGCGCGACGTTCAAACGCTCGCTTGCGGCGAAGTGCATCTCGCCATCTGGGGCGATCTTACGCCGCCACCCGGAATCGAGACGACCCATCTCCTGACCCCGGAAGTGATACCGGTCTGCGCGCCCCGTCTCGCCGACGGACGCGCCGCCCCTTGCACCGAGGTCGAACTGTCATGCTATCCGCTCGTTTCGGTTCGCATGCCCGCCGGCCTTTGGGAGCGATGGTTCGCCATGGCCGGGGTCGACGCTGGCCGTTTGAACCTGCACAGCTTCGACACGGTGCAACTTGCTTATGAGGCCGCTGCAGCCGGAGCCGGGGTTACGCTGGCGATGCCGCTCGTTTCGAACAGCTTCCTGACAGGCGGAAGGCTGGTCGCCTGCACGCCCCGCGCCTTCCCGCTGGGCGTACGCTATCAGCTGTACCGTTCAATCGAACGTCCGCAACATCCGCAGGCCGAGGTCTTCAAGGTCTGGCTCCGCGAGCAGATCGATAGCTCTGCCAGCGAGTTCCGAAGCATATTGCGCGCTCGATATAGCTGACATTCGCGACTGGCGATGCTTAGCTCATTCCACTGCGCGAAATAGATCACCGCTATCGGTGGTCTGTCGTCCGGCGCTTGGGCGGAATGTCGGCGAGCGACGTCCACTTCGCTGCACCGGCATTGTTTGCGATCAGCGCTTCGACGAAGGCCATCGTCCGCAAGCCGTCGAGGATTCCGGGGAACCAGTCGGCCGC
Source organism: Sphingopyxis sp. (assembly GCF_036675685.1). Classification (GTDB taxonomy): domain Bacteria; phylum Pseudomonadota; class Alphaproteobacteria; order Sphingomonadales; family Sphingomonadaceae; genus Sphingopyxis. The sequence goes on from NZ_JAKFEM010000022.1 coordinate 344,093, forward strand.
GCCGCGCGGCGGCGGCGTTGCGGCTCCCGCACGAAGCACGCGGCCGAAGCTGCGATACAGGTTGGCGAACGCCTCGATATAGCCCTCGGGATGCCCCGCCGGGATACGTAGCCGCGCCATCGCCGATGGATCGAGACCGGGCCCGCCCGCGCGGATGACCTCGGTCGGCCGGTCCAGCCAGCGCAGCGTCAGCGTGTTCGGTTCCATCTGCGACCAGTCGAGGCCGCCTTCCTCGCCATGAATCCGCAGGCGCAGCCCGTTTTCGTCGCCCGCAGCGACCTGGCTGGCCTTCAGCACGCCGCGCGCCTCCCCTTCGAACCGCAGCAACGCCGCCACGTCGTCGTCGAGGCGGCGGCCGGGAACGTGCGTGGTCAGCTCCGCGCTAAGCGACTCGACCGCGAGCCCCGAGACATGCTCGGCAAGCTGGAAGGCGTGGGTCCCGATGTCGCCCAGGCAGCCGCCCAATCCCGCCCGCGCGGGATCGGTGCGCCATTCGGCCTGCTTGTTGCCGCCCTGATCGATCGGCCGGCTCAGCCAGCCTTGCGTATATTCGACCTGCACCAACCGGATCGCACCGAAATCGCCGCGAGCGACGCGCACGCGCGCCTCCTCGATCAGTGGATAGCCGCTATAGGTGAACGCGAGGCCGTATAGCTTGCCGCTGCGCGCAATAGCCGCGTCGATTGCCTGGGCCTCGGCGAGGTTCAGCGCCATCGGCTTTTCGGACATGACGTGAAAGCCGGCATCGAGCGCGGCAATCGCCATCGGGGCATGCAGGTGGTTCGGGGTGACGATCGCCAGCGCCTCCATCCGCTGATCCTCCGGCAGCGCGGCCTCACCCGCAAGCAGGGCGCCCAGCGTCGCATAAGCGCGGCCCGGATCGAGCCCGAGCGCATCGGCGCTCCTCTGGTTGCGTTCCGCGTCGCTGCTGAACGCACCGCATACCAATTCATACTCGCCATCGAGCGCCGCGGCCATCCGGTGCACTGCGCCGATGAACGCGCCTTCGCCGCCGCCGACCATGCCGTAGCGAACTTTCGACTGTGCGTTCATCGCATTCCTCAACTTTCTTAATTCCGAAAAATGATTGCACTATTCGAATCCGAACGGTTACATGGATCGACCGACTGTTGCCAGACGGGAGAGGATAATGAAATTTCTGGTCGCCCTGCCCCCCGCGGTGGCAGTCTTGATTGCGCTGGCGCTCGCGCCACCGCCCCACGTGCGCGCGGCCCCTGCCCCGGGTCCAGGCGCACAGGCATTCGCGGCTTGCCGCGCCTGTCATACGCTGGGGGCAGGCGGCAAAAGCACGATGGGCCCCAATCTCCACGGTCTGTTCGGCCGGCAAGCCGGCTCCGTCGCCGGATTTAGCTACAGTCCCGCGCTCAAGGCATCAAAAATTCGCTGGAATGAAAAGACGCTCGACGAATATCTCGCCGCCCCGACCAAAAAAGTCCCCGGCACGCGCATGGTCGTCAAGGTGACCGATCCAGCCCGCCGCGCGGCGCTGATCGCCTTTCTCAAGACCGAAACCTCCAAGTGACTGGAAAGGGCAGCGGCATGAAGGGCCCGGGCGTTTTCCTTGCGCAGTTCATGAGCGACGCCGCGCCGTTCGACACGCTGCCCTCCGCGGCCCGCTGGATGGCGGAGGCCGGCTATGCCGGCATCCAGATCCCGACCTGGGACAGTCGCTGCATCGACCTGCGGCAAGCGGCCGAAAGCCAGGACTATTGCGACGAACTCGCCGGCACCTGCCGCGAGGCGGGGGTCGAGATCACCGAGCTGTCGACCCATCTGCAGGGCCAGCTCGTCGCGGTGCATCCGGCCTATGACATCGCGTTCGATGCGTTTGCGCCCGATGCGCTGAAGGGCAAGCCGAGCGAGCGCCAGGCATGGGCGGTGGAGCAGCTCCGCCTTGCCGCCAAAGCGAGCCGGCGGCTGGGCCTGAAGGCGCACGCGACCTTTTCCGGCGCGCTCGCCTGGCCCTATCTCTATCCCTGGCCGCAACGCCCCGCCGGGCTGGTCGAGGAGGCGTTCGGCGAACTCGCGAAGCGCTGGCGGCCGATCCTCGACGTCTTCGATGAGCAGGGCGTCGACCTGGCGTATGAGATCCACCCCGGCGAGGACCTGCACGACGGCGTGACCTTCGAACGCTTTCTGGCCGGCGTCGACAATCATCCGCGCGCGAACATCCTCTACGATCCCAGCCACTATGTGCTGCAGGCGCTCGATTATCTCGCCTTCATCGACATTTATCACGAGCGGATCCGCATGTTCCATGTCAAGGACGCGGAGCTTAATCCGACCGGCAGGTCCGGCGTCTATGGCGGGTTCCAGGACTGGGTCGACCGCCCCGGCCGCTTCCGCTCGCTCGGCGACGGACATGTCGATTTTGGCGGGATATTCTCCAAGCTGACACAATATGGGTACGCCGGCTGGGCGGTGCTCGAATGGGAATGCTGTTTGAAGCACCCCGAGGACGGCGCACGCGAAGGCGCGCCCTTCATCGCCGCGCACATGATCCGCAAGGCGGACAAGGCGTTCGACGATTTCGCCGGGGGCAGCGATCCGGCACTCAACCGCGCGATGCTGGGACTGACCTGACGGCGCGGCAGGCCGAACGACACGATAATAACAAAGGGGACGCAGGATTGGTCACGACATTGCACAAGGGACGATTGTTCTGGCTGGGCGTGCTGGCGCTGTTCACGGCCGCAGCGAGCCTGGCTATTCGCGGTGCGATCGCCAGCGGACTCAAGAGCGAATGGATCGATCCGATCGCCCCGTTGCACGCGGGCGAACTGCTCGCCGCCGCCCTGGGTGCGGCGTTCCTCAGCTTCGCGATCACCTTGTTCGTCGCCAGCGCGCTGCTCGACCAGATCGGTATGAAACGGTGCCTGCTCGGAGCAGGGCTGTGCTTCATCTTCGGCCCGTTGCTGATCGTTACCGCCGGCAATCTTGCGACCGGTATGACCGTCTACACTTTGGTCTGGTTCGGCATGCTACTCAGCGGCATCGGCTGGGGGCTGACCGAGGCGGCGATCAATCCGCTGACCGCGCAACTCTACCCCGAGGACACCACCCACCGCCTCAACGTGCTGCACGCCTGGTTCCCCGGCGGGATCATCGTCGGCGGGCTTGCCGGCTTCTTCCTGTCGGCGGCGTTGCCATGGCAGGGCATCATGGCGCTGGTGATGATCCCCGCCGCCGCGACGGTGTTGATCGCCGCGACCACGACCTTCCCGCCCCCGCTGCGCAGCGAGAGCGGCGTCAGCTTCGGCGAAATGATGAGCGAGGTGTTCCGCCGCCCCAGCTTCTTTATCTGGTTCGGCGCGATGTTCCTGACCGCCGCGTCCGAATTGGCCCCCGGCCAATGGATCGACGTTGCCCTCTCGAACCGTGTGGGCATGCGCGGCATCCTGCTGCTGGTCTATGTCAACGCGCTGATGTTCGTGTTCCGGCACTTCGCGGGCCGGCTGGCCAACCGGATCTCGAACCCTGGGCTGCTGTGGGTATCGAGCCTGCTTGCTGCGATCGGGCTGTTCATGCTGAGCCAGGCGCAGTCACCGGTCGCGGCGGTCGTCGCCGCGACAGTATGGGGGCTGGGCGTCTGCGTGATGTGGCCGACGATGCTCGCCTCGGTCGCCGAACGTTATCCGCGCGGCGGATCATGGGCGATGGGGCTGGTCGGATCGGCGGGCGCGCTTGCCAGCTTCTTCGTGCTGCCGCGGCTGGGCGCGATGTTCGACCAGGCCAAGATCGAGTTCGCCGGCGGGCCCGAGGCGTTTGCGCGGCTGACCGGCGCGGCGAAGCTGGCGGTCGAGGACGCCGCGGCGTCGCTGTCGTTCCAGCGGCTGGCGATCCTGCCGATCATCCTGCTGGCGGTGTTCGGTTTCATCTGGCTGCGCGAGCGCGGCAAGTCGCGTGCGATGCTTGCGGGTGAAGCAGCATGAGCATCTCGCGTCGGACAGTGCTGGCGGGGGGCGTGGTCGCCGCCGCGGTCGCGACGACGGTGGCGAACGGCGCGGCGCCGAAGAATGCGGCACGCTTTTCGCTCGGCTACGCGCCGCACGAAGGTAGCTTCAAGAGCCGCGGCAACCGGCTCGAGCAGATCGCCTATGCCGCCGATCAGGGCTTCACCGCATGGGAGGACAATGAAGCGGCGGGCCGCTCGGTTGCCGATCAGACGGCGATGGCGCGCGCGCTCCAGCAGCGCAATATGACCATGGGTGTGTTCGTCGCGAGCATGCCCAAATGGGCCGATTTTCGCCCGTTGCTCGGCGGCAATGACGATGCCGACCGCGAGGGCTTCCTTGCCGACATTCGCAGCTCGGTCGAGGTCGCCAAGCGGCTGAATTCCAAACATATGACCATCGTCACCGGCTTCATGGACCGCAAATTGCCGGTCGATATCCAGACCGCGCGCGTGATCGATGTGCTGCGCCGCGCCGCTGAAATCTATGAACCGCACGGGCTGGTCATGGTGATGGAGCCGCTCAATACGCTGGTGAACCATCCCGGGGTCTTCATGTCGACCGTGCCGCAAGGCTATGCGGTCGCACGCGCGGTCAACAGCCCGGCGATCAAGGTGCTGGCCGATCTGTACCACGAGCAAATCCAGGCCGGGAACCTCATCAACACGCTCGGCGCCTGCTGGGACGAGATCGCCTATATCCAGTTCGGCGACAATCCGGGCCGCAAAGAGCCGGGGAGCGGCGAGATCAACTATCGCAACGTCGTCCGCTGGCTGCGCGCGAAGAGGTTCGCAGGCGTGATCGGGATGGAGCACGGCAATTCGATCGATGGACGTCCGGGCGAAGAGCGGCTGGTCGCCGCCTATCGCGAGATCGACGCGGCATGAGGGAGGAACGAGTGAAGCGTATCGCATGGGCCGCAGCAATGGCGGTCGCCGTCGCGACGGGGAGCCCCACCATCGCGCAGGAGAAGCCCGGTTTCACCGACACGCCGACGCTGCCCGATGGCAAGTGGAAGGTCCATGATGCCGATCGGCCGTACCCCACGGTAGTGACGCCGGCCACCGTTCCCGGCGCGCCGCCCTCGGACGCAATGGTGTTGTTCGACGGCAAGTCGCTCGATGCGTGGCAGCCCCAGCCCACGGCCTGGACCGTCAAGGACGGCGCGGTCACCGCGACGCCGCGCGCTGCGGGCTCCGGTGAAAATGCGCTGGTCAGCAAGCAGAGCTTTGGCGACGTCCAGCTCCACCTCGAATTCCGCTCGCCCAATCCGCCGACCAAGACTTCACAGGATCGCGGCAACAGCGGCATCTGGTTCATGCAGCGCTACGAGATTCAGATCCTCGACAGCTACAAGAACCCCACCTACGCCGACGGCACCGTGGGCGCGATCTATGGCTGGAAGCCGCCGCTGGTGAACCCGTCGCGCCCGCCGGGCGAATGGCAGAGCTACGACCTGGTCTTCGAGCGCCCGCATTTCGGCCCCGACGGCAAGTTGCTGCGCCCGGCCTTTATCACGGCGTTCTTCAACGGCGTGCTGGTGCAGAACCGCCAGCCTTGGCTGGGCGGCACGATTTGGCGAAAGGTCGGCCAGTACGAGGCGCATGGCGATGCCGCACCGATCCAGCTGCAGGACCACAATTCACCGGTCTCGTTCCGCAACATCTGGGTACGCCCGCTGCCCGAGGCGGCGGCGAGCCATGACTTCGAAGGTGCCGTGAAATGATCATCGATCGCAGAGACGCGCTGGCCGGCATGGCCGCGATGTTCGGAGCCTCGCTGTTCGCGCCGATCGCGCGGGCGGCTGGAGCGCAGGTGCCGCCGATCAGCGACGGCCCGCCCTCCGCGCCCGTGTTCACCGCGCAGCAGCGCGCGCTGATGACCGCGCTCAGCGAACGGGTGATGCCGACCACCGACACGCCCGGCGCGATCACCGCCGGCGTTCCCGCCTTCATCGAGAAGCTGCTCGCCGACTGGGCATCGCCCGACGATCGCAAGCCGATCCTCGCCGGGCTCGACACGATCGAGGCACGCAGCCAGGCCGATTACAAGGTCGCCGCCGACAAGGCAACGCCCGCGCAGCAGGACGCGCTGCTGACGCTCGCGATGGAAGACAAGCTGCCCGGCGGCAAGGACTTCTTCGACAAGTTCCGCCAGCTCGTGCTCACCGGATATTTCACGTCGGAAGTCGGCATCACCCAGGAGCGCGAATATCTTCCCGTTCCCGGGCGCTACGACGGCGCCTATCTCTATTCCGAAGTCAACAAGGTCTTTTCGTCATGATAATCAACAGGCGGCAATGGATGGCGGGCGGCGCCGCGCTCGCGACGACACTCACTGCGGGGCCGCTCATGGCAAAAAGCCTCAGATCGAAGCCCATCGGCATCCAGCTCTATACCGTGCGCGAACTCTTCTCGAAGGACCCGGCGGGAACGCTCGAGAAGGTGGCGGCGATCGGTTATCGCGAGGTCGAATATGGCGGTGGCGGCTATGACAAGATGGACCATACCGCGCTCCGCAAGACGATGGACCGGCTGAGTCTGAAGTCGCCTTCGATCCATGTCGGCTATGAGGCGCTCGCCGGTGATTTCGACGGCGCGGTCGCGATGACCAAGGCACTGGGCGCCGATACGCTGGTCGTTCCCTATATGCTCGACGCGCATCGTAATGCCGAGGGCTGGAAGGCGGCAGTCGCCAATTTCAATCGCTATGCCGAGCGGCTCAAGAAGGTCGGGCTAGGCTTCGCCTATCACAACCATGATTTCGAGTTCACTTTGAAGCCGGGCGGCACCAGCCTGTTCGACACGCTGATTGCCGACGCCGACCCGGCGCTCGTCCAGATCGAGCTCGACCTGTTCTGGGCGGTCGCCGCGGGCGAGGATCCGAAGGCGATCATCCAGCGCCTGCCGGGCCGCATCTATGCCTATCACGTCAAGGATCGCACCGCCGACGGCAAGATGACCAGCGTCGGCAAGGGCGTGATCGATTTCGCCGACATCTTCACGTTGAACGGCACGGCCGGCGTCAAGCATTTCTATGTCGAGAACGACCAGTCGCCCGCACCCTATCTTCCCGACATCCAGACCAGCTTCGCGACGCTCAGCCGTCTCGGCGCGTAACCTTCATTCGAGGATCATAATATGGCCGACAAGTTCGATGCGATCGTCATCGGCTCCGGAGTGAGCGGCGGATGGGCGGCGAAGGAATTGACCGAGAAGGGCCTCAAGGTCCTCATGCTCGACCGCGGCGTGATGGTCGAGCATGGCGAGAATTACGATTATGACGGCAAGCCGGCCTATGAGATCCCGGCGCGCGACATGATGCCCAAGGCGCTGGTCGAGAGCGACTATTTCATCGCCAAGCACGGCTATATCTCGCCGTCGAACCAGAAATTCTACAACAATGACCGGCTCAACCCCTATGCCTACGGCGAGGGTGAGAAATTCTACTGGATCCGGCCCGGCGCGGTCGGCGGCAAATCGCTGATCTGGGGGCGCTGGAGCTTTCGCTGGTCGCCCGAGGACTTCGAAGCCAACAAGCGCGAGAATGTCGGGATCGACTGGCCGATCCGCTACGACGACCTCGCCCCGTGGTACGACTATGTCGAGAAATATATCGGCGTGTCAGGATCGCGCGAGAATCTGCCGCAGCTGCCCGACAGCGCGTTCCAGCCGCCGATGCAGATGAACATCGCCGAGAAATGGGTGAAGGAGCGGCTCGAGGCGACCTCGCCGGGCCGCAAGCTGATCAACACCCGCCTGTCCAACATCACCGAGGACAAGGAGGATCAGGGCCGCACCAAATGCCAGTTCCGTAACCAGTGCGGCCGCGGCTGCTCGTTCGGCGCCTATTTCTCGACCCAGGCGGTTACCCTGCCCGCGGCGCGCGCGACGGGCCGGCTCACGCTGCGCTCCGACGCGCTGGTCTCCAATCTCGAATATGACCCGAAGACCAAGCGGGTGACCGGCGTCCGCGTGGTCGATGCAAAGACGAAGCAGGCCGAGGTGATCCCGGCGCGTCTGGTTTTCCTCTGCGCTTCGGCATTGGCATCGACCCAGATCCTGATGAACTCGCGAATCCCCGGCAGCGGCAAGAGCCATTTCGATACCAGCGGTACGCTCGGCCGCTACGTCATGGATCACATCTTCCGCGTCGGCATCTCGGGCGATATTCCCGGCATGACCGACTATATCGAATATGGCCGGCGCCCGGGCGGTGTCTATATCCCGCGCTTTCGCAATGTCGGCGGCGAGGAGGGCATCGGCTTTCGCCGCGGCTATGGCTATCAAGGCAGCGCGCGGCGCGATCCGGCGCAGCCGGTGGGTTTCGGCGCATCGATGAAGCAGGGTATGCGCGGCTATGGACCGTGGAAATTTGGTATGGGCGCTTTCGGCGAATGCCTGCCTTACGAGGACAATCGCGTCAGCCTGCACCCCGACAAGGTCGACCGGTTCGGGGTGCCGCTGATGCGCTTCGACGTTACCTTCCGCGACAACGAAATCCGCATGATGGACGATGCGCGGACCGAGGGTGAGGCGATGCTGCGCAAGGCCGGCCTGACCAACGTGAGGAGCGAACGGAGGGAGCATGTCCCCGGCGACGCGATCCACGAAATGGGCGGCGCGCGGATGGGCGCCGATCCGCGCCAGTCGGTCCTCAACAAGTGGAGCCAGGCGCACGATGCGGCCAATCTGTTCGTCACCGACGGCGCGCAGATGGCCTCGATCTCGTGCGTCAATCCGTCGCTGACCTTCATGGCGCTGACCGCGCGTGCGGCCGACTATGCGGTCAAGCAGATGAAGGCGGGCACGATCTAGACGCGGCGTTGCGACATGGGTTCAAACGGAACGGGCTCTCGTCAGCCGTTGCCAGGGCCGTGGGCGACGTGCGGCGCCGATAATCGGCGAACCGCTAGCATGCTTCCGGAAGCTGTCGAGACCGCTGCTGGTGCATCGAGCGGCATCAAGTGGAAGGTGATTCTGCATCACGGTTGACGGAAATTTCGCGGCCGAGCCTCTTAGAGGATGAGAGGAGAGAGACAACGGAACGCGAGGCGCTAGCCGAATGGGTGGGCCGCGAGATCCTGCCGCACGAACGCGACCTGCGGCTGTGGCTGCGGCGGCGGCTCGTCGCGGCTGCCGACGTGGAGGACATCGTGCAGGAATGTTATTGCCGCCTTGCCCAGCTCGATGACGTCGCACACGTCACGACGCCGCGCGCCTATCTCTTCACCATGGCCCGCAACCTGGCGCAGCGGCAGCGCAAACACGCACGCGTCGTCCGGATCGAAACGCTGGCGGAGACCTTCGACAGCGAATGGCAAAGCGACCAGCTCTCGCCCGAACGGTTCGCCGCGGCGCGTCAGGAGCTCGAACGCGTACAGGCGGCGCTCTCCACCCTGCCCGAGCGTGCGCGGCGGATTTTCCTCATGCGCAAGGTCGAAGGGCTGACCCAGAAGGAAATTGCGGTGGCGATGGGCGTGAGCGAGGCGGTGGTCGAGAATGACGCGAGCCGCAGCCTGCGCGCGATCCTGAAGCTGATCACCGAGCCGGAACCCGAGCAGGGAACACAGGCGGACGGAGGCGTTACGCATGCGCGATCACGCTGAAGAGGCCGCCGCCTGGGCGCTGCGTCATCCACTCGATGCGGCCGGACGCGCCGAGCTCGAGGCATGGCTGGCAGAGGATCGCCGCCACGCCGGTGCGCTGCTCCGCGCGCAGGCGGGGTTGAGCGCGATCGACCGGGCGGTGACAGGGGGCGGGCCGATCGATGTTGCGCCTTCCCCTCCCCCCGCGACCGCCCCGACGCGGCGATGGCTGCTCGCGGCCGCTGGCGGCGCGATGGCGGCGGGGATTGCCGGGATCGTCGCCTGGCCGTACCTGATGGTCGAGCGCGTGACGACCGCGCGCGGCGAGATCAGGCGGCTGCCGCTTGCCGACGGCTCGGTGGCAACAATCGACACCAGCAGCACATTGCGCGTCGCGATGGCAGATGACAGCCGCCGAATCGCACTGCAGGAGGGACAGGCCTGGTTTCAGGTCGCCAAGGACCGCAAGCGCCCCTTCGTCGTGGATGCCGGCATCGCCCAGGTGCGCGCGGTTGGCACCGCCTTCTCGGTGCGCCGCACAGGCAGCGGCGTGCGCGTCGCGGTCACCGAAGGCAGGGTCGCCGCTTGGGCGACCGACAGCGGTGGGACCATGACAATCCTGGAAGCGGGGCAATCCGCTACCTTCCGGCCTGGCGCGGCGGCGCCCGAAATCGCGACCGAGCCCGCCGCGATCGAGCGATCGCTGGCGTGGCGCAGCGGCGAGATCTCGCTGGAAAACGAGACGCTGGGCAGCGCCGTCGAACAGTTCAACCGCTACAATCACCAGCAGCTGGTGATCACGGACCAGGATCTGGCAGGCGCGCGGCTGGTGGGACTTTTCCAGATCGACCGCCCGGCCGATTTTGCTGCGACGTTGAGCGCTTCGCTCGACGTCGCCGTCACCACCACCCCCGGCGAGATCCGGCTGGCTCGAAAAAAGAACCCGCTACCCTGACGGAAACCCGCCGGCGCGGACTCTTGGTATCGAGAGCGCACCGGCAACAGGGCGCCCGATGAAAGGGGAGGATCGAGTTGACGCACGCGCGTATTCATCTGCTGGGGACTGCCGCCGCGATCATATGCGGCGTGGCGTCTCCGGCCGAGGCGGCCGCACAAGTCCGCCGCTTCGACGTTCCCGCACAGCCCGCGCAGACCGGCATCCCGATGTTCGCGCATCAGGCGGGCATCCAGATCCTCGCGCCCGGGCCCATTACCGAAGGCTTGCGGGTCAATCGCGTCAAGGGATCGATGGAGGTTGCAGCGGCGCTGCGGCTGCTCCTGTCGGGCACCGATCTGGTTCCGGTCAAGGTCGGCAACGCATTCGTGCTGAAGCGCCGCGAGGCGGTCGCGCAGCGCCACTTCGCCGCCGCCCCGCAAGGCCAGGGAAGCCGGGTGGAGACTCCGGCGCAACGACCTTCCGGTCCTGCCATCGACACGCAAGCCGGCGAGGACATCGTTGTCACCGGCATCCGCGCGTCGCTTCAGGAGTCGATCAACGTCAAGCGCGAAGCGCAGTCGATCGTCGACGTCATCACCGCGCAGGACATCGGCAAGATGCCCGACCAGAATGTGGCGGAAGCGATGAGCCGCGTGACGGGCGTCCAGATCAGCCGGCGCGAGGGCGATGGATCGAACTTCACCGTGCGCGGGATTTCGCAGAACCGGCTCGAGATCAACGGCCGCAACTATATCGGGCCGGGCAATGGCGGCAACGCGGCGCTGGAATCGGTGAGCCCCGAGATCATCTCCTCGATCCTCGTCATCAAGTCGCCCACCGCCGACATGCCGGAGGGTGCGCTCGGCGCGACGGTGAATCTCAAAACCAAGCGCCCGCTCGACCTCAAGGACTTCGTCGCCGCTGGACGCCTCCAGGGCGCCTATGCCGATCAGGCCGACCATATCGGCTATCGCGGCTCGGCGATGGTCTCGAAGAGTTTCGGCGAGCGTTTCGGCCTGCTCGCCAGCGTCGCCTATTCGGACACAAAGACGCAGGGCCATTCGTTCGACGCCGGCGGCTGGACGCAGACCGGCGCGATCGACGGCAATGGCGACGGCGTGGACGATCCGGGCCTGTACCGCCCGAACCGCTTCATGGCGCGCATCTTCGACCGCGCCGAACAGCGGCTGACGGTTAACGGTACCGCGCAGTGGCGCCCCACCGACACGCTCGAGATCATCCTCGACGCGACCTTCAACCACCTCAAGCGCCAGCGGAACAGCGTCAATTACCAAGTGCTGTTCAACAACAATGACACCGATGCGATCGTGAACGAGAGCAACACGGTCGTCGCCGGCACCTTCACCGGCGTGACCGTCCGGCCGCTGATCTATGACGAGCCGACCGACCTCAAATCGACCCTGCTCGGCGGATCGGTGAAATGGGAGAGCGACCGCGCGCGCGTGAGCTTCGACATGTCCTATGCCCATGGCAAGGGCAGCGACGGCGGGCCGGGTGCGTCGTTCGCTTATGTGGTCGTGCCGCGCACGGGCAACACCGCGAACGCGAGCTATGACTTCAGGTCGGGCAATCCGGTGCCGGGCCTGTCGATCGACGCCAATTTCAACCCGAACGACCCGTCGCAATATCGGCTGCTGTCGATCTTCGACTATGACGCGGTGACCCGGAACAGCGGCTATGACGGGCGGCTGGACTGGGAGTATCAGACCGAGTGGGGCATCCTGTCCTCAGTAGAGACCGGGGTGCGCTACGAGCGCGTCGAGCTGCTCGCCGCCGATCCGCAGAACCTGCCCGTCGCGGCCAGCCTGCTCGCGGCCGGCGACACGAACGGCGACGGCATCCTGACCGTCGATGAGCTACCCGGGCTCAGTTACGGCAAGGATTATGGCACCTTCTTCCCGGGTGCCGACGGCGCCTTTCCCCGTGATCTCCTCGGCGGCACGCTCGATAAATGGGCGGCGCGCGACGGGTTGGGCCTTGCGAGGCCCGATCCTTACGACACGACGATCACCGTCGGCCCGACCTCGATCAAGGACGTCAAGCAGGATACGCTCGGCGCCTATGTGAAGGGCAATTTCGAAGGCGATATCGGGGGCCTGCATTACGCGGGCAACGCCGGCGTGCGCTATGTCAGCACGGCGCGCGCGACAAAGGGATTTCTGTCGCCGACCGCCACGACGGTGGTCAAGGCCGATTTCGGCTATTGGCTGCCCAGCGCGAATCTGTCGATCGACTTCAACGACGATCTGACGCTGCGTCTGGCCGGGGCGGAGGTCGTTGCGCGACCGGGCCTCAATCAGGTCAGCGCAAGCTTCGTGCCCAACACCGTCAACATGACCGGCTCGCGCGGCAATCCCAATCTCCGGCCGTTCGAGGCGACGCAATATGACGCCACGCTCGAATGGTATTTCGCGCCATCGAGTTCGCTTACCGGTGCGGTCTTTTACAAGAAGGTCAATTCCTTCACCGTGAATACCGTGACCCGCGAGTTCATTCCCGGCTTTTCCGAGCGGTTCGGGCTGTTCGACATATCGCAGCCACAGAATGGCGAGGATGGCGACATCAAGGGCTTCGAGCTCGCCTATCAGCAAGCCTTCCGCTTCCTGCCGGCGCCGTTCGATAATCTCGGCATCCAGGCGAACTACACCTATGTCGACAGCTCGACGCCGCTGGTCGATTCCATCACCGGCAAGCGACTTCCGCTCCCCGGCCTGTCGCGCGACAGCTACACACTGATCGGCTATTATGAGGACGACACCTTCTCGGTGCGCGCGGCCTACACCTATCGCAGCAAATATCTGAACTCGGTCGGCGGCGCGGCCAGCGGCGGCAACACCTATATCGCGGCGCGCGGACAGCTCGACGCATCGGCGCAGATCAACCTGACGCCCAATTTGCGCCTGACCTTCGAGGGCATCAACCTGACCAAGGCGATCGACCGCCAGTATCTGGGCGAACCCGATCGCCTGACCTTCAGCGCGCAAGAAGATCGCCGGATCTTCTTCGGCGTGGCGGCCAGCTTCTGAGCAAGAGGATCGCCATGGACCGCAAGCGTTTCCGCGCCCTCGCCACCCTGTCCGCCTGGCTTATGCCGATGGCCGCCGTCCCCTCACCCGCGGCCGCCCAGCCGCATCCACGCGCCGATATCGTCATTTATGGCTGCACCTCGGGCGGTGTTGTCGCCGCAATCGAAGGGCGGCGCCTCGGCCGGTCGGTGCTGCTGGTGTGCCGCGAAGACTATCTCGGTGGCATGTCGACCAACGGCCTCGGCTGGTCCGACACCGGCAATCATCGCGCGATCGGCGGCCTGTCGCTCGAATTCTACCGCAAGGTGAAGAGATATTATGACGACCCGGCCGTCTGGATCCACGCCCCGCGCCCCGCCCGGGCCGAGAACTTCGTCGACGGCGATGCGATGTGGCAATTCGAGCCGAAGGTCGCCGAGCGCATCTTCGAGGACTGGGTAAAGCAGGCGGGCGTCACCATCGTGCGCAGTCAGCCGCTCGACCGGTCGAAGCGCGGCGTCGAGATGGACGGCAACCGCATCATCGCCTTCCGCTCGAAGTCTGGGCAGCGCTTCGAGGGAAAGGTCTTCATCGACGCGACCTATGAGGGCGACCTGATGGTCGGGGCGGGCATCACCTTTACCGTGGGGCGCGAGGGCAACGCGACCTATGGCGAGACGCTCAACGGCGTCCAGCTCGCGAACACCACCAACCACCAGTTCACGCTCGACATCGATCCGTATCGCGTGCCCGGCGATGCCTCGAGCGGGCTGGTGCCGCGGATCAGCGCCGAGCGCCCGGCCCGCGACGGCACCGCCGACCGCAAGATCCAGGCCTATACCTATCGCATGTGCCTGACCGACGTGCCTGCGAACCGCGTGCCCTTCCCCAAACCCGAAGGCTATGACGCGAACCAGTACATATTGCTCAAGCGCTACATGGACGCCGGCTATCGCGACCATTTCCGGAAGTTCGACCGTATCCCCAACGGCAAGACCGACACGAACAATTTCGGCGCCTTCTCGTTCGACAATATCGGCATGAACTATGGTTATCCCGAAGGAAGCGACGCCGATCGTGCCGCGATCGCGCGCGAGCACATAACTTATCAGCAGGGGCTGCTGTGGTTCCTGGCGAACGACCCCGGCGTGCCCGCCGAGACCCGCGCCGCCATGTCGAAGTGGGGCCTCTGCGCGGACGAATTTACCGGCACTGGCCACTGGCCGCGCGAAATGTATGTGCGCGAAGCACGCCGGATGGTGTCCGACTTCGTGATGGCCGAACCGCATTTGCGCGGCGCCAAGCCTACGCCGCGGCCGGTCGGCATGGGCTCGTACAACATGGATTCACACAATGTGCAGCGCATCGTCGACGCGCGTGGCTTCGCGCGCAACGAGGGCAATATCGAGATCAGCCCCGGTCGTGCCTATCCAATCAGCTACGACGCGATCGTGCCGAAGAAGCGCGAAGCCGCGAACCTGCTGGTGCCGGTCGCGTTGTCCGCGTCGCATATCGCCTATGGCTCGATCCGGATGGAGCCGGTGTTCATGATCCTCGGCCAGTCCGCGGCCGCGGCGTCATCGATCGCGATCGACGACGAGATCGCTGTGCAGGATGTGGGCTACGACAAACTTCGCGCAAGACTGACGTCGGAAGGACAGATCCTCGAACTTCCGAACTGACAATCGAGCTCCGAACCGAAATCCCCTCATCGATTGGCTGGGCCTGCGGCCCTCGCAGCGGGCCCAATCGATATGTCATCCCTTGAGCTGGGGCAGCGTTGCGCTATGTCGAGAGCTACAAGCTGCCCCAGCTCCCGCGAACGTAGCCTGTCGTACCGATGGCCCAAAGTTTCATTTCCAACTGGGTCACAAGAGTCTTTTTTCAAAATGGGTTTGACATATATGGCCGCGACCGAAACCCTGTCCCCCATCGATCGCCTGCTCGCGATCATGGCGCAATTGCGCAATCCCGACGGTGGCTGCGAATGGGATCTGGCGCAGGATTTCTCGACAATCGCGCCCTACACGATCGAGGAAGCCTATGAGGTTGCCGACGCGATCGCTGGGGGTGATCCCGCCGCGATTTGCGACGAACTTGGCGACCTGCTGCTCCAGGTGGTTTTCCATAGCCAGATCGCGACCGACGACGGCCTCTTCGCTTTCGACGATGTCGCCAATGCGATCAGCGACAAGATGGAACGCCGCCATCCGCATATCTTCGGTGACGGCAAAACCGACGACGTCCGGCTGCAATGGGAGCAGATCAAGGCGGCCGAACGCGCCGTCGACGGTCCCAAAAGCGCTCTCGCGGGCATCGCGCTGTCCTTGCCGGCGCTGCTGAGGGCACAAAAGCTGCAAGGCCGCGCCGCGCGCATCGGCTTCGACTGGCCCGATGCCCAAGGGCCGCGCGACAAGATCGCCGAAGAACTGGTGGAGGTCGCGGCCGCGACCAGCGATGCTGAACGGCACGAAGAGGTTGGCGACCTGTTGTTCGCGGTGGTCAATTATGCGCGCCACCTTGGCGTCGATGCCGAGGGTGCCTTGCGTGATGCCAACATGAAATTTACGCGGCGCTTTGCCGCCATGGAAGATCGCGCGGGCGGAAGCCTTTCGGGCCTGTCGCTGGGCGCGCAGGAAGCCTATTGGCTGGCGGTTAAGGCGTCGGAGCGTCCGTAGCGGGCCAGAGCCGTTCAAAGCGCGCGCTATCCGCGGGATCGAGCCGGACGGTGAGCACATGGCCCTCGCCCTCGGGTTCATCCGCCAGCACTTCGCCACGCGCGTGAAGCCACGCCGCCGCTTCACCCTCGCTATAGGCCAGATAGATGCGCTGAACCTTATGCAGTGCGGTCAATACTGACGCCATGAGGATGCGCGCGGCTTCGACGCCTTCGCCCGTTACCGCCGAGATCAGCGCGACGTCAGAGCGCCGCGCCGCCATCTCTTCGATCGCAGCGCGCCCTTCGGCATCGGCGGTATCGATCTTGTTCCATATTTCGATCTGCTGGATGGCCGGCGGGGCATCGCCCTCCCCGCCATCCTGCGCGCCATTGACGCCGAGCGAGTTCAATATGGCGCGGACATCGTCATATTGCGCTTCGCTGTCGGGATGGACGATGTCGCGGACATGGACGATCAGGTCGGCGGTCGTCACTTCTTCGAGCGTCGCACGGAAAGCCGCGACCAGTTCGGTCGGCAGGTCGGACACGAAACCCACCGTGTCCGAGAGGATCGCCTTGTCGATGCCCGGCAACCGGATTTCGCGCATCGTTGGGTCGAGCGTCGCGAAGAGCATATCTTCCGCCATGACGTCACTTCCCGTCAAGCGATTGAAGAAGGTCGATTTTCCGGCGTTGGTATAACCGACGAGCGCCACCACGGGCCAGGGCGCGCGCTGGCGCTTCGCGCGCTGAAGCTGGCGCGTTCGCCGCGCATCCTCGAGGCTCCGACGGATACGCGCCATGCGATTGCGGATCATCCGGCGGTCGGCTTCGATCTGCGTTTCGCCAGGGCCACCGAGGAAGCCGAAGCCGCCGCGCTGACGCTCAAGGTGGGTCCAGCTGCGCACCAGTCGCCCCGCCTGATAATCGAGATGCGCGAGTTCGACCTGCAACCGCCCTTCGGCGGTTGCCGCGCGTTCGCCGAAGATTTCGAGAATGAGCCCCGTCCGGTCGATCACCTTGGTGCCGAATGCGGTTTCGAGATTGCGTTGCTGGATCGGACTGAGCGCCGCGTCGACGACAACCAGCTGGATACCATGCGCTGCGATGTCGGGCTTGATCGCCTCGATCTGTCCGACGCCAAGCAAGGTCGCGGCGCGCGTTTGGCGCAGGCGGAGGCTATGCACCGCGACGACATCGAGCCCGATCGCAAGGGCAAGCCCCCGCGCTTCCTCGGCGCGAGCGTCGAGGTCGCGCGACAGGCGCTGGCTGTGCCATTCGGGCACGACGAGGAGCGCGGCGGCGCCGCGGGTTACCTCATCTTCGCTGTCGATTATCGGGTCGATCAGGCGTTGTCCGCTTCTGCGTCCGGCTCGCTGTCGGTCAGGTTGATCGGGCCGTTCGGCTGAACGGTCGAAATCGCGTGCTTGTAGACGAGCTGCACCTGCCGCTCACGCTCGAGCAGCATGCAGAACAGGTCGAACGCGACAATGTCGCCCTGCAACATCACGCCGTTGACGAGGAACATCGTCACCGATTCGTCCGACTTGCGCACCGCGTTCAGGAAGACGTCCTGCAACGCCTTGCCCTTGCTGGCGGGCGCGTCGCGCAAATTGTCGCCGAGCAGCGACAGGTCGAAATCGTGCGACGGCATGACCGTCGAGATCGCATGCTTGTAGACAAGCTGCGACTGGCCGTCGCGGCGCAGCAGCAACGAGAAATTGTCGAACCAGGTGATAATGCCCTGCAGCTTCACACCCTTGACCAGGAACATGGTCACCGGGGTCTTGCTCTTGCGGAGGGCGTTGAGGAAAAGATCCTGGAGATTCTGGTTTTTATCGGACACATTTGCCTCCTGTTTTTGGCGGTAAAACCGCGGGTACGGCGCCGGTTTTTCCGGCTTTCAAGACCTTCTTCGCGAACGCAATATGCGGCAAAGCTTCCGGCAGGTCCAGAGTGCTTCCCGAAAAAGTGGGAGACGGCTTTTTCGGTCGGGAAGCGCTCGATCCCTGAATCGCGAGCCTTTCTTTCGAAAGGCCCGGGCGCAAGCCGCTACCCCTCGTCCGAACTCTCGGTGAGCCCCAAAAGTTTCAGTTTGCGGTGTAGTGCGGAACGTTCCATTCCGATGAAGGTCGCGGTGCGCGAAATATTGCCCGAAAACCGGTTGATCTGGATGCGCAGATATTCGCGCTCGAAATTCTCGCGCGCCTCTTTCAGCGGGATCGCGGTGATCGATTCCGAATTGGGCAGGATGTCGGTGCCCCCGCGCACTAGCTCGGCGGGCAGCATGTCGGCGTCGATCCGATTGAGCCGGTCGCTCGGCGCGAGGATCATCACGCGTTCGATCACGTTGCGCAGTTCGCGGACGTTGCCCGGCCATTCGTGCGCCTGGAGCGCAGCCATTGCTTCCGCGCTGATCTCGGGCGGCGCGACGCGGCGATCGGCGGCGTAGCGGCGGACATAATGGTCGCAAAGGCTGGCAATATCGTCACGCCGTTCGCGCAGCGGCGGGATATGCACCGGAACGACATTGAGCCGGTAGTAAAGATCCTCGCGAAAGCGGCTCTCGGCGATTTCAGTCATCAGGTCGCGCGCCGACCCCGAAATGATGCGCACATCGACGCGGATCATCGTCCGTCCGCCGACGCGGTTGAAGCTCTGGTCGGTCAGGACGCGCAAGATCTTGCCCTGCGTGGTCAGCGGCATGTCAGCGACCTCGTCGAGGAACAGCGTGCCGCCATGCGCTTGCTCGAGCAGCCCGACGCGGATCGCGCCGTCGTCGGCTTCGGACCCGAACAATTCGGTCTCGACGGTTTCGGGATCCATGCGCGCCGACGAAATGACGCGGAACGGCGCGGTTTGCCGCCCGCTCCAGCCGTGCAGCACGCGCGCGGCAACTTCCTTGCCTACACCCGGCGCGCCGGTAATCAGCACGCGGCTGCCCGTCCCCGCCACGCGTTTCAGCGTGGCGCGAACATTGTTGATCGCGGCGCTGGTGCCCGTGAGTTCGTCCGACGGCCCGGCCTTTTCGCGCAGCTGCTCATATTCGAACTTCAGCCGCTCGTTTTCGGTCGCGCGCGCGACAAGATGGAGCAGCCGCGAGGCCTCGAACGGCTTTTCGATGAAATCGAACGCGCCGCGGCGGATCGCCGCAACCGCGGTGTCGAGCCCGCCATGGCCCGAAATGACGATGATTGGCAGCGTCGGGTCGAACGCCTTGATCGCTTCGACCAGCCCGAGCCCGTCGAGCCGCGATCCCTGCAGCCAGACGTCGATCAGCGCGAGCGACGGCCGCCGCTGGCGAATCGCTTCGAGCGCCGAATCGCTGTCCGAGGCGGTGCGCGCCTCATAACCTTCGTCTTCCATGACACCCGCGACGAGGTCGCAAATGTCGCGTTCGTCGTCGACGATCAGAATATCAAGCGCCATGATCTTCTCTGTCCTGCCGGTTCCGGATGCGTCCCGGAACCGTTTCACCATGCCCCATGCTTGCGTCTTCCCCCTTGCCGGCCAACGGCCGCAGCCGGTCGGGGTGGAGCGTCAGGGTCACGCACGTCCCCTGCCCCGCCGGATTGTCCGAAAATTCCAGTTCGCCATAATGTTGCTCGACGATCTTCTTGACGATTGCGAGGCCGAGCCCCGTCCCCCCCTGGCGCGTCGTCATATAGGGTTCGGCGATCGCGTCGCGCGCTTCGGGCAGCCCGATGCCGTCATCGACGACGCGGATTACCAATGCGCCGCCCGGCGTTATATCGAGTTCCGCCTGAATATGGCCGATGGGCGTACTCTCCGATACTTTTGATTGTTCTTCAATCGCTTCTACAGCATTTTTAACGATGTTTGTGAGCGCCTGTGACAACAGCCGGCGGTCGCAGACGAGCGGCTCGATCCCGGTCGGAGTTTTGACGGCAAAGGCGATGTCGGGTTTCGCAACCTCGAACAGGAAAACCGCCTGACGCAGGATATCGCGAATATCCTCGACCCCGAAGGTCGGCTTGGGCATCCGCGCGAAGCTTGAAAATTCGTCGACCATGCGCCGCATGTCGTGCACCTGCCGGATCACCGTGTCGGTCAGCTTCTTGAACGTCGCGGCGTCGCCCTCGACCTTGTCGCCGAACCGCCGCTGGAGCCGCTCGGCGGCGAGCTGGATCGGAGTGAGCGGGTTCTTGATCTCGTGCGCGATGCGCCGCGCGACATCGGACCAGGCCGCGCGCCGCTGATCGAGCAATTGCTGGGTAATATCCTCGAAGCTCAGCACGAATCCGTCGCCCTGCGCCACCGCCTTGGCCGCGAGCGTTGCGGGCTCGGCATCGCTGCGTGCGAGTTGGACGACCCCCTCGCGCTCGTCGCCGGTCAGCAGCCGCGCGAGTTCGGGCGCGACATCGGCGAGCGGTCGCCCGGTCAGGCACTCGGCCGACTGGCAGATCAGGCGTTCGGCGGCGGCGTTGGCGAGCAGGATGCGGTGGTCGGCGTCGACCGACACCACCGCCGACGATACGCCGCTGAGCACCGCTTCGATAAAGCTGCGCCGCGCCTCGAGCTGTTCGTTGACGCTGACCAGCGCGCCGGTCTGCCCCTCCAGCTGCTCGGTCATTCGGTTGAAAGCGCGGGTGAGCACCGAAATCTCGTCGTCGCGCGCCGGCGGGGTGACGCGCACCGACAGGTCGCCGCCCGCCGCCGTACGCGTCGCGCCGATCAGCGTGCCGAGCGGGCGAACGATGCGGTCGGCGACAACAATCGCCGCGATCACGGCGAGCGCGAGGAGCAGCAGCGCGCCGAGATAGAGCGCGCCGTTGAACTGCAGCTGCAACTGCTGCGAGCGTTCGAACAGCGCATTATAATCGGCAAGGACGTTGCCGGCGCGCACCGACTGCTGAAAACCCGGCACGTTAAAGTCACGTGCCGCATAGAGATAGGCACGCTGCCTTCCCGGGAGCCGCGTTGCGGCTTGAATCCGGTCGGCCTCGCGGACAACGACGACATCTTCGCCGGCGTCCAGACGGCTGATCATCGTCGGCGACAGCCTATTTTCGACTACCCGATTGTCGGGATCGATCGCCGCGGCGGTGCGTGCAACACCGTCGGCGCCAACCTCGATGATAGCCGATTCGTTTAAACTCCGGACAACAACCTGTTGAAAATAATAGCTAGAAAAAGCCGGATCGTCGATTTGTGTCCGTTCCAGAAGATTGCTCAGATCTTCGGCCATCTTGGCGGTGTTTGCTCCCACCTCACGCTGGTTTTCCTGATAATAGCCTTCGGCAAGGCCGGCGGCATTTTCGAACATGCCGCGTGACCGGTCGGAGAACCAGAAGTCGACGCCGAACTGGAACAACAGCGACGCAAAGATCACCACAAGCATCGTCGGCGCCGCGGCGATCAGCGAAAACAGCGCCACGAGCCGGACGTGAAGGCGGCCATTGCCCCCGGCCATCGACCGCACCGCGCGCGCGCGCGCGACGCGGCTGCCGATCAGCACGATCAGCGCCATCGCCGGAACGAGGTTGGCGACCATGATCGCCGCGACCACCGCCGGAGTCAGCAGCCGCTCGCTCTGCGCATCGCCCGTGACAAAAATATAGGTAGCGATGGCGACACTGACGATAACCGCCAGCGTATAATATTCCGGCCCCGCAAAGCGCCAGAAGCCGGAGCGCGCTTCCTGCTCGCCGGAATCGCTGTCGAAAGCCAAGGGAGCGGAGTGCGCCATTGTTGCCGCGTTACGACAATCCTGTTGCATAGAAAACACACAAAAGGCGACTGCCTCGCCCAATCGAGCCGATTTTGGGACTATTTTCGCCGATCAGGGGTGCGTTGGGTCGATGTCGAGCTGTCCGAGCCGCTTGCGCAATGTGTTGCGGTTGATGCCAAGGCGTCGCGCCGCCTCGAGCTGGTTACCGCGGACATCGCGCAGGACGCGGCGGAAAAGCGCGGCCTCGACGATCGCTTCGAGCTGACTGTGGATACCGCCTTCACCGTCGGTGCTCGCCATTTGCTCGCGCGCCCAGTCGTCGACCGCGCGGGCGATGACGTCGGCGGGCTCGGCGGCGCCGCCGCCCTCGCCATTTTCATGGAGTATTGTTTCGACGTCGCGTGCGGTGACCACCGTGTCGCGCGACAGGACCGCGAGCCGTTGGACGACGTTGCCGAGCTCGCGGACATTGCCCGGCCAGTCATAGCGTTCGAGCCACTGCATCGCGGCGGGCGCGAACTGGCGATCGGGTAGTCCGAAGGCACGCCCCATCTCGACAAAATGGCGCACGAGTGCGGCAATGTCGCTGCGCCGGTCGCGCAGCGGCGGCAAAGTCACCGGGATGACGTTGAGCCGATAGAAGAGATCCTCGCGAAACCGGCCATCGGCGACGAGCGTGCGCATGTCGCGGTGCGTCGCAGCGATGACGCGGACATCGGCGCGCAGCGCCTGATTGCCGCCGACGGTCGAATATTCATTGCTTTGCAGCACGCGCAGCAGCCGCGTCTGCGCCTCAAGCGGCATGTCGCCGATCTCGTCGAGGAACAGCGTCCCCCCCGCGGCCTGTTCGAAGCGCCCCGCGTTGCGGCTGTGCGCGCCGGTAAAGGCGCCTTTTTCGTGCCCGAACAGCTCGGCCTCGATCAGTTCGCGCGGAATGGCAGCCATGTTGATCGCCACGAAAGGCCCGCTGCGGCGCAGCCCGGTCGCGTGGATCGCGCGCGCGACCACTTCCTTGCCCGTCCCCGATTCGCCGAGGATCAAGACCGCCAAATCATTCGAGGCGAGCCGCGCGATGGTGCGATACACCGCCTGCATCGCGGGCGCGCGGCCGACGAGACCATGGCTGTCGGCCTGGGCAGCGTCGGCCCTGGCCGCGGGTTCAAGCCGCCGCTGCAAGGCTGCGCGAACGCTGGCGGTCAGTTCGTCGAGATCGAAGGGTTTGGGCAGATAGTCGTAGCTGCCGATGCCCGTCGCGCGCACCGCGGTGTCGAGCGTGTTCTGCGCCGAGAGGACGATCACCGGCGTATTCGCATCGACGCCCGCGCCCGGTAGCGAATCGATGCCGTCGCCGTCGGGCAGTACGACGTCGGTGATGACCAGGTCGGGCCGGTTATCGGCGAGCCAGGCATTGCGTTCGGCGATGCTACCGACCGACGCGAACACGCCGCATTCGCCGACCAGCGTTTCGCGGATGATCATCGCGATCGCCGGATCATCCTCGACCAGCAGGATCGTCTTGCCTTCGCTCATGCCGCCCGTCCCTTGCCTGCCACCGCCAAATGGACGCGGAAGCGGGTCCAGTCGCCGTCGCGTATATGCTGGACGGTCCCGCCCATGTCGCGCGCGAGCTTGGCGACGAGCGCGAGGCCGAGCCCCCTTCCCTCGCGCTTCGTCGTCACGAACGGGTCGAACAGGTCGCCGCGAATGTCGACAGGAACGCCGGGCCCATTGTCGCTGACGCTGACCTCGATCGGCAGCGCGATGCGTCCGCGCCCGTCGCCATTGTCGATCGACAGGCCATGGCGATAGGCGGTCGCGATCCGGACGATGCCATCGTCACGCCCGCCGAGCGCCTCGCAGCCATTGGTGACGAGGTTGAGCAATATCTGCACCATGGCGTCATGGTTCCCGTACACCAGCGGGAGCGACGGGTCGAAATCCTCGGCAAAGCGAACCCCGGGAAACTGGCGTGCGCGCACGGTTTCCATCGCCTGGTGGATCGGCTGGTACAGGTTGATCGGCCCGCAGGTGATCGGCTGCCCGCGCGAGAAATGCTCCATCTGGTCGATCAGCGTCGCGATCCGGTCGACCTCGGCGCAGATCAGTGTCGTGAAGCGCTCGCCGCCGGCATCGGTTTTGCGCGCGAGCAGCTGCGCCGCGCCCTTGATGCCCGCGAGCGGGTTCTTGATCTCGTGCGCGAGCATCGATGCCGCTGCCCCCGCCGCGCGGCCCGAGCGACCGATCGCACCGCCCATCAGTTCGGCGTCGCTTTGCGCCGGGACGAGCGCGAGGATGCGGTGGCCGGTGCCGCCATAAGGCACCATCTGCATGTCGACGAGGATCGACTTGCGGCCACCAACCGAAATTTCGGCGCGGTGGGCAAAGAGCGCCGACGTCGCCGCGTCGCTCATCCGCTGGCGATAGCTGCGGTCCATCGCGATCACGTCGTAGATCACGCGCCCGACCATGGCGGAGCGGCTGACGTTGCAGAGCTGTTCGGCGGCGGCGTTGACGAACAGCACGACCCCAGCCCCGTCGATGAGCAGGGTCGGAACGGGATGCGACTGGATCAGCTCGTCATGGTCGAAGCTCGGGATGCTCGACGTGAGCGTGGTCACGCCGCCGCCTTGCTCAGGAACGGCGTGTAAAATTGTTCGAGCGCGTCGAGGACGTCGCGGCTGTTCGGGATCTGGTTGACCTTGTTGCGAAACTCGGCCGAGCCGTGCAGGCTTTTGACGTACCAGCCGAGGTGCTTGCGCGCCATATTGACCCCGGTGATTTCGCCATAATGGTCGATCATCGCGCGATAATGCGATGTAATGACGTCATATTGTTCGTCGATGCCCGGATCGGGCCGCACGCTTTCGCCGCGCAGCGCCGCCATCACCTGCCCGAGCAACCACGGGCGGCCATAAGCGCCGCGGCCGATCATCACGCCATCGGCGCCGCTCTGCTCCAGCGCGGTGCGCGCGTCGTCCGCCGAGCAGATGTCGCCATTGGCGATCACCGGGATCGATACCGCATCCTTGACGGTGCGGATGAAGCTCCAGTCGGCCTCGCCACGGTACATCTGATTGCGCGTGCGACCATGGACCGTGATCAGTTTCGCGCCCAGATCCTCGGCGATATGCGCGAGTTCGGGGGCGTTGAGGCTGTCGTGGCACCAGCCCATGCGCATCTTGACGGTCACCGGCACTTTCACCGCCTTGACGCAAGAATCGATCAAGGCAGCCGCGAGCTTCAGGTCGCGCATCAGCGCCGAACCCGCGTCGCCATTGGTGACCTTGCGCACCGGGCAGCCCATGTTGATGTCGATGATCGCGGCGCCGCGATCTTCGTTGAGCTTCGCCGCTTCGCCCATTTCATAAGGCGTGCAGCCGACGAGCTGCATCGACACCGGCTCTTCGATCGGATCCCACGCCGCTTTCTGGATCGACTGGCGCGTTTCGCGGATCGCCGCCTGGCTCGCTATCATCTCGGTGACGTTGAGCCCTGAGCCATAGCGACGGACGAGCTTGCGGAACGGCAGGTCGGTGACGCCCGTCATCGGCGCGAGGATCACGGGATCGTTGATGGCGATATTGCCGATCTGGATGGGCCGCAGCGGCGCCATGGCGGGGGCTTTCGTTTACATTGCCTAAAATTTGAGCAGCCCGTACACGCTAAGCCGCTTTCCCGCAAGGCGCGGCTGCGCTAACCGGCGCGGCAGATGACCGAGTCCGCCCCTTCCCCTGTCCCGCGCGTCGCGGTCGTGCTGCTCGCGGGTGGCCAAGGAGCGCGCACGGGCTTTGACCTGCCGAAACAGCTCGCGATGCTCGGCGGAAAGCCGGTGCTGCGCTGGAGTCTCGACGCTTTTGCCGCACATCCTGCGATCAGCGGCGGCGTGCTGGTGGCGAATACTGACGTCATGGCGGCGGCAGGCCAGCTTCCGGACGGCTGGATTTCTGCCGATCCGGGCGCAGAGCGACAGCAATCGGTCGCCCATGCGCTCGCCGCGCTGGCCGATTGGCCAGAAGACACGCGCGTCCTTGTCCATGACGCCGCGCGCCCCGGCGTGACCGCGGAGGTGATCGATCGCCTGCTCGCGGCGCTCGACGATGCCGAAGCGGCGATCCCGACGTTGCCGGTTCCCGATACGCTGGTCGAGCAGGTCGCCGGCTCGGCCGGCGAAGTCGTCGACCGCAGCACGCTGGCGCGCGTCCAGACACCGCAGGCATTCCGTCTTGGCACGTTGCGCCGCGCGCACGCCGAGGCAGTCGAGGCCGCCGCCACCGATGACGCGCAACTGGTCCGCCGGCTGGGCGTAACGGTCGCGGCGGTGCCCGGCGACGCGCGGCTCCACAAACTGACATATGCCGAGGATATGGCGATCCTTGCGGGGCTCTTGGGGATTGGGACGATGCGAACCGCTGTCGGCATGGGATATGATGTCCACCGCCTGGTCACCGACAAGCCGCTGTGGATCGGCGGGATAGAAATCGCACATAGTCATGGACTTGAAGGCCATAGCGATGCCGACGTCGGGCTTCATGCGCTGACCGATGCGATCCTCGGCGCGCTGGGCGACGGCGACATCGGCGACCATTTCCCGCCCAGCGACCCGCAATGGCGCGGCGCGGCGTCGCACCGCTTCCTTGGCTTCGCCGCCGAGCGCGTGGCGGCGCGCGGCGGGCGCATCGATCATGTCGACCTGACGATCATCGCCGAAGCGCCGAAGATTGGCCCGCACCGCGCCGCGATCCGCGCGCGAATTGCCGAAATCCTTGCGATTCCACTCGAACGGGTTAGTGTGAAGGCGACAACGACAGAACGGCTGGGCTTCACCGGCCGCCGCGAGGGAATATCTGCTCAGGCCGTCGCGACCTTGCAACTTCCGGAGAATTGACCGTGCTGCCTGACGATGAATCGCGCCTCACCGTGCGCGACGATCTTGCCACAAGCGTCCTTGCCAACAACCGCGCCGCGGGGCGCAAGGTCGCCGTCGCCGAGAGCTGCACCGGCGGCATGGTGAGCGCCGCGCTGACCGACATTGCCGGAAGTTCGGATGTCTTTTCCGCTGGCTTCATCACCTATTCGGGGCATGCCAAGCAGACGCAGCTCGACGTCAGCAGCGAGATCATCGAAACCTTTGGCGAAGTCTCGCTCGCGACCGCGTGGGCGATGGCGGCGGGCGCGCTGGCGAACAGCGACGCCGACGTCGCGGTCGCGATCACGGGCATTGCGGGGCCGGGGGGCGGGTCAGAGAAAAAGCCCGTCGGCCAGGTCGTTTTCGCGCGCGCGCTGCGCGGGCAGGATCCCGACGATTATTTCACCCAGCGCGTCCAGTTCGAATCGACCGATCGCGCGACGATCCGCCATCATGCGACCTTGTTCGCGCTCGACCTGCTTCAGCCCGACAAGGACGAACTGCGGCCGTCGGAGGACATCGCCCTCTCCGCGCCGTAAAGTTCGTCGGCGCGGGTTTCGAACGCGGCGATCATCTTGCGCAGCGCCTTGTCGAACATCTGCCCCGCGAGCGCCTCGAACATCCGGCTGCGGAATGCGAAATCGACCATGAAGTCGACGCGGCACCCGCCGTCATCAGTGGGCGCGAAATGCCATTCGTTGCCGAGGTGCCGCATCGGCCCGTCGATATAGCTGACGGTGACTTCGCGCGGCCGCTCCTTGTGGACGCGGCACGAGAAGCTTTCGCGCAGCCCCTTGAACCCGACGATCATGTCGGCGACCGCCTCATGCTCGCTGTCGCTGCGGATACGCAGCGCGACGACCCAGGGCAGGAACTCGGGATAACGCTCGATATCGGTGACGAGCGCGAACATCTGCTCGTCGCTATACGGCAGGACGCGGGTTTCGTGGTGCCTCGGCAAGGGTGGCGTCAGCCCGCCTTGGTGCGCGCAAGCTGCGCTTCGCGGGCGGCGCGCATCCGTTCGAAATCGTCGCCGGCGTGATAGCTCGACCGCGTCAAGGGCGACGATGCGACCTGCAAGAACCCCTTGGCGCGCGCGATCTGCGCATAGGCGTCGAACGCCTGCGGAGTGACGAAGTCGATCACCTTGGCATGCTTCGGGGTCGGCTGGAGATACTGGCCCATCGTCATGAAATCGATGTCGGCGCTGCGCATATCGTCCATCACCTGATGAACCTCCATCCGTTCCTCGCCGAGGCCGAGCATGATGCCCGATTTGGTGAAGATCGACGGATCGCGCCGCTTGACGCTTTCGAGCAGGCGCAGCGAGGCGTAGTAGCGCGCGCCGGGCCGGATCGTCGGATAAAGCCGCGGGACGGTTTCGAGATTGTGGTTATAGACGTCGGGGCGCGCATCGACGATCGCGGCGATCGCGCTTTCGGGCTTGTTGCGGAAATCGGGGGTCAGGATTTCGATCGTCGTCTGGGGCGTTTCGCGGCGCAGCGCCTGAATGACCTTGACGAACTGGCTCGCGCCGCCATCGGGCAGGTCGTCGCGATCGACCGAGGTGATGACGATATGGCTGAGCCCCATCTTCGCCGCCGCGATCGCGGTATGTTCGGGCTCGAGCAGGTCGACCGCACGCGGCATGCCCGTCTTGACGTTGCAGAAGGCGCAGGCGCGGGTGCAGGTGTCCCCGAGGATCATCACCGTCGCGTGCTTTTTCGTCCAGCATTCGCCGATGTTCGGGCACGCCGCTTCCTCGCACACGGTGTGGAGATTGAGCTCGCGCATCAGCTTGCGCGTTTCGGCGTAGCCGGGGCTGGTCGGCGCCTTGACGCGGATCCAGTCGGGCTTGCGGGTGCGTTCGGACGGTTTGTGTGCGGGAGCGTTCATGCCGCCCACATAGTCGTGCACGCGCCTCTTCTCAACCTCTCTACCTATGCTAAGGCGCGTCCATGACTCACTTTGCAGATATGATCGAGGGTTACCGGCGTTTCCGTAACGGCGGCTGGCAGCAACAGCGCGAGCGCTGGGACCAGCTTGCCGAGGGGCAATCGCCCAAGGTCATGATCATAGCCTGCTCGGACAGCCGATCCGAACCGTCGCAGATTTTCGACACCAACCCGGGCGAAGTCTTCGTCGTCCGCAATGTCGCGGCGCTGGTGCCGCCGTTCGAGACGACGCCGGGCCGCCACGGCGTTTCGGCGGCGCTCGAATTTGCGGTCCAGTTCCTGAAAGTCGAGGAAATCGTCGTCATGGGTCATGGCCTGTGCGGCGGCTGCCACGCCGCGCTGCACCGCTCGATGGAGGGCGCCGAGCCCGGCCGCGGCGGCTTCATCGCCGACTGGATCGCGATGCTCGACGATGCCAGCGCGCGGATCCGCAGCGAACATGCCGACATCGACAATCGCGAAGCCGGCCGCGCGATGGAACTCGCGGCGGTGCGTGTAAGCCTTGACAATCTCCGGACTTTTCCCTGCATTCAGGAAAAGGAACGGCGCGGAACCTTGAGGCTGCGCGGCGCCTTTTTCGCGATCAGCGACGGGGTTCTGCATCTGATGGACGAAACAACGGGAGAATTCCTCCCGGCCTGAACAGGAGAGCGATATGAGCAAGAATGCGATGTGGCTGACCCTCATTTTCGTGGCGGCCGTCTTTGGCGCCTTGATGGGACCAGCGCTGGCCCAGACCATGTCGCCCGGCACCTTGCTGATCCTGTTTGTCCTGCTGATGGGCAGCATCGTCATTTTCTGTTTCTGGGCGCTGTCGAGCAACAAGGGCGGCGTCAAGGCCGACACCGCCGCCACCGCCGATGCGCGGACGATGCAGGCGCCGGCGGGCAAGGCGCGCATCTATATCACCCGCCGCGGCTTCGTTGCCGCGCTGCAGGGCATGGATGTGACGCTCGACGGCAGCGCGAAGGGACAGATCAAATCGGGCCAGATGCTGATGGCCGACGTCGCGCCCGGCAAACATCAACTCCACGTCGCCACCGCCAAGGCAAAACTCGCGCGTCCCGCCGAGCTGGAGATCGATGTCGGTGCGGGCGGTGTGGTCGTGATCGATGCGATGATCGAAATGGGCGCGCTCAAAGGCGGGGTGAAGCTGACGCGGCTCGACGCCGCGAAGGCGCGCGAGAATGTCCACGCGACCAAGCTGATCCTGTGGGAAGTGCCGCCGGCCTGAGCGCGCTGCGACCAAGCGACGCAGGGCTGCGAGCAGCCGTGAAACATCTTCGCAACAATGGCGTTGATTGTACGTTCTCCCAAAAAGGAGAATTGGATGGCCCTTCGCCAAACCCTGTCGGCTGCGCCGGCGCTTGCTTCCCGCCGCCGCGCCTTTCCCGGCGAGGATGAATATTACACCAAGGCCCGAAAATCGCTGCTCGCCGAAGAAATCGACCTGCGCCGCAGGATGACGCGCGTCGCCGAGCAGCGGCGCCAGCTACCGCCGGGACCGCTGATGAAGGATTATCGCTTCAAGGACGCGAACGGCACCGAGCAGGGCCTTGCCGACCTGTTCGGCGACCATGACACGCTGGTCAGCTATTTCTGGATGTACGGCCCCGAACGCGAACGCCCCTGCCCGATGTGCACCAACTGGCTGGGTGCGGTGAACGGCAATGGCAACGACATCAAGCAGCGCGTCGCCCTGAAAATCCTGGGCCGAAGCCCGGTCGAACGGCAAAAGGCATTCGCGCAGGAGCGCGGCTGGCAGGCGCTCGATTTCGTGCAGACGGTCGGCGACGATTATGTGCAGGATTTCCGCCTGCTCAACGCCGACGGCAGCGAAAATCCGGCGCTGGCGGTGTTCAAGCGCAACGGCAGCGGCATCCGCCTGTTCTGGAAGAGCGAGATGACGCGCGAGATGGCCGATCCGGGGCAAGACCCGCGCGACGCGCCCGACATCGCCAGCCTATGGTCGATCCTCGACCTGACGCCCGGCGGACGCGGCACCGACTGGTATCCGTCGCTGGAATATTGAGGCTTGAAGCCACAAAAGCCCCGCATGCGCGCATCGAAACTATGTCCTTTGTGGCCTTAAGGCGACAAAGGATACGCATGTGCGTGTCGAAGACGTCTCCTTTGTCGCTTTAAGCGGGGAGCGGAATTTCAACGAGATCAAAGAACCGGGGCGATGCTGGCACAGCGGAATAATGTAGGAAAGCCGTGTTTTGTAGCGCGTATGGCTGCTTTGGGGTGGGGAGCGGACTGGCGTCTCTTGGGAGCTCATATGCCGATAGCGGTCTTATGCTGGCACCAAAACGGGGACGCGAATACGCCTGATTAGACCGTGGGCCCATGCCAAACAGGCGCCCCGGCCCCAGGAAAAATCACTAATAGTGGAAGAATTCGGCCTAGAACTCTCAATCAGATCCGCCCCTTAATACTTCTTCAGTTAAGTCTGGCGAAACCCGGATGATGCTTTATCCATATCTCGCAGTCTCGATGTCCTATGCGATCGGCTTCCTGCTGCTCGCGTTTTTGCGGCGATGGCATCTTCTCCTCTTAACCGGCGCAGGCGCCGTGCTCCTGCTCTGGCAGGCTTGGCGCTATATATTCACCGAGGACTCGCCTCGCATAATGTTCGCCACCCCAATGATTATTCTCGCGTTTCTAGGGGTCGTATCTGGTTTCCTTGCTGCAACTATTGTCCTGTGGACACGAAAATATTCGCGGCGCTGGGTTTCTTCAGTCACCATCTTGCCGGCAACATTCATTGCCGTTCCCATCGTGGCCGGCCTCTTCTTCTGGCAACTGGTGAGCATGAAGGCGCGTAGGCCCCCGCCTTCTCCCTTGTGCTTTGCACGGCTTCATCCCGTTATCTTGGGCGGGGGGCCATTGGCCTTGCCGCTCACACCGGCAATTTCCGTGGTCAAAGGGGGGGAGCATCGATCCGACTATTCATTCGGAATCGATTCGGACGCTCGTAAATTCTGCAAAGAGACCGCCGCCGGACCAATGAGAATCGCCAACGTGAGCATTGGATTCGGCCGGGGTTATTCAACCCGCAAATCTGCCTTCTGTTCCGAGGCCAGACCCTATGGCTGGTGGTATGATCTATGCCGCCGCGAACATGACGATCACCCGTCCAATTACCCGGCATTAGTCTCATTCTATGCGCTGGGGGAATATGACGGGGTCAAATTTCGCGATTTATCGGCGGACGAATTCGCCAAGGTCAGAATTGCTGACCTGCCCATGATGACATTGTCCAGTGGTGTCCAACGCTACGCTGATGATCGATATATCTATTTCACCCGCAGCGACATTCCGGGCTATCGCGCGCTTTGCTACGAGACCGCGCAGCGGAATTCCGATATATATTGCGTCGCCGGTTATAAGCTAACGGCCCGGATCGGTATCGCCTATGAATTTCATTCAAAAGCCGAAGATTTCCCCGAGCGATCGGCGATTGTCGATTTGGGCGCCCGAGATGTGATCGCAAGTCTCATGCAATAAGTCCATCCTTCGCCCAAAAAATACGCTGAGATTCGAGAATGCTAAGGGTTTTCGGCGACCCTCTGCTTTGAGGATGTCGCTGTGAAACGGATAACAACCGCAACCGATCGATAGCTGACGGAGCACTCCGCCGGCTCGATCAGGGAATCGCGTAGGTTACGTTCGCCTGACCGACGGGTTTGTCGGCATCGTCGGTCCAGATCCGCACATCCATCACCGCGAGCCTCTTGCCGAGGCGTAGCATATACGCGTCGGCGAACAGTGGTCCGGGGCGGCACGGGCGCAGGAACTGGTAATTGAGCGCACTCGTCACCGCCATCGCGACGGGGCCGATATGCGCGAGGACGAGCGCATAGGCCGCCATGTCGGCAAAACCCATCTGCGTCGGGCCCGAGATCAGCCCGCCGGGGCGCAGCGCATTCTCATTGGGGTCGAGCCGCGCCTGGATATAGCCCGGCGCCGCCGACACCACATGCCCGCGCGAACCCGGCGCCGAATGGGGGAAAGCCTCCGCCATGAAGGCGTTGAGCGCGTCCGCATCCAAACGGATCGCGCCCGAGGAGATTGGCTCCGATATTGGCGCCTCCCCCGTCATGCCGGTCAGCGAGTCAGCTTCTTGTACGACGTCGCATGCGGACGCGTCGCGTCGTCGCCGAGGCGGCGGATCTTGTCTTCTTCATAGGATTCGAAATTGCCTTCGAACCATTCGACATGGCTGTCGCCCTCGAACGCGAGGATATGCGTCGCGAGGCGATCGAGAAAGAAGCGGTCGTGGCTGATGACCACGGCGCAGCCCGCGAAATTCTCGAGCGCTTCTTCGAGCGCGGCGAGGGTTTCGGTGTCGAGATCGTTGGTCGGTTCGTCGAGCAGCAGCACGTTGCCGCCCTGTTTCAGCATCTTCGCCATATGGACGCGGTTGCGTTCGCCGCCCGAGAGCTGGCCGACCTTTTTCTGCTGGTCGACGCCCTTGAAATTGAAGGCACCGACATAGGCGCGCGTCTGCATCTCGTGCTTGCCGATGTTCATCATCTCGGCGCCGCCCGAGATTTCCTGCCAGACATTATTGTCGGGCTTCAAATCGTCGCGGCTCTGATCGACGAAGCCGAGACGGACGGTGTCGCCGATGATCACCTTGCCGTTGTCGGGGGTCTCCTGCCCGGTTATGAGCTTGAACAGCGTCGATTTACCCGCGCCGTTGGGACCGATCACGCCGACGATGCCGCCGGGGGGGAGCGAGAAGCTGAGGTCTTCGAAGAGCAGCTTGTCGCCATAGGCTTTCGAAATGCCCTCGACCTCGATCACCTTGCCGCCGAGGCGTTCGGGGACCTGGATGACGATCTGCGCCTTGCCGGGGATGCGCTTTTCCTGCGCCTCGACGAGCTGGTCGAAGCTCTTGATACGCGCCTTCGACTTGGCCTGACGGGCTTTTGGCGACTGCCGGATCCATTCGAGCTCGTCCTTGATCGCCTTCTGGCGACCGGCGTCCTCGCGAGATTCCTGCTCGAGGCGCTTGCCCTTCTTTTCGAGGTAGGTGGAGTAGTTGCCTTCGTAGACGAAGTAGCGGCCGCGATCGAGTTCGAGGATCCAGTTCACGACATTGTCGAGGAAATAGCGATCGTGGGTGACGAGGATGACGTTGCCCGGATAATCGACGAGATGCTTTTCGAGCCACGCGACGCTTTCGGCGTCGAGATGGTTGGTCGGTTCGTCGAGCAGCAGGATCGAGGGCTTTTCGAGCAGCAGGCGGGTGAGCGCGATGCGGCGCTTCTCACCGCCCGAAAGACTTTCGACGCCCCAGTCGCC
Source organism: Sphingopyxis sp. (assembly GCF_036675685.1). Classification (GTDB taxonomy): domain Bacteria; phylum Pseudomonadota; class Alphaproteobacteria; order Sphingomonadales; family Sphingomonadaceae; genus Sphingopyxis. Next base: position 378,142 of record NZ_JAKFEM010000022.1, read on the forward strand.
CGGCGGGCAGCGGAGCGCTTCCATCGCGATTTCGAGCTGGTTGTCGAGCGTCCAGCCGTCGACCGCATCGATCTTTTCCTGGAGCGTCCCCATTTCTTCCATCAAAGCGTCGAAATCGGCGTCGGCGGGCGGATCGGCCATCAGCGTGCTGATCTCGTTGAAACGCTCCATCATGTCGGCGACGGGGCGAATGCCGTCCATGACATTTTCCTTGACGGTCTTGGTCGGGTCGAGCTGCGGCTCCTGCGCCAGATAGCCGACGGTGATGCCCTCACCCGGCCACGCTTCGCCGGTGAACTCCTTGTCGATACCCGCCATGATCTTCATCAGCGTCGATTTACCCGTGCCGTTCGGGCCGACGATGCCGATCTTGGCATCGGGATAGAATTGCAGGCTGAGATCCTTGAGTGTCGGCTTTTGCGCGCCGGGATAGGTCTTCGACAGACCCTTCATCACGAAACTATATTGGGCGGCCATGGAAATGCTCCGGTAGTGGCTGGGCCGCGCGGCGCGGCCGGGAGAGATGTTGCGCGCCGGTTAGCGAATGGGCGCGAACTTGGCAATCGGCGCTTGCCGCGAACGGAGACGCGCCGCTAGGACAGTGACCATGAAAATCATGTTCACCCCCACCCGGTTCGCCGGCATCGCGGCCCTCCTCCTCACCTCCACAGCCTCTGCAGCGCCGACCGCGGTCGACCTCGCGCAGACGGGCGACGACCCGGCGTGGTCGATCACCGAGGGGCTGACCACCGAAATCGGCCCGCGCATGGCGGGAACCGAGGCCGAAGCGGCGGCGCGGTGGTGGGCCACGCGGCGATTACAGGCGATGGGCTTTGCCAATGTACGTGAGGAAGCATTCGACATGCCCGTGTGGGTGCGCGGCACCGAAGAGGCTTGGTTGACCAGTTCCCTCCTGCCGCAGAAGCTCGCGATCACGGCGCTCGGCAACAGCGCTTCAACAGGGCCGAAGGGTATCGAGGGCGAGGTCGCCTATTTCGAGAGTTTCGATGCCCTCGCCGCGGCTCCCGATCACCTGGTCAAAGGCAAGATCGTCTTCATCGATCACAAGATGCAGCCAACGCAGGATGGCAGCGGCTATGGCTATTATGGGCGCGGCCGCTTCACCGGGCCCAATGTTGCGGCGAAGAAGGGCGCGATCGCGATCGTGATCCGCTCGATCGGCACCGACAATCACCGGAACCCGCACACCGGCGTCACCACTTTCGACGCCGGTGTAAAGCCAATCCCGGCGGGTGCGATCTCCAACCCCGACGCCGATCAACTTGTCCGGCAGTGGCGGCGCCCGCAGCCCGTGCGGTCCGATAAAGCGTCGCTGCTCAAGATGAAGCTCATACTGACCCCGCAGAACCTCGGCACCAAGCAATCGGGCAATGTCATCGCCGAAGTGCCCGGCAGCGACCCCGCCGCCAGCCCGGTGATCATCGCCTGCCACCTCGACAGCTGGGACCTCGGCACCGGCGCGATCGACGATGCCGCGGGCTGCGCGATCATCACTGCCGCTGCGAAACATGTGATGTCAGCAGGCCAGCCGCGCCGAACGATCCGCATCCTGTGGGCGGGCGCCGAAGAAGTCGGCGTGTTCGGCGGCAAGGCCTATTTCGACGCGCATGGCAAAGAGAAGCACGCCGTCGCGCTTGAGTCAGACTTCGGCGCCGATCGCGTCTGGCGGATCGATTTCAAACTGCCCGAAAGCGCCAAGGCTCTTTCGGACCGGATTGCCGCCGCGGTGATGCCCTTCGGCGTCACGCGCGGCAAACAGCCCGCGAACGGCGGCGCCGACATCGGCGCGCTCGTTCAGGCGGGCGTCCCGGCAGTCGATCTGGCCCAGGATGGCACGCGTTATTTCGACCTGCATCACACGCCCGACGACACGCTGGACAAGATAGATCCGGCGCAATTGCGGCAAAATGTGACAGTTTGGGCCGCGACTCTGGCGATTCTTGCCAACAGCGAGGATAGCGAGCTTCCCTAGTATGACGGAGAAATGACAGAATCCCGCCACCGCCGACCATCTCAATTATTTTTGTTGACGATTCATGCGGAACGGCTAAATCCCGCCGCTCGCGGAACGGGAAAGTTTCCCCGACGCGTTAAGGCATTTTAGGGAGCCCACACATCATGAAGAAATTTGCTGCTATCGCCGTTGCTGCCAGCATGTTCGCCCTCGCCGCTTGCGGTGAAAAGGCTGCTGAAGAAGCCACCACGGAAGCTCCGGCTGCTGAAGCTGTTGCTGAAGAAGGCGCCGACGCCGCTGCTGCTGGCGCTGAAGCCGCTGCTGCTGGTGCTGACGCTGCTGCTGCTGGTGCCGAAGCTGCTGCTCCGGCCGACGCTGCTGCGACCGCTGCTGCTCCGGCCGATGCCGCTGCTGCTCCGGCCGCTCCGGCTGAAGAAAAGAAGTAAGTCACAGCCCCTCGGGGCAATGACCGAAACGAAAAAGGGCGGTCTTCCTTCGGGAAGGCCGCTTTTTTTCGTCCATGATACCGACCTTGCTGGCGTCATGGAGATATGAGAGACCCCCGTAGCGAAACCGGAGAGCGCTACGCGATGGGAAAACCGCCTGTGACCATGCCCGGCAAGAGGCTCGTCCTCCTGCTCGACGGCACCTGGAACAGCTCCGAGGACAATACCAGCGTCTGGCGCCTGAGCCAGCTCGTCGCGCCGAAGGACGCGTCGGGCATCGCCCAGCTTTGCTATTACACCGCCGGAGTCGGCACCCCGCGCGGCGAGCGTATCCGCGGCGGGATGCTCGGCTATGGGCTCGATCGCGACGTCATTGGCGCGTATCGCTGGCTGATGGGGCATTATGACCAGGGCGACCAGATCTTCCTGTTCGGGTTCAGCCGCGGCGCCTTCACCGCGCGCAGTGTCGCGGGCATGATTGCGCGCTGCGGCCTCCTCCGCCCGGGCTCGCCGCTGTCGGTCGAGGAACTGTACGAACGCTACCGCCTCGACGCCAGGGCGCCATCGTTTGTCGAGCTGCACCAGACGAAAAACCTGCCGCCCGCGGAAAAGCGACTGCTGCGCCATTCGCGGCGCGTTCCGATCAAGATGATCGGGGTGTGGGACACCGTCGGCGCGCTCGGCATCCCCTTCGGCAATATCCCGGGGCTCAGCCGGCGGCGCTTCGGCTTTCACAATAGCCGGCTCTCGGCGATCTATGAACATGCCTATCATGCGCTCGCGCTCGACGAGCATCGCGCGGCGTTCGCGCCGACGCTGTGGACACGTTTCACGCCGACCATCCCCGATCCCCCCGGCAAGCGCCGCGTGCGGCCGACGATCGTCGAACAGCGCTGGTTTGCCGGCGCGCATGCCAATGTCGGCGGCGGGATCGCGGGCGACGACATGCCGCAACTACCGCTTGCATGGCTGATGAAGAAGGCGGGCGCCCTCGGCCTCGCCTATCGCGGCGAAGTCGTGCCGACGGGTTATGAAATCACCGCGGCGATCCACGACAGTTTCAAAAGCTTCCTGCGGGGCTGCTACCGTCTCGTTAAATTCGGACGCCGCTTCCACCGCCGGATCGCCGCACCCGCGACGCAGGGCGACAAGGGAACATGGCTCAGCGTCAACGAGACGATCGACGACAGCGTCTTCGATCGCTGGCGCAAGGTGGCGGATTATCGTTCGAGCGATCTCGAGCGCTGGGCCAAGGAACTGGGCGTCGATCCCGCAAAATTGCACGGCGCCGTCGATGCGCGGACCGGCACCGTGATCGAACCGCCCACCGCGCCCAAGCCCCTCGCGAAACGGCCGCGCAGACCGGCGAACGGAAACGGGTGAGTCGTCCGCTTGCCGGTCGTCGACTTCCTCGCCGGACAGGCGTAGATTGGCGCCGATGCCATCGGCTTGGAGGGACGGATATGCGGCTTTTCCTTTTGGCGGGCCTGTCGCTGTTGCCGGCGGCGGCGCTGGCGCAGAGCGCCGAGCCCGAACAGCTTCCCGATCAGTTCGTTGCAGCATGGAATGGCCATGACATCGGCGCCTTCGAGAAGCTCTATACCGTCGACGCGATCTGGGTGCCCTCCAGCGAAGAGCGGACCGAAGGGCGTGCCGCAATCCTGAGCGAATTCGCCAAGGTCCATCAGGGCGGCGGCTGGGCGGTTGCGCGGAAGGTCACGCTCGCCATCAAGGGCGAGCCGAAGGTACAAATGCTGCGCCCCGATGTCGCGACGATCTTTTTCCGCATGGATTTTCTCGCCGATGGGAAGGTGGCTCCCGACCAGAAGCGCACGCTGGTCCTTGTCGCCGACAAATCGAGCGACGGGTGGCGGATCGCCGCTGGCCAGTTGACGAAATAAGCGGCGCTGCCGGCGCATAAATGGTCGGGGAGACAGGATTCGAACCTGCGACATCTTGCTCCCAAAGCAAGCGCGCTACCGGGCTGCGCCACTCCCCGACGCTGCGGGCGCCTTAGACAGGCTTGGCCGCCAAGTCTATCCCGTCGATGTCGCAATCAGCCGCGCATAGAAATCGATCATGCGTTTGAAGCTGTCGACCGTCATATGTTCGTTGGTGCCGTGGATCATCGCCGTCTCCTTCAGCGTGAAGTGCATCGGCATGAAGCGGTACACATCCTCTGAAATCGGCTCCATGCTGCGGCTGTCGGTCGCCGCAACGACCAGATAGGGCGCGACGACCGCGTCGGGCGCATCGGCGCGCGCCGCGGCGACGACATATTTCCAGCCCTGCGAGCTGCTCGACGAGACGCGCGACGGCTCGTTCGGCGGCTTGACCCAGCTGAGGTCGACCGGCGCATCGCCGACCGCGGCCTTGGCGCGCGCCATGACGTCGGCCGAGCTGTTCCACGGCGCGATGCGATAGTTGATCAGCGCACTGGCCGATTGCGGCAGCACATTCTCCTTCGGGCTCCCCTGCAGCATCGTCGGTGCGATGGTCGTGTGGAAAGCGGCCGCAGAGGACGGCGACGCCGAAAGCTGCCCTTTCAAAACGGGGCCCAGCAACCACTGGTTGGCGACCGCCATCTTCGTCGTGCCGCCCTTGTGCGCGGCGAGAGCCTCGACCATCGCGGCGCCCGGCCCGCGCATTTCGATCGGGAACGGCTTTTCGGTGATCGCCAGCACCGCGCGCGCCAGCGTCGTCACGCCGGTTTCGGCGGGCGGCATCGAGCTGTGCCCGCCGGGCGCGTTGGCGGTGACCTTGAGCGTCGCATAGCCTTTTTCGGCGACCCCGATCAGGATCGCGGGACCGTTGATGACCGGCGTGTCGCGCAGCACGACGCTGCCCTCGTCGAGGGTGAACAGCGCGCGGACGCCGTCGGCCTTCAGCTTCGCCGCGGCGGCAACCGCGCCCGATCCACCGGCTTCCTCGTCATGGCCCGACACGAGATAGATACCGCGTTTCGGCTGGAAGCCTTGCTTCGCCAGCGCCTCGATCGCTTCGAACAGCCCGACGAGCGACCCCTTGTCGTCGACGGTGCCGCGGCCCCACACCGAATTTTCGGCGATCGTCCCCGCGAAGGGCGGGTATTTCCAGTCGCCTTCGGTGCCGTCGGTGACCGGCACGACGTCCTGGTGCGCCATGACGATGATCGGCGCGAGCGACGCGTCGCTGCCGGGCCAATGATAGATGAGGGTGCGGTTCGGCAGGATCGTGCGCGTCATCGCGCGGTGCGTCGCGGGATAGGTCGCCGCGAGCCAGCTGTGCAGCCGGTCCCATTCGGCGACCGCATTCTCGGCGGGGTCCTGGTGCGAGACCGTCCTGATCTGCGCCGCGGCGCTCAGATGCGAAACCGCGGCGTCCAGATCATAGGACGGCGCCGGCGCAAGCCGGATGTCGCTGCCGTCGGCAATGTCCCTGGGCGCGAAGCTTGCGGTCCGTACCGCCACCGCCCCCGCCACTATTGCCACGATCGCAAGGCCGCCCAGCAAGATCGTCCGCCGCTTCCCCATATCCCTCTCCTTCTGCTGGAGCAGTGGACCGCTACCGGTTTCGATTTGCAAGGGAAATGGTGGGCACGTGTTGGGGGAAAATGGTGGGCCCGGCAGGACTCGAACCCGCAACCTAGCCGTTATGAGCGGCCAGCTCTAACCATTGAGCTACAGGCCCCCCTTGGACACCCGGTGGGGGATGTGCGGGCGATAGCGGAGCGCGCGCCGGATTGGCAAGCGCCAACGCTCAGGGGGTTGGGCTTTGGGAGACCTTGCGTTCAGCCATCGCCAATATTTCCGCCACGGTCGTCGGCTCAACGCCCCGAGAGGCAAGGTGACCCAGCACCACGTCCCACCAGCGATAGAAAAGGTCGAGATCGGCGATGCTGCGGACATAGGGCGTGTTGCCCGGTTGCAGCGACGGCGAATGGAAGGAAAAGTTCAGCACAGGCAGGCGCAGGTCGATAGCGATGTCGATCGCCTTGCACGCGCGTTCGGCGGGGATGCCCTCGGGCGTCAGCGCGATCCGCTCGACAAGACCAAGCCGCGCCAGCGCCGCACGGGCATGCGTGCCACCCCGTACGATGCGGTGATAGATGCCGCGCCCCGCTTCGCCCAAGAGGCCGCCGAACACGGTCGTCACGGGCATCTCGAGCACCGCGCCCTGTTTGGTGCGAACCCACCAGGGGTGCAGCGGGGCGTGACGATAGTCGGGGCCATGGCCGGCGCGATAATCGAATCCCGCGCGAACCGAGGTATCGCAGCGGAAGCCGAGCTCGGCGAGCATCGCCGCCGTATCGCGCCCCAGGCCATAGCGTCCGGCGCGATAGGTCGTCGGGGCGACGCCGAAACGATCGCGAATCGCGTCGCGCAGCGCGGTCATTTTTGCACGTTGCAAATCGGCGGGCAGGTTGCCGGTATAGCTGTTGCGCTCGCTCACCTGCTCATCGTGCGGCGGCGTCACCCACGGATGAAGCTGCGCCCCGATCTCGCAGCGGCCAGCCCCTTGCGCGGCGCCGAGGATCTCTACCGCCCGGTCGTCGGCGACGACCGGCCAGTCGACCAGATAGATGGGCTGCACCCCCGCACGCTCGAAATAGCTCTGGCATTCGGCGAGCGCGGGGACCGACGCGAGGCGATAGCCGGTGCGCGCGAAGGGCGCCGCCCAGTCGAAATCTTCCTCGGTATCGATCGTGACCCAGAATCGCGGGCTTTCACTCGCTTCCAGTTGAACCAGGTCCGATGCGGCCGGATGCGCAAAGAAATTGCCCGCAGGCTGCACCATGCTCCCCTTTGCCCCGGCCGGCGGCCTAATCGCCTTGCTGGGCTTCCAGCTCGACCTCGGCCTTCGAGTTGGCGGAGGGCAGGTGCAAGGTCAAGGCGTTATGCCCGATATCGAGCCGTCCCCCGGCCCCCCGCGCGAGGCTGTCGACGAGGCGGAGCGAAAAACCGAGGCTGAGGACCGCCGCGCCCGGCGCCTCGCCTTCGGGGCTGAAGCCCGGATCAAGCAGGTCGGACGCGGTCGCGAAGCGGATCGTCGCGGGTCGGACGATGCGAAGCTGCAGCATGTCGTCATGCGGCGATTCGGTCACCAGCTGCCCGACCAGAATCGCGCCCGGTTCGGACACATCGACCAGCGCGGTGAGCAGGCGGCCGACCATACGCCGCGCACTGGCATCGTTCGCCAGACCCATGAACGGGCCGCCGACACGCGAAATGCTGAGATCGACGCGTTGCTCGGTCAGCAGTCCGACGAGATCGCCCTCGACCTGCGTCACGACCGCACCAATATCGACGACCTCGCCCGGAGGTTGCTCGACCGGGGCCGAGCCGCTGCGCGCGGCGGTTTCCAGATCGTCGATGATCGACTGTACCGATGCGGCGTCCGTCACGATCGTTTCGGCCATCGCGCGATAGCTGCGATTGACCGGGCCGAACATCTGTCCCGAAACAATCTGCGCAAAGCCCGAAATGGCGTTCAGCGGGCTGCGCAGTTCGTGGATCAGCTGGCGGATCGAATCGCCCGAATCTTCCGCGGCAGGCCTTCCATACGGTATTTCGCTCTGGTGCGGACGGCGGGCGTTGGCGCGATAGCCGCGAAACTGCCCCGTCGCCGGATCGAACCAGGGCAAGGCCGAAAAACGCCATTCGCCGGCTTCGGCGGGCGTCCCTTCGAGGTGCATTCGCGCGTTGATGATTTCGGCGCGCTGGCGGAAGGCACCCGCGGCCACACCGTCGGTGCCGGGCTCGCCGCCGAAGGCCGCCTCGGCAATCGACAGGCCGATCACGGCGCCGCGCGTCACCCCGTCGACCCAGTGAATCACGCCGTCGGGCCCGGTTTCGAAAAGGAACGCCGCGCGCGGTGCCCGTTCCGCCTGCGGCTGGCCGCGGGTCGACTGATATTTATCGATCCGGCGAACCAGCTCGCTGATCTGGCTCGGGCCGGTTTCAGCTTGCGCTTCGACCTGCGCTTCGGGTTCCGCGTCGACGGGAGGAAGCGGCGCTTGCTGCGCTACCGCTTCCGCTTCGGGCTGCGGCAACGCCACCGATCCGCTGCCGAGGCTCGCCAGCGCGCGATAGACCCCGCCCGGCAGGTCGGGACGCCCGGCCAGCACCGACCGTGCCATCGCGCTCGTCGCGGGCAGCACCGCCAGCCAGTCGGCCTCCGACAAACACGCGTCGCGGAGCATGATCGCCGAGACCGCCGGGACATCATTGGCATAGAGCGCGACGAGCGGAGCAAAACGGCCGTGGCGGGCGATCGCCCGCGCACAGTCGCGGCGTACGGATTCGGGGATCCGTGGCCGCAATACGGCGAGGGCATGCAGGCTGCGACGAATATCGTCATCGGCCAGTTGATTGCCGCGCTGAGCCAGAATATCGGAGAGTTGCCGCCACGCCGCGATACTCGCACGGCGGTCCGCAGGCGCCTGGCGCAAGATGGTCGCGATCATTGAATCAGCAGTCACGCGAAGCCAGCCCCACACCCTCTATCGTTGGTTACAATATGCTTACCGGCTAGCGTGAATCATCCGGTCATGAAAGTGCCTTAACCTTCCACGTCACATTGTGGGACAATTGCAATCGCCTGAAATAATATTATGGTCGCCGCAGTTTTGGAAAGCGGATGTTTCAATGATGGCAAGCCAGAAATTCGATCAGATCGATTTGCAGATACTGGGCGAACTGCAGAAAAACGGGCGGATGACGAATGTCGAACTGGCACAAATGGTGGGGCTGACTGCCCCGCCGTGCCTCCGCCGCGTGCGGGCACTCGAGGAATCGGGGGTCATCAGATCCTATCATGCCGACCTCGACGCGGCGAAGCTGGGTTATGGGATCACCGTCTTTGCGATGGTCAGCCTGCGCAGCCAGGCCGAATCCGACCTGAAGGCGTTCGAAGATTATGTCGGCGGGCTCGCCGAAGTGCGCGAATGTTACATGCTCAACGGCGAGATCGACTTCTTGCTCAAGGTGGTCGCGCGCGACCTGCAGAGCTTCCAGTCCTTCCTGACCGCGCACCTGACGTCCGCGCCCAATGTCACCAGCGTAAAAACGTCGCTGACGATTCGCACCGCCAAGCAACTGGCCGGGATTCCTGTCGAGCCCTGACCCCGCGGGAATCGCGCCAAACAAAAAAAGGCGCCGCTCCAGTCCGGAGCGGCGCCTTTTTTTTCGAAGTTAGCCGGTTCAGCCGCCGGTGGTCGGCGTGGCGGCGGCCGCGGCCGGCGCGCCGGCTTTGGCGCGGATCGTCCAGAGCTGCGCAAGCCGCAGGCGGTTGCCCTGCACCTTGGCAAAGCTCGCGACCGCGGCATCGCCCTGCCCCGCCAACGCCTGCGCAACGCCCAGCCGATATTGGATCAAACTGTCGGCGGGAGCAGCCTTCAGTGCGGCTTCGTACAGCGGAATGGCTTTCGCCGCCTCGCCATTGCCCACCAGCGCGTCGGCGGTCGCGCGTGCGGCCTTGGGGTTGTTGAGGGTCGCGGGCTTGCTGGCATCCGCGGCGACGGCCGCGGCGTCCGACGCTGCGCGCGGCCCCTGCGATTCGAGAATGCTCCCGAAATGCGAGTCGGTCTTGGGAATCGCGCCGCTATTCTGTCCCTGCCTGATCACCGCAACGACTTCGCCCGGATAGCCGGCTTCGGTCGCCAGCCCCGCATATTCCAGATATTCGGGACGCTGGGTCATCGAATTGGTCGCGCGCATCAGGCGCAGGATGTCGAGGTTGAGTTCCTTGTCGCCCGCCGCCTGCTGCAGCAGGATATAGAGCGTGTTGCGCCACGTTGCCGGCGTCGGATAATCCTGTACGCGCATCGTCAGCACGTCGAGCATCTCGTTGGTACGGTTCGCTTTCTGGAAAGCCTGCGCCGGACGGACATAGAGTTCTTCGGACGGCTTGGTGCCTGCCGCACGCGCGCTATCAATCCCGGCCTTGGCGATTTCCCAGCCCTTGTCGATCTGACCGCCGTTCAGATAGCTGTCCATCAGCATCGGAGCGAGGGCGGATTCGGTCGAGCCGGCGGCCTTCGCCGCTTCGAGCCGCTGGATCGCCTTGGCATAGTTTTTCGCGCCATAGGCGAAATTGCCCGAATAGAAATTATAGATGCCGGCATTCTCGGCCGGGGTCCTGCCCGTTTCGAGCATCGCGTCGAGCCCCTGGGCCTGCAGCGTCTGATCCTTGTTCAGAATGCCGAGCTGGAGCTGATAGGAACCAACGTAATATTTGTCGTCGGGCGTGGTCGCCGTGGGCTGCCCAGCGGTCAGCGCGGCTTGCATCGCGGCCGGATCCTTGGCTTTCTGCGCCTCTTCCATCTTCTTGGCCGCAGGCATGAATTCCTTGCTGATGGAAATACCGCCGCCCTTGGCGGCTTCTTCCTTCTTCGGCTTTTCCTTCTTCTGGGCAGCAGCCGGCGTCGCGGTCGTCATCAGCGCGCAGCCCAGCACGGCAGCCATCGCCGTTGCAGGCATCGAGCGGAAACGGGTGAACATCGAAATCTCTCCTCTGAATCGGTCGCCTCGCCCCAACACATCAAGGGCTCGGCCGCGCGTCCTAAACGCGGCTAAACCCCTCGCGTTGCCAAGGCAAGACGGCCGGTATCGATATTTCTCTGAAGCCAAGCGGCTGAACGGGAATTGAACCCGGCTCGCCGGTCAGGCCCCGCCCGTCAGGCCCGGTCGATCAAGCGATGTCGTCGATCGCCTGGTTGATCTGGCGCAGCACCGCGGGATCGCCCGGCGCACCGGCCATGGCATCTTCGGCGAGCTGGATCAGCGATATGATGCCGAAGGTCGCGGCGAGGCTCTTCAAACGGAGCGCCGCCATCTCCCAGTTCGCATCGCAGCGGGCGCGGCGCATCAGGTCGGCGAGGTCGCGCGCGCTGCCGGTGAGGGCACTGCGCAAGTCCATCGCCATCGCCGCGTCGTCACCGATTGCGGCGCTGAGGTAACGGTCAAGGGGGCCACTATCGAAAGACATTCCACAGGATTGGCAGCTTGTGGTTAAGTTTCCGTTTCAAGACGGCCATTTGATGCTAAGATGGCAGGATGACGGGGGAAAAGAAAATCGTCGGATTGTGGCGGGATTCCGCTGCAAACCAGGAAGCGGACAGCGTAGCGCCGGTGGAAACCGCCGCGCCCGAGACCGCGCTCGCGCCCGAAGCGGAGGCGCCCGCTGAACGGGATTGGCTCGATATGTCCTCGCTGACCGACGCCGGTGAGATGGACGAGAGCGACGAAGCGGCGCATGCGGCGTCGGCATGGCGCGACCGCATCGCCCCTGCCCTGCTCATCCTTCTTGCAATCGGCTGGACGCTGTTCGCACTCACCGTCGCATCCGACAGCTTTGCGCGCAGCCCCGCGCTCGCCGACTGGCCCGCGCTGGTCGCGACGATCGCGATGCCGCTGACTTTGCTCGCGGTGCTGTGGATGGCATTCTTGCGGGCGAGCCGATCCGAACAGGCGCGATTCGCCCGCGTTACGACCGCGCTTCGCGAAGAAAATATGGCGCTCAACCAGTCGATGCACTCGCTCGGCCTGCATCTGGCCGATGCGCAGAAGCAGCTCGGCGAACAGGCGAAGATCGTCCAGCAGCTCGGCCTCGACACCGTGATGCGGCTCAACGAAAGCAGCGACAAGCTCGCCAGCAATGCGTCGGTCATCGCCAACGCGCATGACCAGCTGGCACGGTCGGGCGATGTCGCGATGCAGCGGATGGACGGCCTGCTTGCGGGCCTGCCGCGGATCGACGATGTCGCGCAGCGCCTCGCGGTCAATTTCCGCGAAGCTGGGCTCGTCGCGCACCAGCAGGGCGCCAATCTGGAAGCCCGGCTCGCGGCGCTCGGCGAGGAAGCCGCGAAGACCGCGCAGGCCGGCGAAGCATCGACCGCCAGCATCCTCGAGGCGATCGTCGCGCTGCAGGGACAGACGAAGGAAACCGAATCGGACCTGCTCGCCGCATCGGCGCAGGTGACCGGCGCCCACGGCGCAGCCCTTGCCCAGATGTCCAGCGTTGCCGCCACGGTCCGCGACGACATGGCGACAACCGTTGCCGCGGTGACAAGCCAGATGGACGAAAGCTGGCGGCAGTTCCGCGAAGGCGTCGATACCGCCGCGGCGCAAATGGATGAAAAGCTGGCCGCGGCCCGCGCCGCGGGCGATGCGATGGGCGCCCAGCTTTCGGGCCATGCCGACGCCAGCGATGCGCTCGCCTCGCGGATCACCGCGCATGTCGCCGAGGTCGGTCAGCAGCTCGAAGTCCTCGATGTCAGCGTCAGCGCGAGCACGGGCGTTATCGGCCGCGCGATCGACGATACCAAAACGCAGCTCGGCGCCTTCATGCAGGAAGTGCAGAGCGGCAACGCGTCGGCGCACCAGCTCATCACCCATGCCGAATCGCTGCTGCTGGCGCTCGACGCCGTGACGCGCGAGCTCGACGAAACGCTGCCGCACGCGCTCGACCGCATCGCGTCGCACGGCAAGACGACCCAGTCCGCGCTGTCGCAGCTCCGTCCGATCCTCGACGCGTCGGAACTGGTCGCCCAGTCGACGATGTCGCACGTCAATGCCGTCCAGGCGACCCTCAAGTCGAACGAAGAGCAGATGGCGGGCCATGCGGAAAGCCAGCAGACGCTGGTCGACCGCATCAACGCGTCGCTCGCCGAAGCCGAAGCCGCGCTCGCAAAACTGCGCGACGGCGCCGACGAATTTGCCGAGCAGGGCGGCGCGCGCATGATCGCGACGCTCGGCGAGGTTCGCTCTACCGCCGATTCGGCGGCCGAAGAGGCGCGGCAGACGCTTGAGAAGCTCGTGTCGGGCGCGCGCGACGCGATGCAGGCGACCGCAAGCGAAGCGATCGATAGTGCGTTCAAGAACGAGATCATGGCGCAGCTCACCGCGATCGAGGACGCTTCGGCGCGCGCGGTCGCGGCGGCCAATGGCGCCGCCGACCGGCTGATGCGTCAGCTCATCACGATCATGGATACCAGCGCGAGCGTCGAACAGCGCGTGAGCGAGGCCGAACAGGCGATCGCCGCCTCGGACCGCGATTCGCTCGCCAAGCAGGTCGGCGTGCTGACCGAGGCGCTGAAATCGACCGCGATCGACGTCACCAAGATCCTGTCGAGCGAAGTCAGCGACACCGCCTGGGACGCTTATCTCAAGGGCGATCGCGGCGTGTTCGCGCGGCGCGCAGTCAAGCTGGTCGACAATAGCGAGGCGAAGGAAATCCTGCGCCTTTACCAGGCCGACGACGGCTTCCACGCGTCGGTGAACCAGTTCATCCACGATTTCGAGGCGATGCTGCGCCTGCTCATCGGTGCGCGCGACGGGTCGGCGATCAGCGTCACCCTACTGTCGTCGGACATCGGCAAGCTCTATGTCGCGCTGGCGCAGGCGATCGACCGCCTGCGCGGCTGATCAAACCATTCAATCCCAAATGTCGTCATTCCGGCGAAGGCCGGAATCTCGCCGTTGCGTCATGTGCAATCGTTGAGATCCCGGCCTTCGCGGGGATGACCATAAGGATAGGTTAGCTGGACGCCCGCCCGCTGAGCACGTCGGGATCGACCCAACCCTGCACATAGGCGACGTAATAAAGGACGAAGGCGATCGTCGCGACGATCGTCATCTGTAGCAGGATGCGCCGGGGGCGAATGACCGCAGGCGCGCCCGGATCCTGCCCCCGCACCAGCGGCGTCGCGTCATCGCTCAGCCGCCGGCCATGGAAGGGCAGCACGAAGAAGGCGCTGAACGCCCAGAACAGCAGGTAGATGGCGAGCGCCGAAGTCCATTTCATCGCAGTCGGTCCCGGATCAGATGTCGACGAGCATCACGTCGACGACGGGCTTTTTCCCCGTCCAGTCGGTGGCAATGCGGCGTACGCCGAGGCGAATCGCCTCGCGCAGCTTTTCCTGATCGCGCGCGGGGCCGGTCGCGGCCTGTTCGGCGGCTTCGCGCATTTCGTCGATAAAGGCCTCGCGCTCGTCCTCGACCGGGACGCCGCGATAGCTGATCGCGCTGTCGACGAAACGCTTGTCGGAAAAGATCGCCGCGACGGTGATATGGCCGTGGAGCGCGAGCTTGCGCCGTTCGTTGATCGTCTCGCCTTCGGCGGGCAGGATCACGTCGCCGTCGAGGATCAGCCGTCCGGCGCGAACGCGCTCGATGATCTTCGGCGCACCGGGGGACAGGCGAACCAGATCGCCATTTTCCTGCACCAGCGCGTCGGGCACGCCCTTTTCGAGCGCGAAGCGCGCCTGTTCGTGCATGTGGCGGATCTCGCCATGCACCGGCAGCACCAGTTTCGGGCGCAGCCAGCCATAGAGAGCGGCCAGTTCGGGTTGCCCCGGATGGCCGCTGACATGGATATGCGCCTGCTTCTCAGTGACGGTGAGGATGTCCTTGGCCGCGAGCTGGTTCATGATCCGCCCGATCGCGACCTCGTTGCCGGGGATCTGCTTCGACGAGAAGACGACGGTGTCGCCCGCCTCGAGCTTGATCTGGTGGATGTCGGCCGCCATGCGCGCGAGCGCGGCGCGGGGTTCGCCCTGCCCGCCGGTCGCGATCACCATCACCTTATTACGCGGCAGGCGCATCGCCTCGTCGAAATCGACCGTCGGCGGAAAATCCTTGAGATAACCGACCGAGCGCGCGACGCCGAGGATGCGGTCGAGCGAGCGGCCCGCGACGCACAGCGTGCGTCCGGTCGCCTTGGCGACCGCACCCAACGTTGCAAGCCGGGCAGCATTCGAGGCGAACGTCGTGACAACCACCCGTCCCTTGGCCTCGCCGACGGCCTTGAGCAGACCTTCTTGCAGATCACCCTCACTGCCCGACGCTTCGGCGTTGAACGCGTTCGTTGAATCGCAGACGAGGACATCGACGCCTTCGTCGCCGATCGCGGTCAGCGCCTGCGCGCTCGACGGGGTGCCGAGCACCGGATCGGCGTCGAGTTTCCAGTCGCCGGTGTGAAAGATACGGCCATAAGGCGTGTCGATCACCGCCGCGCTCATTTCGAGGATCGAGTGCGCGAGCGGCATCAGGCGGATACCGAACGGACCAAGCTGGAAATGCGCGTCGATGTCGACGGTCTTGATCTTGACGTCTTTCTCCAACCCTTCTTCGGCAAGTTTGTGCGCGATCAGCCCCGCGGTGAAGCGATTGGCGTAGAGCGGCACGCCGAGGTCGGCGGCGAGATAGGGCAAGGCGCCGATGTGATCCTCATGCCCGTGGGTCAGCACGATGCCGAGCAGATCCTTCTTGCGGTCCTCGATAAATTCAAGGTCGGGCATGACGATGTCGATGCCCGGATAATCATGGCTGCCAAAGGTCACGCCGAGGTCGAGCATGATCCATTTGCCGTCGCAGCCGTAAAGATTGGCGTTCATGCCGATCTCGCCCGACCCGCCGAGCGCGACGAAGAGCAATTCCTTGCCGGGAACGGTCATGCGCCCGCGCCCCGCTGATTATAGAGGTGCATCAGGCCGTTGAGCGTCAGGTCGGGCTCGATGCGGTCGAACAGATGTGCCTGTTCCTGGAAAAGCGTCGCGAGGCCGCCCGTCGCGATGACGGTGAGAGGTTTGTCGATTTCGGATTTCATACGCCCTATTAGGCCTTCCATCATGGATACATAGCCCCAATAGACGCCGATGAGCATCTGGCTTTCGGTGGTGCGGCCGATAACGCTGCTCGTCGCCGGCGCCTCGATCGCGATGCGCGGGAGCTTGGCGGCCGCGGCAACGAGCGCTTCGAGCGAGAGATTGACGCCGGGCGCGATGATCCCGCCCATATAAGCGCCGTCGGGGCCGATATGGTCGAGCGTCGTCGCGGTGCCGAAGCTGATGACGAGCTTGTCCTTGCCGGGTTCGACTGCCTGCGCCGAAATCGCGTTGACCGCGCGGTCGGCGCCGACCGACTGCGGCTCGTCGACCTTGAGCGCGATCCCCCAGGTCACCGGCTCGCGCCCGGCAACCAGCGCGTCGACGCCGAAATATTTGACTGCGAGCAGCTGAAGATTGTGGAGCGCGCGCGGCACGACGGTCGAGATGATGACGGCGGTCACGCCGGCACGGTCATAGCCCTCGATCCGCATCAACTGGTCGAGCCAGACCATATATTCGTCGGCTGTGCGCCGATCGTCGGTCGCGATGCGCCAGCGCGTGAGCGGCTGCGCCGCCTGCCCCGAACTCGATCCGGGTTCGAACAGCGCGAATTTGGCATTGGTGTTGCCGACATCGATCGCGAGCAGCACGGTCAATTTCCTTCCTTCACGGGTCGTTGCAGTTCGACATCGCCCGCGTGGATCAGCATGACCTCTCCTCCATCGCGGCGCAAGCGCAGCGCCCCGTCGGGCGCAAGGCCGTCGAATGTCCCGTCGATCCCCTGCTCGGACACGCGTAGCCGCGTCCCGATCGGATGCGCCTGCGCGGTCCAGGCGGCGGTGATCCGATCGATCCCCTCATGCCGCCACGTCCACAACGCATCGTTCAACGCGACCGCGAGCACCTCGGCAAAGCGATCACGATCGATGACCACGCCCTTGTCGGCGAAGCAGATGGTCGCGCGGTCGGGCAATTCGGGCGCCGAGACCAGATTGACCCCCATGCCGATAACGATGCTGTCGCCCGCGCGTTCGAGCAGGATGCCGGTGCATTTCACACCCTCGATCAGCAGGTCGTTCGGCCATTTCAGCCGGGCATCGATACCGGGCGCCAATGTGGAAACCGCCTTCGCCAGCGCGACGCCGGCGACGAGCGACAGGCCCGCCGGCGATGGATCGCCCACGGTCAGATGCACCACCGTCGAGCCCATGAAATTGCCCTGCCCGTCGCCCCACGCCCGGCCCAAGCGCCCGCGCCCGGCGGTCTGGCGGTCGGCGACGAGCCAATGGCCTTCACCGACATGCTCGCCGCTTGCCAGCCGCGCCAGCAGGTCGGCGTTGGTCGAACCTGTCTGCGCGATCCGCTCGATGGGCGGGATCAGAACAGCACCGCTGCGGCGCTGGCCGAAACGACCGCCAGCACGGGAATGAAGAGATAGCCGATGACCGAGAGCCACAATGCGCTCGCGGTAATCACGGCGTCCTCGACGATCGCGCCGCCGCCCGCCGGTATTTCGGTGTCCGACTTGTCGTCGAAATACATCGTCTTGATGATCGCGATATAATAAAAGGCGCCGATCACCGAGGCGACGATACCCGCGACTGCCAGCGGCACGAGGTTCGCGTTCACCGCGGCTTCGAACACCAGATATTTCGGCCAGAAACCGAAAAGCGGCGGAATGCCCGCGAGGCTGAACAGGAACACCGCCATCGCCGCGGCCAGGCCGGGGCGACGCTGCGACAGGCCGGCGAGCGCCGGGATGCTTTCGATCTGGTTGCCGTCGGCATCGCGCAGCTGGAGCACGACGAGGAAGGCGCCGAGCGTGGTGACGACATAGACGAGCAGATAGGTCAGCACGCCCTCGACCCCCTGCTGCGTTCCGGCAGCGAGGCCGACGAGCATGAAGCCGACATTGTTGATCGACGAATAAGCGAGCAGGCGCTTGATATTCTTCTGCCCGATCGCGCCGACCGCACCGAGGATGATCGAGGCGAGCGACAGGAAGATGATGATCTGCTGCCACGCGCCGACCGCGGGACCCATCGCGTCGATGACGACGCGCGTCATCAACGCCATCGCGGCCACCTTGGGCGCGCTGGCGAAGAAGGTCGTCACCGGGGTCGGCGCGCCTTCGTAGACGTCGGGGGTCCACATATGGAACGGCACGGCGCTGATCTTGAAGCCGAGACCCGCGAGCACGAACACGATGCCGAAGGTCAGCCCGATGTTGAGCTCGCCGCCCATCACCTTGGCGATGCCGGCGAAATCGGTGGTGCCGGTGAAGCCGTAAAGGAGCGAGATGCCGTAGAGCAGCATGCCCGACGCGAGCGCGCCGAGGACGAAATATTTGAGGCCGGCTTCGGTCGACCGTTCGTCGGTGCGCATGAAGCTGGCGAGTACATAAGCGGCAAGGCTGTTGAGCTCGAGTCCGACGTAGAGCGTCATCAGGTCGCGCGACGAGGCCATGATGCCCATGCCAAGCGCGGCGAACAGGATCAAAACCGGATATTCGGCGCGCATCGCGCCGGTGAAGAAGCGCGGCGCGACGACGATGCAGATGAAGCTTGCGGCGTAGATCAGCAGCTTGGCGAAACCGCCGAACCCGTCGACCGACAGCGTGCCCGAAAAGACCGTCGCGTCGACGCCGAACAGCGCGACGACCGCCGCCGCGGCGGCAGCGAGCGTCAGCAGCGAGCTCAGCTGATAAAGCCCGACCTGGCGATCGCCGAGGAAGGTGCCGAGCATCAGCGTGATGAGTCCGCCGATCGTCAGGATCAGTTCGGGCCAGATGAGCGCGAGATCGGCAGTCATTGGACGCCTCCCGCATGATGCGCTTCGCCGTGCGCGGCACCTGCCGGCTTTGGCTTGCCCGCGGCGAGATGCGCGTCGCCGGCGGGTTTCGCCGGCGCGAGCCGCGCAACGACCGTCGTCACATCGCCGCGCATCGGCGCGAGGAAGCTTTCGGGGTAAACGCCCATCCACAGCGCCACGGCCGCCAGCGGCGCCATGATCGCCCATTCGCGGGGATTGAGGTCGGGCATCGCCTTCACATCGTCCTTGGTGAGTTCGCCGAACACGACGCGGCGATAGAGATAGAGCATGTACGCGGCACCGAGGATAATCCCGGTGGTGCACACGAAAGCGACCCAGCTCGAGGCTTCGTAGATGCCCGCGAGGCTCAGGAATTCACCAACGAAACCGCTGGTGCCGGGCAGGCCGATCGACGCCATGGTGAACAGCATGAAGAACAGCGCATAGGCCGGCATGTTCACCGCGAGCCCGCCGTAGCGGTCGATTTCGCGCGTGTGGAGCCGGTCATAGATCACGCCGACGCAGAAAAAGAGCGCGGCCGAGACGACACCATGGCTGAGCATGATGATCAGCGCGCCCTCAATCCCCTGCTGGTTGAAAGCGAACAGGCCCGCGGTAACGATCGCCATATGCGCGACCGACGAATAAGCGATCAGCTTCTTCATGTCGCTCTGCGCCAGCGCGACGAGACTGGTGTAGACCACCGCGATCATCGACAGCGCAAAGACGATCCACATCAGCTGGCCCGACGCATCGGGGAACATCGGCATCATGAAGCGGATGAAACCATAGGCGCCGAGCTTCAGCAGCACGCCCGCGAGGATCATCGACCCCGCGGTGGGCGCCTGGACGTGCGCGTCGGGAAGCCAGGTGTGGACCGGCCACATCGGCATCTTGACCGCGAGGCTGGCGAAGAAGGCGAGCCACAGCCAGGTCTGCATTCCGGGCGGGAAATTGTAGTTCAGCAGCGTCGGGATGTCGGTCGTGCCCGCTTCGCTTATCATCGCGATGATCGCGATCAGCATCAGCACCGACCCGAGCAGCGTGTAGAGGAAGAATTTGAACGCCGCATAGATGCGGTTCGCGCCGCCCCAGATGCCGATGATGAAATACATCGGAATCAGGCCGGCTTCGAAGAAGATGTAAAAGAGCAGCAGATCCTGCGCCATGAAGACGCCGATCATGATGGTTTCCATGATCAGGAACATCGCCATGTAGAGCCCGACGCGCTGCTTGATCACGTCCCAGCTCGCAAGGATGCAGAGCGGCATCAGGAAGACGCTGAGCATGATCAGCATCAGCGCCATGCCGTCGATACCGAGCGCCCACTGAAAGCGCCCGAACAGGTCGGCGCGTTCGGTGAACTGCCACTGCGCCCCGCCAATATCGAACTGCGCCCACATCACGCAGCCGAGGACGAAGGTCGCAAGCGTCGCGCCCAGCGCAACCCAGCGCGACATCTTGTCGCCGACGAACAGGCAGGCGATGGCGGCGACCGCGGGGACCGCCAGCATCAGCGAAAGGATCGGAAAGCCGCTCACAGGAAATTCACCATGGCCCAGCTGGCGAGGCCGACAAGACCGAGCAGCATCACAAACGCATATCCATAAACATAACCCGATTGCAGCCGGACCGCGAGACGGGTCCCCCCAGCGACGAGCGCGGCGGCGCCATCGGGACCGAAGCGGTCGATGGTGCCTTCATCCCCGCGCTTCCAGAAGAAGCGGCCGATCGCGAAGGCGGGCTTCACGAAGAGGATGTTGTAGAGCTCGTCGAAATACCATTTGTTGTA
>NZ_JAKFEM010000039.1:0-1562 GCF_036675685.1 Sphingopyxis sp.
TGCGGGCACGACCTTGTTGACGACTTCCTCTGCCGCCACCGCCAGCGCGTCGCCGCGGTAGGCGACCCGCGCGCAGATGTCGTGCGCGACCGCCGCACGGATGTAGAACTCGCCCCAGCCGGTCCCGGACACGCCGCATCGCTCGTCGGCGTAAGTGCCGGCGCCGATCACCGGCGAATCGCCGATCCGGTTCCAGCGCTTGTTGGTCATGCCGCCGGTCGAGGTCGCGGCGGCGATGTGGCCGTGCGCGTCGAGCGCGACCGCACCGACCGTGCCGAAGTAGGCACCCTCGACGGTGGGAACGGCCGCCGACTTCGATGCCTCCTCGCGCGCCTGGGCCTTGTCCAGCTGTTGTCGGCGTTGCGGCGTGTCGAACCAGTCGTTCGGCACGCGGGCGATCTCGGGCCGCGTATCGGCGAACTTTTCGGCACCGACGCCAGCCAGCATCACGTGCACCGAATGCTCCATCACCGCACGCGCCAACCGGATCGGATTGCGCACCGTGGTCACGCCGGCAACCGCACCGGCGCGACGCGTATGGCCTTCCATCACCGAGGCATCGAGCTGGTGGCCGCCATCGGCATCGAACACCGCGCCCTTGCCGGCATTGAAGCGCGGCGAGTCCTCCAGCACCACGATCACCGCCTCGACCGCATCGAGCGCGTTGCCACCGTTCGACAGGATCGCGTTGCCCGCATCGAGCGCACGCTCCAGGTCGGCGCGGATCGCGCGTTCGTCGTCGGCCGACAGCGCACTGCGTTCGATCACCCCGGCGCCGCCGTGGATCACGAGCGCGGTTCCTGGCTTGTCTTCAGCGCGTGCAGTCATGGCGGCAAATATCAACAGGAGGACGGGAAGGCGACGCATGGCGGGCTCCGTGATTCATCGATCCAAGCATATGCCTTTCCGGCTTTTTTCTGTTCAAGACGATGAACGACCGAGATGCCCCCAACCCGGAGGGCGGCGTGCATGGATGCACGCCGTTTCCCGACCGAGCCGGGATGGCGAGTCGGAAAATGCTGCGCCGCTCAGCCGCCGACGCGCTTTTGACTTCCACATGGCACTTTCTTTTGGTGACTTTTCCTTGTGCCCGCAAAGAAAAGTTACCCGCCCGCAGGGCGGAAGCCCTGTTCTTTGAAGACGTTGCAAAGTCACTGGATTCCTGCTCGCAGAAACGACGGGCAAAAAACTACTGCTGCCGCAACGCCTCGATCGGATCCAGCAACGACGCCTTCCGCGCCGGGTAATACCCGAAGAACAACCCGGTCGCGATCGAGAAGCCCGCCGCCAGCCCGATCACCTTGCCGTTCAACGCCACCGGCAGCGAACCCAGCTTGCCCACCAGCAATGCCCCGACGATCCCCAGCGCAATCCCGATCACGCCGCCGATCAGCGAGATCAACATCGCCTCGGCGAGGAACTGCCGGCGGATATCGCCTGGCCCGGCGCCGACGGCCATGCGCAGGCCGATCTCGCGGATCCGCTCGGTCACCGACACCAGCATGATGTTCATGATGCCGATGCCGCCGACGATCAGCGAAATGCCCGCGACCGCGCCCAGC
>NZ_JAKFEM010000051.1:0-47507 GCF_036675685.1 Sphingopyxis sp.
CGCCTGAAGGACTGGAGACGCGTCGCGACGCGCTACGATCGGTGCCCGAAGGCCTTCTTCTCTGCCGTGGCTCTCGCCGCAACCGTCATCTTCTGGCTCTGATCAATGAGTCCTGACCCTAGATTCGAGATTGGTAGGTCCATGCGCATCGGACGTCCTAGACAAACTTCTCTGTCCGCATGGCCAGTGGTGGCGGGCCTCCTTATTTCTGCGCTGTCGCCAACGCTTGCCGTCGCCCAGAACCTGACGGGCTATTATGACAACTGGATTCTTATGGCCGACGACACGATGTCGCTGGCGCTCACAACCGACGACCAGGAGGCGGCGTTCGGTCTGGTTTGTGGGCCGGAGTGCTATTTCTATATCGAAAGCCGCATAGGGTGCGTCGAGGGCCGCGACTATCCGGTCGCGATCGAGACGGGTACCGGCGGTTACGCGGGCGTCATGACTTGCAAGCCTGCGGACAGGGAACTGCTGCTGATGATGCCGCAGGACGAAAGGTTTCTGAAGCTGATCGCGAAGCAGGACCATGTGCGCTTAACCATTGATCGTAACGGCGGCGAGACGAGCCGATTCCGCTTCTCACTTGTCGGCAGCGAACAGGCCATCGGGATAGCGCTAGCCGCGCGGGCCTATTTCAAGCCGCCCGATGCGGCGGGAGCGCTTCCAACTGGCGGTTCTGTGGAAATCGACAAATAGCTGCGATGATGTCCGGGGCTGCTCGCTGTCCGGCCTCGCTTCAACGAGACGACGGGCCGGATCTGTGTTCGCGATCTGCGGCGTGTGCTTTCCCTTGAAAGAACCGGATAGCGAATCTTGCCTGTTCTCGCTGGGTCACTGATGCCGTGACAAGCCGTCAGCTTGAAGCCCTCGCATCTTAGTTTTTGTAGCACGGCAGACCGACGACAGGCACGGCATGCGAACTTGGGTTCAACTGGTTTGTCGATGTCAAGCGCGGCCCTGTCTGTCGAACTGGAATCGGACAGACCACTAACCCGCTTGTTGCTGCGTATATCGAAGACATTCGGCGATTCAGTGGGCGAACGATGAATTCGATGCGTCGCGAATAACGGCACCCGCGATCAGTCTACCTCGAGATCGAATAGCGAGAGTCACTCGCGTCCGCTTTCGCGAATTTTAATTTCAAAGCAGACTGACCGTAATCGGCCAGACTTTGCCGCAGCGATGAGCGCTCGCCCGGCCCGAAAACCAGGATGATTTCCGGGCACCTCGCATCACCTATCAGGATTGGCCTGGTTATCATTCTGTCCGCGCTGGCCGCCCATGACCGGATATGGGAGGAATGCACGACCTTCGCGGTGCGCCTTTTCTTTCATCGGGTTGTCGGGAAAGATATCGTCAATGCGATCAAGCCGGTTGGGCTCGACCCGCCAGGCGTCGGGGAAGGGGGCCGATCCGGTGCCGTCGCGGTTGCGTCGAACGCTGCCGCGCGCGTAGCGCGCAGTGAACGGAATGGCATGCTCGCCCTCCCGGTTCGCCAGCCCCTT
Source organism: Sphingopyxis sp. (assembly GCF_036675685.1). Classification (GTDB taxonomy): domain Bacteria; phylum Pseudomonadota; class Alphaproteobacteria; order Sphingomonadales; family Sphingomonadaceae; genus Sphingopyxis. The sequence continues at coordinate 1,509 of NZ_JAKFEM010000051.1, forward strand.
ATATAGGGCCGCGCGAAGCGAAACTTTGCGATCGAGATAGTCTGGATCGTCGATCAGATTGTTCATTTCTTCGGGGTCTTTGGTGAGGTCGTAGAGCTCCTCGGTGTCGTAGATTCCATAATATTGGATATATTTGATCCGGTCGCGTTCGATCGCGAAAGTTCCCGGCGTCATCGGGAACTGCCAGTCCCAATAATATTCGTAGATGAAATCGGGCGGCGACCATTTCTCCGCCGGGACGCGGCCGGTCATGAGCGGCAGGGCGCTCATTCCCTCGAACTGCTGCGGCAGTGCAGCGCCGGCGAGATCGAGGAAGGTTGGCGCGAAATCGAGATTGCGGATGCGCCCCGCATTCGTCTTCCCGGCAGAAACGAGACCCGGCGCCCACACGACCATCGGCACGCGCACCGAGCCTTCATAGGCGTTGCGCTTGTCGATCAGGCCATGGTCGCCGATCAGGAAGCCATTGTCGGACGTGAACACGATCATCGTGTCCTTTTCGAGCTTGTTCGCCCGCAGATAGGCGAGAATCTCGCCCACGCCGTCATCGACGGCGGACAGCGTCGCATAATAGCTGCGCAGATACTCGGTCATCTTCATGTCGCTGTTGTAGAAGAAATCGATGCCGTGCCAGGTGTTGCGCTGGTTATAGACCCACATCGGCTTGCCCTTGTAGTTTTCGGGCGTGTTCGCTGCGCTCGCCGGTATGGCGAAGTTTATCTTGTCATATTGATGCGCGTAGCGCTGCGGCGGCAGCGGGTCCGAATGCACCGCCTTGTGGCTGAGATAGAGAAAGAAGGGTTTTTTCGGGTCACGCTCCTTCTTCAGCCAGTCGAGCGCATAGCCGCCCAGTTCGTCAGTGATATAGCCCTTTTGGGGCACATGCTTGCCATCCACGTTGAGCTTGTTCACCGCGCCTGCGCGGACCGCCGCGGGCGGCAAATCCCCCGTCGGCCAGTAACTGCCCTGGCCACGGAAACTCACCCATTTGTCGAAGCCCGCACGGGGAGCATCGGTGTCGTTGCCCATATGCCACTTGCCGATGAACGCCGTCTGGTAGCCGACCTGCTGGAGATAAGACGGAAAGAAGGTCAGTCCTTCTTCCGACGAGTTGGTGTTGTCGACGACCTGATGGTTTCGCGCGGTCCGACCCGTCAGGATCGTGGCGCGGCTGGGACTGCAGAGCGATGAGGTGACGAGCGTGTTCGGGAAATAGCTGCCTTCGCGCGCCAGCCGGTCGATGTTGGGGGTGCGGACCTGCGGCTGGAGAAATCCGAGGCCATCGTATCGCAGATCGTCGACCAGAATGAAGATGATGTTGCGGGGCTTGGCCGGGGCCGCAGGTGAGGCGGGAGCGGGCATCGATGACGCGCCGGCAGGAGCGAGGGTCAATGCCGCGGCCGCAGCCAAAACGAACTTCCGAAAACGCATAGGTCCTCCCAGCAGATATCTCGCCGCAGCCTCCGCCGCTTTGTCAGTCGCATCATCGTTCTAAATGACAAGCTTGTCAATTTCTTCGAAGCGAGCTAGGCACATGTGGAGAACGAAACAGATCGGCAGCGCCGCATCGCGCGGTGGCCCGGCGACAAACGGGAGGGACCAATGCGAAATATCTCTAAACTGGCGTTTCTTATCGGTGCGGGAACGGCGTTTGTCGCCGTGCCCGCTGTCGCGCAAAGTAGCGAGTCGGACGTAGCCACCACCGCGCCGGAAGCGACGGACGCGGACGAAATCGTTGTGACGGCGCAGAAGCGCAGCGAGCGCCTCCAGGATGTTCCACTGGCTGTCACCGCGATCACGGGCGAGGCGATGGCGGCGCGCCAGATCGGCGATACGCGCGATCTGGTCCAGGCAGTCCCGTCGTTGACCTTCCAGCAGGCTACCAACCCGGTTGCCAGCAGCTTCCGCATTCGCGGCGTTGGCACGTCGCTGTTCGGACTGGGCACCGAATCCTCGGTGGCGCTCGTCGTCGACGGTGTCGTCAGCGCGCGTCAGGCGCAGAACTTCACCGACTTTGCGGACATCGAACGCGTGGAGGTGCTGCGCGGGCCGCAGGGAACCTTGTTCGGCAAGAACGCGACGGCCGGCGTCATCAGCGTCGTCACCGCGCGCCCCTCGCGCGAGCTGGAAGGGCGGGTGAGCGTGACGGTCGCGGAAATGGACGAATACCGTGCCAGCGGCACCATATCGGGTCCGGTCGGCGATACGATCGGTGTTCGCCTGACCGGTTATTACAACGATATCGGTGGCAATATCCGCAATGTCCTGACCGGCGATGACGCCAACCGGACGAAGAGCTGGGGTGTGCGGGGCAAGCTCGAATGGCAGCCCACCGACCGTCTGACCCTATTGTTCGCAGGCGATTACCGCACGAGCGATTCCAACTGCTGCCAGAGCGTACTGGTCAAAGTGGGCAATCCGCTTCGTACGCTCGTGTCCGGGCCGATCACGGTGCGGGCCGACAGCGACGAAATCTGGAACAACGATACCACCCGTGTGAAGAGTGACCAGCAGACCTATTCGTTGCAGGCCGATCTGGATCTCGGCGCGGCAACGCTGACCTCGATCACAGCCCTGCAAAAATATCATTTGAGGCAGAATGGCGAGGTCGATGCCTTTGGTCACGCCCGGCCGATCTTTATTAGCCCGGCATCGGCCGCGCAGTTCGACGTCAACGCCGGCAACACCCATATCAAGAATTTCACGCAGGAATTGCGCCTCGCATCCAACGGTGCCGGCCCATTCACCTATGTTCTCGGCGGCTTCTATTCGAAAGTCTCGATCGACCGATATTTCGCTCAGCGACGGGCCGTGTGCCTCACCGGGGTTGTCGGCCAACCCTGCGCCGCGCCGATCTATCAATCGCTCGCCAGCGACGCCGATCTGTCGAACGAAAGCATCGCCGGTTTCGGTCAGGCCGAGCTGGAGCTTGTCGGCGGCCTCAAGGCGATCGGCGGTCTCCGCGTCCAGCACGAGAAGATCGCCGTCGATGGCGAGCGGTTCGGCGTGCTGGTTCCCGGCGATGCGCTCTTTGGCGCCACCGCCAGCGCGCGCGCCGGCACGTCGGCCGACGACACGGCCGTGACCGGAAAAGCGGGCCTCCAATATGAGTTCAGTCGCTTCGCGCAAGCCTATGGCACCTACACGCGCGGGTATAAGGGCCTTGGTCTCGACACGGAAATCAGAGCGAACTTCGCGGGGCAGGCGCCCGTCCTGCCCGAACATGTCGATGCCTATGAACTCGGCTTCAAGGCGCGCACCGTTGATGGCACGTTCGGGATCGCCGTGGCGGCTTTCCTCGCCGATTATACCAATCTTCAGGTCCAGGCGAACCGCTCCGATCCGCTGAACGGCATTCCTTCCTTCATCCAGACGAATGCGGGGAACTCGCGCACCAAGGGGTTCGAGATCGAAGCGAGCTTCCGGCCTTCGCGCGAATTCACGCTGACGGCCGCCGTTACCTATGCGGACAATAAATTTGATATCGACGGTCTCAATTGCCCGCAGCAGTTCCGGCCTGGCGCGCCCACCATTGCCATCGGTGGGACGCGTCCCATCAACAGCTGCTATCGCTATCAGTTTCGCGATAACGCGGGCACCTTGCGGGTCAGCGATCCTGTGCAGGACGTCAAGGGCGGGACGCTGCCGGCGTCGCCGAAATGGCGGGTGAATCTGTCGCCGCGCTATGAGCGGGATTTGTCGTCGAACCTCGCCGGCTTCATCCAAGCCGACCTGTCGTTCCAGAGCGATCAGGGCTTTACGCTCGAGCAGGATCCGCTGCTGCAGCAGGACGGTTATGCGATCGTCGACCTCTCGCTCGGCGTGCGTCAACCCGAACATGGCTTTGGCTTGACGCTCTACGTCAAGAATTTGTTCGACCAGAATTACTATTCGGGCATGACTGCGGGCGCGCTGGTGCCCGCCAACCTGACGCTTGTCGACAGTTTCGCAAACCGGCCGCGCAACGCCGATCGCTATGTTGGAGCGACACTGGATTATCGCTTCTGATGCGGAAAAAATGGCTCTTCGCGTTGGTAGCGCTCTGCCTTCCGGGGGCAGCGCTTTGCCAGCGCGAGGCGGCGCGCCCGGTATTGGCGACAAGCTACGCCGGCGGCGTGCGAACCATCGCCGATCTTCCTTATCGGACGATCGACGGCGAGGCCCTCACGCTGGACCTCTATCTTCCGCCCAAGGCAGGCGGAAAGCGTCCAGCGGTTTTGTTCGTCCACGGCGGGGGCTTCATTCAGGGGCACAGCCGGATGATGGGCGCCGAGAAGGATTTCCCGGCGCGCCTGGCGGTGCTTGCGGCAAAAGGCTATGTCGTCGCGTCGATGGAGTATCGGCTGGCACCCAAGTCGCGCTTTCCGGCCCAGGTGCGTGACGCCAAGGCTGCGGTGGCGTGGCTGCGCGTTCATTCGGAAGAATATGGGATCGACCCGCGGCGCATTGCAATCTGGGGGTCGTCGGCGGGCGGGATGATTGCTGCTTCTGTCGGTACCAGTTGCGGGGTGCCGGACCTCGAGCCTGAGGGTGGCAACAATGGCGACAATTGCGTGCAAGCCGTGGCCGACTGGTTCGGTCCGACCGCCGTCGATTCCGACCGCCTGTCGCTAATCTACCTCGGTTGCCTTGCGAGCCTCAATTGCGACGCCGACCGCATGAAGGCCGCCAGCCCGATCAGCCGTATATCGCCGGGTGACCCGCCCGTGCAGATTTTGCACGGCAATAGCGACGAGATTGTACCGCTGGCCCAGTCGAAGGCGTTCGAAGAGGCGCTGCACGCCGCCGGCGTCGAGGTCGAGTTTCGCGTGGTCGAGGGGGCCGGACACGGCCTGCGCGCCGATGATCCGGTGCGCCAAAAGGTGATCCTCGACGATGCCTTCGCGTCGTTGACAGGCTTTCTGGACCGGACGATAGGTTCATCTTCCTTGCACAGGGGCGCGTCTGTGGCCGCGGCGGGAGGCAAGGCCGGAGACTAGGTTGGGCGTTACGATTCACGATGTTGCGGCGCGCGCCGGCGTTTCGATCAAGACCGTTTCGCGCGTGATGAATGCCGAGCCCAATGTGCGCGATGCAGTTCGCGAGCGCGTGCGGGCCGCAATGACCGAACTCGACTATATTCCCAATGCCGGTGCCCGGCGCATGGCGAGCGCACGCTCACTATTGATCGGCCTTTTCTTCCGTCCGCAGCTGGCGAGCTACATCACCGGCATTCAGCTCGGCGCCGCGCGTCAGTGCCGCGACCGCGACTATCTGCTCGCCGCCGAACCGATCGAGGGGCGGGACGCCGATGTTCCCGCAATGATCGAGCGCACCGTTCGCCGCGCGCACCTTGATGGCGTTATCTTGGTGCCGCCGCAATCGAACGACCTCGATATCGTCGACCTTCTCGAGCGGCTTCAGGTGCCCTTTGTGCGCGTGTCGCCCACCGCCGAACCCGACCGCGGCGCCAGCGTCTTCGTCGACGATCGCCGCGGCGCGGTCGAGGCGACACGCCATTTGATCGAGCTGGGGCATCGCGACATCGCCTTCCTGGGTGGACCGCTGGCGTCGAAGGGCAGTGCGCCGCGCCCACGGCGCGACGGCTTCCTCGATGCCATGGCCGAGGCCGGGCTGCCGGTGCCCGGTAGCCGGATCATCTATGGCGAATTCACCTTTTCTTCGGGGCAAAGATGCGCCGACACGCTGTTGGGCGCACGCGCGCGACCGACTGCGATCGTTGCCGCCAATGATGCGATGGCGGCCGGCGTCCTCTCGGCGGCCGCACGGCGCGGCCTCAAGGTGCCGGACGATCTGTCGGTCACCGGGTTCGACGACGCCGAGATCGCGCGGGTTGTCTCGCCGGCGCTGACGACGATCCGCCAGCCGCTTGAGCAAATCGGTGCTGCCGCAGCCGATATGCTGCTGGCCGCGCAGCCCAGCGGCAAGCTCGATCCCATCCGCCGCCGGCTCGATATCGAACTGGTCGTCCGAGAGAGCACCGCACCCCCCCGGCCGTGATCGGCAAGGATCGCCGCGGAAGCGCTCGCGGTCAGTTGGCGGCGGCAGGAGGTGCGGGTGGCGCCCGCATCCCGATGATCGCCGATGGCTGGGTTCGCAGCGGCGCGAAGCGGGCCCGGGCTGCGTCGACACGAGCGGTGAGGTCGGCGACGATGTCCGGATGGCGTTCCGCTACACTGTAGCTTTCGGACGGATCCTTTTGCATGTCGTAGAGCTGCGGATAGCCCCGCGCGGGCAGGTCGAGGAGATAGTTGCGGTAATAGTCCGCCGTGACAAGCTTCCATCGCTGGGTGCGCAGCGCGACGACATCTTCGTCGTCGAAAAGCAGCAGGCCGTCGTGCGGGGTGGGGGAGCCGCGCAGGAGTGTCGCCGACAGGTCCTGGCCATCGATTGTCACGCCTGCGGGCGGCGCAACCCCGGCCATGGCGCAAAATGTCGGCAGGAAATCGATGCTCATCCCGATGGCGTCGTTGCGCCGCCCCGCCGGTACCGTCCCCGGGCGCCAGACGATCGCGGGGACGCGGTAGCCGCCATCGTAGCCGGCGCCGCCCTTGCGTTGCCTAAGCCCGCCGGTCGCGCCCTCGAACCAGGGGCCATTGTCCGAAGTAAAGAAAACCAGCGTATCGCGCGCGATACCGAGCGCCTTGAGGCGCGCGAGGATACGCCCGACGATCGAATCGATCTCCTCGATCACATCGCCATAGGGTCCCGCCGCCGATTTGCCGTGGAAATCGGGGTGGGGGATTGCAGGCAGGTGCGGCGCGCTGAGTGCCAGGTCGAGAAAGAAGGGACGGTCGCGGTTGGCGTCGATGAACTCCAGCGCCTTGTCGCAGAATTTTTGCTGCAATGTCGCAATTTCGGCGGGGTATGTCTCGGCCTCGGCTTCGGCGCCGCGCCGTGCCTCATGGAGCGCGAGCGGCTTCATGTCGTGGCTGTAGGGGATGCCGTAATAATAGTCGAAACCGTGGCGCGTCGGCAGCCAGTCGGGGCCGGTGTGTCCCAGATGCCATTTGCCTACAAGCGCGCTGCTGTGGGTTGGCGCGAGCGCCGCGGCAATCGTCTTTTCGCTGAGCGGCAGGACGCGTTTGTCGTTAGGCTGGATGACGCGATGCCCGAGCCCGGTCCGAACCGGGTAGCGTCCCGTTAGCAAAGCCGCGCGCGAGGGCGTGCAGACATTCGCGCCGGCATAAAAGTCGGTCATCGTCATGCCCTGGCGCGCCATTCGGTCGAGGTTCGGGGTCTGGATCGCGCCTTTCGTGGCGGCGCCCCAATCACCATAGCCCATGTCGTCGCACTGGATAACGATGAAATTCGGCGGTCGCCGGGTCGCCGCCCATGCCGATGGCGCAAGCAGCGCGGCAGCAGCGCCGCCCAAGGCGCTCGTGAGCAGGTCTCTGCGGTCCATCGTCGTCTCCCTCGTGGCTTTGCGGCCATCATAGCGCAAGATGCAATATTGACAAGCTTGTCATTTTTGTAGATGAGGCGGCTGTCCATGCCCAAACGGCATCATCTATCGGAGAGATTTCATGCGCCTTTTCCTTTCGCTCGCGCTGCTTTTATCCAGCCCGGCGCTGGCACAAACAGCACCGGCCCCGGCGCCTGCCGCCGAAAAATTGTCGATCGATTTGCCGATCGAGACTCTCATGACCGATCCCGTGGGCAAGGCGGTCATGGACAAGGAGATGCCATCGCTGATGTCGCATCCGGCCTATGAGCAGTTCAAGAGCATGAGCCTTCGCCAGCTTCAGCCTTATTCGGGCGGCGCGATTACCGACGAAAAGATTGCGGCCGTTGAGGCCGCCCTGGAAGCTGCAAGCAAAGCCAAATCCTAGGTCGGACAAAGGAGCGGTCGGGTCGATAGAAACGGGGGAGTTCAGGTGATGCGAGGGAAATATGCAGCAACGGCAATGGCGATCATGTTGGCTGGAACGTCGATGACGGCGCAGGGATATGCGCCCGCCGCCACCGATGCCGCCGCCGACGAATGGGCGGCAAAGACCGAAGCGCAGATGACCGATGACGAACGCTTTTCGATGCTCCACGGCATCATGCCCATTCTCATCGGCCCCTATGCAAACCCTCAGCTGAAGACGAAATGGCCCGACGATCTTGTCCCGGGCGCTGGCTATATTATGGGCGTGCCGCGGCTTGGCGTCCCCTCGCTGCGCGAGACCGATGCAAGCCTTGGCGTGACCAACCCCTTCGGCATTCGCAAGGGCGACACGGCCACCGCTCTGCCGGCGGGCTTGGCGATCGGCGCGAGCTTCAACCCGGAACTCGCGTTCGCCGGGGCGCGAGCGGTGGCCAGCGAAGCGCGCGCCAAGGGCTTTAATGTCCTGCTGGGGGGCGGCATCAACCTCATCCGCGACCCGCGCAATGGCCGCAACTTCGAATATATATCGGAAGACCCGTTGCTGTCGGGCATTATGGGAGCCGAGGCGGCAAGAGGCGCCCAGTCGGTCGGCGTGGTCTCGACGATGAAGCATTTCTCGCTCAATTCGAACGAAACCAATCGGCACACATGGAACGCCGAGATCGACGAAGCCGCGCACCGCGAAAGCGACTTGCTCGCTTTCCAGATCGCGATCGAGCGGGGACAGCCGGGCTCGATCATGTGCGCCTATAACATCGTCAACGGCGAGAAGGCCTGCGGGAGCGACCATCTGCTCAACACCGTGCTCAAGAAGGACTGGCGCTACAAGGGCTGGGTCATGTCCGACTGGGGCGCGGTGTCGAGCGCCGACTTTGCGATCAAGGGCCTCGATCAGCAATCGGGCGAACAGCTCGACAAGCAGGTCTGGTTCGACGCGCCGCTCAAGGCGAAGCTCGCCGACGGCAGCTTGCCGCGCGAACGCCTGTCGGACATGGTGAAGCGTATCCTGCGATCGATGAAGGCGAACGGCCTCGTCGATGCCGGTCCCGCTCCGGCGGTGGATATGAAAAAACACGCCGAAATCGCTCGCGAGATTGCCCGTCAGGGGATCGTTCTCCTCAAAAACGACGCGGGCGCGTTGCCGCTTGCCGCGCGCGTCGGGTCGGTGGCGGTGATCGGGCGCAATGCCCATGTCGGAGTCCTGTCGGGCGGTGGCTCCTCGCAGGGCTTGCCGCCGAGCGGATGGGCCGCATCGATCCCTATCGGGGGCGGCGAAGGATCTATGGCGTCGTGGCGGGTCGAGCGCTGGTTCGCCGGTGCGCCGCAAGCGGCGCTGAAAGCGGCGCTCCCGAAGGCAGAGGTTCGCTTTGACCCGGGCCTTTACCCGCAAGATGCGGCGGCGCTCGCCGCGCGCTCCGACGTCGCGATCGTCTTCGTCAGCAAATATGAAGCCGAAGGGTTCGATTCGCCGGACCTCTCGCTACCCGGCAATCAGGACGCAATCGTCGCGGCGACGGCCGCAGCCAATCCCAACACCATCGTCGTCCTCCAGACCGGCAATCCGATCGCGATGCCCTGGCGCGATAAGGTCAAAGCTATCGTCGCGGCTTGGTATCCGGGACAGGAGGGCGCGGCGGCAATCGCCGATGTGTTGACCGGTAAGGTCAATCCGTCGGGGCGTCTGTCGATCAGTTTTCCGGACACGATGGAAACCCAGCCGCGGCCTACGATTCCGAGCTATGGAACGCCCGACCGGACCGAAGTGACGGTGAGGATGAACGAAGGATCGGACGTCGGTTATCGCTGGAATGCCAGCAAGGGGATCAAGGCGCTCTATCCATTCGGGCATGGCCTTTCCTACACGCGCTTCGCCACCAGCGGGCTGAAGTTTGACGGTTCGACCGCGAGCGTGGCGGTTCGCAACACCGGAGATCGCGCGGGCGCGACCGTGGTACAGCTATACCTTTTGTCGAGGGGCGAGGAGACAAAGCAGCGCTTGGTCGCATTTCAGCGTGTCGAACTCGCCCCCGGGACGGAGCGGAAGGTCGATCTGAAGGTCGACCCGCGCCTCGTCGCTGACTGGAATGGGCAGGGGTGGACGATCCCGGCTGGGGAATATCGTTTTGCGCTCGGGGAGAATGCCGAAACCGTCGGGCCACAAATTCGCTTGAAGATGAAACAGCGCACTTGGCGGGACTGATGAACGACTTTGGGCGTGCCGTCTTCTGGCAAGTCGTCATCGAGCCATTCTGCGTTTATGACGGGCGGACTTCCACTTCGAGTCCAATAGTTGCGTAAGGTCATGAGATCATCGACGGTGAAAAATGTGCCGACGGCTTCCACCAGCGGCTCATCGGTTGATTTCGAGCAACGGTTGGCCGGCATGATCCGTGTTGAAGGTGGGACCTTTTCGATGGGTTCCGATGAATTCTATCCGGAAGAAGCGCCAGTGCGGCGCGTCCGGGTCGGCGACTTTTACATCGACGCCAGCCCCGTTACCAATCGCGAGTTCGCCGCTTTTGTCGAGAGTACAGGCTATTTGACGGACGCCGAGACAGCGCCCGACCCGCGCCACTACCCCGGCATGGACGCCGCTTTGGCGGTCCCGGGTTCGCTCGTTTTCGAACGCACGCGCGGCCCTGTCGATCTCGAGGATTTTGCCAACTGGTGGCATTTCCGGCCCGGCGCCGATTGGCGTCGCCCGACGGGCGGCGACAGCGCGATCGACGGTTTTGAAGATCATCCGGTGGTTCATGTCACGTATCGCGATGCGCTCGCCTATGCCGAATGGGCGGGGAAATCGCTGCCGACGGAGGCCGAATGGGAATATGCCGCGCGCGGCGGGCATGACGACGGACGCCCTTACGCGTGGGGAAGGGAGTTGGCCCCCGGCGGCGCGATGATGGCCAATTACTGGCAAGGCTTGTTTCCGTTCTCGAATCTCTTGACCGATGGATGGGAACGCACCTCGCCCGTGCGAAGCTATCCCCCCAACGATCGTGGTATCTACGACATGATCGGCAATGTCTGGGAGTGGACCGCGGACTGGTATGCGATGCCGCAAGCTGGTGCCAAGCGGAAGCGGGGCGCTTGCTGCATCATCGACAGTCCCAGAGGTGGCCGCAAAGGCGAAAGTCGCGATCGGAGCATGCCGGATATCAAGATCGGGAGAAAAACGCTAAAGGGTGGTTCGCATCTTTGTGCTGAAAATTATTGCAGGCGCTATCGCCCCGCTGCACGCCACCCACAGACCATTGACACATCGACAGGCCATATCGGCTTCCGCTGTATCGTCCGCTTTTGATATTTTTGATCTAGAAGCGGCCTGTCTGGAATCGGCCAAAGCCGATCGACGGATCGCGGCGCAAGTAACTCTCGGTAGAGCGCCTCTGCGAGGTCATCCAGCGAAGGTGGTATCTCACGAAGCCGGACGGTCGACACCCCGTCGGTGCTGATGCCGATGCGATAAAACGGCAGGCCGAGTTTCTTTACCCTTCCCTCCAGATGGGGGAAGGGTAAAGCCGCCTTGCCCGCATCGCGGGTTAAAGCGACATCGGGCGTAAGGAGGGAGCGCCCTTTGGTCACAGTTCCGGGCTGATGCCCCAAGGCGGAGTTTGGCACATGCAAGTAATGTTCACCCCCCTCATGATGGCGGGATCGCGCACGCGATGAGCCTTTCCACCGTCGCCGCGCTCCTCTTGCTGTCCGGGACGACGCCCCCTCCCGCCGAGACCCCACCCGAAAGCCCGACGGAGGTCGAGCGGCAGCAACTCGATGACACCCCGATCGCACCCGAGCCGCCGATCGTCGTGCCGACGATCGGACCCGTCGCGTCTTCCTCTCCCGAAGCACCCGCAACAGCCAATGGCGAGCCGTCGACCGAAATGCCTCCGTCGCCGGACGATATCGTGGTGACCGCGCGCGGGGAGGCGCCGCCGGGTGATCCGCTGCAAGAAGCCAACATCACGTCATATCGGGCGGTCCAGTCGGTCGACAAGGCGCTCGTCGCGCCAGTTGCCACGGGCTACCAAGGTATCGTCCCGGAACCGGTTCGCGACGGGCTTGGCAATGCGCTGCGGAACTTGACTGAACCCGTCAATTTCCTGAACTTCCTGTTGCAGTTCAAGATCGGCAAGGCGGCCGAAACACTCGGCCGCTTCGCCGTCAACACGACCTTTGGCGTCGGCGGGCTTGTCGATGTCGCGAAGACAAAGCCGTTCAACCTGCCTTACCGGCGCAACGGCTTTGCCAACACGTTGGGCTTTTACGGCGTCGAGCCCGGTCCCTATTTCTACCTCCCGCTCGTCGGGCCGACGACATTGCGCGACCTGGCCGGCAACAGCATCGATCTGCTCGTCGTGCCGACCGCCGTCGGTGCGCCTTTCAACCGCACGGCCTATGCGGTTCCCACGACGGTGATCAAGCAGCTCAACGATCGTATCGAGAGCGACGCGCAAATCCAGCGCCTGCAACAGGAAAGCACCGATCCCTATGTTGAGACACGCACCCTCTATCTCGAAATGCGCCAAAGCGAAATCGACGCATTGAAAGGCAAGGGCAGGGACATCGCCGTCCGTCTCCAGGCCGAAACCACGGCCAGTCGGACCGAGTCCTCATTCGATCCCGAAGTACCCGTTGCCGCGGAGCCCATGGAAATCGAAACGCCGGCGTCGGATGGTTTGCCTCCTCGCTGTCAGCACCAATGACGCAGATTCGAGAGGGGCCGGACGGAGCTAAAGTGCATCCAAGCGGCGCTCGCGCCGGGCGCAAGCGGTCAACCCGCGACCATCGCCGGTCTGGCAGCGGCGACCGCCGCGATCAATCTCGCGTCTGATCAGCGCGCCTGCAGCCACCGCTACCGGAAATTACGTTCGGTCAAATGTTCCATCAACCATCTATGCGCGGTTGAACTTGACGTCCGATTTTCGGGATTCCTCGCCGGAACCTGCTATTCCGCATTCGGCCACCTTCATCATTGAATTTCCGTCGCTTGTCGACGTCTGACTATCAGTGGCGCTGATATGAGCCCGTTCGCTCGCGAGGCGGCCAATCCAGGCAGTGGAAAGCGATGCCGCGTTTTAGAGAAGTAGCCTGTTTCGTCCCCGCGGATCGCGGTTGCAGGCTGTCACCGCTTCCGAGTACCACTGCGATGCTGACGCTCGTAAGCGCGAATTTGTCCTGCAATCCAGCGTTCAGCAGGGGCCTTGCCATATTTCTTCGCTCGGCGCTTGTATTCGGGCATCAGCGATCGGCGGTAGGCCCTGCTGGCAGCCTCAAGGCTGGGCGTTACTTTTTTGTCGGCGTCAGTCCGGTGGCGCATGACCTGGGAATGGGTGTAGGATCCCACGCCATCGACCATTGGCAGGGTGGCGGTCGCGGATACAGGAATCATCGCGGAACCGACGGTAAGAAAAAATGCAAGGAATGGAAGTTTCATAGGGCATCTCCTGTGCCAGGGCTTAGTCGCAAAGAAGGTCGGTTCGGCCGAACCTCCCTGCGCCAGCCCCCACATTGCTAATCTAGGCCCGCTTCATATTCTGTGATCTCGATCATAGATCGGCGAGGATTTGAGCGACTCAACGCCGGGTCGCCCGCAATCGTCGCCTTTGCGCCGAAATAGAGAATGGCGACCGTCGTCAGCTTCGATACGAGTTGGATGAGGTGGCTGCCCCGGTTGGCGATCTTGGCGACTCCAATTCGATGTTGGTATAGTCTGCGAACATCTTCTCCCAACGGTCGCGCATCACCTCCGTTCGTTTGCAAAAGGCAGGTTTGTCGGCTCCATATTTTGCCAGATATCCTCAACAGTCGGAAGCGATCACCAATAACCTTGAGGATGGCCAGCCGCGATATGACGAGCACGGAGAGAAGAATTCAAGGTAGCACCTGAATCATGTGTCCGAATAGTTCATCGGACTGGAATGTCACATTTTGCCGAGCTGCATTGTCATAGCTTCTGCAACATCAGCAGAGGATATGTTTATGAATAACATCGCGGCCGCAGGCAGCGCTATACGTATCGCGATCGTCTATCACAGCGCCTACGGCCATACACGGCGTCAGGCTGAGGCGGTCAAAACCGGGGTTCAGGAAGTCGATTGCACCGACGTTCTTCTCGTGTCTGTCGAGGATGTGGGCCGACACTGGGACGATCTCAACGATGCGCAAGCCATCATATTTGGCGCGCCCACTTATATGGCCGGAGCCTCAGCGGCATTCAAAGCTTTTGAGGAAGCGACCTCGAGCGCAGTGATGTCCAAGGGCTATCTCTGGAAGGATAAGCTCGCTGCAGGATTTACCAATTCAGGTGCACGGTCCGGCGACAAACTCTCAACCTTGATTCAGTTCGCCCTGTTTGCCGCGCAGCATGGGATGCACTGGGTCAACCTCGATCTGCCCCCTGCGAACAGTTCTGCGTCGGGATCGGAAGCTGATCTGAACAGGCTCGGCTTCTGGCTTGGCGCCGGCGCGCAGTCGAACACAGATGAGGGACCGGATACGGCGCCACCCGCGTCCGACTTGGCAACCGCGCGTCATCTCGGAAAACGGGTCGCAGTTACCGCACTTCAGCTTGCGCGGGGGCGTGATACCCTTGGATAAACCAATGAAAACCGGAGATCAGATCAACGAATCTCCGCTTGCTACCATCTTCTCCGATCAACAGCCGCGTCTTATCCGGCTCGCCTATCGGATGCTGGGGTCAGTCGCCGATGCGGAGGATATCGTTAATGATGCGTGGCTGCGCTGGCTCGCCGTCGACCATGGCACGATACGCCAGCCTGCAGCTTTTTTGCGAACGGTCGTTACGCGACTGTGCCTCAATGAGCTGAAGTCCAGCCGGCGCCAGCGCGAAACCTACATAGGCCCTTGGTTGCCGGAACCAATCTTTGATCCCGAAGATGGTGACGCTACCGACGATGTCACGCTGCCGCTGATGATCGCGCTGGAGCGTTTGTCGCCATTGGAGCGGGCAGCTTTCTTGTTGCATGACGTATTCGGTCTCAGCTTCGAAGCCGTGGCCGAATCGATCGGGCGCGAAACCTCTGCATGTCGCAAGCTCGCCAGTCGCGCGAGGGCGCATATCCATGATGCAAGACCGCGCTTTGCGGTGGAGAAAGAGGAGGGCCTTCGTCTCGCGGCGGCCTTCTTCAGCGCTTCAAGGACCGGCGACCTCGCAACCTTGCGTGCCATGCTTGCGAAAGACGTCATTACCTACGCCGATGGCGGTGGCCAAGTGTCGGCGCCTTCAAGTCCGCTCATTGGACTCGACGCCGTCATCGCGCGTCACGCCGGGCTTGCGCGCCTTTTTGCCGTACGTCCCTCGCGATTGATTCGTTACTCGATTATCGACGGCTTGCCCGGCTTCATCACCATAGAAGAAGAAAACACGGTCCAGACAACGGCCTTGAATATTGAACAGGGAAAAGTTGTCGCGATTTATGTGACACGCAATCCCGACAAGTTGCGACATGTACCGGGTATCGCGAATTGACGACCATTTGCAGCAATCGCCCCAGCGGTCTTTCATCGAGCGGTTTCGGGCGGATGGCAACGGCAGCCAGGCCGATAGCGATCCCGGTGCACGATAGCGTGACGTACGTTGAGGCCCGATTTGAATGAGGCCCGATTGGAATTTGCCACACCGAGGTGGCGCTCATTATAGCAACCGTCATTGCCAGGTTGAGGCATTCTTGTCGGGCTTGGCTCCGTGCGGTTTACATTCTCAGCGCATTGCCCTTCACGATTCGGCCGAGCAAAGCGGGGCGATCCGGCGACCCCAATGTCACCGCATTGCCGTCAAGGGACAACATGCTACACTCGCTATCCCGAAATTCCCTCTGCCGCTCGACAATGCACAGCTTTCCGTCGAGCTGTAACAGCCATTTGACAGGCGCAAGCGTCCCATCACGCCATTTCGCTCGACCGGAGCCGTCGCGCCCAAAATACACCACGCCTCCCGCTCCGGTTCGCCCGTCGGCGGCCTTCAGCTCCATCGTGTTACCGATAAGCGCATCAGCCTTCTTCTTGGCTGCCGCACCGGCTGCGAGCGAGAGGTTTCGAGCGTCCCCCTTCAAAAGCCTGGCATGCAAGAGGCCAACCCTTTCGTCATGCAAAGTTACGAGATCGCCGGAAACCGAGACAGGGGTACAGGAAACCTTTTCCCACGCCCCACCGCTGAAACACAGCCGTTCGGATTCGCCGCGGATCGACCATTTTTCATCGGGCTGAAG
This sequence comes from Sphingopyxis sp., assembly GCF_036675685.1. Taxonomy (GTDB): domain Bacteria; phylum Pseudomonadota; class Alphaproteobacteria; order Sphingomonadales; family Sphingomonadaceae; genus Sphingopyxis. Next base: position 17,613 of record NZ_JAKFEM010000051.1, read on the forward strand.
CACCCAGTGATTGAAATAGGGTTGGTCATTATGCGCCCGTCGAACCGTTCCGTTGACCATGAAATAGTGTGCAAGATACTCCCGACCGCCCCCCACGGGAAGGAGAACGAGAGTATTGCCGATTAGCGCCTGGATGGCCGCCCTACCAACCAGCCTTTTGTCGGACGGCGTCGCGGGATCAAGCTTCCAGCCATCCCCCTCCAGAATTCTCCCCGGCCAGACCGGCCCGCTCGCCGGGGCCAACGTCGCAAGCGAACCGTCAACCGAAAGTATTCCGCAGTCACCATCCCAAGCGCGGCGCCCGACGTCGGTGACGCAGAATTTGCCGTCCGAAAGAATAGACCATTGGATGGCACGAGGTTCGCTTGCATCATCCGGCCCACGCGTAACCGCCCGTCCAGTGCCGTCCAACCGGATAAAAACACCTGTCTCGGCGCCGGGCTGGTCAGGCTTTGCGTAAACGAGCGTATTGCCTACCAAGGCGCGAAGGGGCGCATGTGGGACCTCTGGGCGCCTTTCTTCTTCAGCCTGTGCTGCAGGGGTTGCCAATTGCGCGATGTTCGCGAGGGCCGCGGCAATTACCCATATCCTGTTTTGCATAGTCTTTACTCACCGATTCTTTTTCGAAAATTGACGCGGCCACTGACTGTCGGTGATAACGCAAATAGCCTGACCTTGCTGTGGACGATCAATGGGATGGCGATGATCATGCCGCCCATTGCGCCCAGCGCCACTCTTTCGCCGTTGCATCGAGGGCGTGCTGGAAGGAGTGCCGCGCAATGATCAGCCAGTCGACTCGCGTTGCGTCCTATTTTGCCGCTGACCACTGCCGCACGAGCTTATCCGCCTCATTCAGCATATCCCGCGCAGCATCGGGCCGACGGAAGTTGCAGCCAAAATCGAAGCGCAGCGAGATCTGATGCACGCCCAGCCGCCAGCTCAGAGCGCCCATCCCCTGATCGGTGACGGCGCCGTCGCAAGGCAATTCGCGGACATCTTCAAGCGGCCGCAATATTGCCCGGACGCGTGCGAAGCCTTGGGGACCGGCGTCGAAAGTGCCGCTCGCTTTGCGGCCAACGGTCGTGCGATACCCCCCACGCCCCGAATGATCGATCCACCACTCGGTCCGACCGCCGGTCCAGCCGTTGCCCGAGCCGGTATAGGAAATCCGGTCGGGCGCCGCGGGAGGGAGGTGAGCTGGTTGTGCCTGCCCTTGCGGATCGGCGAAACCCGCCAACGCGATGGCTGCGACTGACACCAGATTCCAGATCATCGGGCAGTTTCCTTCGTTCTGTTCATTCGCTTGATTTACGGTGGCAGGCACGCTCGAGGGCTAGCAGGGCATCAGATTCGCAGGCATCCCCGCATGCGTCCATCTGGACTATCAGCGTTTGGCTATCCGGGATGGACGCAGCGACGCAACTTTTCACGCGCATCATGTCCGCCGCCCCATCCAATGTCTGAGACGGTTTTGCCATCAATCAACACTTCGAAATGCTCGACGTCGAGCATGGTATCAATTGCCTTGTCGATATCGGGCACCATCAGCGAGATCGCACCGAAATCATGGCCGGGTATGGTATAGTTGACCGCCTTCACCGTCTGGGCAGGGTAGCGCGATTGCTTCATCGTGATCGTGATCGTCTGCATGTCGCGTGGCCGTGGAATATCCGCACTCCAAAAGCTCAGCATCCCGCCGTCATATTTGGGCCCAGGACCCGAGATGCCGACCAGCTGGCCTTGCTTCATCCACACCGCCGTGCAGGTTTCGCCTGGCTGCGCCTTTGGATCAGCCTGGAAGAATTCCCAGGCACCGATCTGCATTCGCCGCAATGCAGGATCACGTGCCATTTGCTGTTCGATCGCCGCGATCCCTTGCGCGGCGGTCAGGCGCTGATGTTGCGCGATGATGTTACGTGTCATCGCATCGAGCATATTATCATAAGGAGAGGCAGCATCGCCTCGCGCTTCATTACCCGACGGGTTGCCTCTCGGCGCGGGCTCCGTGATACAGATGGGAAAAGGGGCAAAGCCGATGCCCGCCGGGGCCATGCCAACCTGCCGCTCGCCCGGCGCTCCCCTACAGGGATGGCTTTGCGCCAACGCTGTGGCGGGCATCAGAAAAATCGCTGCGCCGAGGCACACAGGTGGCAGCAGTCGAATGGCTTTTCTCATGTGAAATCCAATCTGGGGAACTGCGCCGGGGGAGTCAGCGCCAGCCGCTATAGGGGCCATTTTCCTCGTCCGCCGGAACGAATGTCGGAATGCTGGAAGATGTGAGCGGTACAAGCTTGCCAGCGCCGCATTGCCTGTTGCGGATCGAAGATGCACCCTTGAGAATATCGAGGCCCGACCAGTGTTTGCCGGGACGGTCCGTGAGGCTTCCTGCATAGCCGCTGAAAATAATATAATGCGTGTTTCCGTTGCTGAAGCGCAGGCTCGTCTGCTGACCGCCGCCTCCGCCAATGATAACGTCGCTATGAACACGCCCGTCGTTGCCGTTGCTGCTGATTTGCATTTCTGGCGCCTCGCCCACGGTCCCGTAGCGATAGGTTACGAGACGATTGTTCGCGCAGACAGACGCCCGTTTCTTTCCGAGGTCGCAGGAGAAGAGAGGTGTTTCCGCTGGTTGGCACCACGTCTCGCCGCTCGTGGCCGCGGCAAAGGACAGTGCCAATGGAAATATCGAAAACATAAAAACTCCTATACGCAGGGATCGAAAGCGTCAGCTCGGGTTCCCATGCCATCGAACAATCCACCATTCGATCATGAAATTAAGAGCCGCGCTGATCTATGATCAAGATCACATATCGATCGCCTGATGAAATTCAGCCATTTTTTTTGGGATGGATGGACTAAGACGGGCAGTCGTTGGCACTCGACGTAGCCTGACGTCCCCAAGTGGTCGATTCCGGTCTTAACGCGCGATTGGCAGTCCATGGTCTGCTTTCCGAGATTTTCGGGCAGAAGCGGACGGTCTCCGAACGGCCAGTTTGAGCCGAAGAGCGGCTCGGCAGGAATGCGCCCGTAAGCAGTCGCTGGCCCGGTCCGACGTCGATTCCGACAGCAGCCGTTCGTCACGTAGTGGTCTGCCGTCTGCTGCCGGGCGGCAAGTGGAAACAGCGGGCCTCCAGTCAAAAGGCGCGGCATGAGTCGAGTTTAATCTGGCCCAATGTCCAGGATCTCGGTGGTGCACGTTGGTCTGACGGGCTGGGCGCTTCGCCGGGGCCTGGACTTGAACATGGAAATCCCATCAGCATTCGTCCTCCCGTCAGGCTGGGTCGAGCAGGCCGTAGTCGATGAGCGCCGGATTCCAGAATACCGATTTGGCGAAGGGCGTCAGCAAATGGTCGCGCGTGCCGCGCCACTGGCGGATTAGTGAGTCAGTATCGAGGGGATGACCAAAATCCGCATAGACTTTCGCGCGATCGAGGTCACCCAGCTTGCCCCAATGCATCGAATAGGGGATTCCGGCCCGGTTCAACGCCGCGCGCGTTGCCGCCGCGCCGGCGGGCAGCGTTCCCGCCAGTTCCTGCAATGCCAGCAGAAGCTCTCCCGCTTGTGGGAGGTCGGGATCGACGCCCTGCGCGGCCTTCCGGCAAATCAACGGCGAGAGCCCGTCGATCTCGATCACCGCATTTTGGTCGAACCGCGTAAACGCCAGCGTTCCGGCCGGCTTGGCCACGAACCGAAGCGTGAACACGAACGATCCGGCTAATTGGGCCACTGCCGCACAGATCGCAGGAAGTGCTTTTCCGACGCGGTCCAGGGGAATGGCGAAGGATGCGTTGTATAGAGCACCGGGTTCGCCGCCGGTAATTTCACCGCCATGGAGCTCGCTCCACAGATAGGCGGGCCGCTCGGGCGCATCGGGATCGAAGAGCGAATCGGCAGCTTCGAAGTTCTTCAGGTCCAGATAGAAAGCGAAGACGGAGTCCGCGCCCTTGAGCAGCGCCGGCAGGACCCAAGGGGGAATCGCGCTGGCCGCTACCGCCGATGTCGGTGGCGCCGCCAATGGCTGGCTGGCAAAGGCAAGCATCAGCTCGCCGATCCGCGCGATGACATCCGCCGGCCGCTCGATGCCGGCGTTTCCGGCCGGAAACAGCGGCACCTTATGCGTCGGGAAGTAGAAGATATGTCCGGCCGGATCGGAAAAGGGCGCATGCGGATTGATCGTCAACTCGTAAAATGCCGGTGCGGTCGCGCAGCCGAGGCGCCGGGCGACCCGGTCGAAATGGCCACCGCCGATTTCGTCGAGCAAATCGGGCGTGATGGTCAGCAGCCGCTGCATCAGCGCGAACCGCTGGTTGTCGGCGAGCTCGACGGCAACACCGTTGACGATACCCATTGCACCGAGATGGACCAGCGCATCCTCGAAGCGCTCGTCCTCGCGCACGACCCGTACCGGCACACCGTCGATCGTCAGCTTGGTGAGCCCCGCCACGCTCAGGACGGGGCCGGTCTTGCGTTCGATCCAGACATGCTCGCGGCTGCCGGTGATCAGATGCATGCCCAGCACCATATCCTGAAGGCCGCCATAGCCGAGCCGCGAGCCGTGGCTGGCGGTCGCGAAACCTCCGGCGATGGTCGGCTTGAGATGCGTGCCGCTGGTGCACAGCGTGCGGTCGCGTGCCTCGGCCCAGCTTGCAATATCGGCGAGCAGGGTCCCGCCGCCGACCAGAGCGATCCGATCAGCGCCGACCACCGCATCGCTGGCCAGTTCGTCCGCGCCCATCTCGGTTATGCCCACCAGCCCGGTCAAATCCAGCTGGCGATCCGAAGCCCCGATCAAACCGGAGAAGCTCCACGCCTTGCCGGTGGTGCCGACTGTGCCCGCAGCCCGCGATGCCGACGGCATCTGCTCGATCGCCTCAAGGTGTTCGAACAGCGCGGCGCCACTCGCCGCGAACCGCGCCAGGCCCGATGGCTGGGTCAGATCGCCGGCATCGACCGTGGCAACCGTGTCGATGATCATCGACGGATCGCTGCCGCCGGGCGGCACCGTGCCGAGGGTAAGGTGATAGTTGGACCAGGATACATGCCTGCGGTACCGGATCGTGGGCATCGGGTCTCTCCTTTGTTCAGATATCGCGCGCTCAGCGCCGCGTGATGGCTGGCGCGGGCGCCGGTGCCGCAGCGCCGCTCAGTGCGATCCAGTCAGGGCCATATTTCGCCTTCCACGCACCCCAACCGATCAGGCAGCGCATGAAGCCGGCATGGAACAGTGCTTCGGGACGCGGACCGCATGGCGTCGGGCGAGCAGGGGTGTCCGGTCCGGGTTGGCGCGGCTGGCTGGCCGGCGCGTCGGGCGGGGCGTTGAATCCGTCCGCCGATATGACGCTGATATCGCCCTTGAGATAGTTTAGCCGGAGTGCGGCGATCGACATCAGCTCGTTCTGGTTCACGATCGTGGAATAGCCGCGCATGCCGACGCGCAAGATATCCGGTCGCGCATCGACAGCGGCGGTCTCGGGGTCTTTCTTGTCGAAGGCATCGTGGAACACAATCGTCGGCCCGTTGCGCACGACATAGATGTGCGGCGCTTTGCCGGCAGCGAGGCTTGCCGCGTAGCTGCCAACCCGGCGCGCGATGCCGCTGTCGAAAACCGAACTGCGCACGCCGCCATCGACATAGCTGTGCTTGTCGATCCGGATCGGCGTGAGGCGAACGGGAATCGAGCTCGACGCCAGGGCAACGCCAGCGACGCATTGTCCGACGCGCTCGAGCTTGGCTCGGTCGGGCGTGCTGCCGCCGAGTTCGACGCGGAGCATCCGCGTAATGTGCACGGCCTTCAAATCGCCGCTGCGCGCCTCGACCATGGCGATCGAGAGTTGCGGGCGGCCGGGCTCGATCATTCGGATTAGCGGCGATTCCGAGCCGTCCGTCGGCAGCAGATAGGCAAGCACCTTGGTGCGCAGCGGTGCGATCGAATATTGCGAGCCTTTCGACAGGAATCCGCGCAGGCCATTCGACCTGGCAAGATCGGTCTCATCGGCAATGTCATAAGCTTTCGCCAGCGCAGCATAATCGCCGGCGGCGACGAACAGCGCCTGCAACGCCCCGGTGCTGACGCCAGTGACGACCGTCCAGTCGTTGCGCCCCAGCGCCTCCAGATAGCCGGCGCCGAACGCGCCCCAGCTGCCGCCGCCCGAGAGCATCAAAACCTTGGCCGGTTCGTCCGGCGCGACGAGGCTCGTCGGGCTCCGGCGCCGTTCGGCGAGCGCGGCGATGATTGGATCGGACATCGGGAAGGCGGCGCCATCCAGTGCGTGCGGCTTGGCGTCGGTGCAGCGGGGCTTGCCGTCGGGGTCGGCGGTGCATTCGTCGAGACCGCCATCGCGCTGCAGTTCGGCGAACAGGGGCGTCGCCTGATAGGTTTCGCTATAGGCGTCGAGCAATTGGCCGCACGTGAAGTCGAACGGCTTGGCATCGAGATGAATGCATCCGCCGAGTAGTAGCGGCATCGCAGATATTACCATGAGGCGTTTCACGTCCGGCTCCCTGATTCGACATGGCCCGCCAGCGTTCTACTATGCCCCAGCGTCCAAAAAGCGTGAAAGCGCCTGTTGCATCCCGGCAGACGTGCTAAGTATGTCCGCAGGGGGGATATGCGGTACCGTCTGAATCTGGTCGGCCCATTTGGTCTGTTTGCGCCGGATGGTTGTCGCATCGCCATCAGCAGTGAAAAGGCAATGGCGCTGATCGCTCTCGTCGTGGCCTCCCCCGGCGGCGTGCGTGCGCGCCGCAAGCTCGAGGCGATGCTATGGGGCTCGCGTTCGGCCAAGCAGGCGCAGGACAGCCTGCGTCGCGAGTTGTCCAACCTCCGCAAGACGCTCGCCGATTACGGCGCAGGCGAACTGCTGATCTGCGAGACCAAAAGGGTCGCGGTTGCCATCGACCGCATCGATGTCGACCTCTTCGCGCTCGGGATCGACGGCACCGACCGGCGATCGCATCTGCCCGGCGACTTTCTGGAAGGCATCGACCTGCGTGATTGCGAAGAATTCGAGGACTGGCTGCGCGGCGAGCGCGAACGCGTCCACGACATCATCGACAGGGCGCCGCCTCCGATCGGGACGCCGCTGCCCGCGCCGCACGAGGTTTTCGGCGCGGAACTGCCGAGCGCGCGCGAGACGCTGGCATCGGCCAGCCGATTGATGCCGCCTCCCAAGCCCTCGCTCGCGGTGCTGCCGTTCACGGTGCGCGGTCCCGATCCGCAGGCCTGGCTGGGAGCCGGACTGGCCGACGAGATTGGCGTGTGCCTGAGCGCCTATCCCCAGCTGTTCATCATTGCCAGCGCTGCGGCGCGACTGCTTGCCCAGCAAGGCTGCACGCCGACCGAGATCGCGGCGCGGCTGGGCGTGCGCTATCTGCTCGACGGAACCATATTATCCGACGGCGGGCAATTGCGCGTGTTGGCCTCGCTGCTCGACGGGCAAAGCGGCGAGCAATTCTGGTCCGACACTTTTGTCGGTCAATCGGATGGTAGCTTCGCCTTTCAGCAGGAAATCGCCGGCCGCATCGCCCCGCAAATCTGGACGAAGGTCGATAGCGCCGAGCGCCAGCGCAGCCTGCGGCTGATCGGACCTGTGTCGGGGGATTATGAGCGTTTCTGGCGCGCCAACGCATTGTTCCGCAGCTGGGAGGGCGATGCGATCGACGAAGCGCTGACGCTGACGATGGAGCTGGTTGCGGATGATCCCACATGTCCCTGGTCGGCATCGCTTGCGGCTTATTGCAGCAGCATCGCCTATCTGATGCACTATTCGCCCGACCGCGAAGCGACCCGGCATCGCGCGATCACCTATTATCAGGCAGCGATGCGCTATGGCGCCGATAATGTCGAAGCACTGGGCTATTGCGTCGGCACGCTGATGAATATCGGCGGCGATATGGATATGGCCGACCGCATTATCGACCGCGCGCTGCGGCTGCTTCCAGCGTATCAGCCGACGTTGTTCTGGGGCGGATGGGTCGATGTGCTGCGCGGCGAACCGGTACGCGCGTCCGAGCGCTTCGAACTGGCACTGCGGATCAATCCGGCAACGGGGGCGCTCGGCCAGACGCTGGCGGGCATCGGTTTCGCCAAGCTCCAGCAAGGCGACGTCGACGAGGCGTATCATTTCTTTGGCGAGGCCGAGCGTACCACGCCCGGGTTCCCGCCGACGGCCTTGGGATTGTGCGTCACCGGGCACCTGCTCGGCATGGAAGATGCGCGTGCGCGCGCCATCGCGCTATTGCAGGGCGGCGGGCTGGCGCTGGCGCGGCAATTACGCCGGCCGGGCGACCGCGAGATGCTCGAATCGGTGTTGCAGGCCGCTGCCGACACACCGTTGCTGGTGCGCGCTGCGTCGAACGACTAGGGGCCGCGTCGCTTTTCACGCTGTTCCACACGCGGCTTTCACGCCGAACGGACCCCTGTGCGCCGAGGATACGAGTCGTTGCGGAGTTTCAACGCCGCACGCTCATATCCACAGGAGGCGTTCAATGTATGCACCCGACAGCCCGATCCAGGACGTGTCCTTCGGCACAGCCCTCAAGATCAGCCTGGACAATTACTACGACTTGCTGAAGGCGCAGGTCGGCGGATTGGCCACCGAGGAATATCTCCAGCTCAAGCTGGTCGCCGACACGATCGACCTGTCGGACAAGAAGGCCAGCGAGGGCGGCTATATCTGGTGGTCCTATTATAATCTGCTCCGGCGCTCCGATCTCGCGATCGAACCCTCGCCGGTGAGCGGCGAAGTCGCGACCGGGTTGACGACGCTCACCGATGTCTATGGCCGCTTCCTGCGCAAGCTGCGTACCTTCGCGGTGGTCGCGGTGCTGAGCCCCGCCGACCAGCTGCGCCTCGCCGATCTCGACAAGATCACCGACGCCCGCAAATATGAGGCGCGGCAGCTCGCCATCCGCGAGACCAGCGAATGGACGCAATATGCACAGGCGATGGGCTACGAGATCGGCGACCGCAATGCCTACGTGCAATGGTCGTCGAGCTTCGGCTACCGGCGCGACATCGAAGCCAAGATGCAGGCGATCCGCATTGCCGAGGTCGAGAAGCGCACGATCCTCGACCGCACCTTCCCCGAGCCCAGCGATCGCGAGATCATCGACGCCGAGTTCGCCTATAGCGATCCGGCGGTGCGGCTGCGCTATCCGATTCATCCGGATCACCTCTATGACGATGGCGACCGTTTCAATCTGAACTATCTGGCGATCCTGCCGCTCGGCTCGACTGCGCTGTTCGACGATCGCCATGTTGCCTCGCCGGACAAGAGCCTTGCGACGATCAAAACCGGCGGCGCCGGCGCGTTCGATGCGACCTTCGACCGATCGACCCAGGAATCGAAGTCGATCGAAACCGACTGGAAGGCATCGGGAAGCGGCGGCTGGTCGTTTATCCGCGTGCGCGCCAATGCCTCGCAGCACACTGAAATCCAGGAGGATTTCAGAAAGGCGACTTCGATCCAGCTCGGCGCGAAGGCCGCGTTCCGCGTCAATATGAGCTTTCCGACCTGGTTCCGGCCGCTGCTGTTCACCCACAAAAGGGTCCGCGAGAACCCGCATGATTTCGCCGAGTTCTTCGGCCCCAAAGGCTCGCTGCTCTATTACCCGACCGCGCTGATCATGGTCCGCGGCTTCAGCACGAAGTTCAAGTCGTCGCAGAAATGGACCTATGATTACAAGAGCTCGTTCAGCGCCTCGGGCGGCGGCGGCTTCCGCTCGTTCGGCATCAACTTCGGCGGATCGGGCAGCTACAGCAAGAACGTCAAGGAGCATAAGGTCGATCAGAGCGATACGACGTTGACGATCACGGACGACGACGCGACGCTGCGTTTCGTGGGCTTCGCGGTGAAGAAGGTCACGGTGTTCGAAGACAGCGTCAAGGCGCTCGTCGCTCCCGTGCTGGCCGATTTCGCCGCGATCCTGACGGAGGAATGAGGCGTGCGTGCTCTGCCAATGGGCACGTTAGGCTTGGTGGCGCTGCTCCTGTCGGGCTGCGCCACCACCCGACTGCCGCTATGCCCGACCGTCGCGCAACGCAGTTACGCGCAGGGGCAAACCCCTGGGCCGCTCAACGCCTATACGAAGAGGGTGATCACGGCGCGCGGGATCGAGGTCGACATACTGTCGCCGTTCTCCGCAAATTTCCGCGGTTCGAAAGGCGATATCCGCTGGCTGGTCGACAACTACGTCCACCTTGTTTGTTCGTTCGAGCCTGGACAGGTCAACAGCACGCAGAGCGCTTACACCTCGTGCGTGAACCACGCCCCCGAATGGATCCGTATCATCCGCTCCGACCGTCCGGAGCATCTGATGCTAGCGCCCCATCTCTACTATGAGAATTGCATCATTCCGCTCAACTGAGCCGCGGCGCGCTTAACGGGGCAGGCGCGAAATTGGCATCGCGGCCATGAATACCGGCGACATCAATGTCGGCGCCGAGTCGAACAAGGTGCTGTTCGTCCGATTGCGGGGCGCATCGGTCGCGAAGAATTCTTTGTAGCGAGCCGATCGACATTGCTCGGTTTGCCGAGCGGGAGGTATGATGGCTGCCTCGCCCATGCGCAGCCGCTTTGCGCCTGATGTCGGTCGTTCTGGTCGCCGCAGCCCAGGGACCGTAAGCAGCCATTCGAATGAGGAGCTAGCGATGCCGCTCTACAAGTATTTTACTGACGAACGCTTTGCCAACTCGTTCATCCGCAAAGGCGACATGCGATTCGGATCGCTGGCCAGCTATCGTCAGCTCGAAGACGGCGGAGTACGCGGTGATCCCAAGGATGGGACGCTTCATTATGAGCCTCACGAGGGTATCGAGATTACGATGGTTGCTGATGGGAGGAAGCTTTCCGGCATCAGCTTCTCGACGGCCGCGCAAAACATGTTTGTATATTGTATGAGCAGCGAACTTTCGTCGGAACGGGCAGCCGAACTGGGACCCTTTTGTGTGGAAATTGCTGACCCCGACACCGTCGTCGCGCGACTGCAGGCGAGAGCGACCAAGGCCTCAAGGCTCGATTATGCCGCGGTCGTTTGCGGGGAGACCGAATACAGGCCCTATGACAAGATCCCCGGCGCGGACTGGGCGGTTCCCGAACGAGTGGTGATGATCAAGCCACCCGAATACGCCTCGCAGAAGGAGTTCAGGATCGCGCTACCCCTGAAGCCCGACGCCACGTCCGAAGATGAATGCGTTCTCGTCTCTATCGGCAAACTAGGAGGAATTGCGAGATTGCATCGTTTTTGAGGGCGGGTCTCGGGGGCCGGCGCCTGTCCGGTCAGATGACTATCTCCGGAACGCCCGCGTCGGTAAGCAGTTGAAACAACTCGGCGACCTTCTGTCTTTGCCCTCGACCTTCGCAGAATGAAAATATCGCGCGCTGCTTGGCACGGGACAGTGCAACGAAGAACGTCGATAGACCTTCCGGATTGCCCGGAGAATGCGCCCACCATGCTTGGTCGTCGAGGCCGATGAAGATGACGGTGTCGTACTCCAGCCCCTTGCTCTTATGTACCGTCATCATTGGGATCTGGTCTTTGCCCTCATATGCGTCGATCGCCGCCGCCCAGTCGACGGCTCCCGCAGTGGATGCGTCGAGGTGCTTTCCGAAGGCTTCGATCATAATGTCGAGCAGCTCTCCCGTTGCATAGTCCGGATAGCTTCTCCGTATCGCTGCGAGGTCCAGAAACTCGAATGCCCGTCGGGCGAGTTCAGCCGCGTTCGCGGTCGTCGGCATCGATCCGGACATATCGTGCCAAAGGGATGCGATAAAACTGCCGAGTTCCTTCTCGGCACGATGCTGACCCACCACGTCGCCTGCGGCGAGCGCGCGGAGGTCGGGGAGAGCCGAAGAGCAATATCGCCAAGCTTCAGGTGCCCTTCCGCTTGCGCCGAGCCGCAGCAGCGCTGCGGCAAGCCTTGCGGCAGGATCGCTCAGAAGGTCCTGGAGGGTCGTTCGGCCCAGGCTGAGTGCCTCATTGCGCAGCGTCAGCCCCGCCTCCTGCAGACGTCCGGAAAGCTCGGCCGCGAACACGTCGGCCTTCTGCTTGACCAGAACGACGTAATCGCGCGGGTCGCGCCCGCGCGCCTGCATATCGGCTGTCAGCCACTGAGCCAGATGGTGGGCTTCCTGATCTCGGATTTGGCTTCGCCAGACCTGTACGGCGTCTCCGTCTATCTGGCGCGAGGCTTGGGATATCCCAGCAGAAGCTTGGGGTTCGATGGCCCGTGCCACCACATGTTGCACTTGTACAAGCTCCGGGGAAGAACGGAAATTGAAAAGGAGAGGAACTTTCATAGCCTGGAAATCGGCTTGAATCCGCTGGAACGAGTCGGGCCTTGCTCCGGCCCAGGTCATGATCCGCTGTTTGTCGTCCCCCACTGCCGTGATCGCTGCGCCCGAGCCGTGGAATGTGGACAAAAGAAAATCATACTGGGCGTAGGTCGTATCTTGGAATTCGTCGACGAAGACGAAAGGATAAGTAAGTTGCAAAGCGCGGCGAACATGGGGCGTGGCGCGAAGCAGGAGTTCCGCAAGTCGGTTCAGCGCAGTGAATGTCATGACCGACCGCGGCTGTGCCGGCAGCATTTTCGACCACCACCGATCCACTGCGAATTCGGTCCCCGACTGCGGAAGTTGCGGAGCGCCGGGAAGCCGATAAGTGCCGACCCAGCGCGATTCAAAACTCAGGGGCGAAAGCTCTGCAATCTCTGCCTGCCATTCTTCCGGCGCCGCCAACCGGCCATCTAAAAGATGCCCCTCGGTCTGTTGCCGCGTCGGGAACCAGATTTCGTAGGGTCGCGTCGGCCGCCAAGGCGCTGGAATTGCCGACTGGAAGCGATCTACGAGGCTCTTGGTGAATGCGTCGAAGGTGAGTGAGGTGAACCGGTTCGCGAGCTCGGGCGGGCATCGTCGCCGCACACGGGCGGCCAAATTTTCCGCTGCATCGCTCTTGAACGAAATAGCGAGCACGCGGAACGGGTCCGGGCATATGCCCGTCTCGAGCAGATAGGCGGCGCGCTGGGCCAGGAACTCGGTCTTGCCTGCGCCCGGACCGGCTACGATCGCGGCCGATCCTGCGTGCCTGAGCGCTGCCCACGCGTTCGGCTCAAGGTCGGCAATGCCCCGTGGCCGCCAGTGGTCGGGTGCAATGAGTCGCAATGTCACGGGGCCGGCGGGGGAGGCGGCGGCCCAGGCGGCGGGGCAGGCGGCGCGATATTGAACGCATGTGGAGCTACTGCGGGGGCTGGCAATAGCCTGACAATGATAGAGTTGAGAAGATCCCGCAATGTCACCGGCGCGCTGGCGGCGAGGTCATCGGCGGAAATGGAATTCAGCACACGGACATGGGTCCCCGGCTTTCCGCGCCCGAGAAACAGGTAGCGATACCAGCGCAGGTCGTCGTCGGTCGAAGCGTCGTAAAGCTGGCCCTGCCCATATTCTCCGAGCACTGCACCGCGAGGATCGCCCTGTTGCGATGGGCCGACCCGTCCCGGCTCTGTGACTTTATATGCTGCTGGAAAGGCCTTCAGCATGGCGTAGTCGATGTCGAGCGGCGCTGAGAAGAAGATGTTGAAGACCCGGAGGTGGTTTATCCAGTTGTTCAGACCTTGGATATCGGTCGCTGCATAGGAATCGAAAGCAGCTAGATTGGCATCAGGGCCCAGGGGATCAGGCTGCGCTCCGAACAGCAATGCCGCCGGCGTTCCGTTTTGCAGCAGCTGCTGGCAGCTCGTCTTGATACGACCCCATCCACCGCCATCGCGGCCCCAATCGAGGTCGAGCAGCGTCGCATGCGGGATGTCGAGTGCTGTCAGGAGGCGCCAGAGGTGATTGACGTGGCGGCCACCTAGCGGGACGACGGCAACAAAACTTCTGTCGATGTCGAGATTCATGGCATCGGCAAGGCGAGGAAGCAGAACTTCTTCCGACGCTCCTTCGCCGAGTATGACGAAACGTGCAAAATAGAGCTCGGGGTAAGCTCGCACAGCCTCCCGGACGAACTTCGAGGCCTCTTCGCCGCCGGGCGGAAGAGTGATCTGGCGGACCCGTGCTGTCCGGTCCGCCGAATCGAGCCTGAAATGACGGATTCGGACGGGGTCCACTCGCGAGAGGATGCTGGCTGAATGGCTCGATATGAAGGCCTGCGCCTGCGTTCCCCGCGTCAGATCCTCGATCTGCCGTACGATCCGAGCGAGATAAAAGGGCGCGAGGTTATTCTCGGGCTCCTCGACCGCGATAAGCGTAAGCGCGGGAAGGGGCAGGCCTCCGGCCTGAAATCCATGCGCCCCGTTTGTACCTGCAATTGCCGCTTCGACATCAAGGGTCGCGGCCGTCATCGCAAGATGGAATAGCGAGCGCTGGCCATCGCTCAGATCCTCCAGTGCCCGCTCGCGGCCGGCTTCGTCCGGACGAAACATCACCTGCACCTTCCGGATGAACTCCTGAAAGCGCAAGTCCACCGGCCGGAAGGACGGCGTCGTGTCCGTGCCCGCGGTGTGAACCTCTTGCCAGCGCTTCGTGACTGCCTGTGCGACGATGTCGACGGCGGGCTCCGCCGAAAAGGCGCTGTTGAGCGTGGCGCCCGATTCAGAAAATGTCTGACGGACATCGGCGGACCAGTTTATCGCACGCCAGAGCCGGCCGCGCAGGAAAGCCGACACTTGCGAAGCGCCATCCCGTGAGGCGGGGACATAGATCAGCTGGATGCGAGCCCGGTCTAGAGGCTTTAGATCGATGCAGTCGGAATCGTCATAGTCTCCCAGCGTCCGGATCGCCCAATATTTCTGGTCGACGGATCCCTCGGACGAGCCGTCGTCGGTCCAAGTCGCCTCTAGGCGGAGCCTGCATTTGAGCGCGCCGCTGCCATCTGCCGCCATCTGCTGGAAAAATTGCGGCACCGCGGCCCCGCCACCGTTTCCGGCGTCGAGTTCTGGGAAGGCGAGAATGACCTCGAGCGCTAGGGTACGCGATAATGGCGCCGCAGCTTCGGCCGCCGGAATGTGGAAATCCTGCCGCCTCAATCTACGCTGGTCACCGGTGACGCCGAACAATCTTTGCAGTGCCTGCAGGACCGCTGTCTTACCGGCCCCGTTCACCCCGATGAAGGCGGTCAGCCCTTGACTCAATGCGATAGGTGTCGGGGTTGGTCCGAAGCACCGGAAGTTTGTCAGCGACAGTGTTTCGATATGCATGGACAGGTCTTCCAGTTCGTTGCTTCTTGGCCAGGTCGACGGCTCTTCATCGCGCATCCGGCAAACCTTGTTTGCCAGCTTGTCGCCCTAGCTAGCGAGGTCGCTCCTGAAGCCGGTGCTCAGCTCTCGTGCTCGGCCGGCCGGAAGTTCCGGAGCATCAGGGCATAGGGTTCCAGCAGGTTTGCGACGAGAGAGATCCTGCGGTGACTATATTCGTCTTGTATTCCAGCGCCCGGCTCAACGACGAGGCAGGCCTTGTCGACATTTCCCTGGACGAAGCGGCTGCCCGGCCGCCCCGATGACGGGCCTACCGGGATCCTCGTATCTTCCAGCGGAAGGATGAAGTCCGATTTGCGCAGGCTGTCGATACGCAGGGCGTAGCGCGACCCCCGGACCTCGATGTCGGCCGGGATGTCCTGCCAGCTCCGGCCGTCCTCCGAATACTCGGCCGCGGCCAACGGCTCGCCGAAGTAGCGCTCCGACACCATTTCCTCCATGCAGAGGAACAGCGACTTGCCGGACGCCCTACGGTCCTTTGCAAAGGGCTGCACGGAGGTAACAGGATGGCAGGTGTTTCCACCATAGCCCCAGAATGTGTAGCCCCGCTTCTCGATTTCCGCGGTTTTGCGCTCGACGATCTGCTCAAGGCTTTCGCGGGCATGCGTGCCGACCCGCATGAAGAACAGGCCGGTACCGGGGGTGAGAAATTCGGTCACGGCTTTGGCTCCAGATACTCAAGTTCATATTCTGTCTCGGCCGCCTTCCCATAGTCGGGGCGGGATCTCTCCCGGATATAGCGGACCTTGGGTTCCTGGTAGAGACCGTAGAAATTCTTGAGTCTTGCGGGCTCAATTGGACCGGACGGCGTCTCGGGAGGCGGGTTGCCGGGAAGGGCGCGCAGGAACAGGTTGCAGGAGGGTATCTCGACATCCAGATGATAATGGTGCCGCTTCTGTTGCAGCTGAGAGACGCGGTAACCCCGGTCCGATGCGAAGCGCTGGGCGTTGGCGAGAACTGTCTGCGCCCAGGGCAGCTCGTCGTCGTCTGCGATTACGAGCAAGCCTTCGCCCTGATATCCGGTGGCCTCGAAGCCGCGCTGCGCGAATACATTAACGCTGTCGCCGCCATTATGTTCGCCCCATGGAGGGTTGGTGTAGAAAAGGTCGAATCGGCCAGGATCCGGGAACGGGTCGAGGACGTTATAGCGTTGCGCATCGAGGATATTGTCGAGCCGCTCCTTGTCGGCAAACCGTTTGACTGAATTGACTATGCGTTCGTCGAAGTCGAACACGGTGACCCTCGACGGACCGAAGTCCAGAACGCCACGTTTGTGAAGATAGGCAACGCAGATGCTCACCGCGTCGCCGTCGCCGATAAAGGCCAGACGTTTATCGCTGGCCCATGCGGCGACGACTTCGGACTGGCGCACCATGTCGCCGGTCTTCATGTAAATCTGGTCGAAGTCGCGTAGCGGGCGCGGCCGGTTCTGGACGACGTCCGAGACTTTGTTGATCGCATCCCAATGGTCGAGTGACGCCATTGACGTTCTTCCCCCGTGCTGTCTTGCGCGTTGCCCTCAGCTCTTCCTAGCTGCCGCGCGCAGCAGATCAAGCAAGCGGTTACTCTGCGCCCGCAACGCGGTGTCGAACCTCGCTGCCCATTCGCCATCTACCTCGCGGGCTTCCGCAAGCGGTGCGACGATCGGCTCCAGTCGTTGCTCGATGAAACGGCGGGCCGCGGGCCCCACGAGGCCGAAGCGTGTGAGAAGCTCGGAAATATCCCCGGCGTTTACCTGGTCCGGATGCGCCGCATCGCCGATCGAAAAGGACAGGCTGTGATTATGCTCGTCACTTAGCGTGATGGGTACCAGATCGTAGAGCGGTGCAAGACGCGGTGACGTGCCGCGATCAAAGAGCAAGGCGTGGTTCTTGGCATGATTGTCGGTATTGCCGATGGCAAGATTGAAGATCGTTGCGCGCAGGAAGGCGTCGCTGGAGAGCGCAGGGCTCGCGGTCTGGCGAAGAACCCGCAAGATTGTCTCCACGTCGTAGCGATGGTCTGGTCGGCCGTTTCGTTCATATTTGAGCCGCGGTGGCAGTCCGGCGGCTTGCGCGAAATCCTCCTGATGAATCCGGTAGACCGCACCGTCGCTGATTACGCGGTCGAACCGTTCGCTCAATATGACCTCATAATCTCCGATCCAGTAGGATCGCGAGCGCGCGGTATCGAGCCCGATGTGATGTGCAAGGCTACCGCAAGTGGCTTCGAAAAAGGCTTCCCTGGGAAACGCGAGCTCGGGCACCTTCAAAATATGGGTCGTCGGCACGCCCGTGCCCGGCCGCGGTACGCCGAACGTGCCATCCGGGAGCTGGGTCAGCGCGATCTTGCGCTGAAAGCCCGAGACGGGGGAGGGGTCGCGTATCTCGCCGGGAAGCGGCCGGTTGCTTCCCAGGCGTGCAGCAATATCGTGGAGCTGGTGGTCGTCGAGCGGGATATAGTCTTCGGCCAGTTGTCCGGGAGCCTTTACCGGGGCCGAGCCGGCGGGAAGGCAAGACAATGCGCCGGAGAGGTCGGCGCCTAGATGGTGGAGAATTGCGGCGACGTCGCCTCGTTCCAGCCTTTCTCTCGCGAGCAGCTGGTCGAGCTGGTTATTCTCCGGCAACAGATTCTGGAAGAAGGCGCGGGCCACACCGTTGCGGTAGGTCCTATCGCCAAGCGGCAGCGAGAGGGATATGGGATGCGCGTCGGCAACCCCGAGATAGCTCTCGTTGTAGGTGAAGCTGAGGTCGTCGGCATCGGCCGAGACAATGCGGCCGACCGGTTGGCCGAATGCCTCGAGCCAGACGTCCAGTTCGGTCATGGCGCGCGTAGCTCCGCGAAAATGTCTATGCCGGCCGCGGCGCAGCAGCGCAGGACGCGGTCCGCCTCAAGCGTAGGCTTTCCGCTTTCGAGTTCGGACACAAAGCGGCGCCCTACTCCGGCCAGGTCCGCGAAGCTTTGTTGGGTAAATCCGAGTTGCAGGCGCGCCTTGCGCACGAGCGCGCCGAGATCCGCGACAGCGTGGAGCTGAGACCGTATTGCTTGTCGCGCAACGGGCTTCGCGGGCGTCCTGTCTGGCGCTTCGTTACCGGCGCCGACCTTAAGTGTGGATCGGTTACCCGCGAGGATATCCGAGATCGCGGATTGATCGGACACGCGGCCGCGGAGCAACGCATTCAACGCTCCTTCGCCGGCTGCGGCCCTCTCGATGTCGGACTTCGGTGGCTTCATACATGCTCCTGTACGGGATCATATAGCTCGTACAGGCGGCAATATCAAGGCCAATGTTCCCGATCGGGAGCATGACCGTATTTCAGCGACGATTATGAATCGCATGCTACCGTCCGGGAGCATGCTCCATGGAACTAAAATAGAACATTGCGCAGGACGTCGCGCTTCGATACAATTCGCGAGATCAAACAGGAGGCTCCCGGCAACGATCGACACCAGCTCGCAGGTATCAGCGCATCCGCGCCTCTGGACGGACACCGCATGAATCCGCTCTTCTCATGGTTGAAGCGAAAGCGCCGCCTGCCTGCCACCCCCTTACCGGTTATTCCGAGGCCGCCCCATCAAGTGGACTTGCGGCGCGCCATCAATGCGATTTCCGATGTCGTCCAGAACCGCCCGCGCCCGCTGCGCGAGTTCGATCAGATTCACATGAAGTCGGGCGACATGGTCTTCCAGAGCGAGATCGTTGCCGACTGGGCGGATGGCAAGCGGCTCGCCTTTGTTGGCGATGGCGATGCGATCAGTGTATGCGTCGCTTATCTGCAGGCAAGCGAGGTCCTTCCTTTCGGCCCGGCCCAGATCACGGTGTTCGATTTCGACGAGCGGACGGTCAACGCCGTCACTCGCTTTGCCGAGGCCGCCAGCATAACCAATCTCGATGCCCGCCTCTACAACGTTCTCGATGCGCTCCCGGACGTTGAGCCATATGATTGCTTCTATACCAATCCGCCCTGGGGTGCCTCGAACAATGGCGAGAGTGTCAACATATTCGTCGAGCGCGGAATCGAGGCGTGCCGCCATGGCGGTGAGGGCATGATTGTTATCGCTGACGATGATGAACTCGACTGGCCGAAGCAGGTTCTCGCGAGCGTCCAGCGCCGTGCCGCCGAGAAGGGTTATTATGTCTCGAAGATGCAGCGCAAGCTACACGAATATCATCTGGACGACGCACCGGACCTGCGGTCCTGCAATCTCTACATATCGGCGCTCCCCGGCAATCAGGGGCCGGGGCTGCCCAGCAGCGCGATCACCGATCCCGTCCGTCTCGAGAATTTCTACGGCCGCTCGAAGGAGGCTCGGGTCCATTATGTCCTCGAGCGCCACCGCGTGAATTACGGCAAGGCGCATGACGATGAATATGAGCTCAAACTGTTCGGAGACAGCCGATGAACGCACCGTACAAGCCCGGCGACGGCATTTTGTTCATGAAGGTCGGCGTGCATGCGCGCGAAAGCCTTGAAGACATCATCGAGCGCAAGGACAAGGAAATACGGGAGGCGGGATATGCCCTATGGGGCTATGGGGGAAGCACCTGCCATCCGAGCACCATGGTTCAGCCTTTCGGAGAGGCGATCGGTGCGCGCGGCGGGGTCATCGAACTATGTATGGAAGAAATCAATTCCAAGCATTTCGCGGACCCAATCAGTGCAGCTGAATATTCGGTCAACGGCACCGACTGGCACGAGATCCCCGAAGCAATCAGTGTCCGAGGTTCGCGCTATGCCCTCTGGATCGACAATCTGCGCAAAGCTGAGTTCCAGCTGCCGCTGAACCAGACTCAGGTGCCCATCGGGAATAGTATGGGGCGGAATGGCGGGCGCTATATCAAGGGGCGTGTCGACAAGGCGTGCCTTGAGATGCTCGACGGCCCCCAGATTCCAAACGATGCACCGCTTCGCGACATTCCGATCAGCCTCGTCGCGACATTGCGCAAACCCTATGCGGTATTCCTACGCGGCCAGCGCTGAGAGCGCGGCATCGCTGATGAGGATCGGCTCCGCAGCTTGGGCGAGGTCGCCAAGATAGCTCGTCAGGCAGGCTTCGACCTCTGCCGCCAGAATAGCCTCTTTGCGGTGGCAGGCAAAACAGATCGCGGCAGATCGGTCGGCCCCCGGCTCGCTGCAGATATGCGTGCGCAGTTGCTCGATACCGATCCGCGCCGCGATTTGCCGTAGCAAAGCCTCAAGCGATGCGACGCGACCTGCAAGCTCATCGGGCGCAAGTACCGCGAGCGCGGCAATGGCGCGCTTGTCGCCCGTTGCCAGCAGCGCAGCACCACGGTGCAAAAGGATAGCAGCGAGCTGGCTTTCGCCCGTGTCGAACTGAAGGTCGGCCCGATTGGCTGCGTCTTCTAGCGCCGCCGCCGTCTCGAGCTCTTCATCGGTCGGCTCAACCAGCAACAGAGCATCGCACAGCCGGGCAAACGCGGCCTCTGCAGCCGCGGGATCCCGGAGGCCGATTTTCCCAAGCTTACGTCTTATGACGAATGAGGCGACACCCAGCATTGCCGGCGCGCCAAATACGGTGGTCAGGCACTCCGTCAGCGGGCCGCCGAGCTGCCAGGCCGAAATCTTGATGAGGACATCATTGTCGAGCAACACTCTCTCACGCATCCGGCAGCCCCATCACGCTGCGCAGATAGTCGGACGCGTCGTCAGTGAGGGCGTCCCAGCCAATTTGGCGCTCCGCGACGCCGTTGACCTCTTGCCACAGCGGGCCGACGTCGGGGTAGAGCCTATTAAGCGCGGCGATTGCGACCGGCCAAGTTTTGCGCCGATAGGCGAGGCAAAGTGCGAGCGTACCTGGCTCGATTCGGTAAACTGGCCCTGCGACGCGAACCGCTTGCGCAAGTGTCGGCGAATTGAAATCATCGACGCTCGTCTCGATCTTCGGTTTGGGGCTGCCCGTCAGGACTGTCAGGGCATATTCGTCGGCCTCGCGCTCCTGATCGTCGCGCTCACTCGCCGTCGCTGGATCTTCGAGGTCGACCAGCGCAGGGGCGCCTGCAAGATGGTCGAGCATGATATGCGCCAGCTCATGCGCAAGAGTGAAGGCGAGCTGCGCAGGAAAGCGTGCATCATGTCCGAGGAGGATTGCAAAGCGCCCGTTCGAGTGCACAACCATCGCATGCATTCGTTTTGCATCGAGCGGAAATACCCGCAAATGGATGACGGGAATGCCGAGCGCCCAACAGGTCGAGAGGAGGCCGCCGAGGTCCGCATATGTTCGTCTAGCGAGCAACGCCTCGCGCAGCCGCCCGGCGTCGATCGAGTCCATCCCAGGCCCCTCAGCGACGGACTGAAGCAACGACTTGCCGATCGCCATCCCGAACGATGTCATGGCCGCCTGGGCAGCCTCGTCTTCGGCCGTCAGATGCTTGAACCGTGCCTCGTCGTTCCACACAAATTCGACGCGTTCGCCGAGTAGGGGCTGGGAACGAAGACCGAGCCGACGCGCGATCGCAAATCGGAGCTCGGCACGGCCCGATGGCGACGCCGCGAGCGTGTCATCCCACCAGCTCGGCCACGCTGCCTCAATCGCGGACTTGCTTATGCCCGCGCGGCGAAGCTCGTCAGTCAGTTTTTTGCGTTCCGCGTTCAATCGCTCTGCCAATCCTTCAGTCTGAGGATGTTTAGCACCAAGAGAACGAAAAGGGAACCTTTGAAGTTAAACCAGCAGGTCGTCATCAAGGTTGAGCGCGGGCCGATCCTTGAGCCGGGC
The DNA here is from genome assembly GCF_036675685.1 of Sphingopyxis sp. Lineage (GTDB taxonomy): Bacteria > Pseudomonadota > Alphaproteobacteria > Sphingomonadales > Sphingomonadaceae > Sphingopyxis. The sequence goes on from NZ_JAKFEM010000051.1 coordinate 39,580, forward strand.
TGCCAGCAGCGACCATTCGGCTGACGAGGACGACGAAAGGTTATCAAGCTCGGCCTTCTCGGCCGGCCCAATCAGCACCGGATCGCAGAGACGGACCCAATATCCTTCGACAAGGTCCGCTGTCATGCTGACTTCGTAGGAGGCATCATCTCGCTGGGTCGCGACCTGACGGAGGAGGGCAGTGACTTGCGATGCGCCGACTGGTCCCCCGCGCTCCCCGACGTTACGAAATGCCAGAGGGTCGAAGCGGGCGCCGCCGCGGTCTATTCGCAATGAATCATCGCTGCGACACATGAGCGCATAATGGGCGCGTTTGCGGCCTGCCGACGTACCCGCCCGGCTGGTGACGACCGAGGCCGCCGGCAACCGGCGTGGCGTCCCGGCGGCGTCGTAATAGGCGCGCCAAAGAAGGAGATCCTTTGCCTCCGCATCGATCTGCTTCGGCTTGGATTTCATGACGGAGAAAATCGCGCTGACAGGCTGTCGCATCATCGCAAAAACATGGGCGAGCCGCGAGGGCGCGTTGCCGACACCCCACAGGAATAGTCCTCCATTGGCTTCACGTTCGAGTTCCTTGCGGCGGACGATGGCGTCAAGCGATTGGCCCGCCTCGGCCTGCATCCTCGACCAGCACACGAGAGTGTCGCCTGCATGGACAGGCGCAGGGAGGGCAGCGGGCGCGATATTGCGCGGATGGTAATTCATGTGTCTCTCCAAATGTGGGTCGCCGCTAGAACGGTCGCTTCGGCATAGGAAGTGGGCCGGGGCAGGCCGACCCCTCTCTGCGTCCGGCCGCCGACTTTCGTGAGGGGTTGTCGGGGTGACCACAGCCTCATGCGGCTTTCGCCTCGCCGGTTGGCGCAAACTGCAGCTCTCCGACGGTCATCGAGAAAAGCGCCTGTTTATCGCGAGGAATGTTGGAGCGGATTTCCCGAACAAGTTCGCCGACATTCAGAACGAAGGCAAAAACCTTCTGTCCGTTGCCTAGTATTTCTTCATGAAGTTGATCGTAATTGCGAAAACCAACGTCGCTGCCATCGCTGACCACCCAGTTCAGACCGTGCACGGGAGATTCTCCGTCGGGCCAGAAACTATCCTGAGAAAGACGTTCTGCTGCGATCTTGAGACGGGAGAGCTGGACGCCGGTATCACGGAAGCGCTGGATCATCTTCGCGACGAGAAGGTCCCGATAGGAATAGTATCGGACACGGCCGCGAGGATTGTCAGCGCTGCTATAGGCGGGAAGGAGGAAGCCGTGGCGTTTCAGATAGTCGATCATTGGCGTGGATAAACCACTGATCGAGTGAACTTCAGCCACGCTGAAACCATTGAGGGCATCTTTTACCTTGGGCATGAAGCATCTAAAACATAAATCAGAGCTAAGTTCAATTTTAAATCAGGTCTCCGGCCTCGCTGATTCGACAATCGGGTTCGTGGGGAAATTAGCCGCCGCCGTTTCTAGCGGCCGGACCATTCTTCGACAAAGTCGGCGCCCCGAGGTTTACCGAACGTCCGCTTGTTAGATTCCGATGCTGAAAGCCGTCAGTCCGAAATCGGCCACACCCGGATTCGGTTGGAATGGCGGTTCGCAAGATCGCGGCCATTGCCGGCATGGAGCCTGGATTATGCGAACAAGCCGAGGGACCGGGATATCATCAGCAATGAAAAATCGCCGGAGCCATTCGGGGGCCGTGGTTTCAACGTGCGGAATACGGCGATTCTCCGCCGAGGCTATCGTTCGTGTGGCTGATCAGCAGATCACACAGACACGCGGCATCGGAACAGGCGTCCCGCTTTGCGATAAAGGCGGCATCGCGAGGGGGATTGCTCTGGTCGACTTCCTGCTTGGTTGCATTCTCGCTCGCATAAACCCAGGCAAGGTCGTCGAGGCGACCCATGTGCCAGAGTCCGGCAGGGTATTCGTCCAACGATTCGCACATCAGTTGATGTGCTTTCAAGGTTGGGGCATCGCAGCTGATATCGGACAGTACGTCCGCATAGGACGGTTCGAGCCTTGCTATGCTCTTTTCGACTGCGGCAAAGTCCACCTTGCAGCTCTGCGCGAGCGATATCTGGGGCACCAGCAGCAACGCGATCGTCAGAACCGCGCGGAGTGCAGGGCCGGGGCGCCGTGACAATAGGGGCATGGGGTCGTCCTTTGTTTCGTTGGAGCGCATATCGCGCGCTCCGCTTAGCCAGCGATTGCGCATCGTCAATGTGATCGACCGCACATTGATCGAATAATCAATGAATTTCATAGGATAGATACCGATATGCGGCGGGCTGGCCCAAAGGACCGCCGCGCGCCCTCGCGCTGTTCGACAAAGCCTGCAGCCCGGGCGAGCCCGAGAGCTGCTTCTCGCTCGGGCGGGCCTATCAGACCGGGAACGGCCGCGAGCACGACGCTGCGCGCGCCATCGCGCTGCTGGAGCGGGTTCTCATGCTCGACCCGAAGACGCCGTCCGCCGCCGAGGCCGAAAAAGCCTTGGCGCTCGCCCGGCCGCCGGCCAAAGATCCGGAGGCCACTCCGGCAAGCAAACCATGAGAGATGTACAGCATGATGATGACGCGCATAGTTGATGGCCTGATGTGGCTGTGCGCCGCCATGATCGCGGCCTGTCTCTGGACCGCGGCGCCTGCCTCGGCTCAATGGCACGCCGAGGAAACCGTCCTGAGCTGCCGGTTCGAGGCGCAGGACCGGGTGGCGTCCATTTCGCTTGCGGGCACCCGGGCGATCTATCGCTATGGCCGCCCCGGGCGAAAGCCAGAACTGACTTTGTCCAGCCCGCTGGCCGAGCTCGACTATCGGCGCGAAGACGGTGCGGGCGACACGATCGACGAGATTGCGACCTTCGCGAACGGCGACACCACCTACCGCTTTGCCGCCGGATTCAAGAATGGCGCGCAGCCTGATCCATCCGCTCTGCGCCCGTTCGGGCTTCTGACCGTGAGCCGGGCTGGCAAGGCGCTCGCCAAGCTGGCCTGCGTTCCGGCGAGCATCGAGAGGAATCCAGACCGCTTGCTGGCGCGCATGCGCAACGCGGGCCGCGAGCGGACGTCTGACGGCGTGACCTTTCCGAACTACCCGATCGACCCGCCGATCCGCGCCGCCGATGCGCCTGCCTGCAAGGCAGACAACAACGTCGATACCTGCTGGAGCCGCGGCGTCGGCGCTGCACGGCGGGGCGACCTGCGCGGCGCGCTCGAACATTACGACATGTCCTGCGACGCCGGCATCGGCACCATGGGCTGCTATGAGGCAGGCAAGCTCTACCTCCATATTCGGCAACTGCGCGATTACACGCGCGCGAAGGAGAGGCTCGCCCGCACCTGCTCCGGCGACGATTCCGGCCAGGGGCCTTATGCCTGCAAATATCTCGGCTGGATGTCCTTCACCGGGACCGGGGTCCCGCGCAATCTTGATGAGGCGTTTGGGAAGCTCGCGAAGGCCTGCTTCTTCCACAACGACGCAATTCTTATCGACCCGGAGGGTTGCCACTTTCTGGGCAGGACGGCGCTCGAACTGCGCGGTCGTTCGCCGCGCGATGCGGCCAGGGCAGACCATCTCGCTTACATCGCGTTCGCACAGGGCTGCACGGACAACGCCAAGACCGTGTGCGATGAAGCCCGCGCGCTATATCGTCGCGAGGCTGCACGTGCCGCCAGCTGGATAAAATTGTGCGACAGCGATGTTGGCGAACATGGCCCGATCGGCACCTGCGCTGAACTTGCCATAAGTGGGGAGGATTATGATGCTGCGCAGGCCGTCCGGCGGCAGCTTGCGTCGATGTTCCGTGCCGTGTCGACATCGTCGGAGTAGGTTGCCGACTGGTTCGGCGACGCATTGCAGGAAAAGGGGGCTGGCCTTTCGCCTATTCCGCTCAGTTTTTCCGCACCTGAAATGTCAAACTGCCGGCTTCGACAGCATCGATTTCGATAGTGATATCGCGCAATTCGATCACCGTTTGATCGACCGGAAAGCTGAAGCGCTGGCTGCTTGCCGGTCGCTCCAGATCTTCGGCTGCATAACCGCGAACGTCAAACTGCATCCTTCCGCCTTCAATACCTCCAAAAAGAATATCGTAGACGCGGCCCGTTTCGATGGGGCCATGCGCCTCCTCGCGTGGATATCCGGCATTTTTGGAATAATCCCTCGGCGGAATGACCGGATCGCCGCTCAAGATGAATTGCGTTTTACCGAAGCTTTCGATTCCGGGCGCTGGATTTGTGGCGACCTGAGCGTCGTCAGCGGAGGCCTCGGCATCTGCGGCAGCCTGCCCATCGTCGGCCCGGCCGTTAGTCGCGGCGGCGTAGAGGGCGAGCGCGGCGCCGGATGCGAGCAAAAGCCCGAGCCTTTTCATATCATTCCCTTTCCAGCCGGATTCGGCCGGTTCGCACGGCCTGCCAAACCAGTTTTCGAGCAGACACTCGATCGCCGATACCCACATGGGCAGCATGAATAAATATCTTCGTTCAGCCATCATCGGCGTGGTGATCAAGTCTGCTATCTTATGCCCCCCAAATTGCTTGAGTGCGAAAGCGTTCTCAAAAGCTTCTGCGTGTTGCAAGTCGCGCAAGGCGCTTTCGTCATGAGACAAATCCGCCCTCCCGAAAACTGAGCATAGACGAGCGCTGCTGCGGCTCCGCCTGACGTAGTTTCCGTCGCTTCCGGATATTCTGTCGCCTTCAAAGCCGGGTGATGATCATATTTCCAAAAACCTGACTGAACAGGATAACGCTGCAGAGCGCGACTCCGAATGAGAAGAGCCAGTTCATCTCGGCTCGAAGCAATAATCGCTCGCGCGCATCCCCGATTGATCCGTCGGCGGATAGGTCGATGGCTTCGCCGGTGGCAAGACCGACGGCTTTCGGGACCGTTAGCCGACCAGACGCCCTAACGCTTACGCCGCCGGAACCCTGCCGCGCCGACACCGAGCAGAGCGATGGCAAGCAGGGTGAGTCCAGCCGTCATCACTATTGTGACGATATCCCAGTCCGACGGTGACTGGCGCTCGGTGATGACAAAGCTGGCTGACCCGAGACCGGTCATTATTCCGGCGCATATCCAAAGCCAGGGGCTTGGGTTGGGCGTGTGTTCGTAATCGGACATGGCAGCTATCTATTCTGGCCGGCTGACGAAGAACAGTGCACCCGGCTGTTCAAAGCGATGATCTTCCTGAAAAACAGTTGTGACCCGATAAAGCGACGGGCTTCTGGCACACGACCGTTGCCGAGGGTTCTCGCAAGGCCGTCTGCTTTTATCGGCTACCAACCTGAAACCGGACCGGCCGCAAGCGGCCAAACGCTGTTGTATCCAAGGTCCGGCACTGTCGCATCATTGCCGGAAGATCCTCTCGTAGCTTGTGGAGCCTACTGACCGTGACCAAATAGCCTTCGACAACACGGAGAGAGATAGTCTTTGTCGAAGATCGTGAATGGGGTCAGCCTGAAGCCGCGCTCGGGAGCGCCGCCGAAAAAGATCGTCTTGCTGTTGCACGGCTTCGGATCGAGCGGCACCGACATGATTTCCCTCGCGCCCCAGTGGCAGGAGGCACTTCCCGACACGCTGTTCCTTGCGCCGCACGCGCCGCAGCGTTGCAGCATGATGGGCGCGGGCTATCAATGGTGGGGCTTGTCAGGATTTGCGCCCTCGGCACTGGCCGCGGGCGCGGCATCGGCAGCGCCGGCGATCGACGCCTTCATCGACCGTAAGCTCGCCCAATATGAACTGACCGAAGCCGATCTGGCGCTCGTCGGCTTCAGCCAGGGCACGATGATGGCACTTCATGTCGGGCTCCGCCGGTCGCGAGCCGTCGCTGCGATCGTCGGTTACTCGGGGATGCTTGCCGGAACGCTCGGGCTTGCGCACGACGCCTCGCCGAAGCCGCCGGTGCTGTTGGTGCACGGCACGGCCGATCCGGTCGTGCCGATTGCCGCGCTCCATATGTCCGAAAGCGAGCTCAAGCGCCTTGGCGTCGAGGTCACGACGCACATCTCCTACGGCGTGGGCCACAGCGTCGATCCGGTCGGACTGCGGCTTGGCCGCGATTTCATAACCGAGGCCTTCGCCCGATCGTCGTGACGGCTATCGGCCTTCAGCCCCGGTCGGGGCTCGGCGGCGCGTTCCCGAAATCTCTGATTACGCGAGCAAGCGCCTGAGGAAATAGATCCGGAACAGGTCGAGGAGCGCCTCCGCCGTCTCGTTATCGTTGGCGCAGGCCACGACCTGAAGCCCGCCATTCGCTGCGCCGGAATATTCGAACGGGTGAAGCCCCGTCAGCCGCAGCCGTGCCGGATCGAGCCCGTCGCGGCGGAGAGCGGCATGTGCGGCATCGTCGATCGACAGTCCGACCCAGATGCCCGCGCTGCGCGCCGCGATCTGCTGGAGATCCCCATGCTCGCCTGCGATCAGAAGCTCCGCCCTGCCGTTCATTCCATATCCCCTGATCCGCCTGTCGTAGCCGCGGCGATGTCCGGATGCCGTGGATCGCCCGTCCGCGAACCCGGTGATTGTTCCTGCGTGCCTTGCTACGGCCGCTCGGCGTTGACCATGCCAATTTCGATGAAGCGTTCAGCAAAAATTCTTTAGCCGCGCCTTAGTGTCCTTCACCGCCGGGACCATCCCGGTGCCGGAGTGAGCCGTCTGGCCGGGCGCGAAACGCCGCGCAACGGCCGTCCCGGTGCTTTTTTCCCCGCCCGCTGTGCGGGCTCCTCGCGCCGACGCGTTTCCCGCGTCCAAAAAAGTGCCGGGCCGGCCGTCCTCCGCATGTGCTCCGGCCCTTCGGGTGCGCGCCGTTATGGCCCCCGGCCTGTCCCTGCTCACGCTCCGGGGATGGTCTCCGGCAGCGATGAAGGAGACGAACAATGGCAGCTATCGGCTTTGTGAACGGCACCATCGAAAAGGGCTTCGTTGGCCAGCTCAAGACTCTCTCGATCCGCGCGAGCATCGAGATCAGCCCCAATCGCACCAAGGGCAACGATGTCCAGCCCGATTTCCGGGTCTTTTCCGAAGGCGTCGAGATCGGCGCCGGATGGGTCCGGGCCGGCGAGGTGTCGGGCAAGACTTACGTCTCGCTGAGCCTCGCGGCACCCGAGTTCGGACCGCGCCGCCTCTACGCGAACCTCGGCCGCGCCGCGGGTCAGGACGATGACGACACCTATGCCGTCATCTGGAACCCGGCTGACTGAGGGCTGAGACCCCGCGTCCGTTCCGGCGGGCGCGGGGCTCACCCTTTCCATTGTCAGCGCGTAATATTCGGCTAGGATTCGAAAGACATGAAAACCGATCTCGACCATCTTCCCGGCGGCAAGCAGCAGGACCTCGCACGTATCGTCGAAATCCTCTTCGCCGAGTTCGAGGATGCGACGGCCCTCGCCACGCAAAAGTGGAAGAAGCAGGGCCGCATCCTCAAGGTCATTCTCTACGGAAGCTATGCGCGCGGCGACTGGGTCGCCGATCCCGTCGGTGGCTATTATTCGGATTATGATATCCTCGTCGTCGTCAACGACGAGCGGCTCACCGATCCGGTCGATTACTGGTACAAGGCCGAAGACCGCTTCCTGCGCGACTATGGCGTCACGAAGAAGCTCTCGGCCCCCGTCGGCCTGATCGTCCACAGCCTGACCGACGTGAACCAACAGCTTTCGCGCGGGCGGCCCTTCTTCATCGATATCGTGCGCGACGGGATCATACTCTACCAGCTTGGCACGCAGTCCTTCGATGCGCCGAAGCCGTTGTCGCCCGAGGAGGCTCGCAAGGAAGCACAGCAATATTTCGACCAGTGGTTTGCGGGCGCCAGCGAGTTTCTAGGGTCAGGACTCATTGATCAGAGCCAGAAGATGACGGTTGCGGCGAGAGCCACGGCAGAGAAGAAGGCCTTCGGGCACCGATCGTAGCGCGTCGCGACGCGTCTCCAGTCCTTCAGGCG
>NZ_JAKFEM010000003.1:0-9669 GCF_036675685.1 Sphingopyxis sp.
GAACGCGACGTCGATCTGGGTCGAGACGATATCCTCATATTCGATCTCGGCCTCGGCGAGCGCGGTCTTTTCGACCGGCGACCACATCACCGGCTTGGCGCCGCGATAGAGCATGTCGTTCGCGGCGAATTTGAGCAGCTCGCGGACGATGGTGGCTTCGGCCTCATAATCCATCGTGAGATACGGGTGGTCCCAGTCGCCGCCGATGCCGAGGCGCTTCAACTGCTCGCGCTGGGTGTCGACCCAGGATTGCGCATAGGCGCGGCATTCGGCGCGGAATTCCTCGACCGGAACCTCGTCCTTGTTGAGCTTTTTCTTGCGATACTGCTCCTCGACCTTCCACTCGATCGGCAGGCCGTGGCAGTCCCAGCCGGGGACGTAGGGCGCGTCCTTGCCCTTCAGCGTCTGGGTGCGGACGACCATGTCCTTGAGGATATGGTTGAGCGCATGGCCGATGTGCATGTCGCCATTGGCGTAGGGCGGGCCGTCGTGGAGGATGAACTGCTCGCGGCCCGCGCGCGCGGCGCGAATCTGGCCCTCGAGATTGCCCGCGAGCCATTTGGCGAGAATCAGCGGTTCCTTCTGCGGCAGGCCGGCCTTCATCGGAAAGTCGGTCTTGGGCAGGAAGACGGTGTCGCGGAAGTCGGGCGTGCTGTCGGTCATGGTGGCGGCGCTTAGCGCAGTTTTGCGGCGGCGCAAACAGTAGGAGTGTCGCGCTATGTTGCTGGACCCCGACTTTCGTCGGGGATCGCATCGCTATTGTTCCCCGACGAAAGTCGGGCCCCATGCTACCCGTGTCATTTCTGCCGCGGCCGCAGTGCCGGCCCGATGTTGTAGATGTCCTCGACCCACACAAAACCAGTGAAGGCGGCCGGCACCTTTTGCAGCTGGCGGACGTCGTGGAGGCCGAGGCCATTCGCCTTGTCGCCGTAGTTGCCGACGAGCAGCACGCGCGTCCCATGCGCGGCGGCGCGCGCCTGCAGCCGCTTTGGCCAGCCCCAAAAGGCCCATTGATAGTCGAGCGGGACGATGATCGTGTTGTTCCGGCAGCTTGGCGGATACCAGCCCGACCAGCCATATTTGATATAATCCTTGGTGCAGGCCTTGGCGCTGTCGGGGTCCATCGCCCACGCCTTGGGCGCTTTTTCGCGGATCACCGCGATCGGCTTTCCTTTGCCGTAAAAGCCGAAGCGCGGGACATTCGGGTCGATCCCGGCGCGCGCGAAGGCGGCAAGGACCATTTCGGCTTCCTTCGGGTCGGGCGACTTGAAGTTGATCAGCAGCGAGGCGTGGCCGAGCTGCGCGAGCACCTCGTCGAAATCGGGCATCATGCCGACGCCCTTGCCGCGCAAAGGATAGGTCTTCCCGCCGTCGGCGGTATAGCCGTAGCCGATGTCGAGTTTCTTGAGGTCGGCCATTGCGTGGTCGCGGATTTCGCCCTTGCCGTCGGTGCGGCAATCGAGCGTCCAGTCGTGGAAGACCGCGAGGTGGCCGTCCTTTGTCGGCGCGATGTCGAGTTCGACCATGCCGGCGTCGCGGCCGATCGCGGCCTTCAGCGAGGGCAGGCTGTTTTCGATATAATCATTCTCGAGCGCGCGGATGCGCGTCGCGGTGCAGGTGTCGCGGCCGATGCCGGTGTGATCGAACAGCTGCGACACGCCGCGATGCGCGATGAGCGTGCGCTTGCCCGCGGGATCAGGGGCGAGCCAGGTCGCGTTGCTGAGCGTGAACCACGCGACGAGGAGCGCGAAGACCCAGAGAAAGATCTTCGTGCCGCGCTTCATCGGTTTTTTGGTCGGGCCTTCGAGCCCGGCCGCCCAGTCGTCGTCGGTTTTCGTCATTCTTCCCCCCTTGCATCCGTTTCCCCGAGCGAAGTCGAGGGGCCCGTTCGAGCGTAGCGAGAACCTGCAACCTCGCTGCCTCGACTCGCTCGGGGAAACGGATTTGCTATACCGCCGCCAGCAACTCCTTCGCGCGGTCGCAATCCGCCGCGATCTGCGCGGTCAGCGCGTCCATATTATCGAACTTCGCCTCGGGCCGGATGAAGGCGTGGAAAGCGACGTCGATTTCCTGCCCGTACAAATCCCCCGCGAAGTCGAAGAAATGCGGTTCGAGCAATTCCTTGGGCGGATCGAAGCTCGGGCGAATGCCGAGGTTCGCCGCGCCCTTCAGCACGCGGCCCCCCGGGCCTTCGTTCAGCAGGCGGCCGGTGACGGCATAGATGCCGTATCGCGGGCGCAGATAGTTGCCCATGTCGATATTCGCGGTCGGAAAGCCGAGCAGACGGCCGTTCTTGTCGCCATGCTCGACGCGCCCGCGCACGGTGAAAGGGCGGGTGAGCAGGCGCGCCGCGGTGGCGCAGTCGCCCGCGTGCAGCGCGTCGCGGATGCGGCTCGACGAGATCACCTCCTCGGCGTCGTCGACCGGCGCGACCATTTCGGTGAAGAAGCCGAGGCGGCGGGCATGGTCGGCGAGGGTGACGACATTGCCGCCGCGGCCTTTGCCGAAGACGAAGTCGCTGCCGGTGACGACCCCCGCGGCGCCGTAGCGATCGAGGAGCAGCCCGGTGATGAAATCTTCCGCCGTAGTGCCCGCGAGCGTCGCATCGAAGGGCAGGACGAGCATCGCGTCTGCGCCCGCGGCGGCGAATAGTTCCTGCCGTTGGTCGAGCGTGGTGAGGCGGAAGGGCGGGACATCGGGTTTGAAGAAACGCACCGGATGCGGGTCGAAGGTCGCGACGATCGCGGGGCGGCCTTCGTCGCGCGCGTGGCGGACGGCGCGGCCGACGACCGCCTGATGCCCGGCATGGAAGCCGTCGAAATTGCCGAGCGCGATCACGCCGCCGCGTAGCGGGTCTTCGATGCGAGCGTGGCCGTCGAGGCGGATCATCGGTCCATCTTCCGCCGTTCGCCCTGAGGAAGGGCTGACCCTGAGCTTGTCGAAGGGACAGCCCTGTCTCGAAGGGCCCTTCGAGACGCCGCTTCGACTTCGCTCAGCGGCTCCTCAGGGCGAGCGGTGTTTGAAGGGGCGATCATGATGCCGGCGGGGTCAGCGGCACGAGCCCGGCCTTGAGCACGCGGACCGCGTTACCGCCCATCGCGGCGCGGATCTCGTCGTCGCTGAAGCCCGCGTCGATCAGCGCTTGCGTGACCTGCACCAGTTTCGACGTGTCGAACCGCACCGTCGTGGCGCCGTCATAATCGCTGCCGAGCGCGACATATTGGATGCCGACGAGGTCGCGGACATGTTTCATCGCCTTGGCGATGCTCGCGGGCGCGGTGTCGCACACCGCGGCGTCCCAATAGCCGATGCCGATCAGGCCGCCGGTCGCCGCGACCCCGCGGATCTGGTCGTCCGACAGGTTGCGGTTCACCTTGCACGTCGCCTGCACCCCGCCGTGGCTCGACACGACCGGACGGCGCGCGACCTTGAGGATGTCGGCGACGCAGGCGTTCGAACAATGTGCGATGTCGACGATCATGCCCTTCGCCTCCATCGTTTCGACAACCTGGCGACCGAGCGGGGTCAGCCCGCCCTTCTTGAGGCCGTGCATCGATCCGGCGAGGTCATTGTCGAAGAAATGGGTGAGCCCCGCCATGCGGAACCCTGCGGCGTAGAGCTTGTCGAGGTTCGCGAGCTTGCCTTCGAGGACATGCAGTCCCTCGATGCTGAGCATCGCGCCAACCGGCGGCACCTTGCCGCGCCGCGCCGTAAGCAGCGCATCGAGATCATCGGGAGTCGCGACGGCGTCGAGCTCGCCCTCCGATGCCGCAACCGCGCGGTGGAGCTTTTCGGCGTGCCAGAGCGACCGTTCGAGCAGCGAGTTCCAGGTGCGGACCGGCTGGAGCTGCGCGATCACCAAGCCGGTGATATTGTCGGTGTCGCCGCTATTGGCGTCGTAATTCTGGCCCTTGGGCGACTTGGTCGTGCTCGCGAGCACCTGCAGCGCGACGTTGCCATCCTCGAGCCGCGGCAGGTCCATATGCCCCCGGTCGGCGCGGTCGAGGATGTCCCGCTTCCACAGCAGGGTGTCGCTGTGGAGGTCGACGATCGTCAGCGTCTTGTGGAGCGCTTTCGCGCGCGCGCTGACCGCCGGGAGCGGCTTGCCGTCGATCTGGTTCGTGCCGCGCTCGATGATGCCGGGGGCGAACGCAAAAAACGCGAGCGCACCGACCGCAGCGACGAGCAGGATGCCGGTCAGCCAGCGGCGCATCAGCTCTTTTCCCGCACCAGCGTGACGAAGCTGTAGGCCGGGCGCCCGGCCTCGTCGGCGGGATGGTCCTCGCGCGCGACTTTGCGCCATGCGGCGTCGGGATAGGGAATGGCGGCGTCGCCCTTTGGCTCGAGTGCGACCTCGGTCAGTTCGATGCGGTCGGCGACGGCGAGGAACAGCGCGTAGATTTCGGCTCCCCCGATCACCATGACCTGCGGGGCGTTGGCGAGGCGCAGCGCCTCTTCGACGCTGTGCGCGACCTCGGCATTTTCGTCCTGCCAGTAGGGGTCGCGGGTCAGCACGATATGGCGCCGACCTTCGAGTACCGCGGGCAGGCTGTCGAAGGTCTTGCGCCCCATGATCATCGGGCGGCCCATGGTGAGCTGCTTGAAACGGCGAAGGTCGGCGGGCAGGTGCCAAGGCATTTTGCCATTCGCGCCGATGACGCCATTGGCAGCGCGCGCGAGGATCAGGGTGATTTCGGGATGGTTCATGCGGGAGAGGTTCCGACCCAGGTGACGTGGCCGAGCTTGCGGCCCTGGCGGACCTCGGTCTTGCCATAATGATGAACATGCGCGCCGGGGTCCGCGAGCAGGCTTGGCACGGTGCCGATCGAGGTGCCGATCAGATTGTGCATAACGACGGGCAGCGCCGCGGTGTCGGTGTTGCCGAGCGGCAGGCCGGCGATGGCGCGGATATGATTTTCGAACTGGCTGGTTACCGCGCCTTCGATCGTCCAGTGGCCGCTGTTGTGGACGCGCGGCGCCATCTCGTTGAAAACGGGGCCGGCGTCGGTGGCAAAAAATTCGCCGGTGAGGACGCCGACATAGTCGAGCGCGTCGGCGATGGCTTGCATCAGCGCGCGCGCTTCGTCCTGCTGGTCGAGGACGATTTGCGGCGGTGGCAGGCTGGACGTCGCGAGGATGCCGCCCTCGTGGACATTGACGCTGCTGTCCCAGAAACGCGTTTCGCCGTCGATGCCGCGCACCAGCAGCACCGAAAATTCATGCGCGAAGGTGACGAAACCCTCGAGGATCGCGGCGTGATGGTCGATGCCGTCCCACGCCGTATCGGCGTCGGCGTCGGTCCTGAGCCGCGCTTGTCCCTTGCCGTCATAGCCCATGCGCACGGTCTTGAGGATCGCGGGGGTGCCGAGCTCGGCGAGCGCGGTGTCGAGCGCGGCGCGGTCGGGGACCGGGGCGAAGGGTGCGGTACGGCCGCCGAGGCCAGCGACAAACTGCTTTTCGGCGAGCCGGTCCTGCGCGATTTCGAGGCCCTGGGCGCCCGGGCGGACCGCGACATGCCCCGACAGGAAGCGCACCGTGTCGATCGGCACATTCTCGAACTCGAAGGTCATCGCGTCGCACGCGGCGGCAAAGGCGGCGAGGCGCGGTTCATCGTCCCACGCCGCCTGGACATGGCGCGCCGCGACCTGCGCCGCGACGCTTTCGCGGTCGGGCGCGTAGATATGGACCTGAAATCCAAGCTGCGCGGCGGCAAGGCCAAGCATGCGGCCGAGCTGGCCGCCGCCCAAAATGCCGATCGTCGAACCGGGTGGCAGCACCGACGCTCAGCCCTCGCGAACGGGAATGGGGGCGACGCTGTTCGTCTGGGCATCGCGCCAGGCGTCGAGTTTTTGGGCGAGCTTCGCGTCGGTATTGGCAAGCAGCGCGGCGGCGAACAGCCCGGCGTTGGTCGCCCCCGCCTTGCCGATGGCAAAGGTCGCGACCGGCACGCCGCCGGGCATCTGGACGATCGAATAGAGGCTGTCGACGCCGGCGAGCGCCGCCGACTGGACGGGGACGCCGAGCACCGGAACGCGCGTCATCGACGCGACCATGCCGGGCAGGTGTGCGGCGCCGCCGGCCCCGGCGATGATCGCCTGCAGCCCGCGCTCGGCCGCGCTCTTGGCATAGGCGACAAGGCGGTCGGGGGTGCGGTGCGCCGATACGATCTGCACCTCATGCGCGATGCCGAACTCCTCGAGGATCTGGACGGCATGCGCCATGGTCGGCCAATCCGACTGGCTGCCCATGATGACGCCCACACTGACTTTGGCTTGCGGCGCGCTATCGCCCATCACCCGTCCCTCCTCTACCGGCCCCCGACCCACGGATGAATCGCCGCCGCATTCCCCCTAGCGACAAGGTCGCGCGCGGGCAACGCCACCAATGAGCCGGGTCCGCATCCATCGATTACCTCGAACGGGTAATTGATGGATGCTGACCTTGGCGTTTACCGATTGGTATCAAGTCGGGTTTAGGGTCGCCCCACAATTTCCGCCGGCATGGGGCCGGGGAACATGGGTTCGTTTCGGGGACGTCGAATGGACAGCGTAGGGGGGGCACGGATCGCGGTCGACCAGTTCGGCATCGTATCCGTTGACTCCATCGAGGACCAGCTGCGCGAAATACGCCGCGAACGCGACGCGTTGCGCCGTGAGAACCGCGTATTGAAGATCGCCGTCGCCGAGCTTGAGCGCGTGTCCGAACGCGACACGCTGACCCCGCTGTTCAACCGCCGCTATTTCCTGACCGCGATCCACCACCGCATGGCGCGGTTCGAGCGTCACGCCGAACGCGCCGCGATCGTGTTCGTCGACGTCAACCAGCTCAAATTCATCAACGACAGCTTTGGCCATGCCGCGGGCGACTTCGCGCTGATGGAAATCGCCAAGCGGCTCGCCGGTTCGATCCGCGCGACCGATGTTGCGGCGCGCATTGGCGGCGACGAATTCGGCCTGATCCTCGACCAGTCGAGCGAGGAGGGCGCCCGTACGCAGGTCACCCGGCTGTGCGACGTCCTGACCGCGGCACCCACGCATTATGACGGGCACGAGATCGCGCTGTCGGCGTGCTTCGGGGTCGCGATGCTGCAGATCGGGATGACCGAATCGGACATATTGGCGGCGGCCGACCGCGACATGTACCGGTGCAAGCAGGCGCAGAATAGCTTGCCGGGGCACCGCTAATCACCTGTTAACCAAAAAAGCGCATCGTTACCGTCAGGGACAGGGGGTGAATGATGCGAACCCAAGCCGACCAATATCATGAAATCCAGAGCCGGATTACCGGCCAGATCGGCGCGCTGGCCGAAGCGTTGCCGCATTGCGCGCTGGCGCAGATCGTGCGGGGGATCGACGACATTCGCTGCCTCGCGCGCGACAATGGCTTTGCCGCGGTCGAAACGCTGGCCAGCCGGCTCGAATCGGCGGTCGCGGGCGGCGGCTATCGCGCCGCGATCCTGACCTACCTCGACGCGATGAGCGATGCGGCAAACGCGCCGCGCGGGCCATTGTCGGCCGCCGCGCACGAGGCGTGGCTCGCGTCGGTCGCGATGCGTTTGGGGCATTGACGCCAACCGCCTGACAACCCAGACCTTAGATCATGGATGCAATCATGCTCGCGCTGGTGGCGGTGCTGCTCGCCAATGCCGACGGGCGCAGCGGGATTTTCCTGTCGCGCCTGCTCAGCGTGCGCGCCGACCGGCGCGTTACCACCGCCCTCGCCTTCGGCGCCTTCCTTCTCAACGCGCTCGTCGCCGCGATCGCAGGGGGACTCGCGAACCGGATGATCGGGCAGGGGGTGGCGGCGCTGCTCGTCGCGTTCGCCATGCTGTCGGCGGCGGTCGCGCTGCTCTGGCGGGTCCGGCCGGCGCTGGACGTTGCGCGCGCGCAGGACGCTGCGCCCGCGATGCTCGCGGGGCGGATGCTCGCCGCGCAGTTCGGCGACCGCAGCCATTTCCTGATCGGCGCGCTCGCCGCGACAAGCGGGGCGGGGCAGTGGGCGGCGGCGGGCGGGCTCGTCGGCTGGACGCTCGCGATGCTGCCCTTCCTTGCCTTTGGTCCCGCGCTCGCCGAGCAGCGCGCGGCGCATATCCTGCGCTGGCTGAGCGCGGCGGTCCTTGCCATCTGGAGCATCCGCACCGCGATGGGCGCGTTTGGGCTGATCGGCTGAATCGTTCGATCGACAATGGTTTCATCGCTTTTGTCGATGATAGCGACCAATAGGTTCAATGGGAAAGCGCCGCGCGGGCGCGCTATATGGTCCGGGTAACAGAAAGGATGTTTCCCATGTCCGAGAAAACGACCCAGAAAAACCAGCCCGCCGTCGCCGATGCGCTCAACGCGCTGCTCGCCGACAGCTTCGCGCTCTATCTGAAGACGAAGAATTATCACTGGCATGTCCAGGGACCGCATTTTCGCGAATTGCACCTGCTGTTCGACGAGCAGGCGACGCAGATTTTCGCCACGACCGACCCGATCGCCGAGCGGGTGCGCAAAAATGGCGCGCCGGCGCTGCGGTCGATCGGCGACATCGGCCGCCGCCAGTCGATCCGCGACGACGATGCCGCGGGTTCGGACGCCGAAGCGATGATCCGCACGCTCGCCGCGGACAACAGGACGCTGCTCGGCCAGCTCAAAGAGGTGAAGGCGGCCGCCGAAGCCGATGGCGACATCGCGACGAGCGGCCTGGTCGATGGCTGGGCCGACGAGACGCAGCAGCGCATCTGGTTTTTGGAGGCGACGCTGGGGTATTGACCCCACTATCCCCATCAAGGGGGAGGCATTATCGCCCAGCTTTACTCCAAACAAAAAGGGCGGCCCGCGAGCCGCCCTTTTCGTTTTTACCGTTGATCCGGCCGATCAGTCCTGATGCGGCTGGATGTTCACCGCCGCGAACTTGCCGCGGTCGTCGACTTCGATATCGAAAGCGACGCGGTCGCCTTCATCGAGGCCCGCCATGCCGGCGCGCTGCACCGCGCTGATGTGGACAAAGGCATCGGCCTGTCCGTCGTCGCGCGCGATAAAGCCGAAGCCCTTCGTCGTGTTGAAGAATTTGACCGTGCCCGACGTGCGTTCACCGGTCAGCTGGCGCCGGCCGCGGGCGCCGCCCGGGGCTGCGCCGCCGGGGCGTTCGCCACGATCGTCGCGGCGCGGACCGCTGTCCTCGATCGGCATCGGCTCGCCTTCGATCTTCAGATCGATGGCCGACACCTTGCCATTGCGTTCGACGAGCGTGAAGCCGAGCGGCTGGCCCGAGGCGAGCCCCTGAAGCCCCGCCTGTTCGACCGCGCTGATGTGGACGAACACGTCTTCGCCGCCATCGTCGCGCGCGACGAAGCCGAAACCCTTTGCCGGGTTGAAGAATTTGACCGTGCCATTGCCTTCGCCGACGACTTGCGCCGGCATGCCGCCGCCACGTCCGCTACCGAAGCCGCCGCCACGATCGCCGCCGCCAAAGCCGCCGCCACCGCTGCGGTCGCCACCGCCGAAGCCGCCGCCGGGACGGTCACCGCCGCCGAAGCCGCCGCGATCGCCGAAACCACCACCACGATTGCCGCCGCCATAGCTGTCGCCGCCATAGGGTGCAGGTTCGAAGCTGTCGAAATTGCCGAAATCATCGCGCTTGCCGCGCCCCCGCTGGCCGCGGCGATCCTTGTTGAAACTCATTGTC
>NZ_JAKFEM010000058.1:0-9604 GCF_036675685.1 Sphingopyxis sp.
CCCGCTTGCGGGAGGGGCAGCGAGGCTTGCCAGCTTGCTGGCTAGCCGCAGCGGGGTGGGTATGGTCGCCACGTCGCTGCCCACCCCCGACCCCTCCCGCAAGCGGGAGGGGAGAATGATGGCCGCTATCGGTCGTTAGCCGCCATCGTGTCCCGAATTGCGCCGAACGGCTGATACGGGGTGGAAAGCGGATATAAGGCAGATCGGCCGATCACTCGGTCTTCGTCGGGTCCAACTAGCGTGGGGTTTCACGTGCCATCATGGTATCGGCGTGACGGTGAATCACGCGCCACTGCCCCGCCTCCCTGCGAAGCGCGGTTGTGACGCGATAGTGCCGTTCTGATTCCGTTTGCGAACCCGGCGGGTAGAACCAGATGTGTTCGTACTGCACCACGAGGGCAAGGTCCCCGGCGCTCGTGACCCGGACACGCTCATTCTGTTGACGACCTCTGGTATATTGTGCGCTCGCCCATCGCAGCCGCGGACGCACGTTGTCCCAACCCATCTCAATTTTTCCTCCGGCGCCGCCCGTCAGCGTCACATCGGAAGCGTGGGACCAGATGGCCATTGAGGGCTCAGGGTTTCCATTGTGGAACGCAATATGAGCCGCATCCATCCTCTCGAGCGTTGCCTGCAGGTCGGGATCTTCCGCTCTGACCCCTTGGGCGTATGCACACTCCAATGTCGCGATGCTACCGGCAAGAGCTATCCCGACACCGATAAGAAACGAGCCGCGGTTCATGAAAACCTCCAAGAAGGGTACGATCACGAGAGAGCGCTTTGTCGATATACCTAGCAACGTGGGGTGTCCATCGGCCAGATTCCGTGACGCAACGGCACCTTGTTGAGGCGATGCGTCGGCTCACACGAGTGATGGGACTTACTGTCTGCAATCGGTCGATTGCCGTCGGGCTGCTATCCGACGGATCTATGGGGCCGTTACGTTCCGCGACCCAAGAGATACAATCCCACAGACACGGCAAGGCAAAAAACCAGCGCCAGAAAAACGAAAAGCGGTCCTCGCGGTTCATCTCGGTGACCGGCAGGAAGAAACAGGCCCAGAATCACATCCAGCATTTCAGTCTCCGAATTTCGGCGTTCAGCAAAACCTGTGCTTCCTGCATCGATGGAGCATATGTCGAACGACCGCAATCGGTCGCTAACCGACCTATCGGGAGAAGCGGCAATTACCCCCGCAGCGTCGCCCCCAGCTTTGCCGCCGCCGCGACCACCTTGTCGGCGATCGCCTTCAGCTCGGCTTCGGCGAAGCTCTTTTCCACCGGTTGCAGCTCGACCTCGACCGCGAGGCTGACCTGACCCTCGGGCACGCCCTGGCCGGTGAAGCGGTCGAACAGCCGCGCATCGACGATGCTGGCCTTGTCGGCGCCGCGGATCGTGCGCACCAGCTCGGCCGCGGTCAGCGTGCTGGGGGCGAGGAAGGCGAAGTCGCGGCGCACCGATTGCAGCGCAGGCGGCGTGAAGGCTGCTCGCGCGGGGCCGCTCGCGCGTTTCGCCGGGATCGCGTCGAGGAAGATCTGCACCGCCATCACCGGCCCGTCGACGTCGAAGGCGCGGGTGAGCAGCGGATGGAGCGCGCCGAATTCGGCGAGCACCGCTTTGGGTCCGAGCCGCAGCGTTGCCGACTGGCCGGGGTGCCAGATGCTGCCGGTCTGAACCGCTTCCATCACCTGCAGCCGGTCGGCGGGCGCGCCCGCGGCCTCGAGCAGCGCCAGCGCCGCCGCCTTGGCATCGAACGCGTCGAACGGCGCGGCTTTGCCCGCCTGCCAGCCGCGGGCGCGCTTGTCGCCCGCCATCACGATGGCAAGCGTCGGATGCTCGGCATCGGCGAGGTAGCGGCGGCCGATTTCGAACAGGCGGATGCTGCCCGCGCCGCGATTCTGGTTGCGCTGCACCGCCGCAAGCAACCCGGGGAGCAGCGACGGGCGCATGACCTTGAGGTCTTCGCTGATCGGATTGGCGAGCGACCAGGTGCCGCCGCCGAAGGGCGCGGCATCGCGTTCGCTGATGAACGACCAGGTGACGGCTTCGTCGAACCCGGTCGCCGCCGCGGCGCGGCGCAGGCGGCGTTCGGTCAATTGTTCGGGGGTCGCGGTCGGTTTCGCGACGCCGTCGGTGCGCGGCAACGGGACCGAGGCGATGGCATCGAAGCCGGTGATGCGCGTGACTTCCTCGACGATGTCGGCGGGGCCATCGATGTCGCGACGCCAGCTCGGCACCGATACCTGCCAGCGGCCACCCTGTTCGATCACGCCGAAACCGAGCGCGGCAAGGATGTCCTTTTGCCGTTCGGGGGCGATCGCAATGCCGCCGAGGGTCGCCGACAGCGTGGGATCATAATCGATCGTCTTCACGTCGGCGGGCGGCGCCCCCGCATGCGTCATCGCCGACGGGGTGCCGCCGCAAATCGCGAGGACATGGCCGGTGACGATCGCGGTCGCGTCGTCGAGAAACGCCGGGTCGACCCCGCGCTCGAAACGACTGCGCGCGTCGCTGGTCAGCGCGAGCGCCTGTCCGGTCAGCGCGATGCGCTCGGGGGTGAAATAGGCGACCTCGATCAGCACGTCGGTCGTCGTCTCGCTACACCCGCTATGCTCGCCGCCCATGATGCCGGCAACGTCATGGACGCCATGATCGTCGGCGATCACGGTCATCGTGTCGGTGAGCACATATTCCTTGCCGTTGAGCGCGACGACCTTTTCGCCATCCTTGGCGCGCCGGGCGACAAGCGCACCGGTCAACTGTGCGCGGTCATAGATATGGCTCGGGCGGCCGAGGTCGAACATCACATAATTGCTGATGTCGACGAGCGCCGAGATCGATCGCTGGCCGACCGCCTCCAGCCGGCGCCGCATCCATTCGGGCGCGGTGCCGTTGGTAACGCCGCCGATCGTGCGGCCATAGAAGGCGGGGCAGCCTTCGGGATCGTGGGTGGCGATCTCGGTCGCGGGGGCGCCCTCGCCGGCGATCGTCGGGACGTCGAGCGGCTTCAGCGTGCCGAGCCCGGCGGCGGCGAGGTCGCGTGCGATCCCGCGCACGCCCATGCAGTCCTGCCGGTTCGGGGTGATCGAAATGTCGATCACCGGATCGCCCGCGCCGCTATACTCGGCGAAGCTGGTGCCGATCGGCGCATCGGCGGGCAGTTCGATGATCCCGTCATGATCGTCGCCCAGCTCGAGCTCGCGCGTCGAGCACATCATGCCGTTCGATTCGACCCCGCGCACCGCTGCGACCTTCAGCTCCATGCCGTTCGCGGGCACGACCGCACCGGGCAGGCCGAGCACGCCGACGAGCCCCGCGCGCGCATTGGGCGCGCCGCACACGACGGTGAGCGGCGCGCCGGCGTTGATGTCTGGGCCGGCCTCGACGGTCAGCACCTGCAGCTTGTCGGCCTGCGGATGTTTCTCGGCGGTGAGCACGCGCGCGACGCGGAAACCGGCGAGTTTCTCGGCCGGATTCTCGACGCCTTCGACCTCGTGGCCGATGCGGTTGAGCGTAGCGACAACATCGGCGACGTCGAAGGCACCATCCAGATGCTCTTTCAGCCAATCGAGGGTGATCTTCATGCCGAAATCCCCCCGCTCAGCGTGGGCACCGACAGCGCGCCGAACCCGTAGTGCGACAGCCACCTGAGGTCGCCGTCGAAGAAAGCGCGAAGGTCGTCCATGCCATATTTGAGCATCGCGAGCCGGTCGACCCCGACCCCGAAGGCAAAGCCCTGCCACTCGTCGGGATCGAGCCCGCAATTGGCGATCACGCGGCGGTTGACCATCCCGCTGCCGAGCAGCTCCATCCACGCATGGCCATCATCGTCACCATGGCCGCCGACGATGCGGCGGCCCTTTTCCTGTTTATAGCCGACATCGACCTCGGCCGAGGGTTCGGTGAAGGGGAAATAGGAGGGGCGCAGGCGCAGCACGATGTCGTCGCGTTCGAAATAGGCCTTGAGGAAGGTTTCGAGCGTCCATTTAAGATGCCCCATATGAATGCCGCGGTCGATGACGAGCCCTTCGACCTGATGGAACATCGGCGTGTGCGTCGCGTCGCTGTCGCTGCGATAGACGCGCCCCGGCGCGATGATGCGGATCGGCGGCTCTTGCGACATCATCGTGCGGATCTGCACCGGCGAAGTGTGCGTCCGGAGCAGCATACGCTGCGCGGCACTTTCGCCAACTTCGGGGAAATAGAAGGTGTCGTGCATCGCGCGCGCCGGATGCGTCTCGGGGATGTTCAGCGCGGTGAAATTGCGCCAGTCATCCTCGATCTCGGGGCCCGTGGCGACCGCGAAGCCCATGTCGGCGAAGATTTCGGCGAGCTCGTCCATCACCTGGCTCACCGGATGGACGCTGCCGCGCGGGGCGGCTTCGGCGGGCAGCGACATGTCGATCGCCTCGGCGGCCAGCTTCACGTCGAGCGCCGCCGCGTCGAGCGCGGCCTTGCGTGTGCCCAGCGCTGCGGTCACCGTCTCGCGCAGGCCATGAATCTCGGGTCCCCGCGCCTGCCGCTCGTCGGGGGTCATGCTGCCCAGCGTCTTGAGCAGCGCGGTGATGCTCCCCGCCTTGCCAAGCGTGGCGACGCGCAGCGCTTCGAGCGCGTCGAGGTCGGCCGCCGCCGCTATGTCGTCCACCAGCTGCGCCTGAATGGCCTGAATATCGCTCATCGTCGTTCGTCCTGTTCCGGCGGCGCTGGCGCTGCCGGCCTGCATTTCTCTGGTTCTTTTGGATACGGCGGCTGCCCGCGCGTCCGTCGCCTGCCGCTTGCACCGAACGCGCCCTGCAATCAAGCCTATTGGCGGGAAACGGGGCTATCCTGCAGGCTTGTGCAAGCCCTGCACCGCGGCCCCTGCCGCGGCGGCGCGCGCAAATGCCGCGGCGCCCAATATCGGTTTGGGCCGCGTCGCATATTCACGCGGGCTCATTCCCATGAAACGCTGGAAGTCGCGCGTGAACTGCGCCTGGTCGTAATAATGATGATCCATCGTATCGATCCACGCCATCGACGGGTCGAGCATGAAGCGCCCGAGCGACCGCAGGAAACGCTGACGCCGCAGCAGCAATTTCGGGGGAAATCCGAAGGCGCGGAGGCTCAATCGCTCGATCGAGCGTTCGGACAGCGCCAGCTTGGCCGAAAGGTCGGCGACGCTCGACAGATCATCGTCGACCAGCGCGCGATGCGCGGCGAGAATTGCCGGATCGTCGGGCGGCGCGCCCGCGAGGAGGCCGCAAAAATGCGCGTCGATCATCGCCACAGCGGCATCGACGTCATTCACTTGTCGCAGCATCCCTGTCAGCGGCGCAAAAGGCGCGAAGGCGGGATGCGCGTTGCCGTCGCAAAAACGGTCGGCGAGATCCTCGGCGGGCAAGGAAATATATTTGGCCCAGCCCATCGGAAGGATGCCGATGCCCCAGGCGCGCATATTGCCCGCGGCAAAATAGCTTGCCTTGCTCGTAGGGCCGGTCGCGACGAAGCGCGGCGTCGCGACCACCGGGCCGCCGCCGATCGCGGCGAACGGCGCGTCACCCTCGATAAATCGCAGATTGGCCCATTCGGGGTGCAGATAATCGTCGATGCGCGTGTCGTCGGGCACGACGACCTCGGTCAGGTAGATGGTGCTGACATAGGGGCGCAGCGCCGCCGACAGCGGGAAGAAGCGCGTCGCGACGCGTACGCCGGATAGATCCGGTGTCCTGTCCTCCGCTGGCGCGTCGCGTTGGGGCATGCGGCCTCCATCTAACGGGCAAAGTCGGCGAAAAACAATGTTTCGCTGTCCGTTCTTGTCGGGTTTTTACAATTTTATACTCGCCGCCTGCGGCATAGTTGCGTTGCCCGCTCTTGGGGGAGCGGAGCCTGCGAGGGGAATATCGGGCGCGACGGCGATGCCGTGCGCCCGGATTGGCGGACGCGGCGACAGGTCGCCGCCGAGCCGACGGCGTCGGTGCCAAAGGATGGGGATTTGGTAAGGACCTGAAAAAGACGACTGATTTTCCGAGCTTCGTTCCGGCCGGCAGCTTCTGCGACCCACGGCTTTTCGGTACGGGCGGGGGGGCGATGGTTTCCACTGGAACCATTGTCGAGGCGGCGCGGAACGAGAGTTTCGCGCCGCTTCTTCGTGGCGAGCGGACGCCGCTTCACTCCACACAACCTCAAAGAAAAAGGGCGGCCCCGTCGGGACCGCCCTTGTTTCGTTCGCTTGGGTCGAAGCGTCAGGCTGCCTTGGGCAGCGCCGCTTTCGCCTGGGCGATGATCGTCGTGAAGACGGTGCCTTCGTTCATCGCGAGGTCCGCCATGACCTTGCGGTCGAGTTCGATCCCCGCCAGCTTCACGCCGTGCATGAACTGCGAATAGGTCAGGCCCTCGGCGCGAACCGCGGCGTTGATGCGCTGGATCCACAGACCGCGGAAGTTCCGCTTTTTAACCTTGCGGTCGCGATAGGCATATTGGCCGGCCTTTTCGACCGCCTGCTTGGCGATACGAATGGTGTTCTTGCGACGGCCATAAAAGCCCTTCGCCTGTTCCAATACGCGTTTGTGCTTGGCGCGCGTGGTGACGCCGCGTTTGATGCGTGACATGCCTTAGCGCTCCTTACTTCAGGCCGTACGGCGCCCAGAGGCGCACATGGGCCACATCCGAATCGCTCAGCACGCTGGTGCCGCGGTTGGTGCGGATATATTTCGAATTGTGCGAAATCAGGCGGTGACGCTTGCCGGCAACGCCGTGCTTCACTTTGCCCGAGGCGGTGAATTTGAAGCGTTTCTTCACACCGCTCTTGGTCTTCAACTTGGGCATTTTGGTCTCCTTTGGAAGTCCGTTTGCGTATCGGCCTGGCAGCCCTTTCAGCCAGCCGACACAATCGGAAGCGGGGCGCTTAGGGGGATTCGCCCGGAAATGCAAGCTTGTTCCCCGATGCCGCGGCGCAGGGTAACAATAAGCCCCATCATCATCGAAGGGAGTGAGTCGCATGTCGGAAGAATATTGCGCAATGGCGGGCGTCGTCCCCCACCTGACGATTCGTGGCAATCGGGCGAGCGAAGCGATCGATTTCTATATGCGTGCATTCGGCGCGTCCGAAAGCGGCCGCCATATGGCCGAGGATGGCCAGCGCATCTTGCACGCGCATCTCGAACTCAATGGCGGCCCGCTGATGCTCAACGACGATTTCCCCGAAATGGGCGATGGTCAGGGCTCATCGACGCCCGCGGGCGTCGGACTGCATCTCGATGTCCCCGATGCCGATGCGGCGTGGGACCGGGCGCTCGCGGCCGGCGCCTCGGTCCGCTTTCCGCTCGACAACCAGTTCTGGGGCCAGCGCTATGGTCAGGTCACCGACCCCTTCGGCCATATCTGGTCGATCGGCGGTCCGGTGACCTAGAAACTCGCGCCGTCGACCTTCTGGATGATCAGCGCATCGAGGTCGGCGTCGGGAACACAGCGCAGATTGACCGCCGCCATCTTCGATCCATCGGGTCCGGTGCCGACCGAAAAGCCCTGACAGCCGCAGTCGGTACAGAATTGATGATCGATATTATGCTTGTTGAACTGGTAGCTTGCGAGCTTGTCGGCCCCGCTGTCCAGCCGGAACCGGTCGATCGGCACAAAGGCGAGCAAGAACCCCTTGCGCCGGCAATGCGAGCAATTGCAGCTCATCGCCGTGCCCGGAATATCGCCCTCGACCGTATAGGTTACCGCGCCGCAGTGGCAGCTGCCTTCGAAAGCCATGTCTGTTCCTCTCCGTTCAATGGTGGCAGGCGAGTCCCTCTATAACATCCTCGAGCCGCGCGGGATCGCCGAGCGCGATGACATGGCCCGAACTGTCGGCGTTGAGCGGATCGCCGTTCCAGTCGCACATCGTCCCGCCCGCGCCCTCGACCACGGGCACCAGCGCGGCGAAGTCGTGGAGCTTCAGCCCCGCCTCGACCACCAGGTCGACATGGCCGCTCGCGAGCAGGCCGTAATTATAGCAGTCACCGCCGAAGATCAGGCGTTTGTGGGCGGTCTGTGCCGCGAGCGCCATGAAATGTTCGGCATCATGGTCGGGGAAATATTGCGGGCCGGTGGTGGCGAGCGCGGCGTCGGCAAGGTCGCGGCAGCTGCGCGTGCGCGCGGGCTTGCCGTTGAACAAGGTCGGTTGTCCCAGCGCGCCGACCCAGCGTTCGCCGGCGATCGGCTGGTCGATGATCCCGAGCACGGGCCAGCCGTCCTGCAGCAGCGCGATCAGCGTGCCGAAGATCGGGCGTCCGGCCATGAAGCTGACCGTGCCGTCGATCGGGTCGAGCACCCATTGGCGCGATGCGTCGGGGCGTTCGGCGCCATATTCCTCGCCGATGATTCCGTCGCGCGGCGCCTCGGCATCGAGCAGGCGGCGCATCGCGGCCTCGGCGGCGCGGTCGGCCTCGGTCACGGGCGAGGCATCGGCCTTGGCCTCATGCGTGAAGGCGGCGCGGAACAAGGGGCGGATGGCATCGCCGGCGGCATCGGCGAGGCGATTGGCGAGCGCGAGATCGGAAGCAAGGGTCATGCGGCGAGCGCTAGCGCAGCGACGCCGTGCCCGCCACCCCTGAGCATGGGAGGCAGCCGTCAATTGCCCGATTATATCGCATGTACAAAATTGATATATTTTGTACATGCGATCCTATGTCCGACCGCATCTCCGCCGATTCCTTTCTGGCCACCTTCGCGCGGCTGGGATTCCGCAAGGCGTCGATGGAGGATCTGGCGCGCGCGGCGGGCGTGTCGCGTCAGGCGCTCTACAATCGCTTCGGATCGAAAACGGCGCTGGTCGACTGGACGATGAAGTTACTGGTCGACCGGTCGCTCGCCGAGGCGCTTCGCAGTCTGGACAATCCCGGGGCGACGCTGGCGGCGCGGCTGCTCGCCGCGCTCGATGCCTGGGCGGGACAGCATATGACGATGCTCCGCGCCTCGCCGCACGGGGTCGAGGTTGCGGTGATGGTGGCACCCGAGCCGGGCGAGGCGGTACGCTCCGCCGAGCGCAAGCTGGTTGCCGCGATGGCCAATGCGATCCGGCTGAGTGGACCCGGCGCGCTGGTGTCGCGCGCGGGGAGCATGGCGCAGGCGCTCTGCTGGACAGCCAAGGGCCTCGTCCATGCGGCGCCCGACCATGCGAGCTTTCGCCGCGAACTAGAGCTGATCGTCGGCGCGCTGCTCGCGCGCTGAACGCCTTCAGTCGAAAAGCGAGGAGACACTCGATTCGTCGGCGATGCGCTTGATCGCTTCGCCGAGCAGCGGCGCGACGGTCAGCGCGCGGACCTTGCCGCTGTCGTTGACGGCATCGGTGGGCTGGATCGAATCGGTGATCACCAGCTCGGTGAGCTCGCTCGCATCGACGCGCGCGACCGCGCCGCCCGACAGGACGCCGTGGGTGCAATAAGCGACGACGCCCTCGGCGCCCGCGGCCTTCAGCGCGGCGGCGGCGTTGCACAGCGTGCCCGCCGAATCGACGATGTCGTCGATCAGGATGCAGAAGCGGCCCTTCACGTCGCCGATGATGTTCATCACTTCCGATTCGCCGGCGCGTTCGCGGCGCTTGTCGACGATCGCGAGCGGGGCGTTGTCGAGCCGCTTGGCG
>NZ_JAKFEM010000019.1:0-9469 GCF_036675685.1 Sphingopyxis sp.
GCCGCCATTATTGTCGAGATCGGCCTGGGTCAGGACATAGCTGGTGTCGTAGGTCTGGCTCGCTCCCGGCGCGAGGGTCACCCCCGAGATATTCTGCCCGGTCAGCGGATCGACCACCGTGACGTTGGTCAGCGTGACGTTGCCCGTGTTCGTGACCTTCACCGTATATTGCGCCACGTCGCCCGCGGCATCGCCATTGGCACCGTCGTCGGCCCATTTCACGAAGGTCTTCTCGAT
The DNA here is from genome assembly GCF_036675685.1 of Sphingopyxis sp. GTDB lineage: Bacteria > Pseudomonadota > Alphaproteobacteria > Sphingomonadales > Sphingomonadaceae > Sphingopyxis. The sequence continues at coordinate 238 of NZ_JAKFEM010000019.1, forward strand.
CGCAAGCGACGGCGCCGGCGCAATCGGCGCCTCGGCCGTATCCGTCGCGGTTACTTGCTTTGTTGGAACGCCCTGCTGGGTCGCAACGACGGTCGCGCTATTGTCCTTGTCGCCATCGCCACCGCCATTCGTATCGAGATCGGCCTGAAGCGCGGTCTGCTGGACCGTATATTGCCAGGTTTCCCCGACATCGAGCACAGCGTTGGAATTTCCGTCGCCAACATTGAAAGCGCCATTCTTGACCTCGGTCACTACACCGCCATCGGCCAGCGCATCCGTGACCTGAACGTCGACCAGACCGGTCTCTCCGTTGTTGGTGACCGCGATGGTGTAATTGGCGATATCGCCCGCCCCGTCGAGCACCGTCGTCGAACTGCCGTTGTCGGGACCATCGGTGACGTTCACGAACGCCTTGTCGATCGCAATGTTGGGGACAGGATAATGGTTGCCGATCGGATCGACGACGACAGTCTGGCCGACGCTGGCTATCGTCGCAGTCTCAAAAGCACCAGTCGTTTGCGTCGAGCCCAGTGGCACAATTTCGTCGATTTGGTGCGTGCCCACGGCCACGCCAGCGAAGGAGTAACTGCCATCAGCGTTGGTGACGGTCGACCGCTCTGTCAGCGCATCGAAGATGCCATTCTTATTATCATCAATGAAGATCGTAACGCCGCCCACGCCCACTTCGTCGTCAGCATTGCCAAGAATATTGTCGACGCCGTCCTGATCGCGCACTCCGTCGCTGTTCACGTCGGAGAATTTCGTCCCGTTCAGCGTGCCGGCTTGCTGGATGTTCCATTCTTCGAACGTGCCGTTGACCGCAAAGTCGCCGCCTTTGAAGCCCATCTCGACATATAGGTATAAATAGGTTGTGGCCGGGTCTTGTCCGGCAAAATTGGCGACTGGCACCAACACGGCATAATCGTCATTGCCACTGCCGCTCGACGAAGCATCGGACATCAGCAAGGTGACGTCGCCGCCGGCGTCCATATTATAGGCCAGATTCTGGCTCTGCAGAACATTGAGATCCTCGATCCCGGCATTGTTCGACGTATAGATCTGAAATGCATCCAGCGAAATTTGTGCGCTGGGAACGTTGTTGGATTCGTTCAGATCGACATGAAATTCATAATAAGCAACGCCGTCGATAATCTTTACAGGAATGGTACCGAGAAGAACCGTATGGGTTTTTGAAACATCGATATCATTGTTGGTATTATCAAGCGGATTTGTATCGTCCGAATTGAAGCCGCGCTCATTTCCGTCATTGTCAGAAATCGCGAGAAACGTATTATATTGTCCTGTTCCAGCGCCCGAAGGCGACAGTTTCTTGAAAATCGCGCCACCGATTGTCGTTGACGCGTCCAGAGCCGTGATGTCGATGTCAGCCATTTTGGTTCATCCCACCCAGTCGCCCTCACGCGATGACCTGGAGTGGATTCAACAGGCCGCGCGAAGGCAAAGCTTCGCTTTCAACGGCTCGACGGGGCAGTAAGCCTGTTCGAGTCGCAACGACCGATGTAGATCTGTTTAGAGAAGGTAAATGATCCATTCAACTATTATTAATCATTGAAGATGGCCATCTGACGCCGATCCCGCCGCGCCGGTCGACTGCGAAATTTTCGACGGGCTCGAAAAACCGTCTATCTTGGCGGCTAACCGCCAGACCTTAGTTCTTGAATGCCATGGCGGAACGCAGGCTCAACCGCCCGTTAGCGGCCGCTTCTCAAGCGTCGCGGACGACAGCTTAAGAGTTTCCCCAAGACTGAAATGAGGCGCAAAGCAGCCACAAGAGGCTTAAATGGCTATTCCCAGCGAGTTATAGCATCAGCCTTCCCGAGAGCGGGGGCGGCGCAATAGCTTTACTGTTGACCGGGAGCGCCGGCTCCCGGAGCGCCGACCGCACCGATGTTCCCGAAGATGTCTTCGAAGAAGCTGCGGTGACGGCCCAGCGTCGGGGTCTTGTCGCCTTCGGGGCTGATCCTGCTCACGAGTTCGAGACCGGTGCGATCGACCGCGACGACATTGCCCGCGGGGTCGAAACGGACGCGCAGGACCTGCTGATCCACCGGGCGCGGCTTGGCGAAGGCGAGCTGGCGCGTTTCGCGCGACACATAATAATATTCATTGTTGCTGAACTGGCCGACGAAGGTCGGGCGGCCGAGCGTCTTTTCCACCGATTCGCGATTGTCGACACCCGCGGTGATCGCTTCGGTCAGCAGCGGATCGACAACATAGCCCTGCCGCCCCTTGAGCTGCGCGCAACCGCCGGAGGCCAGCGCCACGATCAGTCCAAGGGCGACCAGGCGCGCGCGCGAGGCGGGAAGCGAAACGATGGAATAAGGCATCTATTATCTCCGTTGCGCCGGTCCGTCGCTAATCCGGGCGGTCGGCGCTGGCTCTGGCGCCTCTTAACCGCAAGCGGACAGCGCGCACAAGCCGCTTGTGCCGCGGCAAAGCTTGCCACAAGCTGACCGGCGGCTCTTTTCCGCCGCGCCGTTTACGCCTAAACGGGTGCCATGATCTCACTTCGCAAATTATTCAAATCCGGTCCCGACCCACGCGAGGCGCGGCGCCCGCTCTGGAATGCCGTGGTCAGCGTCGCGCGCGCACCGCACTGGTACGTCCAAGGAACGGTCCCCGACACGCTCGACGGCCGGTTCGACATGGTCAGCCTGGTGATGGCGCTCGTGCTCCACCGCATCGACGAAGACCCGGCGCACAAGCTTGCCGGCGTCGAGCTGACCGAATTGTTCGTGAACGACATGGACGGACAGATGCGCCAGATCGGCTTTGGCGACATGGTCGTCGGCAAGCAGATCGGCCGAATGGTCGGCGCGCTCGGCGGTCGGCTCGGCGTCTATCGCGCCGCCGACGGATCGGATGAGCTGCGCGCGGCGCTGGTCCGCAACCTTTGGCGCGGCAACGAGCCCGCCGAAGCGGGGCTTGCGCATGTGATGGCCGAAGTCGCGGCGCTGCGCGCGTCGCTCGCAGCGACCCCGGTGTCCGATCTCGTTACCGCCGACCGCCTGACCGGAGCGCGGGGTTGAGCGCCGACGCCGAATTCTCGCTGGTCGTGACACTCGCCGATGCCGCGCAAGGCCGCGACATTGCGATCGAGGCCGACGCCGACGCGCGAGCCCGCATTGCAAAGCGGCTGGGGCTGGCAGCGCTCGACCGCTTCACCGTGACCGCCGAAATTCGCACCGTCGCCGGCGGGATCGCCGCGAAGGGCGCGGTGCACGCCGACCTTGTCCAGCATTGCGCAGCGACCGACCTTCCGGTCCCCGCGACGCTGACCGAAAGCTTCGACCTCCGCTTCCTGCGCGATGTCGATGCGCCTGCCAGCGAAGAGGACGAGATCGAGATCGGCAGCGACGATCTCGACCTGCTGCCGCTCGAGGGCGACCGGATCGATCTGGGCGAAGCCGCGGTCCAAACGCTCTCGCTCGGCCTCGATCCCTTTCCGCGCCACCCCGACGCCGACCGCATCCTCGCCGAAAAGGGCGTGCTCAGCGAAGAGGCTGCCGGGCCCTTCGCGGCGCTCGCCAAACTGCGCGGAAAGCCGGGCGCCTAGCGCTCGTCGGGCGCCGACTTCGGCGCATCCTCGACCAGGTCGGCAACCGCGGCGTCGAGCCCCGGCTCTTCCTTCGCTTCGGGCGCCTTGGACGCGGGCTTTTCGGCTGCCTCGCCCGCGGCCTTTTCATCGCGCGTCGGCGGCAGCGCGCCGCCGAGCGCGTTGGCGAGGCCGAGCAATTGTTCGCCGATCACCTTGTCGACCGCGGGGGCGATGTCGCCGACCTTGAAGCGCATATAGCCGCCGACGACATAGTCGAAGCGCAGCGCGCTGCCCGTCGGCGTCTCCTTGATCTGGATCGTCAGCGTGCCGTTCAGCGCCTCGCCCTGTAACGGCCCGAAAGCACCCGACAGGCGAAGCAGCTGGTTCGGTTTCGAAAACAGGATGCGCGCGTGCTGGACGCTACCGACGCCCGATCCGGTGTCGGGCAGTTTCTCGCAGAAACAGCCGCCCGCCTGCGAATCGAGCCAAAAGTTCGCGGCATCGCCCGACCAGCTATGATCCTTCGACCACCAGTTCTGGGGCATGCGGAGCATTTTCCACACATCCGCGGGGGTCGCCGCGACCTGCGCGGTGTGCGCGACAGTGAAGCCGGCTTCGCTCTGATCGACGACCTTGGCGCTCACCGCCGGCACGAAAGCAAGTGCGCCGATCATGGCGGCGCCTGCAAAATATCTGGAAATCGCCATCAGCCCGTTCCCCCTTGGCGCCTCAATAACCGGCGCCGGGGAAACTGGCTAGCTGGCAGTCGCGAGGACGGTTTCGATCGCGTCGTTGACCTGATCGATCGGCGCCATGCCATCGACATGCGTCACGATCCCGCGCGCTTCATAGATCGGCAGGATCGGCGCGGTCTTGGCGCGATATTCGGTCATGCGCGTGCGCACCGTTTCCTCATTGTCGTCGGGACGGCGCTTGAAGTCGTGGCTGCCGCACACGTCGCAGGTGTCGGCAACCTTGGGCAGCTTGTAGCGGTCGTGGTAGCCCGCACCGCAGTTGCCGCACGAGAAACGGCCGGTGATGCGGTCGACGAGCGCGTCTTCCTCGACCAGCAGCTCGATCACATGATCGAGCTTGCGGCCACGGTCGCTGAGAATCGTGTCGAGCGCGTCGGCCTGCGCCGCGGTACGCGGATAGCCGTCGAAGATCACCGAAACGTCGCCGCCCAGCTCGTCGAGCCGTTCGCCGATCAGCCCCGAGACGATCGCATCCGAGACCAGCTCGCCGGCGTCCATTACGGCTTTTGCCTGGAGGCCGATCGGCGTTCCCGCCTTGACCGCGGCGCGCAGCATGTCGCCGGTCGACAGCTGGACCATGCCATGCTCGTCTTCCAGGCGCGCCGCCTGCGTTCCCTTGCCCGCCCCCGGCGGACCCAGCAAAATGATATTCAGCGTCATGGAGGCCCCTGTTTCCTGCCCGTTGCCCTATTCCTCTGGCGCGGATGGACGTAGCGGGCGCTTTAGCGTCGCGCAACGCCGCCCTTCAATTTGGCCTTCTTGATGAGGTCGCCATATTGATGCGCGAGCATGTGGCTCTGGATCTGGCTGATCGTGTCGATCGTCACGTTGACGATGATCAGCAGGCTGGTGCCGCCGAGCTGGAACGGCAGGCCCGATCCGGCGATGAAATATTCGGGGATCAGACAGATCGCCGCCAGATAGGCCGCGCCGATCACGGTGATGCGCGTCAGCACATGGTCGAGATAAGCGGCGGTGTTCTTGCCCGGGCGGATGCCGGGAATGAAGCCGTTCTGGCGCTTCAGATTGTCGGCGGTCTCTTCGGGGTTGAAGACGACGGCGACATAGAAGAAGCAGAAAAAGATGATGCCCGCGGCATAGAGCGCCATGTAGAGCGGCTGGCCGTGCGCGAGATACTGGTTGAGCGTGATCAGGAAATCGCTCGTCGCGGTGTCGCCCTGGACATTGTTGCCCATCATCTGCGTCACGGTCAGCGGCATCAGCAGCAGCGACGAGGCGAAGATCGGCGGGATCACGCCCGCGGTGTTGACCTTGAGCGGCAAGTGGCTGCGGTCGGCCTGCATCACGCCGCGCTGGGTCGCGCGCTTGGGATATTGGACGAGCACGCGGCGCTGCGCGCGTTCCATGAAGCTGATGAAGGCGATGATGACGATCGCGCCGCCGAGGACCGCTACGATCGTGCCGCCGCCCATCGAACCTTCGCGGACCTGGGTGAACATCTGCGCAAAGCTGCGCGGCAGCTGGGCGAGGATGCCCGCCATGATGATGAGCGAGACGCCGTTGCCGATGCCGCGGCTGGTGATCTGCTCGCCGAGCCACATCAGGAACAAAGTACCGCCGACGATGCTGATGACCGCGCCGATGCGGAACAGCATGCCGGGGTCGACGACCGCGGCGATCCCCTGGCTCGCGCCGAGCGTTTCGAGCCCGACGGCGATGAAATAGCCCTGGATCGCGGTCAGCGCGACGGTGCCGTAGCGCGTGTACTGGTTGAGCTTCTTGCGCCCGCTTTCGCCCTCTTTCTTGAGCGCGGCGAGGCTGGGCGACAAGGCAGCCGCCAGCTGCACGACGATCGACGCCGTGATATAGGGCATGACGCCGAGCGCGATGATGCTCATGCGCTCCAGGCTGCCGCCCGAAAAAGTGTTGAAGATGTCGAGGACGCCGCCCGAGGCGGCCTGGCTGTAAAGCGATGCCAGCGCGACGGGATCGACCCCCGGCAGCGGCACGAACGACAGAAAGCGGAAGACGATCAGCGCACCGATCGTGAACCAGATGCGGTTCTTGAGTTCGGTCGCCTGGCCGAACTTCGAAAAGTTCAGGTTGGAAGCAAGCTGGTCGGCGCGAGAGGCCATGATGATCTTTCCTCGAGTGGCGGACCGCGCCCCCGCGACCCGGCGCCTATGTGCGTTCGACGGTCACGAAGCGCAAGGGGAAAGGCCCGAATTCAGATGCGACGGGGGCGGATCGACCCGTGCCGACCCGCCCCCAGGTGCATTAAGCCTTCTTGGCCGCTTCGGCCTTGCGCTTGGCTTTCTTGCCTTCGCCTTCGGCCTTGGGTTCGGGCAGTTCGACCTTGCCGCCGGCCTTCTCGACCGCTTCGATCGCGCCCTTCGACGCACCGGCAACGGCGAAGGTCAGCTTCGCGGTGAGTTCGCCCTTGGCGAGGAGGCGGACGCCGTCCTTGCCGCCGCGCGCCAGGCCAACGGCCTTGAGCGCCGCGTGATCGATCACGGCCTTGGCGTCGAGCTTCTTCGCATCGATCAGCTTCTGGATCATGCCGAGGTTCACGATCGCGAAGTCCTTGGCGAAGATATTGTTGAAACCGCGCTTCGGGATGCGCATGTGGAGCGGCATCTGGCCGCCTTCGAAGCCGTTGATCGCGACGCCGCTGCGGGCCTTCTGGCCCTTCTGGCCGCGGCCGGCGGTCTTGCCCTTGCCCGAGCCGATGCCGCGTCCGACGCGCATGCGGCCCTTGCGGGCACCGTTGTTGTCACGAAGTTCGTTAAGCTTGATCGTCATTGCACTCGCTTTCGCTTTTGTCGCGCGGATAGATATTCGGGGAGTCCCGAGGGGTTTAGCCCTCGATGACTTCCACCATGTGCGGCAGCTTGCGGATCATGCCGCGCACTTCGGGGGTGTCGACCAGTTCGACCTCACGGTGCATCTTGCCCAGGCCGAGCCCGGTCAGGATGGCGCGCTGGCCCTTGGGACGACGGATCGGCGAACCGATCTGGCGGATCTTGATCTTCTTGTCAGCCATCGTCTTACTCCGTCACCGCCGCGGCTTCGGCTTCGGCTGCGCGGTCGGATGCACCGCCGCGCTTGATCAGGTCCGAAACCTTCTTGCCGCGACGCTGCGCGACCGACTTCGGGCTGGTCTGTTCACCGAGCGCTTCGAAGGTTGCGCGGATCATGTTGTAGGGGTTCGAGGTGCCGACCGACTTGGTCACCACATCGGCAACACCCAGCGATTCGAACACCGCGCGCATCGGGCCACCGGCGATGATGCCCGTACCGGCAGGCGCCGAACGCAGCGTCACATTGCCGGCGCCGAAATGGCCGCGGCCATCATGGTGCAGCGTACGGCCGTCGCGCAGCGGAACGCGGATCATCGACTTCTTCGCCGCCGCGGTCGCCTTCGAAATGGCTTCGGGCACTTCGCGCGCCTTGCCATGACCGAAACCGGCGCGGCCCTTGCCGTCGCCAACGACGACGAGCGCGGCGAAACCGAAGCGCTTGCCGCCCTTCACCGTTTTCGAGACGCGGTTGATGTGAACGAGCTTTTCGATCAGCTCTTCGCCACCCTCTTCGTCGCGCGGGCGACGATCGTCGCGGCGGCCACGGCCACCGTCACGACCGCCACGGCCGCCATCACGACCGCCGCCACCGCCGCGGCCGCGGCGCGGAGCCTGGCCTTCGGTGGGGGCTGCTTCGGGAGCGCCTTCGACGTTCTGTACTTCGTCTGCCATGATTAGAACTCCAATCCGCCTTCGCGAGCCGCGTCGGCCAGCGCCTTGATGCGCCCGTGGAACAGGAAACCGCCGCGGTCGAACACGACCTGCGTCACGCCCGCCTTCTTGGCGGCAGCGGCGAGGCGCTTGCCAACGTCGGCAGCGGCCGCCGTGGTCGCGCCGGTCTTGCCGCGGACATCCTTGTCGAGCGTCGAGGCCGCGGCCAGCGTCTGGCCGGCAGCGTCATCGATGAGCTGTGCATAGATGTGGCGGCCCGAACGGTGCACCGACAGGCGCGCACGCCCACCAGCCCGCTTGCGGAGGGCAGTACGAACGCGCTGGCGGCGTTTTTCGAATTGGGTAAGATGTGCCATGGCTTACTTCTTCTTGCCTTCTTTGCGGAAGATGTACTCGCCGCGATATTTGATGCCCTTGCCCTTATAGGGTTCGGGCTTGCGCCAACGGCGGATTTCCGCCGCGACCTGGCCGACCTGCTGCTTGTCGATACCGCTGATCTCGATCGTCGTATTGTCCGGCGTCTTGATCTCGATGCCTTCGGGCACCGCAAAATCGACATCATGGCTGTAGCCGAGCTGTAGCTTCAGCGTCTTGCCCTGCGAGTTGGCACGATAGCCGACACCGGTGATTTCGAGAACCTTGGTAAAGCCCTCGGTCACGCCCGTGATCAGGTTCTGCACCAGCGTCCGCTGCATACCCCAAAAGGCGCGCGCTTCGCGGGTATCGTTCGCGGGCTGAATCGAGATGCTGCCTTCGCCGACTTCATATTTGATGTTGTCGGAAAGCGGCATCGCGAGCGAGCCCTTCGGACCCTTGACCGACAGCTGGCCGCCGTCGATCGCGGCAGTGACGCCGCCGGGGATCTCCACTGCTTTTTTACCAATGCGCGACATCAGAACACCTCCGCCAGCACTTCGCCGCCGACATTATGCTCGCGAGCCTCGGCGTCCGAAAGAACGCCGCGCGGGGTCGACACGATGGTGATGCCCAGGCCGTTGCGCACGATCGGAAGTTCTTTCGAACCCGAATAGACGCGGCGGCCCGGCTTCGAAACGCGCGCCACGTGGCGGATCGCCGGCTGGCCTTCGAAATATTTCAGTTCGATGCGGATGCCCTTGTGCTGGCCCTTGGCACCCAGCGCTTCTTCGCTGTAGCCGCGGATATAGCCTTCGCGCTGGAGAACATCGAGAACGCGGACACGCAGC
>NZ_JAKFEM010000054.1:0-9392 GCF_036675685.1 Sphingopyxis sp.
TGCCGCGGGCGACGTGGCGCAATATACGGTCAAGGTCACCAACACGGGCAACGTCACGCTGACCAACGTCACGGTGGTCGATCCGCTGACCGGGCAGAATATCTCGGGGGTGACCCTCGCGCCGGGAGCGAGCCAGACCTACGACACCAGCTATGTCCTGACGCAGGCTGACCTCGACAATAATGGCGGCGGCGATGGCGACATCGACAACACCGCGACCGCCGACAGCACCGAGACCGATTCGGTCGACGACAGCGCCGAGGCCCCGATTGCGCCGGCGCCGTCGATCGACCTCGAAAAATTCGTCTCGGTCGATGGCGGAGTGACCTATGACGACGCCGACAACGCCGATGGCCTGCAGAATGTGAATATCGGTGCGCCTGTTTCCTTCATGATCACGGTCGCCAACACGGGCAACGTCTCGCTCACCGACGTCAACATCACAGACATCAATAAGACAGGTGGCCTCCCTGGGGTGCCGATCGACCTTTCCGGCGTCACGATCAGTGAGTCCGGGGTCGCCAATGGCATTCTCGACGTCGGGGAAACCTGGACGCTGAACTATACCCAGCCGTTCGACGCCGGGGTTCATCTGAACACGGCGACGGTCACTACCGCACAGGGCGTTGGGGACATCGACGATGCTTATTATTACAGCCTCGTCAACGAGGGGCCGGGTGTGCGGACGCCTGGATTCTGGGGCAACCTTGGCTTCACATTCTGGGACGGCATCCAGGGCAACGAGCCGAAGCAGGCCGGGACACCGGGCTTTGCCGATGGCGAATTGCTGTACGGTGTCGACACAAATGGTGACGGCGTCGCGGGCGGCGCGGGGGACAAGGTCGGCCTGTTGGTCGGCGACTATGACCATGACGGTTTTACGGACGCCGATGAGGATACGCTGTTCATCGAACTGAAGGACGCCCAGACGCTCATCAACGCATCGAACAAGCAGATGAACGACGGGGTATATAAGCTTGGCCGCGATCTTGTCGCGACCTGGCTGAACAGCCTCGCCGGGAACAATATCGGCGATGCGTCGGATACGGAGTCGCCGAAACATTATATCGACGATGCGGTCGACTGGCTCCAGAAGTTCGCAGGAACGACGGGGCTGGAGGACGAGGCGAAAGATGTGTTCAAGTTCGGCGCGGCGGTTAAAACCAGCTCCTCAAACTGGAACGCTCCCGTCAACGGGATCGATCACAGCGCCAACGACATGCATTCCGCGCTCGACCATTATAACAATGACGGCACGACGTCGGATGGCGGGACAGTCTATGGCCACGACGCGGACAGCTCACTTTTCGTGACCGCGCTGACCTTGGCCAAGGCGACGCCGGACTATTTCATTTCGGATAACGGACCGGGGGATAGCAGCCTGACGATCCATCAGACACAACTCTTCGCCTGACGCGCACATGACCACCGACGTATAGGGGGGCAGCGAGTGCTCGGAAATATCCAGGGGCAGGGGCACGGCATTCTGGCTGGCGACCGGATGCTGGGCCTCTCTGAATGGCTATCAAAGCCATTGCATGAAAATCGGTGGCTCTATGTCCGCGTCGGCGTGGCGGCGGCGCTGATCAATATCTTCGGCCTGTTTCTCTCGCTTTACACGATGACGGTCTATGACCGCGTCATACCGACGAGCGCCTATGCGTCGCTCATCGGCCTGACGATCGGCCTGATGATCGTCATCGTGGTTGATTTCATCATGAAAGGGCTGCGCGCCTATTTCGTCGACGTCGCCGGCGTGAGGCTGGACCAGCGGATCGGCCGCGCCCTGTTCGCAAAAATACTCGACATGCGGCTCGACCAGCGGCGGGGCTCGACCGGCAGCCTGTCGGCTATCGTGCGGGAAGTCGATACGGTGAAGGATTTCTTCGCCTCCGCCACAGTGTCGGCGCTTGTCGATGTGCCTTTCCTGCTCCTCACCCTGCTTGTGATCGGATTGTTGGGAGGTGAGGTGGTTTGGGTGCCGATCATCCTCGTCCCGCTTGTGCTCGCATTTGGCCTTGCCCTGCAGCCCTCGCTGCGAAAGCATGCGCACGTCATGCTCAGTACGAGCTTGTCGAAGCAGTCCGTTCTTGTGGAGACCATCGGAAGCCTGGAAACCGTCAAAGTCTCCGGCGCTGGTCCGATGCTCGATAGGCGGTACGACCAGGCGGTCGAAGTGCAGGCGCTGACTTCCATGCGCCAGCGGGTGATCGCCAATCTGGCGGTGAACAGCGCGCTGTCGGCGCAGATGCTGTGTTATGCGGGCGTGGTCTTCATCGGCGTCTTCAAGATTGCCGATCAGGAGATGACCATGGGGGCGTTGATCGCTTGCTCCATCCTTGCGGGCAGAGCGGTCGCACCCTTGTCGCAGATCGCCCAGCTCCTGACCCGTATTCACTCGGCACGCACGGCCTACCGCCAGCTCGACGCTTTCATGAAACAACCCGACGAAGGCGGAGAGACGGACCGGGCCACGCCGATGTTCATTGAAGGCGGGATCGAGTTTCGTGACGTTGATTTTCGGTATCCGGGTTCGGCCGAATTCGCGTTGCGCAACATTTCGTTTCGGGTGGCACCAGGTGAGCATGTCGCGCTGATCGGTCCAATCGGATCGGGCAAATCGACGGTCGCGCGGCTGATCGCGGGTCTCTATGAACCCGTTTCGGGGCTCGTGATGATCGACGGCATCGATATTCGTCAAATGGAACCGCGGGCGATGCGTTCGAAGATCGGTGCATTGTTGCAGGACAATAACCTGCTGACCGGTACGATCCGCGAAAATATCGAACTGTCGCACGATCCGGACGACAGCGAACTGCACCGTGTTTCAGCCCTCGCCGGGGCGCAGGATTTTATTTCTACCCTGCCGCACGGATATGAGCTGAGATTGAGCGATCGTGGCGAAGGGCTTTCAGGGGGACAGCGACAATCGATCGCGCTTGCCCGGGCGCTTTATAGGCAACCGCCCATCATGCTCCTTGATGAGCCGACGTCGTCGATCGACACCGACACTGAAAGTGGCCTCATCGAACGGCTGAAGGGTGAGTTTGTGGGGCGGACCCTGATTTTGGTGACCCACCGGCCCAGCCTCCTGGCATTGGTGGACAGGGTCATATTGATGGCGCGCGGACGAATTATCGTTGACGGTACGCCGGACCAGATCAGCCAGAAGATATCGCTCTTGAGGGCAAGCTGATGTCTGACATTGTCCCATATTCCGCAATTGCCCATTATGAAGATCGAGCGCTCTCGGTTGAGCCGCGCCGTATGGCCAGCTTCATGCTTTACATTCTGGCCGGCTTTTTCGTTCTTTCGATCATCTGGGCAGCCTTCACGACGATTGACCGCACTGTTCGCGCTACGGGTCAGGTTATCCCCAGCGCCAAGTTGCAGGTCATATCCAACCTCGAGGGTGGCGTCGTCGAAGCCATCAATGTCCACGCCGGCCAACGCGTCAGCAAGGGGCAGTTGCTCGTCCGGCTCAGCCCGACGCTGACCGGCGCGGCCTATGCGAGCGGCGCGGCGGGGGTGGAAGCCTTGCAAGCGAAGGCCGACCGGCTTCGCGGGGAGGTTCTCGGAACGCGGCCGGCTATTCGCGGTACGAGTGCAAGCGAGCAGGTCGCCATGGAGCAATCGCTCTATGCCTCGCGGAAAACAGAATATGACAGCCTCGTCGGTGCCGCCGAGGCGCGGTTGACGCAGGCACAGCGTCAGGTTTCCGAAGCACGGGCGTCGGTGGCGGCACGCACATCAGCTCTTGAGGGCAGGCGGACGGAACTGGAAATGATCCGGCCACTGGCTGTGCAGTCGATCGTTCCAAAAATCGATCTGGTACGGGCGGAAAATGGCGTTGCGGTGTCGCAGAGCGAAGTCGATGCCGCCCAGTCCGCGCTGTCGCGCGCTATCGCTGGCGTGGCGGAGGCACAGGCGCAACTTGCTCAACAGCGCAGCGACTGGAAGTCGGAAGCCGCCAATGAGCTGACCCAGGTTCAGGCCGAGCTTGCGTCGCGGGAGACCGCACTTCCGGCGCTCAAGGACAAGGTCGATCGAACCAAGGTGCGCGCGCCCATGTCGGGTATCGTCAACCGCGTCCTCGTGACGACCATCGGTGGCAGCGTGCCGGCGGGCGAGCCCGTCGTGGAAATCGTGCCCGCCGAATCTGTCCTCCTGATCGAGGCATCCGTGCGCCCGTCTGACATCGCGAACGTCCGCTTCGGTCAGAAGGCTCGCGTCGAGGTTACGGCCTATAATTCGTCCGTGTTTGGCTGGATGCAGGGCGAGGTGGTCTCGATATCCCCGGACGCCATCTACAATGAAGCGCTCAAGGAAAGCTTCTATGCCGTTCAGGTCCGCACGGTCGGCCCACCGCTCAAGGACGCCAACGGACGAAATTTGCGCATAGGCGCCGGCATGATCGCGATGGTCAGCCTTTTGGGCGAGAAAAGATCGATCCTTTCCTACCTGCTGACGCCGCTGACGCGGCTGAAGGAAACGGCATTTCGCGAATAAGCCATTTTGTCTGTGCTGGACGAGGGGGAGCCCTGGTTACGCGCGCGGACGAGGCAAATTGGCCAGTCACCCCGTCCCCGTTGACCCTGGGGCGGGATGCGCCCCGCCGAGTTTTCCCGCTCGGCGGGGCAACCGTGGCGGTTGAACACGTTGGTTCCCGGCTGCTCTTTGCCGTCGCGGTCCCCGACGATTGGTCAAAGGCCGAGGGCCGACGCCCCCCTCTCTCGTAATCCTGACGCGAAAGCCGACCGGCTGTTGCTGTCTTTCCGTTCCGAATATCCTTATTCATCATGGGTTCGGATGCGCTTTGCCGCCGGACGGCTATCGGCCCAGTCTGGCGGCAAGGTTGCCATCATCGGTGCCCCGCCTTCGCGGGGGCGATGATCTTGCCAAATAGCTACTGCGCGATTCCGCCCGCCGCGAGGACGGCCAGCGTGACGAGGTCCGACGCCGGCGATGCCATCGTCGCGACCTGCACCGGATGCTCCATGCCGACCAGCATCGGGCCGATCACCGCACCGCCGCCCAGTTCGCGCAGCAGCTTCGCCGACAGATTGGCCGACTGCAGCCCCGGCATCACCAGCACATTCGCGGGACCCGACAGGCGGCAGAAGGGGTATTTCGCCATCACCTTCTCGTTGAGCGCGACGTCGGGCGCCATTTCGCCTTCATATTCGAAGCCGGGTTTGCGCTGGTCGAGAATCGCCACTGCCTCGCGGATATTGTCGAGCCAGCTTCCGGGCGGATTGCCGAAGGTCGAATAGGAGAGGAAGGCGACGCGCGGTTCGTGTCCCATGCGGCGCGCGACCTGTGCGGTGCGTTCGGCGATATCGGCGAGCATTTCCGCCGACGGCCGCTCATTGACCGTCGTGTCGGACATGAAAATCGTATGATGCTGGCCAACGAGGACATGGATGCCGAACGGCGTCTTGCCTTCGGCATGGTCGATCACACGGCGCACTTCGCGCATCGTCTGCGAATAGGTGCGCGTGACGCCAGTGATCATTGCGTCGCCAAGCCCGAGCTTGAGCAGCAGCGCACCGAAGATATTGCGGTCGCGATTGACCATCCGCTCGACGTCGCGGCGCAAATAACCCCGCCGTTGCAGCCGTTCGTACAGCATGTCGACCATCTCGGGCACGTGCGGTGAATTGACGCTGTTGTGGACCTCGTAACTTTCGGGGTCGGCGACGCCCATTTCCTTCAGCTTGTCGCGCAGCCCTTCGCGGCCGACGAGCACCGGGGTGCCATAGCCGCCATCGCGGAACTGGATCGCCGCGCGCAGCACGACTTCTTCCTCGCCTTCGGCAAAAACGACACGCTTCGGGTTGTTGCGCGCCGCTTCATAGGCGAGCGTCAGCACCGACGTCGTCGGGTTGAGCCGCGCGCGCAGCCGCGTGCGATACGCGTTCAGATCGGCGATCGGCCGCTGCGCAACGCCCGTCTGCATCGCCGCTTCGGCGACCGCCGCCGGCACGATTTCCATCAAGCGCGGGTCGAAGGGCGACGGGATGATATATTCGGGGCCGAAGCTCGACGCCCGCCCGCCATAGGCCGCGGCGACTTCCTCGGGCACCTGCTGGCGCGCAAGGTCGGCGATGGCATAGGCCGCCGCGATCTTCATCTCTTCGTTGATTGCGGTCGCATGGACATCGAGCGCGCCGCGGAAGATGAAGGGGAAACAAAGGACGTTGTTGACCTGGTTGGGGTAGTCGGACCGCCCCGTCGCGATGATCGCGTCAGGTCTTGCGGCGCGGGCATCGGGCGGCGAGATTTCGGGATCGGGGTTCGCCATCGCGAAGATGATCGGCGCGGGCGCCATATGCTTCACCATCTCGGGCTTCAGCGCGCCCGCGGCCGACAGGCCGAGGAACACGTCGGCGCCGACCAGCGCTTCGGTCAGGTCGCGCGCCTCGGTCGGCACCGCATGCGCCGATTTCCACTGGTCCATGCCTTCGGTGCGGCCCTGGTAGATCGTGCCCTTGCGGTCGCACATGATGACGTTTTCGTGCCGGACGCCCATCGCCTTGATCAGCGCGGTGCACGCGATCGCCGCGGCGCCGGCGCCGTTGACGACGACCTTCACCGTATCAAGGTCGCGGCCGGTCAGGTGGCAGGCGTTGATCAGGCCCGCGGCGGTGATGATCGCGGTGCCATGCTGGTCGTCATGGAACACCGGGATGTTCATCTTCTCTTTCAGCGCCTGCTCGATGATGAAGCAGTTGGGCGCCGCAATATCCTCGAGGTTGATGCCGCCGAAGCTCGGCTCGAGCAGCGCGACGGCGTCGATGAAGGCCTGCGGATCTTCGGTATCGACCTCGAGGTCGATCGAATCGACGTCGGCAAAGCGCTTGAACAGCACCGCCTTGCCTTCCATCACCGGCTTCGAGGCGAGCGCACCGAGGTTGCCGAGCCCGAGGATCGCGGTGCCGTTCGAAATCACCGCAACCAGATTGCCCTTGATCGTATAATCATAGGCTTTCGCCGGATCCTCGGCGATCGCCAACACCGGAACCGCGACACCGGGCGAATAGGCAAGGCTGAGGTCGCGCTGCGTCGCCATCGGTTTCGATGCGACGATCTCGATTTTCCCGGGCCGTCCATATTCGTGGTAGAGCAGGGCCTCGCGGTCGGAAAACTGCACCTTGCTGCCACTATCCATCGTCTATCCTCTCAGTTGATCCACAAGATGCGCGCCCGAGCCCATTCCCTAACGTCGCCTTGGCGAA
Source organism: Sphingopyxis sp. (assembly GCF_036675685.1). Classification (GTDB taxonomy): domain Bacteria; phylum Pseudomonadota; class Alphaproteobacteria; order Sphingomonadales; family Sphingomonadaceae; genus Sphingopyxis. The sequence goes on from NZ_JAKFEM010000054.1 coordinate 7,239, forward strand.
ATGGAACCGCGAATCGCGTGGCACGCCTTGCCACGGGGCTATATCCATCCCTAAGCATGTCGCATGCCTGTCACCGCCCGTACGCCAGCCAATTCCAACGCGACCGCTCCCGCCGCCACGCCGATGATGGCGCAATATTGGACGCTCAAGGAAAAGGCGGGCGATTGCCTGCTCTTCTATCGCATGGGCGACTTCTTCGAACTCTTCTTCGACGATGCCAAGGCGGCGGCGGCGACGCTCGACATCGCGCTCACCGCGCGCGGTGAGCATGACGGCGAGCCGGTGCCGATGTGCGGCGTCCCCGTCCACGCCGCCGAATCCTATCTCGCACGGCTGATCCGCGCCGGCCACCGCGTCGCGATCGCCGAGCAGGTCGAAAGCCCCGCCGAGGCCAAGGCGCGCGGCGGGTCGAAGGCGCTCGTTGCGCGGGCGATCGTCCGCTTCGTCACCGCCGGCACGCTGACCGAGGAAAGCCTGCTCGAAGGACGTAGCGCCAACCGTCTCGCCGCGCTGGCCGAGGTCGGTAGCGAGGGCGAGGTCGCGATTGCGGCCGCCGATATTTCGACCGGACGGTTCGAGGTGGTCGCGGTGCGCCGCGACGCGGTCGACGCCGAACTTGCGCGCCTCGCCCCGTCCGAACTGTTGGTCAGCGAGGCGGGCGGCGACGCTCCCGCCTGGACCGTGCGGCAGGTCGTCCGCCGCCCGCCGGGCGATTTTTCGAGCGCCGCGGCGCAGAAGCGGCTGGAAAGCTTCTTCGGGGTCCAGACGCTCGACGGCTTCGGCACCTTTTCGCGCGGCGAATGCGCGGCGATGGGGGCGCTGGTCGCCTATCTCGACCATGTCGGCACGGGGCAGCCGATCTTCCTCCAGCCGCCGCTGCGCGTGTCGGCGGGTGACCGCATGGCGATCGACGCCGCGACGCGCGAGAGCCTCGAGCTTGTCCGCACGATGGCGGGGACGCGCGAGGGCAGCCTGCTCGGCACGATCGACCGCACCGTCACCGCGGCGGGCGCGCGCCTTCTCGCCGACGACCTTGCAAGCCCGCTCACCGACAAAAACGCGATCCTCGACCGGCTCGACCTCGTCGATGCGCTCGCGCGCGATGCGCTGTGGCGCGGCGAGCTGCGCGCGGCGCTGCGCGCGCTTCCCGATGCCGGCCGCGCGCTGGGCCGCCTCGTTGCCGGGCGCGGCGGGCCGCGCGACCTGGCGCAGCTCCGCGATGCGCTCGGCGGCGCGCGGATTTTGCGCGAACGCCTTGCGCGCCGGCCGGATCTGCCGCCGCTGCTCGCGCGTCTGCTCCCCGGGCTCGACGGCCATGGCACGCTCGTCGACGAACTCAGCCGCGCGCTGATCGAAACCCCGCCGGTCGACGCGGCGCAGGGCGGCTATATCGCCGAGGGCTATGATCATGCGCTCGACGCGCTGCGCGAAACCGCGCGTGACGGGCGGAAAGCGATCGCCGCGCTCGAGGCGGGCTATCGCGACCGCACGGGCATCGCCTCGCTCAAGATCCGCCACAATGGCGTGCTCGGCTATCATGTCGAGGTGCCCGCGAAGCATGCTGACGCGCTGATGGCGCCCGAATCGGGCTTCACGCACCGCCAGACGCTCGCCGGCGTGGTGCGCTTCAACTCGTCGGACCTGCACGAGGCGGCGAGCCGGGTGACGCAGGCGGGGGTGCATGCCGTCGCTGCCGAGGCGGCGCATCTCGAATCGTTGACCGACGCCGCCGTGGCGCGCCGCGAGCACATCGCCGCAAGCTGCGACGTGCTCGCACGGATCGACGTCGCCGCCGCGCTTGCCGACCATGCGATGAGCCACAATTGGTGCCGCCCCGATCTCGCCGACGACCCGTGTCTCGATGTCAGCGGCGGGCGCCATCCGGTGGTCGAGGCGGCGCTCGCGAAATCGGGTGAGCGCTTCGTCCCCAACGACGTCTCGCTGTCGACAAGCGACCGGCTGTGGCTCGTCACCGGGCCGAACATGGGCGGCAAATCGACCTTCCTGCGCCAGAATGCGCTGATCGTCGTACTCGCGCAGGCGGGCGGCTTCGTCCCCGCCGCATCGGCGAAGCTCGGGCTCGTCGACCGGCTGTTCAGCCGCGTCGGCGCGAGCGACAATCTCGCGCGCGGGCGCTCGACCTTCATGGTCGAG
>NZ_JAKFEM010000048.1:0-42553 GCF_036675685.1 Sphingopyxis sp.
CATGTCGCGCATCTGCGAACTGACCGGCAAGGGCCGCCAGGTTGGCCACAATGTGAGCCACGCCAACAACAAGACCAAGCGCACCTTCCTGCCCAACCTGCAGAATGTGACGTTGCTGTCGGACGCGCTCGGCAAGGGCGTGAAGATGCGCGTGTCGACCCACGGCCTGCGCACGGTCGAGCATAATGGCGGTCTCGACAACTGGCTGCTGAAGGCCGGCGACGAGCAGCTGTCGGCGGCCGCGCGCAAGGTGAAGAAGGAAGTGGCGAAGAAGCTGGCCGAAAAGGCCGCCTAAGCCTCCTTCAAATGCGAATCGCAAAGGGCGGCCCGGCTACTCCGGCGCCGCCTTTTTGCTGCGCGGCGTTTTGCGCGCCGGCAGGCCGACCAGTTCGAACCGGAGCAGCAGGCTGCGCTGCCAGCTGTTGAAATTGTCGTCGGCGACGAGCCAGAGATACAGGCGTCCCTGCTCGACCGAAATCGCCGCGCCCTCGTAGTTTTCGGCAAGCGGCCGCGGCACACGGCCGATGGTCAGCGAGCGCACGACGGCGTCCTTGGCCATGTCGGCAGGGTCGACGATCGCGACGATCGTCGTGAAGACGGGGTCGAAACCCAATCGCCGGTGCACGAGCAGGATGCGCCCGTCGGGAAGCGCCGCGGCATCGCTGACCAGTCCCTTGCCGCGCGAATCATAGAAAAACCGAATTGGGGCAGGCCCCGCAGCGGCCGGATCGCCGGTATAGAGCAATGCCTCGCGCCCGCGCGGGTCGTCGTCGGCATCCTCGGAAAAGACGACCGTCCGCCCGTCGGCGAGCCGCGCCATCGCCTCGGGCCCGCGATTCGCGGGCCAGCGCGGCCCGGGCAGCTTGCGCCGCGATTCGATCGCGGCAAGACCGGCGTCGAGACGCCAGATCTGGTTGATTCCTTCGAGCGCGACCCAGCTCTTGCCGCTTGCCGGGTCGATGAACATCGCCTCGGCATCGATCATCGCCTTGCGCGCGGGTTGTCCGTCGGGAGTCGGCAGTGGCCCGATGCGGATCGCGGCAACCGCGCCGTCGCCATCGAGCGTCAGCCGCGTCCAATACCCATTGTCGCCGATCAGCTGGAATTGGCCCGGCCCAGTCCGGGCGAGCGCCGAAAACCCCCCGAAGCGGCTGTGTGGGCTGACGAGATGCCAGCCGCGAACGAAGCGCATCGTCCCGCTGGTCGCCGGCGCAAAAATCAGCGCGCGCGTCGCGGCGCGCTCGGTCAGGTCGGCCTCCGGAAAGCGCATGACGGTGCCCGGCACCGGACCGACGGCAAGGAAAATCAGGGCGGCGGGCAGCAGGCGGCGCATCGGCGCGGGTTAGGGCCGCGGCGCGCGAAAGGGAAGCGGTTCACCGCAGAAAGCTGAACACGAGCCAACAAGCGCGTTCAGGCTTCGCTCAATGCGAATCGGGCAAAACCTCTTCATCGACAAAGCCCAGACGGGCCCAACGACGACGAAGGAGAACGACAATGAAAAAGATGGTGACCCTCTCGATCGCCGCCCTGATGTCCGCCGCGACGCTGGGCATGGCGGCTCCCGCCGCGGCGCAGAACGGCTATTACGACCGCAACGGCTATTCGAGCTATTACAGCGGCTATGATCGCGACGACCGTCGTTACGATCGTTATGACCGCCGCGACTATCGCCGCGACAACCGCCGCGATTACCGGGGCGACCGCCGCTATCGTGGTGACCGCCGCAACTATCGCCAGTGCGACAAGGGCACCGGCGGCACGGTGATCGGCGCGATCGCAGGCGGCCTCGCTGGTCATGAAATCGCCGGTCGCGGCGACCGTACGGTCGGCACGATCATCGGCGGCGCCGTCGGCGCCCTCGCTGGCCGCGCGATCGACAAGGGGAATGACGGCTGCCGTTAAGGGGCAGTCCCGACCTCCAATAATTTCCTTCCCTCCTTTGCCCCGCCCGGCCTCCGCCGGGCGGGGTTTTCTTTGCGCGGCGGCGCCCCGGGGAGGAGGAGCTTGCCAATATGCCGGGGGAGGCCTAGGTTCGCCGCAAGTGCACGCCCGCGGTTTTGCGGGCGCGTGAGCAGAACAGGTTACGATAGCCATGCGGCAAATGGCAGCGCCATCAGGGCGACCGCCGCGGCCAGGCCCGGCGGTTAAAGGACGAAACAAGGCAGGCGGCGATGTGCGCCCCACGCCGATCACGCGGCCGCGCAGCTATGCCGCGATCGACCTTGGCACCAACAATTGCAGACTTTTGATCGCCCGCCCGCAAAATGGCGAGCTGGTCGTCATCGACGCCTTTTCGCGCATCGTCCGCCTGGGCGAAGGCCTGCACGGCAGCGGGCGGATCAGCGACGCGGCGATGGACCGTACCGTCGCGGCGCTGGCGATCTGCGCCGACAAGCTGCGCCGGCGCCACGTCTCGCTGTCGCGCGCGGTGGCGACCGAGGCGTGCCGCCGCGCGGCCAACGGCGAGGAACTGGCCGAGCGGGTCCGGCGCGAAACGGGCATCGTCCTCGACATTATTTCGGCCGCCGAAGAGGCGCGGCTGGCCGTTCTCGGCTGCCACAATCTGATGGAGCCCGGCGAGGGCCCGGCGCTGATCTTCGACATCGGCGGCGGCTCGACCGAGCTCATGCACGTCGATGTGTCGGACCATGACGTGAAGATCCACGACTGGATCAGCGTGCCGTGGGGCGTCGTGTCGCTGACCGAGCACGCCCCGCTTCCCGAAGACAGCCTCGCCGGGCGCCAGGCCGCCTATGCGCATATGCGCGAGGTGACGCGGTCCGCCTTTTCCGCCTTCGCCGACCGCGCCGAGCAGTTTGCCGGGCAGAAGCTGCGCCTGCTCGGCACCAGCGGCACCGTGACCACGCTCGCCAGCGTCTTCCTCGACCTGCCGCGCTACGACCGCCGCGCCGTCGACGGGCTGGTCGTCCCCGCCGACGCGATGCGCGACATCAGCCGCCGCCTCGCCGACGCAAGCATCGCCGACCGCGCCGAAATCGCGTGTATCGGCCGCGAGCGCGCCGATCTGGTCGTCGCCGGCTGCGCGATCCTTGAAAGCATCATCGACCTGTGGCCCGCCGCACGCGTCGGCGTCGCCGACCGCGGCATCCGCGAGGGCATCCTGCGCACGCTGGCGATGCAGGGCCGCGACATCCCCGTCACCCGCCGCGAGTATCGCAAATGAGCGGTGGCGGCGGCAAGGGTGGCGGTAGCGGCCGGGGCGGCCTGCATGTGCGCGTCAAGACCGCGCGCAAGCGCAGCGTGTCGTCGACGCGCTGGCTGCAACGCCAGCTCAACGACCCTTATGTCCGCCGCGCGCAGGCCGAGGGGTATCGTTCGCGCGCCGCGTACAAGCTGATCGAACTCGACGAGAAATTCGGTTTCCTGAAAAAGGCGCGCGCCGTCGTCGACCTCGGCATCACCCCCGGCGGCTGGTCGCAGGTCGTCCGCAAGGCAAACCCCCGCGCGCAGGTCGCGGGGATCGACCTGCTCGCGTGCGAGCCGATCGAGGGCGTCGCGATCCTCGAGATGGATTTCATGGACGATGCGGCGCCGGACGCGCTGATCGAGGCGCTGGGCAGCGCCCCCGACCTCGTCATTTCGGACATGGCGGCGAACACCGTCGGCCACCAGCAAACCGACCATCTGCGTACGATCGGGCTGGCCGAGACCGCCGCCGATTTCGCAGTGCAGACCTTGCTTCCCGGCGGCGCTTTCGTCGCCAAGGTGTTTGCGGGCGGGGCGGACCACACGTTGCTGACGCTGCTCAAGCGTCACTTCACGACGGTCAAGCACGCCAAGCCGCCCGCGAGCCGCAAGGGGTCGCCCGAACTTTATGTCATCGCGCAGGGTTTCAAGGGGCGCGGCGAGGCGGCTGTTCAGGAAAATGACACCGCCAGCGTGAAATAACGAACATGATTTGATCGTCCATCGCTGCCGCTCGGCACAGCGATGCGCGAACCGGGGAAGAGTGGATGAAAAAACCGAGACAATCCGTCGCTGTGGTGACTCTTGCCGCGCTGATGCTGGCATCGTGCGGCGGCGGCGGCAGCTCGGGCACGGGCGGCGGCGGGCCGGTCACCGTCACCCCGACGCCAACCCCCACGCCGACGGCCGGTTGCGGCCTCGCGGCACGCCAGGCCTTTACCAAGGCGGTGATCGACGAATGGTATCTGTTCCCGAGCGATGTTGCGAGCGGCGTCAATCCGGCAAGCCACAGCAGCGTCCAATCCTATATCGATGCGCTGGTCGCGCCGGCGCGCGCGCTCGGCAAGGACCGCTTCTTCACCTACATCACCTCGATCGCCGAAGAGAATGCCTTCTTTGCCAGCGGATCGAGCGCGGGTTTCGGGATCCGGTTGACCTATGATGCGGCGGGTCAGCGCGTGGTCATCGCCGAGGCCTATGAAGGTGCGCCGGCCTTTGCCGCGGGGATCGATCGCGGTACGGCGATCGTCGCGATCGGCACGGACAGCGCAAACCTGCACAGTATTTCGAGCATCGTGGCGGCCGAAGGAACCGCGGGCATCACCAACGCGCTGGGGCCGAGCGACCCGGGCGTCACGCGCGTGCTGCGCATCAGCGATGCGGGCGGGACGCGCGACGTCACCGTCACGAAAGCCAATTATGATCTCGATCCGATTTCCGACCGCTATGGCGCGAAAATCATCACCGAGGGCGGCCGCAATTACGGCTATATCAATCTTCGGACCTTCATCTCGTCGGCGAACCCCCAGCTCCGCACGGCTTTCCTCAATTTCCGCAATCAGGGCGTGACCGACGTCATCGTCGATTTCCGCTATAATGGCGGCGGGCTCGTATCGACCGCCGAACTGATGGGCGACCTGCTCGGGCGCGACCGCAATTCGAGCGAGCTTTTCTCGCAGACCAATTTCCGGCCGTCGAAAGCCGCCGAGAACGACCGGCATTTCTTCACCGCCCAGCCCGAATCGATCGCGCCGACGCGCATCGCCTTCATCGGCACCGGGTCGACCGCCTCGGCGAGCGAACTCGTGATCAATTCGATGCTGCCCTATCTCGGCGCCAACATGACGCTTGTCGGCAGCAATACCTACGGCAAGCCCGTCGGCCAGATCGCGCTCGACAAGGCCGAATGCGACGACCGCATGCGTGTGGTCGCCTTTGCGACGGGCAATGCGACCGGGCAGAGCGATTATTATAACGGGCTGGCGCCGAAGATCGCGAACAGCTGTGCTGCCGGCGACGATCTGACAATCGCGCTGGGCGACGCACGCGAGGCTTCGGTGCGCGCGGCGATCGATTTCCTCGCCGGCGGCAGCTGCACGACGCGCATCGCCGACGCGAGCGTCGGCCCGGCGGCGCAGCGCAGCAATGTACCGCTGCTCGTCGAACCCGAAATGCTGATCCCCGAACGGCCGAGCGCGGCGCAGCGTGAATTGCCGGGCCTGTTCTAAGAACGCCATCGGCCCGCGCACGGAGGACGCGCGGGCCTTTTGGGCCTGCCGTCGGCTTTAAGCGACGCTCAGCTTGACGTCGATATTGCCGCGTACCGCGTGCGAATAAGGACAGACGGTGTCGGCTTCGGCGACCAGCGCCTCGGCTTCGGCGCGCGGCACGCCCGGCAAGCTGATTTCCAGCGCGACGGCGAGGCCGAAGCCCTTGTCGGCGCGCGGGCCGATGCCGACGGTCGCGCTGACGGTCGCATCGGCGGGCACCTTGGCATGGCCACCCTGCGAGGCAACGAATTTCATCGCGCCGATAAAGCAGGCGGCATAGCCCGACGCGAACAGCTGCTCGGGATTATTGCCCTGACCATTGCCGCCGAGTTCCTTCGGCGTGCCGAGAGTCACTTCGAAAGCCCCATCGTCGGTGCGCGCGCTGCCGTCGCGGCCGCCGGTTGCGGTGGCGCGGGTCGAATAGAGGATCTTCGTCATTGTCATTTCCTTTCAGGGCCTGCGAGGCACACGCCTCGATTTAAATCGATCACGATTTGATCGTGTGCGATTTAAATGCGCGATTCGCGGTGCGATGTCAATGCTTGCGATTAAATCGTGCACGATATATATTGGCGAGATGATCCACGATGACCGAAAACCCGCCCTCGGCCCCGACCCGCTCGAGGATTTCCTCTGCTTCTCGCTCTATGGCGCGGGGCTGGCGATGAACCGGCTGTACAAGCCGCTGCTTGACCCGTTCGGCATCACCTATCCGCAATATCTGGCGCTGATCGCGCTTCGCACGCAAGAGGGGCGTACCGTCGGCGAGCTGGGCGAACGCCTGTTCCTCGAATCGAACACGCTGACCCCGCTGATCAAGCGGCTGGAGGCCGCAGGGCTGGTCACCCGCACGCGCGACAAAAGCGATGAACGGGTCGTGCGCGTCCATCTGACCGACGCGGGCCGCACCGCCACCGATCGGGCGCTTGCCTGCGTTCCCATGCAGGTCTTCGAGGCCAGCGGCCTGACCGCCGGGCAGGTCGCCGAGATGAACCAGGCGCTCTCGGCACTTCGCGACGCGATGCTGAAGCGCTGACGCCGCGACGCCACCCGCATCGCCGCGATTGACCGCTGCACCGAAACCGATGTAACGGCGCCGCAGCGACAGGTTCCCCGGCAACGGGGATTAATAGGGAACGGGAAAACCCCGGCTGCCCCTGCAACTGTACGCGGCGAGCTATCGGCCACATGCCATTGGGACTTTTAGTCCCGAGAAGGCGGCCGACCGGCGCTGACCCGCAAGCCAGGAGACCTGCCCGTCGCCGTCGTCTTTCGCGCGGACAGGGTGTGCCGGGCGGACGGGGGTGAACCCGCATGACGACAAGCTTGGCCGCGTTCGCGCGGGGACGCTGTCGTGCGCCGACAAGGCAAGGACATCGATCCCGCGTGCGCGCGGCGTCGTCGATGAGGTTGCCATGTTGAATCCCGTTTTCCGATTGTCCGTTTCGCTTGCCGCGCTCGCGGCATCGTCCCCCGCCCTCGCCGAAGAAGCCCCGACCGCGCACGCCGTCGCCGCCGACGGCGACAGCATCATCGTCACCGCGACGCGCGCGCCGCTGACACTCGACGAAGTGCCCGCCTCGATCGCCGTGCTCGACAAGGCGGCGGTCGACCGCGCGCAGGACATCGGCGTCACCGAATTGCTGCTGCGCACACCGGGGATCAGCATCTCGCGCAACGGCGGCTATGGCACGTCGACCTCGCTCCGCATCCGCGGCGCCGAATCGGACCACAGCGTCGTCGTCATCGACGGGGTGAAGCTCAACGATCCGTCGTCGACCGGCGGCGGCTTCAACTTCGCCAACCTGCTCGCCGGCGACATCGATCGCATCGAGGTGCTGCGCGGGCCGCAGTCGATCCTGTGGGGCAGCCAAGCGATCGGCGGTGTCGTCAACGTCGTCACCGCGTCGCCCGAGAAGACGCTCGAAGGCAGCTTCGATCTCGAGGCGGGATCGCGCGAGACGGTCAGCGCGCGCGCCGCGGTCGGCGGCCGCACCGGCCCCTTGAGCTGGCGCATCGGCGGCCAGCGCTTCGCCACCGACGGCATTTCGTCGCACGCCAAGGCGTTCGGCGGGATCGAACGCGACGGCTATCGCAACCACAGCGTCTCGGGCCGCGCCGAACTGGTGCTCGCCGACAATGTCAGCGCCGAGGTGCGCGGCTACTATTCCAGCGGCCGCGTCGAATTCGACGGCTTCAATATCGACAGCAACGATTATGGGCTCAACAAGGAATTCGTTGGTTACGCCGGGCTGAATTTCAACCTCGCCGGCGGGCGCTTCCGCAACCGTCTCGCCTATGCGCATACCGACACCAACCGCGACAATTTCAACCCCGACCGCGCCCGGCCGCAGAGCTTCGAGGCCGATGGCAAGAACAAGCGCTGGGAATATCAGGGCAACTTCGATCTCACCGATGGCATCACGGCGATCTTCGGGGCCGAGAATGAACGCTCGACCTTCCGCAGCCGGTCGCCCTCGGCTTCGCTCGCAACGCCATTGCCGGCTTTCGCGCGCGGCAAGGCCGAGCTTACCAGCGCTTATGGCCAGCTCAGCGTCGAACCGGTCGACGGGCTGACGCTGAACGGCGGCGTCCGTTACGACGATCATGACCGCTACGGCGGGCAGACGCTGTTCGCCGCGGGCGGCGTCTGGCGCCTCTCCACCGGCACCGTGCTGCGCGCGAGCTATGGCGAGGGGTTCAAGGCGCCGTCGCTCTATCAGCTGTTCAGCGAATATGGGAATGTTGCGCTCGATCCCGAGGAAGCCCATGGCTGGGAGGCCGGCATCGAACAGCATCTGTTCGACCGCAAGCTCGTCGTCGGTGCGACCTGGTTCGACCGCACGACGACGAACCAGATCATCTTCAACAGCTGCTCGGGTACCTCGACCAACCCGCTCTGCTTCGTTCCCGGCAATCCGGCGACGCGGCGTTTCGGCTATTATTCGAACGTCGCGCGCAGCGAAGCGCATGGCATCGAGGCCGCTGCGGCGCTGACGCTCGGCGGGCTGACGCTCGACGGCAACACCAGCTGGATCGTCGCCGAAGACCGTTCGCCGGGCACCGCCAATTTCGGCAAATGGTTGCCGCGGCGGCCACGTCAGACGGCCAATGCTTCGGTCAGCTATGGCCTCGATTTCGGGCTCGAACTCGGCGCCGCAGTGCGCTGGTCGGGCAAGAGTTTCGACAATGCGAGCAACGCGACGCGGCTCGACGATTATACGCTCGTCGACCTGCGCGCCGAATTTGCGCTGTCGGATGACGTCAAGCTGTTCGCACGCGCCGAAAATATCTTCGACGAGCAATATATGACAGCGTTCCGCTATGGCTCGCTCGGCCGCAGCATCTACGCCGGCATAAGGGGGCGCTTCTGATGATCGCGCTGTCGGACCGCAGCGTATCGGCGCTCTGGGTGTCGCTGTTCACCGCGGCGAGCATGGTGACAACGCTCGCGCTTGGCTGCGCGACACCCTTTCCGTCGCTCGCGGCGCTCGCGGCGGCGCATATGCGCCGCTGCGATGGCATCGTGCTGATGCTGCTCGCATGGGCCGCGAGCCAGTTCGTCGGATTCTTCCTGCTCGGCTATCCGCGCGACGGCAGCACGCTGGCGTGGGGCGTCGGGCTCGGCACCGCCGCAGTCGGCTCGGCGCTCGCCAGCTATGCTGTGCTGCGCGTGCTGGACTACCGGTCGGCCGCGGCGCGGCTGAGCGTCGCCTATGCCGCGGGGTTCACCGCGTTCAAGGGGATCATCCTCGTCTGGGCGCTCGTGCTCGGCGGGCTCCATACCGCGATGGCGCCCGACCTGCTCGCCGAACAGTTCGTGCGCAACGGCGCGATCCTGATCGGGCTCTACGCCCTCTATCGCGCGCTCGTGGCGGCCGGAGTTCCCGCGCCGCTCCAGCCGGTAGCCGCCTGATGCTGACCCGCGTCGATCCGGGCCCGGCGGTGGTGGTGTGCAACACCTGCCGCCACAGCCGCGAGGCCCAGGTCGACGCCGAAGGCGTGCGCGGCGGCGCGCGGCTGGTCGAGGCGCTGAAGCAAATCCAGGCCGAAAACCCGCGCTATGCCGGCATCGCGGTGCAGGAAATGCCGTGCCTGTTCGCGTGCCAGGATTTTTGCACCATCCACCTGCGCGCGCCCGACAAGGTCGGTTATGTGCTTGGCCGGTTCGGCGGAGATGCCGAATCGGCGCGCGCCATTCTCGACTATGCGGTCCTCCATGCCGCGAGCGAGCATGGCCGCGTCCCCTTTTCTCTTTGGCCCGAAGGCGTCAAAGGACATTTCATCACCCGCACACCCCCGCCAGGATTTGTCGCCGAATGACCAGCTTTGCCTCCGTTCAGGCCTTCGAGGCCGCGCTCGCCGACCTCCGCGAGGCGGACCCACATGCCGAAGCCGACGCGCGCGTTCGCCAAGCCGAACTGACCAAGCCCGCCGGATCGCTCGGGCGGCTTGAGGCGCTCGCGATCTTCTTTGCCGGGTGGCAGGGCAGGGCCCGGCCGCAAATCGACCGCGCGCGCGCCGCCATTTTCGCTGGCAACCATGGCGTCACCGTCCATGGCGTCAGCGCCTTTCCGCCCAGCGTCACCGCACAGATGGTCGCGAATTTCGCGAACGGCGGCGCGGCGATCAACGCGCTGTCGGGCGCGGCGGGGCTCGAACTGACCGTCGTCGCGCTCGATCTCGACCGGCCGACCGCGGATTTCACCGGCGACGCGGCGATGACCGAAGCCGAATGCCTCGATGCGCTGAACCGCGGCGCGGCGGCGATCGACGCCGACCTCGACCTGATCGTGCTCGGCGAAATGGGGATCGGCAATTCGACCGCCGCGGCCGCACTTTGCGCGCGCAGCTTTGGCGGTGACGCCGCCGAGTGGGTCGGCCCCGGAACGGGAATCGACGGCCATGGCGTCGCGCGCAAGGTCCAGGTTGTCGATCAGGCCATCGCGTTCCACGCCGCCGCGCCGCGCTCGGCGTTCGAGACGCTGCGCCGTGTCGGCGGGCGCGAGATTGCGGCGATTGCCGGCGCGATCCTCCGCGCGCGTCAGCTCGGCGTGCCGGTGCTGCTCGACGGGTTCATCTGCACCTCGGCGATCGCCCCGCTGGCGGCGGACAACCCCGCGATCACGGCGCATTGCATCGCGGGGCATTGCTCGGCCGAGCCGGGCCACAAGCGCCTGCTCGCGTTGCTCGGCCTCGACCCGCTGCTGACGCTCGGTATGCGGCTCGGCGAGGGCAGCGGCGCGGCGGTCGCGACGAGCATCATCCGCAGCGCGCTCGCCGCGCACGACCAGATGGCGACCTTCGCCGAAGCGCAGGTTTCGGCGTCGTTGTGAACGACTTCGCGCTCCATCTGCTGCGCCACGGCGCGCCCGAAACGCCGGGGTTGCTGATGGGCCGCACCGATGGCGCGCCGACCGCGGACGGCGTCGCCGCCTGCGCTGCGCAGACTGCGGGCCTTGGCATCGAAAAACTCATCGCCTCCGACCTCCGCCGCAGTCGTAACGCGGGCGAAGCGATCGGTGAGGCGCTGGGCTTGCCGCTCATCATCGATCCGCGCTGGCGCGAACTCGATTTCGGCGATTGGGACGGCATGGCAAGCGGCGCGGTCGAGCCGGGCGCGCTCGGCCGCTTCTGGACCGACCCCGATACAAACCCGCCGCCCGGCGGCGAACGCTGGTCGACGCTCGTCGCGCGCGTGTCCGCCGCCATCGCCGATCTGACACCCGTCCCGACATTGATCGTCACCCATGGCGGCGCGATGCGCGCGGCGCTGCACGCGCTTTGCGGTTTCGACCAGCGCCAGCTCTGGGCGTTCGATCTGCCCTATGCCGCGCTGCTCTCGCTCCGCGTCTGGCCCGGCGAACCGCCGAGCGCGCAGGTCGCGGGGCTGTACCCATGAAGGGGCTCCTCGTCGCGATCCAGTTTCTGACGCGCCTGCCGACCCCGCGCATTTCGGTGTCGAGCGACGAGTTCGCGGCGTCGATGCGCTGGTTTCCCGCCGTCGGGCTGATCGTCGGGCTGATCGTCGCGGCGGGCGGCTGGGCCGGCGCGCGGATCGATCCGTGGACGGGGGCATTTCTTGCCCTCCTCCTCTGGGTCGCCGTGACGGGCGCGCTGCATCTCGACGGGCTCGGCGACATCGCCGACGCGAGCGGCGCGGCGCACAAGGACCGCGAACGCCTGCTCGCCGTCCTCGCCGATCCGCATGCCGGCAGCTTCGCGGTCGTCACGATCGCGCTGCAACTGATCGCCAAGCTGGTGCTGCTCCACGCGCTGATCGATGCCGGGGTCTTCATTGCCATCGCGCTTGTCCCCTTCGCCGCGCGCATCGGCCCGCTGGTCTGGTCGCGCGCGCTGCCCGATCTCCACGCCGGGCTCGGATCGCGTTTCCGCCATGCCGTGCGGCCGGTCGATTTTGTCGTCTGGAGCCTGTTGCTCGTCGCGGCGACGTGGGCATCGCCCTCGCTGCTCGCCGCGCCGCTGATCTTCCTGCTTTGGGGCCGGTGGCTGCTGCGCAAGATCGGCGGAATTTCGGGCGACGGCCATGGCGCCGGGATCGAGATCGGCGAAAGCCTGCTGCTCGCCGCCGCTTTGCTGCTGGCGCATCTGGCGTGAGCGACCGCTGGACCTGGCACGGCGGCGGGCTCGAAGCCGCAAAGCGCCATTTCGGCGCGAGTAAGGATGGGGGCGACTGGATCGACCTGTCGACCGGCATCAACCCGCACCCCTGGCCCGGTGCCGGCGCGGCGGAAATCGACTGGCGGCGGCTGCCCGACCCCGAAACGCTCGCCCGGCTCGAAACCGTTGCCGCAGCCTGTTTCGGCGTCGACGCGCGGCACGTCTGCGCGGTGCCGGGAAGCGAGATCGGGCTGCGCCTTGTCGGCCAAATGATCGGCGGCACGGCGCATCATGTCGCCCCGGCCTATCGTACCCATGGCGAGATGATCGCTGGATCTGCTCCCATCGACGCCGACGCGGCTGGGCAGCACGGCGGCACGCTGATCCTTGCCAACCCCAACAATCCCGACGGACGCGTGATCGGTAGCCGTGCAATGCAAGCGCTGCTGGACGGACGCGGGGCCGATGGCTGGCTGCTCGTCGACGAAGCCTTTGCCGATGCCGATCCGCGCGCGAGCATCGCCGCGTCGGTCGGCGACGACATAAGGCTGATCGTTTTCCGCTCGTTCGGCAAATTCTTCGGCCTCGCGGGCGTCCGGCTGGGCTTCGTCGTCGCACCGCATGCCATCGTCGCAAAGTTGCGCGAGCGGGTTGGCGCATGGCCCGTGTCGGCGGCCGCAATCGCAATCGGCACTGCTGCCTATGCCGACCGCGACTGGACCACCGCCGCGCGTCGCCGCCTGCACACGGAGGTCGCGGCACTGGATGCCGTGCTTGTCCGGCAGGGCCATCGACCGATCGGCGACTGCCCGCTTTTCCGCCTGATCGAGGTGGCCGATGGGCAAGCGCTGTTCGAGCGGCTCGCCCGCCATTCGATCCTGACGCGCCCCTTCGCGGGCCAACCGCAATGGCTGCGCATCGGCCTGCCCGCCGATGCCGACGCGCGCGCGCGGCTCGAAACGGCGCTCGCCGATGGCTGAGCCGATCGCGCTGACCGTGCTCGCACTCGACGCCGCATTCGGCTGGCCGCAGGCGCTCTACCGCCGGATCGGCCATCCCGTCGGCCTGTTCGCGGGCATCATCGGGGGTTGCGAGACGCGGTGGAACCGGCCCGGGCATAGCGTTTCCACGCGGCGCGGGTTTGGTGTCCTGACCTTGCTCATCCTGCTGCTGGTCGCCGCGGGGCCTGCCTGGATCATTCAACAGCTGCTTCTCTCCGCGTTCGGCGCCTCGGGCTGGATCGTCGTGGCGATCCTCGCCTGGCCCGCGCTCGCACAGCGCAGCCTGTTCGACCATGTCCGCGCGGTCGCCGACCGGATCGATTCGGGCGACCTGCCCGGTGCACGCACCGCGGTCGGCGCGATCGTCGGCCGCGACACCGCGGCCCTCGACGAGGCGGGAGTCGCGCGCGCTGCGATCGAAAGTCTCGCCGAAAGTTTCTGCGACGGGGTCGCGGCGCCGTTGTTCTGGCTCCTCCTCCTCGGCCTGCCGGGCGTCTGGGCCTATAAGGCGATCAACACCGCCGACAGCCTGATCGGTCACCGCGATGCGCGCTGGCGCGCCTTCGGCTGGGCGGCGGCACGTTTCGACGACCTCGCCAATTGGGTTCCCGCGCGGCTGTCGGGCCTGCTGCTCTGTCTCGCGGGCGGCGGGTGGCGCATAATGTGGCGCGACGCAGCCAAGCACGCCTCGCCCAACGCGGGTTGGCCCGAAGCCGCGATGGCGGGCGCGCTGGGGCTTCGGCTCGCGGGGCCGATCGCCTATGACGGCGTTATGCACGACAAGCCCTGGATCGGCGAAGGCACCGGCGAAGCGGGCGGCGATGACATCGACCGTGCGCTCGCCCTCTATCTGCGCGCTTGCCTGCTGCTGTGGTTGATCGCGGGAGGCGCGGCATGGCTGCGCTGATGCTGCAGGGCACCGGCTCCGACGTCGGCAAGTCGGTGCTCGTCGCGGGCCTGTGCCGCGCCTTCACCAATCGCGGTCTCACCGTCCGCCCGTTCAAGCCGCAGAATATGTCGAACAACGCCGCGGTCACGATCGACGGCGGCGAGATCGGGCGCGCGCAGGCGCTGCAGGCGATCGCGTGCCGCGCCGAGCCGCACAGCGACATGAACCCGGTGCTGCTGAAACCGCAGGCCGACCGCACCTCGCAGTTGATCGTCCACGGCCGCGTACGCGGCACGCTCGGCAGCGGCAATTTCCGCGAAGCGCGCGGCGCGTTGCTGACCGAAGTCCTTGAAAGCTATGATCGCCTCCGCGCGAAAAGCGACATCGTCGTCGTCGAAGGCGCCGGATCCCCCGCCGAAATCAACCTGCGCGCCGGCGACATCGCCAATATGGGCTTTGCGTGCGCGGCGAATGTGCCGGTCGTGCTGGTCGGCGACATCGACCGCGGCGGCGTCATCGCATCGGTCGTCGGGACGCGCGCGGTGATCGATCCCGGGGACGCCGCAATGATCCGCGGCTTCCTGATCAACAAGTTTCGCGGCGACCCGGCGCTGTTCGAGGATGGCTATCGCGAAATCGAGCGGCGCTCGGGCTGGCCGGGATTCGGCGTCATTCCCTGGCTGTCGGCAGCGGCGCGTCTGCCGAGCGAGGATGCGGTGATCCTCGAGCGCCCCGCCGACCCGCGCGAAGGCCGCAAGCTAATCGCCTGCCCGATCCTGCCGCGCATTTCGAATTTCGACGACCTCGATCCGCTGGGGCTCGAACCCGGAATCGAGCTTGTGATGGTGCCGCCGGGCCGGCCGATCCCCGCCGAGGCGGCGATGATCGTCATCCCCGGTTCGAAGGCAACGATCGCCGACCTCGCGGCGCTGCGCGCCGAGGGCTGGGACATCGACATCAAGGCGCATCACCGTCGCGGCGGTTTGGTTGTCGGGCTGTGCGGGGGTTACCAGATGCTCGGCCGCCGGATCGCCGACCCGCTGGGGATCGAAGGATCGCCGGCCGAGGTCGACGGGCTCGGCCTGCTCAACGTCGAGACGGTGTTGTCGCCCGCCAAGATATTGCGCCGCGTCCGCGGCCATGCTCTGGGCGCTGCCATGGAAGGCTATGAAATGCATATGGGCGAAACCGGCGGCCCCGGCACCGCGCTGGCCTTCGCGATGCTCGAAGACGGCGCGCGCGACGGCGCGGTCAGCCGCGAGGGCCATGTGATCGGATCCTATCTGCACGGCCTGTTCGCGTCGCCCGATCTGCGGCGGGCGCTGCTCGCGCGCATCGATATTGCGGGCAGCGGCCGCGACTATGTCGCCGACGTCGATGCCGCACTCGACGAGATTGCTGCCGAGCTGTCGGCGCACGTCGATCTCGATGGCCTGCTCCGGCTCGCGGGAGCCGGCGCATGACCTGGGCGTCGCTCTTCGTGCTGGGCGGCGCGCGGTCGGGCAAAAGCCGCTACGCGCAGGCCCGCGCCGAAGCGATCGAAGGCAGCCATGTCTTCGTCGCGACCGCAGAGGCCTTCGACGACGAGATGCGCGACCGGATCGCACGGCACCGGGCCGATCGCGATGCGCGCTGGCGAACGGTCGAAGCCCCGCGCGACCTGCCCGCGACCATCGACGTCCTGAGCTCCAGCGAAGCCGTGGTGCTGGTCGACTGCCTGACGCTCTGGCTGTCGAACCTGCTTCTCGCGGGTGCCGACATCGCGCGCGCCGGACAAGACTTATGCGATGCGATCGGCCGGTTCGAAGGCCATCTCATCCTCGTGTCCAACGAAGTCGGACTCGGCATCGTACCCGACAATGCGCTGGCCCGGCGGTTCGGCGACGCGGCGGGGCGGCTCCATCAATCGGTCGCGATGGCCGCCGACGAGGTCGTGCTGCTTACGGCGGGACTTCCGCTCATACTCAAGACACGCGGATAGCCGAGGCCGCCCCGAACGCAAAAGAGGCCGCTTGCGCGGCCTCATCGAAACCGCTGATTTCGCGGAAAATCTGGAACGGGCGAAGGGATTCGAACCCTCGCCCCCAACATGAACACGTCGATCTCGCGGCTCCCTCTCGCCGAAGCGGGAATTCGCCATTTCCCATGTGCTCAAAATAGGATTTTTCCTATCTTTCCTACAACATATGTACTCCTTACGTTCCAAATCGAATCGGCAACCCTCCCCTAACCGGCTGATTCGGAACGAAGGACTGAACATGACCATTTCAACTTTCACTTTCTCAAACGCGACCGGCCCCTATTCGCCCGTCCAGATCGACGGCGGCGTAACCACGCATAATTTCTCCATTTCGGGTTCGGGCGCGACGTTCGACGGTACCTATCTGCGACTGCCGGCCGGCACCTACCTGGCCGCGGGCGCGGCGGGCATTACCCTGCCCACGAGCACCGATCCCGCCAAGACGCAGACACCCGAGGAACTCACCCTCGAATATGTCGGCATCTTGCCGGCCAATGAGTGTCCGCTCGTGTCGCTGTTCGACTATAACGACGGCCGGATCGATCTTTATGCACATTGGGACACCGGCCGCCTGCGCGCCAATTTTGAGCGCAACGGCACCACGGCAATGATCGACAGCATCGCCGGGCTTTCGACGACCGCCGAAGAGCGGGTCGGGCTGCGCTATGTCGACAATGCGTCGGGCGCGGGAGGCACGGTGACCTTCCTGCGCGGGGGCGCGGCTTTCGGGCCCAGCCAGACGCTCACCTTCAAGCCCCGCGTCACGCCCGACGCGATACTCGAATGCAATGCGTCGCTAGGCAACATAACAAACAGTGCGGCCCAAAAGGTCCGCGAGATCAAGCTGACGCTCGGCACGCAGACCAATCCACCCGGCGGCGGGGGCGGCACCTTCACCGTCTATGGAAAACCCGGCACGCGCTTTCCGCTCGACATCCCGGTTTCGGGCAGCGCCGCAAACTATGCCGTGATGCTCCCCTCGGGGCTGGCGGTGGAGGAACGTATCGCGTCAACCGTGCTCATCGACCGGGCTTCCGCCTACGGTTTCTCGAGCACGGGGCCGATTTTCGCGCCCGCCCAGACCAACGACGGGATTACGTCCAATTCGCTGTCCACGGTCGGCTCGGGCGCGACTTTCGACGGCACCTATCTGCGGTTGCCCGCGGGCACCTATTTGACTGCGGGTTCACTCGGGATCAGTCTGCCGACCAACGCCGATCCGGCAAAAACCCAGACGCCGGTTGCGATCGAGCTCGAATTCACGGGCGTCCTGCCCGCGAACCAGAGCCCACTCGTCTCGCTGTTCGACTATGATACCGGCGAATTTTCGCTGAACAGCCACTGGGATAGCGGACGCCTCCGGCTGACGATGCAGCGCGACGCGCAGAGCATCCAGATTGACAGCATCGGCGGGCTTTCGACTACGACCCAGGAAAAGATCGGCGTGCGCTATGACGACAGTCCGACCGGCGCCGGCGGCACGATCACCTTCCTGCGCAATGGCGCCGCTTTCGGTCCCAGCCAGACAGTGGCGTTCAAGCCACGGATCACGCCCGACGCCGAACTCGAGCACAACGCCTCGCTGGGCAACACGAGCAATTCGGTCGCGCAAAAGATCGCCAGCCTGTCGGTAAAGATCAAGACGGCGGGGCAATCCTATGTCTTCCAGCCGGTGACGTCGGGAACGATCTCGGCAGCGCGGATCGAGGCGCTCCATGTCGATGCAACCGGCGTGTCCTCGCCGCAGGCCGCGAAGACGATCGCGGTGACCCCGGCGGGGAGTACGGCCTTCACGGTCGACGTGATCGTCGGCCCGGTGGTCGTTGCGGCCGGCCAAGCCTATCGCGCGGTGCTCGAAAACTGGAGCAGCGGTAGCCGGGTCGATCATCCCCAAGCGCTGGTGATGACGCGCCCGTCGCGGCAGAACTGCCAGTTCGAGGACGGCTTCCT
Organism: Sphingopyxis sp.; assembly: GCF_036675685.1. Taxonomy (GTDB): domain Bacteria; phylum Pseudomonadota; class Alphaproteobacteria; order Sphingomonadales; family Sphingomonadaceae; genus Sphingopyxis. The sequence continues at coordinate 17,959 of NZ_JAKFEM010000048.1, forward strand.
GCGCGCCAACCAGACGCCGTGGATGGAATGCCTTCCCGAAGGGCCGGTGCCGACGATAGGCGGTATCGCCTATTATTGCGAGGCGATCCGGACGGGCAGTTATGCCCAGTTCCAGTTCGGCTACGACTGGACCGCGGCGGTCATGCCCGACAATCCGTTCGGCGATCCGACCGGCAAGGACAGCTATATGGTGCCGCACAAATGGCGCATCGAGGATCAGGCGGGCAATGTGCTGGCGACGATGCAGCGTCCCGATGGCGGGCCGCTCAACGGCACCGACATCCCGCGGATTTTCTCGGGCAGCTATGACGGCAACGGCGCCGCGATCACCAACGCAACGAACAAATGGTATCCGCACGGCACCGTCCGGTCAGGGGTGATCTGGCGTTCAGGCACACCCGCCGCTTATGATCAGGCGGCGATCAACGCCAATCTGCCGCGTTACGACGCCTCGGTTCCCTATGGGTCGCATACCCATTTTTCGAGCAACGGTTTCGATGTCCGTTTGTTCGGATCGGACGGGTTCAACGGCTTCGGCAATACCCGGGTCATGCCCTATCAGCCAACTAACCATGCGACGCTCGTTCCCCAGGCGGGGGTGACGAACGATCCCTATAAGGGCTCGCTCTACACCGCATCGTCGCTCGCGGCGGTGGCATCGACATGGCTGCGCTATACGCCGTTCAACCAGTGCGGCCGCTCGCCGATCACGGGTCCGGGCGGCGTACGCGACGATCGCTGCGCGATCGCCGAACCGGTTGCGGCCTATATCTACGACGTCGCATCGCTGCGTCCGCACGACGGCACGGCGCGCGCGCAGATCGCGATCGACTATCTGACGGCCTATGCCAGCGATCCGTTCCACTGTTTTGAGGGTGGGCGCAACGTGCCGCTGTTCAAGGGCCCGAACGCCACCCGCGATATCGGGATGCGCGGCCATTATTATGGCTATGGATCGGGTTCACGCCCCGCAAACAAGTCCTATTACGTCCAGGGCGGCCGCCAGTACGACATGGCAGACAGCTATGATCCCTGGTCGGCGAAAGTGCCCTATGGCGGTGTCGCGGCGGACAAGCCCTATTTCGGGACCAACGAGATCGACCTGCCGCACGCCCACCAGTTCCCGCACTGGGGGTCGCTGCTGTGGAAATCGCCCGAATTTGCCTTCCTCGGGCACAAGCTCAGCGACCAGGCGAGGCTCTACGAGAACTGGATCCTCTCGAGCCCGTTCGGCGATCCGAACCTATTCGCCGAGCGTGGGGCGGCGTGGCAGTTCCTGCATTCGGCGCTGATCTGGAAAACCGCGTCGCGCAATTCCGACCGCCTCTACTCACGCGACGAAATACTGACCTTCGTCGTTCAGGATTTCGAAGCGTTCAGCGCGGCGCACAAAACTTCGAACCCGGGGTTCGACAATCCGCCGACCAACGTGGTGGTCGGGGGCAGCGTCGATGATGCGCGGGCGATCTATGCCGCCACCCACCGTTTCGGTGTGTGCGGTCTGCACGACGGCGATATCGCTCAGCACGATTTCTACATCGGATATTGGCTGACGGCGCTGGGGATCGCCGAGCGGATCGGCTTCAACGCCGCCGTTCGGGCGCGGTCGGCGACTGCGGGCGCGGTGATCGACTGGCTGATCGCCAAGCACCGTCAGCGCATCGTCGGCCGGATCAATGTTGCGGCCAATACCGACTGCGGCACGGGGACGCCCTATCTGCTGAGGATATGGAGTCGTGCCAGCCTGATCGCGGCTGGCGGCAACATCGCCAGCCTTCCGCAGGGCTATGCCAACCTTGCGGCGGCCAACGGCACCAACGCCTCGTGGGATGTGTTCAAGGAAGGCGGGAGTGTCGGCACCCGTGACGGACAGGCGATGGATCAGCTGATCGCCGGACCGTCGATCCTCAAAAACCAGCTCGGCCAATCGGGAACCGACCTCGACCAGTCGGCAACCACGGCTGCAAGCTGGCGGAGCCAGAAGATCACCCAGCAGAATCTGCTCGGCCCGAATGGCGCGGGGACAAGCTGGTTCCGCTATCTGCAGGTGGTGCACAATCCGGCGCTTTCCTGACGCGAGAGCGGCCTGATCGCCGGGCCGGCCTGATCCGGCGCGGCTAGATTGCAAGTCCCGGGGCGGAACATCCTTGGTGTTCCGCCCCATTTTTATGAAGTCGCCGGCGATTTGGACTTGGCGCCAGTAATCGCTTGAAGGAAGAACATATTTTACGTTTTCGGACTAAGGGCGATTCCATGTGGCAACCGAAACATAGCCAGCTTCCCGGGTCTTCGTGCCTCGACCAGTCGCTCGCCGTGGTCATTCCGAGCTATCGGGTGACGGCGCATGTCCTCGACGTGATCGCGCGGATCGGTCCCGAAGTCGCGATGATCTTCGTCGTCGACGATGCATGCCCCGATGCCTCGGGCGCGTTTGTCGAGAAGAATTGCGGCGACCCGCGTGTCCGGGTGATTCGCCACGAACAAAATCGTGGCGTGGGTGGCGCGATGATCACCGGCTACCGCGCGGCGCTCGAAGCGGGCGCCGATATCGTGGTCAAGGTCGACGGCGACGGGCAAATGGATCCCGCGCTAATTCCACGTATCGCACGGCCGGTGCTGGCGCGGCAGGCCGATTATGCAAAGGGCAATCGCTTCCACAGCCTGTGGAATGTCCGGCGGATGCCCCGCGCGCGGCTCTATGGCAACGCCGGGCTGTCGTTCATGACCAAGCTATCGAGCGGCTATTGGGGCGTGTTCGATCCGACCAACGGCTATACCGCGATCCATGCCGCGGCGCTCGAGCATATCGAGTTCGCCAATGTGTCGGAGCGCTATTTCTTCGAAACCGACATGCTGATCAACCTCGGCAACGCCCGCGCGGTCGTCGCCGACGTGCCGATGGAAGCCGTCTATGGCGACGAGGTAAGCAACCTCCATATCCGCAAGGAATTGTGGCCGTTCCTGCGGACCCATTTGCGCGAGATGGGGAAACGCATCTTCTACACCTATTTCCTCCGCGACTTCAGCCCCGCCTCGCTGCAACTGTTGTTCGGCACATTGTTCCTGCTCTTCGGCTCCGTTTATGGCTCGCTCGAATGGTATCACTCGGTCAGCAGCGGGCATGTCGCCAGCACCGGCACGGTCATGATCGCGGTGCTGCCGATCATTCTCGGCGTGCAGTTCCTCCTGAATTTCCTGTCGTTCGACATGGCAAACGAGCCGCGCATCCCGATCCAGCCTCCGCTGTCGCTGACCGACGCGCCCCGGGCCGAGCTCCAGAACCCGGCTTCGCAATAATGCTAACCGGCAACGGGATCGTCGCACAGGCGGTGCGCTATGTCGCCGTCGGGCTGGTCGTGCTGGCCGCCGATTTCGCGATCTATTCGGCGATCCTGCTCGCCGCGCCAGAGCGCTTCCTCGCCGCCAATCTTGCGGGGAAGGTGGTCGGCGCCGCGCTCGGCTTCGTGCTGCATCGCACTGTGACCTTTCGCTGGGCCCAGCGCGACCCGGCGACGCGCCAGCTGCTTTCCTACCTCGCCGTCCTCGGGTTCAACCTGCTGTTGTCGTCGCTGCTGCTATGGTTTGCGATCGACCACCTCGGTGCAAACCCCTATCTCGCCAAGCTGGCGGTCGACATCGTGATCGTCGGCACGGCCTTTCTGTTGTCGCGCCTGTGGGTATATCGTCGCTTATGATCGATCGGCTGGAATCCTTCGTCGGAGCAGGACGCCGCGGCCTTTTGCTGGGTCTCGGGCTTTTCGTTCTGCTGGTCACGCTTTCCTGGGTCGGTTTCATCGCCTCCGACGATGTGACATACGCCAAGGGTGCCTATGGCTGGCTGGAGCATTTTCCTTACGTCGGCGGGCACGGTACGATCCGCTATCCGATCACCATTCCGATGGCACTGTCCTTCGGGGCCTTCGGCGAAAATGAATTTGCGATGGTCCTTCCCTCGCTGCTCTATCTGCTTCTCTTCTTCGTCATGGCGTGGCGCGTAACGCGCGATGTGGCGGGTCCGCTACCCGCGTTTTTTGCCCTGCTCGCCTGCGTCACCAATCCGCTGATCGTGGTCCAGTCGTCGATCGCCAATGTCGATGTGATCGAAATGGCACTGGTCTTCGGCGCATGGCTGCTCTGCTTTCGCTGCCTGGAGGAAGGGGCGGACAAATGGCGACTGCTGGGCGCGGGTGCGCTTGTCGGCATTGCTTTCCTGACACGTGAAACGGCCATCTTTGTCGCGCTCTATTTCGGATTGCTGTTCCTGGCGGGCCATCGCTTCAATCGCTGGCAATATCTATGGATGGCGGCGGGCTTCTTCGCCGTTTGGCTGCTCGAACTCGCCTATCTCGGTATCATGACCGGTGACCCCCTTTACCGCTTCAACATCGCACTCCACCATGATTCGACGATTAACCGCTCGATCGACCTTGCCGGCAATGTGATCGTCAGTCCGCTGATCGATCCCCTGCTGGTCCTGCTGATCAACCAGGAGTTCATGCTCCTGATGTTCATGGCTATCCCGCTGGGAGTCTGGCTGTGCTTCTCCAAATCGATCCCACCGCGATTGCGTCATTTTGCACGCTTGATCGCCCTGTTCGGCCTTTGCTGGTTTCTTTGCGTAGGGGCTGCTCAAAAGCTGCTTCCGCTCAATCCCCGCTATTTCATGATCACGTCGACGATGGCCTGCCTGCTGACCGGAATCGCGCTGGGATGGCTGGTCAAGGAAGGCCCCGGAACAAGGCGTCTCGTCGGCCTTGGCGGCCTGATTTTGCTGGTCGGCACGAATCTGGCCGGTATCTATGTCGAGAACCGCGACCCCGTCTTCGGCGAAGAAAGGCTGGTCGAAGCGTTGATGAGCCGACCGGGCGTGACGATCGCAACCGATCCAATGACGCGGTACCGAGCGGATCTTCCGCTGCGCTGGGCCGGTGCTACGACGCGCGTCGTATCCGCACCACCGTCGGATGCGATGCTATATTACTATAATCCGGTTCGCTCAGCAAAACCGAACGCCAAGATGACGGCTTCGATTGCCCCGATGTACCAGCCCCGGCAGAACTGGGTATTGATCGAGCGATTGGATCCCGAACCAAGCTACCTCGCGCGCGCCCTGGAATCGTCCGGAGCCCACCAGTTTCTGCCATCTCCTATCTGGCACAAACTTCGCCACCCCAACGAGCCCAGCTTTCTTTATCGAACGACAGCGAGCCCTGTGCAGCCGGTACAGCACCAATCTCGATAGACGCTTTTTCCAAGCGGAGTTTGGCCGATTGCGGTCATTCCGCTTTCGGGCGCAAAATCATCGAAGCGGACACCGCCCAGAGACCGGGATGCTTCACCGACATATGCGCATAACGGCGCACCATCGATTCGGACTTCCAACCGCCCAGATCCTGAAGCACCCAAGTGGGTTCATCATTCTGCCGGAGCCAACTCGCCCAAGTATGTCGCAGATCGTGCCAGCGGAAATCGCTGAACCCGAACCTTTCCGCCCTTGCTGTGGGTCTTGAATGCCGGAACCGTGTAGATCCACTCCCATTCGCGCATCGCCCTTCGGAAAATGGCGCGGATGAGCGCCACATAGATATTCTTGGTGCGATCTGAGCCCTGGATGCGGCGGGTCGCAAGTCCGCCGATCAAGCTCCGGTCGATCTGGTCGCGCCCGGCGATGGCGACGATGACGTCGATCGCTTCGGCGATCAGCCGCTGCGGCACGGTGACCATTGGCTTCCTGGATCAACTGCTCGATCCGGTAGAGCGCGGATACGGCGCTGTTCGCATGAACCGTGGCGATGCCCCCGGATGCCCGGTATTCCAGGCCTTGAGCATGTCGAGGGCTTCGCACCCCCGCACTTCGCCGACGATGTCGCGATCGGGGCGAAGGCGCAGCGTCGGGCGGACCAAATTGGCTATGGTGACGCTGCCGGCCATCGTCGCGTGCCGGATCGCGTGCGCAGCGCCACCACTTCGGGCGCGGCGTATTGAAGCTCGCGCGTGCCCTCGATCAGGATCACCCGCTCGTCGAGATGCGACATCCCGGCGAGCAGCGCATTGGCGAGCGTGGCCTTGCCCAATGACGTGCCACCGGAAACCAGGATTCTTCCGCTCGACGACGGCCATCGACCATAGCCTTGCAAAGCCAGATTGATTTGAGTGACGTCAAGGCGCGCGACAAGATGGCGTCGTTGACGCTTTATGGCCGCGTTTTCCTCCAAATTGGACCTTGTTTTTCTCCAACGATGGCGCCGAAATCGGCGGCTCAACTCCCGCATTTTCCACGACTCCGCGCATCCCATCGCCCCGCCGCGGTCGCTTCGTCATTTACTCCAATATGGCCCAATTTGCAGCGCGTGCGCAGCTTATGGTTAAGGCGTCTTGCCTATTTCTGAGGTGAGACCAGCGGCACCCGCGCGCCAATGGCCGACAACTCCAACGAGGTAGAGATAAGCTATGCGCAACATCCTCTTTCCAGCCCTCGGGATTGGCGTCGCGTTTTCGACGGCGACCCCTGCCTATGCGGACATCACCGGCACCGTCGATGCGACGATTACGCTCGAGGCGGGTTGCATCATCAACGGCCAGAATTTTTCCGACGGCGCTGCCGGTGCCGATTTCGGCAGTCTCGATTTCGGAACGCAAAACACGCTATTCACCGAAGCAGACGGTGAAGTTCTGAGTGGCGGCAGTGCCTTCACCATCCAATGCAGCCCCGGCATCACGCCCGTGCTGTCGTTCGACGCGGGCGAGAATGACGGCGAAGGCGCGGGTTCGGGCCTGCGCGCCATGGCGCATGGCAGCACGGCGGGCCAGTTCGTCACCTACAATCTTTATTCGGACGCTGGGCGGACGACGATTATTCCGATCGGCGGCGACGTCACCCTTTCGTCCAGCGGCGCGGCGCAGACCGTCAATGTCTATGGCCGCGCCTTTGGTGAAGCCGCACTCGTGCCGGGCACCTACGGCGATGTCGTCACCGTCTTGTTGGAACTCTAGGTTTATCATGTCCTTCGCCCGGCGCACCGTCATGGCCCTACACATGGCGGGCACTCTGGAACCTGCGCGCCGGGCGCTGGCCGCCCTCCTCGCTGTGGTCGCGAGCGGGGGCGGCCTTTTTTCTCCGGTCCACGCCGAAACGACGGCGGAATTCGATGTCTCAGCGACTGTCACCTCGGGGTGTCTCGTGGACGGCCTTGGGGACAGCGGCCATGCCGGCAATATCGGAACGCTCGATTTCGGAACCGATTCAACCTTCTCGATCGCGACGCACAGCGCATCGTCCGCAAGCAATCAAATAATCCGCCTCCGTTGTACGCCCGGCATCGCGCTCGCGATGAGCGTGGACGGCGGCGATCACGCCGCCGCTGGCGCGCGGCATCTTCAACTCGGATCGGATAGCGGTGCGCGCATCGCCTATGCGGTCTGCAGTGATGCCGGGTGCACGCTGCCGATTACGATCGGCGGCAGTACCTCGGTTTCAATCACGCCCGCCAATAGCGACGACGTCCGGCTTCCACTTTTTGCCACATTAACGCTGCCGGGCGCGCTGCCGCCGGGCGTCTACAGCGACACGCTGACGGTCACGTTGGCCTGGTGAGGATGAACCGATGAAACAGGCAAAAACGACCAAGCAGGGTCCGCTTTCGCTCCTCTTGCTGCTCATTGCCATCGCCCTGCTCTTCGCCTCGCCACGCCCCGCGGCGGCACAAGCCGGCTCTCTCCTCATCTGGCCAGTCGATCCCGTCATTGAGTCCGGTGCGCGCGCGACAGCATTGTGGCTTGAAAACCCGGGCAAGGCCCCGATCACGTTGCAGGTCCGCATTTACGCCTGGGCGCAGGACGGCGGCAAAAACGCTTATGCACCGCAGGAAACAATATTGGGCACGCCGCCCATCGTCACCGTTGCTCCGGGGGCGAAACAACTCATTCGCCTGACACGTACGACCCCGACGCCGACGAAAGCCGAGCAAGCCTTTCGGGTCGTCGTCGACGAGATACCGACACCATCCCGTGTGGCGGCAAGCAGCGCGGCGGTCAGTTTCCGGATGCGCTATTCTCTGCCGCTGTTCGCCTATGGCGATGGACTGTCACGCAAAGGCGCGGCCGAACCCAGAACCGTTACCCACGCCCCCAGGCTGGCGTGGCGGGTGATTAGCGGCGCCGGGGAACGATATCTCGAGATTCGCAACATGGGCAATTTGCACGCCCGTCTGACCGACGTTGCTTTCGCCCAAGAGGCCGCGCCGGCAAACGACAACGGCGCCTTGGCGAAAGGCTTGTTCGGCTATGTGCTTCCCGGCGCCACGATGCGCTGGCCGCTCCCGGCAGGCACGACGGTGGGGGCCGAGCTTGTCGCCGCCGTCAATGGTGCTGTCCGCGCCCGCCTCGAGCGCATGCCGGGCTGAGCCCTACGATGTCCGCCGCTCCCTCATATCCAACTGCCCGGGGCGCAGGCTTCATTTGCGCGGTGGCGCTTTGCCTGCCCTTGTCGCTCGAAGCGGCCACAACGGGAGCGACCTCTTATGGCGAGCTGCCGCCACCGCCGAAACACCTCGATGCCCGCGACGCCAGTCGAGTATCGCAGCGGCTCGAGCTTGAGCTGGTCATCAACGGACTCGCCTCGGGCCGGATCGTCTCGGTACTGGCGCACGCGGGACGCTTCGAGCTTCGCCTTGCTGACCTCCGAGATGCCGGCTTGCAGCTCCCGCCCGTCGCCAGCGCGAGCGAAACGACCTTCCTCGACAGTCTCGAGGGGATCAGCGCCGACTATGACGCGCCGCGCCAATGCCTTTATCTTACGGTATCGCCTGAATTCCTTCCGAAACAGAAGCTCGGCACGAAGACGCGCAAATTCATGCCCGCAAATTACGATATGGGAGCACTCCTAAACTATGACGTTTATGTGAGCGGGGGCGACGGGAAACCGGTACAAGGCTCCATCTATCACGAAGCACGCTTTTTCAGCGGCGCGGGGATCGTGTCGACGAGCGGCGCGCTGCGCACGGGATCCCGCAAGGGATATATTCGCTACGATAGCTATTTCCGCCGGTCGGACGAGGCGACGGCGACGACGATCGAGGTCGGCGATTTCGTCACCCGCACGCTGCCTTGGGGCCCGGCGGTTCGGCTTGGCGGGATTCAGGTTTCGCGCGACTTTTCGGTGCGGCCTGATGTCGTTACCTATCCAGTGCCGCAGTTCAAAGGCAGCGCCGCCCTTCCCTCGACGGTCGAACTGCTCCTGAACGGTCAGCGCATCGCGGGCGGCGCGGTCAATCCCGGCCCCTTCGCGTTGGAAACGCTGCCACCGATCAATGGCTATGGCGAGGCCAATCTCATCGTCACCGACATGCAGGGCCGCAGCGTCGCGACGAGCCTTCCCTTCTATGTGTCGAGCGCGCTGCTGCGCCCAGGCCTTACCGACTTCGCGGTCGCCTTCGGGGCGTTCCGCGAGAATTACGGGACCCGGAATTTCGATTATGGCGACGTCGCCGCAAGTGCGTCGGCGCGCCATGGCGTCACCGACACGGTGACACTCGAGGTACGGGCCGAGATCGCCGACGACATGCAGCTTGCCGGCGGCGGCGGCGTAGTCCGCCTGGGCAATGTTGGCACGTTGAGCGCCGCGTACAGCCGCAGTTTCCGGAACGACGGCGCCAGCGGCGGCGAACTCGTGCTTGGATATGATTATCAGGCTCGCGGTTTTTCTATCGGGCTCCGCCACAATCGGCGCGACGCCGACTACACAGATCTCGGGCTGCTCGATCGCCGCAGCCGCGGTTGGGAGCGCATCACCGCAGCGACGCTCAGTCTCTCGCTCGGTCGCGCCGGCACCCTCGGCCTGGGCTATTTCGACATCAGTAGGCAGCTCGGCACCGAGGCACGGCTTGCGAACGCGAGCTGGTCGATGCCGCTCTGGGAGGGCAGCCGAATTCATGCCACCGCGAGCCGCGAATTCGAACAGCGCGAATGGTCGGGTGCGTTCACGCTGACCATGCCGCTCGGCGGCCGCGCTGGCACGATGGCAATGAGCCTGACCGATGGGCCGGGAACACCGCCCGGCTGGCGTGCCGACTACAGTCGCGCGGTACCCGTCGCCGGCGGCCTTGGCTGGAGTGCAAGTGCGGCGGGCGGCGCAGGCAACGATCTTTTCCTGCGCGGCGACATGACATGGCGGACCGACCCAGTGCAGCTCAGCGCGGGCGCCTATGGCTCGGATGATGTCACGGGCTGGTTCGGGGCGAGCGGATCGCTCATCTTCATGGACAACTCGCTGTTTGCCGCCAACCGGGTCGCCGACGCCTTTGTGGTGGTGAACACGAACGGCGAGCCTGGCATACCTGTTCGCTATGAGAACCAACTCGTCGGCACGACCAATGGCAATGGTCAGCTTCTGATCCCTTGGGCGAATGCCTATTATGCCGCTAAATATACGATCGACCCCCTGTCGCTCGCCGCTGATGTGCACGTGCCGGTCGTCGAGCAGCGCGCGGCGGTCGCCGCCGGTAGCGGCCATGTCGTGCGCTTTCCCGTTGAACGAATACAGTCCGCCCGCGCAGTTCTGAAGGACGGGAATGGCGTCGTCATTGCGGCGGGGACACGCGCGCGCGTCGGCGGGACCGAGGCGATCGTGGGCTGGGACGGCCTGCTCTTCATCGAGAATCTCGGCATAATCGAAAATGCCGGTGCGGACGCGATCGCCGCGGTGCTACCGGACGGAACCAGCTGCCGCACCGCGCCATCCCGCCTTCCGGAATACGCCGCGAGCGAAACTGCGAACATCGCCGACTTGGGAGACATGATATGCCGCTAGGAAAGCCTTGGCCGCTCGTCGCATTCGCCGGCGCCGCGCTCGCCTTGGCGGTGCCGGAGCAGGCCTTCGCCTGTACGACATCAACGACGAGCACCAGTCTCGGTAACCACAGCAGCTATACAGTCGCGACCGATGTCCAGCAGAGCAGCGGGTCGGCGGGCCTGCAGTGCGACATATTGCTGGCCGCGCTCACAACCCATTATGTAGGCCTAAGCGTCGATGCCTCGACCTTCACGCTCACGGGGCCCGGAGGAAGCCAGATCGGCTATATCGCTTCGCTCACACCGAACGGGACGCCGCTGACGGTCGGCAATTTCCAGAATCTGTCCTCGCTGAGCCTGATCAGCCTTTTCTCGGGGGCGAGCAACAGCATTCCTATCTATGTCCGGACCTCGCCGACGCCGGGACTTCGCGCTGGCACATACAATGGTCATCTCGATCTTAGATGGTATTATTCAGTATGCTCACTGGGCGTCGCCCTATGCCTCAGCTTTTCGTCCAGTCCAGGCTTCGTGCGCCCCGTACCCCTGATCACCCCCATCGACTGGGGAACGGGAACCGCAGTGCGCGTCGATGTAGAGCTCGTCGTCGAGAATGACTGCATCATCACCGCACCCGACCTCGATTTCGGATCGGCACCGCTCGCCGGTAGCTTCAATCCGGTCACCCGCACCATCTTGATCCGCTGCAGCGCGGGCTCCGCCTACACAGTGGGGCTCGACGACGGCGATCATCCGAATGGCGGTACGCGGCGCATGGCAAACGGCGGCGACCATCTTGCCTATGAAATCTATCAGTCCACAACCTCGCCCGATCGCTGGGGCGCTGTCGGAAGCGCGCGGCGGGACAGCGCGGGAGCCGACAGCAATGCCGGCATCTACGATTCAGTGACGACGCAAGGATTCACTTACCGCGCGGAAATTGCGCTGGGGCAGCCCAACCCGCCGCCCGGCAGCTACAGCGATACGATCCGCATCGATGTCGACTTCTGATCGCACCTTGCTCGAAAGGGATATCGCTCGAGCCGGCGATCGCGAACGGAACGCGCGGCGGCTTGAAAAAGGATTCGGCCTAACGGGAATCGATGTAGGTCGCGGCACCAGATGGAGCCAAACTGACAACGACATTTGCCGTTCATGAAACGCTTTTTAACGACTTTATTCATCAATACTGCTAGTATGGCGTAGAAGGAAACGCCGCGCGGGCGCTTGGCCGCAGACAAATTTTGGTCCATTTTGGACGCAACTTCTTCCGGTCTGGGTTAACCGCGACAGCAAACGGCCGTTAGCTTCAGGGGAAGGGGGAATCTATGGTTCAACCGACGGAAGCAAATTCGGATGCAGCAGTCAACTGTCGTGCTGTAGGCACGGGTCCAGCACGTATCGATGAACTCGAACGCCAAGTTGCGTTTCTGCGACGCGCGCTCGGCGCACTTGGTCCTGTGCTGCAAAGTTTCCGCACGGACGACACCACAGGCCTTATCGGCTATTCCGCGCTCCCGACCGGCGTTCCGACTTTCATCGAGAAATCGGGTACCGAAAATCAAAGGGTCCTGACCACCGATGACCAGGCGCGATACGTTCGTGAATATATCCGGCAACGCAGAATGCGCGGCGACTTCTTTCCTCTCGAATTTTTTGCCGATCCGGTGTGGGACATGATGCTCGATCTTTATGCGGCGCACTATGAAGGGCAGCAGGTGTCGGTTTCGAGCCTCTGCATAGCCGCCGCCGTCCCATCGACGACGGCGCTACGTTGGATCAAGACGCTCACTGTTTGCGGCTGGTTCGTTCGCACGCGCGACGATCACGACGGTCGGCGCGTCTACATCGATCTCAGCGACGAAATCCGGGTCAAGCTCGACGTCTATTTCGACAGAATCGGCGCCTGAGCTACGTCGCCAAAATAACGACAGCGGTGTCAATCCGAAAGATAATTTCGCTGGAGGCGCCGTATCTCCTCATCGCTCGTTTGTTCGCCAAGCTGGGCATTGAGAAGTTCGATGGTGGAATTCAACTCGATGGCAGCGAGCATTTCGCCAAGCTGATCGAGGATCGCAAGCTGCTCATAAAGCGCAGCCCGCACGGCGCGCAGCGCGCGCATCCTTTCAAGATGTTTGTCCATACGACCCGCACCTTTTCGATCTCTCGCCCGAGAAAGCTGCGGACTGGGGAGATGAGGCTCGATAGCAAAACTGGCCGTCAAGGAAAATAAGGAAAATATGGAATCGATCAGCTGTGTTTCAGGCGCGCTGACAGCGGATCGGAAGCAGAAATGTGCCGTTATTCGGGCGCAATCGCCTCCAATTCAAACACCCCCCGGATTCTGACGCGAATACGTCCAAGGTGGCGTAATAGCGCCGCGACCCGGACGACGGTGGATTGAGGAAGGCGGGTCGCTTCGGCGATCGCGGCGATTTCACGGTGACCGTCTGAAATAGCCTGAAATACAGCCTCGCATTTTTGGCCAGCGCCGCTCAACGATATCGAATGAAAATCCCTATCCATGCAACTGCATCCAGATCGCAACTCTGCAATCCGATCGCACTGGAACCGCGGTGATTGCACTGGACAAACCAAGGCATTTGCTCGCTGCGTGGCTAGCGGGCAAAACAGCGTGCTGTGCCTCCTGTGTTCGCGCTTGGGTCATTATCCTCTAATATGTAAGTGCAACTTACTTTACCATAAAAAGCATAGCATAAGCTCACGAAATTACAACAAGCTGGGTATTGGCAGTGTTTTTAGAGGATTGAGCGAGCTCTTTGAAATGCATACTTACCTTCGCTGGCCTACGTTCTGAGTCGTAAGTCAACAGTGCTTCGTAACGGCTCCAAAAAATGTTCACGCTGAGCAAAGGCTTGCCCAAGTTAAATCATTATTTGTGCAGTATAAAGATGATGTATCGTCAAAGATTTCTGTTTACGGACATTCATTTTGCGAGCTGCCAGGATTCAACTTTTTGAGTCGTCAGCGCTCAGGACTGGCGGAAGCGGTCCCTCCAAAATGGTGCAATCTCTCAAACCCACTCATCCAACCTTTACCTAGCCTCCGCGATATTCGGCGAGACAACGGGGGTGCAACATGTTCAGGGTCATCGAATGTATCATGCTGCAGCACGACTTGTGGCTCGTCCTGCTAGCAGCGCTCGTCTGGATTTTGGGAAGCGCCGCACTGTTCCTTCTGCTTCAGCGATCGGTCGATTGCGTCGAGGAACGGCGGCGGCAGTGGCTTGCGGTCGCGGCGTTAGCTGCGGGGATTGGCGTTTGGGCGACGCATTTCATTGCGATGCTCGCCTATCAGGGGACGATGCCGATGAGCTTCGACCCCGGACTGACTGCTGTTTCAGCGGTGTTCGCGATCCTCTGCTTCTGGCTGGCCTTCCTTGCCGCTGGCCGTGAATTCGGCATTCGCCAGAGCCTGAGTGCAGGCGCGATCGCTGCAATCGGCGTCGGCGCCATGCATTTCACCGGCATGGCTGCAATCAGGGCGCCGGCCGTTATCCGCTACGACTGGGAGACAATCGCCTACGCCTATGCAATCGTCGCGATTTGCTTCACGCTGGCCTTCACACTTTTCGGGAGGCTGACAGGCGCCCTCCGGATCGTGCTGGCGGCCGCCTTTGCGGTTGTCGGCGTCGTCACCCTGCACTTTACTGCGATGTCGGCAACGGTACTCGCCCCGGACCCGACGCATATGTCACCCGCTGCCACCCAGGGGCACGGTTGGCTCGTCATAGCGATCGTAGCGGCCGCGTTGGGACTGATGATACTCACGCTTGTCGGCGCCTTTCTCGATCGTCTTCTTACCGACCTACGCGGGCTCGCCGATGCGACCCTGGAGGGTCTCGCCATTTCAAGCAATAGCCGCATTGTCGAGGCCAATGCCCAACTCGCAGCCTTGCTCGGCATCGACGTTTCCGACCTGATCGGGACCGACGTCACGTGCTGGTTCAAACCGATCGACGGCCTCAACCTTGAAGCCGAGCGTGAGCGTCCCGCTGAGGCGGTCTTCCAGCGCGCCGATGGCGAGGAACTGCTTGTCGAGATTAGTGCTCACCGCATAGAATATCGTGGCCGCCGTTGCCAGGTGCTGGCGGTGCGCGATCTTACCGCACGCAAGCGCGCCGAACTCCAGATCGAACATCTGGCCGCGCACGACGCACTCACCGGCCTGCCCAATCGGGCACGCTTTTCCAACGCGCTCGAGGGCATCTCGCGCACGGGCGAGCATTTCGCCCTGTTCGCAATTGATCTCGACCGCTTCAAGGCCGTGAACGATCTCTTTGGCCACGCGGCGGGCGACGCCATTCTCTGCCGCGTGGCGGCGCTGCTGCGCGACGTCACCAAAGACCACGATATTGTGGCACGTATCGGTGGCGACGAGTTTCTCATTATCCAACGCGGGATCGAGGATGTCAGCGATGCACGGCAGCTAGCGCAGAGCATCCTCGATGCTTTCGCGCATGAAATGGATATCACGCGCGATCCGATGGCAGTCGGGGTCAGTATCGGCGTTGCGCTGTTCCCCGGCGATGCAGAGGACGCCGACAAGCTACGCAACAACGCCGACGTTGCGCTCTACCGAGCCAAGGAAAGAGGCCGCGGCATGGCCTGCTTCTTCGATCTCGAAATGGATCGCCTGGTTCGCGAACGTCGCGAGCTTGAGCATGATCTGAGGCATGCGATTACACGCCGGCAACTCAGCCTGCTGTTCCAGCCGCTTGTCGCAACGGCGGGCGGCGCGATCGTCGGCTATGAAGCCCTCCTGCGTTGGGCACATCCGACACGCGGAGCGATACAGCCTGAAGTATTCGTACCGATCGCCGAAGATGTCGGCGCCATCATCCCGATCGGTGAGTGGGTACTGCGCGAAGCCTGTGCCGCAGCGATGCACTGGCCGCACCATGTGAGCATCGCTGTCAATGTGTCGGCGGTCCAGTTCCAGGTACCGAATCTCCCCTCGATTGTCGCGGCAGTGCTCTCTGAAAGCGGACTTTCAGCCGACCGGCTTGAACTCGAAGTGACCGAAAGTGTGATGCTTCGCGACCGCGTGGCGGCTCTCGACACGCTTCACCGTTTAAAGGCGCTCGGGGTGCGGATCGTGATGGACGATTTCGGGACCGGCTATTCGTCGCTCAGCAACCTTCAAGCTTTCCCCTTCGACAAGATCAAGATTGACCGCAGCTTCGTCAGCCATGTCACCGATGATGAATCGGCCCGCTCGATCATCCGGGCAATCGTCGGCCTCGGGCGTAGCCTTGACCTTCCGGTTGTGGCCGAAGGCGTCGAAACCGAAGCGCAACGCCAGATGGTTCTCGAAGAGGGATGCCCGCAAGCTCAGGGTTTCCTGTTTGGCGCCCCCGCCGAGGCGGTCAGGGGCGGACCAAAGCTGCGGTTAGTCGAGAAAGTTGCTTCGCTGAAAAGACCAGCACCGCTGCGAGCTGCAAAGCGTTTCGAAAGGCCCGGTTGACATCTTGCCATACCCAAATCACTCCAAAAATTGAACCGGAATTCAATATGGGCCGTGCTCCACACTTCGATCAGCACGCCGCAGCATTACGAGTTGCGGAAGCAACCGCTTTCCGGGTTGGCCGCCGAATCCAGAATGGTCTGCAATGCGGCCCTGAGCGATCACTGTCTATGTGCCAATCCTAGGGCCGCTTTCGGACATGCGCGACTACGGCCAGAACGACCGAGATCGGGCGCAAAGCGGTCGTACCAGTATACCCGCAGGGATGACCCGCTGGCCCCGGAAGGCCAGGAAGCTCCGGCCACATAACTACAGAGACAAAGGCTTCCAGCAAAGCCGGATTCGCCAAATGCTTGCTGGATTCGGACCTTCGACCCGAACCTTCAGCTCACATCGGAATCTGGAGACAAATATTGCGGATTTCTGGAGACAATCGAGAAACAACGCTCGGCTTCGTAGCTCAGTAGCGTAGGTTCGACCTCTGTATCGCAGAGGCGCGCTGGAGCGGGCGAAGGGATTCGAACCCTCGACCCCAACCTTGGCAAGGTTGTGCTCTACCCCTGAGCTACGCCCGCTCTGGCGGCTGGAAACCGGTCGGTTCCAGCGGGTGAGGCGGGCGCTTAGCATCGGCTTTTGGAGTCGGCAACCCCCTTCATGCTTTTCATGCTTTCGAGAGGGCGAAGGGTTGGCATATTCG
Source organism: Sphingopyxis sp. (assembly GCF_036675685.1). Taxonomy (GTDB): domain Bacteria; phylum Pseudomonadota; class Alphaproteobacteria; order Sphingomonadales; family Sphingomonadaceae; genus Sphingopyxis. The sequence goes on from NZ_JAKFEM010000048.1 coordinate 34,931, forward strand.
GCGCAATTCCCACATAAGTGGATGAGAGGCTTTTCCGCTGGCGCGGAATCGCGCAAGCAAAGAACAGGAGCATAGCCGCGTGGCCACATTGGGTCTGAACCCTACCGAAAAGGAAGCCGTCGAAGCCTTCCGCCGCGACGTCGTCGAACCGTCGATGACCAGCCTCGTGATTCTCGATTTCTGGGCCGAATGGTGCGGGCCGTGCAAACAGCTCGGCCCGGTGCTCGAAAAGGTCGCCGCGGATTACGCCGACAAGGGTGTCGTGCTGGCAAAGGTCGATGTCGATGCGAATCGCTTTATCGCTGCGCAGTTTCAGGTCCAGTCGATCCCGACCGTCTATGCGATCTTCCAGGGCCAGCCGGTCGCCAATCTGACCAACGCGCGCACCGAAAGCCAATTGAAGGCAATGCTTGACCAGCTGCTCGCGCAGCTTCCGATCGAGAGCGAAGCGAGTGCCCGCGCAGTCGAGATCGCGCCGCTGATCGAAATGGGCGACACAGTGCTGGCCGAAGGCGACGGCGCGCGCGCCGCGAGCATCTTCGCGCAAATCCTCGAGATGGCGCCGGGCAACGCCGCGGCGCATGGCGGGCTGATCCGCGCGCTCGTGCTGACCGGCGATATGGAAGGCGCGCAGGCCGCGCTCGATACGGTGTCCGCCGAAATCGCCGAAGACCCGGCCATCGCGCAGGCGAAAAGCGCGCTCGCGCTCGCCGCCGACGCCCCCGATGCCGGCGAACTCGCTGCCTTCGAAGCCGCGGTCGCGGCGAAACCCGACGATCATCAGGCGCGATTCGATCTCGCGAGCGCGCAGATCGGCGCCGGGCAGCGCGATGCCGCCGCCGACAATTTGCTCCACATCGTCGCCGCCGACCGCGAATGGCAGGAGGACGCCGCGCGCGCCAAATTGCTGTCGCTGTTCGAAGCCGTCGGCCTCGAAGACCCATGGGTCGCGGCGCAGCGCCGCCGCCTGTCGCTCATCCTGTTCGGCTGATGAACGCCGACGCGCCTCTGACCATCCAGCGGATCGCGATCTTTCCGTTGCCCGGTGCGGTGCTGTTTCCCGGGCTGCACCTGCCGCTCCACATCTTCGAACCGCGCTATTCGGCGATGGTGCAGGAGGTGCTCGCGCGGGACCGGCAGATCGGCATGATCCAGCCGCGCCAGCTTCTCGGCGAAGAGAATCGCGAGCCCCCCGCACTGTACGACGTCGGCTGCGTCGGCCGCATCATCGATGTCGAGGCGCTCGACGAAGGCCGCTTCAATCTCGTTCTCGAAGGCGTGGCGCGCTTTCGCATCCGCCGCGAGCTCGACGTCACGACGCCGTTCCGCCAGGTCGAGGCCGAGATCGAACTCGAAGCCGAAGACGAAGCGGTGCTGTCGAGTATCGAACGCGCGAGCCTCGAACGCGAGGCCAAGCGCTTTGCGGCGCGGCAGGGCTATGTCGTCGACTGGGATTCGGTCGGCCAGCTCGACGATGCGACGCTGGTGAACGGCATCGCGCAGGTCGCGCCGTTCGACGCCGCCGCGAAACAGGCGCTGCTCGAAACCACGCCGATCGACGCGCGCGCCGAGCTGGTCGTCCAGCTGATGCAATTTTTCGGCCGCTTCGACGGCGACGACGGCCGCGCCACGCTGCAATAGGCGTTGAGCCTAGGCGCTGAAGCGCCAGCCTTGCTGCTTCCTCCTCTGGATCCCCGCGAAGGCGGGGATCCATCTCCTGCCCGCTCCAAATGGCACGATCAGGAGATGGGCTCCCGCCGTCGCGGGAGCACACCGCCTTTTTGTTCATAATGTCCTCTAATGCGACTTTCGCAGCGCCGCGTGACGGACGATGTCGGCAAGCGCGCGGCGTACCACATGGCGGTCGCTCTCGCGCAGCCGCTCGGCGGCCCCGGTCACCATCAGCTGATGCCGGACCAGCGCGCGTTCGCCGGCAACGCGCGCGTCGACGCGATCGCCATCGCCGCGCGTCGCGCGCAGCAACCCGGCGCGGCGCCGCGCCGCCCACTCGCCTACCAGCCGGTCGGCAACCAGCATCGCGAGATCGTCGGCCGCCCCCTGCTCGGTCGCCGTTTCGGCTGCGGGGTCGATTAACCAGTCGTCAGCGCCCTCGTCCGCCAACGCATCGAGCGACAGCGTTGCGGTGACATGGCGGCGCCCGGCGCAGCGCTAGTCGCCATGGAGGCGGTGACGCAGCGCCTGCAGCTCGGCGCGCAGCTGCCAATTGACATGGGTGGTGAAGCGCGCGCGCCGGATCATAGCGGTCAGCGGCGCGGTGGAGCGCGATCGCGCAGACCTGCGCAGCGTCGTCGCTCACATCGGCCAGACCATAGGTGCGGGTGAAATAGCGGATGCGCGGTGCGGCGAGCGCGGCGAGCCGGGCAAATTTCCGATCGACCAGCGCCCGTCCGCGCGCGCCGGGCGCCGCATCGAACGCGGTCCGCGCCTGGATATAGTCTGTCACCGCCTGTTCGAGGGCGTCGCTTTTTGCCGACATGGTCCTGTCCTCATCGTGCCGCGGCGTGGTTGCCGCAGCGACGGGGATAGGAGGTCATGATGAGCGGCCAGCTGCCGCGCGCCTAAGTAGAAATACCTAGATTTCCGTCCCCGCGAGCAGGCGCGGCAGGTCGCCCGCTTCGCCGCGCGCCTCGTCCATGAAAAAGCGCTTGAGCAGCGGCAGCCGCTGGACAGCGCCCAGCCCGGTGCGGCGCACCGCCGCGGCGGTCCGGCCCGGAATCCCGAACAGGCGCGTCAGGCCGTCGGTCGCGAGGCTGACCATCAGGCTGTCGAGCCCGCGCCAGCGCTGGTAGCGCGCGAGCAGCGCGGCGTCGCCGAGGTCGAGCCCGAGCCGGGCGCCCCCCACGAGCACTTCGGTCAGCGCCGCGACATCGCGCAGGCCAAGATTGAGCCCCTGACCCGCGATCGGATGAATGCCGTGCGCGGCGTCGCCGACGAGCGCGATGCGTGTCGCAACGATCGACGCGCTGTGATGGAAACCGAGCGGATAGGTCATCCGCGGGGCAACGAGCTCCATCGCGCCGAGTAGCCCGCCTGCACGCTTTTCGAGTTCGGCGACGAACCCCCGCTCGCCGAGCTTGGCAAAGCCCGGGCCGTCCTTTTCGGCCACCGTCCAGACGAACGCCGACCGGTGCCGCCCCTGTGCATCGTCGACGAGCGGCAGCAAGGCAAAAGGCCCCGACGGGAAGAAGATTTCATGCGCGACATTGCCGTGCGGCTTTTCGTGCGCAACCGCGCCGATCATCGCGTGATGATGGTACGACCAGTTCGCGATGCTGAATCCCGCGGCGTCGCGGGTCGGCGAGCGGCGCCCCTCGGCGACGACAAGCAGCGGGGCCTGAAGCCGGGTGCCGTCGGCGAGGGTCAGTGTGACGCCATGCGCGTCGATCTCACGCGACACGGCCTGCGCCGGCATCAGCAGCCGTACGAGCGGCGCATCGGCCAGCGCGGCGGCGAGCGCGAGGCGAAGCTGGCGATTTTCGACCATCGTGCCGAGCGGCGGCGCACCGTCATCGGTGACAAAGTCGAGCTCGCCGGCACGGCCGCTGCCGGGCACCCCGTCGCCGACCTTGATCGCGCGGATCGGGCAGCCGTGGCCGGCGAGGCGCTCTGCGAGACCCAGCACCCCGAACATCTGCCACGTCGCGCTCGCAATCGCCGAGGCGCGGCCGTCGAAGCCCGGCGCGATCGTCGCCACCGGGTCGGCGGGATCGACCAGCTGGACCGACAGGCCATGGTGGGCGAGGGCGAGGGCGAGGGTCTGGCCGACGAGGCCGCCCCCCGAAATCAGGACATCGCTGCGCAGCGTTTCGCTCATGGCTTTTGCCCTAGACGGCAACGGAGCGGATGGAAAGCGGGCGGAGCTTCATTTGGTTCGCGCAAAGACGCGAAGAACGCGAACATGTCATGTCAGCCGCGAAGCAGCTTTTCTCTTTTTGGCCGTCGCATCCGGGGCGCTCCGGTGATGCAGAAGGGGCCTGTCGGCCCAAACGGACCTCTTCGTGTTCTTCGCGTCTTTGCGCGAACCCGTTAAAACCCCCATGCTTGACGCCGACTCCGCCCCATGCGCATATCGCCGTGGTTAACTGGCAGGGACCCGAGAAGAGCATGGCAAGCCGCAAGGCCGCATCCGCAAAAGCCGATTGGCGCACCGTTTTCCGCCAAAGCATCGCGCGATCGCTGGTGATCGCCGCGGCGGCGCTGCTTGGGCTGTTCACGCTGTTCCTGACCCTGGCTTTCGTCACCTATGACGCAACCGACTCGGCGTTCAACACCGCCGCCGGGGGCACCCCAACCAACCTGATGGGCGGCCTCGGCGCCCGGTTTGCCGATATGGGCCTGTTCATCGGCGGCGCGCCGATCATCTTGCTCCTTCCCTTGCTCGGCATCTTTGCCTGGCGGTTGTGGACCGGCGAACCGCAGCCCTATTGGCTGCGCCAGCTGATCTATGCCTTTATCGGCATCCTGCTCGCCGGCCTCGGCGCGCAGCTTTTGATGCAGGACAGCAACGCGCAGCTTCCCGCTGGCTGGGGCGGGATCATCGCGCTGATCGTCGGCGGCGCGATCGATCCGCCGCTGACGCGGATCGGCGATCCGGCCGCGGCGCTGATCCGCATCGCGGCGATCCTGCTGCTCATCGGAATCGGCCTTTGGCTCGCCTATCGCGCGCTGCGGCTCGAAAAGGGCTGGGCGTCGCGCTTCAGGTTGCCCGCCGTCGAAAGCAGCCGCATCGTCGAGCCCGCCCGCGCGGCGAGCGATGGCGCAAGGATGCCGAACCCGATGGAGCCCATTGTCCGCCCGCGCGCCGTCGCCGAGCCAAGCGATCGCGCCCCGCCCGAGATCGCCGACCCGGCGCAGCGCACCGCGCCGTCGAAACCCCGGCCCAAGCCGCAGACCGAGCTGTTCACCAATTACCAGCTACCGTCGATCGACCTGCTCGCGCCGCCGCCGCCGGGGCCGACCGGGCAGATCGACAAGGCAGGGCTGGAGCGCAACGCGCGCCTGCTCGAATCGGTGCTCGAGGATTTCCAGGTCAAGGGCGTCGTGACCGCAGTCCGTCCCGGCCCCGTCGTCACGATGTACGAACTCGAGCCCGCGCCGGGCACGAAGGCGAGCCGCGTGTCGAACCTCGCCGACGATATCGCACGCAACATGTCGGCGCTGTCGGCGCGCATCGCGCCGATCCCCGGCCGCACCGTCATCGGCATCGAACTACCCAACGCGCATCGCGAGGCGGTGGTGCTGCACGAGATTATCGGCAGCGCGCTGTTCCAGGACCAGACCGGCGCGCTCCCGATCATCCTCGGCAAGAATATCAGCGGCGACCCGATGATCGCCGACCTCGCACCGATGCCGCACCTGCTGATCGCGGGTACGACGGGTTCGGGTAAGTCGGTCGGCCTCAACGCGATGATCCTCTCGCTGCTCTATCGGCTTGGTCCCGATCAGGTGAAGATGATCATGATCGATCCCAAGATGCTGGAACTCAGCGTCTATGATGACATTCCGCACCTGCTCGCCCCGGTGGTGACCGAGCCCAAGAAGGCGATCCGCGCATTGAAATGGGCGGTTGAGCAGATGGAGGACCGCTACCGGATGATGTCGTCGCTGTCGGTGCGCAACCTCGCGAGCTACAACGACAAGGTCCGCGGCGCGCTCGCCAAGGGCAAGTCGCTCGGGCGGCGCGTCCAGACCGGTTACGACCCCGACACCGGCCAGCCGGTCTATGAGGAAGAGGCGCTCGACTATAACCCGCTGCCGCAGATCGTGGTGGTGGTCGACGAGCTCGCCGACCTGATGATGACCGCAGGCAAGGAAGTCGAGTTCCTGATCCAGCGGCTGGCACAGAAAGCGCGCGCGGCGGGCATCCACTTGATCCTCGCGACGCAGCGCCCGTCGGTCGACGTCATCACCGGCGTGATCAAGGCGAACCTGCCGACGCGCATCAGCTTCAACGTCACCTCGAAGATCGACAGCCGCACGATTTTGGGCGAGGCGGGCGCCGAACAGCTGCTCGGCAAGGGCGACATGCTCTACGTCCCCGGCGGCAAGCAGATCACGCGTATCCACGGCCCCTTCGTGTCGGACGACGAGGTGCGCGCGGTCGCCGACCACTGGCGCGGTCAGGGCCGCCCCGACTATGTCGAAAGCGTCACCGAGGATCCCGAGGACGGCGGCTTTGCGATGGAGGGCGCGCCTGCGGGCGGCGACAGCGCCGAGGACCGCATGTATGCCAAGGCGTGCCAGATCGTCGTCGAAAGCCAGAAAGCATCGACAAGCTGGCTCCAGCGGCAACTCCGCATCGGCTACAACAGCGCGGCGCGCCTGATCGAGCGGATGGAGGAGGAAGGGCTGGTGAGCCCGCCGAACCATGTCGGCCGCCGCGATGTGCTCACAGACCAATATGGCCAGCAGCGGTGAGCATGAGAATCCCTTTGTCCTGAGGAGCCATTGAGCTTGTCGAAATGGCGTCTCGAAGGATCTTGCGCCGCGTCCGAAGTCCTTCGAGACGGGGTCTTCGACGAGCTCAGCCCCCTCCTCAGGACGAACGACAGTGGAACCCGACGTCGGGTTCGAGACTTGAACAGCAACCAAAGATCAGGTTCAGCGCGGGTTCAATGCCCGGCTGCGAAGGACCAATCCGACCTGTTTCAGAATTGAGAACCCAATGACCCTGAAAATCCCCCTCACCCGCCTCGCCGCCTGGATGCTCGCCCCCGTGGCGGCCGCGGGCCTTGCCATCGGCGCGCCCGCCATCGCCCAGTCGTCGAGCACGCTGGCGTCGGTGCAGTCGCATCTCAAGTCGACGAGTTCGATGACCGCCAATTTCGTCCAGACCGATCGCAACGGCCAGCGGCTGAACGGCCAGCTGACCTTGAAGCGGCCGGGCAAGATCCGTTTCCAGTATCAAAAGGGCGTCCCGCTGCTGATCGTCGGCGACGGCAGTTCGTTGACGATGATCGATTATGAGGTCAAGCAGGTGCAGCGCTGGCCGGTGAAGAATTCGCCGCTCGGCGCGCTGCTCGACCCCGACCGCGACCTCACCAAATATGCCAGGGTCCTGCCGACCGGCAGCAACGACGTGCTGAGCGTCGAGGTCAAGGATCCCAAGCGCCCCGAATATGGCACAATCACGATGGTGTTCGTCCGTGACGGCTCGGCGCCTGCCGGCCTGCGCCTGCGCGGCTGGGTCGCGCTCGATTCGCAAAACAACCGGACGCGGATCGACCTGACCAACCAGAAATTCAACGTCGCGGTCGCCGATTCGGCTTTCCGCTGGACCGATCCGCGGCCCAGGCAGCGCGGCCGCGCGGGCTGACGCGGATCATCCCAAGCACCCCCAATCAAGCGGCGCCGAATCTGCGAACCGGATTCGGCGCCGCTTTTCCGTCCAACCGACATGACGGATCGACGAACTGCAAAAACGGCTCCGGAGCGTTCATTTTCGTTCAGCTTGGCGACAGGGAAGGAGCGCTATTTCAACTCTCGAAGGCGCCAACACGGCCCCCGGATTTGGGTTTCCCCCTGTTGCCCCACCCGGACTGCCAGGCACCTTCATTCAAGAGCGTGACGAACGCTGACCTTGAACCCCCGTTCCACCGCCCC
>NZ_JAKFEM010000025.1:0-41114 GCF_036675685.1 Sphingopyxis sp.
TTATTCGTCATCCCGGGCTTGACCCGGGACCCGCCTTCCTTCTTCCCAACCGAGAAAAGACAAGGCAGGCCCCGGGTCAAGCCCGGGGTGACGAGAAGTTGGATGACTGCAACCGGTCGAAACCGGACGTTCCCGTCGCGGTTTGCCAGGAATATGTCGCCGTGCGCGCGGATTTCGCATCCGCCTCTTGCACATGCGGTGACTTGCTATAACAATACAGTCATCGGGCGTCGGCCAACGCCCCCACCGCATCCTATCGTCCGGAGACCTCCATGCTCGACCGCCGCACCCTACTCGCCACGCTTGCTGCAACTTCCGCCATGGCCGGCATCCGCTCGCCCGCGCACGCATTGCTCGCCGAGCCATCCGGCGAAGGCGCGCGGCTGACCGCGATCTACGAGCGCATCTATGACATGCTCGTCGATCAGGATCCCGAATTCGCGACCGCGCTCGGGCTCGACAAGGGCGACCGCGCCGCCGCCAAGTCGAAACTCGCCGACCGCTCGCCCGCGGGCATCAAGCGCGGCCACGACCTGTACCGCACCGGGCTCAAGGAACTGAAGACGATCGACCCCGCCAAGCTGTCGGGCATGGATCTCGTCAATTACGAGACTTTCCGCGGCCCGTGGGAGGATTATGTCAAGGCTTACGATACCTTCAGCTACGGACTTCACAGCTGGCCTGAACCGCATCCGGTGACGCAACTCAGCGGCAGCTATCGCTCGATCCCCGATTTCCTTGTCAACCAGCACAGCATCGCCAACGCCGCCGATGCCGAGGCCTATCTCGCGCGCTGCGCCGATTTCGCGGTCCAGCTCGATAACGAGACGGGACGGATCAAGACCGATCATGCCGCGGGCATCATCCCGCCCGATTTCGTGATCGACCGCACGCTGAACCTCTTTGAAAGCATCACGGCACCGGCGCCCGACGCCAACGTGCTGGCGAAGAACATCAAGACCAAGACCGCCGAAATCCCCGGCGACTGGGCGAAGCGCTGCGCCGCAATCGTCGAGGGCAAAATCTATCCCGCGATGCGCCGCCAGGCCGCGGAACTGCGCGCCGTGCGCCCGCGCGCGACGCACGATGCCGGCGTCTGGCGGCTGCCCAAGGGCGACGAATATTATGCCTATGCGCTGCGTTTCGCGACGACGACGGGCATGTCGGCCGAGGAAGTGCACAAGCTCGGGCTCGACCGCATGGCCGAGCTCACCGCGCGCGCCGACACGATCTTCAAGGAACAGGGGATGAGCAAGGGCAGCGTCGCCGAACGCCTGCGCGCGCTCGGCAAGGATCCGCGTTTCCTCTATCCCAACACCGACAAGGGCAAGGCCGACCTGATCGCCAAGCTCAACGAGCAGATCCAGGAAATGCAGCGCCGCCTGCCCGAGGCCTTTGGCCGCTTGCCCAAGGCCAAGGTCGATATTCGCCGCGTGCCCCCGGAAATCGAGGCCGGCGCCCCCGGCGGCTATTACCAGATCCCCGCGCTCGATGGCTCGCGCCCCGGCGCCTATTATATCAATTTGCGCGATACTGCCGAAAACCCGGCGTGGACGCTGCCGACGCTCACCTATCATGAGGCGACCCCCGGCCATCACCACCAGATCGCGCTCGCGCAGGAGGCGGAGGGCATCCCGCGGCTGCGCCGCCTGCCCGCTTACTCGGTCTATACCGAGGGTTGGGGGCTTTATGCCGAACAGCTCGCCGACGAGATGGGCATGTATGAAAAGGATCCGTTCGGGCGCCTTGGTTATCTGCAAAGCTATATGTTCCGCGCCGCGCGCCTCGTCGTCGACACCGGGCTCCATCATTTCCGCTGGAGCCGCGAGAAGGCGATCCAATATTATAACGACTCGCTCGGCACCCCCGAAGGATCGAACGTCACCGAGATCGAGCGTTATTGCGTCTGGCCAGGCCAGGCGACGAGCTACATGGTCGGCCAGACGCGCTGGGTCGGGGCCCGCGAAAAGGCCAAGGCCGCGTTGGGAGACAAATTCGACCTCCGCGGTTTCCACGACACCGCGCTGTCGGCGGGCGCGATGCCGATTTCGGTGCTCGAATCGGTGATGGAGCGATGGACCGCGGTGCAGGCAGGCTAGCCGACGATTTCCTTGAGCCGCGCGGCGAGTTCGATCACCGCTGCGCGGCTCTCGCCCGTACGCAGGCATATGAAATGCGCCGCCGGATTGGGTTCGGCGCGCGCCGCGACATGGACGAGGCGCCCGTCGGCGATCGCCGTCGCGGCGAGCGGTTCGCGGAGCAGCGCGACCCCCAGCTCCGCCTCGGCCGCCACGAGCACGCTGTCATAATCCTCAAAGCGCCGATCCTGCCAGCGCGGGCGATAGCGGACACCCGCGCCATCGAGCCACCGCCGCCACTGCGACACGTCCGAATCGTGGAGCAGCGGCAGGCGCAGCAGCGCCTCGACCGGCGCATCGTCGCCGAGATCCGCCGCCAGCGCGGGCGCCGCCACGGGGCGCAGCGTCTCGCCGAACAGCAGCCGCGCGTCGAGCCCGTCCCACGCCCCGCGGCCATAGCGGATTGCGACATCGGCCTCCTGCGCGTCGAGGTCGGTCGGGCGGTGCCCCGCCATCACCTCGACATGAATATCCCCGCGCTCGATCCGCGCGAGGCGCGGAAGCAGCCATAGCCGCGCGAACGAGGGCACCGTCGCCAATCGCACCGTCGGCCGCCCGCGCCGCGGGCGCCACTGGTCGGCGCTGCGCGACAGCGCGCCGAGCGCGTGGCGCGCATCGCCGGCAAAGCGCTGCCCCGCCGGGGTCAGCCGGACCCCGCGGCCGTGCCGCTCGAACAGCGGCGTGCCGAGCCACGCCTCCAGCGCCGCGATGCGCCGGCTCACCGACCCGTGCGTGATGTTCAGCACCTCGGCGGCGGCGGTGAACGATCCCGTCTCGGCGGCGGCGATCAGCGCGTTGAGGCCGTCGAGCGGCGGCAAGGTTTCAAAGCTGTGCATATGATGCACACATGATGCGCGAACGGTGCGCTATGTCAATCATGTCGCGCATGGCATCCGCTGCGCCATGCCCCACATCCTCTCCCTCCCCCGCCTGGCCATCGGCGCCGCGTCGCTCGCCTTCGCCTTCCCCGCCCACGCCCAGCGCGTCGACGAAAATGCCGCGCTCGATGCCGAAGACGCCTTCGGGTCGAACATCGGCGGCGAAGGGCTCGGCATCTACAGCGCATCCGACGTGCGCGGTTTCTCGCCAACCGACGCCGGCAATGTCCGGCTCGAGGGGCTCTATATCGACCGCCAGACCGAACTGACGAGCCGCCTCGTCGCGGGCAACCGCATCCGCATCGGCCCCTCGGCGCTCGGCTACGCCTTCCCCGCGCCATCGGGCATCGCCGACTATCGCATCCGCGCCGCGGGCGAGGATGCGGTGCTCAGCGTCGCCGCGAAGGGCGACAGCTTCGGCGGTTGGCTGGTCGAAGCCGACGCCCTGCTTCCGGTCGCGGGCAAGCGGCTCGGCCTCGCCGCGGGCGTCGGCTTCTATCGCAATCAATATGCCTTCCGGAACAGCAACGATGTGCTCTCGAATTCGGTCTCGCTCGTCTGGCGTCCCAACGAGCTCACCGAGATCAAGCCCTTCTGGAGCCGCGTCGGGGTCGACGACGAGGAAGCCTATCCGATCGTGATCGGCGACGGCCAGAACCTGCCCGCGCGCATGACGCGCCGCCGCTTCCTCGGCCAGGACTGGGCCGATTTCGAGGTCGAGCGTGTGACGTACGGCGGCCTCGGCCGCACCCGATTGGGCGATTTCACCCTGCGCGGCGGCGTCTTCCGCTCAGCCAATATCACGACCGAGGGCTATACGCTGTTGCTCGACGCCGCGCCGCCCGGCGCGCTTGCCGCGCGCACGGTAATCGCCAACCCGCGCCGCTCGAACGCCTCGACGAGCGGCGAGATCAACATCGCACGCCCCTTCGTCACCGGCGGCGTCCGGCACGAGCTGCTGCTCGCGGTGCGCGCGCGATCGCAGGATCGCTTCTACGGGGGCTCGGATCGGCGGGCGCTCGCGCCGGCGCCCTTCGACGAGACGCGCGCGGTCTCGCGCCCCGCTTTCACCTTCGGCCCACGCACCGAGGACCGCGTACGGCAATGGACCGCCGGCCTCGCCTATCAAGCGCGGATCGACGGCCTCGGCCGGATCAACCTCGGTCTCCAGCGCAGCGATTATCGCAAGCGCGTCACCGCCCCGACCGGTGCGCTGCCGGTCTCGCGCGCGAAGCCCTGGCTGTTCAATATCGCCGCCGAGGTCGAACTGACCCAGCGCCTCGCGCTCTACGGCGGCATGACCCGCGGGCTCGAGGAAAGCGATGTCGCGCCCGAGACCGCGGTCAACCGCGACGAAGCGCCGCCCGCGATCCGCACGCGGCAGGTTGACGCCGGCCTCCGCTGGCGGATCGGCGCGATGACGCTGATCGCGGGCGGCTTCGAAATCGAAAAGCCCTATTATGGCCTCGACCGCGGCAATGTCTTTCGCCGCCTCGGCACGGTGACCCACCGCGGGATCGAGGCCTCGCTGAGCGGCTCGCCGGTTGACGGACTCACGCTCGTTGCGGGCGGCGTGCTGCTCGACGCGAAGCTGGCGGGCGAAGAGGTCGCCGATGGCAGCATCGGCCGCCGTCCGATCGGCACCCCCTCGCGCAGCCTGATCGGAAATGTCGACTGGCGCCTACCCGGCCACACCGCACTGTCGTTCGACCTCGCGGTCGAGCATAGCGGGCGCCGCTATGCCGATGCCGCAAACCATGTTCGCGTTCCCGCGCGCACGACGGTCGACCTCGGCGCGCGCTATCGCTTCAAGCTCGGGGGACTGCCCGCAGTGCTGCGCCTGCAAGCGACGAACCTGTTGGGCACCTATGGCTGGGACGTCGAGGGCAACAACGCCTTCGTCTATATCCCGTCACGCCAGATCCTCGCACGGATCGCGATGGATCTCTAAGCTGCGAATCCCGGTTGCCGCGCTTTCGGCGTTGTGAAATGAAGCCGCGAGAGAGGGGCATCATTTGAATCTGCAAAAGGGCAAGGCGCTGGCGGATCGTCGTCTCTGGGCGTTCATTCTCGGAGTCATCGCCGTCACGATCGGCGTGCTCCTCCATATGCCGATGTTCTGGATGGGCCGCGACATGGGATTCCGCATGGTCGGAATGCCAATGGACAGCGGCATGATCGCGGGCATGTGGATGATCGTCGTCGGCATCGGTATCGCCGCCTACGGCCTCCTCCCCCGCAATCTGTCGCAGCAGATGGACGTGTCGAGCCAGCTCGCGGTCAGCGCGCCCGAGGATGCACCGCTATCGCCCGCGCATTGGCGGCTGATGGCGGTGCTCGTCGTCGCGCTGGTGATCGACATCATGAAACCCGCCAGCCTCGGCTTCACCATTCCCGGAATGATCGACGAATATGGCGTCCCGCGCGCAACCGTCTCGCTGGTGCCGTTTGTCGCGCTGATCGGGACGGTCGTCGGTTCGTTCGCCTGGGGTGTTATCGCCGACATCTATGGCCGCAAGGCGTCGATCCTGCTTTCCGCCGTGATGTTCGTCGGCACCTCGATCTGCGGCGCGATGCCTTCGCTCGCGTGGAACATCGGCATGTGTTTCATGATGGGCGCCGCGGCGGGCGGGATGCTTCCCGTGACCTATGCGCTGCTCGCCGAAATGATGCCGAGCCGTCACCGCGGCTGGAGCTTGGTCCTCGTCGGCGGGCTCGGCGCGGTCGGCGGCTATGCCGCGGCGAGCTTGCTCGCGGTCTGGCTCGAACCCGTCTTCGGCTGGCGCGTGCTGTGGCTCGCCAATTTGCCGAGCGGGCTGCTGCTCGTGCTGCTCGGCGCCTTCATTCCCGAATCGGCAAAATTCCTGATGGCGCGCGGGCGGCACGACGAAGCGCAGCGCGTGATGGCGCGCTTCGGTTCGGCGGTCCACCGCCTCGCGCCCGATGAACCTGCAACCCCACGCAGCGTCGCCGCGGGGCCGGCGCGCACCTTCGGCGGCAAACTGCTCGCGCTCAGCCTCACCGCGATCTGCTGGGGTCTCGTCAATTTCGGCTTGCTCTTGTGGCTGCCCGTCGAACTGATCGCGCGCGGTTACAGTATGGAGGTCGCGAGCCAGTTGCTCGCCGCCTCGGCGCTCATTGCCTTGCCCACGGTCTTCGTCGTCGCGTGGATCTACAGCGCGTGGAGCGCGAAGAAGTCGGTGCTGCTTTCGATCGCTGTCACTTTGCTCGGCCTCACAGGCGTGCTGTGGCTCGCGCTCACGAAGGGTGCGAGCCCGGTGCTGCCCGTCGCGCTGCTGATCGTCGGCAGCAACGGCATCATCGCGATGCTGCTCCCCTATTGCGCCGAAAGCTTCCCCTTGCGCGTCCGCGGCCGCGCCACCGGCGTCGTCGCGGCATGCAGCAAGCTGGGCGGCGTGCTGGCACAGGCGCTCGCGATCATGGCGATCATCCCGACGCTCGCGGTCAGCGCGATGATGATCGCGGTGCCGATGATCCTTTCGCTGCTGCTCCTCGCGCGTTTCGGCCGCGAAACGCGCGGAAGCGACCTGCGCGATCTCGACCCCGAAGGGCATGTGTTCGACAAATCGGGGCTGTAGCGTTCACGAACCGACCGCTTTGATCCCTTTACGAACGTTGACGTGAAAGAATTCGACGCGCCGAAACGGGAAAAGGCTCTGTATTCCAATTGCAGACGCAGAAGTGAAGCTTTCAGCCAGTCAGTGGCGGGAGCAAGGCGATGGTGTGCGAGACATTCAACAAAGGATCACGTCGCAAAAATTTCGCCCAGTCGTCCAACCTATTATGAGTTTGGGAGCGCTCTATTTTCGTGATAGATTTATGATGTTGTTTGTAGCTCGCCTCGAGGACCAAGAGGGGGATCGTGATGCATCATCCGTTCAAGGCCGTCGCGGTCGTCGGCATCGGTTTTTCTCTCGCCAGCTTTACACCGCTACCAAGCTTTTCGGTTGCCGCTCTCGAAGCGCTGGATCCCAGCCGGCTGGCGACCGTCTTTTGCGGCGCCCGGCGCGCAGGTTCGACACTGGGCAACGAGCTTCTCATCGCCACGGCGTTTGCCGCACCGGCCAGCGAGGGCGGGCCGATACCCCTGTTTGCCGATCTGACGTCTTCGTCATTCCCGCTTTCGACGCGCGATATGCAGGCACGGCGCTATTTCAGCCAAGGCCTGCTTTTGAATTATGGCTTCAACCACGCCGGAGCGGTGCGCTCCTTTCGCGAAGCGCAACGCCTAGATCCGAACTGCGCGATGTGCTGGTGGGGCGAAGCCGTCGCCCTCGGCCCGAACATCAACGCGCCGATGGATGATCGCGATCACGCCGCGGCGCTCGATGCCATGGACCGGGCAATGGCATTGCGCGCCGATGCGGCGCCTATGGAACGGGCGCTGATCGAAGCTGTGGCACGCCGATATTCGCGTGATCCGGGCATGGATCGCGCCGCGCTCGACGCCAGCTATGCCGATGCGATGCTTGATGTCGCGCGCCGGTTTCCGGGCGATGACGATGTGGCGGTGCTCGCCGCAGAGGCCGCGATGGACACGAGCCCATGGAATTATTGGGAGACCGACAAGAGAACGCCCGTGGGCCGCAGCGGCGAAGCCGTGCGGCTGATCGAAGCCGTGCTGCGTCGCAATCCCGCCCATGTCCAGGCGAACCACCTCTACATCCATCTCATGGAAGCCAGCGATCCACAGCGCGCGGAGGCGGCGGCGGATCGACTGGCAAGTCCGCTCGCTCCGAGCGCCGCGCATCTGGTTCACATGCCGGGCCATATCTATCAACTGCGCGGTCGCCATGCCGATTCGATCCGCGTGAACATCGAAGCCGCGCGCGCGGACGAAGCGTTCATCCGTAGCGCCGGCGATCATGGCCTTGTTCGCTACGGCTATTATCCGCACAATATCCACTTCATCGTGACCTCGGCGCAGATGGCCGGCGACATACGAACAGCGATCCGCGAAGCCCAACGTCTCGGGACCGTGCTCGATCCGGAAACCTCCGGGCGGATAGCATGGATACAGTCTATCGACGCGGCGCCTTATCTTGCGATGGCGCAGTTCGCCGACGCGAAAGCCATCCTGGCAATGCCCGCGCCCGATGCGCGCCTGGCCTATCCGACCGCGATGCGCCATTATGCGCGGAGCATCGCCTATGCCCGGCTTCGCGATCGAACCGGTTTCGATAAGGAAATGGCCGCAATGGAGCGGCTCAGGACATCGGACGCGTTGAAGGGCATGATCGATCAGGGTGTGCCCGCAGCAGACCTGGTGATGTTGGCCGAACTGGTCGCTCGCGGCCGTTTCGCGTCCGCGCGGGGCCGATATGAAGAAGCGATCGGTTTCTATCGGCAAGCCATCGAAATCGAGGGCCGGATTCCGTATCAGGAACCGACTTACTGGTATTATCCGGTCAAGCAGTCACTAGGCGCAGCGCTCTTTCAGGCGCGGCGCTATGGCGAGGCGAGCGAGGCCTTTCGCGGAGCGCTTGGGCAGACGCCCAACAATGGTTGGGCGCTCTACGGGCTCGGCCGCAGCGAAGCGGCGCAGGGCCACAAACTCGAAGCCGCTGCCGCAGACAGGGCTTTGTCCAAGGCCTGGCTGGGCGATGAACGCTGGCTTCGCATGGACCGTTTGTAGCCACCTCTTGGTGCCAATGGCGTCCTACCGGGCGCCGTGAAAAGCGGCTGCACCGCCGTCAGCCACCAAGCAATGCTCCCAACCTTCAGTCCCCCGCGAAATCGAACGCGCTGACCCCGCGCTCGCCTTCCCTGAATCGCAGCGGGCGGCCGAGCGGCGGCATCGAGCGCTGGATGCAGCCCGTCCGGGTGCAGCGGCGGCAGCCGAGGCCGATCGGGGTCGCGGGCGAGCGCATCAGATCAAGCCCCCGCGCGGCGACCAAGGGCGCGGCGACCTTCGCATCGACACCGACGCACACGGCAAAGCGCGCGGGCGTGCCGCTGCCCGTCGCGCCGGGGGCGGCGACCGAACGCGATTGCGTGAACCAGCGCGAGCCATCCTCCAGCTCGACAAGGTCGGCGATCACCTCGCCCGGGCGGGCAAAGGCTTCGTGTGCACCCCACAAAGGGCAGCGCGCGTCGCCGTCGACCAGCGGCGACTGGCTCGCCCCGGCATAGCGCTTGCTCCCCTGCCCCGCGCGGTCGATGCGCAGCATGAAGAAAGGCAGCCCGCGCGCGCCGACGCGCTGGAGCGTCGTCAGCCGGTGCGCGACCTGCTCATAGCCCGCACCGAAACGGCGCTGGAGCAGTAGCAAATCATAGCCCGTCGCATCGCACGCGCGCAGGAAACGGCTGTACGGCATCATCAGCGCCGCGGCGAAATAATGGATCAGATGGCGCTCGAACAGCCGCGCGGCGGCCGTCTCGGCGAATTCGGCGCCCGCAACCAGCGCGTCGATCTCGCTCTTCGCTTCGATCTGCGCCAGCGTCGCCGCGGCCTGGAAGGTCCGCGATGCGGGGCGGAGCAGTTCGTTGAGCATCAGTTGCCGCGCGTGCCAGTCGAGCCAGCGCAGCCGATCGGGCATCACGTCGGTCGGCAATATGCGGATCCCGAGCTGATGGCGCGTGCGCAAACGCTCTGAAATCGTGCCATAAAGGTCGCCGCCCGCGAGGCGCAGCTCGTCGGCGAGTTCCTCGGCCCTGGCGTCGAGATCCGCGAAATGGTTGCGCCATTTCTCGATCGCGCGGCGAACGGCGGCAACTTCGGGCGCTTCGTCGGCCACATCGGTGCGGCCTTCGGGCGCCGCGTCGAACAGCCGCGCGAAGGCCGCGGCGGTCGCGGGCGCGGTCTGCAGCCATTCCTCGACCTCCTGCGCGCCGATGCCCAGGTCGGCGAAACGCGGATCGCCCAGCCGCCGCCGCAGCCCGGCGAGCCCGCCCGGCACATCCTCGGCGCCCAGCTTCGCCGCATCGAACTCGAAGCGTTCGGCGAGCCTTACGATCACCGTGGCGCTGAGCGGCCGCTGTCCATGCTCGATCAGGTTGAGGTAGCTCGGCGAAATGTCGAGCGCCTCGGCCATCGCCGCCTGCGTCATCCCCGCCTCGCGGCGGACCTTGCGCACCGCCGGCCCCGCAAACACTCGCCGCTCCGCCATCGTTTGTAACTTTCTTTACTAATTTACACGTCAATTTACACCTATTGGCCATATTTCACAAATATTATTGACAAAGCTTTTCACTTTCCGCGGCACTTTCGCCAACTTCCACCCATCACTCCTCACAAGGAACCAGACGATGGGCTACCAGGAAGACATGGCACAGACAGGCCGCCTCATCCGCGATTACGACGGCACGTGGGACGGCATCAGCGGCGAAAGCATCGCCCGCATGCGCGCCCAGAACAAGTTCCGCACCGGCCTCGACGTCGCCCGCTACACCGCGCGCATCATGCGCGCCGACATGGCCGCCTATGACGCCGACCCTGCGAACTACACCCAGTCGCTCGGCTGCTGGCACGGCTTCATCGCGCAGCAGAAGATGATCTCGATCAAGAAGCATTTCGGGACCGTCAAGGGCCGCTACATCTATCTCTCGGGCTGGATGATCGCCGCGCTGCGCAGCGAATTCGGTCCGCTGCCCGACCAGTCGATGCACGAAAAGACGAGCGTTCCTGCGCTGATCGAGGAAATCTACACCTTCCTGCGTCAAGCCGACGCGCGCGAACTCGGCGGCCTGTTCCGCGAACTCGACGCCGCGCGCGCCGAGGGCGACGAACTCAAGGCCAAGCAGATCCAGGCCGCGATCGACAATCATGAAACGCACGTCGTGCCGATCATCGCCGACATCGACGCGGGTTTCGGCAACGCCGAGGCGACCTATCTGCTCGCCAAGAAGATGATCGAAGCCGGCGCCTGCGCGCTCCAGATCGAGAACCAGGTCTCGGACGAAAAGCAGTGCGGTCATCAGGACGGCAAGGTCACCGTGCCGCACGAGGATTTCATCGCGAAGATCCGCGCCTGCCGTTACGCCTTCATGGAACTCGGCGTCGAGGACGGCATCATCGTCACCCGCACCGACAGCCTCGGCGCCGGCCTGACCAAGCAGATCGCTTTCACGAAAGAGCCCGGCGACCTCGGCGACCAGTATAACGGCTTCCTCGACTGCGAAGAGGTCGAAGGCGCGGGCAATCCCGGCGACGTCCTCATCAACCGCGACGGCAAGCTGGTGCGCCCGAAGCGGCTGGCATCGAACCTCTATCAGTTCCGTCCCGGAACCGGCGAGGACCGCTGCGTGATGGATTGCATCGCGAGCCTGCAGAACGGCGCCGACCTCTTGTGGATCGAAACCGAGAAGCCGCATATCGAACAGATCGCCGGCATGGTCGACCGCATCCGCCAAGTCGTCCCCAATGCGAAGCTCGCGTATAACAATTCGCCGAGCTTCAACTGGACGCTCAACTTCCGCCAGCAGGTATTCGACGCGTGGGAGAAGGACGGCAAGGACGTCAGCGCCTATGACCGTGCCCGGCTGATGAGCGTCGATTACGACGGCACCCCGCTTGGCGACGAGGCCGACAATCGCATCCGTACCTTCCAGCGCGATTCGGCGAAGCGGGCGGGGATCTTCCACCACCTCATCACGCTGCCGACCTATCACACCGCGGCGCTGTCGACCGACAATCTCGCCAGGGAATATTTCGGCGACGAAGCGATGCTGGGTTACGTCAAGGGCGTCCAGCGCGCCGAGATCCGCCAGGGCATCGCCTGCGTAAAGCACCAGAATATGTCGGGCAGCGACATCGGCGACGATCACAAGGAATATTTCGCCGGCGAAGCGGCTCTCAAGGCCGCAGGCAAAGACAATACGATGAACCAGTTCGCCGCATAACGAGCTTGGCGCGGGGGCCCGTTGCAACCCCCGCGCCTCCCCTCTTGGCGCGGGGCGCCTTGCACAAGCACCCCGCGCCTCCCGAGCTTTCCTGGGGAGGAAAGCCTGTCCGTCGGAAGCCGCAAGGCCTCCGGCGGACATTTTTATTGCGGCAGCGCCGCTTCTTCCTCGCGCGTTTTGACGAGCGACCAGATCACGCCGCCCGCGATCAAGGCCACGGTGACGCCGAGGCTGACGAGCGGCGGGAATTTCGCGCCATCGAGCACGAAGTCGGCGACGAAGATCTTCGAGCCGATGAAGACGAGCACCAGCGCGAGCGCATATTTCAGATAGTGGAAACGGTGCACCATCGCCGACAACGCAAAATAGAGCGCGCGCAGGCCAAGGATCGCCATGATGTTCGAGGTATAGACGATGAAGGTGTCGGTGGTGATCGCGAAGATCGCCGGCACGCTGTCGACTGCGAAGACGATGTCTGCGAGGTTGATCACGACAAGCGCGAGGAACAAAGGCGTCGCGGCGAGCACGATCTTCCCGGTCTTCGTTTCGGGCACGCGGACGAAGAATTTCTCGCCGTGCAGCTCGTTCGTGATCGGCATCCGGCGCGACAGCCATTTGACGACCGGATTGCCCGCGACGTCCATCGGCTTCTCACCCGCGAACAGCATCTTGATGCCCGTGAACATAAGGAACGCCGCGAAGACATAGAGCAGCCAGCCATATTCGGTGACCAGCGCCGCGCCGCCCGCGATCATGATGCCGCGCAGCACGATGACCGCAACGATGCCCCACAAAAGCGCGCGATACTGGTAACGCGGCGGGATCGCGAAGGTCGTGAAGATCAGCGAGATGACGAAGATATTGTCGATCGACAGCGCCTTCTCGATGAAGAAGCCGGTGTAATATTGCAGCCCCGCCTCGCCGCCCTTCGCGGCCCAGACCCACGCGCCGAACGCGGTCGCGATGCCGATATAGAGCGCGGAAAGCTTCAGGCTCTCCGCAATCCCCATCTCTCTATTTTCCTTGTTGAGGACGCCAAGGTCGAAGGCGGTCAGCGCGATCACGAGCGCGATGAAGGACAGCCAGAACCAGGCCGGGGTCCCCAGCCAGTCGGCAAACAGAAATTCCATGGTGATTATCCCTGGATATGCCGAGCGCGCCGCCTTTCGGCAGCGCCCTCGATCGTCGATTATATGGGATTAGCGCGCGAGCGCCGGGCGCAGCGCCCTGGGGCGCAGCGTCAAGGCCGCAAGCCGCTCCTTTACCGCGAGCTTCAGCGTTTTCAGCCGCAACAGGCGGAATGGATCGGCGCCGCGACGGCGCACCTCGCGGCGCTCGGCATCGTCGAGTTGGCGATGCAGCACGGTCAAACGGTAGAGATTGGGATTGAGCGTCATTGAAAAGGGCCTCCTGATCGAGAAATCAAGCAGGTGACGCCGATGCCGAAACCCTGGTTCAGGGGGGAGGTAGGGCCAAGAGCATCGGTGTCACCCGATGCGGTCCGACATCACGTGGCGGGGAATATCCCGCCGACGCCAGAGGGGCCCGGCCCGCATGAATCGGATTTAGGGTGGCGCCATCCGGCTTTCAAGGCCCCACCGCTCATGCTAGCCCCGAGACTGCTCATTCAGGCCCAGGGAGTTTCGCATGTCCGTGCTCGTCGACCACAATGGCCCGGTCACCATCGTCACCATCGACCGCCCGGAACGCCGCAATGCTGTCGATCCCGACACCGCCGATGCGCTGCGCGACGCTTTCACGGCCTTTGCCGAAGACGCCGATGCGCGGGTCGCGATCCTGACCGGCAGCGCGGGCCATTTCTGCGCCGGCTTCGACCTGAACGCCGTTGGGACCTCTCGGTACGCCCCCGACGGTCCCGGACCGATGGGGCCGACGCGGATGCTGCTCGAAAAGCCGGTGATCGCCGCGGTCGAGGGTCATGCCGTCGCCGGCGGGCTCGAACTCGCGCTATGGTGCGACCTGCGTGTCGCAGCCGCCGGCGCGGTATTCGGCGTCTATTGCCGCCGCTGGGGCGTGCCGCTGATCGACGGCGGCACCGTCCGCCTGCCACGCATCGTGGGGCAAGGCCGCGCGCTCGACATGATCCTGACCGGCCGGCCCGTTGCTTCGGATGAGGCACTCCGCATCGGCCTGGCAGACCGCGTCGTGCCCGATGGCGAAGCCCTGACCGCAGCAATCGAACTCGCAAAACAGATCGCCGCCTTTCCCCAGCTTTGCATGAACAGCGACCGGCTGAGCGCCTATCGTCAATGGGATTTCGACGTCGCAGGCGCGCTCGCCCACGAGGCACATGCGGGAATCGCGCCGCTTCGCGAAGGCGCGACGACGGGCGCCAAACGCTTCACGGAAGGCGCAGGCCGCGGCGGCAGTTTCGCCGCCTTCACGGGAAAATGACGATGAAGATATGGGTGGTAGCCGCGCTGCTCGTCGCAATATCGCGAAAATGGGACAAGGCGGCGCCCCGGGGGCAAGCCCGGGGCGCCGAAGATTGGGAGGGGGCATTGTTGGCGCGCGTGCGACGTCTGTAGCTTTGCAGAACGCGCAGGGGCGGGAGGACCGGCATCTTCGTCATCCCAGGCCTGACCCAAGCAAGCCTGACCATGGACAATTTAGCATGCTAGAGCCGCGCGATACC
Organism: Sphingopyxis sp.; assembly: GCF_036675685.1. Lineage (GTDB taxonomy): Bacteria > Pseudomonadota > Alphaproteobacteria > Sphingomonadales > Sphingomonadaceae > Sphingopyxis. The sequence continues at coordinate 14,535 of NZ_JAKFEM010000025.1, forward strand.
GGCCGCGAAAGCCAGGCCGCGATCAATCAATTCGATTAAAATGCGTCGTTTCCAATTTTTGACGATTGTCGCTGGACCAAACAATCGTTTCGGTCATGGATTTCAGATCTTTGGCGACGGTATAGACTCGCGTCGACACCCGGGTGCCGGCCTTTCCCAGTGTCATGACCAATGTGTCCGGCGCCGGCTGACGCAGGGCAACGGTGTCGATGAAATCCATATTGCCAGTGATCGGTACCGGGACGCCATCAAGAGCGGCGGTCGATTCTGAATGCCTGCTGGAACCGTCTGGCGCGACGATTTCGACAAGCGTTGTCCATTTGCCGTCTTGCGATGCGCGGAAAGTCATCGTCACCCGTTGAGGCCGTTCTTTCTCTGGCATGAGCGATGCGTCCAGCGACCAGCTTCCGACCAGCGGCAGCTGCTTGGATGCCGCGCTGTAAACGGAATTTGTTGTTCCGGCCTGATCGACGGAAGGGGCGGCTGCGACCATTAGTCCAGCGGCGGCCATGGGTATTGCGATGAGCATGACGATCATTCCTTTCGAACCGCGAACCCCGACGGTTGCGGTGTGCGCCAAGTCTTTCACGGTGGAGCGCTGTCTCGAAAGATCGATATTTTCGTCACAAGTTTTTTGGACGTCCAAAAGGCGCGCCAACTCACGGCTGCTGCCGACCCCCGTCTTACGGCGGGCGGAGCGCAAACGCTCGTTAATCGACGTTTCCGAACGGCCTAGACGCGCTGCGATGGTCTTTACGGTATGCCCAGCGACCAACAGGCGAAGAACTTCCATTTCCCGGTCAGTGAGACATGCGGTCAAGCCGAGAGCAGGTTCATTGGCAGACATGTCTTTTGCTCACCACAGCCTCACGAACAGGTCCATCCCAATTTATTTGGAAAACGGCAGCAGGGCCAGATCGAGCATTGAGAGAAGGGGGCGGTGGAACGTCGTCGGCGCCATGATCCGGACGTGGATATTCCAATAATCCCACCCGGATTCGGCGAGCCGGTCCGCGTCCGCAAATGACTGCGGCGTTGGTGGCACCCATCCAGGTTCCAAGTCTCCGGCTATTTCTTCGCCATCAACTTCATCGTCATCGCCGTCAGCGCCTCGGTCGCGGTCGAGATGACCGCGGGCGCGTCGGGTGCCCAGAAGGGCGAATGGAGGCTGGGCAAGGTTCGTCCTTCCTTCTTCGCCGCATCATATTCGGCCTGCGGCACCCCGCCGACCCAGACGATCAGGCTCTTGATGTTCTTGTCCTCGCGCCCGAAGCGGCTGAAATCCTCGCCGCCCATCACCGGCGGCATCTGCACGACGCGATCATCGCCAAAGCTGGTCTTCAGGAACGCCGCCATCTCCTCGGTGAAGTCGGGCGTATTGAAGGTCGACGGCGTATATTCATTCTTGTCGACGCTCACGACGGGCATCTTGTCTTCGGGCATGCCCGCGGCGATCGCTTCGCCCTTCGCGATGCGCGCGATGCCGTCGAGCAGGTGGCTCCGCACCTCGTCGGTATAGCTGCGAACCGTCAGCTGCAGCCGCGCTTCGTCCGAAATGATGTTGTGCTTCGCCCCGGCGTGAAAGCTGCCGACGGTCACCACGGCGCTGTCGAGCGGGCTGGTTTCGCGCGAAACGAGCGTCTGCAGCGTCGTCACGATCCGGCTTGCCAGCACGATCGGATCCTTGGTCGTCTGCGGATAGGCGCCGTGACCGCCCAGCCCCTTCACCAATATGTCGACGCTATCCACATTGGCGAGCGCATAGCCCGGCGTATAGCCGATTTTCCCAGCCGGAAACTGCGCCGCATCATGGAACGCGAGCGCATATTGGGGCTTGGGAAAACGCGTGTAGAGCCCGTCGGCGAGCATCATCCGCGCGCCCGCGCCGCGTTCCTCGGCGGGCTGGCCGATCATCACCAGCGTGCCCGACCATTTCGCCTTGTTCGCCGCCATCAGCCGCGCGACACCGACCCATGCCGTCATATGTGTGTCATGCCCGCACGCGTGCATCACGCCGGTTTCGACGCCTTCCTTCGTGGTCACCCGAACCTTCGACGCGCCCACGAGACCCGTCTGCTCGGTCACCGGCAAGCCATCCATGTCGGCGCGCACCAACACCACCGGTCCCGGACCATTCTCCATCACCGCGACGATGCCCGTGCCGCCGACCTTCTCGGTGACCTTGAACCCCAGCTTGCGGGCTTCGGCGGCGAGGATTCCGGCGGAGCGCACCTCCATGAAGCTCAATTCGGGATTGGCGTGAAGATCCTTGTAGATCGCCATCAGCGACGGCATCTGCTTCTCGACTTCGCCGCCCAGCGTCTGCGCCGCCGCGGGCAGAGTCAAAGCCAGCGCCGCCGCGCCCATCCACAAAATTCGCATCTGTCTTTCCCCTGTTGTCTTGTCAGCCCGCCGGGACCAGTTCGATCACGTCGAGCAAGGATTCATATGCCGGCGCCGGCAGCACGAGCCGCCAGCGATTGTCGCCGATCCGTTCGACCACCCCCGCCATGTCGCGCATCCGGTCGCTGCCGTAATTGACCGCCATCTTCTCGTCGCCGAGTTCGAGCGTGCCGAGGAATATCTGCCGTTTCAGACTGTCGGGAAAGATCAGCCCGACCGGCCGCTGCGACCCTGACAGCTTGGTCAGGCTCGACAATCCCTGTTCGGGCGCGACGCGGCAACGGAACCAGCCATAGCCGACATAGCCGAGGCCGCTGCGCCCCTGCGCCCCGATCTTGACCGTCCGGCAGCGATAATCGCCGGCGGGCAAATGCGGATTGGGCAGCGCCGCCATCGGCTGCAGCAGCACGCCTTCGCGGTCGATGTCGGCGCCATTGCCCCTCGCCCGCGCGTCGGCGAGCGCCGCCTGCCAGCTCTTGTACCAGTTCCGGATCCGCTCCTGGTCCTGATCGGTCGCCGTCGCGCGCCAGGTGCCGGTTTCAGCCGGCGCATCGGCGGCGGACGGCGGGATCGGCGGCACCGTTCGGCACGCGCCGAGGCTCACGCTCAGCGTAAGGGCGATAATCCATGTGTTGCGACCCCTCATTCTCCGTCTCTCCCCCTGATCCGGTTGCGTTAACCTTAGGAGGGCAAAGGAGATTGCTCAAGGCCGCAGCGCATCATGCAGCGGTCCAGCCGCCGTCGACGCTGAGGTTCGCACCGGTGATATTCGCCGCCTCGTCGCGGGTCAGGAAGGCGGCGAGCGCCGCGACCTGCTCGACCGTGACGAACTGCTTGGTCGGCTGTCCGGCGAGCAGCACGTCGTTGATCACCTGTTCGCGCGTCAGGCCCCGCGCCTTCATCGTATCGGGGATCTGGTTCTCGACCAGCGGCGTCCAGACATAACCGGGGCTGATGCAGTTCGCGGTGATGCCGGCGTCGGCGACCTCGAGCGCGACCGTCTTGGTCAGTCCGACAAGACCGTGCTTCGCCGCGACATAGGCCGATTTGAAGGGCGAGGCGACGAGCGAGTGCGCCGAAGCGGTGCCGATGATCCGCCCCCATTTCTTCTTGCGCATGCCCGGCACGGCATGGCGGATGGTGTGAAAGGCCGACGTCAGGTTGAGCGCGAGGATCAGGTCCCATTTTTCGACGGGGAAATCCTCGACCGGCGACACGAACTGCGTCCCGGCATTGTTCACCAATATGTCGACCCCGCCCAGATCCTTGTCGGCGCGCGCGAACATTTCGGCGATCGCATCGACCTTGGTCAGATCGGCGCCGTCATAAGCCGCCTTGCCGCCATTCAGTCCTTCGAGCGCGACGCGTTCGGCCTCGATCGCATCGGCGTCGCCGAACCCGTTGATGATGACATTGGCGCCCGCGGTCGCCAGCGCCTTGGCGATCCCGAGCCCGATTCCCGAGGTCGAGCCGGTGACGAGGGCGGTCTTGCCTGTGAGGTGCATGGATTAGTCCTTTCAGTGGGGGAGAGTCAGGGAAGGTCTTCGCCGGCCTTTGGCCGCAACGCATTTGATTGCACCGCGAAACTGTCCGACCGGCCCTCGGCGATGCTGTCGGCGAGCAAATGCCCGTCCTTCATCGCGGCCTCGACGGCTTCGTGGCCAAGCGCCCAGTTGACCTCCATCGTCGACCGCGAAAATTCGAAATCGCGCGCACCTGTTTGCCAGACCGGCGGCTGGTGGATCAACTGGACGAGGTTGAGCGCCTTGCAGTCGACCATTTTCCGCACGGCCTTGACCTCGGGCAGGTCGGCATATTCCGCCGGCAGTTTCTGGAGCATCCGATCGATCAGCCGATGCTCCTTGCGCCGCCGCACCAATCCGTCCGAGATCCGTCGCGTGCGGCTGGAAAAACGGATGTCCTTCTCGCGCGACCAGGCTTCCTCCAGATCGTGCGGCCGCACGCCGCGCGCAGGGAACAGGTCGACCTGAAACACCAGCATATCCTCGTTCGCCGCCTCGACGACATGCTCGAGCGGGGTGTTCGACACCAGACCACCGTCCCAATACCATGTCCCATCGATCTCGACCGGCGGCAGGCCCGGCGGCAGCGCGCCCGACGCCAATATGTGCCGCGCGTCGATCGTTTCGAGCTTCGTGTCGAAATAGCGGAAATTGCCGGTCTCGACCGCCACCGCGCCGACCGAGAGCCGGACCTTGCCGTTGTTCACCCGGTCCCAGTCGACCAGCCGGTTCAGCGTTTCGACCAGCGGCGCCGTATCGTAAAAGCTGACCGCTTCGGGAGTTTGTCGCTCGGCGAACGCCGGCGGCGGCCAGCGCGGGGAGAAGAAGCCGGGGACGCCAAAAGCCGCCACCTGCCCCGCCGCCGCCATATGCGTCCATTCGCGCGCCCAGTCGTTGTCGGCGGTCGGCAGCGACGGCAGCGCCGACGACACGCCGTCCCAGAAGCTGCGCAACTTCGCGACCGCTTCATCGCGCGGGTTGCCGGCGATGATCGCGGCGTTGACCGCCCCGATCGAAATCCCCGCGACCCAGTCGAGTTCGATGCCAAGATCGATCAGCGCCTCGTACACCCCGGCCTGAAAGGCCCCGAGCGCGCCGCCGCCCTGCAGGACGAGCACGACGAGATCGGGAAGCGGAAGCGCGGCGCGGGCAGCTCGGCGGGGCATGGACTCGGTGATCCTTGATTGGGAGCGTGCCGGATTTGTGCACCGCAACACAATCTATTGCAATGGCTCGATTATGTGCGAACCCCCTTCCAATTGCCCGGCGCTGCTGTAACTATCGCGGAAGCACGAGCATTTTACCGGTGGAGAAGCCCCATGCGCCTCGACGACTATGATCCCGGTGACGATATCCGCGACCTCGGCCGCGGCAGCGGCGGCGGATTTGGCGGGGGCGGAGGCGGTGGCCTCGGCGGGCTGCTGATCGGATTTCTGCCCATGCTGCTCGGGCGCAAGATGGGTTGCGGCACGATATTGCTGATCGGCGCAGCCGCCTTTTTCCTGCTCGGTCCCGGCGCGAACATGCTCAGCAGCGGGAGCGGCACCGTTGATCCGGCCACGGACAGCCGCAGCGGCGCCAATGTCGCGTGCGATACACAGTCCGAACGCTTTGCCTGCAACGTATTCGGATCGACGCATACGGTGTGGGAGGGCCTGATCAGCGGCTATCGCAAGCCGACGCTCAATTTCTACGAACAATCGACCCGCAATTCGGGTTGCGGCGCGGCCAGTTCCGCGATGGGCCCCTTTTATTGCCCCGCGGATCAGGGGGTCTATCTCGACACCAGCTTTTTCCGCGAGCTCGAACAGAAGTTCGGCGCCGCCGGCGACGCGGCACAGGCCTACGTCATCGCGCATGAAGTCGGCCATCATATCCAGACGATCAGCGGCATTTCGAACCAGGTCCGCCAGGCCCAGCAACGCGCCTCGCAGGCCGAGGGTAACGCGCTGCAGGTCCGCATGGAATTGCAGGCGGATTGCTACGCCGGCGTTTGGGCCGCGCGCGCCAAAACACGCGACGGCCAACCGGTGATGGAAGCCGGCGACATGGAAGAAGCAATGCGCGCCGCCAATGCGATCGGCGACGATACGCTGATGCGATCGGCCGGGCAGCGCCCGGTGCCCGAAAGCTTCACCCATGGCACGAGCGAGCAGCGCATGAGCTGGCTGCGCCGCGGGCTTCAATCGGGAGATCCGCGCCAGTGCGACGCGTTCGGCGCGGCTTCCTGATCGCAGCGTTTGCGGCGGCCCTCGCCGCGGCGCCCGCATCGGCCGAAACCCTTTACGTCGAGGCCGGGCGGCTGATCGACGGTGTCTCGAATGAAGTGCGCACTGGCCAGTGCGTCACCATAGAGGCCGAACGCATCAAGGCGGTCGCCCCATGTGGCAAAACACCCGATGGCGCGACACGGCTCGACTGGTCGGCCTTCACCGTCCTGCCCGGCCTGATCGACCTTCACACCCACCTCGCCGATCTTGGCCAGAGCGCCGACCTTGCCGCGCCGATGAAGGCGTCGCCCGCCGAAACCGCGCTCGTCGGCGCGCGCAACGCACGCGTGACACTCAATGCCGGCTTCACCAGCGTCCGCGATGTCGGCACCTATCGCGGCCTCACCGACGTGACGCTGCGGGGCGCGATCGAACGCGGCGACGTACCGGGACCGCGCATGTGGGTCGCGGGCGCCTATCTCACCATTCCCAAGGGCGGCGGCGAACTCAACGGCGTCGTCCCGAACGAGGAGCTGCCAGCCGACATGCGCCTCGGTGTCGCCGCAACGCCCGAGGAAGCGGCGGCAAAGACGACGTATCTGCTCGATCACGGCGCCGACTTTATCAAGACGATCGCGACCGGCGCGGTGCTCGCGATCGGCACCGAACCCGGGGCGCCCGAACTCACCGTCGACCAGCTGCGCGCGATCGTGAAGGTCGCGCATGCCCGCGGCAAAAGGGTGACCGCGCACGCGCATGGCGCGATCGGCATCCGGAATGCGATCAACGCCGGGGTCGACAGCATCGAGCACGCAAGCCTCGCCGACGAAGCGACGCTCCAATTGGCCAGGAAGCACGGCACCTGGCTTGCAATGGACATCTTCAACGGCGATTACATCGACGACATCGGCACCAAGGAAGGTTGGCCCGAGGAATATCTGCGCAAGAACCGCGAGACGACCGACGCCCAGCGCGCCGCGTTCAAGCGCGCGGTCGAGCTCGGCGTCAAGATCGGCTTTGCCACCGATGCCGGCGTCTATCCGCACGGGATGAACGCGCGGCAGTTCGCCTATATGGTCAAATATGGCATGACCCCGATGCAGGCGATCCAGTCCGCCACCGGCCGCGCCGCGGTCGAAATGGGCCGCGACGACATCGGCGCGATCGTGCCGGGCCGCTTTGCCGATATGGTCGCGGTCAAGGCCGATCCGCTCGTCGACATCACGGCGCTCGAAAAGATCGACCATGTGATGAAGGGCGGCGTGCTGATCCGTTAGGGCAGTATTTTTTCTCGCTTGCGCTCGCCCTCATTTTCAGCGGCGACCTTGCGCCCTGCGCGCGCGATCTCGGCCTTGGCGACCCGCGCCGCCGCATGCGCCTCGGCGCGCGCCAGCAACAGCGCGAGATCCTCGCGGCTGATGTCGAAGGTTTCGCCGAGATCGGCGAGCGCCCCGTCGATGTCGTCCATCAGCAGACCGACGGGCTCCTGCGGAACTGCCCTCCCGTCGACCGGCCTCGCGCGGTGTGGATAGCTATGCCCCGAAAAGCGGTGGAACAGCGTGCCGATTGCGACGAGGATCAGCGAATTGAGCAGCACCGGCACGAGGAAATCGGCGACATGACCCGAAAAACTTTGCCAGCCGAGGACCGCGCTGAGCGCGACCGCACCGCCCGGAGGGTGGAGGCAGCGCGCGAGCGACATCACCAATATGGCGGTCGAGACGGCCAGTGCCGCGGCGAACGCCGGTTCGCCGATGGCCTGCGCCACGACGACACCGAAAATGCCCGAAATGACATTGCCGCCAACGATCGACCAGGGCTGCGCGAGCGGGCTCGCCGGCACCGCGAACAGCAGCACCGCCGATGCGCCGATCGGCGCGATGATCCACGGCATCGACACCGGAAACATCGCCGCGCAAATGAGGCCGGCGAGGCTGATACCGACCAGCGCGCCCACGCTCGCGACCATCCGGTCGCGCAGGCTCGCGCCCGCCAGCAGGGGAATGAAAATCCGACTCGAATCCGGGCTTGCCACATGCGTCTCCTATGGAGGCGGCCCGATGGCGCATTGGGCATCGTCGCGCCAGAGAGGTTTGATTTATCGTCGGCAATCCCGATTTTCCGGAGCATCGCAAAATCGATGCGACCGGGATCGGTTCAGCCTTGAACCCGCGCGGCGCATCGCTAAACCGCTTTCATGCGAAACCTTATTATGCCCAGCGCGCTCGCGCTCGCCGCCGCCCTGTCATCTCCCGCCTCCGCCCGGCCGATGACCGAGGTCGATCTTGCGACCCTCAAGCGTGTCGCCGCGCCGACCGCGTCGCCCGACGGGCGCTGGATAGCGTATCAGATGACCGAGACCGAAGCCGGGACGTACAAGCGCTCGACCGGCCTGTGGCTGATCGACCGCAACGCGAAGGATGCCAAGCCGGTCGCGATCGCCGATGCCGCGGGCAAGAATGAAACCGCTCCCGCCTTCGACAAGGACGGCATCCTCTATTTCCTTTCTAACGCATCGGGGAAAAGCCAGGTCTGGCGGATCGACCCCAAATCGGGAGGTGCCGCGACACAGGTGACCGACACCAAGGCCGATGTGTCGGGCTTCAAGATCTCACCCGACGGAGCGAAATTGCTCGCGTGGGGCGACATTGCGAGAGAATGCACCGACTTCGGCTGCGACGCCAAGGACAAGGGCGCGCTCACCGGCCCCGGATCGGGGCGTCTTTATAAGGATGGCGCAGGCTTCGTTCGCCACTGGGACGAGTGGGAAACCCCGGGCACCTACAGCCGTCCGTTCGTCTTCAACCTCGACGGCGGCAAGGCGAGCGCCGCGCGCCCGGTCGATGCCGGCCTCACCGGCGACAGCCCGTCGAAACCCTTTGGCGGCGGCGAGGAACTCGCCTGGGGCGCCGACAGTCGCACCGTCTTTTTCACGCTGCGCAAGGCCGACCGGGGCGAGCCGATGTCGACCAATCTCGATATTTACAGCTGGCTGGTCGACAGCCGGATGATGCCGACCAACCTGACGCAGGACAATCAGGCGACCGATACCCTCCCCACTCCCTCACCCGACGGCAAATGGCTCGCCTATGCCGCGATGGCGCGGCCGGGCTATGAGGCCGACCGACAGGTGCTGATGCTGCGCAACCTCGAAAGCGGCGAGGCGCGCAAGCTCACCGACGCGTGGGATCGCTCGGTCGCCTCGATCGCATGGGCGCCCGATGGCAAGTCGCTCTACGTCACCGCGCAGGACACGCTCGAGCATCCGGTGTTCCGCGTCGATGCGGCGACGGGCAAGGTCGAAAAGCTGAAGGCATCGACCGAAGCCTTCGAAGGCAATATCGGCGATGTCACCCCGCTTCCGGGCGCCGCCTTGCTCTATTCGCGCAACAGCGCGCTTGCGCCGACCGACCTTTTTGTTCGCGATGCCAAGGGCAAGGTGAAGCAGATCACCGCGGTCAACGCCGCACGCCTCGCCGAGTTCGACGCCGTAGAGCTCGACCGCATCCAGTTTGCCGGCGCGAACGGCGACAAGGTCTGGGGCATGATCCTCAAGCCCGTCAGCCCGGTCCAGAAACTGCCGGTCGCCTTCATCGTCCATGGCGGCCCGCAGGGCAGCTTCGGCAACAGCTGGTCGACGCGCTGGAACCCGCGCGTCTTTGCGCAGCAGGGTTATGGCGTCGTCACCGTCGATTTCCATGGATCGACCGGCTACGGTCAAGCCTTCACCGACGCGATCAACAAGGATTGGGGCGGCAAGCCGCTCGAGGATCTCAAGCTCGGCCTTGCGGCAGCGGGCAAGCAGGATTCGCAACTCGATCTGAATAACGCCTGCGCGCTCGGCGCGTCGTACGGCGGCTATATGATGAACTGGATCGCCGGCCAGTGGACCGACGGCTTCAAATGCCTCGTCCAGCACGACGGCGTCTTCGACCTGCGCGCGATGGCGTTCGAGACCGAGGAATTGTGGTTCGACGAATGGGACCATGGCGGCCCGTGGTGGGACCGCACCGACCCCGAAAAGTGGAACCCGGTGAACCATGTCGCCAAGTGGAAGACCCCGATGCTGGTGATCACCGGCGAGAAGGATTTCCGCATCCCTTACAGCCAGGGCCTCGCCGCCTTCACCGCACTCCAGCGCCGCGGCGTCGAGAGCCAGCTTCTCGTCTTCCCCGACGAGAATCACTGGGTGCTGAAGGGCGCGAACAGCGTCCAGTGGCACCAGACGGTGTTCAACTGGCTGGGTGGTCATTTGAAGAAATAGGCGGGCTTCTCTAAATCGTCACCCCGGACTTGATCCGGGGCCTGCCTTCTTGACGAAAAGAAAGGCGGGTGCCGGGTCAAGCCCGGCATGACGAGGTAGATAGGGCTGTTCCAGCTATCCCCCCTTGCCGCCTCGCCCCCCGGCTGGCAAAGGCGCCCGGCTATGCCGATGGAAAAAACGTTCGATCCCGCCGCTATCGAGGCGAAATGGGCCCATGAATGGGAAAGCCGCGGGCTATTTCGCCCCGCGCGGCCCGACGCGACGCCGTTCACGATCGTCAACCCGCCGCCGAACGTCACCGGCGCGCTGCACATCGGCCATGCGCTCGACAACACGCTGCAGGACGTGCTCGTCCGCTACGAACGCCTGCGCGGCAAGGATGCGCTGTGGGTCGTCGGCATGGACCATGCCGGCATCGCGACGCAGATGGTCGTCGAACGCCAGATGGAAGAGCGGCAGGACAAGCGTACCAATTACAGCCGCGAAGATTTCATCGACAAGGTGTGGCAGTGGAAGGCCGAAAGCGGCGGCCAGATCACCGGCCAGCTCCGCCGCCTCGGCTGCTCGATGGACTGGTCGCGCGAGCAGTTCACGATGGACCCGCATTTTACTGAGGCCGTGGTCAAGGTGTTCGTCGACCTTCACAAGAAGGGGCTGATCTACCGCGACAAGCGCCTCGTGAACTGGGACCCGAAGCTCAAGACCGCGATTTCGGACCTCGAGGTCGAGACGCACGAGATTCAGGGCGGCTTCTGGCACTTCAAATATCCGCTCGCCGACGGCGTGACCCTTGACGATGGCCGCGATTTTATCGTGGTCGCGACGACGCGCCCCGAAACGATGCTCGCCGACATGGCGGTCGCGGTGCATCCCGACGATGCGCGCTACCAGAGCGTGATCGGCAAGGACATCCTCCAGCCGATCACCGGCCGCCGTTTCAAGATCGTTCCCGACGAACACGCCGATCCCGAACTGGGTTCGGGCGCGGTGAAGATCACCCCAGGACATGATTTCAACGACTTCGACGTCGGCAAACGCGCGGGCTTCAAGCCCGGCGAGATGCTCAACATGCTCGACGGCGATGCGAATGTGATCCAGACCGCAGACGGGCTGATCCCGGATGAATATCTCGGCCTCCACCGCTTCAAGCGTGACGGCAAGGACGGCGCGCGCGAACTGGTCGTGCAGCGGATGAAGGAAGCGGGCTTCCTCATCCCCCATGTCGACAAGGACGGCGCCGAGCATGACGCCGAGCCGCGCACGATCCAGACCCCGTTCGGCGACCGCGGCGGCGTGGTGATCGAACCCTGGCTGACCGACCAATGGTATGTCGACGCCAAAACGCTCGCGCAGCCGCCGATGGCGGCGGTGCGCGACGGGCGGATCAATATCGTGCCTAAGACGTGGGAAAAGACCTTCTTCAACTGGATGGAGAATATCCAGCCCTGGTGCGTGTCGCGCCAGCTGTGGTGGGGGCACCGGATTCCGGCTTGGTATGCCAACGACGGCCGCATCTTCGTCGCCGAGACCGAAGAGGAAGCGCAGGCCGACGCCGGTGCCGGCGTTACCCTCACCCGCGACGAGGACGTCCTCGACACATGGTTCTCCTCGGCGCTCTGGCCCTTCGCAACGCTCGGCTGGCCCGAAGACACCGAGCTTCTGAAGCGCCATTACCCCAACGACGTCCTCGTCTCGGGCTTCGACATCCTCTTCTTCTGGGATGCGCGCATGGCGATGCAGGGCATGGAGTTCATGGGCGACGTGCCGTGGAAGACGCTCTATCTCCACGGTCTCGTCCGCGCGCCCGACGGTGCGAAGATGTCGAAGTCGAAGGGCAATGTCGTCGATCCGCTCGGGCTGATCGATCAATATGGCGCCGACGCGCTGCGCTTCTTCATGGCGGCGATGGAAAGCCAGGGCCGCGACATCAAGATGGATGACGCGCGCCTCGCGGGCTATCGCAATTTCGCGACCAAGCTGTGGAACGCCGCGCGCTTCTGCGAAGCCAACGGCATTTCGGCCTCGACCAGCTTCGAAGCCCCCGCCGCAACGCTGCCGGTCAACCGCTGGATCATCGGCGAGGTCGCCGCGACCGTCGCCGCGATGGACAAGGCGTTTGCCGACTATCGCTTCGATGAGGCCGCGAACGCGATCTACAGCTTTGCGTGGGATCGCTTCTGCGACTGGTATCTCGAGCTGATCAAAGGCGCGATCGACGACGAGACGAAAGCCGTCGCCGGCTGGGTGCTCGACCAGATCCTCGTCATGCTCCACCCCTTCATGCCCTTCATCACCGAAGAGCTGTGGACGGGCCTTGGCGAGCGCGCCGACTATCCGCTGATCACCGCGAAATGGCCCGCGCCGGACGCTGCCCGCGACGCCGATGCCAGCGCCGACGTCGACTGGCTGATCAAGCTCGTCAGCGAATTGCGCACCGCAAAGGCCGAACTCGGCCTGCCGCCCGGTGCGCGCCTGACCGCGCATTTCCCGGCGTCGCTCAAAGGCCGCACCGACAAGCTCGCCGCGCAACTCGACCGCCTCGCGCGTCTCGAAAGCGTAAGCTTCGATCCCGCACCCGCGGGCGCATCGGCGCAGCTCGTCGTCGAGGGTGAGACGATCACCGTCCCGCTCGAAGGCGTGATCGACATCGCCGCCGAGCGCGACCGCCTGACCAAGGCGCTCGCCGCGGCAGTGAAGGAACGCGATGGCCTCGCCGGCCGCCTGAACAATCCCTCCTTCGTCGAGCGCGCCAAGCCCGAAGCGGTCGAAAAGGCGCGCGCCGACCATGCCGCCAAGGAAGCCGAGGCCGACCGCCTGGCCGCCGCACTGGCGCGGCTGGGGTGACCGACGGCGAGCCCGTCACGCCAACCCCGGTCGCCGCGGCGGCCGATCCCGCCGCGGGGCCGGTCCCACCGCGCCAGACCGCGCGCGGCGGCGGGCGCATGGACCTCACCAGCGGGCCGATCACCAAGACGCTGATCCTCTTCGCGCTGCCGACGCTGGCGTCGAACATCCTCCAGACTTTGTCGGGCTCGGTGAACGCGATCTGGGTCGGGCAGTTCCTCGGCGAAAGCGCGCTCGCCGCGACCGCCAACGCGAACATCATCATGTTCCTGATGTTCGGTGCCTTCTTCGGCTTCGGCATGGCGGCGACGGTCCTGATCGGCCAGTCGATGGGGCGCGGCGACATCGATGCCGCGCGCCGCGCGACCGGCGGCGTGATCGGGCTTGCGCTGATCTTCTCGGTCGTGATCGCGATTGTCGGCTGGTTCGCGTCGGACCAGATATTGCGCTGGCTCGAAACCCCGCCCGAAGCCTTCGCGCTCGCGCATGATTATCTGCGCGTTACCTTCCTTGCGGTTCCCGCCTCGATGCTCTCGGTCACGCTGATGATGGCCTCGCGCGGCGCCGGCGACGCGGTCACCCCGCTGCGCTTCATGATCCTCGCGGTCGTGCTCGACATCGTCTTCAACCCTGTGCTGATCCTCGGTCTCGGCCCCTTCCCGCGGCTCGGTATCGCGGGCAGCGCGCTCGCGACGGCGGTCGCCGGCACGATCAGCCTCGCCGGGATGATCGGCTGGTTCTACGCAAAGAACCACGTGCTGCGCCTGCGCGGGCATGAACTGTCGTACCTGCTTCCCAAGCGGAGCGAACTCCGCTTCATCATCGGGCGCGGTCTGCCGATGGGGGCACAGATGCTCGTCTTGTCGGGTTCCGGGCTCGTCATGGTCGGGCTCGTCAACCGCGAGGGGCTGGTCACCGCCGCCGCCTATGGCGCGACACTTCAGCTGTGGAACTATATCCAGATGCCCGCGCTCGCGGTCGGCGCCGCGGTCAGCTCGATGGCCGCGCAGAATATCGGCGCCGGGCGCTGGGACCGCGTGGCATCGGTGACGAACAGCGGCATCGCGATCAACCTCTTGATGACCGGCGTCCTGATCGGTCTGCTCTTGCTGTTCGATCGCGCCGCGCTCGCGCTCTTCCTCGGCAGCGAAAGCCCCGCGATCGACGTCGCGCGCAATATCCAGCTGATCGCGACCTGGACCTTCCTCCCCTTCGGCACGACGATCGTGCTGATCAGCACGCTGCGCGCCAACGGTTCGGTCGTGCCGCCGCTCGTCATCCTGTTCCTGTCGATGTTCCCGATCCGCCTCGGCATCTATTATTTCGGCTATCCGTCGGTAGGCAGCGACATTCTCTGGTGGAGCTTCCCGCTGTCCTCGCTCGCCTCGCTGGCGCTGGCGTGGATCATCTACAAGCGCAGCGACTGGCGCCGCACGCTCCCCCAACCCGGCCGCTGATCGGCGCCCGGCTTTCGACCAAAGCGCGCGCACCTTCGACTGGCGGCCCGGTGCGCGCTAGCCATCGCGCCGCCTTTGGCGCTAAAGAAGCCCCAATGAACATGAATATCCGCAAAGACGCGCTGCGCGACCAGCGCGCTAAAATGCTGGCGGCGGCGCCCGACTGGCGAGCGTCCGATGCGCGCGTCAATCCGCGCGTCGCGATCGGGTCGATCATCGCGATGTGGCTGATCTATTTCCTGATTACCACCGGCCTCGCAATACTCACCGGCGCGCCCGAGCAATGGTCCTACGCCGCGCGGCGCGGGATCGTCGTGATCGCGGGCATATTATGCACCTTCGTCCTCTATCAGCTGCTCCAGCGCGCCCAGCCCCAAAGTTTCGGCGCGCGCCTCGCCGCGGCGCTCGGCGCCGCGGTCCCGCTCGTTATCGTCTACGCGTCGGTCAATCTTCTCGTTTTCTATTACTGGTTCCCCGTTTCCGACAGCGCCAAAATCATCGAAGAGATGCAATCGAAGTTCCCGGGCAGCTGGGAAACGGTGCTGATCCTGGACAGCTCGATCCGCTGGTATTTCTTCTTCGCGGTCTGGGCCGCACTCTATGTCGCCTTCGGCTATGCCAACGAGATGCGCGCGGTCGAGCGGCGCGCGAACCATTTCCGTATCGAGGCGCAGACCGCGCAGCTCCGCGCGCTGCATTATCAGGTCAATCCGCACTTCCTGTTCAACACGCTCAATTCGCTGTCGACCCTCGTCCTGCGCGGTTCGAAGGCGGAGGCCGAAACGATGATCATGAACCTCTCGTCCTTCCTGCGCTCGAGCCTCGCGGTCGATCCCGAACAGCTGGTCAGTCTCGACGAGGAGATCGCGCTGCAGCGCCTCTATCTCGACATCGAACAGACGCGCTTCCCTGACCGCCTGCAGGTCGAAGTCGAGATGCCCGAGGAATTGGAGCACGCCTGCGTGCCCGTGCTGATCCTGCAGCCGATCATCGAGAACGCGATCAAATATGGCGTTGCGCCCAGCAAGGGGAAGATCGCGATCCGCCTCACCGCCAGCGCCGAATATGGCCTGCTGGTGCTGCGGATCGAGAATGACATCGACCCCAAGGCGCCGACACCCGATTCCGGGACCGGCCTCGGGCTCGGCAACGTCCGCGAGCGGCTGCTCACGCGCTATGGCCCCACCGCCGGGTGCGAATGGGGGCCGTCGGACAGCGGCGGCTTCGTCGTGTCGCTCTGGCTGCCGCTGGCACGGGAGGCTTGCTGATGATCCAGACGCTTCGCACCCTGATCGTCGATGACGAACCGCTGGCGATCGAGCGATTGCAGATCCTGACCGGGCAACAGGATGGCGTCTCGCTCGTCGGCACCGCCAGCGACGGCGCCTCGGCGCTCCGCATGGTCGACGCGCTCGCGCCTGATCTCGTGCTCTGCGACATCGCCATGCCCGATCTCAACGGCCTCGAGGTCGCCGCAGCGATCGAGGCGCTCGATAATCCGCCGGCGGTCGTCTTCGTGACAGCCTTCGATCGCTACGCCGTCGCGGCGTTCGATGTCGCCGCCGTCGATTATTTGCTGAAGCCCGTGTCGCCCGATCGCCTCGGCCGCGCGCTGTCACGCGTGCGCGAATGGCGCGCCACCGATCGCGGTCGGGTACAGAAAAGCAAGTGGATCAACGAATTCTGGGTCCAGAACCGCGGCGAGATGCTGCGTATCGACGCGGCGCAGGTCGACCTGATCGAGGCCGAGCGCGACTATATGCGCTTGCATGTCGGCGGGCGCAGCTGGTTGATCCACCAGACGATCAAGTCGCTGGAAGCGCGCATGAACCCCGACCAGTTCATGCGCATCCACCGGTCGAAAATGATCCGCCGCGACGGCATCGCCGGGCTGAAGCATCATGGCGACGGCGCCTGGAGCGTCGATCTGGGCGAAGGCGGCGTGCACCGCATCGGCCGTACCTATCTTCACGACGTAAAGGCGATCATGCACGGGGCATGATCGCCTTTCGGGTGTCTGGATTGGCGCGCCGTCAGGGAGCGGCGACGACGACAATCCGGCCGCGATCGGCCAGCCGTGCGCTGTCGCCGTTGAACAGGCCGGCCAGCTTGACATCGGCATCGGCCATCGTTGCGGTCTTGCAGGTCAGCGCGCTCGCGCGCTCGCGCAAGGTTTGCCGGTTGTGCGCCTCGCTGTTGCATACCCGTTGCACCGCCGACTTGACCCGCGTGGCAAGCCGCTCGCGGCCCTCCACGCTCGCAAGGTTCAGGTCGCTGTATCGCACGATGACGCTATGCCGTTCGCCATCGTCCTCGGCCGCAGCCGGAACGGTCAGGCCGACGAACGCCATCGGTGTCGCCAGCAGGATGAAGGAAAGTTTCGCCATGGGGGAGTCCTCTCTTTGGGGGATCGGATGCGGGATACGAAGGATCCGGACCGGGGAGACCGGTAACCCCCGCATCCCGCAGCCTCTGAATGCACCCGCCATCGCGGCGGATCACGCGCGGTTCGACCGGGCCCGACGCGTGATCGACTGAGAGGATGAAGGGCATTGATCCATCGACCAATGGCCGGCCGCCGGGCAATATCATGGCGTCAGGCTTGCATTGAGCGCACGGTCATGGCGAAATCCGCGCGTGACGAGGAAATTATCTTTCGCCCCGAGTCGACATACCGGCGTGCGGCTGTTTCGCTGGTCGATGCTGGCGCTCGCCGGAGTCGGCGGCGGAATGATGCTCGGCGAAATGGTAGCCGGAACTCGACTGGGGGCGGGCGTTGACGAACCCGCGTCCTATTCGCACCTCAGCGCCAATCCCGATGCGCTGGTGCCGCAAGGCGAAGGCGCGGCGCCCTGCCCCGATTGTGCTGACAGCTACGGCGTCGCGATGCGGCTGCGTGCCCATCGCGACGACAGGATGAGCGACGAGTTCCGCGAGCTTGGCGCGGTCGATCTCGATCCGCCGTTACCAGCCGATGCCGGCGACGATTATCGCTACGGCGGCCGGTTTCCCGACCCCGAGCCCCGCGCAGCCGTGCCGGGCAATGACCCGCATGCCATCGCGCCGGCGGGCGATGCCCCACCCGCCGACGAAATAGCGCCAATGCCCGCGGAATATTGACGCGTCAGCGCGGCGGTGTTGCCGGCGGAGCGCAGCGGGTCCTGTCGCCCGCCTTGCAGGCGGCGACATCGGCCTCCCATTTCATCCGCTCTTCGGCCGACATCGCGGCGACGCGCGCCTTTTCGGCCTCATAGGCCGCGGTTTCCTCGGCAAACTCGGTCTGGTCATGCGCGACCTGCTGCTGTGCGGCGGACACTTCCTGCTCATAGGTCGTGTTGTCCGCCTTGGCGCGGGCCGCCTGTTCGGCGTTCAGCCGGGCGGTGTTCGAACGCTCTTCGGACGTGGTGCCGTCGGGCAGCTTCTTTCCGGCGGGAGCCGTGGTGGTGGTGGCGTCGGTCGGGGCCGGGGTCTGGAAGGCCGCAGCCTGGCCCGAACCCAGCAGCGCAAACGCCGCGGCGGCTGCCAATATCGTTCTGGTCATCGAAGCTTCTCCTTCAGTCAACTGTTCTGCCGATCCAACGCTTTGCCCGCGGGCACGTTCCCGGCGCCGATTTGACCTCGCCCGGGGCAGCCGCCATGCTGGGCGTCCTCACCATGTCCGATCGGATCTTCATTTGCCAGCCCGACCGAAGCATCCCATCAATCGCCCGGTGTTTTTCACGCCTCTAGCGGTGCTTCTCGCCGCCGTCGTTCTCAGCCTGTGGCAGGGGGCCGCGGTCGTCGCGGTAGAAACAGCGATCAACGACTGGATATTGGGGAATTTTTCGCCGCTTTTCGCATGGGCCGGGATCGGTTTTCTGGCGCTGCTCGCCGGTATCGCGCTCTCGCCGCTAGGCGGGCGGATCATCGGCGGGCCAGGGGCGAAACCGATCTTGACGCGCTGGCGCTGGTTCGCCGTCACCCTCTGCACGACCATCGCCACCGGCATATTGTTCTGGGGGGCGGCCGAACCCTTGTTTCACCTCAACGATCCGCCCGCGATGCTGGGATTGCAGCCAGGCAGCGATGCCGCCGCGACCTTCGCGATGTCGACGATGTTCCTGCACTGGACGCTGACGCCCTACGCCATTTACACCGTCGCCGGGCTCGCCTTTGCGCTCGTCTATTACAATCGCGGCGAACCGTTCAGCCTGTCGTCGCTGTTCGTGCCGCTGATCGGCCAGCGCGCGCACGGCCCGGTCGGAACCGGGATCGACATCATCTGCCTTTACGCGCTGGTCGCGGGAATGGCGGCATCGCTCGGCGCCGGGCTGCTAGCGCTCGCTGGCGGAATCGAGGGAATCGGCGGCTTCGAAGGCGGTCCGCCGCTGCGCTGGGCGATCGCCGCCGCGATCGTCGGCAGCTTCCTGATTTCCGCCGCGACCGGACTTCAGAAAGGTATCGCCGGCCTTTCGGTACTAAATACCTGGATTTTCTTCGCAATTATCGCCTTCGTCCTGCTCGCCGGCCCGACCGCCGCCATGTTCGACCTCACGCTACGCGGCACTTTCGACTACTTCCAGACCTTCATCCCGCGCAACCTCGGCCTCGATGTCGATGGCGACTGGCATCGCCAATGGACGATCTTCAACTGGGCCAACTGGTTCGCCTGGGCGCCGGTGACCGCGCTGTTCCTCGGCCGCCTCGCGGTCGGATACAGCGTTCGCGCGTTCATAATGTACAATCTGATCCTGCCGTCGCTGTTCGGTGCGGTGTGGATGACGGCGATCGCCGGCGCGACGATCGCGCTCGACCAGCAAAGCGGCGCCAGCCTTTACGCCATCCTGGCCGCGCAGGGCCCCGACCCGGTGCTGTTTCGCCTGTTCAGCGCGCTCGGTGGCGGACCCGCCGTGACCGCGATCGTGCTGTTCGCGATCTTCCTGTCCTATGTCGCCGGCGCCGATGCCAATGTCTCGGCGATGAGCGCGCTGTCGACGCACGGTATCTCGCCCGACGCGCCCGAGGCGCCGCTCGGCGTCCAGGCCGTGTGGGGCATCACGGTGGGATTGGTGGCGCTGCTACTCGTCGCGGGTGGCGGTATCGACGGCATCCGCATGATGTCCGTCCTCGGCGGCTTTCCCGCGCTGTTCGTCATCGTCGGCGCGGCGCTGTCGCTAGCGGTGATGGCGGTACGGGGACGGCACCAAGCCGCCCCCGCCCGATCCTGAGAAAGGGGTCTCAGGACTTACCAGATTTTCGTGCGTGCCTCGGGCTTCAGATAATATTTGGCGCCCGCCTCGACGCTGAACGCCTTGTACCACGCATCGACATTGCGCACAGGCCCAATGATGCGCCAGCGCGCTGGGCTGTGTGGATCGCTCGCCACCTGCTGCTTGATCGCATCTTCGCGCTGCTTGGTCCGCCATGCCTGTGCAAAGGCGAGGAAGAAGCGCTGGTCGCCGCTCAGCCCGTCGATCACCGGTGCGGGCTTGCCGCCCAGCGAACGGCGATAGGCGTCATAGGCAACCTCCAGCCCCGCGAGATCGGCGATATTCTCGCCCATCGTCAGGTCGGGGTTGATGAAGGAACCCGGCGCCGCCTCATAGGTCGCATATTGCGCGCCGAATGCCTTGGCCTGCGCATCGAAGCGCGCCGCGTCCTCGGCGGTCCACCAGTCGCGCACTGCGCCTTCGGCATCGATCTTGCGGCCCTGATCGTCGAAACCGTGCGTGATTTCATGGCCGATCACCGCGCCGATCGCGCCATAATTGACCGCATCGTCGACGCTCTCGCTGAAATAGGGCGCCTGCAATATGCCGGCCGGGAAGACGATCTTGTTCTCCAACCCACCGTTGTACGCGTTCACTTCCTGCGGGTTCATCGACCATTTCTTGCGGTCGACGGGCTTGTTGAGGTCCGACAGCGCATAGGCATATTCGAACGCCGCGCTACGCTTCACATTGCCATAGAGGTCGGCGGGATCGATCTTCAGCCCCGAATAGTCGCGCCATTTGTCGGGGTAACCGACCATCACGTCCATCTTCGCGAGCTTGGCCAGCGCCGCTTCCTTCGTCGCGGGCGCCATCCAGCTGTTGCCGCGGATGCGGTCGCCCATCGCCAGTTTCAGGTTGGTGACCAGCACCTCCATCTTCGCCTTCGCGCTCGCCGGGAAATATTGCTTCGAATAGGTTTCGCCGACGAGCTCACCCAAGCTGCCGTCGACCAGCGTCAGGCCGCGTTTCCAGCGCGGGCGCAGTTCGCCCACGCCGCTCAGTGCCTTGGTATATTCAAAACGGCTGTCGACGAATGCCTTCGACAGATAGGGCGCCGCATTGTCGGCGACGTGGAACTGCTGCCAAAGCTTGATCGTGTCGAGCGGGGTCTTGGCATAGAGCGCTGCGATGTCGCGCACCGCGGTCTTTTCGTTGACGATGATCCGTTTCTGCGACGCGATGCCGGCGCCCGCGAACCACGCGGTCCAATCAAGTCCGGGGGCATAGGCTGACAGCTCTTCGGACGACATCGGATTGTTGATCTTGCCGATGTCGCGGCGGTCGGCGATCGCCCAGCTGACCTTGGCGATCTCGGTTTCGAACGCCATGACCGCGTCGGCCGCCTTCTCGGGATCGGCATTGCCCGCCATCTTCATCGTCCGCGCGATATAGGCGCGATAGGCGTCGCGCTGCGGCTTGAAGCTGTCGTTGAGATAATAGTCGCGCTCGGGCAGGCCGAGCCCTGCCTGACCCAGCCACAGCACATTGACCGTTGGATCGGCGGTGTCGGCATAGGGCCCGCCGCTGACGATCGTCGACCCGAAAGTGCCTTGCGTACCGCCCATGAAACGCGCCATCGCGCTCTTGTCCTTGATCGCGGCGACCGCGGCGACGTCGGCCATCAGCGGCTTGGCGGCCAGCGTTTCGACACGCACCTCGTCCATGAAGCTCTGGTAGAGCCCGCCGACCTGGCTCGTCGCCGGCGCGCCCGCGACGACCGCGCGCAGCTGGCGCTGGGTCAAATTATAAACGTCGTAGTCGACACCCGCCGACGCCTGGTCGGACGGAATCTCGGTGCGCGCGAACCAGCCGCCATTGGCATATCTGTCGAAATCGTCGCCGGGCTTCACCGACGTATCGCGCGCGCCGAGGTCGACACCCCATTTGCCGAAGGTCAACGCCCTGAGCGATGCGCCGTCGGCACCGCCCGCCTCGTCGCCATCGGCAATATTGGCCGCCGCCGCAGGCCTGTCACGGGCAATCGCTGGCCCTGCCATCAGCGATACCGCCAAAGCCGCCGTTGCCGCCCCAACAAAAAAAGACTTCATTTCCGATCTCCCGCGCCGGCGCCCCCTGCCCGGCGAATATGCTCGTCACTCTCGGGGACCGCGCGCACCAGTCAAGTGAGCGAGCCGACATTGGTCGATCCAAAAGCCGCGTTGGTAGATTTTTGCCAACAATGTCAGATTCAACACCCCATCGGGCGGAGGGATCGCGCCGCCAGGGTCGGAGCGAGACAGGCTATCCGGGAGGCGCTGTCGTCGGGAGCACAACCTCCACCCGGCGATTCTTCGCCCGGCCAACAGGATTATCCGTACCACCCGCCGTTTCATTTGGGACGATCGGGGCGGTTTCCCCCTTGCCCGAGACCTGGAATTCGCGCTGCCGCACGCCAACCTGCCGCCCGAACCATTCGGCAACCGTCTTCGCCCGCGCTTCGGAGAGTTTCTGGTTGTAGGCGTCGTCACCCTTGCTGTCGGTATGCCCGATCACCTGGATCGCGCCCGGCGGCGCCCGGCGGATCAGTTCTGCCGCCTTCGCAAGTTCGGCCTCCGCGACGGACGTGAGAGTCGATTTGTCGAAGTCGAAAAGCGCGTCGGCGGCGAGGTCGATGATCGTCCCCATGTCGGTGACCCGGACGTTGAGGCCACTGGTGTCACCAGCAAGCGCGCTGACGTCGGCCCGCATCGAACCGCTGGGTGCGGACGGGTTGCCCGTCTCGACGCCCGCCGTCGACATCGGTGCCGTCGCGGCGTCCAGGCTTTGACCGCCGGTGCCGGCCGCCTCCTCGCCTTTGGAACAACCCGCCGTCAGCATCAGCCCGCCGATGAGGACAATGGCCGTCCTCATCGCGCGACCGTCACTCCGTCAAACGGGGCGACGCCGGGAAGATTGATCGACACGGTGGGGCTGGTCGCCGGCGGCGCCGGGAATTTGGCCCAGATCACGCCATTGGGCGAACAGTTCAACCCGATCCGATCCTTGCCGTTGAGCGGCGAACCCATCCAGGCGCCGGCGTTGTCCTTGAGCACACCGATGCGCTGGGATGTGGTGTCGTCGATGATGCTGATCTCATCGAACTTCAGATAGGCCCATTGGTTCTTTTCGGACGTGCAATTGACCGTCACGGTCAGGATGTCGCCGGTGACCGCCGCCTTGAGCAACGCGAACTGGATGCCATCCGGCCCCGGCTGGGTCTGGATAGCGGTGGGCGCAGGCGGCGCCTCGGGAACAACCTCATCGCGGACCACACCGCTGCCGCTCGCACCCGGTGCCGCGGTTTCGGTCGCAGCCTTTTCATTGGCCGGTGGTGAAGCAGCCTGTTGGCAGGCTGTCAGCCCAAGTGCGGTGGCGGTCAGTCCGGCAAGCATGGCACGGGAAATTGTCATATCGCGATCCTCCCTCTAGATCAGCATGCTATACGTACCGACCTCCCAACAGTTCCCGCCCGCTGCCGGAATCCGTCCATTGCGACACCGATCGCGCATCCCTATCTTCGCCGCGTCGCGCCCTCTTGCGTACCAAGAACAAATCTGGAACATAGCCTCCCATGAGTCTCACCCACACCTCCCGCCAGCATGGGTCTTCCCTATGCTGACCCACATCAAAGTGCGCGGTGCGCGCGAGCATAATCTCAAGGGCGTCAACGTCGACCTGCCGCGCGACGCGCTGATCGTCATCACCGGCCTCTCAGGCTCGGGCAAATCTTCGCTCGCGTTCGACACCATCTATGCCGAGGGGCAGCGGCGCTATGTCGAGAGTCTGTCGGCCTACGCACGCCAGTTCCTCGAGATGATGCAAAAGCCCGATGTCGAGCATATCGACGGGCTGTCGCCGGCGATCAGCATCGAGCAGAAGACGACGTCGCGGAACCCGCGCTCGACCGTCGCGACGGTGACCGAGATTTATGACTATATGCGCCTGCTCTGGGCGCGAGTCGGCATTCCCTATTCGCCCGCGACGGGCGAGCCGATCTCGGCGCAGACCGTCACCGACATGGTCGACCGCGTAATGGCGTTGCCCGAAGGGACGCGCGCCTATCTGCTCGCCCCGGTCGTGCGCGGCCGCAAGGGCGAGTATAAAAAGGAACTCGCGCAGTGGCAGAAGGACGGCTTCACCCGCGTCCGCATCGAC
The DNA here is from genome assembly GCF_036675685.1 of Sphingopyxis sp. Classification (GTDB taxonomy): domain Bacteria; phylum Pseudomonadota; class Alphaproteobacteria; order Sphingomonadales; family Sphingomonadaceae; genus Sphingopyxis. Next base: position 38,622 of record NZ_JAKFEM010000025.1, read on the forward strand.
GGCGAATTTTACGAGATCGGTGAAGCGCCAACGCTCGACAAGAAGTACAAGCATGACATCGAAGTTGTTGTCGACCGCATCGCGGTGCGGGAAGGCCTCGGCACACGCCTCGCCGACAGCTTCGAGACCGCGCTCAAGCTCGCCGAAGGGCTCGCCTATGTCGACCTCGCCGACGGCCCGGTGCCGGGGCGCGAAGAGGAAGATACCGGCGGCGCGATGAAGGGCGCGGGAATCCCCGCGAACCGCCTGATCTTCTCGGAGAAATTCGCTTGCCCCGTGTCGGGCTTCACGATCGCCGAGATCGAGCCGCGGCTGTTCAGCTTCAACGCGCCGCAGGGCGCCTGCCCCGCGTGCGACGGCCTCGGCGAGCGACAGGAGTTCGACCCCGACCTCGTCGTCCCCAACCATGCGCTGTCCTTGAAAAAAGGCGCGGTGGTGCCGTGGGCGAAATCGAACCCGCCCTCGCCCTATTATATGCAGGTGCTCGAAAGCCTCGGCAAAGCCTATGGCTTCGACCTGACGACGCCGTGGCAGGATCTGCCCGGCGAGGTGCAGCTCATCATCCTCTATGGCAGCGGCGGCAAACCCGTCGAGCTGACCTTCAAGGATGGCAAACGCAGCTACACGACGCACAAGGCGTTCGAGGGCGTGATCGGCAACCTTAACCGCCGCCTGCTCCAGACCGAAAGCACGTGGATGCGCGAGGAGCTGAGCAAATATCAGACCGCGCAGCCGTGCGAGACGTGCCACGGCGCGCGCCTGCGTCCCGAACCGCTCGCGGTGAAGATCGCGGGCGAGGACATCAGCATGTCGGCGCAGCGCTCGGTGGCGGACGCGCTTGGCTGGTTCAGCACGCTCGACGAGAAGCTCAACGACACGCAGCGCCAGATCGCCAAGGCGATTTTGAAGGAAATCAACGAGCGGCTCGGCTTCCTCAACAATGTCGGGCTCGATTACCTCAACCTCAACCGCACCAGCGGCACGCTCAGCGGCGGCGAAAGCCAGCGCATCCGCCTCGCCTCGCAGATCGGATCGGGCCTGTCGGGCGTGCTCTACGTCCTCGACGAGCCGAGCATCGGCCTCCACCAGCGCGACAACGACCGGCTGCTCGCGACGCTGAAGCGCCTCCGCGATCTCGGCAACACCGTGATCGTCGTCGAGCATGACGAGGACGCGATCCGCCACGCCGATTATGTCGTCGACATGGGTCCCGGCGCGGGCCTCCACGGCGGCGAGATCGTCGCCGAGGGCACGCTCGAGGAAGTCCTCGCTAACAAGAACAGCCTCACCGCCGCCTACCTGACCGGCGCGAAAAGGATCGAAGTGCCGAAGCACCGCCGCCCCGGCAACGGCTTCGATCTCGTTCTCAAGGGCGCGCGCGCGAACAACCTGCGCAATGTCACCGCGAAGATCCCGCTCGGCACCTTCACCTGCATCACCGGCCTGTCGGGCAGCGGCAAGTCGAGCCTGATCATAGACACGCTCTATGCCAGCGCGGCGCGCATGCTCAACGGCGCGCGGATGGTCGCGGGGCCGCACGACAGCCTCAAGGGGCTCGAGCATTGCGACAAGGTCATCGACATCGACCAGTCGCCAATCGGCCGCACCCCGCGCAGCAACCCCGCCACTTATACCGGCGCCTTCACGATCATCCGCGACTGGTTCGCAGGCCTCCCCGAAAGCCAGGCGCGCGGTTACAAGCCGGGGCGCTTCAGCTTCAACGTCAAGGGCGGGCGCTGCGAAACCTGCACCGGCGACGGGCTGATCAAGATCGAGATGCACTTCCTGCCCGACGTCTATGTGACGTGCGAGACGTGCCACGGCAAACGCTACAACCGCGAAACGCTCGAGGTGAAGTTCAAGGGGCACAGCATCGCCGACGTGCTCGACATGACGGTCGAGGATGCAGCGGAGTTCTTCAAGGCGGTGCCGTCGATCCGCGAGAAGATGGCGATGCTCGTCCGCGTCGGGCTCGGCTATATCAAGGTCGGCCAACAGGCGACGACGCTGTCGGGCGGCGAGGCGCAGCGGGTGAAGCTCGCCAAGGAACTCTCGCGCCGTTCGACCGGGCAGACGCTCTATATCCTCGATGAGCCGACGACCGGCCTCCATTTCGAGGATGTGCGCAAGCTGCTCGAAGTGCTGCAGGCGCTCGTCGAACAGGGCAACAGCGTCGTGGTGATCGAGCATAATCTCGACGTCATCAAGACCGCCGACTGGATCGTCGACCTCGGCCCCGAAGGCGGGGTCAAGGGCGGCGAAATCGTCGCCGCGGGCACGCCCGAGCAGGTGGTGAAGGAAAAACGCAGCTTTACGGGCCAGTATCTGGCGCCGTTACTGAAACAGGGCGCCGACCTTAAGTAACACGCCTAGGGTCAGGACCCATTGATTTGCGGAGATGGCTGTGATTCAGGCGACCACGAAGGAGCCTGAATTTGAGCGATTTATTCTGGCTGACGGACGAGCAGATGGCGCGTCTTCAGCCCTATTTTC
>NZ_JAKFEM010000055.1:0-39898 GCF_036675685.1 Sphingopyxis sp.
GTCGACGCGCCATGTCTCGGCCATCGCCGAGAAACTGGCACAGCGGATCAAGCAGGAAGCGGGCCGCCAGGTTCGCGTCGAAGGACTGCCCAATGCCGATTGGGTGCTGCTCGATGCGGGCGACGTCATCGTCCACCTGTTCCGCCCCGAGGTGCGTAGCTTCTACAACCTCGAGCGCATGTGGTCATTCGGCGACGCGCCGCCGGTTACCGCGGCAAATTGACGTCCGCCCCGCCACCCGGCTAGGCGGACGCTCATGTTGCTGCACATCATCGCGCGCGGGCGCATCGGGCGCGGGCCCGAGGCCGAGCTGGTCGAGCGCTATATGAAGCGCGTGACCTGGGCGCAGAAAATTTCCGAGCTTCCGGACACGGGCGGCCGCATGCCTGCCGCCGCCGATAACAGCCGGACGGTGCTGCTCGACGAGGGCGGCGAGCAGATGTCTTCGCTCGAATTTGCCAAATTGCTGGAAGGCTGGCGCGACGGCGGAGTGCGCGAGGCGCGTTTCTGCCTCGGCGCCGCTGACGGTTTCACGCCCGAGGAACGCGAGGGCGCGGCGAAAGTCATCGCTTTTGGCCGCGCGACCTGGCCGCATTTGATGGCGCGCGCGATGCTCGCCGAACAATTGTGGCGCGCGACGAGCATCATCGCGGGCCATCCCTATCACCGCGAAGGCCGCCAATGAGGCGCCTCCTGGCCTCGCTGACTGTCGCTGCCCTTTTCGCGGGCGGCGCGTTGGCGCTGGCGCAGAGCGATGTTTTCGATCCGCAGGCGATCGCCGCCCGCGAACGCGACCAGTTGCTGAGCGCCAAGCAGCAATCGGCCGAGGCGATGGCGCGCAGCACGCGGCTCGAGGCGCAGGCCGCGGCGGCAAGCAGCGAGGCCGACCGGCTGAAGAAACGCAGCGCAGCGCTCGCCGCGCGCATCCAGTCGGCCGAGGCCGACATCAGCGCCGGCGAAGCGCGCGTCGCGCTCGTCAGCCGCCGTCTTGCGGGGCGGCGCGCGCGCCTGGCGCAGCAGCAACAGCCGCTGCTCGAACTCGCCGCCTCGCTCCAGCAGTTGAGCCGCCAGCCACCCGTCAGCGTGCTCGCGCAGCCGGGATCGCTGACCGACATGGTGCACGCGCGCGCGGTGATCGACGCCGCGATGCCGGTGATCGAGAGCCGCACCGTCGGGGTCCGGCGCGAACTGACGCTGCTCCAGGCGACGCGCCGGCAACAGGCGGTGGCGTTGAAAGCGCTGGGCGCCAGCAAGGCGCAGCTCGCACAGCGGCGCGACGCATTGACGCGGCTCGAAAATGAAGGGCGGCTGCGCTCGCGCGAGCTGATGAGCAGCGCGCAGCTCGAGGCCGACCGCGCACTGGGGCTCGGCGAAAAGGCGCGCGATATTGTCGATTTGATGGACTCGCTCGAAGCCGATGGCGCGGTGCGCGCCGAACTCGCGCAGCTTGCCGGCCCGCTCCCGCGCCCGCGCAATCCCGAAGGCAGCATGACCAGCGCCGCGCCGCCTGCCGTGGCCGAAGCCGAATTGACCGCGGGCGCCTATCGCCTGCCCGTCGTCGGCCGCATCGTCGCGGGGCTCGGCGAGGTCAATGAAAGCGGCGTGCGCTCGCGCGGGGTGACGATCGCGGCGCGCCCCGGCGGACAGGTCGTCGCCCCCGCCCCCGGCCGCGTCGGGTTTGCCGGCGATTATCGCGGCTATGGCAAGATCGTCATCATCGACCATGGCGGCGGCTGGGTCTCGCTGCTGACGGGCATGATCGCGCTGTCGGTCGGGGTCGGCGACACGCTCGACGCCGGGACACCGATCGGCCGCGCCGGGTCCGACGATAGCCGTATCACGGTCGAGCTGCGGCGCGGCGGGCGGCCGGTCGATATTGTCGCGATGATCGGCTGATCGCCCCCGTTAATTGGCGGTTCCGCCCCTGCCCCGTATCGGGATGCGCCGCTTGACGAGCGCAGATTTGCGTAGGAGGATGGCGCGCCGGGGATTATAAGGCGGGATTGCTCTCGCGAGACTGAAAGACGCCCATGACCGACTCGACCAAGACCGCTGCCTCTCCGAAGCGCCGCTTTGCGTTGTGGCAGGGCGCCGCCGCGCTCTCGACACTGGCGCTCGTTCCGCTCGCGACCGGGGCGATGGCGACGGTCGACAGCAAGACGCAGGAAGAAATTTCGCGTTTCATGGACGTCTATCTCGAAGTGAAGTCCAATTATGTCGAACCGGTCGACGATTCGAAGCTGATCGAAGGCGCGATCAACGGCATGCTCGCCAGCCTCGACCCGCATTCGGGCTATCTCGACGCGCGCGGTTTTTCGAACCTCCGCACCCAGACCGACGGCGAATATGGCGGGCTCGGCCTGTCGGTGACGATGGAGGATGGCGTGGTCAAGGTGATCGCACCGACCGCCGACACACCGGCCGCTAAGGCGGGGATCAAGGCCGGCGATTATATCACCCACATCAACAAGGAACTGATTTTCGGCCTGACGCTCGACGAGGCGGTCGAACAGATGCGTGGGCGTCCCGGGACCAAGATCGACGTCACCGTCGTGCGCGAAGGCCAGGACAAGCCGATGGAGATGACGCTGACGCGCGAGGTCATCGACCTGAAGCCCGTCAAATGGGAAGTCAGCGGCGATGTCGGCGTGCTCACGGTCACCAGTTTCTCGGCCGACGCAACCACCGATCTCAAGGCCGCGATGATGGCGGTCGAAAAATCGCTGGGCAAGAAACCGCGCGGCTGGATCCTCGACCTGCGCTCGAACCCCGGCGGGCTGCTCGACGAAGCGGTCGGGATCAGCGACCTGTTCCTCGAACGCGGCGAAATCGTCTCGCAGCGCGGCCGCCGCAAGGGCGACATCGAACGCTACTTCGCCGAACCCGGCGATGCGGCCAGCGGGGCGCCCGTCGTCGTGCTGATCGACTCGGGATCGGCCTCGGCCTCCGAAATCGTCGCCGGCGCACTCCAGGACCAGCATCGCGCGGTCGTGATGGGCGAACGCAGCTTCGGCAAGGGATCGGTGCAGACGGTGCTGCCGCTGACCGACACCACCGCGCTGCGGCTGACCACGGCGCGCTATTATACCCCGTCGGGCCGCAGCGTGCAGGAAGGCGGGATCGAGCCCGATATCCGCGTGCCGCAAATCTCGGATCCCGACTATGCCTCGCGTCCCAAATTCCGCGAAAGCGACCTTCGCCGTCACCTCGTCAACGAGAAGAAGGTCGACAACGGCCTGCTCGAAAAGGACGAAAAGGCCGATCCGCGCTTCACCGCGTCGGCCGCCGACCTGAAGGCCAAGGGGATCGAGGATTTCCAGCTGCATTATGCGCTGCAAACGATCGGCCGCATCAACCCGGCCGCACCGCGCATGGCGCAGGGCAGCAAGCCCCCGGTCAAGCCGGCCGCCAAGCCGACCGCACGCAACTAAGGGGCGGAGGACATGCTGAAATCGCGGCTTTCCGCGCCCGTCGTCGCGTTCCTCGCGCCGCTGCTGCTTTATGGCGGTGCGCTGGTGTCGCAATATGGCTTTGGCCTCCACCCGTGCGAAATGTGTTACTGGCAGCGCTGGCCGCATCAGGCCGCGATCCTGCTCGCGCTGCTCGCGCTGCTGCTCCGCGGCAATGACAAGGCGATGCGCGCGCTCACCCTGCTCGCCGCCGTCGCCATCGCGATCAGCGGTGCGATCGGCATCTTCCACGCCGGGGTCGAATATGGCTTTTGGGAGGGCGTCACCACCTGCGCAACCGGAGCGAGCGGCCCGGTGTCGCTCGATTCGATCATGAACGCGCCGCTGATCCGCTGCGACACCGCGCAATGGACCTTGTTCGGGATTTCGCTTGCGGGTTTCAATGCGATCTTCTCGCTCGGCGCCGCCGCGCTCGTCTTGACCTTGCTGCGCCGGAAGACCACATCGGGGGCATGACCGACGCCCCATTAAAGACCGATCGGCGCACCGCATCGATGATCCGTGTCGACCAGGCGGGCGAATATGGCGCGACGCGCATCTACGCGGGGCAGCTCGCGGTGATGGGCGACCGCCACCCGATGGCGCGCGAAATCGCGCATATGGCCGAGCAGGAAGAGCGCCACCGCAAATTTTTCGACACTATGGTCGCCCGGCGCGGGGTCCGCCCGACCGCGCTGCAGCCCTTCTGGAACGTCGCGGGATTCGCGCTCGGCGCAGTGACTGCGGCGATGGGCCCGCGCGCCGCAATGGCGTGTACCGCCGCGGTCGAGACCGAGATCGACCGCCATTACCAGCACCAGCTCGACGAGCTGGGTGATGCCGATCCCGAACTCAGCGCCGCGGTCGCCGATTTTCGCGCCGAAGAGCTCGAGCATAAGGAAGCCGCGCTGGCCGCGGGCGCCGAAAGCGCGCCGGGCTACCCGGTCCTGAGCCTCGCGATCCGGGCGGGTTGCCGTGCAGCCATCGCGCTGTCGAAGCGTATCTGATACTATAGTCCTGCCGCTCCGTTCATGACGGATGCAGGGTCGCGGTGTCATGCCGCGCCAAGCTTATGAAGGAAAATCCGATGATCCGCCTCCCCCTGTTCGCACTGATCCTGGCCGGCAGCACCGCCGCCATGCCCGCCGCCGCGCAGGAAGCCACGGTCGACGCCGAAAAGATCAACCAGGTCATCGTCTATGGCGACGACAAATGCGAGCAGAGCAGCCCCGACGAGATCGTCGTGTGTAACCGCCTGCCCGAAACCGAACGCTATCGCGTGCCGCCGATGCTGCGCGGCAATCCGCTCGATGTGCGCAACGAAGCGTGGGCGAACAAGGTCGTCGCGCTCGAGCGCGTCGGCCGCTTCGGCACCGACAGTTGCTCGCCGACCGGGCTGGGCGGCTTCACCGGTTGCACCCAGGCGCTGCTCGCGGGCGCGAAGGCCGAACGCAAGGCCGCCGACAAGACCGACTGGCAGGCGATGATCGCCGACGAGCGTGCGAAGCGCATCGCGGGGATCGATGCCGCGTCGGACGAAGTCGAAGCCGCGGTCGTCGCCGAGGAACGCGCGCTCGCCGAGCGCCAGAAGGCCGCCGAAGAGCTCGAACGGCAGGCGAGCGGCCAGGCGCCCATGCCGGCCGCCCCCGACGAGGCCGACGCGGCGCCGCTGCCCACGCCGCCGAAACCCTGATACTTTTTTCCCGTCATCCCGGCGAAGGCCGGGGGTGACGGCTTGCGTGGGAAGGCGATGAGCGCGCTCTAGTGCTCGCAAGGCCTCCAGAGCTTCGCGACCTTGCCTTTCCACCAGCGCAGGAAAAGGCCGAGCGCGACCCCGACGCCGATCGCGATCGTCAGGTCGGCGAAGATCGTCAGCATCAGCGTCAGGGCCAACACCAGCAGTTCGTCCCACGGCAGTCTCAGGTGCTCGCGCCACTTTTCGGGCTCGGCCATATGATAGGCCGTGACCAGCAACACCGCGGCCAGCGCCGGCAGCGCCAGCGCCCCGGCCAGCCCGCCGGCCATGAGCACCACGGTCAGGATCACCAGCGCATGGACCATGCCCGCGACCGGCGTGCGTCCGCCGGCGCGGACATTGGTCGCGGTACGCGCGATCGCGCCGGTGACGGGCAAGCCGCCGAACAGCGGCGTCACGACATTGGCATAACCCTGCGCCAGCAGCTCGGCGCTCGGGCGGTGATGGCCGTCGAACATGCGATCGGCGACGATGGCGGAGAGCAGCGATTCGACCCCCGCGAGGAAGGCGATGGTGATCGCGGAGGGCAAGAGTCGCAGAAGCTTGTAGGGCGTCACCTCCGGCCAGTGGGGCGCAGGCAGACCGCTGGGCAAAGTGCCGAAGCGCGACCCCACCGTGTCGACCGGCAGATGCAGGAACAATACCGCGATCGACGCGGCGCCGACCGCGATCACCAGCACCGGCCAGCGCGGCCGCCAGCGGCGGAGCAGCAGGATCGCGGCGATCGTCGCGATCGTGACGCCGATTGCCGCGAGGCTGACCGTATTGCGCGCATCCCACAGCCATTCGAGCTTGGGCAGCATGTCCGCCGGCGCGCGGCCCTCGCGATAGCCGAACGCATCCTTGAGCTGGCTGACGGCGATGATGCCGGCAATACCGATGGTAAAGCCGTCGATCACCGGTTCGGGAACCAGCGCGATCAGGCGGCCGGCGCGAAAGAAGCCCGCGACGATCAGGATGATCCCGCCCATGACTGTCGCGACGATCAGCCCGTCCATGCCATGGTCCTGGATCACGCCATAGACGACGACGATGAATGCGCCGGTCGGCCCGCCGATCTGCACCCGGCTGCCGCTCGTCGCGGAGATGATGAAACCACCGATGATCGCCGTGACGAGCCCGACGAAGGGCGTGCTGCCCGATGCGATGGAGATCGCGATGCACAGCGGCAGCGCGACGAGCGCAACGCTGACCCCGGCCAACGCATCGGCACGGAAAAGCGGCCAGCTGTAATCGCCTATGGTATCGAGCAATTGGGCCGGCGCATCGCGTCTCCGTCCGTCGAGGCAACCGAATGGCGCTACGCCCCGGCCCGACATCCGGTCAAGGCTCGGCCGGCTCAATTCAGCAGATATTGCTTCCAGAAGAGAAGCGACGCCCAGAAATTATAATCGGCATTTTCCTTCTTGGCGAAGCCATGCCCCTCGTTCGTGCCGACGAGGTGCCACGCGGTGCCGCCATTCTTGCGGATCGCGGCGACGATCTGGTCGGCCTCCGACGCCGGCACGCGCGGATCATTGGCCCCCGTCACGACGAACAGCGGCTTCTTGATGTCGGCGACGCGGGTCAGCGGCGAGATTTCCATCAGCTTCTTGCGCTCTGCGGGCACACGCTCGTCGCCATATTCGACGCGGCGCAGGTCGCGGCGATATTCCTGCGTATTTTCGAGGAAGGTGACGAAGTTGGAGATCGCGACGACGCACAGGTTTGCGCGCAGCTTGTCGGCATAATGGGTCGCGGCGGCATAACACATATAGCCGCCATAACTGCCGCCGGTGAGGCCGAAACGCGACGCATCGAGCGCCTTGTCCTTGGCCAGCGCACCGAGGAAGGCGCCCATGTCCTTGACGCTGTCCTCGCGCTTGAACGGCCCGTTATCGAGGCTGACGAAGGTCTTGCCATAACCCGTCGAGCCGCGGACGTTGGGATAGAAGAGCGCGATCCCCATTTCGTTGAGCATATAGTTGCTGCGTCCCATGAAGCCCGGGCGCGACTGGCCTTCGGGTCCGCCATGGACGCTCATGATCAGCGGGCGTTTTCCGGGGAATTTCGCCGGATCGGGACGATAGAGGAAGCCCGAGACTTCAAGCCCGTCGAAGCTTTTGACCTTCACCAGCTCGGGCTCGACATTCCTCGACACGTCGAGCCCGCCGGTTTCGCTTTCGGTCCAGCGCGTCACCGCCAGCGTCTTCGGATCGACGCTGAAGGCATCGGCCGCGCTGCGCGCCGAGGTGAAGCTGATCCCGATCTCGCCCCAAGGCGCGATTTCGACGCCGCCGATGATCCCGGTAGGCAGCTTGTCGACGGTGCGCACCGCGCCGCTCTTCGGATCGAAAAGCTTGAGCTTGCTCGTCCCCGCTTCGTTGACGGTATAGGCGATGAAGCTGCCATCCTCGGCGATGTCGAAACCGCTGACTTCCCATTTTTCGGCCGGCCCCTTCGGCGTGAACTTGCCCGTCGCGGGATCGAGCGTGCCGAGGCGTTCGAATTCGGAGCCCTCGTCGCTGGTAATCCAGATCGTGCCGTCGGGGGCGAAGACGCCGCCGTTTTGGGCCACCGTCCTGCTGTGATCGCCGATCGGAGTCAGCGCGCCGGTCTTCAGATCGAGCCGGAAAAAGTCTGATTTCTGGACCGAGACATATTGAGCAACGATCGCCCAGCTCTTGTCGGGCGCGAAGTCGAGCAGCGCCCAGCCGCCGCCCTCGACCTCAGCCACCATGCGGTTCGATGCGGGGTTGCGCGGGTCCATGACATAGATGTCGCTGTCGCGGCCGTTACGGCGGGTCGAGGTGTAGGCGACCAGGCTGCCGTCGGCGCTCCACGCGTTGAACCCGTTACGGCTCTTGCCGTCGGTGAGCAGTTCGAGCCGCCCGTTCTTCTGCGCATAGAGTTGATAGAATTCATTGCCGCCAATGTCCTTCTGGACCAGCATGATGTCGGCGGATTTGGGCGACCAGATGCCCGAACCGATGGGCTCGGCCTCGAACGTCAGCTGCTTGCGTGCCCCCATCGGCATCGCAACGCGGTGCAATTGCGCGGTGTTGGCAAAGCGGGTCGCGATCAGCATCGATTTGTCGACCGGGTTCCAGCCGACGAAACTGGCGCCGCGATTTTCCATATAGGGGCGCGTTGCCGCGGTCAGTTCGGCGGGAATGTCGGGCATCCCGTCGGCGATCAGCGCCGCCGGCTTGGGCTCGACCGCGGGCTTGTCGCCGTCGGCCGCCCACGCAGGCGCGAGCGGCAGGGCAAGGGCTGCCAGAAGGGCAAGAGTGCGCATGGTTGTTTCCCCGTTTTGCTTGAAGCAGATGGACCGACGATAGACGCTATCAGCAGGTCGATTGGATGCAACGCTTCGACAAAAGACGGGTTTCGCTCGACGATCGACGCGACCGGCCGGGCGCCGGTGGAATCGCGCGCCAGACAGTCCATGCTGCCAATTTCGCAGCTTTTTTTTTGCGGTACAACGCGATTTGGTTGCGAATCCGCGCCGAATCGAGTGCAAAAATTAACGAATCACGGTCAAGCTGTCTTGACTTGGGAATATTTGGGGCAAATCGTGGCGTTTCTGGGAATCGCCGGCCGGGGAGGCTGAAAACATGGCATCGACGTTTGGACCGCGCCTCTGGCGCCGATCGACTGCAAGCGTGCCTCCGGCGCGGAGCCTCGGCCGTCGAATGACCTGGCATGCCGCCACCGCCCTTCTCGCTTTTGCCGCTCTCCAGATCTGGCTCGTGATGAGCGCGGTCGCCGCAGGGGCGCCTTCCGCGCTGATCGTTGTCGCGCTGGTCATGCTGCTGGCGCTCGCACTGCCCGTCGCCCGCTCGACCGAACGGCGCTGGTATCATCTCAGCCGCCAGGCGCTCGCCAGCTGGGGCCTGCATGCACGCTTCCGCCGCGATGTCCGCCGTCTGTGGGTCGCCGCGCTGACGCTGCCCTTCCTGTGGATCAGCGGCGCGATGGCCGCCACCGACGCAATCGCGGCTATGATCAACTGAGCCATTCATCCTTTTCGTCATCCCCGGACTTGATCCGGGATCCATTCCAGCAGCGAAGCCATGGACCCCGGATCAAGTCCGGGGTGACGAAGGTTGGAGACTTTGATTTTTTACCGCGCGCCGTATAGGGCGCGGCGATGCTGACCGTTTCCGAAGCCCTCGACCGTGCGCAGATGCTGTGCGACGCCGCCGCGAAAGCCGGCGCCGATGCCGCCGACGCGCTTTATTACTGCAACGCCGCGACCTCGGTCTCGATGCGGCTCGGCGCGCTCGAGGATGTCGAGCGGTCCGAGGGGCAGGATATTTCGCTGCGCGTCTTCGTCGGCCAGCGCAGCGCGAGCGTGTCGACCGCCGACATGGACGCGGGCGAGCTGGCGAAACTGGTCGAACGCTGCGTCGCGATGGCGCGCGAAGCCCCCGAGGACCCCTATGCCGGCCTCGCCCCCGAGGCGATGCTGTTCAAGGGTCCCGTCCCCGATTTCGACCTCGACGACGGCAGCGAAGCCGACCCCGCCGCGCTGCGCACCGCCGCATTGGCGGTCGAGGAAGCCGCGCGCGCCGTCGCGGGCGTGACCAACAGCGAAGGCGGCAGCGCGAGCCACAGCCGCACGCGTTTCGCGCTCGCGACCAGCCACGGCTTTGCCGGCGGTTACGGGTCGAGCGGGCACAGCCTGTCGGCGAGCGTCATCGCGGGCGAAGGCGCGAGGATGCAGCGCGACTATGGCTGGCACAGCGCGCACCATCTGGCCGACCTCGAAAGCACCGGCGACATCGGAACGCGCGCCGGCACCCGCGCCGTCGCGCGGCTGAACCCGGGCAAGGCGCCGAACGGCAAGGTGCCGGTATTGCTCGACCCGCGCGTCAGCGGCGGCATCGTTGGCCATCTGCTCGGCGCGATCGCCGGGCCCGCGATCGCCCGCGGCACCAGCTTTCTGCTCGGCAAGGAAGATCAGATGCTGTTCGACAGCGGCATCGTCATTCGCGACGAACCCCATCGCGCGCGCGGACTGCGCAGCCGCGCCTTCGACGGCGAAGGCCTGCCGACCGCCGCGCGCGACCTCGTCGCCGATGGCAAGATCACCGGCTGGCTGCTCGACACCGCCTCGGCGAAGCAGCTCGGCCTGACGCCCACCGGCCACGCGAGCCGTGGCGGCGGCGCGTCGGGGGTCGGTGCAAGTAATCTGCACCTCGCGGCGGGCAGCGTGACGCCAGCGGCGCTGATGCAGGGCATCACCGAAGGCGTCTATATCACCGAACTGATCGGCCATGGCGTCAACCCCGTCACCGGCGATTACAGCCGCGGCGCATCGGGCTTCCTGATCAAGGATGGCGCGCTCGCCGGGCCGATCGCCGAATTCACCATCGCGGGCAATCTGATCGACATGTTCGCGGCGCTGATTCCTGCGAACGACCTCGAATTCCGCCACGGCACCAACGCGCCGACTTTGCGCATCGACGGCATGACCGTCGCGAGCAGCTAGTAGCGATGCCGGGCCGCAACCTCGAAGCCGTGATTGCCGCGACCCGCGAGGTCGGCGACATGGCGATGGCGCGCTGGCGCGGCGAGGGTCAGGCGGTCAATGTCTGGAACAAGTCGCACGACAATCCGGTCAGCGACGTCGACCTCGCGGTCGACGCGCGGCTGAAGGCGGTGCTCGGCGCGATGGTGCCCGAAGCGGGGTGGCTGTCCGAAGAGACCGCCGACAACGCCGATCGCCTCGCGTGCCGCGCGATGTGGTGCGTCGATCCGATCGACGGCACGCGCGACTTCATCCGCGGCCGCCCCGGCTGGTGCGTGTCGGTCGCGCTCGTCGTCGAGGGGGCGCCCGAACTCGGCGTGCTTTACGCCCCCGCGCTCGACGAACTGTGGGTCGCGCAGCGTGGCAAGGGTGCGTTGCTCAACGGCGAAACGCTGCACGCGAGCCGCCGCACGAGCTTCGACGGCGCGCGCGTCCCCGCCGACAGCCTGCCCAAGATCGACCGCGACCTCGTGATGGTCACCAAGCCGAACAGCATCGCGCTGCGCATGGCGCTGGTCGCCGACGACCGCGCCGACCTGGTCGCGACGCTGCGCTGGGGTTTCGAGTGGGATGTCGCCGCCGCGGCGCTGATCGCGACCGAGGCCGGAGCCACGGTGACCGACGCGTTCGGACAGCCCCTGATCTTCAACACCCCGCGCGCGCAAGCGTTCGGTGTCATTGCTTGCGCCCCCGGAATCCATACCGCCGTCGTCGACCGCTTGCATGATCGGGCCGTCGCTCTTACATCCCCATCCTGACCGCCGATTGGACGGCGCCGCTCACCGCAGCGCGCTTGACAATTGGCCCGACTCACCGTAACGGCGCACCTATTCCGACAGCCTGACCGGACGGCGAAGCGCAACCGCGCATCGTGGTCCGTTTTTTGCGTTGGAAATCAGACGCTTTGAGATGGGGCCGATTGCCAACGGCCCTGTGGAGCAGGAGAAAGTATCCATGGCACGTATTGCGGGCGTCAATTTGCCCACCAACAAGCGCGTGATCATCGCGCTCACCTATATCCACGGCATCGGTCGCAAGACCGCCGTCGACATCGCCACCAAGCTGGGCATCGACCACACGCGCCGCGTGCAGGACCTGTCCGACGCCGAAGTGCTGCAGATCCGCGAAACGATCGACGCCGACCTGACGGTCGAAGGTGACCTTCGCCGCAACACGGCGATGAACATCAAGCGGCTGATGGACCTAGCCTGCTATCGCGGGCTGCGTCATCGCAAGGGCCTTCCGGTCCGTGGCCAGCGCACGCACACCAATGCGCGCACCCGCAAGGGCAAGGCCAAGCCGATCGCCGGTAAGAAGAAGTAAGGTCGAGCGCGTCCGCCGGGCGCGCTTCCTTATTTCCCCTGCCGGGGCAGCGGCATCCGCCCGCCACCGGCCATTCAGGATTTAGGTTAGGATTTCATCATGGCTCGTGAACCGCAGCGCCTTCGTCGGCGCGAACGCAAGAATATCTCGTCGGGTGTGGCCCACGTCAACGCGACCTTCAACAACACGATGATCACCATCACCGACGCCCAGGGCAATGCGATTGCCTGGTCGAGCGCCGGCATGATGGGCTTCAAGGGCAGCCGCAAGTCGACCCCTTACGCGGCGCAGGTCTGCGCCGAAGACGCCGGCAAGAAGGCCGCCGAACATGGCGTCCGTACGCTGGAAGTCGAAGTCAAGGGCCCGGGCGCCGGTCGCGAGTCGGCGCTGCGCGCGCTGCAGGCGGTCGGTTTCCACATCACGTCGATCCGCGATGTGACCCCGATCCCGCACAATGGTGTCCGCCCGGCCAAGCGCCGCCGCGTCTGACGCCTGCTTCGGGTGCGCCCCATTTCCGGGGCCGCATCCGCCATCTCTTAAACGCCGGACAGGTTGGCCGACCCACCAATCCGTCCCGCCAAAAGCAAAGGGAAGACCATGACTGTCAATATCCGGAACTGGCAGGAATTGAAGAAGCCCAGCAACCTGGAAATCAAGGCTGGCAGCGACGGCAAGCGCAAGGCGACCTTCGTCGCCGAGCCGCTCGAGCGCGGCTTTGGCCTGACGCTCGGCAACGCGCTGCGCCGCGTGCTGCTCTCGTCGCTCCAGGGTGCGGCGATCACGTCGATCAAGATCGAGAACGTCCTCCACGAATTCTCGAGCCTGGCCGGCGTGCGCGAAGATGTCACCGACATCGTCCTCAACGTGAAGCAGATCGCGCTCAAGATGGAAGGCGAAGGCCCGAAGCGGCTCCAGCTTTCGGCGACCGGTCCCGCGACCGTCAAGGCCGGCGACATCATGGTGTCGGGCGACATCAAGGTGATGAACCCGGGTCATGTCATCTGCCACCTCGACGACGGTGCGACGCTGAACATGGAACTCGTCGCCGACACCGGCAAGGGTTACGTCCCCGCGACCGCCAACCGTCCGATCGACGCGCCGATCGGCCTGATCCCGGTCGACTCGCTCTACTCGCCGGTGCGCCAGGTCGCCTACAAGGTCGACAATGCCCGCATCGGCCAGGAACTGGACTATGACAAGCTGAACCTGACCGTCGAAACCGACGGCACGATCACCCCGGAAGACGCCGTCGCTTACGCCGCGCGCATCCTCCAGGACCAGCTCCAGGTCTTCGTCCACTTCGAAGAAGCGATGAACGACAGCGGCCTCATCGGCATGGCGGCTTCGCCGACCACCGCCGATGAATCGGACGTCAACCAGCTCAACCGCTTCCTTCTCAAGAAGGTCGACGAGCTCGAACTGTCGGTCCGCTCGGCGAACTGCCTCAAGAACGACAACATCATCTATATCGGTGACCTCGTTCAGAAGACCGAAGCCGAAATGCTTCGCACCCCGAACTTCGGCCGCAAGTCCTTGAACGAAATCAAGGAAGTGCTGTCGTCGATGGGCCTGCGCCTCGGCATGGACATCCCCGGCTGGCCGCCGGAGAACATCGAAGAAATGGCCAAGAAGCTCGAACAAGAGCTGCTGGGCTGATCTGAAACTGTTCCCCGGCGAAAGCCGGGGCCCAGTTGCAACGCTGCTTGGACCCCGGCTTTCGCCGGGGAACACAAAGGTCAAGGGCTCCACCTCAAGCGGGCCTGGTCTGGGCTACCTCACACGGGCCCTTAACGAACGAAGGAATGGATTATGCGTCATAAATCGGGTGGCCGGAAGCTGCAGCGCACGAGCGCGCATCGCACGGCCCTGTTCCGCAACATGTCGGCCTCGCTCATCAAGCATGAGCAGATCACGACGACCGTCGCCAAGGCGAAGGAACTGCGTCCCTATATCGAAAAGCTGGTCACGCTGGCGAAGCGCGGTGGCCTCGCCAATCGTCGCCTCGCGATGAGCCGCCTGATGGACGACACGCAGCTGGTCAAGCTGTTCGACACCCTTGCCGAGCGTTACAAGGACCGCAACGGCGGCTACACCCGCGTGATCAAGGCCGGCATCCGCGCCTCCGACGCGGCGCCGATGGCGGTCATCGAATTCGTCGATCGCGACGTCGATGCCAAGGGCCAGGATTCGGGTCCGGTCGAGCAGTATGACGACGAGGTCGAAGCCGCGTAAAACGCGCTTTCAGTGACACGAGAAACAAGGGCGGCATCCGAGAGGATAGCCGCCCTTTTTCATGGGAGAGTTAGATGGCTGCCAAGGGGTGGGAAGCGGCCCCTGGCCGTGTCGTAAATAACCGTCGCCCCCGCGAAGGCGAGGGCCGCCGTCGGTTTACGCCTTCGCCGCTGTGTAAGGCGGCCAGCAACCCCCGCCTTCGCGGGGGCGACGGTTACTATCGGTCGTTAGAAGCCATTCCCCGCTGGCGACTCTCCACCCGTAACGCCACTTGACTCCAGATCGCTTTCATCCGATATTTCTGTTATGACAGAAATATCGGAACATGCGCTAAAACTGTCCCCGGCAGCGACCGAGTTCATCCTCCATTGGGGCAATCTTGGCGGGCAGTGGGGGGTCAACCGGTCGGTGGCGCAGATCCATGCGTTGCTGTTCGTTTCCGACCGTCCGCTTCATGCCGAAGAGATTGCCGAGATGCTTGGCCTTGCGCGCTCCAACGTCTCCAATTCGATCAAGGAACTGATCGGCTGGCGGCTGATCCAGCGCGTGCCGATGCTGGGCGACCGGCGCGACCATTTCGCCGCCGAAACCGACATATGGGAGATGGTGACGCGGATCGCGGCAGGCCGCAAGGCACGCGAGATCGACCCCGCCGAGGCCGCGCTGAAGGCGTGCGTTGCGCGGGCGGCGAACGACCCCGAGCTCAGCGCGGGGGCGAAGGCGCGCCTCGCCGACATGCTCGATTTCGTGAGCACGATGAGCCGCTGGCACGACGAGATGCTGAGCGTGCCCAAGCCCGCGCTGATGCGGCTGATCAAATTGGGCGCCGGGGTGACGAAGCTGATCAACTGGCGCCCCGGCAAGGGCCGGGACGAGCGGTAGGGGACGGGTGATGGCAGGCATGGCGAAACCCGGGCAAGCTTTCGAGTCCCCTGCCCCGGGCCTGTCGCAGACGGAAGCGGATGAAGCACTTTACGACTATCGCTTTCGCCGCCTGCTTCCCCGCGACGCATGGGATACGCTCCCCGACGATGTGCAGCGCCGGTTTACCAAGCGGCTGAGCGGGCAGCGGGTCGCGATCTACAGCGGCGAAATCGTCTGGACGCGCTTGTCCGCGGCGGGCTGGCTGCTCGCGCAGGCTTGCCGCCTGATCGGCGCGCCGCTGCCGACAGATCGAAGCGGGGCCGCTCCCGCGGCCGTCGCGGTGAGCGAAGACCGAGCGAGCGGTGGGCAGCTGTGGACGCGCATCTATGGCCGCGCGCGCGGGATGCCGCAGGTGATCCACAGCGCGAAGCAATTCGCCGGCACGACGGGGCTGGAGGAGCATATCGGCGGCGGCTTCGGCATGGCGCTGACCGTGCGGGCGGAGTGCGATGCGCTCATCTTTTCCTCCGACCATTATTTCTGGCAGGCGGGCCCTGTCCGCTTTCGCCTGCCGCGCTGGCTCGCGCCGGGGGCGACGCAGGTGACGCACCGCGACCTCGGCGGCCGCCGCTTCGCGTTCGACCTTCGTGTCGCGCACCCGCTGTTCGGGATGCTCGTCGACCAGCATGCGCTGTTCCGCGATGGTTGACGCGCCGCTCCGCGTCCTGCTTATCGGCGCGACGGGCGTCTTCGGCAGCCGCCTTGCCGAACGCGCCGCGATGGAGCGCGGAATCGCGCTCACGCTCGCGGCGCGCGGCCGCGGCAAGCTCGATGCGCTGGCCGCCCGGCTCGGCGGATTGCCCGCCCGGCAGGTCGACCGGATGAACATCGCCGCCGGGGACCTGGCCGGTCACGATGTCGTCATCGACGCCGCCGGTCCCTTCCAGACCTCCACCCCGACCGTCATCGAAGCGGCGATCGCGGCCGGCATCCATTATATCGATCTTGCCGACGGGCGCGCCTTTGTCGCGGCGATCGGCGTGCATGACAGCGCCGCCATGTCGGCGGGGGTCAGCGTCACGACGGGCGCGAGCAGCGTCCCCGCGCTCTCGCACGCCGTGATCGATGCGCTGACCCGCCGCGGCGCGCCCGATCAGTGGGTGCAGGTCGACGCCATCCGCGTCGGCATCTTTCCTGGCAATCGCGCCCCGCGTGGGCTCGCGGTGGTCCAGGCGATCCTGTCCTATGTCGGGCATCCGGTGCGCGTGTGGCGTCAGGGCGCGTGGACCGATGTCCCCGGTTGGGGACAGACACACCGCTGGGCGGTGCCCGGCGTCGGCAAACGCTGGGCGAGCGTCTGCGACACCCCCGACCAGGATCTGCTCGTCCAGCGCTACCTGCCGCGCCGCAGCGCCGAATTTTTCGCGGGGCTCGAACTCGGCGTGCTGCACCTCGGCCTCGCCGCGCTCGCGCTGCCGGTGCGGTGGGGATGGATAGCCAGCCTTCGCCCCGCCGCGCGACCCCTGTTGGCGATCGCGGCGCCGCTACTCCCCTTCGGCAGCGATGTCGGGGCGATGGATGTGATCGTGACGGGCCTCGACGACAAAGGCCGGCCGGCGCGCGCGCAATGGACGCTGCGCGCCGACGGCAATCGCGGCCCCCATGTCCCGGTGTTCGCGGCGCTGGCGCTGCTCCGCCGCTTCCGCGCCGGGCAGCCACCCGCGCCCGGCGCGCGGGCGTGCGTCGGCATCCTGACCCTCGCCGATTTTGCCGATGATTTCGCGGCGCTGGGGATTGCGACCCGCGGCGCTGCGAAAGATCGCGCGGCGGACGGTTTCGACCGGCCCGATCACCCCGTTTGACGAAGAAACAGGCGCGGTCTGTTCAGCTCGCAAATTGCGGTTGCGCGCGGGTTTCCAGAAGCTCGTACCAGTTGAGATACGGCCAGCCATCGTCGTCGGCGACGACTTCTTCCCAAAGGCCATGGCACAAGGCGCGAAGGTCGCCGAGCACCGTCGCGCGGAAGCGCCGGGCAATCTGCGGCAGCGGCTCGGCTCCAAGGCGACCGAAGCGGAGCGCAGGCCCCATCGCGTGGCAGATCGGACTAAGGTCGCCGTTGGCCATCACCACCAGCGGGTTGAGAATATCCGAAAGCAATGGATTGCCTTCTTCCAAGCCGTCGCCCGGCACCACCAGTTCGGGGCGCGCGGCAAGCGTCGCACGGTTGAACAGATCGACATGGATGGTCAGCCGCTCGCCATAGTCCGCCTGCAACGCAAGCGCCGTCAGCCAGGTGCGCGCGAGTATCTCGCCGTCGAGCCCGGCGCCTTCGAGGTTTCCCTCGGTGGCGCCCTCCATGTCCTTTGCCGCGCCCACCATGCCGAGCGGGTGAAGCTGCAGGATGCGCGCGCCCTGCTCCACCGCAAACTCCGCCATCCACGGGAGATCGGGAAGGCTGTCGCGGGTAACCGTATGCGCGATCCCGAAAGGAAGCCCGGCGCGGCGAACGACATCCAGTCCCTTCAACATCCTGGCGAAGGCGGTCGGCGAACGGCGGATCCGGTTGTGCACCGCTTCGCGCCCGTCGACACTCACGGCAACCAGATCGAGGAGCCCCAGCGCCGCGGCGCGCCCATCCGTCAGCACCGTGCCGTTGGTGACCGCCAGCCGCCGCAAACCAAGCGCTTTCGCTGCCTCCAGCACGGCCGCAAAATCGGGGTAGAGGAACGGTTCCCCGCCAGAAAAGGCGGCAACGCCATAGCCTTCGTTCGCCGCTTCCCCAAGAAAGCGGATCAGCGCCGGTGCCGGCAATTCTTCGGTTTCACGCGGTCCCGATGCCGAATAGCAATGCGCGCAGGCGAGGTTGCAACGACGGTTCAGGTGAACCTGAACCGTCTTGCTTGCGATGGCACCAACCAAGGGTCAGTGACCGCGCACCGCGACATGCACATTGACCAGCCGTTCGGCCGGAATGCCATTGATGATGACGCTGGGGTTGAGCGTGCCCGCCCCGAGCAGGTCACCGATGATGCCACCGATCTTCGTGCGCGGGACCTTGAAATGGACGGTCGCCAGATCCTCGAACGGCGGGATGCCATTGTCCAATATGTCGATGATCTGGATGTCGCCGCTGGCTTCGATCTTGGCAACATGGTCGGCAAAGGCTTTCATTCGGCCCTTGTCGAAACGCGCAGACGAAAATTTGGTCGCTAGGTCGTGGGTCGCTTTCATCGGGAAGATCCCTTCTGGTTACGCAGCCCGAACAATGGCGACCCGTGGCTGCGCCGACTCGCGTAAACGAAAGCGCGGCACCCAACAAGTTTGACGCTACGGAATACTATGATCGGACCGCATATTCTGGCTGGTCAGCGCAATGCCCGTTCATATCTGACCCACTGCGGCACAAATGGCATGCCAAGAGGGGGCAACGGCCACAGCGGCCGGCGGCGAGGTTCGGACCGCGGGGCTGCCGCGCCACGAACCGCATCACCGGCATCAAATCCGCTTGCCCCCGACTTTTCCATCCTTACATATCGGCGCACGATAATTTCCGAAAACGATGAGGATCGCCTTGCCATGTCCCGTAAAGCCTTGCTCGCGCCGTTGGCGCTCGTTGCCCTGACGATGGCCCCGGCAGCAGTACAGGCCGCCGAGGCAGCGGCGGCATCGGCGCCTGCCCCCGCGCTCGCCTATCCCGACACGGCGCGCGGCGACACGGTCGACCCGCAGTTCGGCGTCGATGTCGCCGATCCCTATCGCTGGCTCGAAGACGATGTGCGCGTCAATCCGAAGGTCGCCGACTGGGTCGCGGCGCAGAACAAGGTCACCGACGCCTATCTCGATACGCTTCCCGGGCGCGACACCTTCAAGAAGCGGATGACCGAGCTCTACAACTACGAACGCTTCGGCCTGCCGCGCAAGGCGGGGACGCGCTATTTCTATACCCGCAACGACGGGCTGCAGCCGCAGCCGGTGCTCTATGTCCGCGACGGGCTGAAGGGCGAGGGCCGGGTTTTGATCGATCCCAACGCCTGGGCCAAGGACGGCGCGACCGCGCTCGCCGAATGGAACCCGTCGGAGGATGGCAAACATCTTCTCTATGCGGTGCAGGACGGCGGCACCGACTGGCGCATCGTCCGCGTCAAGGATGTCGCGACCGGCGAGGACCTGTCCGACGAGGTGCGCTGGGTCAAATTTTCGGCGCTCGACTGGGCAAAGGACGGCAGCGGCTTTTATTATTCGCGTTTCCCCGAACCCGCCAAGGGCGCGGCGTTCCAGTCGCTCAACGAAAATCACAGCGTTTATTTCCACAAGCTCGGCACGCCGCAGGGCGCCGATGTGCTGATCCATGCGACCCCCGACAAGCCCAAGCTGAACAACGCCGCGATCGTCACCGACGACGGCCAATATCTGCTCGTCGTGTCGTCCGAGGGAACCGACGAGCGCTATGGTTTGACGCTGCATCCGGTGGGCAAGCCCGGCGCAAAGCCGATCGTGCTGGTCGACGATTATGCGAACAACTGGGAATATGTGACCAACGAGGGCACGCGCTTCACCTTCGTCACCAACAAGGGCGCGCCGCGCGGGCGCGTGGTGTCGATGGATGTGCGCAAGCCCACCGAGCTGACCCAGCTGGTCGGCGAAAATGCCGCGACGCTGGTCGGCGCTTCGCGCGTCGGCAATCGCATCATCCTCTCCTACCTCGGCGATGCAAAGTCCGAGGCGCGGATGGTCGCGCTCGACGGCAAACCCGTTGCCAACATCCGCCTTGCCGACATCGGTTCGGCCAAGGGCTTTGGCGGCAAGTCGAGCGACCCCGAAACCTTCTATGAATTTTCGAGCTATGCGCGGCCGACGACGATCTACCGCCTCGACACCCAGACCGGAAAGAGCGAGATTTTCGCCGAGCCCAAGCTGACCTTCAAACCCGCCGACTTTTCGGTCGAACAGCGCTTCTACAAATCGAAGGACGGCACCGAAGTGCCGATGTTCCTGGTGATGAAAAAGGGCCTCGACCGCAGCAAGGGGTCGCCGACATTGCTCTATGGCTATGGCGGCTTCAACGTCTCGATGACCCCCGCCTTTTCGCCGACGCGGCTCGCCTGGGTCGACAAGGGCGGTGTTCTAGCCATCGCCAACCTGCGCGGCGGCGGCGAATATGGGAAGGCGTGGCACGACGCCGGCCGGCTCGACAAGAAACAGAATGTCTTCGACGATTTCATCGCCGCGGGCGAGTTTCTGATCGGGCAAGGGATCGCCGGCAAGGGCCAGGTCGCGATCGAGGGCGGGTCGAACGGCGGGCTGCTCGTCGGCGCGGTAACCAACCAGCGCCCCGACCTGTTCGCCGCCGCGCTGCCCGCGGTCGGCGTGATGGACATGCTGCGCTTCGACCGCTTCACCGCCGGGCGCTACTGGACCGACGATTATGGCTATCCGTCGAAGGAAGGTGATTTTAAGAACCTGCTCGCTTACTCGCCCTACCATAATATCAAGGACGGAACGGCCTATCCGGCGGTGTTGGTGACGACCGCCGACACCGACGACCGCGTCGTGCCGGGGCACAGCTTCAAATATACCGCCCAGCTGCAGCATGCCGAGGTCGGCGGCAAACCGCATCTGATCCGCATCGAAACGCGCGCCGGCCACGGATCGGGCAAGCCGACCGACAAGATCATCGCCGAGGCGGCCGACAAATACGCCTTTGCGGCGAAATGGACGGGGCTCGACGTCGAATAAGTCGGGAGGTATTTCGGATTTGATCTAACCCGTTTGTCCTGAGGGGGGCTGAGCGAAGTCGAAGACCCGTCTCGAAGGACTTGGCGCGGCGCTTGGTCCTTCGAGACGCCATTTCGACAAGCTCAATGGCTCCTCAGGACGAACGGAATTTAGTTCATTCGACCAGACGACCGTTCGTCCCCCATCGAACCGAAAGAACATCATGTCCTACGCCCTCGCCTTCGCCGCCACCGAGCCAGCCGCCTTGTGGGCCGAGGTGGGCGACGCCGCCGCCGCGCTCGTCGCGGGCGAGCCCGACGGCATCGCCAATATGGCGAATGTCGCGGCGCTGATCTGGCAGGCGATCCCCGACCTCAACTGGGCGGGCTTCTATCGTTTCGACGGGCAGGAACTGGTGCTCGGACCGTTCCAGGGCAAGGCGGCGTGCATCCGCATCGCGCTCGACAAGGGCGTGTGCGGCGCCGCTGCACGCCTCCGCGCCAGCCAGCGCGTCGAGGATGTCCACGCCTTTCCCGGCCATATCGCGTGCGACGCCGACAGCCGCAGCGAACTCGTCGTGCCGGTGATCGCGAACGACCGGCTGATCGGGGTGCTCGACCTCGACAGCCCCATCCCTGCGCGCTTCACCGCCGCGGACCAGTCGGGTGCCGAAGCGCTCGTCGCGCGCATCGCGGGCGCGCTCGCAGCATAACGCGTCGCCCCCGCGAAGGCGGGGGCCGCTGTCGGCTTGCGCAGCGACGCTGGCTTGAACCCTCCAGCGGCCCCCGCCTTCGCGGGGGCGACGATCACTAGATGCGCCCCAAATCGGGACAGATTCGACAGGGTTAACGGATTCGCGAAAAGATGCTAATTTTGCTAACAAGCTGTTAACCAATCGGTTCAGGCCGGGGGAACAGGGAGCTTGTCATGCGTACGATCGTGTTGTTGGGGGTGGCCGCAGGGTCGTTGTTGCTGGCGGGGCGCGTCGGTGCCGAAGCGCCGATGACTGACGCACGCGCAGCCGCCAGCCTGCCCGCCAGCGCGGCCTTCGGCCACGATCCGCGCCCGTCGCTCGACTATGGCAATCCCGACGATCCCGACGCGCGCGTCTATACCGGCTATCCCGACCGCGTGCCGAGCGAAGCCGAATATCGCCGCGTCGAAGGTTATGATGCCGAAGGCCGCTGGACCGGCACCTGGAACGGCACCTATGAAACGCGCGACGGCCGCCGCTATGACGGCAGCTATGAAGGCACGGTCGAGGGCCGTGGCGCCGGCTATCCGCCGCCGCCCGCCTATGATCCCGCTTATGGCGGCGGGTACGACCCGCGTTACGACGCAGAGATGGAACGCCGCTGTGGCCGGGGGGGCACAGTGGGCGGCGCGGTTGTCGGCGGACTCGTGGGGGGTATCGCCGGCAACCGCATAGCCGGACGCGGCAACCGCACCGCCGGCACGCTGATCGGCGGCGGGCTTGGCGCGCTGGCCGGATCGGCGATCGGCAATGCTTCGGACCGGAAAAAGTGCGAGGAATGGGCGTCGAGCCGCAGCTATTATCAGGGCGGTTATTACCAGGGCGGCTATCCGGGCGGCTATTCGACCACCTGGCAGCATGGCGGCTATGGTTACGGCTATGGCACTTATACGCCCGGTGTCGTGGTCACGACGATCATCACGAGCGGCGCGCCGATCGTGACCGAAACGGTCGAGACGAGCACACGCACCTATTATGAAAATGTGCCGGTGCGGAAACGCTATGTCGCGAAGAAAAAGTGGAAGCCGAGACCCAAGCCGCGCTGCGCCTGCTGATACCCGGATAGGTCTGGTCACCTGTATCTGGTCCCAAGGCTCGTCATCCCGGTGGATGGCGGGCCTTTTCCATATCCGGACTCGCTTCACCGCGCCGCGGCAACGGTTCAGCGGCGCGAAAGCATCGCGCGCGTAGGACAAGGACATTGCGGGCTGGACCATCCTGAGCCCGCCGAAGGGGAGTTTTCCTCGATGCGTAAATTGACCAGCCTCACCACCGCGGCGGCGATCGTCCTGACCTCGGTCGGGCTCAGCGCCGCCCCCGCCGAAGCGCGCGGACGTCATCATGGCGGCTGGGGTTATCGCCATCACGACCGGATCAGCACCGGCGACGTGCTCGGCGGCCTGCTGATCATCGGCACCATCGCCGCGATCGCGAGCTCCGTGGGCAAGGACAAGCGCGAGCGGGCGCCCGACTATCGTTACGATCCGCCCTATCCCGACGAGCGGCGCGACACCCCCCGCAGCGAACCGCAAGCCGAGCCACGCCCGGAAACCCGCGACGTACGGCCCTATGGCAATGGCGAAGCCGAGGCGCGCGCCGCCGATGCGTGCAGCTGGGCGGTCGAGGGCGAGATGGGCGACGACGCCCGCGTCGACAGCATCACCGATACGCAGCCGAACAATGGCGGCTGGTACGTCACCGGCACCGCCTCTACGGCGGAAGGCGCCGCGCGCAGCTTTGGCTGCAGTTACAGCAATGGCCGCGTCGTCGACGTCAGCTTCGGCTGAAACTTCCTCCCCCTTGACGGGGGAGGCCGCAAGGCTTGCCAGCTTGCTGGCTAGTCGCAGCGGTGGGGGTGCGACCTCGGCCTGAAACGGCAGTGCCCGGACGCACCATCACCCTCATCCAACTCCGCCTAGCCGCTTCGCGGCAAGGCTGCGTATCCTTCTCCCATCGAGGGAGAAGGAAAAAAGCTGAACGCCAGCAAAACCAAGTCTGAACCCCAGATAAGCGGGGGGTTCAGGGCCGCGTCACCGCCGAATCGGTAAAAGGTTTCCAACAGGCCGCGAAGATGCCGCCTGCGCATTTGAGGAGACCGAACCATGGCTATCAAGACCAACCTGACCAAGGCCGCGATTGGTGCGGCCACCGCTGGCGCGATGTTGATCGGCGCCACCCCCGCAATGGCGCGCGATCGCTATGATCGCGACGGGATCAGCGCGGGCGAAATCATCGCCGGCGCGGTCGTGATCGGCGGCCTTGCCGCGATCCTGTCGGCATCGGACAATGATCGTTATGACCGTTACGACCGCCGCTACGACGACCGCTATCGCGGCGGCTATGACGATCCGCGTTATGGCTATGGCTATGACTATAACCGCTATGGCAACAGCCGCAGCGCGGTCAGCCAGTGCGTCAATGCCGTCGAACGCGGCAGCCGCCGCTATGGGCGCACCGACGTCACCGAAGTGACGAGCATCGACCGCAAGCGCGACGGCTACAGGGTCAAGGGCCGCGTCGTCGTTCGCGACGGCTACGGCGACCGCTGGGGCCGCGGCGGCTATTACGACAAGGGCAAGTTCAGCTGCGACATCCGTTATGGCCGCGTCCAGGACATCCGATATTCGGGCCTCGGCTGATCCGCCGACCGCCTGAAATCCAAAACTTCCGGCCCGCCCGTGTCCCCGGCACGCGGCGGGCCGCTTGTGTCGAGCGGACGCCACCAGCGCAATTATTACCGGGCATGCTATACGAAAATTTACCTTCCGCCGTTACGGCTGAACAGGGACCATAATCATCGGCCGACGTGGGGATCGGACGAAAGAGATGAGTCGCGCATGTCGAATCCCGAGGTCTCCCCCGCCTCTTCCGCCTCTTCGGACAAGCGCCAGCCGCGTCAATCGCGACTGGTGAAGGCGGCGCTCGCCTGCTCGCGACTCGGGCAATTCGACGTGACCATCCGCAACGTCTCCGAAACCGGCCTTGGTGGCCAGGCGCCCGATGCCCTCCATATCGGCGAGCGGGTCACCGTATTTCTTCCGGGTCACGACCCGATGCTGGGCACCGTCCGCTGGGTCGCCGATAAAAGGTTCGGCATCGAAACCGACAAGCCGGTCGAAACGACACGGCTGCGCGCGGCACTCGGCGGCAACGCGCCCACCGCCAACGATAGCGCCGGTTTTGAAATCATTCCGCCGCCGACAGCGCCCGCGCGCCGGCCAGGACTCGTCCTCGGCGCCGCCAAGCCCGCGCATTTCGGGCGGAGTGTGTGGACGAGCAAGCCGCAATAGCGTGTCGGCTAGCGGGTAGGGAGTGGCCGTTGCTTGCTCGTCATCCCGGACTTGATCCGGGACCCGCCTTTTTCTTCAAGACAGGCAGGCCCCGGGTCAAGCCCGGGGTGACGTCGGTTGAGATGGCAACGTCCGCAAACTCGGCCGAAATCTGCCGTTTGCGACGCAAAAGAAAACCGGCGCGGATCGCTCCGCGCCGGCTTCCCTCGGTTAAATCCTGGCGTACGGCGCGTCAGGCGACGCGGCGCACCTCATTGCCTTCGTCGTCGATATCACGAAGCACATAACCGCGGCCCCAGACCGTCTCGATATAATTTTCGCCGTTGCAGGCGAGCGCGAGTTTCTTGCGCAGCTTGCAGATGAAGACGTCGATGATCTTCAGTTCGGGCTCGTCCATCCCGCCATAAAGGTGGTTCAGGAACATTTCCTTGGTCAGCGTCGTGCCCTTGCGAAGCGAGAGCAGCTCGAGCATCTGATATTCCTTGCCGGTCAGGTGCACGCGCGTCGTATCGACCTCGACCGTCTTGGTGTCGAGGTTGACCGCCAGCTTGCCGGTCTTGATGACGCTCTGGCTGTGGCCCTTCGACCGGCGGACGACCGCATGGATGCGGGCGACCAGCTCGTCGCGGTGGAACGGCTTGGTAACATAATCGTCGGCGCCGAAGCCGAACGAACGCACCTTCGAATCCATTTCCGAAATGCCCGACAGGATCAGCACCGGCGTCTGCACCTTGGCGGTGCGGAGCTTCTTCAGCACGTCATAGCCGTGCATGTCGGGCAGGTTCAGGTCGAGCAGGATGATGTCGTAATCATAGAGCTTACCCAGGTCCAAGCCTTCCTCACCGAGATCGGTGGTATAGACGTTGAAGCCCTCGGTCGTGAGCATCGTATCGATCGCTTTCGCGGTCGTCGGCTCGTCCTCGATCAGCAATACGCGCATTGGGCACCCCTCGAATGTTCCCACGATAATCCCGCGAACCGATCGCGTGACCATCAAGGATGTCACCGACCAACCCCCGTTGCAGGACTGCCGGAACATTAACCACGAAACTAATGAAGGGAAAAGGTTAATTTTGATTTAACCCGCAGAAGTCCGCGAGTCGCGGCCATTTTGCAACACTGGCTTATCCGGTTTTCACTGCGCGCGATGCGCACCGGTGCAGGAAATCTTGAGCGTGTCGACGAGATGGTCCGAAAGCGCGCGCACGCGCGCCGGGCGCAGCCGCGACGGCGGCGACAACAGATGCAGGTGCGACTGCGGCAGCGACCAGTCGGTCAGGATCGGCACCACCGTGCCCGCCGCGAGTTCGTCGGCGGCGATGAAGTCGGGCAGCACCGCGATCCCGACGCCCGCGACGATCAGCGGCACCGCGATGTCGCCATTGTTCGCGAACAACGGCCCCGTCGGCAGCACCGTCGTTTCTTCGCCCTTGCGATGGAAATGCAGCGGCATCGCGCGCTGGCGGTGGCCGTAACCGATCAGCCGGTGGCCCGATAGTTCGAGCGGATGTTTCGGCGTGCCATGCTTCTCCAGATAGGCGGGGCTGGCGATCACCGACGCCGCGACCGGCGCGATCGTGCGCGCGAGCAGGCTGGAATCGGCGAGCGGCGAAATGCGCAGCGTCAGGTCGATGCCCTCGGCGACCGGATCGTTGCGCGCATCGCTCAGCAGAACTTCGATCTCGACCGCCGGATGCCGTTCGAGGAAGACGGCGAGCGGCGGGCCGAGCACCTTGATCCCGAAGCTCATCGGCGCCGCGAGGCGGATCGGGCCCGCGAGGTCGACGCGGTCGCCGCGCGCCGCCTCGGTCGCCGCGGTCGCCGCCGCGACCATCGCACGCGCTTCGCCCAGCAGGCCCGCCCCGGCGGTCGACACCGTCACGACGCGCGAACTGCGGTGGAGCAATGTGATGCCGAGCGACGCCTCGAGCCGCGTCACCGCCTTCGACACGCTCGCCTTCGACAGGCCGAGCGCGGTCGCCGCTGCGGTAAAGCTGCCGCCATCGGCGACAGCGACGAAACAGGCCCAGCCTTCATAGTCCGGAAGTGCCACGCAACAGCTCCTGAATGGAAACGATGGTTTTCCATCTACGCTATTTCAGAAACGATCCAAATGCCTATTTTGATCTCAACAAACGAGCGCCGCCGGGCACTGATGTTCCAGGGCAGCGATGAAAGAAAGGACAAGGCCAATGATCGACATTCGTAAATTCGACACGCTGGGCCACGCCAACCATGGCTGGCTCGATGCCCGCCACCATTTTTCCTTCGCCAACTATTATGACGAAGGCCGGATGGGCTGGGGCGCGATCCGCGTCTGGAACGACGATGCCATCGCGGCGCAGTCGGGCTTCCCCCCGCATCCGCATCGCGACATGGAAATCATCACCTATGTCCGCACCGGCGCGATCACCCACCGCGACAGCATGGGCAACGCCGGCCGCACCGCGGCGGGCGACGTCCAGGTGATGAGCGCCGGGACCGGCGTGACGCACAGCGAGTTCAACCTCGAGGACGAAGAAACGACGCTGTTCCAGATCTGGATCATGCCCGACCGCGACGGCGGCAATCCGGGATGGGGCGCGCGCCAGTTTCCGCAGGCCGACCGGTCGGGCCAGTTCGTGACGCTGGCGAGCGGGATCGAGGGCGATGAAGCCTTGCCGATCCGCGCTAACGCCCGCGTCGCCGCGGCGACGGTGAATGCTGGCGAGAGTGTCTCCTATGACCTCGAAGCCGGGCGCCACGCCTATCTGGTCGCCGCCAAGGGCCGCATCCGCGTCAACGGCGAGAACGCCGATCCGCGCGACGGCATCGCGCTCCGCGATGTCGGCACGATCAAGGTCGAAGCCCTCGACGACGCCGAACTGGTGCTCGTGGACAGCCTCTAACAAGCCCCCGGGTCGCCGACGTCCCCCTCCCTGACGGCGGCCCACCCGGTGCCGCGAGTTCCCCGGCTCGCGGCACCCCCCTTCCTCCGATACCAACCAAGGAGTAGTTCGATGACCAATATTCTTCGTATCGATGCCAGCGCCCGCAACGACGGGTCGACGACGCGCCAACTGTCGGGCCAGCTTGTGAGCCACCTGATCGAACAGGGTTACGGTGCCAAGGTGGTCCACCGCGACCTCGCGCGCACCCCGCCCGCGCTGCTGACCGAAGGCTGGGTGGGTGCCAATTTCACCGACGATGCCGACCGCAGCGACGAACAGAAGGCGCTGCTCGCCGGCTCGGACGAACTGATCGGCGAACTCGAAGCCGCCGACACGATCGTTATCGGTGTGCCCGTGTACAACTTCGCGATCCCCGCATCGCTGAAAGCCTGGGTCGACCTGATCGCCCGCGCCCGCCGCACCTTCCGCTACACCGAAGCCGGCCCCGAAGGGCTGCTCACGGGCAAGAAGGCCTATCTGGTTGTCGCATCGGGCGGCGTCCCCGTCGGCAGCGACTATGATTTCGCCACCGGCTATCTGCGCCACGTCCTCGGCTTCGTCGGCATCACCGATGTCACGATCATCGCCGCCGACCAGCAGATGATGGACGGCGAAGCCCTCAATCGCGCCACCTCGGCGATCAGCGAACTGAAGCAGGCAGCCTGAACCGATGCGCCGTCTCCCGAGCCTTTTCGTTTCGCATGGCTCGCCGATGATGGCGCTCGAGCCCAGCCCGGCGCGGACCTTCCTCGCCGGGCTGGGTAGTCTTTTACCGCGTCCGCGCGCGATCCTTGTCGTCTCGGCGCATCATGACGCGGCGTATCAGGGCGGCATCGCGACGGTGACCGCCTCGCCCGCGCCGCCGACGATCCACGACTTCGGCGGCTTTCCCGACGCGCTGTTCGCGATGCGCTATCCCGCGCCGGGCGATCCGGCGCTGGCGGCGCGCATCGTCGAGCTTCTCGCGGACCACGGCCTGACCGTCACCGCCGATCCCGACCGCGGGCTCGATCACGGCGCATGGGTGCCGCTCTCGCTGATCTACCCAGACGCCGACGTTCCCGTCGTCCAGCTCTCGATCGCCTCTAACGCCTCGCCCGAATGGCATTTTGCGCTCGGCGAGGCGCTCGCGCCGCTCCGCGACGAGGACGTGCTCGTGATCGGATCGGGGAGCCTCACCCACAATCTGCGCGCGCTTTTCTCCGCCCGCCTGCCGATCGATGCGCCCGCGCCGGCGTGGGTCAGCGATTTCACCGACTGGGTCGCCGATCGTATGGCGGCGGGCGCCATCGACGATGCCCTCCACGCGGTCGAACGCGCGCCGCACGGCCGCGACAATCACCCGACCCCCGACCATATATTGCCGTTGTTTGTGGCAATGGGTGCGGGCGGGGCGCCATTCAAGGCCAAGCGGCTGCACGCCAGCACCACCTATGGCCTGCTCGCCATGGACGTTTACGCTTTCGACTGAACGCCGGCCCGCCTATAGCGCGCCATGCTCCTTTCAGACCGTGTCCTGTTCCTCGACGGCGAGGCCCTCGTCATCGACAAGCCCGCTGGCCTGCCGGTCGACGCCCCGCGCGACGGCAGCATCAGCCTTGAAAATCACCTCGACCTGTTGAAGTTCGGCTTCAAACGCTGGCCGCTGGCGGTGCACCGGCTCGACCGCGACACTTCGGGCTGCCTGCTCCTCGCGCGCAATCCCAAGGCGCACGGCCGCTTCACCCGCGCGTTCGAAAGCCGCGAGGTCGACAAACAATATCTCGCAATCGTCGACGGAGTGATCGAAGGCGACAGCGGCACGATCGACCTGCCGCTTTCCAAAGTGTCGACCGCCGAAGACGGCTGGCGCATGGTCGGCGACCCGAAAGGCAAGCCCTCGGTATCGCATTGGGAAAAGCTGGCGGTCGTCGAAGGCCGCAGCCTGCTGCGCTTCCGCCCCGAAACCGGCCGCACGCATCAGCTGCGCGTCCACGCGCTCGAGGGGCTCGGTTTCGCGCTCGTCGGCGATCCGGTTTACGGCCGCGGCGGCACCAAAACGCGCACCTTGCTCCACGCCGAAAGGCTGGTGGTAAAACGTGACGTCAAGCCGTCGATAATTGCCGAGGCGCCCTTCCCCGACAGCTTCGCCGCGCTGGGCTTCGCGGCGCCGGAGGGAGCGTCGCCGACCCGTGGCTGAGATCCCCGAAAGCGCGATCAGCGAAAAATTCCTCGCAGGCACGGGACCGGGCGGCCAGAATGTCAACAAGGTCGCGACCGCGTGCCAATTGCGCGTCAATGTCTATGCCCTCGGCCTCGATCCCGAGGCCTATAAGCGGTTGAAAACCCTCGCGGGCAGCCGGATGACGACCGAGGGCGAACTGATCATCCTCGCGCGCCGCTATCGCACGCAGGAAGCGAACCGCGCCGATGCGCGCGAGCGGCTGTCCGAGCTGGTCGATGCCGCGCTGGTCCGCCCCGAACGCCGCATCAAGACCAAGCCGAGCAAGGCGGCGAAGGCGCGCCGCGTCGACAGCAAGAAGGCGCGCAGCACGGTAAAATCGATGCGCGGACGCGTAAAAGGTACAGAGTAAACGGCATTTTTACGATCTGACGCTAGGATATTCCGCGACAAGCAAGCGGAGCCGCAAATGAGCGAAATATTGAAATCTGTCCTGATGGGCCTCGGCTGCCTCTGCATCCTCGGCTTTGTCGGCTGCAGCATGATGGGTGCCGGCGTAATCGTCGCGGCCGATCGCGCTGCCGATGAAATCCGCGCGGAAAAGAGCCGGGACAGCGGCGAAAAATCGCCTTGGGACAAATGACGGCCCAACCTGGCGGCCGCAATTGACAGCCGCTGTGCGCACCGCAAACTGGTGCAATGACCAACCTCTATCGTCTCGACGCACCCGCCAGCGCGATCGCTGAGGCTTTCGGCGCCGAGGCCGGGGATGATCCGTGGACCGGCGACTATGTCGCCCCAGGCCGCCCCGCGCCGGTCATCGTCAGCGACGGCCGCGGCGGATCGCGCCGCTTCCTTCGCCCGAAACTATGGGGTGTCCCGCCGCCGCCGCAGGGTGACCGGCCGGTCACCACCGTCCGCAACCTCCAGAGCCCCTTCTGGATCGGCACGCTGCGCCACGCCGAACTGCGCTGCCTGATCCCCGCGACGGCCTTTGCCCTATGGTCGGGACCGGCGGGGGCAAAGCGCCAGCACTGGTTCTCTGTGCCCTCGCGGCCGATCTTTGCCTTTGCCGGAATCCAGCGCCAGGGCGAGGATTGGCCTTGCTTCGCCGTCCTCACGACCGATCCGAACCGGCTGGTCGAACATTATCAGCCGGCCGCGATGCCGGTGATCCTGCATCCCGACCATTATGCGACCTGGCTGGGCGGCGAATGGCGCGACGCCGTGGCGCTCGCAGTCCCCTATCCCAGCCAGCTGATGACGGTCGGCGACGCGCCGCCGGTATAGGCGAATTTCACCATATCGCTTCACTTTGGGGTAACCAACGGCGCCCTAAAAGCAGGCGAATCAAGGACTATACGCTGGGACCAAAGCAGTGTTGGGGAATCGCACCATCGAAGCCAATAGGGCGCCGACCACCGCGCGCCGCGCCGAACGCGCACCCGTAAGCTCGCGCGCGCGGTTTCGCGAGCCCGGTTTCAACCCCTTCGATGTCGAACTGTTCGATCTGTCCTCGACCGGCTTTCGCATGGTTACGTTTTCCCGGCCGAATATCGGCAAGCATGTCTGGGTGAGCCTGCCCGGACTGCAGCCGCTCGAAGCGATCGTGCGGCGCGCCGACGGCAATGATTTCGGCTGCGAATTCCTGTACCCGCTCCACCCCTCGGTGGCGAAGCATCTGCAGGTGAAGCTGCGCTAGGCTGCAATTACCCCTCCTCTTCAGAGGAGGGACTTAAAAGCCTCAGCCCTCGGGCTTTTCCGACTTTTTCAGGATATGCGTCCACTCTGCAGGCTGGACGCGCCCGACCGACAGCCGCGACTGGCGAATAAGGTCCATGTCGGCAAGCTTCGGATCGGCCTTGATCGCCGCGAGTGTCACCGGATTGGCGAGCGGGCGGACGGGGGCGACGCGCACCACGACCCATGGCGAGCCCTTTTCGGCGGTCGGGTCGGGAAAGGCGGTCTCGGTGATCTTCATGATCCCGACGCATTCCTTGCCGATATTGCTGTGATAGAAAAAGGCTTCGTCGCCGACCTTCATCGCCATCATGTTGAGCTTCGCGGTGTGGTTGCGCACGCCGTCCCAGATGCCGGTGCCGTCGTGCACGAGCTGGTCCCACGCATAGGCGTCGGGTTCGGATTTCATCAGCCAATATGATTTTGCCATGCGCTCTCTTAGCAAGCATCGCCGGTTTGAAAAGAGCGAGCCTCTTTCCCTGCACCACCGACGGCCCTACATGCGAAAGCAGAGTCGCGGAGGCTTAAGCCCCGCCCAGGATGGATGACAATATGACCGCCGCCGTTCCGACCATTTCGATGTCGCTTCCCGCCGACCAGTTCGCCAAGGACTTCGGCGCCTCGTTCGAACGCTTCGGCTTTGCGATGATCACCGACCATGGCATCGACCCCACGCTGATCGACGAAGCGTGGGACAAGGCGAAAGCGTTTTTCGCGCTGCCAGAAGAAAACAAGCGCGCCTATCATATCGCCGGCGGCGGCGGCGCGCGCGGCTACACCCCGTTCGGGACCGAAATCGCCAAAGGCGCGAAAGAAGTCGACCTCAAGGAATTCTGGCACGTCGGCCGCGACCTGCCCGCGGGCCACCGCCTCGCCGCGCAGCAGCCGAACAATGTCTGGCCCGCCGAGATCGATGGCTTTCGCACCGCTTACGACAAGCTGTTCGCCGAGTTCGACCGCGTCGGCGGCCGGCTCCTCTCGGGCATCGCACGCTACCTCGGCCTCGCCCCCGATTTCTTCGACGACACGGTGGCCGACGGCAACAGCGTGATGCGCCTGCTCCATTATCCCCCTGTCGAAGCGCCCGCCAAGGGCATCCGCGCCGAGGCGCATGAGGATATCAACACGATCACGCTGCTGCTCGGCGCCGAAGAGGCGGGTCTTGAAATCCTCGACAAGGACGGCAGCTGGCTTCCCGTCTCGCCGCCGCCCGGCGCGATGGCGGTCAATGTCGGCGACATGCTGCAGCGCCTCACCAACAACAAGCTGCCCTCGACCACCCACCGCGTCCGCAACCCCGACGCGGGCCGCGCGAGCGTCGCACGCTATTCGATGCCCTTCTTCCTCCACTTCCGTTCGGACTATCCGATCGAGACGCTCGCAAGCTGCATCGATGCGTCGCATCCGAACCTCTATCCCGACCCGATCACCGCGGACGAGTATCTGCAGGAGCGGCTGCGCGAGATCGGGCTCAAGAAGTAAATGCGCAGGGCCGCTGGCTTGTTCGCGCTCCTGGCGAGCCTCGGTTCGCTTCAGCCCGCTACGGCGGCGGAAAAGCCGCCCAGCCTGCCATGGAGCGCGCCTGCCACGACTGAGGTTGTGACCGAGGATCGCCGGTTCACGAGCGGCGATGTCGAGCTTTCTGGAACGCTCTATATGCCCGCTAGCCGCAAGCCGGTCGCGGCGATCGTCGTGACGCACAGCGCGTCGTCGCCGCTGCGCGCGGCGTCGCTCTATGATCATCTGAAGGTGATCCTGCCCGCGCTCGGCATCGCGGTCTTTACCTATGACCGGCGCGGATCGGGCCAGTCGGGTTCGAAAGACGCCGGGGGCAATTTTGCGGTCCTCGCCGACGACGCGATCGCTGCCGTGAAGCATCTGAAAACCGATCCGCGCATCGATCCGCGGCGTATCGGAACCTGGGGGCTGAGCCAGGGCGGCTGGATTTCGCCGCTCGCCGCGTCGCGAAGCCCCGATATCGCCTTCGTCATCGCCGTGTCGGCGCCGGTGGTCACCGCTGACGTCCAGATGATCTTTTCCTCGACGAACCATCTGAAAGCCAATGGCTATTCGCAGGCCGACATCGACCAGATGGTCGCGGCGCGAAAGGCCGTCGACAATTATATGCGCGGCACGGTCAGCCGCACCGATGCGCAGGCGAAGCTCGACAGCATCAAGACCAAGCCGTGGTTCAAATATCTCTACATGGGCGAAACCTTCCGCGACCGCGAAGTCTCCGGCTGGCGCAAGGAGATCGAGAATGACCCGCTCAAGAACCTCGAGGCGGTCACGGTGCCGACGCTCGTCCTCTACGGCGCCGACGACGCGGTCGTACCGGTCGCCGATTCGGCACAGCGATTGAAGGGCGCCGCGGCGCGTATGCCGAAGATGCAGGTCCATGTGATCGCGGGCGCGGATCATGCGATGGAAATGTCGGCCGACCTCAAAACTTCGCTCGATCCCAAGCATGACGGCACCGAGCGGCCCGATTCGCCCGAATATTTCGCGCTGTTGTCGAGTTGGCTTGCCGCGCAGGGATTGGTTGGAAACTGACCGCTGGCGATCTGACGGGCTACATCCGCGCAGGACGACGGCGCGAGTTCGGATTCAAGAATTGGGCTGCAATATGCTATGCTGAACGTCTTCTTGCAGGAGGCGGTCATGTCCTATGAGGGCGGATGTTTCTGTGGCGCGGTGAAGCTGACGGTTTTGGGTGAACCCGAAGGGATGGGCTATTGCCACTGCGGCTCATGCCGATCGTGGTCAGGCGGCCCGGTGAACGGTTTCACCCTGTGGAAGCCGGAGAATGTCACGATTACCGACGGCGCCGACCACATCGCAACCTTCAACAAAACGCCGGGCAGCAGCCGCAAATATTGCAACCAGTGCGGCGGCCATTTGATGACCGATCATCCGGGACTCGGCGTCGTCGATGTCTTCTCGGCCACCCTGCCCACGCTCGCTTTCACGCCGGGGTTGCACATCAACTACGCCGAGACGGTACTGCCGATGAAGGACGGACTGCCCAAATTCCGAGATTTCCCCGGCGCGTTCGGCGGCTCGGATGAGCAGGTTACCGAATAGAGCAAGGTCTGGCGTGGCTTGCTTCGTTACCGTACCGGTCGGATACGACCTAACGGTTCTTCCAAAAATCGAACGCCAGCTGCTGCTGCTCGCGGATAAACCGCGCCGCCGCCGCGCCCTCCCACGGCCCGTCATAGCCCAGCAACAGCGCCGTGCCGTCGACCCACCAGCCCTGTCCCGGCAGCCGGTCGCTCTCGCGCACCACCAGCACCGCGAGGTCGGGCTCGCCGTCCAGCGCGCACAGCCGGTCGACCTCGCCCAGCGTCTTGCACACCGCGCGCATCTTGGGCCGCGTGAATCGGAAACCCAAGTCGCCGAGCAGTTCGGAATAGCTGACGCTGCGCCCCTCGCGCGCCGCCGCGGTCAGGATCGCGCGGATGCGCGGCGCGTCGCCGAGCGCGCCGACGTCGGCGGCACTCGCCTCGTCGCCTAGGCCCCCGTCTAGAGCGCCTTTGGCGGCCATGGGACGAATCCGGAGGTGCGCTGGGCATAGTCGGCATATTGGGGCCGCGTCTTGTGCAGCCCCTTTTCGAGCAGCGCCTTGCCCGACCATTGGGTGAGGGTGAAGGTCAGGAAGACCGGCCCGACGATACTCGCGAGCGCGGGCGCCCAGCCCAGATCGGCGACGACGAGCCAGATGCCCCACCAGGTCAGCGCGTCGCCGAAATAATTGGGATGGCGCGTGTAGCGCCAGAGGCCGGTGTCGAGCACCTTGCCCTTGTTCGCGGGGTCTTTTCGGAACCGGTCGAGCTGCGCGTCGCCGATGGTTTCAAATGCGATGCCTGCCAGCGCCGCCGCCGCGCCGATCCAGCCCATGATCCCCAGCGGAGCCGGACTGGCCGCGCTTGCCTGGATGCCGATCTGCGCGGGCAGGCAGGTGATGAAGAGCAGTGGCGCCTGCGTCAGGAAGACCATCAACAGCGCGGTCTTGGCCCAGCTCCACTTCCGCTTCTCCATCGTCTTGGCGAGGATTTTCGCATAGCGCGGATCTTCGCCATGCCGCGCCCAGCGCAGCCCCAGATGGATCCCGAGCCGCAACCCCCACAGCGTCGTCAGACCAAGCAGCCATTTCGCGTGCGGCGCCTCCATGCCCGCCTGCCACGCCGCAGCCCAGGCGAGCAGCACCATGCCGAACGCCCAGAAGGCGTCGATGAACGACACGTCGCGGATCAGCGTCGCGGTGCCCCACAACAGCAGGATCACCGCGACCAGCCCCGCGAAATTGATCGCAAGCAACCAAAGGGCATCACTCATACGCGCGTTTCCGGTTCGTCATCGCCGCCGACTATATCATCGATCGAGCGAACCGCACGCTCGGGGAATTTGGGAACGCAGTTTTTATAAACCTCGAGCACCTTCGCCATATCGGCGCGGAAATCGCCCGTGGGCCAGATCAGCGGGCCAAGTCCGCCGGTCTTGGTGCCATAATCCATCATCCCGACGACCAGCGGCACCTTCGCCGCGAGCGCGATCTGGTAGAATCCGGTGCGCCATTTTTTCGCCTTGCCGCGCGTCCCCTCGGGCGCGACGGTGAGCATGAATTCGGTGCGGCGCGCGAACTCGCCCACCATCTGCTGCACGACATTGGTCCCGCCCCTTCGGTCGACGGGGATGCCGCCCATCTGTTTCATGAAGCCCGCGAGCGGCCAGCGGAACAGCGACAGTTTGCCCATGAAATGGGGCCGGACCCGAAGGTCGGCGGTCAGGCCGAGGAAATTGACGAAATCCCAGTTGCTGGTGTGCGGCGCGGCGATGATGATGAAGCGCCGCGGTTCGGGAACGACCCCGACCGCTTTCCAGCCGCGCATCCGGTATAACAGGAGGAGCAGGCGGCGCACCGCGCGCGCCACCAGCCCCGGCGGGTCATCCTCTATCGACGTCACGCTAGCTCCTCTCCCTCATCCCGGATTGCGCGAAAGCCCTTCGCGACGCAAGGGGCCGTGCATCGCGGCTTGCCGCCGCCCCGTCTTTCTGCTCCCTTCACCGCCCGAAACGGGGAGACGATTTGATGAAGACACTGTCCGCACTGCTGACGTCCGCCTTGCTGTTCGCGGCGCCCGCGATCGCTGCCGAAACGCAGCCGCGCCCCGACCAGCTGGCGTTCCGCGACCTCTACCGCGAGCTCGTCGAAACCAACACGACGCTGTCGTCGGGCAGCTGCACCCTTGCCGCCGAACGCATGGCGATGCGGCTGAAAGCCGCGGGTTTCGCCGACAGCCAGCTCACCCTGTTCGCGACCCCCGAGAAGCCCAAGGAAGGCGGCCTCGTCGCGATCTATCCGGGCACGTCGAAGACCGCGAAGCCGATCCTGCTCGTCGCGCATATCGACGTCGTCGAGGCGAAGCGCGCGGATTGGGAGCGCGATCCGTTCAAGATGGTCGAGGAAGACGGCTATTTCTATGGCCGCGGCACCGCCGACGACAAGGCGCAGGCGGCGGTGTGGGTCGACACGCTGATCCGCTTCAAACAGGAAGGCTATAAGCCGAAACGCACGGTGAAGGTCGCGCTGACCTGCGGCGAAGAAACCAATGGCGCCTTCAACGGGGTCGAATGGCTCGCCGCGAACAAGCGCGACCTGATCGACGCCGAATTCGCATTGAACGAAGGCGGCGGCGGCGACAGCGACGGGAAAGGCAAGGTGCTCGGCCAGTCGGTGCAGGTCGGCGAAAAGACTTTTGCCAACTTCCGGCTGGAGACGAGGAATCCCGGCGGACACAGTTCGGCGCCGGTGCCCGCCAACGCGATCTACCAGCTCGCGCGGGCGCTCACCAGGATCGGCGACCATGATTTCCCGGTCGAGATGACCGACACGACGCGGCGCTTCTTTGCCGAAGCGGGCGCGGCGCGCGGCGACGCGACGGGCAAGGCGATGGTCGCGCTTGCAAAGAACCTGGCCGACAAGGACGCCGAAGCGATCGTGGGCAAGGACCCCTTCCTCCACAGCAATCTTCGCACGACCTGCGTCGCGACGCTGCTCGACGGCGGACATGCGCCGAACGCACTGCCGCAACGCGCCGGGGCGAACATCAACTGCCGCATCTTTCCCGGGCACAGCATCGAATCGATCCGCGACGAGCTCGGCAAGGTGATCGGCGATCCGGGCGTCACGATCACCCAGCTGCCGCCGAAACGCCCCGCCCCGCCCGCACCGCCGCTCGACCCGAAGATCATCGGGCCGATGCAAAAGCTCGTCGACAAATATTGGCCGGGGCTGAAGGTCATCCCGTCGATGGCGAACGGCTATACCGATGCGACCTTCCTCGGCGCGGTCGGCATCCCGACCTATGGCATTCCCGGCATGTGGGGCGACCCCGACGGCAATGGCGCGCACGGCCTGAACGAAAGGATGGAAGTGCGCTCGGTCTATGTCGGGCGCGACTATATGTTCGATCTGGTGAAGGCGTATGCGGATAAACCCTAGCGGGGCTTTGTCGCCGGCTTGCTTTTTAG
This sequence comes from Sphingopyxis sp., assembly GCF_036675685.1. GTDB lineage: Bacteria > Pseudomonadota > Alphaproteobacteria > Sphingomonadales > Sphingomonadaceae > Sphingopyxis. The sequence continues at coordinate 38,264 of NZ_JAKFEM010000055.1, forward strand.
GTCGTCGCCCCCGCGAAGGCGGGGGCCGCTGGCGGCTTAAACCTCCGGCGCTGCATCAGGCCGACTGCGGCCCCCGCCTTCGCGGGGGCGACGATGTTATTCGGCGTGCGAGGCTAAGTCGAAACTAACCCACGAACGCGCGCTCGATCACGAAGTCGCCGGGCGCGGCGTTCGATCCTTCCTTGAAGCCCAGCGCCTCGAAACGGGCCTCGAGGTCGCGGATCATCGCCATGCTGCCGCACATCATGATGCGGTCGATCGCGGGATCGAAATGCGCGGGGCCCGTGAGCGGATGGCCGAACAGGCGGCCGCCGTCGATCAGCGCGTCGATGCGTCCTTCGGTCCGGAAGGGCTGGCGCGTCACCGTCGGCAGGTAATGAAACTGCAGTAGCGCCTGGTCCTGCACCAGCGGGTCGCCCGCGAGCTGGCTTTCGAGCTCGTCGCGGAAGGCGAGGTCGCTGACCTGCCGCACACAATGGACGAGCTGGATCTGGCTGAAGCGTTCGTAAATGTCGGGATCGCGCGCGAGGCTGAGGAAGGGCGCAAGGCCCGTGCCGGTCGAGAGCAGGAACAGCCGCTGGCCGGGCAGCAGCGCATCGGCGACGAGCGTGCCCGTCGGCTTGCGCCCGAGATAGACCGGATCGCCCGGCTGGATTTTCTGCAGCCGCGAGGTCAGCGGACCGTCGGGAACCTTGATCGACAGGAATTCGAGTTCGTCGGCATAGGCGGGGCTGGCGATCGAGTAAGCGCGCAGCAGCGGGCGGCCTTCGCCCGGCAGGCCGATCATCACGAATTCGCCCGAGCGGAAGCGGAAGCTCGGCGGCCGCGTGATCGTGAAGCTGAACAGATGCTCGTTCCAGTGGCGCACCGAGCGCACCTCCTCGACGGTCAGCGAGGCGGAGGGGGCCAGCTTGGCGGCTTCGGCAATACGGTCACTCATCACTATCAACTTTCCTGGTGTTTCACGGTGCCGGCCGCGAGGGCCGACATATCGAATCCCGCCGCGACCAATTGGCCGACCGCAGCGCGCATCGCGTTAGCGATCGGGCCGACGCTTTCTTCCTCGGCCAGCAAGGCCAGCGTCGCGCGTGCGGTTGTGCTGGCGCCTTCCAGCGAAAAATCGCGCCAAAGTCCAAGCAGAATTGCTTCATGCTCTGAAACCTGCCGACAGGGCATCGGCGCGAGCCACAGCGTTTGGGTGGCGTCGCTGCCGAGCAGCGCCATCGCGACGTGGAAGTCGGGCAGCGCGCCTGCGGCATCGACCGCGGCGAAGCCCCGGCGCAGTCGTCGCGGCGGACATTGGCCGCGCTCGGCGGCGGCAACCCACCCGCGCATCGCCCAGAGCAGAAAGCGCCCGCTGTTGCAGAGGTTTTCCACCGGGCGGTCGACAAAGGCGTACATCGCTTCCCTTTCCAGCGCGCGAGGTTGCGGCGCCGGTGGGCTTATATGTTATTGCGAGTCATTTGCAATTTAGAATTTCTATGAGGTATGATTCGGCGTCGTTGAGGCGATGGCGGCTAACGACCGTTAGCGGCCATCATTCTCCCCTCCCGCTTGCGGGAGGGGTCGGGGGTGGGCAGCGACGTGGCGACCATGCCCACCCCGCTGCGGCTAGCCAGCAAGCTGACAAGCCTC
>NZ_JAKFEM010000030.1:0-38933 GCF_036675685.1 Sphingopyxis sp.
GCGCTCGTCGCCGAGCTGCCGAAGGAGGAGAAGGCCGCGCCGATGCCGGCGATGGACTTCTGACGAGATAGGGCGGCGGGCGACCGCCGCCCTATCCCCTTCATGCTCGCAACCAAGGAGAATGCGGAGGGAACTGTCATGCCCTTTTACGGCAGTCAAAGCGTTCGCGGCTGCTCAGCCCAACTGAAGCTGCGACACGGAAACGAGGCCAAGCAGCTCGTGGCTCGGCAACTCGAATGGGCGCGTGAACGCGGCAACGGTCAGGAAATCGCTTATTGGAGCGCGGTCCTTGAAGACCTCGCGAGCCTGCCGTCTTAGCGTTCCATAGGCACGACGGATGATAAAGTTGTCACCGCCGCGCCACCGCGCAGAATCCGTCTTGGCCGTTAGCGGACCGACCGCTTTGGCGCGCCCTGAAGCAAAAGCGGACCATCGTCACTGCTGCGCCAGAAGTCGCAACTGCGGCTGCGTACCTAGCTCGCGCATGCGCATTGCATTACTGATCAACGCGGCCAAATCCGATCTCGTTACCGTCGGGGTCATAGTACATCACCTTGCGGACATTCTCGGCGGGAAACTCTTCCTTGTCGAAGGCGATGCCGCGAGTGTTGATCTCATCGATCAGTCGTTCGAAGTCGTCACAGATAATCGTGAGCACCGATCTTCCGGCCCGCTCGGGCTCGACGATGATGTATATCCATCGGTGATCAGCGATCGCCCAGACAGCCTCCCCATCATTGGGAAAGAAGCTCGGCGGGCATCCTAGAAGCCTCTGGTACCATTGCAGCGAAGCCTCAAGGTTGCTCACGGGAACCCCGCAAAACAGCTCCTTGCCTCTTCCGCCCAGGGCGATGTTGTCATTCCCCATCGAATTTTCCTTTTTTTGAAAATGGCTTGGCGTGGACTCATTCAAACTTTCGCGACCGGCTTCGACCATCATCAGGTGGCGGACTTGGCCGACCTGAGAGCGAACAGAAAAGACAATGCGAACATCAGGTGGATAACGAGGAACGGCTTCGCGAGTTCGCGCGCTTCGCCGCTCGTCACTCCCCACACATCATTGAGAGCAACCGCGCCGAAGCCGATGAGATTGGCCAGGAGAATCGGGCGTAGCGCTGCCCCGTCAAGGCGGCGCGTAAGCCAGTTCAGAGCCGCAATGCCGAGGAAGGGCCCTCCCAAAAGGCGGAGCAGAGCGATGAGTTCGGGTGACGCGTCCGATGGAACCGCGCCAACCCCGAACTGGCGAGGTACGAACATCAGCGCGCAGCCAACCAGAGCAAGATAAATTGCCGAGAGCGGGAACAGAATGTTTCGCATGATCTTCCTTCCGGATTACTGGCCGCGTGATCGACTGCGACGAGTCAATTTTCCTAAGTCATCTATCGGGCGCATACCGCGCGGAAGCCAATTCGCGCGGTTGCATCACAAAGCGCGCGGCCGCCACTCAACCGACTTTCGCAAGAGAGCGCAGCAACTGCTTCGCATAGACCCGGCCAGCACCGACTTCGGTGCCGTCCCGAAGCCTTATGCGTACACCCTGCTCGATCGAGCGTCGGACGCTTGTGATCGAACTGCGGCGCAAGAGCATCCGCCGATGCACGCGGACAAACTCTTCGTCGGAGAGATTGAGATCGGCTTGCGTGGCTTTGATCGACCCGCGGACCAGATAGGAAGCGGAATCCGTATGCAGCCGGACGTAATCGTCCTCCGCGGTGACCATCTCGATGTCTCGTCGATGGACGCAAGTCAGGGCGCCGACACCCGACCGCAACCAGAGTTCGTCCTTTCGCGGCGGAGCCTCGTGGCCGTGATACCCTGTACGCAGGTCGTCGATCACGGCGCGCATCTGCAAGATCTGCTCGCGTGCGTCCGCGGCGGCGAGACTTTGCCGCGACCGGTCGATCGCGATCTGCAATCGCTCGATCTCGACCGGCTTCAGGAGATAATCGATGGCGTGCGTATCGAAAGCCCGTACCGCAAAATGATCGAACGCGGTCGTGAAAATTATGCCGGGATGCCGGTCCGCCGGTAGCCGATCGAGGACATCGAACCCCGTACCGTCGCGCATCTTGATATCCAGCAGCACCACGTCCGGGTTCTCCCCGGCGATACTTTCGATCGCTTCACGGCAACTGCCCGCCGATCCGGCGTGATCGACATCCGGGATATTAGCGAGGATCAACTCAAGACGGCGCCGCGCCAGCGGCTCGTCATCGACGATGAGAACCGATATCGTCATTCGACAAAGCTCAGCGGCATCTGGAGTGACGCCCGAAAACCCGACGCGCCAAGCCGCTCGGTCGTCAGCTTCGCGCCCATTTCAAATCGACCGGACAGTCGCTCCCGGACATTTCGGAGGCCGGTCCTGGTTCCCGAAATGCATCTGTCGTCCACATGCGCGGGGCAATTGTTGGTAACTGCAACGCGCAGGACCTCCCCATCCTGCTGCGCCGCTATGGTGATCGACGCAGCGCCGGAACCCGGAACCCCGCTGCCACCATGTTTGATCGCATTTTCGACCAGCGGCTGCAAAAGAAACGCGGGTATCGCGGCGGGTTCTAGTGCCTTCGGCAGGTCGACGCGAAATTCAAGGTCGGGATGGCGGACCTGCTCGATCTCGAGATAGGTGGCCTGCAAGGCTATTTCTTCGGCCAGCGAGATATCGACGTCGGGGTTGGTGGCGAGATTGACGCGAAAGAAGGCCGCCAAGCGCTCGACCATCGCGTTCGCATCCTCGGCCCGGCCATCGAGGATGAGCGCCGATACCGAATTGAAGCTGTTGAACAGGAAATGCGGATTGATCTGATAATGCAGCGCCTGAAGCTTGGCCGATTGCGCCATGCTTCTGAGGTGAGCCGACCGCCGTTCCTCCTCCCGTGCTTCATAGCCGTACTGGACCGCCAGATAGAGACCGACCCAAGCCAGAAAGAACCATGTCCACGAAACCAGCGTGCGGATCACGCCGCTACCTTCGATCGTGACATGGATCGGCGCTCCCTTGGCGTAGGCCAGCGCGAAATAGCTGCACCAGGCGAATAGCTCGGCGGCAACAAGCGAAACGAAGAGGACGATCGGCGCCTTCTTCCGCCAGGGGCGCCCGGCGAGTTTCTGGAGTACAATGTGGATGGCGTAGCAGAAGGCAAGCCCGATCAGGGTCAGCGCGATCCGGATCACCGCAACCCTCAGGAGATGCGGATGCCCGTCGAGCAGATCGGCGACCCACAATGCCAAGGCATGAAGGCCCCAGAAGGCGGCGGCCAACCAGAGAATTGTCCGCCGTTTCCGGGGTCCCGAATTGCCCGCCGGAGCGAATTCATAGACATCGGTTGGAGAGATGACCGTAACCTGGCTCATGGTCCGACTATCGCAGGATGGGGCATGGCTGTCGACGCACGTTCGGCCGCAGATCCCGAACGTTCAACCGACATCGAGTAGGCTAGCGGCGATGTGCGGACAAAGGCTCTGCCTTCATCCGCACACCGGGCCGGCACCAGGGGGGACTGATCCCGGGCGCCGGGAACGCGACCTAGAAGCGCATACTCGCGGTGAGGCTATAGCGCCGTCCGAGAACGTCGTATGTGGTCGGATAGGTGTTCCCCGAGTTCAGCGCCGTCGTTCCGACATAATTGCTCACCAGCGGCGGATCCTTGTCGAGCAGATTCTGGACCGACAGCGTCAACGTGAAGACATCGGCGATCTTTGCTCGGTAGGTCAGGTCGAAATAGCTGTAGCTTGGAATATGCAGATAGCCGGGCTCGATCCCGTCGGCGTCCAATATACGCTCATAGTCCACACCATCGAGCCAGCGCCACAGCAGCGAAATATCGCCGAAATCGTCTATCTGTGCGGTCGCGCGCATGTTGAAGCTCAGCTTTGGCGTGATCTCGCCGGCGAAGAAGCCGCAGTTCGCGCTATACTGGCCGGCGCATTCGCGGTTGAGGCCGGTGGGCGATGCCTGAAATTTCGACTGCTCGGTCCAGTTGCCCGTCATATCGAAACCCAGCCGCCCGAAGCCCGTCGACATGCCATAGGCTATGCGAAGGTCAACCCCTGAGGTCACGATCGTTCCCTGATTGGTGAGCACCGCGATCAGCCCCGGCGTGTCCCCACCGCCATTGAGCGACCCGTTCAGCGGATTGCGGCGAATGAGCGCGCAGGCGGCCGCATCGCCCTCATCGAAGCAGGGACCGAAGATGTCGTCGGGCGTCGGCAGGGTGATCGCATCGCTGACCTTGATATGATAATAGTCGGCGGTGATCGCGAGGCCGGGGATCTGCGGCGGGGTCGCGACAAGCCCGATGGTGTAGGAATTCGCGACTTCGACATCGAGATCGGGGTTGCCGCCGCTCGTCAGGTTGATCTGGCCGGCCGAGGGTTCGGAGATGCTGCCAATCCGCCCCGCGGGCGCGCCTTGCGCGATACAGATTGCGGTCAGCGCCGCGTTCCCGACCGGGTTGCTTCCCTGGCAGGGATCCTCGGGCAAGTTCGACAGGCCTGTCGTTACCGGCGTGTAGAGCTCCGAAATGTTCGGCGAGCGGACCGAGTGCTGGTAGATGCCGCGGATCTTGTAGCCGCGAAACGGCTCCCATGTCCCGCCCGCCTTCCACGTCGTGCTCGTGCCCGTGTTCGAATAGTCCGACAGGCGAATGCCCGCTTCCGCGGTCAGGCTATAGATGCCCGGTATGTCTTCGACGACCGGCACAATCAGCTCGCCGAAGATTTCCTTGACGCTGTAGCGGCCCGAGAAGGAGGGCGACGGCGCGCCGGTCCCGAGCACCTCGTCCTGCGTTCCGAAGGCGACGTCGGCAACCTGCGACGCGCCATAGCGTCGGTACTCGGCGCCCAGCGCGAAGCCGATCGGTGTTTCGCCGGCGAGAAAATTGGCGACCTCGCCGGACAGGCTTCCATTAACGACCGACAGGCTCGTACCGATCGTCGCACCGGCTGGCTGATTGAAGAAAGCGATCGATTCGGGCGAGATATCGGTGCCGTCGCCGAATAGATTGATCGGGACGCAGCCGTTCGACGTGTCGGCGCATTCGGTCTCGCTGACCGCACGTAGCGCCTGCTGGACGCGCGACTTCAGACCCCAGCCGAGATTGCTGTTCTTGCGATCGGATTCGCCGTGGAGACCGTAGATGTCGAATTTCAGCGTATCGGTGACCGACCCGCGCGCGCCGGCCCAGACCTGGAACTGGTTGGTCGTGAGGTTGCGGATACGCGGCCCCATCTCGATGAAGCGGCGATTGATCGTCGTCGGAACCTCGCGGTAATTCGGGTCGGTCGGCCCCGATGCGGCGCCGGCGGCGGCGCAGTCGGCGGCCGAAATAGCATTGGATGCGCAGACCTCCGAACGGACGGCGTCGGGCATGAAGGGGTTGTTCAGCGGCAGGAGCCAGGTGTCACCGAACATCCCCGAGGGCGCGAGGCTGAGCTGAACCTTCGAGCGCGTGAACATGCCCTTGGCATAGACTTCGATGCCGTCGGTCACTTCATATTGCGCCGCGCCGAACAGATTATAGCGTTCGAGTGGGGTCTGGAAATAATTGTCGGGCGCGAAATTATAGGCATCGCGCGAGCCCACATAGGCGCGCAATGCGCCATCGGCCGGATTGTATATTCGATTATTGATGCGCGTCGGAGTTGTCGTTCCCGAACCGATCTTGTTGCCGTCGAGAAAATAGGTCTCACGGGAAACGGCACGGTCGCCCTGCGACACCGGTTCGACCTGCTGATAGCCGACGCTCAGCACCGCATTGCCCCGGCCGCCGTCGAAATTGGCTCCGACCGTCAAATCGAAGCGGTAGCGTGCTCCATCGCCGCGTTCGGTGATGCCGACGGTGCTGGCAAGTTCGGCGCCCGAGAAGTCGCGCTTGGTGATGAAGTTCGCCACCCCCGCGATCGCGTCGGCGCCATAGACCGACGAAGCGCCGCCGGTCACGATCTCGGCGCGCTCGATCAGCGCCACGGGGATGATGTTGAGATCGGTCTCGCTGAGCAGCGACGACGGCACGAGCCGCGTCCCGTCGAGCAGCACGAGATTGCGGTTGGTGCCGACGCCGCGCAGGTTCAGCGAGGCGAAGCCCGCACCGCCATTATTGACCGCGCTGTTCGCTCCCGGGGATACGCCGGGCAAGTCGCCGATTAGTTCTTCGGCATTCGTGGCCTGACGAAGCCCGATCTCATTCTCGCCGACGACCTGGACCGGACTCGACTGCTCGAGATTGGGATTCTGGATGCGCGACCCGGTAACCACGATCGTCTGCGACGCGTCCTCAACCGCCGTATCCTGGCCCGCCATATCCTGCGCATCGGCAGGCGTCACACAGGCCAGGCTACCCAACAATGTGGTGGAAAGCAGGTAAGGACGCGATCGAATAATGCCCAACATATTGATACTCCCTGTTGATTTGGCCGTTTTATGATGCGACCCGCACCCAGCGATGCGCCGCGAGCGCGATCGGCAGGCCGAAGAGGAACATGTGCGATGCAAGGTCCGCGACGCTGAAGGGCATCCCACCAGCCGGAACGGCGAAGCTGGAGAGCGGCAGGACGATGCGGTTCATCGCGAAATAGACGGCGATGCCGAAGAGCGGCCCGGCAAGCCAAGGCGACTGTCTGCCGATCAGCGCGATCCGTGAAGCCATCAGCACGAATAGCGCCGCGAACAGAAATGACAGCAGGAAATGGCTCACCAGCCCCAGCGGAACGGGCGCAACTCCGGTCCGGGCGGCAGGCCCCAGCAGGCCTGATGCGATGCTCCTCAGAATATCGACCGGCGCAACGCCTTTCAGCGCCCAAGAGGTAAAGGCGAAGCCGAGGTCGAGCACGCCGCCCGCCAGTCCGCCGATCAATATGGCTTTGACCGGCGTCGCCTGGCTGTGGGCGATGACATTTGTGGCCTCGATCATGTTCGTCCCCTTTTCTCGAAAGGGGCGCTACCGCCGGCCGGTCATCGGGTGGAGCGAATGGCGGTCGATCGTCGTTGCGATGCAGCCGAACGCAAGTCGTGCGGGTGAACGTCACTTTCAACACGCCGAACGTGCATCGTCTTTGCTTGCCACCGTGCTAGCTGGCGTCATCCCAAGCAGACGACCTTCACTTTCACGGCGGGATACGGTGCTACTATTTGTTCGCGCCTTCTGGCCGGACGATACGGATCCGAACACAAATGAGGCAAAAGCCCGTCGCCCACCGGTTACGGACGTGCCAATCCAGGGTAATATGCCCGGAACGTAGGGAAATTCGGGAGGCCGTGATGGGCGAAGCCATCAAGGGATCATGCCTGTGTGGCACCATAGCCTTCGTCATCGACGGCAAGTTCGGACCGGCTGGCCAATGCCATTGTTCGAAGTGCCGGAAGGTGTCCGGAACCGACGGCAATGCGGTTTTCTACACCGCCAGAGCAAGCTTTCGCTGGGCGAAGGGCGAAGACAATATCGCGACATATCATGTTCCGGGCGAGAGCGGCTGGCATTCCAGCTTTTGCAGAACGTGCGGCAGCCCGACACCCCACAGGGACCGGGACGGGAAGATATATTTCATTCCGGCCGGTCTGCTCGACGACGATCCGGGATTTCGCGGTTATGCGGCCCATATTTTTGTCGGATCAAAGGCCCCATGGGTTTGCATAACCGACGATGCGCCCCAATTTGTAGAGGGGTTCGGCTCGGACAAAGTCAAAGACTGATGCCCTTGGAGAAGATGAGCCGCCTCCCATTCCTTTTCGGCCGCCTCCGCCGAATGCGGAACATGCTCCCGATCAGAATGGCTTCCCGGCCTCGTCGTTGCGATAGCGTTTTACCACTGCTTTCTCTTTCGGAATTTCACGAGTTGGCCAAAGTTTCTCAATATAGAAATGAGGGAACGGAAAATGCCTAAATTCATGACCATCGGGTACGGTGATCAGGCCGGCTATGACAAGACCGATGCCGGTGTGCGGGATGCCGCCCATGCCAATGACGACCTGCTAAAGAGCCGCAGTGCCACCATGGGAATCGCCGGCGCCCCCGTGCAAGTTCGCAATCCCGAGGACCGCGGAACGGAGACGCAGCAAGGCCCCTTCATGTCATCTCCCCTGCCTGTTGCAGGCTTCGCGCTGATTGAAGCTGCAAATCTTGCCGAAGCAATCGCGCTGGTTTCCAAATCGCCCTGCGCCGTCGCTCATGGCGTAATTGAAGTCTCGCCGTTCGAGGAGGGCTGACCCGTATCCGATCCATCGCGGGTCATGGCCGATTTCGGCCTGTCAGCTTTTGGCGAGGAATTGAGAGAAGCAGACGTTCGTTGCGCGCCTGTTGGCTAGGACGGCTAACGACCGTTTGCAGTCGGACTGCTTCAGAGCAGTCAAAGGGGAAAGTACACATTCGATCGACTTGCGTCGGCTCGCAATGGTTATCAGCTGTTCGCCCCAGCCGGCATCGTGCCAGGGACGAGTCTTTGGCGGTCACCAAGCCGCGCAGCGAAAAGAAACGCACGATCTGGTCGCTGCGGTCAACGAACGCATGGGACTGGGTGCTGTCCAGTAGATACCCATCATGTTAGATCAGGATTGAATCAGTCCCTACCTCAAGCGTAAGTTCCCCTTTCACAACAAACAGCATCACGCCCCATCTCTACGGGCCGCGGCCTGATAGTGTTCACCGGGTTGGAGCCACCATTCCCAGGCATCGGCCTCGCGCGATCGCGCGATCGAGTCAGCCGAAGTCGAGCCGGCCGTCCTCGGGCTCAATCCGCGCGGAAGGGAGCTCGCCTATGCGCACGACGGTGAAATTCGCGCGCTGCATCAGCGCCAGATCAGCCTCCCAGCGGTCCTCGGGCCAATGTTCCGGATACTAGGAGCTTCCCCATCGCCAAAGGCGCGGCCGTGAAAGGCGGCGGTTCCCCGAGGCGGGCGCCGCACCAAAAAGCGTCAGCGCTGCCAGCAGGCCGAGGGACCGGGCGATCATTGCACCGCGTCGGATGCCGGGCGTTCGCCCTTTTCGACCCAGTTGCGCAGCGCAGCCCATGCCGCCTGCGTCTGGACCTTGTCGAAACCGCAATGAGTATAGCCTTCGAGCCCGCCTACGGGCAGCGGCATGCGCGTCGCGGGCACGGCATAGTTTGCAAGCCAGCGCGACCGGCCGGCTTTTTCGACCTTTCGCTCAAACGCCGTTTCCTGAGCATAGGGGACAAGCGAGTCGATCCGGTTGTGCATCGTCACCAGTGGCACGTGGATATTGCCCGTCGCTTCGTGCCAGGATCGCAGATAGGCCAGTGCTTTGGGCGATGCCTCGACGCGCTGGATATTCTTGTTCAGCGCTTCCTCCTCCACTTTGGTCATTCCGGGCGCCGAATAGATTTTGCCCTTGTTTCCATAGACCCAGCCGCCCGCGGTCGTGTCCATATCGTCGGCGCCGAGCGCCGCGGTGATCAACGGAAGCGCCAGCGCCGCGGCATCATAATCGAAGCCGCCGATCGCCGTGACCTGACGCGCGATCCGGGCCTCAGGCCCATCGGGATTCCTCTGCGCTGCGCCCCAGAGGGTGAGCGGCGCCGTGCCCATCGCCACCATCTGGCCGAAAACATGCATTTGCGCCGCCCCTTCGGCGGTCCCCGCCGGCGGTTCGGGCGCGACCGCTGTCCGGCGGACATCCTGCTCGCCGGGCAGCGCATAGGGGGCGTATTTGGTGAGCGCATTGTAAGCGAGGCGCATGTCGGTGATCTGGCCAAGCAGCGTCTGCCAGCTATCGACCACGCCGCAGCGCGCGAGCCCGCCGGCAAAAGCCTTCGGATAGGTTTCGAGCAGAGTGACGACGATTCCGCCGCCCATGGAATCGCCCATGACATAGATGCGGTGCCCGCCGATCTTGACGGTGAAATCGCGCAACCTGGCGGTGTTCTTCACGCCGGTTTCGACGCCCAGGCCGGCCTTGTCATAGGCGCTGTGGCCCACTGCGAAACCCTGACCATAGGCGTCTTTGAACAGCCCGCCGCCGGGCCCCTTGTCGACCGGGTTCTCCGACACCGTGACGGGTGTGCCGGGGGTCGAATAGCCATGGGCATAAAGAAGGCCGTCGCCTACCCATCCGGCTGGAATGGCGAGCGCGAACTGCGCGCCGCCCAGTTTGCCGCCAATGATCAATCCGCCGTCGGGGCCGGGTGTGATCACGACATCGGTGGCGCCTGCCGCTTTCGCGCGGTCCGCGAGCGACGCTTGGGTGAAGGACGCGGTCGGGGTTTGGCGAGCTTCAGCGTCCGATATGGCCGTGAACAGCAGTGCGATCGATGCGGTACAGGTGAAAAGCTGATGGCGGATCATGGCTGGCCTCTTTCGAGTGGTTGTAAAAATGGACGGAGCGGGCTCACCTTTTTTTGGCCCCGAGATGCCGATCGAAGAAGCCAGCGATCAACGAATAGGCCTCGATCGATTCGGGCATGTTGGGCCAGACGAAAAAGGCGTGCGGCAGTCCGTCGAACAGGTGAAGCTCGCTTTCGACGCCAAGCCGCGCGAGGCGGCGGTGCGCGAGCGTCAGCCCGCTGACCGCGAAATCGCGTCCGCCGGCAAGTAGCAGCGTTGGCGGCATCGCGCGGGTCTCGTTGTCCGACAGCAGCGGATAGGCCGCGGGGTCGCTGGCGGGAATGCCGGCGAGATAGGCAGTTGGCAGCGTGGCGGGCAGGCTGGACACTGGAAGTGCAGCGCCGCCGGTCGTCGGCCCGGAAATAAAGGCGCTGTCGCCAGAGAAGGAGGAACCCGTGCCGCAGAATGTGCCGATTGCGCCGGGGCGGGGAAGTCCCTGCTTGCGGATCCAGGCGGTGGCTTGCGCGGTGATCACGCCACCCGCAGAGCAGCCGTAGATGCCAATGTTCGCCGCCGGATAGTCTTTCAGTAGCGCGCGGTAGACCGCCGACACATCTTCCGACGCGGCGGGATAGACATGTTCGGGCGTCAGCCGGTAATCAACCGTCACGACCTTGATCCCCATCGTCACGGCGATCGGGATCGCTTCGACCAGCGCGCCACTGCCAGCCCCCCACATGAAGCCGCCGCCATGGATGTTGATGAGGACGCGCGTGCGGTTGGCATCGGCAATGCCGCTGACGGGCTGCACCACGTCGACGGTTACGCCGCCCATTGTCTCGCGCTTTTCCGTCGCCCGAAAATGCCGGCGCATTTCGGCGAGCCGATCGTCATTATAAACCTGATAGAAAGCGCGCTGCTTCGCGATATCGCCCGCAATGTCGGCGGGGGCGATCGCGGCTTTCATCCGGACAAGAACCTCCTTCGCCTCGGCGCTTAACTGGTTCGACGGCGGCAGCGTGAAGGCCGGAACCAGCACCTCCTGCGCGCTTGCCGGTACGGCCAAGAGCAGCGCGGCGGCGGCGATGATCGGACGTTTCATTCTCTCTCCAATCTCTTCCGGAGAAAATCAGCCATGGCTTCAAAGGCGGCGTCGGTCTCCGGCGCGTCGACATAGCTCCAGAAGGCATGGGGCAGACCGTCGAACAAAAGCAGCTTCGCCGGCACGTCGGCGGCATCGAGCGCGCGGCAAAATTCGGCCGTCGCACTCAGCAGGAAGTCGCGGCTACTGCTGATGCAAAGCGTCGGAGGCCAACCCGCCAGGTCGCTGCGGATAGGCGACAGCATCGGATCGGCCGGATCCCGGTCGCCGGCATAGAGCTTGCCAAGCGCCGCGGCGGCGGCAGGATCGGCAAACAAGGTGACGCTATCGCCGAAGCGCGAGAGATCGGCGCTGCCCGAGAAGAAGCCCAGCGCTGCGGGAAGCGGCAGCTTTTCGGCGCGGAGCCGGGCGACGAGTTCCGCCGACAGAATAGCGCCAGCCGATGTGCCGTAAAGGCCGATCGATGCCGCATCCCTCTCGCGCAACAGCGCGCGGTAAACCGCGAGCGCGTCGTCGGTGGCGGCGGGGAAGTGATGGTCTGGAAGCAGACGGTAACGAACCGCTACGACGCGATAGCCGGTGATCGCGGCGACTGCGGCATTTTCGGTGATCGACCCGGCATCGACGACAAAACCGCCGCCGTGCAGGTTGAGCAGTAATGCGCCTTCTTCGCGCATTGTCTTCGGGGTGAATATGCGCACCGGGACCCCGGCGATGTGGCGGTCCTCCATTGCGACGCCGTATCGCGCGAGGCGAGGCTGGCCGACTTCCTGTTGCACTGCTTCGGACCAGGCGCGGCGCGCTTTGAAATCGGGCGGCACCGGCGTTCGCGCGTCATTGGCCGCGAGCCCAGCCTTCGCTTCGGCCGACAGCGTGTCGGGCCAGGGTGCGGACACCGGCTGCGCGGAGACCGCGCTGGTCAAGAGCAACGCAAGCGGGAGGAACCGGGCGATCATGCGCGCGCCCGGACCAGGTCGGCGTAGACGCGCGCGCTCGGTTTCACCGTTCGCTTGAAGGTCGTCGGATCGACCGACACCAGCCCGTATCGGGGGCCATAGCCCGACATCCATTCGAAATTGTCGAGAAGCGACCAATGGAGATAGCCTAGAATGGGTACGCCATCGGCCATCGCGGCCTCGACCGAGGCGATCGCCTCGGGAATGAAGCTCGCACGTTCGCGGTCGTCGGACGCATCGATGCCATTCTCGGTGATCAGGATCGGCTTGCCCGTTGCTTTATGGAGATAGCGCACGGCATTGCCGACGGCGGCGGGAAACCATTCTTTGCCATTCGCCCGCTTCGGCATATCGTCCGGCAACGCGACCGAGCGCTCGCGACCGACATAGTCGCGGCCATAGGTCTGGATTCCGGCGAAATCGTCGTCGCCCATCACCGCAAAGAAGGGGCCATAGACATCGGCCCGTTTGCGCTCGATCGCGCTGTCGGGTCCGACCGCAACCTCGTCGGGAATAGCGAGGCTGAGCCCGACAGGGAGGTCGCCGCGAACCGCGCGGATCGCTTCGCGGCCCTTGACGTGCGCGGCGGTAACGCCGGGAATCATCGGCATCGGATCGCCGGCATTGAGAAGCGAAAAGCGATCCGACCCGCTCGCCTTTGCCGCCGCGGCGACACAGGCCGTCATCTTGTCCATGAACGCTTGCGGTGGGGCGTTTGCGGACCACCGGCCTCCCAATGCGAGATTGGGTTCGTTGAAGGTAAGCGCGTGGCTCATCCCCGCCGCCATCGCGCGCGCCACGCGGTCGCAATAGCGGCCGAACAGGTCGGGCGCGTCCTTGCTTTCCCAACCACCGGCGGCCGCAAACCAGCGCGGGGTCGTGAAATGGTTGAAGGTCACGATCGGCGCCAGACCGACTTCGCGGCAATGCTCGACAATGCGCGCATAATGATCGAGATAGGCTTGGCTGAACTGCCCTGGCGCCGGTTCGATCCGCGACCATTCGACCGAGAAGCGATAGGCATTGAGCCCCAGCGCCTTTGCGATCGCGATATCGTCGCGCCAGCGATGCAGGCTGTCGCACGCGTCGCCAGAGGGTTCTGCGAAAACCGTCGGCGTCACCTGTTCGAGCAGCCAGATATCGGCGTTGATATTATTGCCCTCGATCTGATGCCCCGCCGTGGCGGCGCCCCAGAGGAAAGGCGAATTTGTCACGCGTGCGCGCGCCGGTACGCTCGCGGCAGCGGTAGCCGCCACCGCAAGGCTGAGCATGCCGCGACGATTGATCGACCCGAGCGCGCTCATTTCACCGCGTCCGGTCCGGGCTTTTTCCCGGTTCGGACCCAGCTCCGCATGGCTTCGAAGGCCGCGATATTCTGCTCGGCGGAAAAACCGCAATGGGTGTAGCCGTCCATCCCGCCGGGCAATGCGAAACGTGTCGGAGGAACCTCATACTGGACGAGATTGGCTGCGTTTCCGGCGTTTTTGACGATACGCCCCAAGCCGTCGGATTGCGAAAAGGGAACGAGCGCGTCGAGGGTTTGATGCACCGTCACCAGCGGCACGCGAAATTTCCCCGTCGCTTCGTGCCACTGGTGGGCATAGGCGACAGCTTTCGGGTCAGCGGCGAAACGCTGGATGCGACGATTGAAATCGGAAGCTTCCTCTGTGGTCATTTCGGGCGAGGCATAGGATTTGCCGAAATTCCCCACCGGCTGTCCGCCCATCGTCGCGACAATATCGTCCATCCCGAGCGCGGCTGAATAGAGCGGCGCGCCGAACGCTGCGGGATCGGGCGCGAAGCCGCCGATTGCGGCGACCTGCCGGACGATCCTGGCTTCCTTACCGCCCGGGTTCGCCTTTGCGGCGGTGAACAGCGCGAAGACCGGCATGAGGACCTTCATCTTCTGCTGTTCGCGAAAGGCGTCGCCCGGCGTCGCGTCGCCGGCGGTCGGCACGGTCGGCAGCGCAGATCGCGTGACGTCGCGCACGCCAGGAAGCGCGTAAGGCGTGCCGTCGGTCAGCACATTATAGGCAGCGCGCATGTCCGAAAGCTGCTCGATCAGCGGCAGCCAGCCCTCGGTCACCCCACACATTGATACCGCGCCCGCGAAGGCACCGGGGTAAAGCTCGATCAGCGACATGACGATGCTGCCGCCCATCGAACCGCCCACGACATATTGGCGCGTCGCGCCCAGCTCGTCGACCAGATCGTGCAGGCGCAGCGTGTTCTTGGCGCCGCTTTCGGTCGCGATCCCCGACTTGTCGAAGGCGGCGATGCCGACGGCCAGCCCCTCGCGATAGATATACTCCAGCGTACCGCCGCCGGGATCCTTCGCGATCGGATCGGTGGGGACACCGGGAGTCGATCCGGGGGTGGCATAGCCTTGCCCGAACAGCACGGCCTCGCCATTCCATCGCGCCGGGATCACCAGCACGAAGGGACGACCGGCTAGCCGGCCGTTGACGATCATTCCGCCGCCGGGGCCGGCAGCGGTTTCCAGGTCGGTCGCACCCGCACTGCGCGCTTTCGACAGCAAGATCGCTTGCGCCGCATCGGGCACGAAGGATGCGGCCATCATTGCCTTTTGCTCGGATCTGGCCTGCGCCGGAGGGAGGCATCCTGCGCAGGCCAGGCCGAAACCAACGACGAAAAAGAGGCGTTTCATCGTCGGCATCAAAAGCGATAGCGGAGCTGCACGCCATATTGCGCGGGCTCGCCATAGATCGAGTTGGTGAAACCCGAATTATTGTAGCCGGGATTGGCGGTCACCCGGTATTTCTTGCCCAGCACATTGGTACCGAACAAAGCAAGGTCGAGCGGTGCTCCGCGCATATTATTCCATTCAAGACGGAGGTTGAGCAGGCCATAGCCATCGATGGTATCAAACGGTTGCTGTTCGGGCGTGACGCGCTGGCTCGATTGATACGACCAGTTTGCGCTGACCGCCATTTCACCCTCGGATTCCGGGATGGGGAGATCGACGCGCGCGTTCACGCTGAACTTATGCTTGGGAACGAAGGAGAATGGCGTTCCCGACAAGTCGCGGCTGGGCTGGGCCGCGGTCAGGGCTTGCGGAATCGCCGGAATCGCGATCGTGTCATATTCGAGATATTTGGGCGAGTTGAACGAATAGACGGCGCTCAATGTCAGCCCGTTGACCGGGATGATGAGGCCTTCGAACTCGACGCCCATGACGCGTGCGCGCTGCGCGTTGCTAAGGATATCGGATCCCGCGATCGCCGCCCGCTGGATTACCTGGATATCGCTGAACCAGGTGTAGAAGGCAGCAATATTCGTGCGCGCCCGCACATCGCCGATTGTCCAGTCCCGCTTGATACCGATTTCGGCATCGGTCACCTGTTCGGGGCGTACAGCGAACAAAGGATGCTGCTCGCCGAGAAACAGCGAAACGATGGGATTGCTTGCACCCGACTTATAGCCGCGCCGCGATACGGCATAGATCAGCGTCTGGGGATCGGGCTGCCAGTCGAGCCCCAGCTGCCATGTCGGGCCGTCGCTCTTTCCATTAAAAGTGGGGCTGGTGCAGTTGGGATATTTGAGCGTGGGAAACCCGCCTGCCGCAACCGCCTGAAACGCGTCATAGACGCATAGATCGGCATTGAGCCCGATAACCTGCGCCGCCTGCGCCGGCGTGATCACGCCCAGCGCAGCGAGCCGGTTAAACACATGATAGCTTTCGGCTGCCTGATAGGCCTGAATGTCGCCGCCGAAACGGTCCCAGGTCCAGCGAAAGCCTGCGGTGGCGGTCAGATTCGGGGCGAGCTTATATTGAGCTTGCGCATAAACAGCCTTGCTGCGCCCATCGACATGTGCGGATGGCTGAAGACTTAGCGCAGGAAGCAATGGACCATCGGCGCCCAATGCCGCTTGCAGCGCAGGCGGCAGGATGAGCGGGCCGCCGCCCAAAATACCGAGGCTTTGCAATGGATTCACCGTCTGGAACGTCAAGGGCGATGGCGTCTTCTGGTCGAGGAAGAAGCCGCCGAGCTGGAAGCGCAGCGTGCCGTCGTCATAGCGCAGCTGCAGCTCTTCGGTGATCGTGCGGAGATTATTGTTATAGCTGCCGGGATAGGCGCCGAGCAGGTCGGCAATCGGCAGAGGGGTGGAATCGCGGTCGGTGGCGCTGGTCGAACGCGTGCGGGCATAGCTGAAGATATTCTTGATCGTCAGCGTATCGCTCGCCTGCCATTCGGTGTTGTTGAGGACCAGCAGGCTTTTGGCAACTTCGCGCGTCGGGACACTGAGTGCCGTCTGTCGAATGCCGCGCGCCTGTTGCGCGGCCAGATAGGGCTGCAACAGTGCCGCATAGGGGCGTGCGGGATTGACCGCGAGAAGGATGCTGCCGCCGCCATGTTCCTTGACATCGACATAGCTGACCGCGGTATAGCTGCTGATCGTCTCGGTCGGATTGAACTGGAGGCCGAAGCGAAGGCTGTAGTTGTTCCGGTTGAGATAGTCGCGCCCGGTCACGACGTCGCGGACATAACCTTTGCGACTGTCGAACTGCCCCGCGACGCGGATCGCCAGCACATCGTCGACCAGCGGGATGTTCAGCGCGGCCTGGCCACTTTTGCGTTCAAGATTGCCGATCGTCGCATCGACAAAGCCCTCGACCTCATTCATCTTGGGCCGCGCCGGTTCCAGGAGGACGGCTCCACCGGTCGTGTTGCGACCGAACAAGGTCCCCTGCGGACCCTTGAGCACCTGAAGCGAGGCAAGGTCATAGAAATTGCCCGGGCCGCTGACGCTGGAGGGAACTTCGGCGAAATAGCCGACAACGCCGGGGCCGCTGCCGGTGCCCGGTCCACCATTCCCGCCCATGCCGCGGATCGTGTAGGTCTCCTGGTTTCGCGCAACATCGCCGAGCACCGACAGCGAGGGTGTGAAATTCTGGAGATCGGTGCCGTTGGTGATGCCCTTGTCGCGCAAATTGTCCTGCGTGAACGCACTGATCGACACAGGGACGCGCTGGCTGCGTTCGGCAGTGCGGCGCGCGGTTACGACGATATCCTCGATGCCATCCGACGGAGCCGGCGCCGCCGACGCCGGCGCAGCGGCAGCACGGACGATCGCAATGGCGCCTCCCGAACCGGCTCGCGACGTCAGGCCAGTTCCCGCAAGCAACGTCGACAAAGCTTGATCGGCGGATAGTCGCGCGCGCAGGCCGCGGGTCTTCAGGCCGCGCAAGTCTTCGCTACGATAGATGATTTCGCGGCCCGACTGCCGGCTCCAGGCATCGAGTGCCGAACGCAAACTGCCCGCCGAGATGTTGTAGCTTTGCGTTTGGGCGGCGGCTGGCGACGCCGCGATGCAGGCATAAACACAAGCGCTCGCCACCAGGGCGGTGCGAATCCTCTCAGACATGTTCCTCGTCCCCCCATTTTCCGGAGGCTCTTCGACCCCCACGAATATAAGGACAATCGGTAGCCCGAACCCCGTAACGGCTCAGTTCGATATTTTTATCTCGTCGCCCCTTCTTTCGACATGAAGGCCATAGGCGTCCTGCAACAACCGGACAAAAGTGTCGACGTTGCGGGCATGGAATGCTCCGCCAATGCGGAGGCCGGCAACCTCGGGATCCGCAACAACGATCTGCCGGTGATTATACCGGTTGAACTCGGCCGCCACGTTCGCCAGCGTCTCCTGATCGAAACGCAGCATGCCGTGTCGCCACGCCTGCTCGTTATCGACGCGATCGGCTGACCGTGAAGCAAGCAGGATCGCATCGCCCCGCATGATGGCCGTGTCACCTGCGGTGATCAGCGTCGCGCTACCGGCGGCGCTGGGTTCGCCATTTTCCAATCGCACGCGCCCCTCGGCTACGGCGACGATCACGCGATTGCCATCGCGCCGGACGCTGAATTTCGTTCCGAGAACTGTGACGCGTGCGTTTCCCGCGTGGACAGTGAAAGGCCGCGTCCTGTCGTGCGCGACTTCGAAATAGGCTTCCCCGCGATCGAGCCAGATGTCGCGGTTTCTAGCGCCGAAGGCGGCGCGCGCGCGGCTCGACGTATTGAGTTCGACCTTGCTGCCGTCGCTGAAGCTCATCTGCCCGCGCCCGCCGACGACGGTTTCCGCGAGCAGTGCACGGGGTTCAGGGGGGCGCAAGCTCGGCCAGATCGTCCAGCCCAACCCGGCGACGATCGCAATCGATGCCGCTGCCGCCATCGCGCGCGCAAGCCAGCGTCGCTGTATTATCGACACGGGTTGTGGCGTCTCGACATCATTAGCGCCCGAGCAGGAAATTTGCCGTTGGCCGAAGTCGAGCCGCCAGAACGCGGCCTTGTTTTCCATCGACTCCGCAAGCCATTGCTCGAGCGCATCCTGGTCGGTGCTCGACCAGTCGGGCTCGCCGCGCCGCATCAGCCATTCGGCCGCGCGCTGTTCGATATCGGCGGCGCGGCTCATGTATTTATCTTTCTCGGTTCGGGGTCGGATTTTTTCCACCGGACGATCCGGCCTTCGCCGCCAAGCATGAAATCGACGAGAGCGCGCATTCCCAGGGTCAGCTGCCGCTCGACCGTATGCGTGCTGATTCCGAGACGTTCGGCGACTTCATTCGTCGAAAACCCCTCAATCTTCCGCAAGGTCACCACCTCGCGGCACCGAGGCGGAAGCTGATCGAGCCCCGCTTGGGTGCGGCGCAGTTCATCGCGGGCATCGAGCTGACGCTCGCTTGAATAGGCCAAATCGTCCCAATTGATGGCTTCGAGGTCCGCGACGAGTTCGAAAGAGACAATCTTGGCACGGCGCGCGCGGTTGATCAGGACGTTGCGGGCGATGGTGAAGAGATAGAAGAGCGGCTCGACCGGCAGCCCTCGCCGCGCGCCGTTCAACGCGCGTACATAAACATCCTGACGAACGTCGATCGACGCCTCCGCATCGCGGCAATTGCGACGAATATAGCGCATGAGCGAGCTTTCGTGCGGCAGCACGTCTTCGCAGAACCAGCGCTGCAAGCCTTCGTCGTCAATCATCGCATCGACCGGTCATCCACACATCCATTCAGTTAGAAGACCCTCGACCACCCAAAACCCGTAACAATGCTTCGGCGGCGTTTCATTTATTTTTGCCACCGGCACGTCTCGCCTCCGATCAGAAGCCGCACAGCCCGATTGCCCCGCAGCGCGCACGGCCAGCGCCGCGCCATCTGTTCGCAGATAATGGCAGCGAATTTGCCGGCCGTCTCGTTGATCTATGGGCTTACCACCATTGCGTTCGGATCGACTTGGTCGGCGCGGGAAACCGATGGATAGCATCGAGACATTCAATGGGTCGCTGCGCGACGAGTGCCTGAACCTTCACTGGTTGGCCAAAATCCCCGAGGCGCGGCGGCTGATCGAAGCCTGGAGGGTCGATTACAACGTTAGCCGTCCTTACATGGCTCTGAGGGTCACCATAATGCCCGAAACGCTTGACTCCCCGAAGGTACCGAGCAGTCCATAAATCTCGAAGCCGCCTCTGGCCGTTAGCGGGCTTTGGCCGATTGCAGTCAGGCAGCTTTTGGAACCGAAATCGAAAAAGCAGACGATTACGTCTCCGCCGCACCGGATGAGCTCAGAGCGTCAAGAATCTTCTGCTTGTTCACAAAGCGCGGAGACCGACACCCCCGGCCCGCGCTTTCCCGACGTCCGCACGAGGCCGAACGTCGGGGCGATGTCCTCAGACGGTCGGAACGGTGCCGCCGTCGATGACGAACTCGGCGCCGTGAATCGCGGCGGCGCGATCCGAGGCTAGGAATGCGATGAGGTCGGCGACCTCATGAGGATCGGCCGGCCGGCCGATCGGGATTCCGCCCAGCCCGTCAAGGACGACCTGCCGCGCCTCCTCGATAGTACCGCCATTGGCGGCCTGCAACCGCTTCAGCAGTCCCTCGGACGCTTCGGTCATGATCCAGCCGGGGGAGACGATATTGACCCGCACGCCCTTCGGCCCGAGTTCCTTGGACACCGACTTGCTGTAAGTCCTGAGCGCGGCCTTGGCGGCAGCATAGGCAGTGGTCGACTCGGGAAGAGGAAGGACTGACTGGATGGAGGTTACGTGCACCACCGCGCCGTCCCCCCGCTCGATCATCTGCGGGACCAAGAGGCGATCAAGGCGAACAGTTGCCAGAAGGTTCAGATTCAGTTCGGCGAGCCAGTGGTCGTCGGTCAGGACGGCAAAGCCGCCGCCCGGCGCGACGGAGCCGCCAATCACATGGGCAAGGATGTCGACGCCGCCCATGTGCGCGACCGCCGCTGCAGCCAGCATTTCTCCACCTGCGGCGGTCGTCAGATCGGCCCGGACGAATTCGACACCAGCAATGGGCTCAGGGTTTCCGCGGGCGGCGGTCATCACCCGGGCGCCGCCCGCAAGGAAGCGCTCGACGGTGGCGCGGCCCAATCCCTTGGTGCCGCCGCTGACGAGCACGCGCTTTCCAGCGAACTCGGCCGGATCGACTTGGATGCTCATAGCGTGATCTCCAGCGTCTTGATGGCGTCGTTTTCGAGCGTGAAGCCATAGGTGAAGCGGATCGGGCTGCCCTTGAAATCGCCATGGGCAGGGCCTTCGACCACGATTTTGCCGTTCTCGTGGCGAACGTTATCCGGCGTGAAGATCGCCTTTACTGCCACGACCTCGTCTTCGAACACGGTCCTGATTTCGGCGTGGCCCGCGTGACGGTGTCCGTTGTCCAGGATGACGGCATCGGCCGCGAACGGCTTCAGCATGCCCTCCACATCGAGCCGTGCGTTCGCCTCAATATAGTCGGCGATGGGCCTCGGTATCGCCGCTACAAGCGCGTTGGCGTCGTGCTGATTGGCATCGGAATCGCTTTGGATAGTCATGGCATGTCTCCTTCGGTTTGACTTGCTTCCATATTAGGGACAGGCCACTGTTCGGATAAGCGGGCCAATCAAGCATGAGCTAGTGAAGGATTCGGGATAATGTCGCGACTGGCGCTTCGGGACTTTGATGCTGTGCTGGCCGTTGCGCGGCGCGGATCCTTTCGACAGGCGGCCATCGATCTCGGAATGTCGACGACCGCGCTCAGCCACATGATCGCGCGGATCGAATCCGATCTCGGCGTGCGCCTGTTCAACCGAACGACGCGCAGCGTGGCACTGACCGACGCCGGACGCGTCTTTGTCGATCGCCTAGGGCCATCGCTTCTGGACGTCCGTGAGGCGATCGAAATCGTGCGTGCGCGTGGAGAAACGCCGTCCGGCATGCTCCGAATCAATGCGCCGCCATTTGCCGCACGCTCGCCTGCTCTCACCCATTTGCTCCTGGAATATTCCCGCCGCTATCCCGACATGCATGTCGACCTCGTAACCGAGGGACAGCTGCGCGACATCGTAGCCGAAGGCTTCGACCTCGGCATTCGCGTCGCCTCGCTCGTCCCGACCGACATGATCGCCCTATCGCTCGGCGAGGCGCAGCGCTTCGCCGTGGTCGCCTCGCCCGCCTATTTGGCCACGCGATCACGACCGCTGGTGCCGACCGATCTACCTGGCCACGCCTGTATCCGCGTCCGCTTACCCGATGGCTCGCTCTACCGCTGGCATTTCGAGAAGGGCGGCGACACCGCGCAGGTCGAGGTGAGCGGCTCCATCACATTCGACGATCTCACGCTATCGCGTGCTGCGGTGCTGGCGGGCTTCGGGATCGGCTTCTTTTTCGAGCAGGACGTCATTGCCGATATCGACAACGGATCGCTTGTCCGCCTGCTCGAAGATTGGACACCGCCCTTTCCGGGCCTCTGCCTTTATTATCCGGGCCGAAGACATCCTTCTGCGGGTCTTGCGGCCTTTCTCAATTTGGCGCGCGAGCTGGCTTCCGTGAACGCCCGCGGTCGCGGCAGTGCCGCGTCCTCCTGATGGCAGCTATGCGCTGATCAGGCCTTTTCGCCCATCGTGAGGTCCCAGCCGCCGACATTGGCATAGACGGCATCGCGCAAGGCCGTGATGTCCTTATTGAGAACGCCAAGGGCGGCAGGCGACTGACCCGAGGCCTCCAGCAGGGCATCACCGAGACAGCCTGCCTTCGATTGAAGGGCTCGCCCCGTATCCGTGAGCGCAACGACGACCTGACGTTCGTTCGACGGATTTCGGGTCCGGCTCACCATCCCCGCCGCTTCGAGCCGCTTGAGCAAAGGCGTCAGCGTGCTCGATTCGAGCGCGAGCTGGTCGGCAATGCGTCCGATCGGCTGCCCGTCTTCGCGCCACAATATGTTGAGCACGAGATACTGCGGATAGGTCAGCCCGAGCTCGTCGAGCAGCGGCTTGTAAGCGCGCTGAACGGCCATGCCAGCGGAATAGATCGCATAGCAAAGCTGATCGTCGAGCGGCACAGGGGGATTGTC
This sequence comes from Sphingopyxis sp., assembly GCF_036675685.1. Lineage (GTDB taxonomy): Bacteria > Pseudomonadota > Alphaproteobacteria > Sphingomonadales > Sphingomonadaceae > Sphingopyxis. The sequence goes on from NZ_JAKFEM010000030.1 coordinate 22,701, forward strand.
GGTGGTCATCACGAACTCCATTTCACCGCCAATATAGCGACTGAATCGCAAAAATAAATATCGCGATATATTTCTTCTGGACAAGCGGTCCGAATCACCCTATCTAATCATTTATCGCAATAACTGTTATCGCAACATAGGAGAGATCAGATGTCCCTGTTCAACAATTTCCGCACCATTATCGCGGCCGCGGCCGCTGCAGCTTCCTTCCCCCTCACCGCGTCGGCGCAGACGGCTGACCATTCCGGTCACATCGCCGCGACCCAGCCGGTGCGCAACGTCATTCTCGTCCATGGCGCCTTCGCAGACGGGTCGGGCTGGCGCGGCGTCTATGACGAGCTGACGGACCGCGGCTATCGCGTAACGGTCGTCCAGAACCCGCTGACCTCGCTTGCCGACGATGTCGCGGCGACGAAGCGCGCGATCGCTCGGCTGGACGGTCCGGCCATCCTCGTCGGCCATAGCTGGGGCGGCACCGTCATCACCGAAGCCGGGGTCGATCCGAAGGTGGCGGGCCTTGTCTATGTGTCGGCGCTCTCCCCTGACGCGGGAGAAACGACCGCTCAGCAGTATCAGGGGTTCGTCACGCCGCCCGAGTTCGTGCTCGACACCCACAGCGACGGTTTTGGCTTCATCGATCTGGCGAAGTTCAAGGCCGGGTTCGCGGCCGACACCAGCGACCGCGATGCCGCCTTCATGCGCGACTCGCAGGTTCCGATCAGCATGTCGGCGTTCAGCACCAAGCTGACCCAGGCCGCATGGCGCAACAAGCCGAGCTGGGCCGTGATTGCGACCGACGATAAGGCGTTCGACCAGCGCATGCTCCAGCATATGGCAAAGCGCATCGGCGCCAAGGTCACCGAGGTTCAAGCGAGCCATGCCGTCTTCATGACCCAGCCGAAAGTCGTGGCGGACGTGATCGACCAGGCCGCGCAGGCCGCGTCGGGCAAATCCAGATAACCGTCTAGCGCCCTGCCCTCTCCCCCGGGTGGCAGGGCGCCGGTAGGCGGGGCCGAAAGGTCTCGCCTACCGTTCAATAGCCACGCAAGGCGACAATTTTCGGCCGGTTTATTCTGTCGGATCAACAGCGGACGAAACGGGCTGCGCCACGACGCAGCTGCAGTCCGTCGCGCCGGTTCAGCGCGGCCGACAAAACCGCGACCAGCACTTCCCCGAACCGCAACACCCTAAAACCAGAGGAACGAATGATGATTACAGAGGCTCTCCCCAGCCAAAACTCCGACTTTGCCCGGCGCGCCCGCGAGAACCAAGCGACGCTCAATGCGGAGCTCAAGCGCAGCTACGACTTCATCGTCTGCGGCGCCGGCGCATCGGGCTCGGTTATTGCCCGCCGCCTCGCCGAGAATGCTGGCGTCCAAGTCCTCCTGATCGAAGCGGGCGGGAGCGATGAGCATGAGTCCGTGCTCAACCCCGCGCTCTGGCCGACCAATCTCGGCAGCGAACGCGACTGGAGCTTCCAAGCCGAACCCAATCCGCATCTGGATGGCCGCGAACTGTCGATGGCGATGGGTAAGGGCTTGGGCGGCGGATCGAGCGTAAACGTCATGGTCTGGGCGCGCGGTCACAAAAGCGATTGGGATCATTTCGCTTCCGAGGCGGGCGACGCCGCATGGAACTATGAATCGGTGCTCGACATTTATCGCCGCATCGAGAACTGGCAAGGCGCACCCGATGCGCGTTTTCGTGGCACTAACGGTCCGGTCTGGGTGCAGCCGGCGCGTGATCCAAGCCCGCTCGCGCACGCTCTCCTAGGCGCCGCGCAGGAGCAAGGCATCCCGACATTCGCGAGCCCGAATGGCGCGATGATGGAAGGACCGGGCGGAGCGGCGATCGCCGATATGCTCATTCGCGACGGCCGGCGCCAGTCGCTGTATCGCGCCTATGTGCACCCCTTTTCGGACCGACCCAATCTGACGATCATGACGGGCGCGCATGTCCGTCGCATCCTGTTCGATCGGCGCCGCGCGATCGGTGTCGAGATCGAAAAGGACGGCCGGATATTTTCGGTCGGTGCGCGAAGCGAGGTCATCTTGTCGACCGGCGCCATCAACACGCCGAAGATCTTGATGTTGTCGGGCATCGGCGATCGCTCCGAACTCGGCCGGCATTCGGTTCCCGTCGTTCAGCACCTGCCCGGTGTCGGGCGCAACATGCAGGATCATGTGTCCTTTGGCTGCATGTGGGAGCTTTCGGAACCGATGGCGCCGCGAAACAGCGGAAGCGAGGCGACGCTCTATTGGAAGAGTCGCCCCGAACTCGATGGTCCCGACCTGCTCTTCTGCCAGGTCGAATTTCCCGTACCGAGTGAACGCACCGCGGAGCTCGGCGTGCCCGAGCATGGATGGACGATGTTTGCGGGGCTTGCGCAGCCGAAGAGCCGAGGCCGCCTTCTCCTGCGCGATGCGAACCCGGCCAAGCCATTGGCGATCGACGCCAACATGCTGTCGGATCCCGCCGACATCGCGGCGGCGCGCGAATGCGTCAGGCTCTGCCGCGAGCTTGGCAATGGCGAAGCGTTCAAGCCTTTCGTCAACGGCGAGGTCATGCCGAAGGACCGCGACACCGACAGACTGGATGCCTTCATCCGCGATTCCGCGGTCACATATTGGCACCAGTGCGGCACCGCCAAGATGGGACAGGACGACATGTCGGTCGTCGATGCGTCGCTCAGCGTCTACGGGATCGAAGGCCTGCGTGTCGCCGACGGTGCCATTCTGCCACGGGTGACGACCGGCAATACGCAGGCCCCTTGCGCCATCATCGGTGAACAAGCTGCCGCGCGCGTCCGCGCCACGCACGGCCTGTAGGGCAGTCACCGCAACCCTTCGGCCGGAGCGATCCCGCCGAAGGGCTATCCCGTCCGTGAGCCGAGGTTTGGTTTTGGCCGGTTGCGGACCGTCCGCAATTAGCGGGGAAACCGCAAAACCTGCCATCGGTTGGTCGTCAACTCCCCAGAGTTCATCAATGTTTCCTAAACGTGCCGGGCTGCGGCGGGATGTCCCGGCCCGTTTCGTGGCTATCGTTCCAACGGCAGCCAAACCGACACGGTCGTGCCTTCGCCCTTATATGACGAACAACCGAACTCGCCGTGAAGCGACCCGATTCTCGCCCGCATGCTTGCAAGTCCTTTGCCATGATCGCCCAGCGTGGATGCATCGAAACCGCAGCCATTATCGCTGACGAACACCCCAACACCCCATCGTCCGGCGCGTTCTTCTTCCCGGCATCCAAGCGCCAACGTCGTGGCGCCGGAATGCGAAACGGCGTTGCTCGCCGCTTCCTGAAACACCCGCAGGACGTGCAGCGCCGAGCTTGCATCGAGCCAAGGCAGATTGCGGCACGGCTTGGCGTTCCACCGGATCGCAATCCCCGCCCGCCGCAGGTCGGGTTCGAGCCGGTGGCGGAAATTGGCGAGAAGCAGGACAATGTCTCCGTTGACCGGTTCGAGCGAGTCAACGGTGAGCTTCAAGTCGGAAATTGCTCGCCTGAGCGTGCGGACGGTGGTTCCCGGTTGCCGCTCTTGCTCGGCGATGGCCAGCGCCGTGACCAGGTTGGAGCCGATGCCGTCATGCACCTCGCGCATCAGGCGTTCGCGTTCTCCCTCCAGAGCGCGCTCTACTTCGAGGATATGGCGGGCTTCCTCGCTCTCGACGAGTTCCCGGCGGGCCACGGAAATTCGTTTCTCAAGATCACGATTGACGTTTTCCAATGATGAAAAGGCGATCACCGCGCGCCTGCCAAAATATAGCAGGAACGCGCCGCAAAACACGAATCCGGTGAAGGGCTGCATGTAGAATCCGAGCCCATCCCACCAATCGATGCCCTTGAAGCGCCCCATATCGTGGACATCGCCGACCGTCAGGCCAGCGAGGATCAGCACGGTCAGCCAATGTTCGATCGGGCTCGACCGCCTGAGCCCGAATATGATCTTCGCGCACACCGCCAGGTTCACGGCATGAGAAAGAAGATAGAACCCGCCATTGTCGATTATACCGAGCCAGAACAGGAACCACAGGCCGATGCCGATCACGGTCGAACCGATGATGATCTTCCAGCTGTGCGGGTCCTTCAGATAGAGAAGGCAAAAGCCCAGCGAAGCGACCATCGCGGGATAAATCGCAAAGTCCGAGGCGACCGCAAAAAGATGCTCGTTGGGCGGCGATAGGGTCGCAAAAAATTGATAGTCGTTCGCGAACCAGATGACCGACGCCAGTGTCAGAAAAAGATACTCGGGCTCATTGCGCCTGAACAGCCAGACGAGGAAGGCGACCGCCCCCAGTCCCAGCATGGCGAAATTGACCATCCGCACGCCCGAATCTCTCCAGAAATACAGCCATGCATAATGATTTTTGAGTTCACGCTCGGGCCCGATAACGATGGGGCCTGCTTGCAGAACATAGCGCGTGGCGACCCGGACGACGATCTCGTTGCCGGTCTTGCGCAGGACATGGTTCGGAATCGGGACAAGATAGGGTCGGTACCACGCCTGCGTTCTTTCACCCGGCTGCGCAAAATTGCGAAAAATATCGGTGCCGTTGACGAAAATCATCACCTGTTCGCGATTGTCCTGGGTGAGCAGCGCCAGCGCTTCGGATGGCAGAGCCGACCGGTCGAACCGCATGCGCAGCCAGACAGCCTGATAGGCCTGCTGTTTCTTTTGTGCGTCGGTCAGGGGCCATGTGTGGGGGATGGATTGAGCCCTCCATCCCGATGTCGGGATATCGAGCCCGGAATCGAAAACCGCCTCCGCCTGTCGGAATTCGATTGTCGAGGTCTGGTTCGCTGGGCGTATAGGCGCAGCATCGGCTGGCCTCGCGAAGCAAGCCAGCACACACAGGAGCAAAAGCAGCCTAATCGCGGTGGATGAGGCCTCTCGTCGACGCTTCGAACAGGGCTTCTGCACGCGAGTTGACCTCCAGCTTGCGGTAGATGTTCTTGACGTGCGTCGCAATTGTCAATGGCGAGAGGTCGAAAAGCCCGGCGCATTCGGCGTTAGAAAACCCGCGGGCGAGCATGTTCAATATATCGAGTTCGCGCTCCGAAAGCGCTACATCGCCCTCCTTCGGGGTGGGTTGCATGCGATCGAGCAATTGCCGCGCGATCATGGGACTGATCGGCGAACCGCCCCGCCGGATTTCGCGAATGGCATCAGCGCACTCCTCGAGCGGCTGGTCTTTGAGCAGATAGCCATGCGCGCCGGCCCGGATGCTGTCGAGCACCTTTCGCTGCTCGGCAAAAAGGGTCATCACCAGCACATCGGCATCGGCGAAATTTTGCGCCGATTTCCGGATCAGGTCGATCCCGCTGCCATCGGGCAGCCCCAGATCGCACAGCAAGACATCATAGCCCCCGGCATCGACGAGCTTGGCCCCTTCCGCAAAGGTCATTGCGATCCCGACGATTTCGATGTCGGCGGCATCGGTCAGCGCGCGCTCGACCCGGTCGATGGCGCCCTGTTCGTCTTCGACCATGGCAACGCGGATCATCGTTGAACTCCAAAAGGCTTTGCGCAGGAGCGGCCCACTCTGCTTCGCGCTTATTAACCGCAACGGTGCCGTCTGCCCAATACCCTGATCAGGGTAAGACAGCACGCCGATTGCAGGATTATCAACACGCCCATCGAGACCGTGAACCGCCGATTACGGATCGGCAGACGCCGGATGGATCTGCAGGAGGTATTTTCCCCATGAATGTCTGGACGATAGAAGGCGCCCTGACCGCCACCGAAACCAAATGGTCGCGCAAGGGCAAGACCTATTTCGCGCGGCTGGCCTTCCAGAACGCCAATGGCAGAGCTGAAGAATTGAAGAAGGTCGTCGTCGAGGACTGCGTGGCGGCGGAACTTGTCGCAGGCGCACAGGGGCGTTCCTATCTGTTCAAGTCGATGGGCGTGAAGGGCCTGTACGGCGTCCGCTTCGCCGATGGCCGCGAGGTCCATGCTTATCCCGGTGACCAAAGCATGATCTTCGCATTCATCGCGATCGTCTGGCTCGTGCTCAACATATTGTACATCAGCACCAGGGACCAGGTTTCGATCCTTGGCCTTATCCTCATGCCGCTCGGCATTTTCGGCTGGTGGTGGTGCCGCAAGGTCCGGCGCGAGATCGAACAGCTTTGGGCAAATGACACAGGCGCTACCGGGTCAGTGCCCGAACGGACGCCCGCTTCCATCGTATCGAACTGACCGGATCAACAGGAGACCGACCGATGACAACGACCACTGGAATCGCTAATGCTTTGAAAGGAAATGGCATGGCCAATGTATCGATGAAAATTCGTGGGGCTTTGCTGACGGGAGCTGCGGCGGGCGCGCTCGCGCTGGGCAGCCCCGCCAAAGCGGACGGCACCGCACCGTGCAACGTCGGCCCCGATCTGAATTCGACCGAATGCGGAGTGAATTCGGCGGCCGACGGACTCAACAGCACCGCCGTCGGCGCCACCGCCGTCGCTACCGGCGACCTCAGCACCGCGACCGGTGCGCAGAGCCAGGCGATCGGCGACGAAAGCACCGCGACCGGCTACTTCAGCGGTGCGGTCGGCAACGACAGCACCGCAACCGGCGCGTTCAGTTCCGCCACCGGCCCGTCCGCGACCGCAACCGGCCACGACAGCGACGCGAGCGGCTCGTCGAGCACCGCCAACGGGGCGGGCGCCACCGCCAGCGGCGATTTCAGCACCGCGATCGGGCGGTCGAGCGTCTCGAGCGGCAACCAGAGCACGGCGGTCGGGCGGCTCAGCGAGGCAACCGGCTCGCTGACTACCGCGATCGGCGAGCAGAGCGACGCTTCCGCTTCCGCCAGCACCGCGCTCGGGGCGCAGAGCACCGCGAGCGGAGTGGCAAGCACCGCAACCGGAGCCGCCTCGGATGCCACCGGCGAACTCGCCACCGCGACCGGATATCAGAGCGCGGCCGGCGGCACCAACAGCACCGCCACCGGCGCGCAAAGCACCGCGAACGGAACCAACAGCACCGCGACCGGACAGGACAGCACCGCCAGCGGCGGCGACAGCGTCGCGCTTGGCCAGTCGAGCACCGCGAGCGGCGAGGACAGCACCGCCGCCGGACAGAACAGCGTGGCCAGCGGCGACAACAGCACGGCGCTCGGCCAAGACAGCGTGGCGAGCAACCTCGGCAGCACCGCAACCGGCGCGGGCAGCGAGGCCAGCGGCGTATTGAGCACCGCGACCGGCACGAACAGCGAGGCCAGCGGCGACGGCAGCACCGCGCTTGGTCAGGGCGCGACCGCGTCGGCGCTGGGCAGCGTCGCTCTGGGCCGGGGCTCGCTGGCCGACCGCGACGACAGCGTTTCCATCGGCAATGCCGGGGCTGAGCGACAGCTGACCAACCTTGCCGCCGGGACGAGCGGCACCGATGCGGTCAACCTCGACCAGCTCAACGCCGCCATCGCCGGGGCCGGCGGCGGCGGGGCGGTGACCGCCGGCTCGGGTACGGGATCGCTGCAGGGCATATCGGGCGGCAACGCGGCCAATGGCGACGGCGCGGTCGCGCTGGGCCAGGGCCAGACCGCCACCGGCAACGGCGCGGTCGCGATCGGCGATCCGAACAGCGCCGTCGGGACGGGTGCTGTCGCCATCGGTGCCGACAATACAGCAACCGGCGACGGCGCGGTCGCGATCGGCAATTTGAGTGTTGCCAATGGCGCGGGCAATGTCGCGCTGGGCAATGGCGCGCAGGCCAATGCCGCCAACAGCGTCGCGCTCGGCGGCGGCTCAATCGCCGATCAGGCGAACACGGTGTCGGTTGGGGCGGCCGGATCCGAACGGCGGGTCACAAATGTTGCAAACGGCATTGGCGCGACGGATGCCGTCAACCGATCTCAACTCGATGGCGTCGCTGCTGCTGCAACGGCCGCACAGGGCAGTGCCGATCTCGCGTTGGCCAACTCGGCGACCGCGCTGGGCAATTCCACCACGGCGCTGGCGAATGCGGCTGCCGCGCAATCGACCGCAGACACCGCCCGATCCGAAGCGGCGACGGCGCTGACTACCGCTAATACCGCGATCACGACGGCCACCGGCGCAGCTGCAAACGCCAGCACTGCTCTAGCGCAAAATGCCGCGCAAGACGTGCAGATAGCCGCCATCGAGGATGTCAATTCGACCCAAACCGCCCAGATTGCGGATGTTCAGACCGTCAATGCGACCCAGAATACGCGATTGACCTCGCTGGAATCAATGAGCTCTGCGGCCATTCCAGGTCTGCAAGCGCTCGCTGCAACCCACACGGCCCAGATCGGCGACCTCTATGCAATTACCGATCGCGACCGCCGCGATGCGCAGCGAGGCACCGCGACGGCGGTGGCGCTGGTCCCGGCCCCCATGCCTTCAGAACCCGGCAAGACCAGTTATACGTTCAACCTCGCGACCTTTCGAGGAGAACAAGCGCTGGGCGCATCGGTTGCCCACCGCTTCACCACCGAAAATCCCTTTGCGTTCACAGTCGGTGTTTCGCATGCTGGAAGCAAGAATACGGCTGTCCGCGTCGGCGTTGCTGGCGAATTCTGATAGGTCGGTCAGCGGTCGCAAGGCCAGACACCCGACGAACTCGAAATTCTGAGTGGCATTTCAATTTGGAGGGCTGACTCTCTGCACTTGAATTGTCGGTGCGCTTGGTATCGGGGGGTCACGCGAACCTTCACTTTCAGGCACTCGAAACTCGATAGCCAATGGCGACGATGTGGCGCGAAGGCAACGATCTTGTGGTCGTCGACGAACGGCAGCTTTGAGGCGCATTCCTGCCGAGCCGCTCTTCGGCTCGACTTGGCCGATAGCTGCCCGTCGGCTATTGGTTAAGGGTTCTGCAAATGCGGACATTCGAGGAGTCCACATTAGCACCCAGCTCAAAGCAAAGTTCCCCGACCAGCATGGAGCCGGTCGGGGCACGATGTAAATCTAGTTCATCGCGTGAATGCGGATGACCGCTTGGGTGCGGGCATCGATCTGATAAATCTGGCGCCCGTCCGAGCGATAATAGGAACGATCCGTATCGCGGTACCGATCGCGATACTCATAGGGGACGCCATACAGGTCCGAAGGCGCCCGCTGGCCGACCTCCAGCCTGCCGGAGTTTCTTCCAAGCACACCGTCGATCACGCCGCCAAGCCCGCCGCGCTGTTGAGGTTCCCGGTACCTGTCGTCCCGGTCGTCGTCCCGGCGATCGCCACGATCATAGTCCCGGTCGTCGTAGCGGTCATCGTCACGCCCGTTGTCGCGATCCCATGCTTCATAGCGTCCGCTCGCGCCGTTATCCGCTCGGCGGACATCCTGGCGGAGCGAGCGCAGGCGTATTTGGAGTTCCTGCCGCTCCTGATTGTTCAGCCCGTTGCGGCTGTAGCGGCGCTCCAACTGGTTCAACGACCGGAGTCCCGACCAAAGCGGCGCAGCTTCTTGACGGCTGATCGCCCCGGACTGCACGCCAGCCTGAATTCGTTCGCGCAGCTGCTCGATGCGCGCCGAGATATTGCCGCGACCACTGCGGTCGTCATCCCCATAGATTCCGTCACGGTCTGGATAACCGCTGTTTGGATTCTGTGCGGCGGCGGGTCCTGTTATCGCTGCGGCAGAAACGGCCAAGCCTAATAGAAGAGTTTTCATGTGATTTCTCCATTCGGCCCCCCAGCTTGCTGTCCATAAGCGCCCCGGCTGGTGTCAGGGGACTGAACGGCGGCGTCAGGCGATGTTCAGTGGCTTTCCGAGAAAAACACGAAGGCGGCGCTGTCGGGGCGACGGAGCTCTTTTGCGATAACGAGCAATATCTATTCCGCTCATGAAAACAGCGCTGTTGGCCGCTTGCGGACAGGCCGCTTTTTGGCAAGAAATTGAAAGAAACGGACATTCGCGGGGGACTGCTCGGCTACCTTTCAAACAGAAGCATCGAACACCGACGCTTGCAGCGCCGCAAGATTGCCTCATAATATCAATATTAAAACGAGGCTCGCACTCTCTGATTTACGCCGCGAGCTGTGCCAGACGCTCTGACGACGGACCATATCCATGTTGATGCAAAGCAAATCCCCATCAAGCCCGCCGAAGGCCCGATTCAATCCGCGCCGCTTCCTCTTTCTGGCGGCGCTGTGGATGGCGATAGGGGCATTTGTCGGCTTCATCGTTGCCGGCGCGAACGGGGTTGCACCCGATTCATGGATACCATTCGTGGTGATCGGATTCATCGCGGCAAGCTTCCTGTTCACCGGCGTGTTCGTGACGAGCATATCGCGCAATCTGAAACCGATGCTCGAGTCCGCACAGAGCGGCATCGCGAACCGGATTCTCGAATCTGCCGAGGGCGGAATTTCGCCTGGCAGGCGCGTGTTGGCGCGCGTCGGCAAGCTTGAAGAGGCAGGGCTGACGGTTTCGAACTTCAATCACATGTTCATTTTCACGCTGACGGTGTTTCCGGAACATGGCGCCCCCTACGAAACGGTAATCCGCCAGTTTATCACTATGGGCGAGCTTCCCAATTTCTACACCGGACGCTTTGTCGTGTTTGTCGAGGATCCGGAGAGCCCCGGTTATGGGATCATCGACAAAGACCCGCCCGAGGATTGGCAGCAAAAAGCCGCCGAGCCGCCCCCCGCCTACAAGACGCAAAAAGCCGAGAAATCGTATCCCGACAAAGGCACGGGGTTCTTCGGCGGCGAACTGCGTCTGTCTGCCCGGATGTCACCGTTGCGGTTAACCGCCAATTTGATCGCAACTTTGGGCTTCCTTGTGCTTGGGTTTTTGGCTCCCTTCGCCCTCGTGACGGGCGGGATCGAGACGGTGGCGACCTTCGTGCAGGATCTGCCGAAAACGATCACCGGGCGCGACGAGGGAAATTTCGATAAGGAGAAGCTCCACAAGGCATATGATCGTACAATAGCCTATGCTGGCAACCGGAAAATCTATCGCATGAATATCTACAAGGACTATGTGAAGCTGACGATCGAAAATCCGTCCCAGGAAAATGCCTATGACGACGTCACCATGCGCGGCGCAGTCGTGGATTCCCGGCCGGACGGGACCAGTGCTTCGATCAAGCCCGAGGAGACTTTCCGCGTCTCCGATACGAATTTCGCGGCGCTCGAACATGCGCTGGGCGATACGCTGATGCACGAAGACAAAAATCAGCTTTCTTATATCGGGTTCCGCAATCGATCGGCAATCTCGACAATAAGGATTAATGGCACATCCGGCATCACGATAGACGAGAGGAAATTCATTGTTCTCACAGTTGGGTTTAACAGCGATTATGGATCGACCTCCCGAACATATGATGTCGCGACCGGACAGTTTTTGAATTAAATCCGACAGTCATTATGCCCTTGAAGATGCGCATGCACGTCAGCATCGATCGTCATGTTGATGCCTCTGCTACCGATGCCGACGGCATGCATGACTGGCACTATGAGTATGACGTCTATCGGTTCTCACAAGGCTGGAGAAGCTTCGTCGCTCGGGCGTATACGGACGAACCCGGGAAAGCGGCATTCTTGTCGCGCGAAGTGAAGGTTTTTGGCTTTTACCGACATCGACTTCTCAGCTCCGCGGACCTCACATCATCGCTATTCGTAGCCGCGGTGGCGCATTTGCGCGGTCTCGGCGTGACCTCATTCGATCGATTGACCAACACCGGCTATGTGTCGATTAAAGATACAGATTTGGGCGGTGCGACCGAATAGCTGTGGGGCCTTCGCCGGTCCAAGCTTTGAAAAATGACCCGGCCGCCGAGGCGGTGGAGGCTGAATGACGATATCGGGCAGAGTTGGTAGAAGGCCAGCGACAAGCTCTCAATGTAGGCGTTATAACTAAGCCAATCTAATGGGAGGTCCGCTTTCCGGTATTCGCGCCGAGAAGCGGCTATCCGCAAAACACGCCGTTGCGGACATTCCAGCTGCATCGAGCGCGCCAGCTTGCCCTACCGCCGGATCTGGCCGATTGCTGTCTGTCGGCTTTTGCGTTCAAATTTGGGAAAGCAGACCTAGGCTGGTTTCTGTCACCGAACGCAAGCTAATCCTTCGACGCAATATCCGCGGAGCACGGGCCAAGTTCAGCTGGGGTCATATCTTGATGTGAATCCCTTGTTGGCACAGGGATTTTTCGACTTCGGGGTTGGCCCGAGCTTCCGATTTCTTTACGCGGCGGTAACCAATCAGGGGGTTGTCATGAAGAACCGTATTTTGCCCGTCCTAGCCGCAGCCGCGCTCGCCGCGCTGCCCGGCATCGCACAGGCCGACGTGATCACGTTGGGCAACAGCGATCTCAACAAGAGCTTCACGGTCGACTATAATGGCTATACCGGCAGCGGAGCGATCGACGGACTGGCGTCGCAGATCGTCTTCACGCTGACCGGGACGACGGCCACCAGCTATACGTTGGGCTACGCGGTGACCAACACCTCGGGCGCGCCGATCACGGACTCGCGTGTTTCGGGCTTCGGCTTCAACACCGATCCGACCATCAGCGGCGCGTCGAGCACCGGCACCTACAGCGTGACCGCACTCAATTCGAACGTCCCGAACGTCGGAAGCGTCGATGTATGTTTCAAGGGCGGCGGCGGCACCAACAGTTGCGCCGGCGGGGGCGGGGGCGGCGTCGGTCTCGGCGATTCGGGTTCGGGCACGCTGACCCTGTCGTTTGCATCGCCCATCACCTCGCTAACGCTCAGCGACTTCTTCGCCCGCTATCAGTCGATCAGCGGCGCCGGCGCGACCACGTCGGCGGTCGGCAGCGGCACGATCAGCACCTCGTCGGGCGGCAGTTCGTCGGGCGGCACCCCGGTTCCCGAGCCCGGCATGTTCGGCCTGTTCGCGCTCGGCGTCGGTGCGCTGATGCTGCGCCGTCGGCGCCCGTCGTCCGCCCCGCAATTCGTGGCCGCCTGATCGGCAGGCCGTAGCCAGCGGATCAGCGGTTCACCGCCTCCCAATGCGCCTTGATCACGGCGTTGGCAGGTGCCAGCCGATGGGCCTTGGCGAGATAGCTGCGCGCCACCGTGCGGTCCTTATTCGACGACCAGAGCACCCAGCCCAGGCTGTCGAGCACCGACGCGTTGTCGGGCGCCTGCTTGAGCGCGTCTCTCAGCAGCGCGATCGCCTTGTCGGTTTGTCCATCCTGGAAATGCGCCCAGCCCAGATTGTTTAGAATTATCGCATTGGGTCGGACGCCTTCACGGTCGATCAGCGCCCCATAGGCGATGATAGCCCCTTTCCAGTCGTTCGCGGCCAGTGCCCGGTCGGCCCGGACGAGCAGATTGGCCGTTCGCTTGGGCGACGGTTTCGCGGCGCGTGCGGCAAAGCTTGCGGCGGCATTGGTCTGCCCTGCAGCTTTTGCATAGCGCGCCAGCGCCAAAAGAACGGGACGCGACGGATCGGAAAGAGCGGCCAGCGGTTTGAGCGCCATCATCGCGCCTTTGGGGTCGCCCGTTGCCGAAAGGGCGGCGGCCAGCATCAGCGCGGCATCCTCGTCGCGCGCGCCGCTGTTCAGGTATCGCGTTATTTCGGTGATCGCGATATCGTGATTGCCTGCCGCCATTGCGACCTGTCCCGTCAACAGCTGGATCGCAGGGCGGTCGCCCGTGAGTTGGCGTGCCGCGAGCAATGCCTCCTGCGCCGCCCGCGGATCACCGCGCAGCAGGGCGAGCCGGGCCGCCGCGATCGCGGTCGCCGGCGATTGGGGCGCTATCCGGCGCAGGCGATCGACGGCCGAGGCCAGTCCGTCCTTGTCCTTGACCGCAGCCAGCAACTCGGCCTGTGCCGCAAGCGGACCACTGTTGAGCGGGTTCCGTTTCTCGGCCGCCGCATAATGCGTCAGTGCCCCGCTCACATTGGCGCGGCGCTGATCGAGCGCGCCGGCGACCATCTCGATCTCGAAACCGTCGCCCTTGGCCTTTCGCGCGGCTCCGATTAGCCGTTCGGCTTCGGCAATGTCGCCGCGCAGAATGGCAAGACGCGCAGCCACCAATTGGAGTCCGGCGTCGCCAGAATGAGCGGCCAGTCCGGAGGCGGCTTCCTTCCCTGCCGCCACCATATCGCCAACGTCGATCGCACACAGCGCGCGCACCCGCCGCAGCGTCGCAGATATCGGCTCCTTGCCCGGCGTCACGGCCAGCAGGCCGCGGCACCGACCGCGCAGCATGTCGGCCTCGGCCCGCATATCCGCCAGTTCAGCCGATGGGGCCTGGTCGTTGATGCGCGCGAGAGTAGCCGCTGCTCCCTCGCCGTCGCCGCTTGCGATCTGGATGCGCGCCATCAGCCTTAGCGCCGCGCCATTGTCGGGATCTACTTTCAGCAAATTCATCAGCTCGATGCGCGCGTCGGCCCATTGCCCTTCGGCGTAAAAGCGCTGCGCCTCTGCAAGGCGTGCGCCGCGCTCCGGCTGGCAGGCGGCAAGGAGCGCAAGCGCGGGCAAAATCAACGATAGCGGGCGGCGCATTTAGGTCGGGCTCCTTGGAACATTCGCGAGCGAGCCTAATGAACAATAATCACCGGCGCGTTAAGCCCGATCCATAGCCTTGACGCGCTGTGGACATCGAGCGGTTCATCGCATCGTGCACCTCTCCGCAAGCTTTTCTTAACCCAATTCCGGCAGATTTCAGCTGGGGGGCACACGAAGCGGCGCAAGCCGTGCGAATGGAGAATTCGCGGTGCTCGAAAGCACAAGGCCAACGTCGGTCATGGGACCATTGGGCCCGCTGACGCTGGAGGATTTGCCATCCTCGGCAACAACATACTGGGTCAGCCGGCGCAAAGCCGAGGTGCTGGCCGCGATCGACGGCGGATTGTTGAGCCTCAACGAAGCTTGTAAGCGATATCGGCTGAGTCTCGAAGAGCTCGCCGCCTGGCGCCGATCGATCGATCGCGCCGGTATCGCCGGGCTTCGGGTCACCAAGGCTCAACGCTACCGCGATGATGCATAGGCTGATTGGCCGATACCGCGCCACCCCCACTGTGCGCGGCTTCGGCAGGACGGCGCGAGCTAGTTGGTCCTTCTCGCGCCGTCCGCTTTTTCTAACGACATTTGAGTTCGCCGCGGTCGATGGCGCGGCCCAGAAGGCTGCCACCGGCAGCGCCGATAATCGTGCCCACCGTCCGGTCGCGTCCGCCGTCGAGCTCGCGGCCATGCGGCATCCGCGCATCTGCCCCGAGATGGGCGCCGGATGTGGCCGAAAGGGGACTGACGGCTCCTGAGAGCACAGAAGGCGAAAGCAGAAGGTTCCCGTCCACCATTGCAGCGATTCGTCGGAGGCGGGTCTACGGCAAGTGAAGCGCGACCTTGATCGAAGCCCACGACACAAGCTTGAAGTTCTGCCGCTCATCAAAAGTCACGTGAGCCGCGGTCAATCAATCCCTTAAACTCATACCGGCTGCTGCCGTATTGCGTTGGTACCATAATGCGACGGTCGGGCCGCCATCGATCCATGAGATTCATTGTCTGCGTACCAAACCCGAATCTGCTTGGATCCCAGCCGCTTCCCCCACGCTGAAGCGCCGCCGGTCTTGGTTGTATGTAACTCGGGCGAACAGTGGGCTGAATACGCCCACCCATGATGTCGCGGGTAATCGGGTTTATCCCGTGTCTAATGCTATCCATGTACGTCGACCTGGACGCAGGGGCGGGTGCGATCGTTCGCGGCTGGGTGCCGAAATTGGGTGACCGAATGATTGGATTGGCTCCCCAACGGTTCGGATTGAAGGGCGACATTGTCGCTGGCCGATATCGTCCGGAGGGATTTGCAATGAGGCTATTGCGCGGAATCGTTGGGAACTGGTTTCGCCAAGGGTGGTTCACCGGCGCATAACGCGGATGGACACCGGCGTCGTGCGGTCCAACTTGGATCGGCTGTCCCGGCACAGTCACTGGCTGTTTCGCAGCCGTCTTGGCATGCTCCTTGTCCAGCAAGTCAAAGAAAGCTTCCACTGACTTGGCTGCCCGTTTCACTGCAGGATCGCGATCCTCGCGGGTGTAATTGTCTGCAATCTGACAATTGGTTGCTTGGCCGCGAAACGAATGAAACGCCCAATCGATCGAGAACTTCTCGTTGAGGAGCTTCATAAATTTGTCGCTCCCGATCGACTTAATAAGCCTTTCTCGTGCTCATAGCGTGCCTCTCCCCCAAGGCCCGAACGGATCATCCGAATGGATGCCGCCTCAGTGAGGCTTTCATATATTCCGCAATTTTCCAAGCTATGTTCGCGTTTCCAACTTGGCCTCGCT
>NZ_JAKFEM010000063.1:0-38864 GCF_036675685.1 Sphingopyxis sp.
TAGGGCTGAAGACGCGCCATCTGCTCGTCCGTCAGCCAGAATAAATCGCTCAAATTCAGGCTCCTTCGTGGTCGCCTGAATCACAGCCATCTCCGCAAATCAATGGGTCCTGACCCTAAACTCTCACCACGACCAGAGTATCGTAACGGATCGGTTGCCCGACGCCGTATCGGAACGGCTCAGAG
Source organism: Sphingopyxis sp. (assembly GCF_036675685.1). Lineage (GTDB taxonomy): Bacteria > Pseudomonadota > Alphaproteobacteria > Sphingomonadales > Sphingomonadaceae > Sphingopyxis. Next base: position 186 of record NZ_JAKFEM010000063.1, read on the forward strand.
GCCGCTGTCCCGAGGATGAAGCTCGAGCCTCGCGAGTGCGCGAAGGATACGGTTCGTCTGCAATACCGGCCAAAGCGCCAGCTTGATCATGAGCGACATGATGAGCAGCACGGCGGACGGCAATCCCCAGCGGAGCGCGGAAAAGGCATCGCCCGCCTCGAAAAATTGCCATGCTGCATATGCCCCGGCGGCGAACAGGAGAAGCTGGGCGGCCATCATGACGAGATTCATCCAGCTCCCGCGGCTGTCGAAGAGCGCGGAGAGCTGACGAAAATAGCCCGGTTCGTCCGCGAGGCTGCGCAGCAAGGCTTTCTCCTCGGCGATAATCGCGGCGTCGATGTCCTTGTCGGTATCAAGCATGATCTACTCCTTTGAGATAAGTGCGAAGATGCGCGCGGGCGTGCATCAACCGCGTCTTGACTGTTCCTGCGGGCACTTCGAGCGCGACGGCGACTTCGGCGACGCTCAGCCCCTCGAAATAGTGGAGCGCGACCGCGGCGCGCTGGACCGGCGACAGCGCCGCCATCGCCCTGCCGAGGTCGGTGCGATCAAGGATCACGCTCTCCCCTGCCACGGCCGCGTCACCAACTTCAGCCTCGGCTTCGGCGGCATCGATCCCGATTTCGAGCGCACCGCGTCCAAATGACTTCATCAACCGGCGCGTGACGATCCGGAAAGCCCATGCCGGAAAGGCGCGTTCGTCGCGTAACATGGGGAGCCCCCGAACGATCTCGACCCATGCCGCCTGTACAGCATCCTCGGCGACATCGCGGCGGCGGGTGAGGCGCAATGCGTGTGCGAGAAGCCGTCCATGCCAACGCGGCACGAGCAATGCGAAGGCTGCACGGTCACCAGTTTGGGCCGCGACGACAAGATAGGCGTCCCTCGCGCGTTGGCGCATTGTCTCAGGGATTGTTTGCTCGGTCATCTCTGGCAAGGTGCCTCGGCCCGCGCCTTTGGTTCAATCGCCGATCAGAAATCTTCAATCGCTGTCGGAGGCGGCCATCAAGCCGACCTTGGCGCAAGGTCCCGCCATGTCGCCATCGGCATCGATCTCGCGCGTCTGCTCAGTTTCTTCTCGTTTATATTTGGTGGCAACCGGAGCGAAGCGGAACAACAGGAAACCTGTCAGCGCGGCGAGAATGGATCCGGCGAGCGTTCCAAGCTTCGCCTCCTCGATCAGCACCGGATCGGCGAAAGCGAGACTCCCGATGAAAAGGCTCATCGTAAAGCCGATGCCGCAAATCACCGCCACGGCATAAATCTGCAGCCAGGTGGCCCCGCGCGGCTTGGCGGCGAAGCCGGTTCTGACCGCGAGCCAGATCGCGGCAAAGATACCGAGCTGCTTGCCGAAGAACAGGCCGGCCGCAATGCCGAGCGGCATCGGCGAGAGCATGTCGTCGAGGGTGATCCCGGTCAGCGCGACGCCCGCATTGGCAAAGCCGAAGATCGGCACGATCAGGAAGGCGACGGGGAAATCGAGCGCATGTTCGAGACGGTGGAGCGGGGACTCGGGTGCATCGGGACGGCCCGGCGTCCAAATGATCGGAATGGTGAATGCGGCGAGGACGCCAGCGATGGTCGCGTGGATCCCCGACAGCAGCACGGCGACCCACAGCAGGGCGAATCCCAGGAGATAGACAGCGAGAGACCGCACGCCGGAGCGGTTGAGCACGAACAGCACGGCGAAGATCCCCGCGGCCGCCGCCAGCGCCGCGAGATTGATTCCCGACGTGTAGAAGAGCGCGATAATGGCCACTGCGCCCATGTCGTCGACGATCGCGACGGTGACGAGGAACAGCTTGAGCGAGGTTGGCGCACGCTTGCCGAGCAGGGCGAGGACGCCGATGGCGAAGGCGATATCGGTCGCCGCTGGGATCGCCCAGCCATTGACGAGCGCGGCATCGCTTCCCGCGAAGAGCAGATATATGCCGGCAGGGGCGATCATGCCCGCTGCCGCGGCAAGCACCGGCAGGCGGCGCTGATCCCATGTGGCGAGACGACCGTCGACGAGCTCGCGCTTGATCTCAAGCCCAACGAACAGGAAGAAGATCGCCATCAGGCCATCATTGATCCAGTGCAGGACGGACAGGCCTCCGACATAGCCGTGAAGCACCTCGAAATAGAGCGATGCGAGCGGCGAGTTCGCGACCAGCATGGCGAGGGCTGCTGCCACCATAAGGACGATACCGCCCGCCGCGGAGCTTTCGAGGAACTTGCGGAGAACGGAAGCAAGACGGGGCGAAGGCACGGATATCGATGCGGTCATGATGACGCGCTCCTGCGGAAAAAGGTCGAACCAGTCTCCGTATTCGGGCGGCGCCCGGGCGCACGCAGCACACGCCGTGCCAATTTATAGCGGACAGGCGAGTTTCATCAACCGCAGTTGGGCATTTTGGCCGAAAGCAGTCTGCCGGCTTCCAAGTCGAATCATAAGAAAGCAGACATCAATATGGAAGATAGGCGCTCACCGAACGTCCCGTCGCTCCATCAAATCCATGCTCACCGTATTGAGACTGTCGGATTTTGACCAGAGTTCCGAGCAACCCGACATCCGAAAGTGGGCGAACTGGGGCCACGCCGATTCAGGAACGGCACAATCAATATATGAAGATCAGTCGCGCAGATTTGACGGGTTTCAGCTATGCCATCGCATCCGTGAGGGTACGGCACTGCATAATTTCCGCCATGATCGAGACGGCAACCTCCCAGGGCGACTTGCCGCATCGCGCCTGCCCGATGGGCGAGTGAAGGCGGGCGATTTGGCCGTCGGAAACGCCTTGAGCGCGCAATTTGTCGATGCGCGCGGGTTTGCGCGTCGCCGATCCCAATACGCCAATATAGCCGGTCGATGCGCCCAGTGCGGAAGCAAGCCCCCGAAAGCCATGCACAGTCTGCCGGCCTCGGTAACCCATGCGGTAACAGGCGTAGATCATGGTGTTCTCGGAGATGGGCTTCCCGTGCTTTGTTCCGGGAAACACATAGTCGCCATTGGTTTCTCGGCGACGACGGAGCAAGAGATCGGCCGCCTGACGCGGCAGGGCCACAAGATGTTCCCGCTCCATCTTCATGCGTTCGGGCGACAATCTCCACAGCGGTTCCGGCCCTTCCAGATTCTCGAACTCGCTCCATACGGCAAACCGCGTTTCGCCGGTCCGCGCCCAGGTCAACAGGGTGAACATCAGCGCGTCGCGCGTAATCTCTCGGCGGCGCGGCGTATCCTCGCCGTCATAGGCAAGGATAGCGCGGACCAGTGCGGGGAATTCCGTGAGCGGAACGCGAGCCATGTGTTTGACGGGCGGCTTGGGCTTGAGGGCATCGTTCAAGCTGAGGGTCGGATCCGTCTTGGCCCATCCACTGGCGATCGCGAAGCGGAAGACCTGGCTGACGCCTTGCTTGAGTCTCCTGCTGATATCGAGGGCACCGCGAGCCTCGACGAGACGAATCATCTCCAGAATCTCAGGTGGCTCGATTTCCACAATGGGACGGGCACCGATGGCCGGAAAGACGTCGCGCTCCATCCGACTGATGATCCGCTGGGCATGGGCGGGATCGAGCCCTTCAACGCGATTCGCATGCCAGGCCCGCGCAATTTCTTCGAACTGCTTGAGCGCCCTCTTCTCCCGCTTCTTCCGCTTTTTGGCTTCTGCGGGATCTTTGCCTTGATCTAGCAGCAGCTTGGCCTCGTTCCGCTTCTCGCGAGCGATTGCGAGAGTGACGACGGGATACTTGCCGAAGCTCAACAGCTTTTCCTTGCCGTCGAAGCGGTATTTCAGGCGCCACAATTTCGAGCCACTCGGCTGTACGAGCAGGTGCAAACCACCGCCATCCGACAGCTTGTAAGGGCGTTGCCGCTTGCTGGCATATTTTACTTCAAGTTCCTTGAGCGGCATCTGGGGGTATCGCCTTTTTTCGAGACGGGCAAAAATTACCCCCAATCCACCCCCAATTCAAATCGACGTCGGCGGTCGCAGCGGGACGCAACCGGACGCTGAAGCGCTCAGCGGGACGCCAAAAATATTTGATTTTGCTCGAAAAAAATTCACCGGTGGCCAAAATGGGTCGTCGGTGGAAAATGAGGATTGGTAGCGGAGGAGGGACTCGAACCCCCGACACGCGGATTATGATTCCGCTGCTCTAACCAGCTGAGCTACTCCGCCCCGAAGGGTCGCCGCGACGGGCGAGCAGCGCCTATAGGCAGGCCTTTGCCGCCGGTCAATATCATGCGCGCACGCCGCGAAAATTACGCGCGAACGCCGGTTGCCATGGTCCGCCGAGATAATGATGCGCGGCCAGGCCGGTGATCGACAGCGGGCGCGACTGGAAATCTTCGGCAAGCTCGGCGATCAGCGCCCTCGCTTCTTTCGGTGCGACCTTGTTCTGGATGGTGATGTGAAGCCGCGGCGTGCCCTGGTCCTGCGCGGTCAGCATCCCGGTGAAATGGTCGGCGATGCGCTCGCGGATAGCGAGGAGGTCGAGGCTGTCGATGCGAAAGGCGACCCCGCCGCCGAGCGAGTAGATTTCGCGCAGCCTAGCGGCCGGGGGCGGCGTATCGGCGGCGATGCGGCGCAGCAGCCGGTCGAACTCGTCATGGCACGATGGCGGCAGCTGGTGGAACAGCGTGATATGCGCCGGCAGGTGATTGCGCTCGGGCGGATAATGCGCCGCGCGCAAATTGTTGAAAGCAAGCTGGTCCGCCGCACCCATCGTCGCGGTCACGATAATGGGTACGGCGCCAGCGGCCCGGACGGGAGGGGGGATGCCCGGGCCGCTTATCGGATCAGGCCGCCTGCGACAGCTTGCCCTGGTACGGGTTCGCCTTCACCCATTCGAGCGCCTTTTCGGGGGTCGATTCGACATAGGGATCGCTGTCGGTGCCAATATCGTTGATGCCCGGTTCGACGAACATCTGGACGACGACGCCATCATCGACGATCGCGGTGTAGCGCCAGCTGCGCATGCCGAAGCCAAGGTGATCCTTGTTGATCAGCATGCCCATGCGGCGTGTGAAGGCAGCCGAACCGTCGGGAACCATCTTCACCTTCTCGACGCCGAGGCTCTTGCCCCAATTGTACATCACGAAAGCATCGTTGACGCTGACGCAGTGGATGTCGGCGACGCCTTCGGCGGCGAAATCGGCGTGCAGGCGCTCGAAACCGGGGCACTGCTCATTCGAGCAGGTCGGGGTATAGGCACCGGGCAGGCCGAACAGGATGTGACGGCCTTCGCCAAACAGCTCGCCGGTGTCGACATCCTGCCAACGGAAGGGGTTCGGGCCATCGACGGCTTCGTCGCGCACGCGGGTCTTGAGCGTCACGGCGGGAACGGGTTGGTTGATCATGGGAGAGCCTTTCTTTTGTTTGTTTCGCGCGCCTAAGCGCATGAAAGGCGGCTGCGGTCCAATCGATAAATTGGCAGAGCTTGATCGGATTTATCGATTAACTCCGATTGCAATATTTGGAATGCCGGCGACGCGAAGAAGGTTATAGGCTGGCCCAGAATCGGCGCAGCGCGGCGGCAACCTCGGTGGGCCGCTCCGCAATCGCCCAATGCCCTGCCCCTTCGATCACCGTCAGCGGCGTGCCCGTGTTCGCGGCGAAGCGCTGCGCCACGGAAAGCTCGACATAAGGATCGCCCGCGCCCCAGATCAGCGTGCCGTTGGCGGGCAGTTCGGGGATGTCGCGGGCCCAGTCATGCTCGAAGCTCAATCCCTTCGCCGAACGGTAGAGCTTGAGGATCGCGCGGCGCTTGTCCTTGTTCGCCCATTGCGCGGCTTCCTCGCGGGCGATGTCGGCGGGCATGCCTTGCGCCGCGAGCCCCTCGGCAAGCTTGGCGGGCTTGCTGAGCGCCATGAAGAGTTCGCCGAGGATAGGTGTGTTCCAGATGCGCGCGAGGCGGTGACCGCGATAGTCGGGCTCGATCACCGCGTTCGAGATCGCCCAGCTGCGGATGAGGTCGGGGCGCAGCATCGCGACGCGCTGCGCGATCAGCGCGCCCCAATCGTGGCCGATAATATCGATCGAGCCGTGCGCCGCAAACATGGTTTCCGCCTGCCCGACCGCCCAATCGGCATAAGCCTCCTTCGTCGCGGCAAAGCCCGCCGGCAAAGGCGCGGTGAAGCCGGGGAGTGCGGGCACCGCGACCGGCGTGTCGCCAAGGTCGAGCGCGACGAGCAGCGGGCGCCAGATCGCAGGGCTGTCGGGGACGCCATGGATGAAGAGTTTCGCGGTCGCCATTACTCCATCTCTCCCCTATCGCGCCGCAGTTGATACCATTTCTGGACGTTCGCATTATGCTCGGACAGCGTGCGGGCGAAGATGTGGCCACCGTCGCCCTTGGCGACGAAGAAGAGGTAGTCGTTGGCTTCGGGGTCGAGCACCGCGGCGATCGACGCCTTGCCGGGGTTGGCGATCGGCCCCTGCGGCAGGCCGATCATGCTGTAGGTATTATAGCCATTCACCGCCTGGATTTCGGACCGCAATATCCGCCGCCCCAGCGGCTTGCCCTTGGTGATCGGATAGATGATCGTCGGGTCGGCCTGAAGCTTCATGCCGACCGCGAGGCGGTTGGTGTAGACGCCCGCGACGGTGCGGCGCTCGGCCGCAACCCCGGTTTCCTTTTCGACGATCGAGGCGAGGGTCATCGCCTCGTTGCGGTCCTTGACCCCCGTGCGCGGACTGCGCTTGGCCCAGAGTTCGTTGAACGCCTTGTCCATCGCCGCCTGCATCCGCTTCAGCACCTCGGCGCGGCTTTCGCCCGTCGTGAAGGCATAGGTGTCGGGAAGCACGCTGCCCTCCGCGGGAACCGGCACCTTACCGGTCAGGCGCTTTTCGGCCATCAACCGGTCCCACACCATGATCGATGGCATGCCCTCCGGCACCATGACGAAGCGCTGGACGGTTTTTCCCGACTGGAGCAGTTCGAGGATGTCGCCGGCGTCCATCCCGGCCTTCACCTCATATTCGCCGGGCTTGATCGGATCGTCGGAGCCGAAGAAGCGCGCTTCGTTGCGGAAGCTGGAGGCAGAGACCGCACCGGCCTTTTCGAGAATCTCGCCGGCCTTGGCGATGCTGGCGCCTTGCGGGATGACCACGACGGTATCCTCGGGCGCACCGCCCGAGCAGGCGGCGAGCAGGAGGGCCAAGATCGTGATCGTCAGCCAGCGGAACGGATGCACCATCTTCTCCCAATCAGCGCCTTAAGGTGACAGAGGTTACCGCAATCGGGGTTCGGAGTGTCACCTTTGTCACCTTAAGCCGGAGCGCGGCGACGGGGTGATAGAGCATGGCTGCGCAATGTAGGAAAGAGGTTTTACAGTTCGTCATTGCGAGCGAAGCGAAGCAATCCAGAGTGTGCGTAAACCGCTCTGGATTGCTTCGCTTCGCTCGCAATGACGACGTGTTTAATCGACCGCCTTGACGATCACGCTGGCGTTGGTGCCGCCGAAGCCGAAGCTGTTGTTGAGCGCGGCCTTCACCTTGCGCTGCTTCGCCTTGTGCGGGACCAGGTCGACGCCTTCGGTGCCTTCGTCGGGATTGTCGAGGTTGAGCGTCGGCGGGACGATCTGGTCGCGGATCGCGAGGATGCAGAAGATCGTCTCGACCGCGCCGGCGCCGCCGAGCAGATGGCCGATCGCCGATTTGGTCGAGCTCATCGACACATTGGCGATCTCGTTGCCGAACAGGCGCTTCACCGCGCCGAGCTCGATCGTGTCGGCCATCGTCGAGGTGCCGTGCGCGTTGATATAGTCGATGTCGGCGGGGGTCATGCCCGCCTTTTTCAGCGCCATTTCCATCGAACGGAACGCGCCAGAACCATCGGGATGCGGCGCGGTCACATGATAGGCGTCGCCCGACAGGCCGTAACCGACGACCTCGGCGTAAATCTTGGCGCCGCGCGCCTTGGCATGCTCATATTCCTCGAGCACGACGACACCAGCGCCTTCGCCCATGACGAAACCGTCGCGGTCCTTGTCATAGGGGCGGCTCGCCTGTTCGGGGCGGTCGTTGTAGCTCATGTTGAGCGCGCGCGCCTGCGCGAAGCCCGCGATGCCGATCGGGCAGATCGTCGCCTCGGCGCCGCCCGCGAGCATGATGTCGGCGTCGTCGTCACGGATCATCCGCGCCGCGTCGCCGATCGAATGCGCGCCGGTCGAGCAGGCAGTGACGACGGCGTGATTGGGGCCTTGCAGGCCGTATTTGATGCTGACCTGGCCCGAGATCAGGTTGATCAGGCGGCCGTGGACGAAATGCGGCGAAACGCGGCCCGGGCCCTTTTCGGCGAGCAGCAGGCTTTCGCTCTCGATCCCCGGCAGACCGCCGATGCCCGAGCCGATCGAGCAGCCGGCGCGCAGCTTCATCTCGTCGGACATATCCTCGAGGCCCGCGTCTTCGATCGCCTGGCCGGCGGCGTCGATGCCATAGATGATGAAAGGATCGACCTGGCGCTGCACCTTGTGATCGACGCGCTTGCCGGGATCGAAACCATATTCATGATCGGGGCCCTTGACCTCGCACGCGATCGTGCATTTCTGGTCCGACGCGTCGAAATGGGTGATCGTGCCCGCGCCCGATTTGCTGGCGAGCAGATTGGCCCATGTGGTTTCCACGTCGGCGCCCAGCGGCGTCACCAAACCCAATCCCGTCACCACAACCCGGCGCATAGTCATTCCTTTCGTCGGCCCCTGTCCCCCAAGGACCCGCATCACATCAATCGGCGCGCATCTACTGAACGCTGGCCCATAAAAAAAGCTTCCCGGCCACTGCGCGCGAACGCTCGGGACCGGGAAGCCGGAAACGCGTGGACGGCGTGGCCGCCGCGTCCGGCCAGGCCGGACCGCAGGGCTTAGCCCTTGTTCGCTTCGATATAGTCGATCGCATCCTTGACGGTGGCGATCTTTTCCGCCGCATCGTCGGGGATTTCGACGCCGAATTCTTCTTCGAACGCCATCACCAGTTCGACGATGTCGAGGCTGTCGGCGCCCAGATCATCGATGAAGCTTGCTTCCTCGGTAACCTTGTCGGCTTCGACGCCCAGATGTTCGACAACGATCTTTTTTACCTTTTCGGCCGAATCGCTCATGCACAGTTCCTTTTTCTGACTATGTCGTGAATGTTGAAAATTGCCCTAGTGTCCGTGGGCGGGGCTGGCAAGAGGGCTGGCGTCGGTCGGTTGGCGAAGCGCCGCATCGACCAGTTCCTCCTCTGCCGCACTATATGCCGAACGCGTCCCTTTCTGCCCCTCCGGCACCTGCGTCACGAAATAGGCAATGCCATCGCCGCCTTCAAGGTCGAACCACAGCCCCGAACGCAATCCATAGGCGTCGCCCGAATGGCCAAGGCGCAGCCGCCCGTCGCCGAACAGGTCGTCGCGGCACGCCGGATCCTTCAGCGCCGGACCGCCCGTGCTGTGCATCGCCACGCCATATTCGCAGAAAAAGCCGCCCATCCCCTCGCCGCTCACCGGATGGACCGGCGCCATCGCCGCGAGCCGGGCGAGGCTTTCGGGTTTCAGGAAATCGCCGCCGCGGCGCAGCAGCATGACGCCGATACGCGCGAGATCGTTCGCCGAAATGCGAAGGCCTCCTTGCGGGCTGAACCCGGCACCGTGGCGGGCAAGGCGATAGGCGCCGAGGTCGCAGCTGCCGTCGTCCGCCGGGACGACGGGGCATGCGGGTCGCACGCCCTGCAAATCGTCGCGCAGGACCGTCCCGTCGGCGCCGTAGAGCGTGACCGCGCGGGCGACCGCGGCATCGCTGCACGTCGGCCAGTTGAAGCAGGCGTCGATGCCGAGCGGGATAAGGACAAGCCGCGCCATCGCCTGGTCGAAACGCTCGCCGGTCGCGCCCTCGATCGCCGCAGCGACCACCGGATAATTGAGATTGGCATAAGCGAAATCGCCCCCCGGCGCGCGCTTCGCATCCCACGCCGCCGGATCGCCGAGCACGGATTCGAGGTCGGCATCGAGCGGCAGCGCATAGTCGATCGTGTCGGCGAGCCCCGAGCGGTGCCCGAGCAGCTGCGCCAGCGTCAGCGGGCGGTCGGGATAGCCCGGATGACGCAGCCGCCAGCCAAGATAGTCCGAAACATCGCGGTCGAGATCGAGCCGGCCCACCTCGACCAGCCGCAGCACGCCCAGCGCGACGACAAGCTTCGAGATCGAGGCGATGCGCACCGGATCGTCGGGAGTGACCACGCGGCCGCTCGCGCGGTTGGCGAGGCCGTCGACGACGCGCGCCTCGATCCGGCCCTCGCGATCGAAATGCACCGCGACCGCGGCGGGCGGCGGCGAAGCCGCGAGCGTCAGCAGGGCAAGACCGGACAGCATCGCGCTACCCTGCGCAGCGCCGGGCGTGTCGTCAAGGCGCCGTTTTGGCGGGGACGACCCCCGAATCGCGGAGCGCCGCCGACGCGCGCTGGATCACCACCGGGGTGATCATGAACCGGCTGAGCACGGTTTCGGGCGTCGCATTGGCCGGCTGGCGCGTATAGTCGAGCAGGCGTCGCCATTGCGCCTGCGCTTCCGCCACATCGCCCTGCCGCGCCATCACGATCGCGCGTACCACCATATATTGCGGCTCCATATTGCTCGGCGACGGCATATTATCGAGGATCGACCGCGCCTCGTCCTGATCGCCGCGCTGCGACAGGATGAAGGCCAGCGTAACCGCGGGCACGCCGGGGTAGGAGGCGTCGAGCTCGAGCGACCGCCGGAGCAGCGCCTCGCCTTCGGGCAGCTTCCCGCAGGCCACCTTGAACAGGCCAAGGAAACCCGACATGTCGGGATCATAAGGGTTGAGCGCGATCGCGGCGTCACCCATCGCATGGCCCGCCGCACAGTTTCCGGCATAGAAATTGGCGCGCGCCATCGCGAACAGGCCCGCCGACGAATTGGGGCTGCTTTCATAGGATCGCTGGGCAAGCGCGCGCGCCTCGGCCATCGCCTCGCGGCCCGCCGCGGTCATCCGCTGCGGTTGCCAATCGCCATAACGCACCAACGACAGCGCGGTGAGTGTGACAGGATCGCGCGGATTATCCTCCAGCGTGGCGCGGAGGCAGGTATCGATCTGTTTGGCGCTCACGATGTTGCGCATCTGGCGCATCCGGTTGAACTGCGCGAGGCACGGAAAGCCGGGCGAATAATTGTCGGGCTGGCGTTGAACCTGGTCGCGCACGATCACCCCGTAATCACCGGCGATCTGCGCGATAACGGGTTCGAGCGCCGTGAACTCGGGGGTTTCCTGCTGGGTCAGGCGAAGCTGCTGCGACCAGATGGCGCGCTGGTCGGCGACGCGGTTGAGGACGAGCGTCACGTCGACGGGGCCTTCGACCGTCCGGACCAGCGAAGCGTCGAGCCGATAGTCGCTGTTTCGCGGCGCCGCGCTGCCCGGTGCCTTGGAACTGAGCAGGTCGACGAGGTCGAAGCGCCGCAGCCCGTCGCGCAGCTTGCCATCAAGCGCGCGGGCCAGCGCGCGCGATTCAGGCGAATTTCCAGCCGACGGGGCGCTGACCTCCAGCAACGGCGCCGGCACCGGGGCGCTGACGAACAGCCGGTCGGGTCCGCCGCGCAGCGTCCACAGCGCGAACAGCGCGAGACCGAGGAGCGCAAGCGCGACAATCCAGCGACCATAACGCGGGCCATCATGGTGCGGGCGCCGCGCGCGACCGGGTGCCGATGGTCTGCCGGGGCCAGCCGGCGCGGTTGCCACCTTGACGTCACTACCGCCCGTCTGCTCGTCCGCCGATCGCGCTGGCGGCGCGGAACGGTGCTGGACAACGACCTCGTAACTGCCCTGCGGCACACGCAGGCGATGAACCCAGGGCGTATCGGCGTAATAGCGATCGAGCAGGGTGCGCAACCGCCCGACCATGACGCGCGGATAGCTGTCGACCGCAGGATCGAAATCTTCGTTGCGGCCGAGCGCCTCGGTCGCGATCGCATAGGCCTTGGGCGAGCTGCGTCCCCCGCGCAGGCGGTGCTCGACGAGGAATTGCAGCAAGCGCGACAGCACCGGCGACCGGACGAACATCGGGGAGTCGAGCAGGTGCTCGAGCTCGTCCGCGATGATCCGGTCGGTTTCGCCGGGATCCTGTGTCTCGTTCGCTTTCGCGTCGTCCATGCTACCCTCGAATACCCCTGTCGGGCGGTGTGGTAGATACGCCAATCAGCCTGCGCGACCAGCCATTGTTACTTCTACGTAACGGTAACAGGCAGACCGGACGCCATATCAGAAGAGTAACCCCCAGCCAATCGTCAAGGAAAAGCGCGAAAACAGGTTAAGGAATGGTTATCAAACGGCGACATATCGGCATGTGACCCCTTGTAACTGCCATGCTTCCAAAACTCTGGCATTCTTTGAACGTCGCGGCATTCCTACAATGGCGCGGTGTTGAGGCCGATAGGCGAAAGGTGCGAGCTGGTCCCTGGCACCCTTCAACCCCCCTCCGGCTTCATTTCAAGACTTCGCCGGGCGGCCCGACAGCCCCACCTGTTGTCCGCCCGGCAAGTCGACCCGGCCCGCGGTTCCCCTCATCATCCGGTGATCGCGACAACCGCTTGGCGACGCCTGGGCCACAGGCGCAGCGCCAGCGCCGCGATCAGGATCGTCCCGAAAATCAGGCCGACGACCCGCTTGCCCGGATCGTCGCCAAAGGCACGCCCGGCATAGCTCACGGTGAAAACGAACCAGAGATAATAGAGGCCGAAACGATGGAGGCGCGGCCACCATTTGCCCAGCCGCCGCTGCCACCCATCGGTCGAGGTCAGCGCCATCAGGTAGAGCATGGCATAAGCGAGGCCGCCGCCGATCAGCGACTGCCATGTGCGCCCCGGTGCATAGACAAGGACATTGATCGAAAGCGCGGCGAGATGGATCGTGTGGGCGAGCGCAAAGCCCAGCCCCCATTGCCGGCGCCGGCGCAGCAAGGCGCGGGTCGTTCCCCCCGGCCAGCGGCGCGCCAGCGTCCCGGCCAGAAAGGCGACGAGGAAGAGCGGAAGCGCGGTGCGCGCGGTCCACCGCGCCGCGAGGCCCGCGCGGGCCGTGTCATCGCCGCCGACGAGCAGCCCCGCCGCGACTGCGAGCAGCCCGGCGAACAAGCCGAGCAGCAGCGGGGTGGAGCGGCGATCGAGCCAGTCGGTCAAGTCAGGATCCTAGACGGGGCCGATGCGAAAAACGCAGAGCTTGTTGCCGTCGAGATCGCGGAAATAGGCGCCGTAAAAAGCCTGCTCGCCCTCTTCGCCGCGGACACCCGGCGGCCCCTCGCACGCGCTGCCCAGTTCGATTGCCTTGGCATGCAGGGCATCGACCTTCACGCGCTCGTCGACGACGATCGCCGCCATATGGCCGTTGCCGCGGTGCGTGGGCTGGCCGTCATAAGGGCGCGTCACCGCGATACCGGGCTGGCCCCAGCTGGTGGCATAGAGGGTAAAGCCATTGTCCGCGTCGGACATGCGCATCAATTCGCTGGCGCCGATCGTCGCGAGCAGCGCGGCATAATAGTCACGCGCACGTGTCAGGTCGTCCGTTCCCATGGTCACATAGCCGATCATATGGCCCCCCTCCTCTTTATCCGCGAGCTTAACCGAAAGGGGCGCCAGTTTCCACTGGCGCCCCGATCGATTTTCGAGAAATGACGACGGATCAGGTCGTGGCCGGTGCCTTGCACGGGCCGGTGTGGGTGCTGGTCATCTGCATGACCATTTCCATGTCGCCGCCGGTCGGCACCTTGCCCTTGGTGGTGACCGTCACGTCGGTCTTCTTGGCTTCCATCGTGCCGTTCATCGCCATGTCGACCGTCTGGCCGTTGGCGGTGCAGGTGCCGGCGATGTCGATCTTGCCACCGGCGATGTTCTTCTTCGACCATTTGCATTCGCCGCCATTGCCCGGGCCCTTGGCCAGCTCGGCTGCGATATCTTCCTTGTCGACCTGCTCCTTGGTGAAGCACTGGTCCATGCCGCTGGCGCCTTCCATCATCTTCGCCATGCCGTCCTTCATTTCGGCCGGCATGCCGGGGACTTCGAACTTCACCAGCTTGACGTCGGTTTTCCAGTTGCCGGCTTCGCGCTTCACGGGGCCGCTGGCATTTTCGCTCTTGCCGCAGCCTGCGACCGTCAATGCAACGCCAAGCGCCGCGATCGTCATAAATTTCTTCATAAAATTCATCCTCCTGTTGGGCAAATGGGGGAACCCGGATGCCGCTATTTGGTTGCGAACCATTATAATTGTCGTTGGCTCCAATCGATACCATATTGGCAGCGATGGCAATCCAGATTCGCACCTCGCTCGACGAAATCGAAACCAGCGGTGACTATGTACCGCACCGACCCGCACGCCCCGAGAAGGTCGAAGGCGGCAAGAGATTTGAACTGGTTAGCGATTATGAACCCGCGGGCGACCAGCCGACCGCGATTCGCGAACTGGTCTCGACCGCGCTCGACGGCGAGCGCGACCAGGTGCTGCTGGGTGTCACCGGATCGGGCAAGACCTTCACGATGGCGAAGGTGATCGACGAGTTGCAGCGCCCCGCATTGATCCTCGCCCCGAACAAGATCCTCGCGGCGCAGCTCTATGGTGAGTTCAAGAGCTTCTTCCCCAATAACGCGGTCGAATATTTCGTCAGCTATTACGACTATTACCAGCCCGAGGCCTATGTGCCGCGGTCGGATACCTACATCGAGAAGGAAAGCTCGGTAAACGAAGCGATCGATCGCATGCGCCACTCGGCGACGCGCGCGCTGCTCGAACGCGACGACGTGATCATCGTCGCGTCGGTGTCGTGCCTTTATGGCATCGGCTCGGTCGAGACCTATTCGGCGATGATCTTCGACCTCAAGAAGGGTCAGGTCGCCGACAACCGCGAGATCATCCGCAAGCTCGTCGCGCTCCAGTACAAGCGCAACGACCAGGCGTTCGCGCGCGGCAATTTCCGCGTCCGCGGCGACAGCCTCGAAATCTTCCCCTCGCACTATGAGGATATGGCGTGGCGCGTCAGCTTCTTCGGCGACGAGATCGAGGAGATCACCGAGTTCGACCCGCTGACCGGCAAGAAGATCGCGACCCTCAACTATGTCCGCGTCTTTGCGAACAGCCACTATGTGACGCCCGGACCGACGCTCAAACAGGCGAGCGAGGCGATCCGGCACGAGCTGGCCGAGCGGCTGAAGGAGCTCGAGGCCGAAGGCCGCCTGCTCGAAGCGCAGCGGCTCGAGCAGCGCACCAATTTCGACCTCGAGATGATCGCCGCGACGGGCAGCTGCGCGGGGATCGAGAATTACAGCCGCTTCCTGACCGGCCGCCTGCCCGGCGAGCCGCCGCCTACCCTGTTCGAATATCTGCCCGACAACGCTTTGCTCTTCGTCGACGAAAGCCACCAGACGGTGCCGCAGATCGGCGCGATGTCGAAGGGCGATCACCGCCGCAAGATCACCCTCGCCGAATATGGCTTCCGCCTGCCGAGCTGCATCGACAACCGGCCGCTGCGTTTCGCCGAATGGGACATGATGCGCCCGCAAACGGTCAGCGTGTCGGCGACGCCGGGGACGTGGGAGATGGAACGCACGCAGGGCGTCTTCGCCGAACAGGTGATCCGCCCCACCGGCCTCATCGACCCGCCGGTCGAGATCAAACCGGTCGAGGAGCAGGTCGACGACCTGATCAACGAGGCGAAAAAGACCGCCGCGGCGGGATACCGTACCCTCGTCACCACGCTGACCAAGCGCATGGCCGAGGATCTGACCGAGTTCCTCCACGAGGCGGGACTCAAGGTCCGCTACATGCACTCGGACGTCGAGACGCTCGAGCGCATCGAGATTATTCGCGATTTGCGGCTCGGGGTGTTCGACGTGCTCGTCGGGATCAACCTGCTGCGCGAAGGGCTCGACATTCCCGAATGCGGGCTCGTCGCGATCCTCGACGCCGACAAGGAAGGGTTTTTGCGCAGCGAAACGTCGCTGGTCCAGACGATCGGCCGCGCGGCGCGCAACGTCGACGGCCGCGTCATCCTCTACGCCGACCGCATCACCGGCAGCATGGAACGCGCGATGCGCGAAACCGACCGCCGCCGCGAAAAGCAGAACGCCTATAACGAAGAACATGGCATCACGCCGACGACGATCAAACGCAACATCGGCGACATCATCGCGCATGTCGCGTCGAAAGATCAGGTGACGATCGACATCGGCGACGACAAGCCCGCGCACATGGTCGGACATAATTTGCGCGCCTATATCCAGGATCTCGAAAAGAAGATGCGCGATGCGGCGGCGGATCTCGAGTTCGAGGAAGCCGGGCGCCTGCGCGACGAGATCCGCAAGCTGGAGGCCGACGAGCTGGGGTTGCCCATCGACCAGCAGGTCGCGCCGCGTGTGGGGCGCAGCAACGAGGGCAAGCCGGGGACACGCAAGGGGCGGTTCGGGAAGTCGAGCAAGACGAAATGGGGGCGGTAAGCTTTCAATAGCCACCGAAACGGACTCTTCTCCCTTGGGGCCGTGATTACCATGACGAACTCCCTGTTATTAGGAGTTCCCATGGACGAGCCAATTGACAATCCGCCACCTGTCCTTTATAAAGGACAGGCTGTTCAATTCCGGCGAACGCCGCAATTCGACAAATGGCTGCGGACCTTGCGGGATCGTTTGGCAAGGTCGCGGATCGTCGATCGCTTGGATCGTTTGGCGTTCGGCCATGTGGGAGACGCGAAATCCGTTGGCGATGGCGTGTTTGAACTGCGGCTTGCCTTTGGCCCCGGATACCGAATCTACTATATGTGGAAGGGCGACAGGCTGATTTTGCTGCTGTTGGGCGGCGACAAAGGCAGTCAGGCGCGCGATATTGCGCAAGCCAAGATGCTGGCAAAGGAAGCAGATGATGGCTTTGAAGACACTCCCCTTTGACGCTGCGGACTATCTCGAAACTGCTGAGGACATCCGCTATTATCTGGAAGCAGCAATGGAAGGGAATGATGCGAAACATATCGCCCGAGCACTCGGCGCCGTCGCCCGCTCGAAGGGCATGACCGAGATTGCACGGCAAACCGGGCTTGGGCGGCAAGCACTCTACAATGCGCTTTCCGAAAACGGCAATCCGACACTTCAGACGCTGACGACCGTTCTCGACGCGCTCGGCTTGCAGCTGTCAGTACAACCCAAAGCCGCCTGACCCCCTTCGACAAAACGTATACGTTTTCCGACGAGCGCTCTTGCCCCGCCTCAGGGCGCTGCTTAGGGTCCGCCCCGAAACGGGGAGTCGCAATCAATGAAATCAGGTCTTTCGCTTATCGCTTTGGCGCTTGCCGCCGCCCTGCCTGCCACGCTCTACGCGCAGGACAAGCCCGCCGACGGCGCTGCCGACAATAAGGCGAAGGCCGAAAAACCCGCCGACTATGAGCCGCAGGTTCGCACGACGAGGCTGTCGGGCACCTTCGGCGGACAGCGGATCAGCTATGCCGCGACGATCGGCGAGACGATTATCAAGAACAAGGACGGCGTGGCCGAAGTCGCGGTGGTCACGACGTCGTACGTCAAGGAGCCGCGCGACCCGAACCGGCCGATCACCTTCCTGTTCAACGGCGGCCCGGGGTCGGGCACCGTCTGGCTGATGATGGGGGCGTTCGGGCCGAAGCGCGTCGCGATCCCCGGCACCGGGGTCGACGACGGCGCCCCGCCCTATCCGATCGTCGACAATCCCGACGCGCTGCTCGACGTCACCGATGTCGTCTTCATCGACCCGCCGGGCACCGGCTTCTCGCACCTGATCGGCAAGGCGAAGCCCGAGGATTATTACGGGGTGACGCAGGACGCGAAGCTGGTCGCCGAGGTGATCCGCCGCTGGCTCAACGACAATGGCCGCTGGAACAGCCCCAAATATCTCGGCGGCGAAAGCTATGGCACGACGCGCTCGGCCGCGGTCGCGAACCAGCTGATGAACGAGACGTACAATGACGTCGCTTTGAACGGCATCATCCTGATCTCGACCGTGCTCGATTTCGCCGCGGGTTCGGACACCGCGGGCAACGAGCTGTCGCCGGTCACCAACCTGCCCTCGATGGCAGCGACCGCGCTCTATCACGGCAAGGCGACCGCGCCGTCGGTCGAGGCGTTCGTCGAGGAAGCGCGGCAATGGGCGATCGGCCCCTATGCCAGCGCGTTGCTCAAGGGCCAAAAATTGCAGGGCGAGGAACGCGCCGCGATCCGCCGCGAACTCGCGCGCTTCACGGGCCTTTCCGAAACCTATCTCGAGAGCGCCGACCTGCGCGTCGCGCCCAGCCGCTTCTACAAGGAATTGCTGCGCGACCGCGGGCTGACCGTCGGCCGGCTCGACAGCCGTTACACGGGCAAGGACTATGACAATGCCGGCGAAGGCCCCGACAATGACCCCAGCTTCTTTGGCATCGACGCGAGCTATACCGCGGCGATCAACAGCTGGAGCCGCGACGGACTGGGGTTCAAGACCGACCGCGAATATCAGTCGATCGGCCGGATCGGCGGCCAGTGGGACTGGCGGATCGGCGGGCGCGACAGCAACGCCTATCTCAACGTCGCGCCCTATATCGGGCAAGCGCTGCGCGAGAATTCAGGGCTGCGCGTGTTCGTCGGCCAAGGCTATTATGATTTCGCGACGCCGTTTTTCGCCGCCGAATATGCGCTATCGCGCACGGGCATCCCCCAGGATCGCATCCAGTATCAATATTATGGCGCGGGTCACATGATGTATATCCGCGACGAGGATCGCCACAAATTGTCGGCCGACATCCGCGCCTTCATCCGCGCGCGTTGATTATACTCGTCATCCCGGCGAAGGCCGGGATCTCTGCGTCGCGTTGCAAGACAACGTCGAGATCCCGGCCTTCGCCGGGATGACGATTTCCTTACCCAGCTATTAGCGCAGGACGCCCGCCGCGGCCTGGCGCCGGGCGTAAAGATAGAGCGCGATCAGAATCACCCAGATCACGATGGTGAAATACATCGGACCGGGGCCAAAGAGGCCCATGAACTCGTCCTTCTTCAGCACGAACTGATAGATGGTCATCGTCAGGAGGCCGGCGGCCGAAACGATGAAGGCGCTGACAGCATGACGGCTGCGCATCAATAGCAGCAACGCACCAAGGAACGATCCCCACACGCCCAATGCCCAGCCAACATTGGCCCAGAAGGGAAAATTGCCGAACCATGCGATCTGTTCGGCGGTGAACTGGCCGACTTCCTTCATATACCAGTCGCTCTTCATTTTCGCGAAGGTGTAGTCGGTCACGGCAATGAGGTTCCATAGCAGGCCGAGAATCCCGACTACCCAAAGGTGCCAGGGCGTTTTACGCACTTCGGTCATCATTCGTCTCCCCCTCCAGAAAGATAGCGCGAGATTACCAGCTTTTGCCGTTACGGCAAGCATAGTGCCATAATGACATAACACACTGCGATCATCGATGAAACATGAGAGATCGAGCGCGGCGGGCAAATGCACTTGGCAAGCCGCCGCCAAATCGCGATAGGCACCCGATGTGCGTCGTCGCCCTTGCCTGGCAGGTTCATGCCGACTGGCCCTTGATCCTGATCGGGAACCGCGACGAGTTTCACGAGCGCCCGAGCGCCGCGCTCGCCGCGTGGGACGACGCCAGCGGCATCGTCGCGGGGCGCGACCTGCAGGCGGGCGGGACATGGCTGGGCGTGCACCCCGGAAGCGGGCGCGTCGTTGTGGTGACGAATGTGCGCGGCGCGATGCCCGATCCGGCGAAGGAATCGCGCGGCACGCTGGTCGTCGACATGCTGCGCGGCGACGGACGCTTCGCCAATCCCGCGGTGGAGGATCTCGACCGCTTCAATGCCTTCAACCTGTTCGCGGTCGGCGGCGGCAATGCGCAGCTGCTGACCAACCGGCCGCAGCCGCGGGTCATGGCGCTGGACGCCGGAGTCCATGCCCTCGCCAACGAACCGATCGACATGCCCTGCCCGCGCGCCGAGCGGCTGCGCGAAGCGCTGGCGGCGGTGGTCGACGCGGGCGCCGACCCCGAAGGCTTGCTCGACACGCTGACGGCGACAAGAGATCCGGCGCTGTTCCTGCGCGGCGATGTCTATGGCACCCGTGCTTCGACGCTGGTCGCGGTCGCCTCCGACGGGACCGCTAAAATGATCGAGCACCGATATGAAAAGGGCGGCCGCCCCGCTGGAACGACCGCCCTGAATTTTCGGATCGGCTGAGCCGGTCGCGCTTATTTCGGCGCGATGACCATCAGCATCTGGCGACCCTCGGTGCGCGGATGCGCTTCGACCTTTGCGATCTCCGACGTCAGCTCGGCAACGCGCTGCAGCACATTCAGGCCAAGCTGGGTGTGGCTCATTTCGCGGCCGCGGAAGCGCATGGTCATCTTGACCTTGTCGCCTTCCTCGAGGAAATCGAAAACCTTGCGCATCTTCACGTCGAAATCATGATCGTCGATATTCGGACGCATCTTGATCTCTTTGATTTCCTGCGTCTTCTGGCTCTTGCGCGCCAGATTGGCCTTTTTCTGGGCTTCGTATTTGAACTTGCCCACGTCGAGGAATTTGCACACCGGCGGATCGGCGTTCGGGGATACTTCGACCAGGTCCAGCCCGACGGAGGCAGCCTGCTCGATCGCTTCGGCCGTCAGCATTACGCCCAGATTTTCGCCTTCCTCGTCGATTACACGAACTTTGGGGGAGGCGATAAATTCATTGTAACGCGGGCCGTTTTTAGGCGGCATCGGTGCCATTGGGCGACGGGTCATGGGCGGTGGTATAGCTGTATCTCCTGGATCGTTTAAAATAGGCGTGCGGCATCGACGCAAAAACACGCGCCGTGGTCATATAGTGATCGAGAGCCCGTCGTAAAGGCCGCCCTGCTCAACTGACGCCGCTTTTCAGGTCAACTGTGACCAGTCTGCCACTACCATTTGGCCGGTGCCGGGTCGACGACGCGGAAACCACCGGCGCCGATCTCGCTGACCTCGAGCGCGCGAACCGCGATGCCGCGGTTGTTGAAGCGGAAGATGCCGTCGATCCCGCCAAAGCCGTCGGCGGCGAGCAGGCGGTTGGTCGGGAAGCTGGTGCCGGGTTTCCAGTCGCGCGCGATGCGCACCGTCAGCAGCACCGAGTCGTAACCGAGGCTGGCAAGCCGGTACGGCGCCTTGCCGAAACGCGTGCGATATTTGCCCGCGAGCTGGCCATAAAGGCCATCGGACACGCTGGCGAACCACGACCCGCGCATCACCCCATTGCTGCCAAGCGAGGCGTCGGTGTTCCACAGTTCGGTGCCGAGAATCTGCCGCTGCCCGGCGCCCTTGATCACCGGCACGGCGCGGATCGCATTGCCGCCGCTGTCGGCGATCAGCACCGCGTCCATCGCGCCGGCATTGGCGATCCGCCGCGCCGCGCCGGTCAGCGCGGTCGCGCTGCGGTCATAGGTTTCGACCGCGACGAGCGTCCCGCCGGCTTGGGCGACCGCGGCGCGGAAGGCGGCGACCGAGCGGTCGCCATAGACATTCTTCGGCACAAGCGCGCCGAAGCGCTGATGGCCTTTCCCCCGCGCGAAGGCGACGACACGCTCGACCGACTGGCCGGGGACGAAGCCCATGATGAAGACGCCGTTGCCCGCAACGCTGCTGTCGTTCGAGAAGCTGAGCACCGGCACCTTCGCATCGCGCGCGATCGGCGCGACCGCGGCGACATCTTCGCTGAGCAGCGGGCCGAGGATCAGCCTGTTGCCGTCGGCGACCGCCTGGCGCGCCGCGGCGGCGGCGCCGAGCGCGGTGTCATAGGTGGTGATGCGGACGCGCTCGGTGCGCGAATCGAGCAATGCCAGTGTCGTCGCATTGGCGATCGCGGTGCCGACATCGGCGTTGGGGCCCGTCTGCGGCACGAGGAGCGCGACGCGGTGGCGGTCGGTATCGGTGGGAAGCCCGGGGCCGACATTGTCGGTCGGCTGGTCGGGCGGCGGCGGCGTCGCCGGACCGTTCGACTTCGGCACCATCTGACACGCCGCAAGCAGCCCCGCCATCGCCATCACACCGAGGCCGCGCAACATTCGGCGGCGGGCCGGTGCATTAATTTGGCGCTGGGCGGCAGTTTCTGCCATTTTCAGCGTCATGCCAGATTCGAACATCTCAGATTCTCCCTTGCCCGGTCTCTATATCGTCGCGACGCCCATCGGCAACCTTGGCGACATCAGCGCGCGCGCGGCGACGACACTCGCCTCCGCCGGCGTGATCGCCGCGGAGGACACGCGCGTGACCGCGAAATTGCTGTCGCATCTGGGATTGCGTGTGCCGATGACCCCCTATCATGATCATAGCGACGAACGCACACGCGCCGCGCTGGTTGCGCGCATGGGGCACGAAGTTGTCGTTTTGGTGTCGGACGCGGGAACGCCGCTGATTTCGGACCCCGGCTACAAGCTCGTCCGCGACGCGCGCGCCGCGGGGCGGCATGTAACCACCCTGCCCGGCCCGTGCGCCGCGATCGCCGCGATCACGCTGTCGGGCCTGCCGAGCGACCGCTTCCTGTTCGCGGGCTTCCTGCCGGGCAAGGCCAAGGCGCGCGCCGACACGCTCGCCGAGTTTGCGGGGCTGCGCGCAACGCTGGTATTTTACGAAAGCGGGCCGCGGCTGGCGGCATCGCTGGCAGCAATGGCCGAAGGGCTCGGCAATCGCGAGGCGGCTGTCGCACGCGAGATCAGCAAGCTGTTCGAGGAATGCGTGACCGGCACGCTGACCGAACTCGCGGCGCGTTATGCGGACGCGCCGCCCAAGGGCGAAATCGTCGTCATCGTCGGTCCGCCCGGCGAGGCTCTGGCTGAAGAAGCCGACGACGCGACTCTCGACGCCGCGCTGCGCGAGGCGATGACCGACAAGCCCGTGGCACAGGCGGCCAAGGCGGTCGCCAAGCGTTTCGGGCTCGACCGCCATGATGTTTATGCTCGTGCACTCCTGTTGAAAGAGCAGGCTTGAACCGCGCCACCGCCGAAGCGCGCGGGCGCAAGGCCGAACGCCGCGCCGCCTGGTGGCTGCGCCTCCACGGCTGGCGCATCCTCGGCGAACGGCTGCGCGTTCCGGCGGGCGAGGTCGACCTCGTCGCGCGGCGCGGCCGCACCGTCGCCTTCATCGAGGTGAAATGGCGCGACCGCGCCGCCGACCTCGATCTTGCTATCGACCAGTATCGTCTGCGCCGCGTCGCCGCGGCCGCCGAAATGCTGAGCCCGCGCTTCGCTGGCCCGCGCGACGACATAAGGATCGACGTGATGCTCCTTGCGCCAAGGCGCCTCCCACGCCATCTGGTCCACGTCTGGCAGCCGTGACGGCGCCCAAGGAGAAGAAGATGACCCTGCGCGCTGCGGTGCAAATGGACCCGATGGACGGTATCAACATCGGGGGCGACAGCAGTTTTTCCCTGATGCTGAAGGCGCTCGAACGCGGGTACGAGCTCTATCATTACGACGTGCGCGGCCTGACGTGGGAGGCCGGGCGGCTGACGACGAAAGCGCATCGCGTGATAGAGGTACAGCGCGAGGCGGGCGCGCACTACAAATTCGGTGACGAAATCCTGCTCGACCTTGGCCGCGACGTCGATGTCGTGCTGATGCGGCAGGACCCGCCCTTCGACCTTGGCTACCTGACCGGCACCTGGCTGCTCGAGCGGATCGCCAATGAGACATTGGTGGTCAATGACCCGGTATCGGTTCGCAACGCTCCCGAAAAAGTGTTCGTGCTCGACTTCCCCGAGTTCATGCCGCCGACGATGGTCACGCGCAGCCTCGACGCGGTGAAGGATTTTCAAGCCCGGTTTGGTGCGGTGGTAATCAAGCCGCTGCACGGCAATGGCGGCAAGGCGGTGTTCCGGATCGACGCCGATGGCGGCAACCTCGGCGCGCTCGTCGAGCTGTTCGGCCAGGTCTGGCCCGAGCCCTTCATGGTCCAGCAGTTCCTGCCGAGCGTTTCGCAGGGCGACAAGCGCATCGTGCTCGTCGACGGAGAGGTTGCGGGCGCGATCAACCGCAAGCCCGGCGAAGGCGAATTCCGCTCGAACCTCGCGGTCGGCGGCTTTGCCGAAGCCACCGAACTGACCCCGCGTGAGAAGGAAATCTGCGACGTGCTCGGACCGCGGCTGCGCGAACGCGGGCTGGTATTCGTCGGCATCGATGTGATCGGCGGCGAGTGGCTGACCGAAATCAACGTCACCTCGCCCACCGGAATCGTCGCGATCGACCGCTTCAACAACAGCGATACCGCGGGAATGATCTGGGACGCGATCGTGCGGCGGATCGGCTGACGCGCCCGGCGCGTTACCCTCCCATGACCGACTTCATCCTGAACCTGATCCAGAACTGGGGCTATGTGGGGATTTTTATCCTCATGTTCCTCGAAAATGTATTCCCGCCGATTCCGTCCGAAGTGATCATGGGGCTGGGCGGTATCGCCGTCGCGAAAGGGCATTTTGATTTCTGGACGCTCGTCGCGGTCGCGGTCGCGGGGACGACCGCGGGCAACTGGATCTGGTACGGCATCGGGCGCTGGATCGGCTATGAGCGATTGAAGCCCTTTATCGACCGTCACGGCCGCTGGCTCACGCTCGACTGGGCCGAGGTCGAAAGGCTTCACAATTTCTTCCTGAAACATGGCCCCGCGATCGTCTTCATCGCGCGCTTCATGCCCGTCGCCCGCACAATGGTGTCGCTGCCCGCGGGCATGGTCAAAATGAACCAGGCGAAATTCCTGATCTGGACCGCGGCGGGTTCGACGATCTGGATCGCCGCGCTCGCCGGCGCGGGCAACTGGTTCGGCGGGAAGTTCGCCAATCTGGACGCCTTCGTGGGTCCGGTAGCACTGATCGCGATCGGATCGCTGGTGCTGATCTATATTTACCGCGTCATCACGTGGAAGCCGAAGCGAGCCGACTAAGCCCGCGGATGCGCGCTGCGGTAGATGTCGAGCAGATGCGCGGCATCGACCGCGGTATAGACCTGCGTCGAGGCGAGGCTCGCATGGCCGAGCAGTTCCTGCAAACTCCGAAGATCGGCGCCGCCGGCGAGCAAATGCGTCGCGAAACTGTGGCGGAGCGCGTGCGGCGTCGTTCGCTCGGGAAGTCCCAATGCACGCCGCGCCGAGCGCACGCTGGCACGGATCACGCCGGGCGCGAGTGGCCCGCCCCGCGCGCCGAGGAAGAGCGGGCTGTCCTTGGCGATCGGATAGGGGCAGGCGTCGACGTAGCGCGCCACGGCGGTGGCAACCGCCGGCAGGATCGGCACGATCCGCGTCTTGTTGCGTTTGCCGGTGACACGCAGCGTCTCGCCAAGCGGCAGCGTCGCGCCGGTCAGCGAGAGCGCCTCGCCAATACGCAACCCCGCGCCGTAAAGCAGCAACAGCAGCGCAAAATCGCGCGCGCCGGTCCAGCCCTGTCGGGCGTTATCCTCGACATCCTGCGCGAGCGCGAGCGCCTCGGCGGGCGCGACGGGGCGCGGCAAACCCTTCTTGACGCGCGGACCGCGCATCTGCGGGACGCTGGCACCCGACCCGCCGACAAAGCGCAGGAACCCGCGCAGCGCCGAAAGCTCGCGCGCTGCTGAGGCGTTGCCGAGCCCCTCGGCGCGACGGGTTGCGAGATAGCTTCGAAGGTCGTTGGGGGTTAGTGCGCCCAACATCTTGCCGTCTACCGCGCCTCCACGATGGCCGGACAGAAAGGCGCAGAAGCGCTCCGCGGTCGCGATGTACGCGCGGCGCGTATGCTCCGACCGGCGCTTCTCATGCGCCAGATGGGCGTCCCAGTCGCGGATCATTCCGTCGGCCAACCTATAACCCCGTTCGGCCCCGGACCTGATCCGGGGTTGTCGAAGCCCCGTTCCTTCTTCCAGCCTCGAAAAGGAAGAACGGCCCTTCCCCCGGATTTAATCCGGGGTCAGGGCGAGGGGGCTTTGAAGGCAGCTTAGCCGGTCCGCACAACCTCGGAAAGAATGGAGTCCAGCAGGAGGATACCGTCGTCGGTGACGGCTAGCCGGTTGCCGTCCTGCTTCATCAACCCCTGCCCCGCCAGCCGCGCGACTGCGCCACCGTCGACAAAAGCCTCACGCGCCAACCCGCTGCGCGCCTCGATCCGCGCCAAGTCGATCCCTTCGGTCAGCCGCAGCCCCATCAGCATCGCCTCGGTCGCGCGTTCGTGCGCCGGCAGGTCGGTTTCGACCTTGAGCCCATGGCCATTGCGTTCGACCGCCGAAATGAAATTCTCGGGCTTCTTGTGCCGCTCGGTCGCCTGCCCGAGCCTTCGGCCATGCGCCCCCGGACCGACCCCGGCATAATCGGCGTAACGCCAGTAAGCGAGATTGTGGCGGCTTTCCTGCCCGATACGCGCGTGGTTCGACACTTCGTAGCGCGGCAGGCCCGCGGCGCGCGTCATCGCCTGCGTCGCATCGAACAGGTCGGCGGCGGCGTCGCCGTCGGGGATGGTGAGGTCGCCCTTCGCCGCGAGCGTGGCAAAGCGCGTGCCGGGCTCGATGGTAAGCTGGTAGAGCGACAGATGATCGGTGCCGAAGGCGAGCGCGTCCGCCAGTTCGGTCTCCCAGGCGGCCACCGTCTGGCCGGGCCGCGCGTAAATCAGGTCGAAACTGACGCGCGCGAAATGCTCCTGCGCGGTCGCGATCGCGCGCCGCGCCTCATCCTCGCTGTGCGCGCGGCCAAGGAAATCAAGCACTTTGGAATCGAAGCTTTGAACCCCTATCGAAACGCGATTGACTCCGGCGGCGGCGAGGTCGGCGAAATTGGCGATCTCGACCGAATTTGGGTTCGCCTCCAGCGTGATCTCGACCTCGTCGGTGAGGCCCCACGCCGCATTGGCGGCTGTGATGACCTCCGCGACGGTTGCGGGCGGCATCAGGCTGGGCGTACCGCCACCGAAGAAGATCGACCCGACCCGCCGCCCCGGCAGCAGCGCCGCCTCATGCCGCAGATCGGTGAGCAACGCATCGCGCCACACGGCCTGATCGACGCTCTCGCGCACATGGCTGTTGAAGTCGCAATAGGGGCATTTCGACACGCAAAACGGCCAATGGACATAAAGGGCGAGCGGTTCGGCCATGCGGCCCCCTACCCCCTTTCGTCCTTCCGGCGAAAGCCGGATTATCTTTCATTCGTCATGCTGAACTTGTTTCAGCATCCATGGCCTGACGCTGCGACCTTAGACCATGGACCCCGGATCAAGTCCGGGGTGACGAAGGAAGGGTCAAAATACGCCAGCCACCAGCTTCGCAAACGCATCGGCGCGATGGCTGATTGCATGCTTTTCCGTAGGCACAATTTCTGCATAAGTCAGCGCATTACCGACCGGAACGAACACCGGATCATAACCGAAGCCGAGCTTGCCGCGCGGCGGCCAGATGAGGCTGCCCTCGGCCCTGCCCTCGAACACCTCGGCATGTCCGTCGGGCCAGGCGAGCGCGAGGGTGCAGACGAAGCGGGCGCTGCGGTCGACGTCGGGGCCCTGTTCGGCGAGCAACCCCTCGACCTTGCCCATCGCCATATACCAGTCGCGGCCAGCGTTACCCTCGAACCATTGCCGCGCGGCCCAGTCGGCGGTGTAGACACCGGGGCGTCCGCCAAGCGCGGCAACTTCCAGCCCGCTGTCGTCGGCGAGCGCCGGCAGCCCCGCCGCCGCCGCGCTCGCATGCGCCTTCAGCAGCGCATTTTCGCGGAAGGTCGTCCCCGTCTCCTCGGGCTCGGGAAGCCCAAGGTCGCCCGCCGACACCGGCTCGATCCCGAACGGTTCGAGCAACACGCGAATCTCGCGCACCTTGCCCGCATTGTGGCTGGCGATGACGAGCTTGCCGGGAGCGAGCTTGCGATATGTCATGGTGCGTCGATCTTCCGTCAATTCCAGGCCGCGAATGCCAAGTTTAATGGGTTCGCACAAAGACACAAAGGCACGAAGATGTCGTGCCTGCCGCGAAGCGGCCTTTTTCATCCACCGCGCGTCATCGAGCAACGTCAATATGGAAAGGGGCCTGTCGGCCCACACCGCCCTCTTCGTGTCTTTGGCCTTCGTGCGAACCAATTTTTCTAACCTATCGTCCCGTCGCCTTGTCCTGCGCCGCGAAAATCTCGCCGCAGCCGATGCGCGCGAGGCGGAGGAGACGGAGCAGGCCTTCCTCGTCATAGGTTGCGCCCTCGGCGCTCGCCTGCACTTCGACGATCTGGCCCTTGCCGGTCAGCACGAAATTGCCGTCGGCCTCGGCGACCGAATCCTCGTCATAGTCGAGGTCGAGCACCGGGGTGCCCTTGTAGATGCCGCACGAAATCGCGCCGACCTTGTCCTCGATCGGATCCTCGGCGATCGACTTCGCTTCGAGCAGCTTGTCGACCGCGAGGCGCAGCGCGACCCACGCACCCGAAATCGACGCCGTACGCGTGCCGCCGTCGGCCTGGATCACGTCGCAGTCGATGACAATCTGGCGCTCGCCGAGCTTCTTCATATCGACGACAGCGCGCAAGGAGCGGCCGATAAGCCGCTGGATTTCCTGCGTGCGTCCCGACTGCTTGCCCTTCGCCGCTTCGCGTGCGCCGCGGGTGTGGGTCGCGCGGGGCAGCATGCCATATTCGGCGGTGACCCAGCCCGCGCCCTTGCCGCGCATCCACGACGGCACCTTCTCGTCGACGCTCGCGGTCACCAGCACCTTGGTGTTGCCGAAGCTGACGAGGACGCTGCCCTCGGCGTGGATGGTGAATTCGGTTTCGATGGCGATGGGGCGCATCTGGTCGGGCGCGCGGCCTGAGGGGCGCATAAACAGTCCTTTCGATTGGTGATTGCGGTGGCCCTTAGGCTGCCGCCCTCATGCACTCAACCGCATCTTGAAGAAATCGAGTATTTCGTCGCGCGCCTGCACCGTCGGCTGGCCCGCTTCGTCGATCAGGTGGATCGTGACGACGCTGTGCGGGTTCTTCATCGGGCTGTCGGGGTTCGCCGCGTCGTCGGGCAGCACGCGGCCGATGAAGCGGTCGCCGAGCGCATCCTGATAGGCCGCGAAGCGGGCCGCCTTGCAGAATTTGTCGCCCTCGAAGCGGTAGGCGAGCACGGTCAGATCCTCGGCCTCCATCCGCGCCTTCACCGCCGCCAATTCGTCGGGCGCGATGTGCATCCCCGCCGGATCATTGAGCGGCAGCGACGGCTGCGCCAGCACCGGTGCAAGCACCGCCGGCTCGAGCATCATCGACAGCGCGAAATTGCCCGTGAAGCACATACCGATCGCGCCGACACCCTTGCCGCCGCATTCCTGATGCGCCTGTGCCGCCAGCGCGCGCAGCCACTGCGTCGCGGGCGAGCTTTCATTCGCCTGGAAGGCGCGGAACTGGCGGCTGATGCACCCGCCGATCATCGTGAACAGCGCGCCCGGCATCCGCACCACCGCGCCGTCACGCCCAAAAATATGCGGCATATAGACGGTGAAGCCGGCATCGACGACCCAACGCGCAAAGCGCGCGACATGCGGGCTGATCCCCGGCATTTCGGTCATTACGATCACCGCGGGCCCGCTGCCCTTCGTGTAGACGCGGTGCTTGCGGCCAAGCAGGACGATGTCGCGATGGTCGAAATCGTCGAGCGGGTCGTCGCGATCGAGTGGCGGTGTCGTCATGATTTTCTCCCCCGCGAAGAGGCTAGCGCTGGTTTGCGGGGGGAGCGAGTCTGAATCCCTCTCCCCCTGCGGGAGAGGGTTCTGGTTCTGGCGCTTGCGCTTGCCCACGCCCCTCCCCATCCCTAAATCCCCCTTATGACCACTCTACCGATCACCGAACTCACCACACGCGCCCGCGACGTGTTCCGGCTGGTCGTCGATGCCTATCTCGAAACCGGGCAGCCGGTCGGCTCGCGGACGCTGTCGAAGCTCGCGGCGCTGAACCTCTCGCCCGCGTCGATCCGCAACGTCATGCAGGATCTGGAGGAATTCGGCCTGCTCGCCAGCCCACACACCAGCGCCGGCCGCCTGCCGACCGAACAGGGCCTCCGCCTCTTCGTCGACGGGATGATGCAGGTCGCCGAACCCTCGGCCGAGGATCGCGCCCAGATCGAGGCGAGCCTAACCGAAGCCGGCCCGATCGAAAGCGCGCTCGCGCAGGCGACATCGGCGCTGTCGGGGCTGTCGGCGTGCGCCGGACTGGTGCTTGTCCCCAAGCATGAACGCGTACTCAAGCAGGTCGCCTTCGTCCCGCTATCGGCGAGCCAGGCGCTCGTCGTGCTCGTCGCGGGCGACGGCGCGGTCGAGAATCGCGTCATCGACACCCCGCCCGGGCTCGACCCGTCCACTCTCGTCGAAGCCGGAAATTATATCAGCGCGATGCTCGCCGGCCTGACGCTGACCGAGGCGATGGCGCGCGTGCGCCGCGAAATCGAGGCCGAGCGCATCGCGATCGACCGCGCGGCGCAGGATCTCGTCAGCCGCGGCCTCGCGATCTGGTCGTCCGACGGCGCCGACCGCCCGGTGCTGATCGTGCGCGGGCAGGCGAATCTGCTCGACGAAAGCGCGGTCGGCGACCTCGACCGCGTGCGGCAATTGCTCGACGAACTCGAAACCAAGCAGGACATCGCGCAGCTGCTCGACAGCGCACGCGAAGGCAGCGCAACCCGGATTTTCATCGGTTCGGAAAATAAATTATTCTCGCTTTCGGGCTCGTCCGTGATAGCGGCGCCCTATCGCGGATCGGACGGGCGCGTGGTCGGCGTGGTGGGCGTAATCGGCCCGACGCGCTTGAACTATGCCCGCATCGTTCCCATGGTGGATTTCACCGCACAATCGCTCTCCAGACTGATACGATAAGGCTTATGACGAACAAGAAAAACGACACGCCGGTCGACGACGGCGCGAACCCCGAAGTTGAAACCACCGAGGCACCAGTTCCCGCGCAGGGTGAGAATGAAGAGCTGGCGCAGCTCGCCGAACAGCTCGCCGCGGTGCAGCAGGACCTGCTCTATGCGCGCGCCGAGACGCAGAATGTCCGCCGCCGCGCCGAGAAAGAAGTCGCCGACGCACACGCCTATGCCGCGACCAAGTTCGCGCGCGACATTCTGTCGGTCGCCGACAATCTCGGCCGCGCACTCGCAGCATTGAGCGAGGAACAGCGCGCCGACGAAAGCATCAAGCCGTTGATCACCGGGCTCGAGGCGACCGAACGCGAATTGCTTAGCGTCTTCGAACGCAACGGCATCACGCGCATCGCCGCGATCGGCCTGCCCCTCGACCCAAACCAGCATCAGGCGATGCTCGAAATCCCGAGCGACCAGACGCCGGGCACGATCGTGCAGGAAATGCAGGCGGGCTATATGCTCAAGGACCGCTTGTTGCGCCCTGCGATGGTGGCGGTGGCGAAGGCGGGGTGAGCCCAGGCGTCGCCCCAGCGAAAGCTGGGGCCGCTATCGTTCATAAAGGACGCCAGAGATCCCAGCTTTCGCTGGGATGACGGTTAAGCCGCCTTACGCAGCTTCGCGAGCTTCTTCAGCACCATTTCGCGCTTCAGCCGCGACAGATGGTCGATGAAGAGGATGCCTTCCAGATGGTCGTGCTCGTGCTGGATGCACGTCGCCATCAGGCCGGTCATACGTTCCTGATGGTGCTTGCCGTCCGCATCCTGCCAGTCGACGGTGACCTCGGCGGGACGCGTCACATCGGCGTATTGCTCGGGAACCGACAGGCAGCCTTCCTGATAGATCGCATGCTCCTCGGACTCGTCCGAAAAGACGGGGTT
The DNA here is from genome assembly GCF_036675685.1 of Sphingopyxis sp. Classification (GTDB taxonomy): domain Bacteria; phylum Pseudomonadota; class Alphaproteobacteria; order Sphingomonadales; family Sphingomonadaceae; genus Sphingopyxis. The sequence goes on from NZ_JAKFEM010000063.1 coordinate 31,907, forward strand.
GATGAAAACGCGCGGCTCGCGGATCAGACGTTTGCCCTCTTCGTCCTCGGGATCGGGTTCCTGCAGGTCGATCACCAATATGCGCTTCGGCACCGCGACCTGGATCGCGGCGAGCCCGATCCCGGGGGCGTCGTACATCGTCTCGAACATGTCGGCGATCAGCGTCTTGAGCTCGGCATCGAATTTCTCGACGGGTTTCGAAATGACGCGCAGCCGGGGATCCGGGGTCTCTATGATAGGGAGTAAGGCCATGGGGGCTCAGGTATGAACTCGGATGCCCGACGTCAACCCACCGGTCGCCGTGCACGCAACGCCTGCGCCAGCGTCCCCTCGTCGAGATAATCGAGCTCGCCCCCGACCGGCAAACCATGCGCAAGCTGCGTCAACCGCACCGGATAACCCTCGAGCCGCTCGGCGAGATAATGCGCGGTCGTCTGCCCCTCCAGCGTCGCGTTCATCGCGAGCACGACTTCGTCGATACCGCCCGCGGCGACGCGGTTCACCAGCGCGTCGATCGCGAGGTCCTGCGGGCGGATGCCCTCTAACGCGGACAATCGCCCGCCCAGCACATGATATTTGCCAGGGAACAGCCGCGATTTGTCAAGCGCCCAGAGGTCCGACACTTCCTCGACGACGCACAGCGACCGCGCATCGCGGCGCGGGTCGGCGCAGATCGCGCAGGGGTCGTGCGTGTCGACATTGCCGCAAATGCCGCAGGTGACGAGGCGTTCGGACACCGTCTGGAGCGCCGCGAGCAGCGGCACGAACGCCGACTCGCGCTTCTTCATCAGGTGCAGCACCGCGCGCCGCGCCGAACGCGGGCCGAGGCCCGGCAGGCGGGCGAGTTGCTGGACGAGGGCTTCGATTTCGGTGGACGCCATGCGGCGGTGGTAGTGGGTGCGCGCACCGTGCACAATATCTCTTCCCTACACCCTCGCCGTCACCCCGGACTTGATCCGGGGTGACGAGAGTGGGGAGCGAGAGCCTTGCACCAAGCCGCATCCTCCGCCAATGCGCGCATCATGCGCATCGCCTTCATGGGAACGCCGCCCTTCGCGGTGCCGACACTCGCCGCGCTTCATGCCGCGGGGCACGACATCGTGGCCGTCTATACGCAGCCCCCGCGCCCGGCACAGCGCGGCAAGAAGATCCAGCAGAGCGCGGTGCATGTATGGGCCGAGCAACATGGCCTTCCCGTCCGCACGCCAAAGAGTTTGAAGGGCGCCGACGAGCAGGCCGAGTTCGCGGCGCTCGACCTCGATGTCGCGGTGGTCGCCGCGTATGGCCTGATCCTGCCCTCCGCGATCCTCGATGCCCCGCGCGCGGGCTGCCTCAACGTCCATGGCTCGATCCTGCCGCGCTGGCGCGGCGCGGCGCCGGTGCAGCGCGCGATCCTCGCGGGCGATGCCGAGACGGGCGTGACGATCATGCAGATGGATGTCGGGCTCGACACCGGCGCGATGCGGCTGGTCGGGCGAACGCCGGTCGCCTCCAAGACCGCGGGCGAGCTGACAGACGCGATGGCGAATATGGGCGCGGAATTAATGGTGAAGGTGCTGAGCGACCTCCACGCCTTCGCGCCCGAGGCGCAGCCCGACGACGGCGTCACTTACGCCGCAAAGATAGACAAAAGCGAGGCGCGGCTCGATTTCCTCACCAGCGCGGTGCAGGTCGAGCGGCAAGTACGCGCGTTCAACCCGATGCCGGGCGCCTTCTTCGAACTCGATGGCGAGCGCTACAAGATATTGGCGGCCGAGGTCGTGCACCCTGCCGACACGGTAGCGGGCGCCACCCCCGGCGTCACCGTCGACGATGCGCTCACCATCGCGTGCAACCCCGGCGCGATCCGCGCGACGCGCGTCCAGCGGGCGGGGAAGCCCGCGATGGATGCCAGCGAACTGCTGCGCGGGCGTGCGATCGCGAAGGGCACGCGGCTCGCATGAAAATGCCTTTGGTCCGGTAGACACTGACAATGACCCGCTTTTCCCTCACCATCGAATATGACGGCCGCCCCTATATGGGCTGGCAGCGGCAGGCGCATGGCCCCAGCGTCCAACAGGCGATCGAGGAAGCGATCCACCGCTTCACCGCCGAGACCGTGCAGGTATTCAGCGCCGGACGCACCGACGCCGGGGTCCATGCCATCGCGATGCGCGCGCATGTCGATATTGAAAAGCCGCTGACCCCGTTCAAGCTGACCGAGGCGCTGAATGCGCAGCTTCGCCCCGCGCCGATCGCGGTGGTGGCGTGCGAGATCGTCCCCGACGATTGGCATGCGCGCTTCGCCTGTATCGGGCGCGCCTATGAATATCGCATCGTCAACCGCCGCGCGCCGCTGACCTGGGACAAGGGGCTGTCGTGGCAGGTCGCCCGGCCGCTCGATGCCGATGCGATGCACGCCGCGGCGCAGCAGCTGATCGGTCTGCATGATTTCACCACCTTCCGCTCGGCGCATTGCCAGTCGCAAAGCCCGGTAAAGACGCTCGACAAGCTCTCGGTCAGCCGCCACGGCGACGAGCTGATTATCGAAGCCGCGGCGCGCAGCTTCCTGCACCATCAGGTGCGCTCGATGGTCGGCTGCCTCGCACTGGTCGGCTATGGCAAATGGTCGGCGCGCGATTTGAAGGCGGCGCTGGAAGCGGCGGATCGGAACGCCTTGGGGCTGAACGCGCCGCCGGATGGGCTGTATTTTGTGAGTGCGACCTATCCGTAGAATACCCGACTCTTCGTCACCCCGGACTTGATCCGGAGTCCATGACTTCAGCGCCGCGATGGATGCCGGATCAAGTCCGGCATGACGAAAGAAAATGGTGGGCAACAAAAAAAGGGCGGCCCTTTCGGACCGCCCTTTCCTTTATCACTATGCTGCGCGCTTACACCTTTTCGGCGTAGTACAGCGGCGCATGCTCGTTGAGGATCTGGAGGATCTTCGCCTGCGCCGTCTTTTCGTCGCTTTCTTCCATCGCGCCGAGTTCGCGCGCGAGGCGGCTCGACGCCGCTTCGAAGATCTGACGCTCCGAATAGCTCTGCTCGGGCTGGTCGTCGGCGCGGAACAGGTCGCGGGTCACTTCGGCGATCGACACCAGGTCGCCCGAATTGATCTTCGCTTCATATTCCTGCGCGCGGCGCGACCACATGGTGCGCTTCACCTTCGGCTTGGTGGTCAGGACCTGCAGCGCTTCCTTCAGCGTCTTGTCCGACGACAGCTTGCGCATGCCCACGCCTTCGGCCTTGTTGGTCGGCACGCGAAGGGTCATTTTTTCCTTTTCGAAGCGCAGGACATAGAGTTCGAGCTGCATGCCGGCGATTTCCGACCGCTGCAGCTCGATGACGCGCCCCACGCCATGTTTGGGATAAACAACATAATCGCCGACTTCGAACAAGAGCGTGTTCACGGACATGCAAATTCCTTTCTTGTGCCTTGACCCTGATCGGAAAGTGCGACAACACCGGCGCATCCCGCCCTCCGGTTTGAGGGGGATCAGCATTCGGGCGGCGCTAGCCAGTCAGAGTGACAAGGGATATGGCTCCATCGGAAACGCCAAATGTGCCTCAGCCCGGCGGCGGGAAGAGGCAGAATGTCGGCGTGTTGATATTTATTATAACAGATTCGCAACAAAATTGCCACCCCTGCACGGAAATCCGTGGGCGGGGCGGCTTGACGCCGTCTGACGACCGTTTCACGCTGGGACAAAGAGGCAGATGGGAATGAAGAGATGAATGATCAAGTCTGGTGGATTACCGGGGCTTCGTCGGGGATCGGCGCGGCGTTGGCGCGGGCGCTGGCGGCGCGCGGGGCGAAGCTGATCCTGTCAGGCCGTAACGTTGCGGCGCTCGAGGTTGTGGCGTCCGATTGTGGCGCCGGAACGATGATCCTGCCCTTCGAGGCCACCGACTATGCCGCGATTCCCGCCATTGCACAGCAGGCGTGGGACTGGTGCGGACGCATCGACGGCCTCGTCAACAACGCCGGCATCTCGCAACGCAGCTTGGCGATCGAAACCGATTTTTCGGTCTACCAGAAAATCATCGCGGTCGACCTGCTCGCCCCCATCGCACTGACGCAGGCGCTGCTGCCGCGCATGGTCGGTGCGGGCGGCGGGCAGATCATCGCCATCTCCAGCGTCGCGGGGATCGCGGGAGTGCCGCTGCGCAGCGCCTATTCGGCCGCCAAGCACGGCCTGATCGGCTATCACGACAGCGTGCGCGCCGAGAATGAGCATCTGGGATTGAAGATACTCGTCGTCGCGCCGGGCTCGGTCCAGACCAACGTCAGCCGCAATGCACTCAACGCCGACGGCAGCGTGCGCGGGGAAAGCGACGCCGCGATCGACAACGGGCTGTCGCCCGATTTCGCGGCGGCCCAGATGCTCGCGGCGGTCGACGCCGGGACGCGCGAGCTGGTAGTCGCCGAGGGCGCCGAAGCGGCGATCGCCGATTTGCGCCGCAAGGATCCCGACGCGCTGTTCGACCGGATGAGCACGATGGTCCAGGCGGGCTATGCGGCGCAGATGAAGGCGACGAGCTCCTCCTGAGCGGCGGCATTTGCTGTTCCCCATTCTCTCTTCGTCATTCCCGCGAAAGCGGGAACCCAGTTGTGACGGTTGCGCGCTGGGTTCCCGCTTTCGCGGGAATGACGAAGGTGGGTAACGTCCGCTCATCACTCCATAGAAAACCCCGCCGGATCGCTCCAGCGGGGCCTTCCTTTTGCCCGCAGGCGGCGCGCTTTACAGCGCGCCGTTCGCCAGCGCCGCGAGGAGCAAGATCGCTACGATATTGGTGATCTTGATCATCGGGTTGACCGCCGGACCCGCGGTATCCTTGTACGGATCGCCCACGGTGTCGCCAGTGACAGCAGCCTTATGGGCCTCGCTGCCCTTGCCGCCGTGGTTCCCGTCTTCGATATATTTCTTCGCATTGTCCCATGCGCCGCCGCCCGAGGTCATCGAGATGGCGACGAACAGGCCGCTGACGATGACACCGAGCAGAAGTGCGCCGAGCGCTTCCAATGCCGCGGCCGGACCGGCCACTGCGCGGATCACGAAGAACACGACGATCGGTGCGAGCACCGGGAGCAGCGACGGAATGATCATTTCCTTGATCGCCGCCTTGGTCACCAGATCGACCGTGCGCGCATAGTCGGGCTTGCTCTCATAGGTCATGATGCCCGGGTTGTTCTTGAACTGGTCGCGAACATCCTTGACGACCTCACCTGCCGCGCGGCCGACCGCGGTCATGCCGAACGCACCGAACAGGTACGGCAACAACGCGCCGAGCAGCAGCCCGACGATGACATAAGGCGACGACAGCGAGAAAGTCAGCGGCTCGGTCAGCCCGAGCTTGGCCGAATATTCGGTGATGTCGGCGGTGTAGGTGCCGAACAGCACCAATGCCGCAAGACCCGCAGACCCAATGGCATAACCCTTGGTCACCGCCTTGGTGGTGTTGCCCACGGCATCGAGCAGGTCGGTCTTTTCACGGACGCTGTCATCGAGGCCCGCCATTTCGGCGATGCCGCCGGCGTTGTCGGTGACCGGACCATAAGCGTCGAGCGCAACCACCATGCCGGCAAGCGCCAGCATCGCGGTCGCCGCAAAGGCGATGCCGACGATGCCGGCAATCTGGAACGCGGCGATGATGCCGGCACAGATCACCAGCGTCGGCGCTGCGGTCGATTCAAGGCTGATGGCAAGGCCCTGGATCACGTTGGTGCCATGACCCGTTTCCGAAGCCTTGGCGATCGAACGCACCGGGCGATAGTTGGTGCCGGTGTAATATTCGGTGATCCAGATGATCAGCCCGGTGATGATCAGGCCGAGCAGCGAGCAATAGAACAGGTCCCAGCCATTGAACGCCTGACCCGTGATGGCGGTATCCATGTCGCCTTTCAGCACATAGCTGGTCGAGAACCAGATCGCCGGGACCGAGAGGACCGCGGTGACGAGGAAGCCCTTGTACATCGCGCCCATGACATTTTTTCCGCCGCCGAGACGGACAAAATAAGTGCCGATGATCGAGGTGATGATGCAGACGCCGCCCATCAGGAGCGGCAGGGTCATCAGCGGAAGAAGCTGGTCGCCCGCGCCTTTCAGCAGCAGCGCGATCAGCACCATCGTGGCGCCGACGGTGACGACATAGGTCTCGAACAGGTCGGCCGCCATGCCGGCGCAGTCGCCGACGTTATCGCCGACGTTGTCGGCGATCACCGCGGGGTTGCGTGGGTCATCCTCGGGGATTCCGGCCTCGACCTTGCCGACGAGGTCGGCGCCGACGTCGGCGGCCTTGGTGAAGATACCGCCGCCAAGACGCGCGAAGATCGAAATCAGCGAGGCGCCGAACGCCAGTGCGACGAGTGCGTCGACGACGGTGCGATCCTCACCCCCGACGGTGAAGCCGCCGGGGCCGATCAGATACCAGAAGAAGACCGAGATCGCGAGCAGCGCGAGGCCTGCCACCAGCATGCCGGTGATCGCACCGGCGCGGAATGCCATCGTCAGGCCTGCCTGAAGGCCGGTCTGCGCCGCAGCTGCGGTACGGACGTTGGCCTTCACCGAAATGTTCATGCCGACGAAGCCGGCAACCCCCGACAGGACCGCGCCGATGACGAAGCCCGTCGCCGAAATCGGGCCGAGGAAGAACCCGACCAGGATGGCGACGACAACGCCGACGACGGCGATGGTACGATATTGGCGGCCCAGATAGGCCTTGGCGCCTTCTTGGATGGCGGCGGCGATTTCCTGCATCTTTTCATTACCCGCCGATGCACTGAGCACCTGCCGCGAGGTAATGAACCCATAGAGCACGGCCACAAGGCCGCACGCTATCGCGATCAAAACCGGATTCATGCGTGACTATTCCTTCCCGTTGAGAAGGGCGACGCAGAAGATAGCAGTCGAGCACGTCCGACTTATTGATGCCGGTTCGCTCTCTCCCCTGATGCGACCGCCCCAAATTTGGA
>NZ_JAKFEM010000050.1:0-38320 GCF_036675685.1 Sphingopyxis sp.
CGAACCCGTCGGCAGGGAATTGGTGTCAGGATGATCTAGCAAGGAGCGTCGTCCCTGAATGGCTTATGGTGATAATGTCGACCCTAAAAACAGGGTAGTGGCGATTGTCTTGGTTGGTCTGCTAACGGCAGTTCTGGGCTACGGCCTGGTTAACGGCCTGAATATCAGTATCGTCAAGAAACTCGCCGAAAAATTGGATGTGGTGGACGTCGAAGAGCCGCCGCCACCGGAGGAGCCGCCGCCGCCGCCGCCGCCGGACAATAAATTGCCGCCGCCGCCGCCGGTCGTGACGCCGCCGTCGCCTATCCCGCCGCCGGTGACGACCAATACGGTCCAGTCGGTGCCGACGCCGCCGCGCACCCCGCCGCCGCCGACCTATACGCCGCCGGCTCCGCCCGCGCCGCCGCCGACGCCGGACCTCAGCGCCGCCGGTACGCCTAAGGGCAACCCGGGCCGTTGGGCGACGAACGACGACTATCCGGCCCGTGCCATGCGCGAAGAGCGTGAAGGAACGACCGGTTTCCGCGTCACCTATGGTGCCGATGGGCGCATCACGTCGTGCGACGTGACGTCGTCGAGCGGTCATGCCGACCTCGATGCCGAGACCTGCAAGCTCATCACGCGCCGCGGCCGGTTCAATCCGGGCAAGGACCGTGCGGGCAACCCGCAGGGCGGAAGCTACAGCAATCGTATCCGTTGGCAGATTCCGCGCTGATCTGGCGCAAGACCGTCTGTTTTCGATTTTACCGAATATCTTGAGAGGGAATATCCACAATGTTTAATCTGATCGCAAATGCCGCGGCTGCGGCAGCACCGGCCCACGACGCGGGGCTGAGCCTCATGCCCGCGTCGATGTGCGTCAAGGAAGAGGGCGCGAGCCCCTACGGCCTCGTCCCCGCCCTGTGCGAAGGCGGCGTCGTGTCGCAGGTCACCTTCCTCGTCCTGCTGATCATGTTCGTCGGCACGCTCTACATCCTGTTCACCAAGCTGTTCGAACAGAATAAGGTGATGAACCAGGGCAAGGCGGTCGACGCCAATTTCTGGCGCGCGCCGACGCTGGCCGATGGCGCGTCGAAGCTCGAAAAGAACAGCGCCTATCGCCAGGTCGTCGAAGACGGTCTGCGCGCCAACGAAGAGCATAACAAGCTCGCCAACCCCGTCGAAGCGCATGACTGGATGCACGGTACGCTCGAGCGTTCGCAGAACCACATCAACTCGAAGCTCAACAGCGGCCTCGCCTTCCTCGCGACCGTGGGCTCGACCGCTCCGTTCGTCGGTCTGTTCGGTACCGTTATCGGTATTCTTCGCGCCCTTGTGAAGATCGGTGCTTCGGGTCAGGCTTCGATCGACACCGTCGCCGGTCCGGTCGGTGAAGCGCTCATCATGACCGCCATCGGTCTGATCGTGGCGGTTCCCGCGGTGCTCGCCTTCAACTGGCTGCAGAGCCGCAACAAGGCGATCGCCCGCCGTCTGTCGACCTTCTCGAACGACGTTCTCGGCTCGATCATGTCGAACGGCCAGGTGAAGCCGGCGTCGCTGGCAGCCGCGGCGAAGGCCGCTGCTCCGGCCGCCGCACCGAAGAAGGCCTGATCGACCTCTTGTGGATCCCCGCCCGTTCGCCGCGTGGCGATCGGGCGGGGTCCGCTGGACAGGGCGACGGGCCGATTGCGCGCCGACCCGAGTCCGTGACAGAAATTTTGTGACAGGATGCTAATCCTATGGCGATGAGTGTAGGCGATAAGGGCGAAGATGCCCCGATGTCCGACATCAACACGACCCCGCTCGTGGACATCATGCTTGTGTTGCTCATCATCTTCCTCATTACGGTTCCCGTGGTGCTGAAGACGGTGAACCTCAAGCTGCCCAGCGTGGTCTTTGAACCGACGACGACGAAGCCCGAAAATGTGCTGCTGTCGATCCGCTCGGCCGACACCGACGGCGATGGCGAACCCAATCCCGAAAGTACCGCTTGCGAAGTCTATTGGGGCCAGACCCCGGTCGATTCGCGCCAGCTGCTTGAAAGGGGGCAGAAGAAGCTCGAACAGCTTCTCGAGGATATTGGCGGACCGCAGAATATCACCGAAGAAAATTTCCCCGAAGTGCATATCCGCGGCGACGTGAACACGCCGTACCAGTGCATCGGCGGGGTGATCTATACGATGCAATATGCCGGTTTCCAGAAGATCGGGTTCATTTCCGAACCGGCTGCTGGCTCGGGCACGCTGGGCCGCCTCTAAGGCGTCGGTCCATTCAGGAATGAAGGAATAATCCTATGTCCATGGCCGTTGGCGATCGGGACGAAAATGAACCGATGATGGAAATGAACACGACGCCGCTCATCGACGTCATGCTCGTGCTCCTCATCATGTTCATCATCACCCTCCCGGTCCAAACCCACGCGGTGAAGATCGATCTGCCGGTCCCGACCGACAATCAGAGCAATGTCGACCCCGAAAAGAACAAGGTGATGATCGACCCCGCGGGGACGATCACCTGGAACGGATCGCCGGTCGATTTGGCTCAGTTGGCGAACTATCTGGAACAGACCAAGGCGCTGCCGGTCGAACCCGAATTGCAGGTCCAGCCCGACCCCTATGCGCGTTATATCGTCGTCGACAATGTCATGGCGGTGATCAAGCGCAGCGGCGTCGGCAAGCTGGGCTTCGTCGGCAACGAGCAATATGCGCGCGTCTTCTGATCTTTGATCGAAGCCGTCAGACGAGAATATGGGGCCGCGAAGCGATTCGCGGCCCCTTTTCTTTGCCTTCATGGCCGACCGGAACGGCCGCAAGCGCCCGGTTGCAGTCATCCAACTTCTCGTCACCCCGGGCTTGACCCGGGGCCTGCCTTGTCTTTTCTCGGTTGGGAAGAAGGAAGGCGGATCCCGGGTCAAGCCCGGGATGACGAATAAGGGCCGTCCGCTTCCCACCCCAAAGGCGACTTATGCCCTTGGAACTGGCAGCGATTGCGGGCATCGTCGGCGCAGCGGGATCGAAACGCGCCGCCGTGACGTTTTGAGTCCAGCTTTTGCTACAGGGAGCAGCATGATGACGATGGGTTCGCGCCGGAAACAGACCGTACAGGGCCTTGTTGTGCTCGGCGCGCTCGCGCTTGCCGGCTGCGCCGGTATGGGCAAGAAGCCGGTGACCAAACTTCCCGTCCCCGACGCTTATGCCGAACTGACCGATGCGCGCGGCGCCGACCGCGGCCGCGTCGACATTTTCAAGGACGGCAGCGGGCTGCGGCTCGAGGTTGTTGCGCGCGGTTTCGGCGCCGGCACCTATGGCATGCACGTCCATACGGTCGGCCGCTGCGACGGGCCCAAATACACGACCGCCGGACCGCACTGGAACCCGACCGGTGCGCAGCACGGCCGCGAAAATCCGATGGGCGCGCATCATGGCGACCTGCCCAACCTGGTCGTCGAACCCGAGACCATCGGCCGCGCATCGCTGCATCTCGTCGGTACGCGGCTGCTGGGTGAGGGCGGGGTGATCGACGCCGACGGCGCTGCCTTCGTCATCCACGCCAAGCCCGACGATATGAAGACCGATCCCAGCGGCAACAGCGGCGACCGCATCGCTTGCGGGGTGATCGTGACTCCGCCGGCGGGCTAAGCCTCCGCCCGCTCGACTATCGTCGCTTCCGCCAGCGGCACCGCGCGATAGGCATAGAGCAACAGGCCGAGCGCGACCGGCGCGACGCCGATCAGCGACAAGATGCCGGTGCGCAAGTCGCCGACCGGCTTGCCGTCGACCATCGTGCCCGCAAGGTCGGAAATCTGCCCGACCATATAGGGGCCGAACGACAGCCCGACCAACGTCGTGCCGAGGAAGAAGGCGGCGGTTGCCGTTCCGCGCATCCGCGGCAGCACCAGATCCTGCGTTGTCGCCGCGGCGGCGCCGAGCGCGGTCGCGCCGAACATGCCGGCGAGGAAATTCATCGTATAGAAGAGCGTCGAATTCTCGGTCGTATAGCCGATCCAGATCGGGATGATCGGGGCGACGACGCCGAAGATGATCATCAGGATGCGCCCCGCCGGATGTCTCGCGCGCAGTGCATCGGCAAGCCGGCCGCCGACGATCACACCGATAAAGCCGGCGAGTGCGCCATTCGCGCCCAGGATGAACGCCAGTTCCTGCTTGGGCAGCCCCAGCACCGTTTCGGCATAGGGTGCCGACCAGAAAGCGATCGCATAGGCGGCCAGCGCAACGAGCCCATAGCCGAGCGTCGTGCAAATGAACGCCGGGGTGCCCCAGATGAGGCGGAAGGTCGCGGGATCGTGCGCGCGCAGCGTGCAAGCCCAGGAGAAGACGGCGTAATAGCCGAGCCCGACGGCCATCCATTGCGCCTCTTTGCCCGTGAGGTGGATCATCCACCACGCAAAGGCGGTGACGGCGGCGGCGAAGCCGATGTTGATCGCAAGCGCCGCCGGGCCGCGCTGCCACGCGCCGTACAGCGTCAGCGGCGGCACGATCATCGTCAGATCCTTGCCAAAGGCCCGGAACGGCGTGGGCGAGCCGTGGGTCGGTACGCCGTCCATGGCGCCGCGCGCCGGTTCGCGGAGCGTCGCCACCCACAGCGCGAGGATCAGGCCGGGGATGCCGACCGCTAGGAACGCCGCCTGCCATCCGACGAGCCCCATCGGGCCGCCGCCGGGATACGCCTTGTTCCACCCCTCGACGATCAATGCGCCGATAAACAGCGAGACGCCGCCGCCGAGGTAAAGCCCCGATGAATAGATGGCGAGCGCGGTCGCCCGCTGCTTCTTGGGAAAATAGTCGGAAATCAGCGAATAGGCGGTCGGGCTCGCAGTCGCCTCGCCGACGCCGACCCCCATGCGCGCCAGGGTCAAGCTGAACTGGTTGTACGCGAAACCCGATAGCGCGGTCATGACCGACCACAGCGAAAGCCCGATCGACAGCAATTTCACCCGGCTCCAGTTATCGGCAAGACGCCCGAGCGGGATGCCGAACAACGCATAAAAGACGGCAAAGGCGGCGCCGCCAAGAAATCCCATATCGGCATCGGTCAGCCCCAGATCGGCCTTGATGTCGACCGCGAGGATGCTCAGGATCTGCCGGTCGATGAAATTGAGAATATAAACGACGACCAGCACCGAAAGGACGTACCAGCTGTAGCCGCTGGCCTGGGTAACGGGGAGCGGCGACCGCTCGTACGCACCGTCATTTTCGCTGGCGGTCTCGGCCATCTGGTAACCCTCTCCCTGACCCATTATCTCTTGTGGCTCATGGCTAGCAGAGCCGGGAAAAGGCGCAAGTTGAAAGTCGGTTCAACTTTGCAAACAGGAGGAACGATGTGCGTGAAGATGGAAAAGATGCGCCCGCGATCCTCTTCCTCTGCCTCGGCAACATCTGCCGCTCGCCCCTCGCCGAGGGCGCGGCGCGGGCTGCATTCGAGGCCGCGGGAATCAGCGCGACGCTCGATTCGGCGGGGACGGGCGATTGGCATGTCGGCCATCCACCCGACCATCGCGCGCAGGCCGAGGCGCGGCGTCGCGGCGCCGACATTTCGGACTTGCGCGCGCGGCAACTGACGCCTCAGGATTTCTATCGCTTCGACCGGATCCTTGCGGCGGACGAGACGAACCTGCGCGACGCGCGCGCGCTCGCGCCCGCCGATGCCACGGCGCGGCTGCAGCTGATGCTCGATCTTGTGCCGGGGCGGGCGGGCGAGAGTCTGACCGATCCCTATTATGGCGACGACGGCGGCTTTGCCGCGACGTGGGACGATGTCGGCGCCGTCGCCGCGGCGCTGGTCGCCGACGCTTCATCGAGCGGATAGCGCGCGACGGGGTGATAGCGCGCCCCGCCGTGTGCGAGCTCGCTTTCGTACAGCACGACATGGGTGAAATCGAAGGGCGGGCTCGCGAGGTCGCCGCTTTGGGTGAGGAAGGGTGCGACGGGGCCCGCGGCGCGGCCGAGCCGCGCCAGCGTGACGTGCGGCAGGAAGGCGCGCGTCTCGGCGGCGACGCCGACCCGCGCGAGCAGTTGGTCGACTTTTCGGTGCAATCCCGCGAGCGGCGCCAGCGGCTCGACGCCCGCCCAGACCGTGTGCGGCCAGCCCTTGCGTTCGAACAGGCCGACCCCGGCGATGCGCGCGGTGATCGCGGGGGCGTGCAGCGCGCCCAGCGCCGCCGCAATATCCTCGGCGCGGTGGTGGTCGACCTCGCCGATGAAGCGCAAGGTCAGGTGGAGCTGGTCGTCATCCTGCCAGCGCGCGGCCGAAATGCCGTGCATCGCGGCACGCAGCAGCGCGCGGACGGAATGCGGCGGACGCAGCGCGACGAACAGGCGGTGGGTCGACATGACGCCGCCAGCATAACCGCTTGTGCGCCCGCGAAAACCGCAAAGACGCGGGTTTTCCGGTTTCGCTTGAAAGCGGATGGGAAAATCACGATATTGCACCCTACGGCCGGTATGGGCTGGCTGATGATGGAGTAATGACAATGGCGAATTGGAACGACCCCAATGTGGCGGCTTCCGGTTTTGGGGCCGGCGCGAACGCAATGGACCAGGCCGTCGATGCCGGCCTGCGGTCGTACATGCTGTCGGTTTACAATTATATGGGCTCGGGCGTGCTGCTCACCGGCATCGTCGCGCTGCTGGCGTTTCAGTCGGGCTTTACCGCGTCGCTGATCGGTAGCCCGCTGATGTGGGTGGTGGCGCTGGCGCCGCTGGCTTTCGTTATGGTGCTGAGCTTCGGTATCAACAAGCTGTCGACGATGGCTGCACAGGCGCTGTTCTGGACTTTCGCCGCGGTGATGGGTTTGTCGATGTCGACAATTTTCCTGCGCTTTACCGATGCATCGATTGCACAGACCTTCTTCGCGACTGCCGCGGCCTTCGTCGGCCTCAGCCTCTACGGCTACACGACCAAAAAGGATCTGTCGGGCTTCGGCACGTTCCTGATCATGGGCGTTGTCGGCATCCTGATTGCGATGTTGCTCAATGCGTTCGTGTTCCAGTCGGGCGCGCTGATGCTGGCGATCAGCGTCATCGGCGTGCTGATCTTTGCTGGCCTCACCGCCTACGACACGCAGAAGATCAAGAGCATGTATTTCTATGTCCGCGGGACCGACTTTGTCGGCAAGTCGGTGGTGATGGGCGCGCTGACGCTCTACCTCGACTTCGTCAACATGTTCACCTTCCTGCTCAACCTGATGGGCAGCCGCGACTAAGCGGGACGGACGAAGAGCGAAACAAGGGAGCCCGGCGAAGCGATTCGCCGGGCTCTTTCTTTTTGGGGGATCGGAATGAAGCAGGGCGCGATGCTGGCGGTGGCCGGCCTGATGCTGGGGGTGCCGGCGGCGACGGCCGCCGAGGGCAAGGCGACGTGCGCGGTCGCGCGACCGACGGGCGATCTGAAGGGCCACGCCGCATCCTTCTTTCCGAAAGCGGGCAACGCCGACCTCGATGCCCTCGCCGCCTGCCTCGGCGATCCCGATCCGGCGGTGCGCGACGACTTTGCCTTCACCCTGTGGTCCGAAGGGCTTCGGGGCAAATATCTGGCGCCCGATCAGATGCGCTACACGTTCGGCCTGCTGACGAAGATGGTGACGGCGCCCGGCGATGCCGCTGGCTTTCGTCGCCCCTTTGCCGCGCTCACGCTGTCCGAAGTTGCACGCGCCGATCGGGTCGAGCCTTTCCTGACCGACGCGGAGCTTCACAGCCTTGCCGAAACCGGCGCCGGCTATCTGCGCGGGGTTTCCGACTATCGCGGTTTCGTCGTCGGCGAGGGCTGGCGGCATGGCGCCGCGCACGGCGCCGACGTGATGCTCCAGCTGGCGCTCAACCCGCGGCTGTCGCGCGTCGACGCCGACCTGGTGCTTGGCGCCGTCGCGGCGCAGGTCGCGCCCCCAGCCTCGCCCTATTATATCCACGGCGAAGCCTCGCGCCTCGCGCGGCCGGTGCTGTCCCTCGCCAAGCGCGCCGACATCGACGATGCGGCCTGGACGGCATGGTTTAGGACGCTGCATCCCGATGGCGCGCCGCGCTGGAAGAAGGTCAACGGCAATGCCGAGCGGCTGGCGGCGGTGCACAACAGCACCGCCTTCGCCACCGCCATCTATGTCAGCGCCGCTGAATCGGAAGACCCGCAGATCCGCCGGCTGGCGCCACTGGCGGTCGAATTGCTGAAAGCGCTATCTTAGGTCGACGATTTCCTCTCTCGCCACTCATCGGCAGTGATTTCCCATAATTCCGAGGGCAGGGAGCCCTCCACATATCGCTTTTCGCCACGCCAGACGACGCGCATGCCACTGCCGGTCGAGATGGCGCGGGATGCGGCGTTGTCGATCGCCTTGGGCACGCGCAGGGTCGGCTGGCCCAGCACATCGAACCAATAATCGGTCACGACATCGCTTGCTTCGCGCATCAAACCCTTTCCCCAATGGGTGGGGTCGAGCCAAAAACCGCGGTTCTCATCGGGGTGGAGCATCAGGCTGATGACGCCAATCAATTTTTCGGGCGCGTGCCTCGTCCGTATCGACCAGTGCCATGCCCGGCCCTCGCGCATCGCAGGAAGCGCCACGTCGCGGACAAAGGTCAGCGCCCCATCGGCGGGATAGGGCCAGGGGACGAAGGGATTCAGATGACGGACGATCTCCCATTGCGGGAAAATCGCCTGGATTGCGGGATGATCTTCCAGCACGAGCGGACGAAGCAGGAGCTTTGCGGTTGCAAGCTCGGGAAATTGCGATGTCATTGTACCAACTTCATTGGACTGGGAAAGCCGACAAGCCGAATGGTCATTCACCCCCTTCTTCGCGCCGCTTAGCCGGGTGCGGGATTGGCGGCCTGCATTTCGGCGATCAGGCCGTTGTCGATTCCCTTCGCGCGCTTGTAGGCCGGACGTTCGCGCAGCGGCGCGACATAGGCCTCGAACGCCGGGCGTGAAGGAATCGTACCAAACTGCAAACCCCAGTCGATCTGGCTGCCGACATAGACGTCGGCGGCGGTGAAGCGGTCACCGGCGACGAACGCCTTGTCCGCGACCGCGCTCTCGAGCGCATCGAGCGCGGCGGGAAGCGAGCCGAAGCCCGCCATGCGCTGCTGGTCGACGTCGGGTTCGACGCCGAAATGCTTGGCGGTGATCGCTTGTTCGACGGGTCCCGATGTGAAGAATAGCCAGCGGTAGTAATCGGCGCGGTCGGCGGTGCCGGGCGCCAGCTTTGCCTCGGGGAAGGCATCGGCCAGATAGGCGCAGATCGCGGCGCATTCGGTGACGACCTTGCCGTCGTGGACGACCGCGGGAACCTTGCCCATCGGGTTGATCGCGAGATAGGCGTCATCCTTCATCGTCGTTCCATAATCGAGGATGCGCGGTTCATAGGGGGCGCCGACCTCTTCGAGCATCCAGCGGACGATCTGGCCGCGCGACATCGGGTTGGTATAGAAAATCAGTTCGTCGGTCATCGCGCTTCTCCCGTTGGTTTCGAGTCGGATGCGAACATATCAGGAACATCGTTCGACTTCCAGCGGGCTTGTTTTGTCACCATTCGCGGCTAAGGCAAGGGCATGAGCGACGAACGTATCTGGACCGCCGCCGTGCTGGTGATCGGCGACGAAATCCTCTCGGGCCGCACGCAGGACAAGAATGTCGCGCAGATCGCGACCTGGCTCGACGTGCAGGGCATTCGTTTGCGCGAGGTCCGTATCGTCCCCGATGTCGAGGACGAGATCGTGACCGCGCTGAATGCGCTGCGCGCGCGTTACGACTATCTCTTCACCACCGGCGGCATCGGCCCGACGCATGACGACATCACCGTCGACGCGGTCGCGAAGGCGCTGGGGGTCGGAGTGATCGTCCATCCCGATGCACGCGCGATCCTCGAGCGCTATTATACCGCGCGCGGCGGCGAATTGACCGAAGCGCGGCTGCGCATGGCGCGCACCCCCGACGGCGCCGAGCTGATCCCCAATCGCATGTCGGGTGCGCCGGGCATCCGCATCGGCAATCTTTTCGTGATGGCGGGGGTGCCGCATATCACCGCGGGCATGCTCGACGCGTTGACCGGCGAGCTCGAGGGCGGGGCGCCGCTCGTTGCGCGCACCATCGGCGCCTGGGCGCCCGAAAGCGAAGTTGCCGACCTTCTGCGTCAGGGCGAGCGCGATCACGCCGGGGTCGCGATCGGCAGCTATCCCTTTTTTCGCGATGGAAAGGTCGGCGCCAATTTCGTCGTGCGCTCGACCGACGGCGATCGCGCCGCGGCGTGCGTTGCGATGCTCACTGCCGGCCTCGAGGCCGCGGGCTATGCGGTGACCGACGGCGGGATCTGATCGGCGGGCTCGTCGCCGCTCGTTCGCGTGGCGCGCGGCAGGCGGCGCAGCATTGCGATCGCCAGCAATCCAAAGAAGGCCGCGACAATGAAGGCGGCGCCGGGGAAATGCACGGGCGCCGTTTCGGCGGTGAAATAGGCCATCGTTCCCGTCAGTAACAGCGGGGCGAAAAGCTGGCCGAGCCCCATCGCCATCGCCGAAATCCCCTGCACCTCGCCTTGCGTTTCCGCGGTTGCGCGACGTGACATCATCGCCATCAGCGACGGCTGTACCGGCGCCTGCAACGCGATGGGGACCAGCAGCAGGAAGGCGCCCCAGGTCGAGGTGGTGAAGGCATAGCCGATATAGACCAGGGTCGCGACGAAGATGCCGAACGTTGCGGCGTCGCGTTCGCCGAACCGCGCGACGGCGGGCCCGACGACAAATACTTGGCCGAGCGCGATCATCACCCCGACCGCGGCCAGGCTGGCGCCGATCATCCCCGGCGTCCAGCCGAGCTGCGCGATGCAGTAAAAGCTCCACGTCATCGGATAGACGAGGCTGGCGATCTGCCACAGCACCAGAACCCCCGCGACCCCGTCCATGCCGGGGAGTGCGCGCATCGTCTTCCACGCGCCGAGCGGATTGGCGCGGCGCCAGTCGAAGGCGCGGCGGCGTTCGGGGGGCAGCGTTTCGGGGAAGATGAAGAGGCCATAGAGCATGTTGGCCGCGGCAAGGACGGCCGCCGCCACGAACGGCGCGCGCGGGCTGATCTCCCCAAGGAAACCGCCGATCGCGGGCCCGGCGACGAAGCCGATGCCAAAGGCCGCGCCGACGAAGCCGAAATTGCGCGCGCGTTCCTCGGATTTGGTGATGTCGGCGATCGCCGCCTGCGCCGCAGCATAGCTGCCGCCGAAAATGCCCGACAGCGCGCGCGCGACGAACAGCCAGGGCAGCGTCTGGACGATCGTGAGCAGTGCATAGTCGACCGCGAGGCCGCCGAGCGCGAGGAGCAGCACGCGTCGCCGCCCGAACCGGTCGGACAGATTGCCGAGGACGGGCGAGGCGAGGAAGGTCGCGACCGCCATCACCAGCCCGATCCACGCCCCGACTTCGATCGCTTCGGCCAAGTCGATGCGGCCGACCTCCATCACCAGCTGCGGCAGCACCGGCATGATGATGCCGAAACCGACCGCATCGAGGAAGATGGTGACGACGATGAAGGGAATGGTGCGCGATGCGGTCAAGGATCGTTCCGTCGATGAATGTGTGCGAGGGCCATACAGCGCTCCGGTAAAGTCACGCCAATGCTTTTCTGTTGTGCCGGTGATTTTCCAGCCGTAGCGCCATGGTTCCCGCTTTGGAGCGTTGCCAGCCCATGAAACTCGCCATCACCGCTGCGCTCGACTATCGCCTCGGCGATCCCGTCGACCTGATGCTGCATATCGAGGCGGCGGCCATCCCCGAACAGGCGATCCTCGATGCGGTGCTCGACGTCGGCGACAGCGAATATTTCGCACGGGTTTCGGCGCAGGACATGATCGGCGAACGGATCTGGCTGCGCCGCGGCGGCGAGCTCAATGTCCGCTATTCGGCGACGGTCGAGATCGACCGGATCCTCACCGATTACCGGACGCTGGGCAAGGTGCCGATGCACCAGCTTCCCGCCGAAACGGTCCAGTATCTCAACGAATCGCGCTATTGCCCGTCGAACAAGTTCCTGCATTTCGTCCACGACGAGTTCGGCGATGTCGAGGGTGGCGCCAAGATCGGCCGGATGCGCGACTGGATCGAGACACATTTCACCTATGCGGCGGGATCGAGCGATTCCGAAACCAATGCGCTCGACAGCTTTGTCGAACGGCGCGGGGTATGCCGCGACTATGCGCATGTGATGGTCAGCCTGGCGCGCGCCGCGGCGATCCCGGCGCGCGTCGTCAGCGTCTACGCGCTCGGCGTCGAGCCGCAGGATTTCCATGCGGTCGCCGAAATCTTCCTCGGCGGCGAATGGCATCTGGTCGATGCGACCGGCATGGCGCGCGAAGCGGCGATGGCGAAAATCGCGGTTGGCCGCGACGCCGCCGACATCAGCTTCCTCACCGCCTATGGCGATATCGAGATGCTGAACCAGCAGGTGACGGTGGAGGCCGTGGAATAGGGCGAGGTCCGGCGCGGCAAAGCCACGCCGTCAGTCCCGCTGCGCGGGCTGGCCGAACTTTCGCTGATCGTGATTTAGCAAGACCAAATCACTGCAAAAGTTGGAGCGGGTGAAGGGAATCGAACCCTCGTCACTTGCTTGGGAAGCAAAAGCTCTACCATTGAGCTACACCCGCATTTTCCGCCGCAGGCGGAAGATGGTGGTGCCGCTTACAGGACTCGAACCTGTGGCCCCATCATTACGAATGATGTGCTCTACCAACTGAGCTAAAGCGGCAACGATGGGCGCCTCTATCAGCGTGTCGGGGCGAAGACAAGCGCCGTGATTTCTGCTTCAGCGCGTCGTTTCGCTGATCGTTTCCATCGCGACGAAGGTCGAGGTGCTCGCGACGTGCGGCAGGCTCGAAATCTTCTCGCCCAATATGATGCGGTAACGGCGGATGTCGGCGGTGCGGACCTTGAGCAGATAGTCGAAGCTGCTCGCGATCATGTGGCACTCCTCGACCTCGGGGATTTCTCGCACCGCGGTATTGAACTCCTTCAGCGCGGTTTCGCGTGTGTCGGACAGCTTCACCTCGGTAAAGGCGACATGGTCGAGGCCGACCTTGGCGGGGTCCACGATGGCGCGAAAGCCGACAATGACCCCTCCCTCCACCAGCCGCTTCACCCGCTGCTGGCACGGGGTCTTCGACAGCCCGACCTGCTCGGCGAGGTCGGTGAAGGTGATGCGGCCATCCTTCCGCAGAATCGCAAGGATCTTGCGGTCGAATTCGTCCAGCCGGACTGCCAAAGCGCCATCATTCATTCAATTGGACTACATTCCAGAGGAAATTAGGTCAAAATATAGTTTGAAGAGCCCATAAGAAGGCAGATCGCCGTCATTGGGCGCGATAAGATGGTGCATGACCGAATCCGCACCAGACCGCGCGCCGATCCGCGCTCTCGCCCGCCGCAGCGAAACCGAACTCGTCGCCGACCTGCGCACCGCCCTCGCGACCTCTTCGGCAAGCATCGATGCGGTCACCCGGCGCGGCCTCGCGCTGATCCGCAAGGCGAAGGCCGAGGGCGATCGCGAAACGCTCGTTGCCCAGCTGATGAACCGCTACCGCCTGTCGACCGAAGAGGGCGTGGTGCTGATGTGCCTCGCCGAGGCGCTGCTGCGCGTTCCCGACAGCGCGACCGCCAATGCGCTGATCCGCGACAAGATCGCGGGGCGCCACTGGAATGAGGGCGAGGACGAGGACAGCCCGCTGATCGTCGCGCTTTCGGCGCGCGGCCTCTCGCTCGGCTCGGCGACGCTGATGCTGGACGCGATGGGCAGCAAGGCGAATCCGCTGACCCTGCTCAAGTCGATGGTCCGCCGTTCGGGCGAGCCGGTGATCCGCCAGGCGGCGCTCGCGGCGATGAAACTGCTCGGCCAGCAGTTCGTGATGGGCGAGACGATCGACGCCGCGGTCAAGCGCGCCGACAAGGAAAAGTCCGAACTGGCGAGCTTCGACATGCTCGGCGAGGCGGCGCGTACCGCCGACGATGCGCAGCGCTATTATGACAGCTACGCCAACGCCATCGCGCGCATCGGCAAGGCCGCGAAGCCGGGCGACCCGCACGCCAACCATGGCATTTCGATCAAGCTCTCGGCGCTCCATCCGCGCTACGAATATCTGCAGCCGGCACGTGTTCGCGACGAACTCATTCCCAATGTCATCGAACTCGCGCGCGCGGCGCGCGCGGTGAACATCCCGCTGATGATCGACGCCGAGGAAAGCGACCGCCTCGAACCGCATATGGATGTGTTCGCCGCGCTGATCGACGCGGGGATCGCCGACGGCTGGACGGGCCTTGGTATCGTGATCCAGGCGTATCAGAAGCGCGCGCCCGCAGTGATCGACTGGCTCGCGAACCGCGCGCGGGCGCGCGGCGTCAAGCTGTCGATGCGCCTCGTCAAGGGCGCCTATTGGGATACCGAGATCAAGCGCGCGCAGACGCTGGGCCTCGGCGATTTCCCGGTGTTCACGGCAAAGCTGCACACCGACCTCAACTATATGCGCTGCACGCAGCTGCTGCGCGATTGCCAGGATTGCATCTATCCGGCGTTCGCGAGTCACAATGCGATGACGCTCGCCTTTGTCTCGGAACTGTTCGCGGGCGCCGATTACGAGTTGCAGCGGCTCCACGGCATGGGTGAGGGCGCGCATGATGCACTCGTCGCGCTGTTCCCCCCGCCGCGCCCGGTGCGCGTCTATGCGCCGGTGGGAACGCACCGCGATTTGCTCGCCTATCTCGTCCGCCGCCTGCTCGAAAATGGCGCGAACTCCAGCTTCGTCCACCAATTTTCGGACCCCGGCGTCACCGCCGAACAGCTCGCGGTCGATCCGCGCAGCGTCGCGAGCGCGGCATCGTCGAACATCGCGACGGGCCTTGGCCTGTTTGATCCCGCGCGGCGCAATTCGCGCGGCTACGACCTCGGCGATCCCGGCGTGCCCGAGGCGCTGGTCTCGGCGATCGGCGCGGCGCGGCGGAGCGATCTTGTTGCGGCACCGATCGTCGGCGGCGTTTCGCGAAAAGGCAAAGCCGAAGCGGTGCGTAATCCCGCGACGGGCGCCGTGGTCGGTCAGGTGATCGAGGCCGACGCCGCGACGGTCGCCGATGCCGTCGCCGCGGCGCGCAAGGCGCACGGCGACTGGAGCCTCGCCGGCGGTGCTTTCCGCGCCGCGCGGCTCGAACGCGCCGCCGATCTGCTCGAGGAGCATGAGGCGCTCTTCCTCGGTCTCGCGATCGACGAGGCGGGCAAGACGCTGGTCGACGCGATCGCCGAGGTGCGCGAAGCGGTTGATTTCCTCCGCTATTATGCCGCGCAGGCGCGCGCCGACTTCACTTACCCGGTCGCGCTGCCCGGCCCGACGGGCGAGCGCAACGAGCTGATGCTCGAAGGCAAGGGCGTGTTCGTGTGCATCAGCCCATGGAACTTCCCGCTCGCAATCTTCCTGGGGCAGGTGTCGGCGGCGCTCGCCGCGGGCAATAGCGTGCTCGCGAAACCCGCCGAGCAGACGCCGCTGATCGCGCACGCTGCGGTCGAACTGCTGCTCGAAGCCGGCATCCCCGGCGACGTGCTCCACTATCTCCCCGGCCGCGGCGAAACCGTCGGCGCGGCGTTGACGAGCAACAACGACATCATCGGCGTCGCCTTCACCGGCTCGACCGAGGTCGCACGGATGATCAACCGCAGCCTCGCCGGACGCGACGGCCCGATCGCGACCTTGATCGCCGAAACCGGCGGCGCGAACGCGATGATCGTCGATTCGACCGCGCTGCCCGAACAGGTCGCGCGCGACGCCGTCGCCTCGGCGTTCCAGTCGGCGGGGCAGCGCTGCTCGGCGCTGCGCCTGCTTTGCGTGCAGGAAGATGTCGCCGACACGATGATCGAAATGGTCGCGGGCGCGATGGCCGAACTCAACATCGGCGATCCGTCGATCCTCGCGACCGACGTCGGTCCAATCATCGACGAAGAAGCACGGGCGAACATAGCCGCCTATGTCGCCGAAGCCCGGGCCGCAGGCCGCGTGATCGCTGAGGCCGGACGGACGAGCCTGCCCGCCGACGGCCACTTTGTCCCGCCCGCCCTGATCCGGCTCGACCATGTCACCGACCTGAAGCGCGAGATTTTCGGCCCCGTGCTGCATGTCGCGACGTGGAAGGGCGGCGAGCTCGACGCGCTGATCGATGCGATCAATGCCTCGGGTTATGGCCTCACGCTCGGCGTCCACACGCGCATCGACGGCGTCGCCGCGCATATCGCGGCGCGTGCGCAGGTCGGCAATGTTTACGTCAACCGCAACCAGATCGGCGCGATCGTCGGCTCGCAGCCGTTTGGTGGCCGCGGCCTGTCGGGCACCGGGCCCAAGGCTGGCGGCCCGCATTATCTCCACCGCTTTGCCGAGGAAAAGTCGATCTCGACCGACATCACCGCAGCGGGCGGTAATGCGGCGCTGATGGCGGGTTAAATTCAGCGCCGGCTGATGTGCGGGCGTTGCGGCAGCACGCGCATCAGCTGGTCAGTTGTGACCACGAGGCCCGATACAGAGTGGACAACTGTCCCGGGCAAATACGTCCGAAAGCGTCTCGCGGCACTGTGCCGCGGCGACCTTATGTTTTTGGTGCCCCCCACAGCGGAACCAGCATAGCCTTTCTCCGGCGACGTGCAATGGCACGCAATGCCCGGTTGAATCGACTTAGCGGGCGTAGCCTGTTTTGAGGCAAGGGGCGGGCGGCTATGCGGCGCTGATGGCGGGTCAGGGGGCGACGCGTTTGATGCTTAACGCAACGGCGCGTGACCTCCGCATCAAATTCTCCACGCTTTGAGAGCCGTCCGCCAAGCCATAGGAATGGATGGTCATAACCTTGCCGTCGACACTTGTTACGCAGGAACCCATCAGGCCCGACCCACCAGCACCGGTGAGTTTGCCGCCCAGATAGGCGCAAATGGAGTCCACGCCGCGCGGTCTGATGGTTCCTTCGACCGATACAGCCGTCGCGAAGTTTCGCGACATGGTATCGGCAATCTGGTTTGGCACACCATCCATTTCGCGGTTTATCTCCCAGTCGGGCTTTCCCATCTGGGCCGAAAGGGATCCAAGCAATTCTTCGCGTGACTTTATTGCGGAAAGCAGCCTGAAAGGTGTTTTGATGACAAGAAAATCAACGTCATAGCCACGCTCTTCGCCGGCCAGGTCGCAGCGTATGAGTGTCAGCGACGTAAAACTCGAGGTGTCCTGAATCGCAACTTCGGCCGCGAAGATTTCATCCTCGCCTTTGGGTATACAATAACCTTCGGGTGCAATGGCGGTAAACTTTACATCGCCGACGGTGAAGCTGATCGTTTCGCTGGCGGAAGCCATGCCACCGATCGGCGCGAACAGCAGTGCGAAAGCGGCAAACACTCTTTCCTTCACATAACCCCCCATATTGTTCTGTCTTCACGCACCCGGCACGCCGAGCAGCTGCGCCTGCGCCTTGAGTCGTCCCGCCGCGGCCGGGTTGGCGGCAATGCCGTCCTTCAGCGCCTGCGCCGCCTTCGCGGTTTCGCCCAGCGTCATGCGGCTGCGCATCAGCATGATCCAGCGGTCGACATCGGCCGGATTGGCCTTGAGCTTCGCCTCCAGCCCGCTCACCATGCCCTCGATCATCTGGTCCTGCTGGCCTTTGGGGAGCTGCGAGGCGGCCTCCATGTCCGAACGGCTCGGCCCCGGGATCGCGCGCGCGGCGACCGGCATTTCGTCGGCGGTCAGCGGCCGCGCCTGCGTGCTTGCAAGCCGCGCGGCGACGTCGATCTTGTGGATCTGTCCGACCTGTTCGATCGTGCGGCGGAGGTCGGCTTCCCACGGCGCGCCCTGCGGCGTGTCGGCGAGCAGCGCGAACCAGTCCTCGATCGCGCCCTTATGGTCGCCGCCGATGTCCCGTTTCACCGCGAGGAAATAGCGCGCGCGGGGGTCCCTGGCGTCGAGCGCGATGGCCTTGTTGAAGGCTTCGAGCGCCGCGGCGGGCATCGGGTCGCTGTCGCTTCCCATCACCCGCGCCTCGCCCAGCGCCGACCAGAGACCCGCCGAATCGGGCGAAAGCGCGACCCCTTTCTCATAAGCGGCGCCCGCGCCGGCGAAATCGCCGAGGTCGAATCGCGCCGCGCCAAGCGCGGTCCACGCCTCGGCGCTGTTCGGCTCGCGCTTGGTGCGCGCCTCCAGTTCGGCGAGCTGGTCGGACGGCGCGGCGGCGCTTTCGGCGGCCGGATCGGCAGCGGCGGGAGCGGAATCGCGCCAGATCACATAGCCGATCGCGGCGGCGAGCAGCACGAACGCGGCGATCAGGATTGCCCGGTTGCTGCCCGTCAGGCCGCCGCCCGCCCCTTTGACCATCTTATTGCTCTCGCTCATTTTTGCCCTCTGTCCTGCCCTCGAAAAAAGACGAACCGCGCGTGCAGCCGTCTTGCCTTTGCCCGGCGATGGTGTAGCCTTTGACATACAAGGTCGGTCAACGATTAAATCGTCAGGGGTCGCACCGGCTTTCCCAGTCATAACAGGGGAGGGGTGCATGGCAGTTTCGGATCACGTCGACTTTTCGACGTTCATGGAAGGCGTGAAAAAGCGCAACCCGGGTCAGCCCGAGTTTGTGCAGGCGGTGCAGGAAGTGTCGGAAGACATTTTCGATTTCATCGCCGACAAGGAAGAATATCACGCGCAACAGATATTGCGCCGGATTGCCGAACCCGACCGGGTCGTGTCCTTCCGCGTGTGCTGGGAAGACGACAAGGGCAATATCCGCGTCCAGCGCGGCTGGCGTGTCCAGAACAACAATGCCATCGGCCCGTACAAGGGCGGCATCCGTTTCCACCCCAGCGTCACTGAAAGCGTGCTCAAATTCCTGGCGTTCGAGCAGACGTTCAAAAATGCGCTCACGGGCCTGCCGATGGGCGGCGGGAAGGGCGGGTCGAACTTCAATCCCAAGGGCAAGAGCGTGCGCGAGATCATGCGCTTTTGCCAAAGCTTCATGACCGAGCTGTATCGCCACATCGGCGCCGACATCGACGTGCCGGCGGGCGACATCGGGGTCGGCGGGCGCGAAATCGGCTTCATGTTCGGCCAGTACAAGCGCATCACGAACGAGTTCACCGGGGTGCTCACCGGCAAGGGGCTCGAATGGGGCGGCTCGCTGATCCGCACCGAAGCGACGGGCTACGGGGCCGTTTACTTCCTGGCCAACATGCTCGCCGCGAAGGGGCAGGATCTGGTCGGCAAGACCGCCGTCATCTCGGGGTCGGGCAATGTCGCGACGCACGCGGCCGAAAAGATCGTCCAGCTCGGCGGCAAGGTGCTGACGCTCTCCGATTCGGGCGGTTTCATCCACGATCCCGACGGCATCACCCAGGAAAAGATCGACTGGGTAAAGGCACACAAGACCCACCGCCGCGGGCGGATCGAGGAATATTGCGACGAGTATAAGAGCGCGACCTTCACCGCGGGCAAAACGCCGTGGGGCGTCCCCTGCGACGTCGCGCTGCCGTGCGCGACGCAGAACGAACTGCTCGGCGACGATGCCAAGGCGCTCGTCAAGAATGGCTGTATTGCGGTCAGCGAAGGCGCGAATATGCCCACGAACCTCGAGGGCGTGCATATCTTCAAGGATGCGAAGATCATGTTCGCGCCGGGCAAGGCGGCCAATGCCGGCGGCGTCGCGGTGTCGGGGCTCGAGATGAGCCAGAACAGCGGACGGCGCGCGTGGAGCGAGGGCGAGCTGCAACAGATGCTCAAGGACATCATGGACGGCATCCACACCAGCTGCATCACCTATGGCGATCAGGGTGATGGCTATATCGATTATGTGAAGGGCGCCAATATCGCCGGCTTCAAGAAAGTGGCCGACGCGATGCTGGCGTTCGGAGTGGTTTAGGCGCAAAAGCGTCCGGCCGGGAAAAAGGGGTTCTGCGGATGACGACGCACGCTGGAAAGGAGCGCGGCGAACGGCCTTGGGCGGCGTTCGCCGTCCTTGTGCTGATGTTGCTCGTGCTTGCGATCGCCGCTGTCGTCCTCGCCCCGCCCGCCCGCTCGCAGGGCGAAAGCGGAGCGCGCTATACCGGGGTCGCCTCGTGCGCCGGGTCGACCTGCCACGGCCGGATGGAGGGCGACGGCACCGTCGTCCGCCAGGACGAGCTGATGAAATGGCAGGAGCCTTCGACCCCCGGCGGCGCGCACAGTCGCGCCTGGGCGGTGCTGGGTAATAACCGCAGCCAGTTCATTGCGCGCAACTTGGGTATCGGCGATCCGGCAAAGGCGCAGATGTGCCTCGGTTGCCATAGCACGGCGGGCACCGCGCGCGCCGTTCCGGCCGAGGACGGCGTCGGCTGCGAATCGTGCCATGGCCCCGCGGGCGGCTGGATCGCCAGCCACTACGCCGGGGTCGGCACGAACGCCGATCCCGACGCCGAAATGCGCGACAAGCATCGTGCGAACCTGTCGGCGGGGCTCAAGAAGCTCGAGGATCCGATGGTGCGCGCGGGGGTGTGCGTCGATTGCCATTTCGGCGCGGCCGCCGATGGCCAGTTCGTCACCCACCGCATCATGGCGGCGGGACATCCGCGCATCGCGTTCGAACTCGATCTCTTCTCCTCGCTCCAGGCGCATCATCAGGAGGATGCCGATTATGGCTGGCGCATGTTCGGCGCCCCCGCCGGACGCACCGATCATGTCCAGATGTGGGCGGTGGGACAGGCGACGGCGATCGAGCGCAGCCTCGCTCTGTTCCAGACGCGGCGCGGGACCGAGGGGATGTTCCCCGAATTTTATTTCCTCGACTGCCACAGCTGCCACCGCCGCATCTTCGACCAGGCGAAGCCGGTACGCACGGGTATCGACAATCCCGGCCGCTCCATCCCCGAGGGGATGCCGCCCTATAATGACGAGAATCTGATCATGCTCGCCGCCGCCGCGCGGCTTGCGGCGCCCGCGCTCGCCGACCAGCTCGCGGTGCGCACCGCCGCGTTCCACAAGGCGATGGCGACCGATCGGGCGAGCGCGGTCCAAGCGGCGGCGCAGCTGTCGCAGACCGTCGCGGCGCTCAAGAGCGCCTTCGCGTCGCGCAGCTTCTCGGGCACCGACGCCTTTGCGATGGTCGATGCGATTTCGGCGAAGGCGATCGGCGATCGTTACACCGACTACTCGGGGTCGCAGCAGGCGGTGATGGGGGTCGACACGCTGCTCAACGCGATGGTGTCGTCGGGGCGCGTCACCGTGGGGGCCGCGGCGGGCATTCGCGGCGACATCGACCGGGCTTATGCCGCGGTGAAGGATCCCAACGCCTACAAGCCGTCCGAATTCCAGGCCTCGTTCGGCAGCGCGGTGCGCGCGATCCGGGCGCTGCGGTAAGATCATGCGGAGCAAAACCCATCTTTTCCGCTCGGCCGCCTTTGCCGCGATGGGCGCCCTGCTGCTCGGCTCGTGCGGTGGTGGCGGTGGCGGCGGAACGCCGACGCCGACCCCCACACCCACGCCGACCCCCACACCCACGCCGACGGGCGGCCTCTACACGCCCCCCGCCGCCGAAGCGTTGACCACGACCGACGTCGAGCGCGTGCTGGCGCAGGCGATTGCCGAAGCGCAGGCACGCGGCCTGCCGTCGGTGATCGCGGTGACCGATCGCGTCGGCAATGTGCTCGGTGTGTTCCGCATGAACGGTGCGCGCGCCACCGCGACGACCGCGCCCGCGCCCAACGGCGTCCATATCGACGCGCAGAACGTCACCTTTCCCGCCGAGGGCGGCGCGATCGCCAAGGCGGTGACCGGCGCGTATCTGTCGAGCGGCGGCAATGCCTTCTCGACCCGCACCGCGAGCCAGATCGTGCAGGAGCATTTCCCGCCTGCGCCGACCACCGTCGGCCTCGAAAGCGGACCGCTCTTCGGCGTGCAGTTCAGCCAGCTGCCGTGCAGCGACCTGTCGGCGCGCTTCGGCGCGGCGGGCGCTGCGGCGCTGATCGGCCCCAAACGCTCGCCGCTCGGCCTCGCCGCCGACTCCGGGGGGCTGCCGCTCTACAAGAATGGCGTGCTCGTCGGCGGCATCGGGGTGATGGGCGACGGGGTTTACGGCAGCGATCCCAATATCCTCGACATCGACAATGATCCCGAGGAGTTCATCGCGCTCGCGGGCACGCGTGGGTTCGAGGCTCCCTCGACGATTACCGCCGACAAGATCACCGTCGACGGCACGAGCTTGCGCTTCTCCGACGCAACCTTTGCCGGGGTGATGAGCAGCGGCAGCGCGAGCTTCGCGAGCCTCAACGGCACCGCGGGCAGTCTGGTCGCGGTGATCGGTTATGCCAATGCTGCGGTCATCGCGGGCACCGCCTATGGCAGTGAGGCGTCAGGCATCCGCGCATCGACCGCGACCGAATTTTCGAACCGCGACGCGTTCGTGCTCACCGACGGCAGCGGCACCAACCGCTATCCGCTCCGCGCCGGGACCGACGGCGCGACGAACAGCGCGCCGCTGACGGCGGCCGAGGCGCGCGCGGTGCTCGAGGAGGCCTTCACGGTGATGAGCCGCGCGCGCGCGCAGATCCGCCGCCCACTCGACAGCCGCGCGCAGGTGACGATCAGCATCGTCGATACGCACGGGTCGGTGCTCGGCATCGTCCGCTCGCCCGACGCGCCGATCTTCGGCACCGACGTATCCTTGCAAAAAGCGCGGACCGCAGCTTTCTTCTCGGGCGCGCAAGCGGGAGGCGAACTCAGCGCCAATGCGAGCGCCGACGTCCGCCAGTTCGTGACGGCGACGCGGACCTTCCTCAATAATTCTGCCGCGCTCACCGGCACGATCGCCTTCTCCGACCGCGCGAACGGCAACCTGTCGCGGCCCTATTTCCCCGATGGCGAGGTTGGCCGGCCGCAGGGGCCGCTGTCGCGCCCGATTGCGCAGTTCAATCCCTTCTCGACCGGGCTGCAGTCGGCGCTGATCATCGGCAACCTCGGTCAGCACCTCGGTTTCCTGCAGAGCGCGAATCCCGACACGCCGCAGCGCTGCACGACGCTGCCCGACGTCGCGCCGGGGCAGAACCGGCTCCAGAACGGCATCCAGATCTTCCCCGGCTCGGTCCCCATCTATCGCGGCAACCAGCTCGTTGGCGCGATCGGGGTGTCGGGCGACGGCATCGACCAGGACGATATGATCAGCTTCCTTGGGCTCCATAATGGCGGCGCGCGCGTCGGCGGCATCGGCAATGCGCCCAAAGCCATTCGCTCCGACAATGTCGTCGTCAATGTCGGCGCTGGGGTGCGTCTGCGCTATGTCGGCTGCCCTTTCGCCCCGTTCCTCGACACGGCGAGCCAGAATGTCTGCGACGGGCTATAGGCAATGATGACGGGGGGCAGCCTTTGGCCGATCATCGCGACGCTCGCGGCGCAGGGCGCCCCGGGCGCCGAGATCCCGCCGCCGCCCGCGCCCGAGGACCCACCGGTTGCCGGCGATACCGCGCCGGCCGAGCAGCCCGCCGAAGAGCTCATCCCGCCGCCGCCACCGGTCGACTGGCAGGAGATGGTCAAGGACGATCTGGTCACCCAGATCATCGAGGGCCGCCGCCGCCCCGGCTATCGCCCCGACCTTCCCGACGCGCTGACCCAAGATAATGTCGGCGCGCTGCGTCCGCCGCCGCCGCAGGCGTTTCCGGGGATGGAGGATCAGTTGCCGGTCCCCGACCGCTGGCGCCTCGTCGAAACGCTGGGGGTGGTCAAGGAACGCTGGTTCGACCCCTATAATCAGAACACGTACAAGGGCGACCGCGCGATCGACCGCAGCAAGGTCAAATGGCTGCCGATCAAGGGCGACGACTGGTTCTTCGTCGCCAATGCCGTGTCCGACACGGTGTTCGAGCCGCGTACCTTCCCGATTCCCGTCGGCGTCCAGACGACCGAGCGGCCGGGCAGTCTCGATGTGTTCGGCAAGGACCGCAGCTTTGTCTTCGCCCAAACCTTCATCGCCGGCGCCGCGCTGATCAAGGGATCGACCGCGTTCAAGCCGCCCGACATCGAATATCGCGTCACCCTCGCCTATCAGGCCAATTATGTCGACGTGCCCGAACGGCGCGTGCTCGACGTGCGCCCGTCGAAAGCGAGCCATCGCTACGACAGCTTCCTCGGCGTGCAGGAATTGTTCGTCGACAAGCATCTCGGCAACACCTCCGACCGCTATGATTTCTATTCGATCCGCCTCGGCATCCAGCCGTTCCAGAGCGATTTTCGCGGTTTCCTGTTCAACGACAGCCAGCTCGGCATTCGCCTGTTCGGCAATCGTGACAACAACCGCTTCCAATATAATCTCGCGGCCTTCTGGCGGCTCGAAAAGGACACCAATTCGGGTCTCAACGACATCACCCAGACCCCGCGTGACGATTTTGTCCTGACCGCCAATCTCTATCGCCAGGATTTCCCGGTCGTCGGGCTGACCAGCCAGATCAGCGTGACCTACAATATGAACCGCGAAAAGAATGACGTGCAGATCGATCACAACGGCTTCCCGGTGCGCCCGGCGCTGCTCGGCGACCTGCGCGGGCGCGAATATGATGTCGTTTATCTGGGTTACAGCGCCGACGGGCGCATCGGGCGGATCAACCTGACTGCGAGCTTCTATGCCGCGCTGGGTGAGGACCGGAACAGCTTCTTCACCAGCAAGAAGGCTGAAATTCGCGCGGGCTTCGGCGCGGTCGAGCTTAGCTACGATCATGACTGGATGCGTTTCCGCCTCTCGGGGCTCTATGCGACCGGCGACGGCGATCCGTATAACAACACCGAAGGCGGGTTCGACGCGATCTTCGAAAACCCGATCTTCGGCGGCGCCGACACGAGCTACTGGATCCGCCAGACGATTCCGTTCGCCGGCGGCGGGCGCGTCATTTCGATCAACGGTCGCAACGGCATATTGAACTCGCTGCGTTCGTCGAAAGAGGAAGGCCAGTCGAACTTCAACAATCCCGGCACCGTCTTTGTCGGCGCCGGCGCCGATTTCGACCTCACCCCGGAATTTCGGATCAGCACCAATTTCAACCATCTGTGGTTCGCCGACACCTCGAGCCTGCAGGCGCTGCGCACCGAAGGGTCGATCCCCAAGGACATTGGCTTCGACCTGTCGGTCGCGACGATCTGGCGGCCCAAGGCGACGCAGAATATCGTCGGGCGCCTCAGCGGCGCGGTGCTGCTGCCGGGGAAGGGATTCAAGGATCTGTTCGATAACAAGCAGAAGAACGACGCCTATGTGTCGATCCTCGCCAATGTGATTTTGAGCTTCTGATGCTGCTGCGTAAACTCTTTGCCCTGTTCGCTTTCCTGCTGATGAGCGTCAGCCTGGGTGTCAGCGTCACGCGCGCGGCCGAGGAAGAAAAGCCGCTCAAGATCGAGTATCGCTTCACGCCCCCCGCGCCGCGCGAACAGAGCGAAGCCGACGTCAGCGCGAAATCCGAGGGCTGCTACAGCTGCCACACGCGCACCGACCAGCCGTCGATGCATGCGACCCCCGCGGTGCGGCTCGGCTGCACTGACTGCCATGGCGGCGACGCGGCGCAGCGCGGGACGCCCGGCCTCGGCTACCAGCACCCGACGAACAAGGCGGTGATGAAGCTTGCGCATCCGCAGCCGACCTTGCCCGGCGCGTGGCATGACAGCTCGGCGAACCCCGAGCGCAGCTATACGTTGCTCAACAAGGAATCGCCCGAATTCATCCGCTTCGTGAACCCCAGCGATTACCGGGTCGCGCGCGAGGCATGCGGCGCGTGCCACCTTGAGGTGATCGAGGCGACCGAACGATCGATGATGTCGACCGGTGCAATGTTGTGGGGCGGTGCAGCGTACAACAACGGCATCGTGCCCTACAAAAATTACATCTTCGGCGAAGCCTATACGCGCGACGGCAAGCCGGCCTGCGTCCTGTCACCCTCGTCGCGGTTGACCGCCGAGGAATATAAGGAAGCGTGCAAGCCGGGCTTCGGATTCGACAAGATCTTGACCGACGACGAGAAAAAGCGCGGCGCGCTGGCGAAAATGTATCCGCTGCCGCGCTGGAGTGTGCTGCCGCCGGGCGACGTGTTCCGCGTCTTCGAACGCGGCGGGCGCAACATCAACACGCAATTCCCCGAAATCGGCCTGCCGAACCCCACCGGCAGCATCCAGCGGCTCGAGGAGCCGGGGCGCCCCGACCTCAAGCAATCGAACCGCGGTCCCGGCACGGGCCTGCGCGTCTCGATTCCCGTGCTCAACATCCACAAGACGCGCCTCAACGATCCGCTGTCGTGGTTCATGGGCACCAACGACCAGCCCGGCGACTATCGCCATTCGGGCTGTTCGGGCTGTCACGTCATCTATGCCAACGACCGCGAGCCGCGGCACAGCCTGACCTATGCCAAGTTCGGCCGCGACGGCGAGACCGACACCGTCGACCCGACGATCCGCGAAAAGCTGCGGGCGGGCGGCGACGGCCACGAGAAAAAGCCCGGGGGCGGCGGCCATGCCGATCCCGAACATATGGCGCCGAATGACGGGCATGGCAGCGGCGGCGGGCATGGCTCGCTGATCGATCCGGCCGCGGCTGCGGCGGGTCCGCAGCAGCAACCGCCGAAACCGCGCCGCGAATCGGGGCATCCGATCAGCCACAGCTTCACCCGCGCGATCCCGACGTCGCAGTGCATGTCGTGCCACATGCACCAGCCGAACATCTTCCTGAACTCCTACCTCGGCTACACGATGTGGGATTATGAATCGGACGCGCCGCAGATGTGGCCGGGCCCGGACAATAGCGCGCCGCGCCCGCCGGGGATGAGCGACGCGGACTATCAGAAAAAATACAAGCAACAGCGCTATCCGACCGCCGCAGAGGCGCACAAGGTGCTCGAACGCAACCCTGAGGCGGCGGCGACGCGCGGGCTTTGGGCCGACGTCGAATTCCTGCGCGACGTCTATGACGTCAACGACAGCAACAAGGATACGCAGTTCGCCGATTATCACGGCCATGGCTGGAACTTCCGCGGCGTCTTCAAGCGCGACCGGAGCGGCAATTTGCTGACCGCCGACGGCAATATGGCAACCTATGGCACCGATGCCGCGAACATCATCGATCCCAAGGACCCCGAGAAATGGCGCAAGAGTTGTAGCCATTATACCGACCCCAAGGAGCGTGACATCTGCCTGTCGAGCGCTGATCCGGGCCGGCCGGGGGTAGAGGGCAAGTTCGTGCCGCCCGGCCTCAACCCCGGCAAGGCGGTCCATATGATGGACATCCATGCCGAAAAGGGGATGCAATGCGCCGACTGCCACTTCGCGCAGGACAGCCACGGCAATGGCTATATCCAGGGCGAGGTCGCCAATGCGGTCGAGATCAGCTGCAAGGATTGCCACGGCACCGCCGACGCCTTGCCGAACCTGCTCACCTCGAACGTCGCGGCGCGGCCGCAGGGCAACAACCTCGCGCTGCTGCGCAACCCCGACGGGCGGCGGCGTTTCGAATTCCAGTATAATGACGATGCCGAGGTGATCGGGCTGATCCAGCGCTCGATCGTCGATCCGAAGCTCGAATGGCAGGTCAGCCTCGTCAAGCAGGCGGTGACCCCGGGGCCGCATTTCAACGCCAAGGCGGCGCGCGCCAAGCTGATGGCGCGGTCGGGCGCCGAGGACGGCAAGTTCGAATGGGGGCCCGGTGTCGCGAAGGAAGATCGCGCGCACGGCGACGACAAGATGACCTGCTTCACCTGTCACCTGTCGTGGACGACGAGTTGCGGCGGCTGCCACTTGCCGATCGAGGCGAACTGGAAGACCAAGATGCACCATTTCGAAGGTGAGGAGACGCGCAACTTCGCGACCTACAACCCGCAAGTGGCGCGCGACGAGATGTTCCAGCTCGGCCGGCACCAGCTGACCAAGCCGGGCGAACCCGGCCCGAACGGCGAGGTGCGCGGCATCATCACCCCGGTGCGCTCGACCTCGGCGCTGGTGCTGTCGTCGACGAACATCAACCGCGAGCGCATCTATGTGCAGCAACCGCCGATCTCATCGGCGGGTTATTCGAGCCAGGCATTTGCGCCGCATTTCCCGCATACGGTGCGCCGTTCCGAAACCAAGCAGTGCAGCGATTGCCATTTGTCGGCCGCCGACGACAATAATGCCATCATGTCGCAGCTGATGC
The DNA here is from genome assembly GCF_036675685.1 of Sphingopyxis sp. Taxonomy (GTDB): domain Bacteria; phylum Pseudomonadota; class Alphaproteobacteria; order Sphingomonadales; family Sphingomonadaceae; genus Sphingopyxis. The sequence continues at coordinate 28,137 of NZ_JAKFEM010000050.1, forward strand.
TGCTTGGCACCAACTTCGTCAATTTCGTCGGGCTCAACGTCTGGTCGGGCATGGAGGACGGCTTCCAGGCCACCCGCGTCACCGAATGGGACGAGCCGCAGGCGGTGATCGGCAGCTATCTGCACAAATATAGCTACCCCGACTTTTGGAAGCTGCACGTCGACCAGAATGGCAAGGAGCTCAAGAACTGGGTGCGCGGCAAGATCTTCGACGAAAAGGGGTCGGGTGAGACCCACGCGCTCGAGGAATTCGCTAATATCGTCCAGGACACGAGCGGGCGGGTGAACTGCCTCCAGCAGCGCGGCGAATATATGTTCGTCGCCGAAGGTCGCGGCGGTTTCCGCGTCTATGACGTCGCGTCGATCGGCAACAAGGGCTTCTCCGAACGCATCGTCCGCGCACCTTTCTCGGCGCTCGGCCACGACACGCATGTGAAGACGAAGAATGCGACGTGCATGGCGGTTGCGACGACGCAGCCGGTCAGCATGAGCCGCAACGAGAATATCGTGAAGAATTTCCCCGAAAATCACGAGCAGGTGATGCACGACATATACCGCTATGCCGTCATTACCGACAGTGTCGAAGGCCTCGTGCTTGTCGACATCGACACGATGGCCGACGGCGAGTTCCGCAACAACAAGCTGACGCGCGCGCTGACGTGGAACGAGGGCAATGTGCTGGCGGGCGCGCGGCATGTGACGCTTGCGGGCAGCTTTGCCTATGTCACAACCGACGCGGGGCTGGTCGTGCTCGACCTGTCGGTGCCGCTCCAGCCGAAGGTTACGGCGCAGTTGTCGCTGACCGATGCGCGCGCGAGCGCGGTGCAGTTCCGATACCTCTGGGTCACCGATGGCGAGGGGGTGAAGCTGTTCGACGTCACCAATCTGGCGCAGCCGGTCGCGGTGCCCGAAGGCACCGTGCACCTCGCCAACGCGCGGAAGATCTATCTCGCGCGCACGTACATGTATGTCGCCGCAAAGGCCGACGGGCTCGTGATCGTCGATGTGACGCGCCCCGCGGCACCGATCGTCTGGCCGGGGCTGACCTTTGGCGGCGCGCTCAATGACGCCGAGGATGTCATCGTCGCGTCGACCAATGCGTCGCTGTTCGGTTATATCGCCGACGGTCGCAACGGCATCAAGGTGCTCCAGCTGACCAGCCCCGACAATCCGGGCCTCTACGGCTTCTCGCCGAAACCGACACCCGAGCTCATCGCCTGGGCGAAGACCCCGTCGCCCGCGCTCGCGCTGTCAAAGGGCCTCGACCGCGACCGCGCGGTCGACGAAACCGGCGGCCAGATGGCGGTGTTCGGGCGCGTCGGCTCGCGGCCGTTCACCCGGCCCGAAATGGAGAAGCTGTTCCTCAACAGCAGGGGAATGGTCTACAAGGTCAGCGACGAAGTCGACCAGAATGGCTGGCGGCCGCCTTTGCTCTACGCGAACTAGCGCGCGGAGCATAAGCACGATGTCCGCTCCCGACCCCAAAGCCGAGGTCGCCTTGAAATAAGACTTTCCTACATTATCGGGCTATGCCAGCCTTCATCCGGCTCTTTCATTTGCTGAACGGAAAGCGGTCGCTGCCCGGCTTGCGGGTGGGGCCACGGCGGAGCGGGCCGGCGCGTCCGGCACGCCGCGAGGTCCAAGCCGGGGGGACGCATAGGGCTGAACTTTCCTGAACTTTGGAATTGTTACGCCGTCCTTGCGCCGACCGGACACGACGCGGGATGACGAAGGAGGAGAGGTCAGCTCACCGGCAGGAAGCGACCGGGAGTTGCCGATAGAGATGTGAACCCCGGCGAAAGCCGGGGCCCAGAATTCCAGCGTGACCTGGCTTATCCCGCACTGGGCCCCGGCTTTCGCCGGGGTTCACGAAGGGAAGCTCACCACCCCAAAACGGACTTTACTGCCGCTCGGCTTGCACCACTGTGTCCGACGCGCGCAGCGCCGACAAGATGCGCATCACATGCTGGACGTCGCGCACCTCGACGACGACGTCATAGGTGTGGAAACCGCCCTCGCGGTTCGACAGCCGCAAATTGGTGATATTCGCCGAATTGGCGGCGAGGATGCCCGACATTTCGGCGAGCGTGCCCGGTTCGTTGAGGATGACGATGCACAGCCGCGCATTGCCGCCCTCGCTGTCTTCCTGCCAGCGCAGATCAATCCAGTCGGCGTCGACCCCGTCGGCGAGGCGGGGGCAGTCGATGACATGCACCTCGATCCCCTCGCCCGGCCGCGACAGGCCGACGATGCGGTCGCCGGGGACGGGGTGGCAGCAGTCGGCGAGTTGATAGGCGACACCCGGCGTCAGCCCGGCGATTGACACCGCCGCACCCTGCACGAGCTTGCCCGGCTTCGTCTTCATCTCGGCGGTGATGCCGGGGACGAGCGCTTCGAGTACCGCATTGTCGGTCAACCGCTGCTTGGCAATCGCGACATAGAGCGCGCTGTCATCGTCGAGTTTCAGCCGCTCGCGCGCTGCAATACGCGCCTTGTCGCCGACCTTGTTCGGCAACCGCGCGACAATCTCGTCGTACATCTTGCGGCCGAGTGCGGCGAGCTCGACCTTTTCCTTCGATCGCACATGGCGTCGGATCGCGGCGCGCGCCTTGCCGGTGACCGCGAAGCCGAGCCACGCCGGCTGCGGCTTCTGCTTGTCGGAGGAGAGGATCTCGACCGTGTCGCCGTTCGCGAGCTGGGTGCGCAGCGGCACCAGCCGGCCGTTGACCTTGGCGCCGACGGTGCGGTCGCCTAGCCCGGTGTGGACGGCGTAAGCGAAGTCGACCGGCGTCGCGCCCTTGGGCAGCTGGTGCAGGCTGCCCTTCGGCGTGAAGGCGAAGATGCGGTCCTGATACATCGCGATGCGCGTATTCTCGAGAAACTCTTCGGGGTCGTGCGTCTGCTCGAGGATTTCGATGAGGTCGCGGATCCACCCCGCCTGTCCGTCGGGGGCGGTGCCGCCCTGCTTGTACGCCCAGTGCGCCGCGAAGCCGAATTCGGACTGCTGGTGCATGCCCAGGCTGCGGATCTGGATTTCGATCCGCATATTCTGCTGGTGCATGATCGTCGTGTGCAGCGACTTGTAGCCGTTGCGCTTCGGCGTCGAGATATAATCCTTGAACCGGCCGGGGACCATTTTCCACTTGCGATGGATCAGCCCCAGCGCGGCATAGCAATCGGCATCGGTCGGGGTCACGATGCGAAAGGCGATGATGTCGGTGACCTGCTCGAAACTGACGTGGCGTTCCTGCATCTTGCGCCAGATCGAATAGGGATGCTTCTCGCGCCCCGACACATCGGCCTCGATGCCGTTCTTCGCGAGCAGGTCCTTGAACTCGCGGCTGATCGCGGCGACCTTGTCCTTGCCGCCGGCGGTCAGCTTGGCGAGGCGGCCGGTGATCGTCGCATAGGCTTCGGGTTCGATTTCGCTGAACGCGAGAAGCTGCATCTCGCGCATATATTCATACATGCCGATCCGCTCGGCGAGCGGGGCATAAATATCCATCGTCTCCTTGGCGATGCGGCGGCGCTTTTCGGGATCCTTGATGAAATGCAGCGTCCGCATATTGTGGAGCCGGTCGGCGAGCTTGACCAGCAGCACGCGAATATCGTCGGACATGGCGAGCAGGAACTTACGCAGATTTTCGGCCGCGCGCTCATTCTCGGTCTGCGCCTCGATCTTGCTGAGTTTGGTGACACCGTCGACGAGCCGGCCGACGTCGGCGCCGAACAGGCGCTCGATCTCCTCGGGCGTCGTCAGCGTATCCTCGAGCGTGTCGTGGAGCAGCGCGGTGACGATCGTTTCGCAGTCGAGATGAAGGTCGGTCAAAATGCCCGCGACTTCGACCGGATGGCTGAAATAGGGGTCGCCCGAAGCGCGTTTCTGGCTGCCATGTTTCTGGACGGTAAACACGTAGGCGCGGTTCAGCAGCGCCTCGTCGACGTCGGGATCATAAGCGCGCACGCGCTCGACAAGTTCATATTGGCGCAACATTGCGTTCAATGTCGTTCATGCCGGCCCAATTGCAATGCGAAATTTGCTTGCGTGGAACGGCAAGGGGTTAGCAACTTTGGTAAAGTCGATTGGAAGCATCGTTCGCCGCGCGTAGGACGGGGGCCGATGGGGACCGATACTCTCGATTCGACCGCGCCGCCGCGGGTGTCGATGGTGATGCCCGTGCACAATGGTGCGCGCTGGCTCGCCGAGGCCATCGATTCGGTTCTGGCGCAGGATTTCAACGATTTCGAACTGATTCTGGTCGACGACGCCTCGCGCGACGCCTCGCCCGACATCATAGCCGGCGCCGCGGCAAGCGATCCGCGCGTACGGCTGCTCCGCCTCGATACCAATGTCGGGCTGCCCGCCGCGCTCAATCATGGCTTTGCGGCGGCGCGCGGCGCTCTCCACAGCTGGACCTCCGACGACAATCTGCTCCGGCCCGAGATGCTGACCCGCCTCGTCGCGACGCTCGACGCGCATGCCGGGGCTGACATTGTTCACGCCGATTTCACGCTGATCGATGACGAAGGCGTCGAACTCGGCCGCTCGCGCGTCGGACCGATCGAGCGATTGCTCTATGGCAATAATGTCGGCGCCTGCTTTCTCTATCGCGCGCGCGTGACCGAAGCGCTCGGCGGCTACGACACAAGGCTGTTCGGGGTCGAGGACTATGATTTCTGGCTGCGTGCGGCGCTGCGCTTCACCTTCGTCGCGTTGCACGAGGATCTATATGTCTATCGCAAGCATGGCGGCAGCCTGACCAGCCAGCGCGCCGAGCAGATCCAGGCGCTGACCGCCCAAATCGTCGAACGCGCGCTGCCCGAAACCCTGCCGGCGCGCAATCGCAGCGAAATCCTGCTCGGGCTAGCGCTCCGCAGTCAGCGGCGCTGGCGGCTCGACCTCGTGCGCCGCGCCTTTCGCGCCGATCCGCGGCACGTCGCCGCCCAATTGCCCGCGCTGGCGCGCTGGTCGCTGGTTGTTGCACGCAACCGCATCGCTGCCTGACGCCAACGAGGCCCGCCCGCCCCGTGGGAGGGGCGGCGCGAGCCTGCGTGGTCGATGTTCAGCCTTGGCCGTTGCAGCGCGCCAGTTCGGCCGCCTCCAGCGCCTTGCCACCCGCGACGAAGCTCGCCACGGGTCCGGCCGCCTTGGCGAGCGATGAGCACATGATCAGCGGACGGCTGTTTCCCTGGCTGGCGATGCAGCTGGTGCCCTTGCAAGCCCAGACGACGTCGCGCGCCACGAAACGCGCCTCGGGGGCGGGGCTGGCAAGCTCGGCGCGGTAGTAAGCGCCGCCCGCCGCGGCCGCCGCGGTCGACCAGAAGGTCAGGCCGCCGATCAGTACGGCGCCTGCGAGCGACAGGAAATGGGTGAGGGGGGAAAGCTTGAATATGGGCATCTGGACCTCCTGTTTTTGCGCAACCTAAAGGTTGCGAAACGCAACTAGATGTATGAGTTGCGAAATGCAACGGAGGCCCTATATTTTTTTGGCGCACATTCCGATTTTACGTTAGGGCTTGGCTCATGGGAAAATTACGCGAAGTATTGAACGACATGACCGGGGGCAATTGCGCCCTGCCTTTGGCCCTGGAAGCGATGGGCGAGCGATGGTCGTTCATGATCCTTCGCGCCGCCTTCAACGGCGTCCATCATTTCGAGGAGTTCCAGCAGGAACTGAACATCGCGCGCAACATATTGTCGAACCGGCTGTCGCGGCTGGTCGATCATGGCATCATGGCGCGCGAGGTGATGGCCGAGGACCGGCGCAAGGTTCGCTACCAGCTCACCGAAAAGGGTATCGAGCTGCTTCCAGCGATGATTGCGCTGCGCCAGTGGGGCGAAAAATGGGGCGCGGGCGTGCCCTCGACCCCGGTGCTCGTCGATGCGCGCGACGAACAGCCGATCGGCCCCGTCACGCTGACCGCGCACGACGGCCGGGTGATCGGGTACAAGGAATTGCTGTGGAAGCATCGTTCGGAACTGCAGCCGCTCGGCCAGGCACGCGTGCGCGCCGAGGGCGGACTGGCGCCGGTCGCGGCCGAATGATCCACCGCTCGGGTTTCCGCGTACGCGGCCGCTGACCATCGCTATCGCACGGACCCCCATGCCGCTGTTCCGACTGACTTCGCCGGGCCCCTTTTTCGACAACAAGGTGCGGGCCTTCTGGAATCTCCAGATATTGGGCTGGGCCGCGTGGCTCGGCCTGCGCGGCGTGTCGGGACTTGCCAATGGGCAATCGCTCACTTTCCTCGTGCCGCAGACGATTTCGGCGATCACCGGCTTCTCGCTCTCGCTGATCCTGTCGGTCTGCTACCGCGCGCTGATCAGCCGCCGTCCGCTCTTGATGTGGGGGGTCAGCTTCGGCCTTTCGGGTATCGCGACCGCGCTTTGGGCCTTTATCGACGCGTGGGTCGCGCAGATCCAGAATCCGAACAGCGAAGCGGGGTTTACAAGTCTTTTGCTCGGCGCGGTCTATATCGACGCGACCTCGCTCGCGGCCTGGTCCGCGCTCTATTTCGCGATCAACTATTTCCTTCAGCTCGAGGAACAGAATGACCGCGTCATCCGGCTCGAGGCGCAGGCGGCGTCGGCGCAGCTCGCGATGCTGCGTTACCAGCTCAACCCGCATTTCCTGTTCAACACGCTGAACAGCATTTCGACCCTCGTGCTGCTCAAGCAGTCGGAGCCCGCCAACGCGATGCTGTCGCGCCTCTCCGCTTTCCTTCGCTACACGCTCGCCAACGAGCCGACCGCGCAAGTCACGCTGGCGCAGGAAATCGAGACGCTGAAGCTCTATCTCGACATCGAGAAAATGCGGTTTGAGGAGCGGTTGCGCCCCCACTTTGCTATCGACCCGGCGGTCGCGCGCGCGCGATTGCCCTCGCTTTTGCTTCAGCCCATGGTTGAAAATGCGATCAAATATGCGGTCACGCCGCAGGAGGACGGTGCCGATATTACGATTTCCGCACAGCTGGCCGGTCAAAATGTTCGGATTACCGTGTCCGATACCGGCGCGGGATTGCCAGCTGACACCGCGGACCCCACCACAGGCAGTGCAACGGAATCGACCGGCGTGGGTTTAGCCAACATCAGGGACCGGTTGGCGCAGGCTTTTGGCGACCAGCACCGGTTCGACGCCCATCGGGGCGCTGAGGGCGGGTTCACGGTGGTTATCGAGTTTCCGTTTCAGCCCGATGGGCAAGTGACGATTGGAACCGAACGGACATGACGATCAGAACCATCCTGGTGGATGATGAAAAATTGGCCACCCAAGGCCTGCAACTGCGGCTTGAACCGCACACGGATGTCGAAATCGTCGACACCGCGCAAAATGGCCGCGAAGCCATCCGAAAGATCAAGACCCACAAGCCCGACCTTGTTTTTCTCGACATCCAGATGCCGGGATTCGACGGTTTTTCGGTGATCCAGGGGCTGATGGAGGTCGAGCCGCCGCTGGTGGTCTTCGTCACCGCCTATTCGGACCATGCGATCCGGGCGTTCGAGGCGCAGGCGGTCGATTATCTCGTCAAGCCGGTCGAGCCCGAGCGGCTCGCCGACGCGCTCGACCGCGTCCGCCAACGCCTCGCCGAAAAGCGCGGCGTCGCCGAGGTCGAGCGGCTCAAAAATGTGCTCGCCGAAGTCGCGCCCGAAGCGGTCGAAGAATATGATGCCGAGGTTCAGCCCGATACGCACGCCGCCGATCGTTATGAAAAGATGATCAACATCAAGGATCGCGGCCAGATCTTCCGCGTCGACGTCGACAGCATCGAGCGTATCGACGCCGCGGGCGACTATATGTGCATCTATACCGCCGACAACAGCCTGATCCTGCGCGAAACGATGAAGGATCTGGAAAAGCGGCTCGACCCGCGCAATTTCCAGCGCGTCCATCGCTCGACAATCGTGAACCTGTCACAGGTCAAGCAGGTCAAGCCGCACACCAACGGCGAATGCTTCCTCGTGCTCGGATCGGGCGCGCAGGTGAAGGTCAGCCGCAGCTATCGCGACGTGGTGGCGCGGTTCGTGCATTAAATTAGGTTCGCACAAAGGCACAAAGCCACGAAGATTTCCCAAACTCCGTTCGCACGAACGGATTGGGATCCTACTTCGTGGCTTTGTGTCTTCGTGCGAACCAAAAATCGCAACGTCGCGGTTAAAGCTGGTGCCCCGTCCGGTCGCGCTTTGTCGCGAGATATTGCTCGTTATATTTGTTCGTCGGCAGCGCCAGCGGGATACGTTCGACGACCTCGACGCCTTCCTTCTCGAGCCGCGCGACCTTTTCGGGGTTGTTCGTCATCAGCCGGATGCGCGGGATGTTCAGCAATTCGAGCATCCGCCCGGCGATCGCGAAGTCGCGCGCCTCGACCGGGAAGCCGAGCCGCAAATTGGCGTCGACGGTGTCATAGCCCTGATCCTGCAGCGCATAGGCGCGCAGTTTGTTGACGAGGCCGATGCCGCGGCCTTCCTGCCTGAGGTAAAGCAGCACCCCCCATGGCGCATCGGCCATCGCATGGAGGGCGGCGTGAAGCTGCGGCCCGCAATCGCATTTCAGGCTACCGAGCACGTCGCCCGTGAGGCATTCGCTGTGCAGGCGGACGACGGGCGGACTCGCGTCGCGCTTGCCGATGATGAGTGCGACATGGTCCGATGCTTCTTCGGGTGAACGAAAAGCGACGATCTCGGCGGTTTCGCTCGCCTCGACCGGCAGGCGCGCGCGCGCCGCGACCTGGAGCCGCGCGGGATCGAGCAACGCGGCGACATCGTCGGCGCTACACTTGGTCTCGGCCTCTCCCGCCGCCGCGCGCACGAAGAAGGCGGGCAGCAGCCCGGCGTGGCGCGCCATCGTCATCGCGGCGGTCGCCGCCGCGTCGCCGCCGGTCGCGATGGTGCGGAACGGTCCTTTGAGCGGGTTGGCGAGGTCGAGCGACGGATCGGCGATCGCGAGCGCCGCTGCGACCCGGTCGGCGGCGTCCGCTAGCCGCACCGGCCCCGGTGTCGCCGCGATGCGCTGATTGGTGAGCTTGAGAGTGACCGCGCGCTCGCCCGAGAGCAGGACATCGTGGCTGACGAATTCGGCGAGTGCCTCGTCGCGTGCGCTTTCGACCGCAAGCAGATCGAGCGCGCCCTCGGCGCCGACCACACGGAACGGCCAGCCGCGCCGCAGCGCATCGATGGCGCGCGCCGCCTGACGGGCGCCGGCGTTGCTCAAAAAGCGAACTCCGTGATGAGCGGGATGTGATCCGACGGACGCTCCCAGCTGCGCGCCGGCTGGACGATGCGATGCGACACCGCCTTGGGCATTAGATCGGGGGTCACCCACATATGGTCGAGCCGGCGGCCGCGGTTCGATGCTTCCCAATCCTTCGCGCGGTAGCTCCACCAGGTGTAGAGCGGCGCCGGCGCTTCGATGAAATGGCGGCCAAGGTCGACCCAGTTCGATGCCGCCTGCAGCCGCGCGAGGGTTTCGACCTCCAATGGCGTGTGGCTGACGACGTCGAGCAGTGCCTTGTGGTTCCACACGTCACTTTCGAGCGGCGCAACGTTGAAATCGCCGGTCAGCACCGTCGGCGTATCGGCAAGCGCGCCCGACCATTCGGTCATGCGGCCGAAGAAATCGAGCTTCTGCCCGAATTTCGGATTGAGCTCGCGGTCGGGAATATCGCCGCCCGCGGGGATATAGACATTGTCGAGCCGGACGCCCGACGGCAGCGTCACCCCGACATGACGCGCCTCGCCATTCGCCTGCCAGTCATATTTGCGCACATCGGTCAGCGGCACCTTGCTGACGATCGCGACGCCATGGTGCATGCGCTGGCCGTGGGTGACGATATGCTTGTACCCGAGGCTCTTGAACATATCGGGCGGGAATAGCCCGCACTCGACTTTGGTTTCCTGCAGACAAAGAATGTCAGGTGCTTCTTCGCGCAGGAATTTCTCGACGATGCCGATGCGGGCGCGGACGCTGTTGATGTTCCACGAAGCGATGCTGGTGCGAGTCATCCGGTGGCTCTATCGGTGCGCGCCGGTACCGTCCAGCCACGTAAGCTGAGAGACCGGAACAGCGGACAAATTAAACCCCCGTCCCAGGGGCGGTGGAACGGGGGTTCAAGGTCAGCGTTCGTCACGCTCTTGAATGAAGGTGCCTGGCAGTCCGGGTGGGGCAACAGGGGGAAACCCAAATCCGG
>NZ_JAKFEM010000031.1:0-37436 GCF_036675685.1 Sphingopyxis sp.
TTCTCGTCACCCCGGGCTTGACCCGGGGCCTGCCTTGTCTTTTCTCGGTTGGGAAGAAGGAAGGCGGGTCCCGGGTCAAGCCCGGGATGACGAATAAGGACCGTCCGCTTCCCACCCCAAAGCCGACGTCGCCTTCAAATAGGCCTTTCCTACATTATCCGGCTGTGCCAGCCTTCATCCGGCTCTTTCATTTGCTGGATAAAAGCGGTCGCTGCCTGGCTTGCGGGTACGGCCACGGCAGGGCGTGCCGGGCGCGTCCAGCACGCCGCGAGGTCCAAATCGGGCGATGCATAGGGCTGAACTTTCCTGAACTTTGGAATATCACGCGGCCCTGGCGCCGGCCGGATCCCCGATCCAAACCGGGATGACGAGAGAAGGTAATGGCGGTTGACCACCCCCACAGCCGACGGACGAGCGTCTCTATCTCACTCATAACTCAGATGCGTCGCCTTCCCCCGGAAAATCCAGTGCGACAGGATCGAATAGCCGAGTATCACCGGCAGCACGAACAGCGCGCCGATCAGGATGATGCTCAGCGATTCGGGGCTTGCCGCCGCCTGCCAGATGTCGAGCCGGTCGGCGATGAGATAGGGATAGAAGCTGTAGGCGATTCCGACGAAGCCAAGCGCGAAGAGGATGCCCGCGGTCGCCAGCGGGACCCATGACAGCTCGTCCTTCGGCCGCAGCGGGCGGCGCAGGAAGATCGCGAGGCCGACGAACAGCGTCGCGGCGGCGATCGGGATCGGCAGCAGCGCGATGATCTCGGGCAGGCGGAACCAGCGGGTGAAGATGCGTTCAGATAAAAGCGGGGTCGCGATCGAGATGATCGCCATCGCGAGCGCGGTCAGCCACAAGGTGACCTCGGCCCAACGCACCGCGCGCTTCTGCAGATCGCCCTCGACCTTGTAGACCAGCCAGCAGGCGCCGACGAAGAGATAGCCCGCGACCAGCCCCAAGGCCGCGAGCAGGCAGAAGAGCACCGAGGTAAAGCTCTGGTCGAAACCGAGCACATAGGCGCCGAGCATATAACCCTGGCAGAGCGCGGTGAGCAGCGATCCGGCGAAGAAGGCATTATCCCAGCGATGCTTGTGCTCGGGGGGTGCCTTGGCGCGGAACTCGAACGAGACGCCGCGCAGGATGAGCGCGACCAGCATCAGCACGACGGGCAGGTAGAGCTGGGTCAGGATCAGTCCGTGGGCGACCGGGAAGGCGACGAGCAGCAGCCCGATGCCGAGCACGAGCCAGGTTTCGTTCGCGTCCCAGAAGGGGCCGATCGAGGCGACCATCAGGTCGCGATTCTCGTCCTTTTCGAGCCGCGTCAGCATGCCGACGCCAAGGTCGTAGCCGTCGAGGATGACATAGAGCAGGATCGACAGCCCCATCAGCCCGGCAAAAATGACGGGGAGCCACCACGGATCGATAAAGGGCGTCATGGCCGGGCCTCCTCTTCCAGCGCTTCGGCCGGGCCGGGCGCGACGCTGGGGACGGGGAACATCGGCTTGCCCTCGGGCGCCGCCTTGCCGAGCTTCGCGAGGCGATAGAGCACCGCGATATAGGCGGTGAGCAATATTGCATAGACCGCGAGATAGAGCGTCAGCGAACTCGCGACCATCGCGCTGCCGACGGGGCCGACGGCATCGGCGGTGCGCAATACGCCGGTGACGAGCCACGGCTGGCGGCCGATCTCGGTGACGTACCAGCCCGCGAGCGTCGCGAGCCAGCCGCTGAACGTCATCGCGACGAGCGCGCGCGCGAGCCAGCGCGGCATCGCGTCGACCCCGCGCCGCCGGATCGTCCACGCCGCGAACCACGAGACGAGCAGCATCAGTACACCGATCCCGACCATGGTGCGGAAACCCCAGAAGAGCGGGCCGACGGGCGGATGATTGCCCTCATAATCGTTGAGCCCCGGGACGACGCCTTCGGCACGATGTTTCAGGATCAGGCTGGCGCCCGACGGGATCGCAATCTCCAGATGGTTGGTGCGCGCCTTGCCGTCGGGGATCGCGAAGAGGATCAGCGGCGCATATGGCTGCGTTTCCCAATTGGCCTCCATCGCCGCGATTTTCTGCGGCTGGTGCTCGAGCGTGTTGAGGCCATGCTGGTCGCCGACGAAAATCTGCACCGGGATCAGCAGCGCGGCGGCATAGACGGCGGCTTTCAGCGTCCGCCGCACACCCTCGCCGCCGCCGTCCTTGAGCCAGCGCCACGCGCTCATCCCCGCGATCAGGAAGGAGACGGTCAGTGCCGAAGCGATCAGCATGTGGGTGAGCCGGTAGGGCATCGAGGGGTTGAAGACGATCGCCCACCAGTCGGTTGCATGGACGACGCCGTCACGAATCTCGTACCCCACCGGGGTCTGCATCCAGCTGTTGAGCGCGATGATCCAGAAGGCCGAGAGCGTCGTGCCGCCCGCGACGAGCAAGGTCGCCATCGTGTGCACCCAGTTGGGGACGCGGCTGAAACCGAAGAGCATGATGCCGAGGAACACGGCTTCGAGGAAGAAGGCGGTGAGCACTTCATAGGCGAGCAGCGGGCCCGCGACATTGCCGACCTTTTCCATATAGCCCGGCCAGTTGGTGCCGAACTGGAAACTCATCGTGATGCCCGAGACGACCCCCATCGCGAAGCTCAGCGCAAAAACCTTCACCCACAGGCGGTAGGCATCCATCCACGCGCCATCCTTGGTGCGATTGTACGCGAGCTTGAAGCCGAGCAGCGCCCAGCCGAGCGCGATCGTGATCGTCGGGAACAGGATGTGGAAACTGATGTTCGCCGCGAACTGGATGCGCGCGAGGATCAGGGGGTCAATCGCGTCCATCGGTCGCCTCCGTCAAGCTTCCGGCCTTCGCGCGGCCGAGCATCCGGTCCTTGAACTCCAGTGCCTTTACCACACGCGACCCGAGCCGCAAAAGCTGGAGCAGGCGTTCGTTGTCGAGGCGGCGCATTTCGGCATACCAGTCGGTGAGCAGCTCGATCTGTTCGTGCATCGCGGCGATGCGTTCCTGCGCGAAACGGTCGGACGCGTCGGTCGCGGGCTCCATCAACAGGGTGCGCAGCGTCGTCAGCGTCGGGTCGATCTCGCGCTTCTTGCGTTCCTCGACCAGTGTGCGGAAGATCGCCCAGACGTCGCGCGGGGTTTCATAATAGTCGCGCCGGTCGCCGGGCAGGTGGCGGAGCTGGACGAGGTTCCAGCTCGCCAGCTCCTTGAGCCCCATCGACACGCTGCCGCGCGACAGACTCAGCGCTTCGCTAATTTCCTCGGCATGGCGCGGCGCGTCGGCGAGGAACAGCATCGCGTAAATCTGCCCCACGGTGCGGTTGATTCCCCAGCGACTCCCCATCTCGCCGAAATGCAGGACAAACGCCTGCGCAAGCGGGGAGAGCCGGAACGGCGGAGACGAGGAGGCAGCTGGGGAATCGGGGGCGGGGGACATATCCAAGGCCGCTAGATATACTCCCATTTCTAAAGTTTCAATAATTATTGAAACTAATGATGAAACACGACCCTGTCATTGCCCAATGGGGCGAGTTGGAGTAGCCTCGTCGCGCGATCGGCCAGCGCATGAAGGCGCGGTATTTGGCCGACCAAGCCCCGCCGAACCGCAGCGGCAAGACGGGCGGCTTTACCAGCGTTGCCGCTGCAACCGGAACAAATGTTCCACAGGAGGGTGTGATGCGGCGATCCGTTGGACCTGGTCTATCCGTTTCGATGTTGGCGGCCACGCTGGTGCTTGCGGTGCCCGTTTTGGCGGCCGGTGGCGGTGGTGGCGGCGGCGGTTCCGCGCCGAGTGCCTCTGGGCCGTCCTATGACCCCGCGGTCGAATATCAAAAGGGTGTCGCCGCTTTTCAGGCGGGCAAATACAAGGATGCGGCCGGCGCCTTCCGCAAGGTCGTCGAGGTGGTGCCGCGCAACGCGCAGGCGCAATATATGCTTGGCGCCAGCCTGCTCGGCGCGGGCGAACATAAGAAGGCGATCCGCCCGCTCGACGCGGCGATCAAATATGATGCGAAGCTGATCGAGGCCCGGCGCGACCTCGCGGTGGCGGCGGCGCGGTCGGGCGACACCAAGCGCGCGCAGGAGCAGCTTGCGGCGGTCAAGGCGCTGCAGACGAGTTGCGCGGGCAGCTGCCCCGACGCGGCCAAACTGGCGAGCGCACTCGCGGCGATCGAGGCCGCGATCGCGACGGGAACCCAGTCGTCGGCCCTCGTCCGTCCCGACGTGCAGTTCGCCGACGCGGCCGCGGTCGATGGCGCTTATGTGACCGCGGTCGGGCTGATCAACGAGAAGCGCTATGACGAGGCGATTACCATTCTCGATTCGGCGCTGTGGACCGCGGGGCCGCATCCCGACATCCTGACCTATCTGGGCTTCGCCAATCGCAAGCTCAAAAATTTCGATCGCGCCGAGGCCTATTATCGTGCCGCGCTCGCGGTCGCGCCCGACCATCGCGGCGCGCTCGAATATTATGGCGAGCTGAAAATCGAGCGCGGCAATCTGGCGGGTGCAAGGGCGCATCTGGCGCGGCTCGATACATTATGTGGTTTCGGCTGCTACGAGGCCGACGAACTGCGGCGCTGGATCGCTGAGGCGCAGCCATCCGCCAGCTAATCGCGGCGCTGGCACTTGCGCTCGCCGTCCCGGCTGCGATCGCGGCGAGCGGACAGGCATCCTTTGCGCGCGCGTTATTATGGACCGCCCCGGGCGCCGAATTTTCGGTGCTGGCCGAGCAGCCGCGCCAATGTTCGCGCGCCGATGCCGCGTTAGCGCCGCCGGAAACGCTCGCCGCCGGTGAAGCCTTGTTCAACAGTCCGGCGCTGCTCGGCGGGCAGGCGGCAAAGGCCGAGCTCAGCTGCGCCGCCTGCCACCGCAATGGCCGCGCCAATCCGCATTTCCTGATGCCGCAACTGTCGGGTGCGCCCGGCACCGCCGATGTCACGAGCAGCTTCTTCGGGCCGCGCCGCGGCAACGGGCGTTTCGATCCGGTGGCCATTCCCGATCTCGCCATGCCCGGCAAGGTGTCGCGCACGCCGGAGAATCCCGACCTCGCGCGCTTCATCCGCAATCTGGTGGTCGAGGAATTTTCGGGGGCCGAGCCGAGCCCTGCGATGCTCGATGCCCTCGCCGCCTATGTGCGGACGATCAGTGCCTGTCCGGCCGATGATGACAAGGCGCAGCCGCGCCGGCTGGCGGACCAGCTGTGGCTGATCGATCAAATGCTCGCCGGGGCGCGGGCGACAGGCAGCGACGCAATGCTGCGCCGCCAGCTGGTTGCGGCCACGCGGCATCAGCTCGGGCTGATCGACGAACGTTACGCATCGGTGCGCCATGCAGGGTTGCGTCGCGATCTGCTGGCGGCGTCGCGCGACCTGGCACGCATCGGCGACGGCAATGCCGACGGGGCCGGCTGGCGCGGCGGGCTGGAAAAATGGCATGCGCGTTTTACCGCGAGGTTGGTGCCGCGCCTGCGGCAGCAGGAAGCCGCTTCCCGCTACGACCATGCCGAGTTGCGCCGCGCGCTCGGCCATGCTGCAAGCCCGCCGCACGGACCGGCAATTTTGTTGCGCCGCAGCACCGCTTCTGTTAGGGGCGCGGCGTTTCGCGGCGCGTTGCGTGCTGCCCCCTTCCATTAAGGCTTAAATCCGCATGTCTCTGCGCAATATCGCCATTATTGCCCACGTCGATCATGGCAAGACCACCCTCGTCGACCAGTTGTTCCGCCAGTCGGGCACCTTCCGCGACAACCAGCGCGTCGAAGAACGCGCGATGGACTCGAACGATCTGGAGAAAGAGCGCGGGATCACCATCCTTGCGAAATGCACCTCGGTCGAGTGGGGCGAGGGCGCCGACCTGACGCGCATCAACATCGTCGATACCCCGGGCCACGCCGATTTCGGCGGCGAAGTCGAGCGCATCCTGTCGATGGTCGACGGCGTTATCCTGCTCGTCGATGCCGCTGAAGGCCCGATGCCGCAGACCAAGTTCGTGACCGGCAAGGCGCTCGCGCTCGGCCTCAAGCCGATCGTCGTCGTCAACAAGATCGACCGCAGCGACGCGCGCGCCGCCGAAGTGCTCGACGAAGTGTTCGAACTGTTCCTGACGCTCGAAGCCAATGACGAACAGCTCGATTTCCCGATCCTCTACGCCTCGGGCCGCGGCGGCTATGCCTCGGAAAGCCCCGAAGCGCGCGAAGGCACGCTCGAGCCGCTGTTCAAGACGATCGTGTCGCACGTGCCGACCCCGGGCCTGCCCGAGGACGGTCCCTTCACTTTCCTCGCGACCTTGCTCGACCGCGACAATTTCATCGGCCGCATCCTGACCGGCCGCGTCCAGTCGGGGACGATCAAGGTCAACCAGCCGATCCACGCGATCGACATGGACGGTAAGGTCATCGAGACCGGCCGTGCGTCGAAGCTGCTGGCGTTCCGCGGGCTCGAGCGCGTTCCCGTCGAGGAAGCGCGCGCGGGCGACATCGTCGCGATCGCCGGCCTCGCGCAGGCGACCGTCGCGAACACCATCGCCGACACCAGCGTAACCGAACCGATCGCCGCGCAGCCGATCGATCCGCCGACGCTGTCGATGCGCTTTGCCGTCAACGATAGCCCGATGGCGGGCCGCGAGGGCAGCAAGGTGACGAGCCGCATGATCCGCGACCGCCTGTTCCGCGAAGCCGAAACCAATGTTGCGATCCGCATCACCGAAAGCGCCGACAAGGACAGCTTCGAAGTCGCGGGCCGCGGCGAGCTCCAGCTCGGCGTGCTCATCGAAACGATGCGCCGCGAAGGCTTCGAACTCGGCATCAGCCGCCCGCGCGTCCTCTATGGCGAGGACGAGGCCGGCAAGCGCACCGAACCCTATGAAACCGTCGTCATCGACGTCGACGATGAGCATAGCGGCACGGTCGTCGAGAAGATGCAGATCCGCAAGGCCGACCTGACCGACATGCGTCCGTCGGGTGGCGGCAAGACGCGCATCACCTTCAGCGGTCCGTCGCGCGGCCTCATCGGCTATCATGGCGAATTCCTGTCCGACACGCGCGGCACCGGGATCATGAACCGCCTGTTCGAGAAATATGGCCCGCACAAGGGCCAGATCGCCGGCCGCCAGAACGGTGTCCTGATCTCGAACGGCAATGGCGAAGCCGTCGCCTATGCGCTGGGCCCGCTCGAAGAGCGCGGCATCCTCTTCGTCTCGCCCGGCGAGGCGCTCTATGAGGGCATGATCATCGGCGAGAACGCGAAGCCCGACGATCTCGAAGTCAACCCGATGAAGTCGAAGCAGCTCACGAACTTCCGTTCGACCGGCAAGGACGACGCGATCCGCCTCACCCCGCCGCGCCGCATGACGCTCGAACAGGCGATCGCCTACATCGACGACGACGAAATGGTCGAGGTGACCCCGAAGAATATCCGCATCCGCAAGGCGCTGCTCGACCCGCACGAGCGCAAGAAGGCGTCGCGCAAGAAGGAAGCGGCGTAAGGACAAGGGTGACGGCCAGCACTGGCCGTCACCATCCTTTCGAATAGCGTTTCCCCCGGACGGGATGCGCACTACAGGCGTCCGATGCTTCGCCTGACCGAACTGACGCTACCGCTGCACCATGCCGAGGAGGCGCTGCCCGCCGCGATCTGCAAGCGGCTGCGCATTTCCCCGCGCGAACTGGTTCGCCACGTCGTCGCACGCCGCGCGCACGATGCGCGCGACAAGGCCAACATCAAACTCATCTATTCGGTCGATGTGAATGTGAAGGACGAGGGCGCGGTGCTCGCGCGCTTCCGCAAGGACCGCAATGTCCAGCAGACCCCGAACACCGCGTATAAGTTCATCACGCAGGCGCCGAAGGGGATCAAACGGCCGGTGGTCGTCGGCGCGGGGCCGTGCGGGCTGTTCGTCGGGCTGATCCTCGCGCAGATGGGGTTCCGCCCGATCATCCTCGACCGCGGCAAGGTCGTCCGCGAGCGCACCAAGGACACATGGGACCTGTGGCGGCGCGGCGTGCTCCACCCCGAATCGAACGTCCAGTTCGGCGAGGGCGGCGCCGGCACCTTTTCGGACGGCAAGCTCTACAGCCGGATCAAGGACCCGCGGCACCTCGACCGCAAGGTGCTGACCGAATTCGTCAAGGCGGGCGCGCCGCCCGAAATCCTGACCGAGGCGCACCCGCATATCGGCACCTTCCGGCTGGTGACGATGGTCGAAAGCCTGCGCGAGACGATCGAGGGGCTGGGCGGCGAATATCGCTGGCAGCACAAGGTCGACGGGCTCGATATCGAAACCGGCGGATCGGGCGAACGCCGCGTCCAGGGGCTGCACCTGGCGGGTGGCGACTATATCGAGGCCGACCGCGTCATCCTCGCCGTCGGCCACAGCGCGCGCGACACCTTCGCGATGCTCCACGCGGCGGGGGTCCATGTCGAGGCGAAGCCCTTTTCGATCGGCGTGCGGATCGAGCATCCGCAATCGTGGATCGACACCTCGCGCTTCGGCGCCGACGCGGGCAACCCGATCCTCGGCGCCGCCGAATATCATATCTCGCACCACTGCAAGAACGGCCGCACCGTCTACAGTTTCTGCATGTGCCCCGGCGGCACCGTCGTCGCCGCGACGTCCGAAGAAGGCCGCGTCGCGACCAACGGCATGAGCCAATATTCGCGCAACGAGCGCAACGCCAATTCGGGCTTCGTCGTCGCAATCGACCCCGCGCGCGACTATCCCGGCGATCCGCTCGCGGGCCTCGCGTTCCAGCGGCACTGGGAATCGCTCGCCTTCGTCGCGGGCGGCTCGAACTATCGCGCCCCCGCGCAGCGCGTCGGCGATTTCCTCGCGGGGCGCCCGTCGACCGCGCTCGGCAGCGTCGTGCCCTCGTATCGCCCCGGCGTGACCCCGACCGACCTTGCCGCCTGCCTGCCCGATTTCGCGGTCGAGGCGATGCGCGAGGCGATCCCGGTATTCGGGCGCCAGATCGCGGGATATGATCATCCCGACGTGGTGATGACGGGGGTCGAGACGCGCACCTCCTCGCCCGTGCGCTTTACCCGCGGCGACGATTTTCAGAGCCTGAACACCGCGGGGCTGTTTCCGGCGGGCGAGGGCGCGGGCTATGCCGGGGGCATCTTGTCGGCGGCGGTCGACGGCATCAAGGTCGCCGAGGCGGTCGCGCGGAGTTTGATGCCATGACGCTGATCCTGTTCAACAAGCCGTGGGGTGTGCTCAGCCAGTTCACCGATCGCGGTACGCCCGAGGCGCGCGCGACGCTGTCCGACTATATCGACGTCCCCGGCGTCTACCCGGCAGGGCGGCTCGACCGCGATAGCGAGGGCCTGCTGATCCTGACCGACGACGGCGCGCTGCAGGCGCGGATTTCGTCGCCGAAGCACAAGACGCCCAAAACCTATCTGGCACAGGTCGAGGGCGAGCCCGACGCCGCCGCGCTGGAGGCCCTCAGCCGCGGCGTCACGCTGAACGACGGCCCGACGCGCCCCGCGACCGTCCGCCGCATCGACCCGCCCATGCTCTGGGACCGCGACCCGCCGGTGCGATACCGCAAGAGCGTGCCCGATTCATGGCTCGAACTGACGATCACCGAAGGCCGCAACCGCCAGGTCCGCCGCATGACCGCCGCGGTCGGCTATCCGACGCTGCGGCTGGTGCGCTGGCGGATCGGGGGGTGGGAGATTGGGGGTTTGGCGCTGGGGGAATGGCGCGAGGTTGGGTGAGGAGAGGTAGAAATGAGATCGACTACTTGGCTGCCTCAGCAATGAATACAATCTTGCTGGCCGCAAGATGCAGAGCGTAGGCGGCGATATAGCCGGGAACGTCCCTAGTCGTTGCACCCTGGCCATGCGATGCATCATTATCTCTGATTTTTGGGAGGCCGCTCTGTATTGTCGCGAGAAGTTGGTCGAAGCTGGCGTCTAAGTAATCGGGCCATAGGCCGTTTGCGCGAGCGACTTTGACTAGATCGGAGATACGAGAGCCCTTTTGGTAGCTCCAACCCTTTTTATCGAAGATCGCTTTGAACGTACTCTCTAGGGCGTTTGCAGCCATTGCAACCGCTTGGCGATGTTCGCCCGCTCGATAGTGCTGATGAGCGGCTAAGAATTCTTGCCTAGGCCCGTCGAAGCCTTGGTTAGACAGTAGCGCGAGAGCGGGCTTCACGACTTCCGCGTGGACGAATTGGCTATCGACTCTGATGAGTTGACCATCCTCGATCTGATATCCGACTCCTGCCTGACGTAGCCGGTAGTTGATCTCTTCCATCGCCTTTTCGGCCGTGGTCGCAACCTCCCACCGTTGACGCTGGTGAGCTTGATCGTCGGCCCCCATAATCTTTATGCCGAGGGCTATCAGTTCAAGAAGATCTAACCAATCTGCCGTCGAGCAATCGCGCATGTAGGATAAGATGCGACTGCCGGAAAAGGCGTCGTGACCTATACCTTCAAGGCCTTTTTCTCTAAGGAATACTCTCTCAATCTGAGCCCACCAGACGTTTTCTTCCTTTCCGCGCATCATGCCGTCACCATGTACGCCTACAAATCCAATCGCGTCGATGGCGATCTGCTTTACCTGAACTCTTAGATTGGCAGGAATGTCAGTATATTGATAAACATCGGCCTTACCCGATTTGGATGCGTCATTCTGCCTCTTAGAGAATAGATTGAAGATCGTCATAAAATTGCCCGTTTGCTGGGGAATCGAGTTGAAACGCTAGCTGTCTTATCGTTGCAAAATTTCTTCGGCTTGCCTGTTCAAGTGAACAAACGCAGCGATAATGCCGTCAAACATATAATCCAGCGCTTTTCCATAGCCTTGGTTCACAGCGGCGATGTCAAAGCCTGATCTTTCAAGATTATTCAATGTCTCTCCCGCGTTATGCGCATCCGCGATGCGCAAGTCGTTATTGATGAATAGAAAGGAAAGCGAGTCATTTGGGCTAGTCAGATCTTCTGGGTCGGCTCCAGCTCCAAAGGCATCAAGGCTTTCTCCGTCACGATTTAGTCGCTCAAGGACGTTCGACAATGCTTGCAACAGTTTGATACTGCCCAAGTCCTTTACGGTTATACGTGCATGCCCTGCATAAATCAGAAGGCGGCGGAGGAATGCATTCGGAATCCTTTGCCATAGCTCGTGTATATCTTTGCATCGTGACAGAAATGCCTGCTCGGTCATATCGAGCGGCGCTACCTGAGCTAATTTGGCCAATTCCGGAAAGTTGAGCCATCCATTGGCATTGATCTCTGCTCTCGAAAGCCCGGCAATTTGATCAGGCCCTAGTTCATCGCCGAACTGCGCTCCTATCGCCGAGAACACGTCTCCAAATCTTAGCATTTGCTCAGCGAATCTAGCTGTTTTGGAGACGATATGCTCCTCGTCCCGATCAATCGCTTCCACCTTGGCGGGAGCCAGGACGTGAGCAAACGCGTGCAGAATTTCGCGCTCTGGTTTGGGTTTGTAAAGTTCGCGCATCGGTACCCTGACCATATTTCGCCCAACTCGCGTACAGTCCGTGAAGCTCCACTGGCCAAGGTAAGAGGGGCTGCAAAACCAAGCTTGACCGCTCTTTGCGGGAACAGTGTCAAAGAAACCGCTCTGCTCATAACGCTCCAGAAATCGGTCATCTAGATATACTGGCGTAGTTGCGGTCAGCGCATTCGCTCGTGCTGAAGTCATCGCTCCCTCCAC
Source organism: Sphingopyxis sp. (assembly GCF_036675685.1). Classification (GTDB taxonomy): domain Bacteria; phylum Pseudomonadota; class Alphaproteobacteria; order Sphingomonadales; family Sphingomonadaceae; genus Sphingopyxis. The sequence goes on from NZ_JAKFEM010000031.1 coordinate 11,684, forward strand.
GCCCGGCCAGTTTAACCCTTCGGCCGAAGGGGCGATGCACAACTCTGGTGCAACAGCGTGCACGATCGCCCAAACCTGAATAAGCAGTCCTCCATTATGCTCACGAACATCCAGGTCGTACCAGCCATCCGCAGGCCTCAATATGACGTGAGCCTCGCCATTCATTAGATCCCGAATCGGAGGCTGATCCGGAAGCAATTTTTGATAGTAGAATAGGCGAGTTCCATAAGTGCCGCGCATCCAGAGGTATCGACGTAGATACTCATTCGACATCGACCAGCTTACATTGCGTTTTGAAGTGTAATGATATTCGGTTGAAACCTCTCCTTCAGCGACGCCAAAAGCGGGCAAGGACAGATCGTCATATATGAGCTTTTGCTGCTCGCCGCCGAGTACGCGCGGCGTGAGGCCGAGGGCTATCCAGACCTTTTCGGCGAGATGATAGCCGTAAAACGAACTGTTGCCTTGCGAGGCCACAACATAATCAAGACCGGAAACAGATGGGTTGAACTCTTTTATCCCACCAGCGTCCTTTACATCGGGCTGCGAAAAATACACGACCCCATGGCCCGCTTCGTCAAATTTCGAAATATCTCCGGGTTCATCTGTAGGTGAGAGAGCCATTATCATGAATACGTGCTCTCTATTCGGGCCATAAGGATCGACCTCGAAACGAGTTGTGACCTCGACACGGAGATCGATGTCTGTTCCCACGGGTTCAAGTAGATTGATAAGGCGCTGCGGCAGGAACTCCGCAGCGATAGGAAACTCATTCAAATAGTTGATCATCGGTGATTCTTTCATCTAATGCATCTGCTAGTCAGAATGAGGTAATCCGCATATTTCATAAGACGTTGGAACAATGAAGCCTTCCATTAAGAGTGCTCTTGAATACTCTGCAGAACAAACCATAAACAAACCCCTTTCCTACATTCCTCCACCACGTCATATCCTGTCCGGTTTGGCAGACAGGAGGGCATATCATGCAGAACCGGACACCGATCGCGGCGGAGGCTCGGCCGCCGCTTCCCGACTTTACGCCGGTGCCGCGCAAATACCGGCACGACGGGTGGACGCCCGAGCGGCAGAAGGCGTTTATCGCGGCGCTCGCCGATACCGGGTCGGTCCGCCGCGCGGCGGCGATGATCAATATGGCGCAGACGAATTGTTACACGCTGCGGCGCGCGCCAGGCGCCGAGAGCTTTCGGCGGGCGTGGGAGGCGGCGCTCGATTTCGGGGTCGCGCGGCTGAAGGATATCGCGTTCGAACGCGCGATCGACGGCTATCTGGTGCCGGTGTTCGTCGGCGGCAAATTGCTGGGGTTCCGGCGCAAGCATAATGACGCGCTGCTGATGTTTTGCCTCCGCCATTACGGGCAGGATGCGGGCGGCAAGCGGACGACGATCAACTATTTCTCGACGCGGGCGAGTGCCGGGTCCTTCGAGACGCCGCTTCGCGGCTCCTCAGGACGAGCGGAGGGCGGTGCGGCGGCCGCCGCCGAGGCATCGACGACGACTGTGCGGACGGTGATCCAGGGCTCGCCGTCGGGGCGCGGCGCGGACGGATCGCAGGATGCGGCGGCGGGGGTGCTGGAAGGATTCGACGGGGTGGCGCTCGACGCACAGGCGGAGGCCGAGATCGGGGCGGCGCTGCTCGCGCTCGCGGCGCGGCAGCGCGAGATCGATGCGGCGGTCGAGGCGGGCGGGGCCGAAGCTGTCGCAGTGCAGGTCGACGATGTCGCGGCGCCGCTGGTGCGGCTGGGCGAGCGTGACGCGCCTTATTACGGGCCGCTGCAACTCGGCGACGGGCTGGTCGATGCCGAAGAACCGCTGCGCATGGCGGGCGAGGCCGACTGGGTGCAGGCGGGCGCGGCGATCCCCGAGGGCTGGCGCGAATGGATCGAGGCGGCCGAGGCGCGCGGCGAGGCGACGCCCGCGGTGCCGCTGAACGCCATGGTCCCCGACGGCGTGGCAGAGGTGAAGAAGCGGCGGTCGCGCCGGCGCCACGCGGCGGATTAGCTGGCGCGCCGCGAGGCCATTTTTCCGCCGCATTTCCAGATGATCAATGCGTCCAGGGAGGGCATATCCATGAAAAAAACGGGCTCAATCGCGGCATTGCTCGCGCTCATTTCCTTTGTGTCACCGCTCCACGCCCAGACGGTTGCGGGCCCCGCGCATCTTAATGGCGCCGGGCCGGTGACGACCGGCGGCTTCGTCGGCGCGCGGCTGCGGATCCCGCTGGGCGGAACGCGCGAGAGCGCCAAGGATATTCGCGCCAGCCTGACGGTGGCGCCGATGCAGCGCAGCGAAGGGACGGGGTCCGGCGGACCCGCGTGGCGCTTTGGCGAAGGGCTCGAATTCGGCTTTGCGGGCGGCGAGGTTTCCCCGCATTTCTCGCTGGCCGGGCAGAGCCTCGCGCCGTCGCGCTACGCGCCCGGCGGGCGCGCATCGGCGAAGGGGCGGAGCAACCTGTCCGACGCTGGAACCGTGGCCGTTGTCGTGGGAGGGTTGGCGATCCTTGCCGGGGTCGGATTGCTGGTCGCGCTCGATGCGTCGGACGACCCCGACCGCTGCTGCGAATAGGTACAGCGGCCATCGTCGGAATGACGAGTGCCTGTGGTGATATTCAGGGCGAGGCGATCATAGACCGAACCGGCATCCGGTGCTCGTGAGCAACGGATGCCGGTCGCCGGGGGGAATCAGAATTTCAGGCGCGCCCCGACATAGAATTGGCGGCCATTGTCATAGATCGCGCGCGGGCGGTCGCGGGTGCCCGAATATTGCACGATCTCTTCGTTGGTCAGGTTGATCGCGTCCGCCGTCAGCGCGATATTTTCGGTGACATTAATGCTGAGCGACGCGTCGAGCGACGAGAGCGAGGCCTGGTTCAGCGGCGCCGCGCGGTCGATATCGATGAAGAATTTCGACCGGTAATTATACGACACGCGCGCGCTGACGAGGTCATTCTCGAAATAGCCCGTCAGGTTGAGCGAGTGTTTCGAATTGCCGGGGATCGGATCGCCGTTGCTCGCCTTGGCATCCGAATAGGTGTAGTTCGCCACAGCGCCGAAGCCGCCCCAGATCGGCCGCGACACCTGGAATTCGAAACCCTGGTTGCGTCCGCCGTCGCCGTTGCTGCGGCGGTTGATCTGATAGGGACAGTTGAACAAATTGGGGTTGCCACCGCCCGCCGCGACGCAGCCCGCGGGCTGCGATCCCGGCACGAAGACGCCGGGCAGGATTTCGGTCGAGGTCGTGTTGACGATGTACGACTGAATATCCTTGTAGAAGGCGGCGAGCGCGACGATCGTCTCGCGGTCGGGATACCATTCGATCGAGAGGTCGTACTGGTTGGCGCGATACGGATCGAGGTTCGGATCGCCGCCGCGCCCGGTCAGCAGGGTGCCGTTGAGATCGACGCCCGGCGTGATGTCGACGAAGTCGGGGCGCGTCATCGTCTTGCCCGCGGCGAAGCGCAGCACGACCTGGTCCGACAGGTCGACCGACAGGTTCGCGCTCGGCAAAATGTCGGTGTACGAGCGTTTCGCCGTCGACGGCGTGAAGCCGCCGAACGGATTGGTGAACTCAGGGTTCGCGCCGCCGATGATGAAGCCGTCGGAGGTCTGCTCGGTCTTGATGACGCGCACGCCGACGTTGCCGCGCCAGCCGTCGCCACCGAATTTGGCGAGCCCGTAGCCACCATAGGCTTTCTCGTTGATCGCATAGGTGTTGCCGGGGACGAGGAAGCGGTCGGTTCCGGGCGCGGTCTGTGCGCCATAGATCGCGCGCAGCTTCGCCGGGTCGACGCGCCAATAGTCGTTCAGCGTGCCGGGCGCGGCGATATTGTCGAGGAAGTCGCCGGGCATCCCGCTGCCGGTCGCGAAGTCGGCCGAGGTGCAGGCGACGGCGCCGCAGCGCAGGCCGGGGGTGAACACGCCGCCGTTGGTGGCGAAGCGTTCGGCGACCCGGTCGTGATCGGTGTATTTGACCCCGAATTTGAGCGCCGTCATCGGCCCCCATTCGACCTCCTTTTCGACATCGAGATAGAAATATTTCTCCTCATCGTCGTTGGTGACCGACTGGATGCGCGCAAAGTCGGGGCGGATGCCGGCGGGGTTGAGCGGGTTCGGGTTCGAGAAAGCGACTTCGGGCCGGCCGCTGCGCAGGTCGTAGCTGAAGGCGCCGGGCCCCGCGAACTCGATGAAATTCTCGTTGCTCGTGTCGCCGTTCGCCTTGGTCCATCCAGCCTTGAAGTGGACCGACAGCGCGTCGACGGGGCGCCAGGTGAGGTCGAAATCGGCCGAGACGGTCTTGGCGACGGCCTGGCGATCGATCGCGTCATAGACGACCCCGAAGCCTTCGGTCCCGCCATTGCGCGACGCGATATTGCCCGCGACCGCGACGCCGTCTTCGACCACGGCATTGCTGATCGTGCCGCCGCCGGCGAGCGCCTGCTCGCCCCACGCGATATAATTCTGGTTGAAGTTATCGGCGTTGAAGCGCGAATAGAGCCCGGTGATGTTGATCTCGAGTTCGTCCGACGGACGGAACTGGATGCCGATATTGGCGCCGTAACGCTCGCGATTCTGTTCGAACATCGTCGAGCCGATCAGCGTCGGCACCAGGGCGTTGCCGCCGCCGACAGGGAAGGAGCGATAGCCGAAAATCTCGAGCCCGTCGCGGCGCGTGCGGCGCTTCTGATAGATGGCGCCGACCAGAACGCCGAAGGTTTCGTCGGCGTTCTTCCAGCTGACCAGCCCCGAGACCTGCGGGTCGAATTTGCCCGAGAGATCCGAGTAAACGCCCTGCACCGAGGCTGAAAGGGTGAGCGGATCGAGGTCGAGCGGGTTGCGGGTGATGACGTTGATCGTGCCGCCGACCCCGCCTTCCTCGACGTCGGCCTGCGGGCTCTTGTAGACCTCGAGGCGGCCGATGATCTCGGCGGGCAGGGTGAGGTAGTTGAAGCTGCGCGTCGATGCGACCTGGTCGAGGATGAACCAGTCGGCGGTCGCGACCGTGTGGCCGTTGAGCAATGTTTTCGTGAGGTTCGGCGCGGTGCCGCGCAGCGAGACGCGCTCGCCTTCGCCGAACTCGCGGTTGACGACGATGCCCGGAACGCGCTGGAGCGCCTCGGCGACATTCTTGTCGGGGAATTTGCCGACATCCTCGGCGGTGACGACGTCGGCGATCACCGACAGGTCGCGCTTGGCATCGATCGCCTCGCGCAGCGACCCGCGGATGCCGGTGACGACGATTTCGCTGTCCGCCGCGTCGGCGGCTGGCGCCGCGGCGGGGGTCTGGGCGTGGGCCGCGCTCGCGGCAAAAAGCAGTGTACCAAAGCTTGCTGATGCCAGCAAATATCTTGCATTGGTCATGTCGTGTCTCCCTCTTTTTGATCTTAGGTCAAGTTTTGCTCTAATTTTGAGAGAAATTTATACATACCAATCTATCCGTCAAGCTGAATTTCACGCAATTTGTGACCCGTTCACACGAAGTGCGTGGAATTTTGGTACTTTATTGGTATTATTGTAATGACGCTTAGGGCTCTAACCAATTTATGCGCGCGCGAGTCGCGCCGGGCGCCGTTGGCTAGAAATCGGGGAGAGCCTGCTTCGCAAACCCCCAGCCCTTGAGTTCGGGGCTCGCGGCGCGGCCGAGCAGCGCGTCGGCGTCCTTGATCGTCCATTCGCCCGCCTTTTGGACGTCGGCGAGCGCGTCCCAGCCGATCGGCGCGGCGACGGGGGCGTTTTCGCGCGCGCGAACCGAGTAAGGCATGATCGCGGTGCTGCCGCGCTGGTTGCGAAGCCAGTCGATGAAGATCTTGCCCTTGCGCTTGGCCTTGCTCATCGTCGCGACGAAGCGGTCCGGTTCGGCGAGGCTCAAGGCTTCGGCAAAGCGCTTCGAGAAATCCTTGTGCGCGTCCCAGCTATGCCCCGGATCTAAGGGCACGACGACATGCACGCCCTTGCCGCCCGAGAGCATCGCGAAGCTGACGAGCCCGATGTCGGCGAGCTGGCGGCGGATGTCGGCGGCAGCTTTCTTCACATCGGCGAAAGCGAGCCCCTCGTCGGGGTCGAGATCGAACACCATGCGATCGGGCTTTTCGAGCGCGCCGACATGGCTGTCCCAGCCGTGGAATTCGATCGTCCCCATCTGGACGCAGGCGAGCAGGCCGTCGGCGTCGTCGACATAGAGATAATCCTCGTGCCCGCCGTCCTTCTCGCGGATCGGGACATGGTGGACATGCTCGCCGAAGCTGCCCGAATCATGTTTCTGGAAGAAGCATTTCTTGGCGCGCCCCTGCGGGCAGCGAACGAGGCTGATTGGGCGGCGCGCGGTGTGCGGGAGCATGACCGGGGCGATCGCAGCATAATAGTCGGCGAGGTCGCCCTTGGTCGCCTTGGCTTCGGGGAAGATCACGCGGTCGCGGCTGCTGATCGTCACGTCGCTCTGGGGCTCGGGAGCGGGCTGCTTCTTTTCGGGGGTCACGTCTTTCGCCTCCTTGTCCCGGCGGAGGCCGAGAAAGCTTGCGTGGCGCACCGATCCGCCCGCGGTATATTCGGCGAAGGCGATTTCGGCGACGAGATCGGGTTTGAGCCAATGGACCTCGCGCGCCGCGACGGCATCGACGTCGAGCGGCGCGGTCTTGCGTTCGCGGCTCGCGAATTTCCTTGCGAGGTCGGCCATGGTGTCGGCGTCGAAGCCGGTGCCGACATTGCCCTTGTAGACGAGCGTGTTGCCTTCGTGTTGCGCGAGCAGCAGCGAGGCGAAGGGGCGGGCTTTGGTCGATGACGGGTTCCAGCCGACGAGGAGGAACTCCTGCCGGCGGGTGCATTTGACCTTCACCCAGTTTTTCGATCGGCGGCCGCTATACGCCGCGTCGGCGCGTTTCGAGATGATGCCTTCCTGTCCGGCCTTGCACATCGCGCCATAGAGCGTCTCGCCGGCGCCGATGATATGGTCGGCGACCGCGACCGGTGTGGCGGCGTGGCGGAGGAGCGCTTCGAGGCGCTCCTTGCGTTCGAGATTGCCGAGCCTGGCGAGCGATTGGCCGCCCTCTTCGAGCAGGTCGAAGGCGAAGAAGAGGAGGTCGGTCGCCTCGTCCTGCGCGCCGTGGCCGCGTTTGAGCACGGCCTGGAGCGCGGAGAAGTCGGGGTTGCCGTCCTTGTCATAGGCGACGATTTCCCCGTCGATCAGGCACGGGGGGAGATCGAGCGCGGCGATATGGCGGACGAGCGGCGCGAATTTGTCGGTCCAGTCGAGGCCGGTGCGGGTGTAGACGCGCACCTCGGAGCCTGAGGCCGCGATTTCGGCGCGGTAGCCGTCGTACTTGATCTCGTGAAACCAGCCATTCCCCGTCGGCACCGCGTCGACGAGCGTCGCGAGCTGGAGCGGGCGGAATTTGGGTGGTCTGCCCTTCGCCTTGGGTTTGGCGACTGTGCGGTTATGCGCGACGGCGGCCTGCATCTTCTTCGTGAAGACCGCGCCTTTTGCGCCCTTGAGCGACTGCTCGCCGCCTTCGTCGCCGGCGATTTCGGCCATCGTGCGTTCGGTGAGTATGCTCGTCAGCTGGCGCCCGACCAGATCGTCGGAGCCGCCCGCATAAGCATCGTTCACCTTGCGCAGCAGCCAGTTCTCGCGCTTCTCGCCGGGGCGCGGCTTCATGCGGACGAGCAGCCATTCGCCCTTCATGCGTGTCCCGTCGAGCGTGAAGTGGAGATGGCCCTTGTCGATGTCCTTGGCGCTTTTGCCTGCAATCGGCGCCCAGGTGCCGCGGTCCCACAGCATCACGGTGCCGCCGCCATATTCGCCCTTGGGGATCACCCCCTCGAAATCGGCGTAGCTCATCGGATGGTCTTCGGTGCGCACCGCGAGGCGCTTGTCGGCGGGGTCGGCGCTCGGCCCCTTGGTCACCGCCCAGCTTTTGAGCACGCCATCGACCTCGAGCCGGAAGTCGTAATGGAGCCGCGTCGCGTCGTGCTTCTGGACGATGAAGCGGTTGCCCGCGCCTTTTTCGATCTGGCCCGCGGGCTCGGGGGTCAGCTTGAAGTCGCGCTTGGCGTTATATCGGGCGAGGGGGTCGGGGCCGGCCATCAGGCGCGCTTTCGGGCGGGTGCCTTCTTCGCCGGGGCCTTCCTGGCGGGCGTCTTCTCCTCCTCGGCCGCCGGAGCCTTTTTCTTGCCATCGACCGAGGCTTTGAGCGCCGCCATCAGGTCGATGACATTCGAGCCGCGGCCCGTTTCGGGCGGTTCCTCGACATCCTCGAGCACGCGCTTGCCTTTCGCCTTCGCTTTCTTGGCGATGACGCGCTTGAGCGCATCGATATAATGGTTGTGATAGTCGCTCGCGTCGAACGCGCCGCTTTTCTTGGCGATCAGCGTTTCGGCGAGGTCGAGCAGGTCGGCATCGGGTTTGTCATTGCCGACGTCGCGGAAATAATTGGCCGCCTTGTTCACCTCGTCGGCATAGCGCAGCACTTCCAATACCAGCCCGCGCCCGCACGGGCGCAGCGCGACGAGTTGTTCCTGGCCGCGCATAGAGAGCTGGCCAAGCCCGACCTTCTTGGTGCGTTTGAGCGCTTCGCGAAGGATGATATAGGCCTCTTCGGCAAGCTCGTCGGCGGGGACGACATAATAGGGCTTGGTGTAATAAAGGACGTCGATCGCGTCGGTGTCGACGAACTGGACAAGCTCGAGCGTGCGTTTGCTCTCGAGCTTGACCGCCTCGATCTCTTCCTCGTCGAGCAGGACATAATTGCCTTTCGACAGTTCGAAGCCCTTGACGATATCGTCATGGTCGATCGCACCGATGCCCGGCACGATTTTCTCATATTTGACCGGCTTGCCGCTCGGTTCGTGGATCTGGCGAAAGCTGACCGCCGCGCCCGATTTGGTCGCCGAATAGATTTCGACCGGGATCGACACCAGCGCGAGCCGGATCTGCCCCTTCCAATAAGCGCGCGCGGCCATCGGGTTCCTTTCGCTGCCCCAAGGTACGGAACCTAAATGTCCGAGCGGCGATGCAGGTTCCGCCGGCCCCCTGTGGGGCACCGGGTGCGGGCGCGACGAGCGCAGCGTTTATCACATTTTCACGATCGCCCGATACGCTCGATGCGCTGGGGACGTTTCATATGGGGCGGAGGCAGATGATGGACATGATGGCGGAGATATGGCGGCTGCGCGGCGAACACGACGATCTGGTCGCGCTTGCGGTCCAGTTGGGGGATTATGTCGAGGCGCCGCAGCCACCGAGCGATACCGCGGATATGACGGCGTTCCACGCCGTCCGCACGCGGATGCGTAACGTCCTGATCGCCCACCTGAAGCGCGAGGACTGGGTGCTCTATCCCGCGCTAATCGCCAGCAGCGATCACCGGCTGGTCGACACCGCGCGCGATTTCATCGACGAAATGGGCACAATCGCCGCGCTGTTCACCGACTATAGCCGCAAATGGATGCCCGACGCGATCGCCGCCGACTGGACTGGCTATTGCGCCGAAACGCGCGCGATCCTGACCGCGCTCGCGACCCGTATCGAGCGCGAGAACGGCCAATTATATCCGCTCGCCGAAGCGCTCGATGCAGGCGCGGCCCCGAAAACGGCGACCGGCTGATCTCGCGGTCTTTCGGGCGACCCATGCCGGTTGGGTGACGATGGCGACGCCCGCGGCCGAGCAAGGCTAATGATTCTTTACCGTCTTTTCATCGCGCGCTTCTATAAGGGCTTTTGAGGGACCACTCATATCGGGGTCGCCTATGCACATCGGCCATGAAATGCGGCGGCTGCGCGCCGAACATGCCGCGCTGGTCACGCTGTCGCAGATGCTCATGGACCTTATCGCGGCGCCCGAGCCGCCGCGCCCGACCGAACTCGCATCGGTGCGCGGGATGCTGCGCGATACGCTGATCCGCCATCTGAAGTGCGAAGACTGGGCGCTCTATCCGCGGCTCAAGGCGAGCGGCGATGCCGCGATCGTCGGGCTGGCGACCGGGTTCGTCGACGAAATGGGCCATATCGCCCAGGATTTCGAGGCCTATGACCACAAATGGAGCGCGGACCGGATCGCGGCTGACTGGCCGGGCTTCGCCCGGGAAACCAAGGCTATCCTCGATGTGCTCGCCATCCGTATCGAGCGCGAGGAGAGCGATCTCTATCCCGTTGCCGAGGGGGTCGACTTGGGCTGATGCCCCGCGTCAGGGCCGGATCGACAATTTCCAGCTGAGCGCGACGCGCCAGTCCTGGTCGAAGCCGGGCACCGGTTGTTTCCACGCATCGGCGAGCTCGAGGCCGATCGTTGCATTTTCGGCGTAGGAAAGACGGACGCCGCCGCCCCAGCTGCCGAGCCGGAAACCGGTGCGCGGGATCGCGGTGCGCGCGAGCAGCGTGACGTCGGCATAGTCGGCGAAGGTGTAGATCTCGCTCTTTGCGAGCTTGCCGCTGCGCAGCGGGCGCCACGCGAGCTCGCCGAAGGTCGCGATGCCGCGGTCGCCATTGACCAGCCCGTCGTCGAACGCGCGGCCGAAGCTGGCGCCGCCGACGCTGAACCGCTGCGCCGCGGGCAGGCGGTCGCGCGTCCAGCGCCCCGTCGCGGCGAGCCTGATTACCGCGAGCTTGCCGATCGCCTGGTTCGCCTCGATGCTGGCGTCGGCATAGAGGAAGCCGACTTCGCCGACCCCGGGGTCGACGCGCGCGCCTGCGAAATCGAGCCCCTTGGCGCCGCCGATGCGCGCGCCGAGCACGGTGCGGTTCTCGCTCAGCCGGAAGGCGAGGCCGCCGCTGGCGGTCCAGGTCTTTTCGGCGGCGATCGTCGAGCCGAACAGCGCATTCTTCGAATCGAGATGATCGAGCCGTGCCGAAAGGATGAGGTTACGCCGCGTCGCGCGGATCAGCGGATGGGTGATGCCGACGCCCGCGCTCCACGCCTCGCCGTCGATCGCGAGGCCTTTGGGCCGCGTGCGCAGCGCCGCCGCCGAAAGTTCGGCGCGGGTGCCGCCGGCGCCGACCGGGGTCGAGTGGCTCGCCGCCAGATAGAGCAAAGATTTGAAGTTCAGCGCCGCCGCGCCGGTGAGCCGCGTTTCGTCGCCACTGCGCAGCAGGCTGGTGCCGCGCGCATTCGCCTCGACGACCCCGTCATCGACGAACGGGCTGGTGCGCGTTGTGAAGCCGAGGCCGAGCGACGGCTTTTTGGCATCGAGCGCGAGGTCGAGCGCGACCGCGCCGGGTTCGCCGCCCAGCGACAGGGTGGGGGTGACGGTGACACCCGGGATGTCGCCGATATTGCCGAGCACCCGTTCGAAGCGCGCGCGCGGCAGCGGGCGCCGGCCCGGAAGGCCGCCAGCCATTTTCGCGATCAGCGGCGCGGGGCCGCTCTCGCTTTCGCCGCTCAGCGTGACCGAGGCGACATGGCCTTCGGCCGACGCGACGGTGACGATGCCGCCCGACAGGTCCTGTTCGGGGATGACGAGCGTGAAGAGCGCGACGCTCGACCGGCTGTAGGCGCGCGTCATCGCGGCGGCGAGCCTGGCGAGATTGTCCGCCGACGCGGGCCTGCCGACGAAACGCTGCGCGGCGCGCCCGACATTGGCGGGGACGCCGGCGCCGACGAAACGGATTTCGCGGATGGTGACATCGGGGCGGGCGCCGAGTTCGACCTTGCCGAGCGTGAGCTTCGGGACTTCGGGGTCGGGCAATGGATCGCGGCCATCGCGATCGGGAGCGAGCGGCGGGCGGCCATCGAGCGGCGTCGCCGCGGGCTGGGCAGCTTGCGCCGCGGCAGGGAGGAGCCATGCTCCCGCCACCGCCGCGACGCAGGCTTTGCGCACGCTGCGCATGCGCGGCGGGTTCAGTTGCCGCCCTCTGGCTTGAGCCCGCCGAGGACGCCGCCGACGATGCCGGTGACCCCCGAGACGACCCCGGTCACCGGGTTGCCCGTGTTGCCGCCGGGCGCGCCGCCGGTTACGCCGCCTGTTACCTGGCTGAGTGCGCCGGTGGTCGTGCTCACGACGTTGCTGACGAGCGCGACGGGGGTTCCGACGGGGCTGCCGCCGGGCGCGCCGCCGGTTACACCACCGAGCAAATTGCCGCCGGTGCCGGGTTGCAGGGCGACGAGCTGGCCGCCCGACCCAACCCCGACGGTCAGCAGGCTGCCGCTCTGCTGGCCGGGCGACAAGATGCTCGCGCCGATCAGCGGCGAGGCCCCCGCGCTGCCGAGCGCGGTCGCCTTGCCGATCGTCGCCGTGACCAGCTGGCCGGGCGCGGCGGTCAGGCCATCGACGAGATATTGCTGGCCATTGCCGGTCTGCACGAGCGCGACCCCGGTGCTTTTGACGACGCCGATGACGGTGCCGACCAGATTGGCGTCGCCGGGGAGCTTGCTGTCGATCGCATTGGCGAGCAGCAGGCCCTTGTCGGCAACGACATTGACGAGGCTGCCCGATTTGACGAGCACGCCGCCGATGACCGGATTGACGCTACCGGGATCGCCGGTGTTCGCGAGCAGCCCGGTGCCGGCGACGCCGCCGGGACCGACGAGCCCGCCGACCGCGAGCGCACCGGTGCTGCCGAGGCCAAGCCCGCCGCCGGCGGCACCTGTGGGACCGGCAGGACCGGCGGGGCCAGCCGGGCCGGTGGCGCCGGTCGCGCCGGCGGGGCCAGCCGGACCGGCGGCGCCGGTCGCGCCGCCGGAGCCGACGCTGCCGACGCGGTAGCTGCCCGACGATTCGCAGGCCGCGAGCGCGAGGCACGCGGGGATGACAATGAGATGGGCTGGGCGGAATTCGAGACGAGAGAAAAACATGATACATCCCCTTCGTACATAACCTGGTCCCTAGGCCTGATATTCCTACGAGGATGAAAAGGTTCCCGTCGTTACTCTGGTTAACTTCAATTAACTAGAGAAAGTAACTTATAGCTTATGCATTTTTCTCGAATTTTCTGGATTTATAGCTGAAAAATTTACTATAATTTATCTCAATATCTTGTGCAGGAATATCCTGATATTCTGGAACATGTGTCGATACGGGCCGGTTTACGGCGCTTCCGGTCGCGACTGGCGGCCCGGGTGAAGCGGCCCTCTGCTGCGCCGATATACTGCCGCCGATCTTTCTTCTTTCCGTCATCGCCGTGTCATGCTTTCGCCGCCGCATAGCAATATCGCCCCCGTACAGCCCCGCGGACCCCGGCGTCATTTTGCCGCCGGGAAAAGGGGATTCAGTAATGACCTATCGTTTCAGGAACCGCCTGCGGGCCGGGGCCGCCTTGGTCGCCGCGCTGGCTGCGACGCCCGCTTTTGCCGACGAAGCCGCCGTCGATGCGGCCGATGGCGCCGATGTCGAAGAGATCGTCGTGCTGGGCCAGGGGCAGGCGCGCCAGGTGCAGGAGCTGGGCGCCGCCGACATCGCGCTCGAAGTGTCGGGGATCAGCCCGCTCAAAGCCATCGACAAGCTGCCGGGGGTCAATTTCCAGGCTGCCGACCCGTTCGGCACCTATGAATGGTCGTCGCGCATCTCGATCCGCGGTTTTTCGCAGCAGCAGCTCGGTTTCACGCTCGACGGCGTGCCGCTTGGCGACATGAGCTATGGCAACCATAATGGCCTGCACATCAGCCGCGCGATCATCAGCGAAAATGTCGGTCGGGTCGAAGTCGCGCAGGGCGCGGGTTCGCTTGGCGCGGCATCGACGAGCAACCTCGGCGGCACGATCGAATTCTTCTCGCGCGAACCGGCCGAGGCGTTCGGGGTCGAGGCGTCGGTCACCTATGGCAGCGAGGAGACCAAGCGCGCCTTCGTGCGGCTCGACAGCGGCGAGATCGCACCCGGCGGGCCGCGCCTTTCGCTCAGCTATGCCTGGCAGGATGCCGACAAGTGGAAGGGCGAGGGCGTCCAGCGCCAGCACCAGGTCAATGCGCGCATCGTCCAGCCGGTCGGCGATGGCCAGTTCTTCGGCTTCGTCAATTATTCGGACCGCCGCGAGAATGACTATCAGGACCTGAGCGCCGAAATGATCGGCCGCCTCGGCTATCGGTGGGACAATTTCGCCAAGGACTGGGACCTCGCGGTCCGCGTCGCCAAAATCTATCAGAACCAGGTCGCGCGCGCGGCGTACAATAGTGGTGTCGCCAACGGTAGCCTGCCGTTGGGCGCCGTCTTCACGGCGCCCTATGCCGGGGTCGGCGAAAGCTTCCCGGCGCCGATCGCGACCGTCGACGATGCTTATTATGACGCATCGGGGCTGCGCAAGGACTGGCTGGCGGGCGCCGGGGTCGAGGCCCCGCTGAACGAATATTGGACGATGAAGGCGATGGGCTATTACCATGGCAACCAGGGCCGCGGGCTGTGGTTCACGCCTTATGTCACCACTCCCGGCGGCGCGCCGATGACGATCCGCACCACCGAATATGACGTGGAACGCTATGGCATCGTCGCCTCCAGCCTGTTCACGCTCGGCGCCAACCGCTTCGAAATCGGCATGTGGTACGAGGATAACGACTTCAACCAGGCGCGCCGTTTCTATGGCCTCGCCGACACCGCGGGTGCGCCGAGCCGCGGCAGCCTGAAATTCCCGACAGATCCGCTGGCGACCCAGTGGGAGTTCGATTTCAACACCCAGACGCTGCAATATCATGTGCAGGACACGCTCGACCTCGGGCAATTGCAGATCAATGCGGGGTGGAAGGGGCTGCGCGTCACCAACCTCGCGACGCCGATCGTGCGCGGCGGGCTCGCGGCGGGGCGCACCGAAGCAAAGGACTGGTTCCTGCCGCAGGCCGGGCTGCTCTATCGCCTGAACGACGATAATGAGGTCTTTGCGAGCTATACCCAGAATATGCGCGCGTTCGAATCGTCGGCGACCGGCGGCCCCTTCGCGACGACGCAGGCGGGTTTCAACGCACTCGACCTGAAACCCGAAACATCGACGACCTACGAACTGGGTTTCCGGACCAAATCCTCGCGCTTCCAGGGAGTGATCGCGGGCTATTATGTCGACTTCAAGGATCGCATCATCGCCTTTGCCAACGGATCGGGCATCCAGGGCAATCCCGCGATCCTGCAGAATGTCGGCGACGTCCGCTCGTGGGGCGTCGAGGCGGCGGGCACCTTCCGCGTCACCCCTGAACTCTCGCTCTTCGCCTCCTATGCCTATAACGACTCCGAATATCAGGACGATGTCGTGAATGCCGCGGGGGCGGTCGTCGCGGCGACCGCGGGCAAGACGGTGGTCAATTCGCCCCGCCACCTCGCCAAGGGCGAGATCACCTGGGACAATGGCGATTTCTTCGCGCGGGTTGGTGCCAACTACACGTCGAAGCGCTATTATTCGTACGAGAATGACGCCGAGGTCGGCGGGTTCGTGATCGTCGATGCCAGCATCGGTTACCGGCTGAACGACCGCATCTCGATCCAGGCCAATGCGACGAACCTGTTCGACAAGGAATATGTGTCGACGATCGGGACCAATGGTTTTGCGAACCGTGGCGACGCGCAGACCTTGCTGGCGGGTGCGCCGCAGCAGTTTTTCGTGACGCTGAAGGCCGGTTTTTAGACTGTTTTCCACTGACGTGGAAACGGTACCGGCCCACTCCCCCCCTGTTTCAGTACAACTGAAACAGAGTCTAAACGCCTTTCCATTGACGATGATGGCGCGGTCCCGCTAGGGCCGCGCCATCATTTTTTGGGAAAATAGTTCATGACCGATACGCCCCCCGACCGCATGTCGACCAATCCGCGCTCGCCCCATTTCGATATGGAGGTGCTGCAGCGCGGCATCGGAATCCGCTTCAAGGGCAAGGAGCGCACCGACGTCGAGGAATATTCGATTTCCGAAGGCTGGATCCGCGTCGCCGCGGGCAAGTCGAAGGACCGGTTCGGGCAGGCGATGACGATCAAGCTGTCGGGCGAGGTCGAAGCCTGGTTCGAGGATGCGGCCGAGGGTGAAGGCGACGAAGCCGGCGAGGCCTGACCCCTTGGTCTCCCCTCCCGCTTGCGGGAGGGAGGGTGCGCGATTTAACGTCGGGTCTCAGTTGCCGAGCGAGGCGACGACGATTTCGAGGCCGTTGCCGGGTTTCCAGTTGCTGCTGGCCCAGCGGGGCTCGTCGAACGCCTTGCGTTCGGGCGCGGCGTCGTTGTCGCCGCCCGCGTAGATGAAACCCTGCACCGGGTTGGCGCGCAGGCCAAGGTCGCCGATCGGCGCGTACCAGACGCGGACCATGCTCCAGTCGCCGTCGGCGCTGACGTCGACGACGCGGACGTTGCGCTCGATCTGGCCGCGGCGGCCGTTGATCGGCGACCAGTTGGCATGGTCGATCAGGATTTCGCGGTCGCTGACGATCTTCTTGACCACCGCGACATGGCCCAGCGGCATGCCGCGCGTGCCGGCAAATGCCATCACGGCGCCCTTGCGGGGTTCTTCGCCGCGTTCGTAGGTGCCGGCGGCCTGCGACCACCAGGTCTTGGCATTGCCGCGGATTGCGACGCCCGATTCGTCGCGGGCAAAGGGGACGCACTGGAGATAGCCGCGTGCGGCCGCGGGGGCGCTGGCGAGCATGCCGGTGAGCAGCATCACAGACGCGATGGCGGCTGCCAGATAACGACGATGGAGCATGAAATGCGACCCCCATTTGCTTGTCTTCAAGCGTTGGAGGGGCTTTGCCACGCCTGCCGCGAACCACCACCCGTCTAGCGACGAGTCGCGCCATCGATGCGGTGGACGGCGGAACCTTTTGTTAAGGTGATCAATTCGTCGCGCGAGGGTTTCGGATTATCGCCTCAGGCTGCCGCGGTCGCCAGGTCTTCGGGCGGGCGGAACAGCGTGAGCACGTCGCTCGCGGGCATCGGCCGGCCGTAATAATAGCCCTGGATATTGCTGCATCCCATCGCGCGGATGGTTTCGACCTCGAGCTCGGTTTCGGCGCCCTCGGCGGTCGTCGACATGCCGAGGCTGTCGGCGAGTGCGACCACCGCGCGGATGATCGCGATCGATTCGATGCTGCCCTTCGCCGCGCCGACGACGAAGCTGCGGTCGACCTTGATCGTCGAAAATTGGGTCTTGCGCAGATAGCCGAGCGACGAATAGCCGGTGCCGAAATCGTCGAGCGACAGGCGAATGCCGAGTCCGATCAGCTGGTCGAGCAGCTGGGCCGCGCCGCCGCCGTCGCGCAGGAAGACGCTTTCGGTGACCTCGATCTCGAGCCTTTGCGGCGGCAGCCCGCTCTGCGCGAGCGCCGAGACGACGACCGAAGCGAAAGCGGGGTCGGTGAGCTGGTCGGCGGAGACGTTGATCGCGACCTTCAGGTTCGACGGCCAGCGCATCGCTTCGTGACACGCGGTGCGCAGCACCCATTCACCGATCGGCGAGATCAGGCGCGCATCCTCGGCCAGCGGGATGAAGCGGCCCGGGGATACATTGCCGAGCTTCTGGTTCTTCCAACGGATCAGGGCTTCGAAACCGTTCAATGTGCCGTCGACGGCGGTCACGACCGGCTGGTAATAAAGTTCGAATTCGCGGCGTTCGAGCGCGCCGCGCAATTCCTGCTCCATCACGCGCCGCTCCTCGGCCTGCGCGTGCAGCGAAGCGACATAGGCGGCGACGACATTGCCGCCCTTGTCCTTGGACTTGTAGAGCGCAAGGTCGGCGTTGCGGGTCAGCGTTTCGACCGTCGCGCCGTCCTGCGGCCCGATCGCAAAGCCGATGCTGGCGCCGACGAACAGCTGGTGATTGTCGACCACATAAGGGCGGCTGATCGTGGTGATGAGGCGCTGTGCGAGGCCTTCGGCGGCGTCCGCCGACGGGACATTGTGCAGCACGACGGCAAATTCATCGCCGCCGAGACGGCCGCACGTCATCCCGCGCTCCATCAGGCCCTTGAGCCGCGCGGCGACCTGCGCGAGCAGCTTGTCGCCGACCGGGTGGCCGAGCGTATCGTTGACCGCCTTGAACCGGTCGAGGTCGATGATCAGCAGCGCGCAGCGCGTTTTGGCGTCGAGCGCATGCGCCATCGCGCGCGCGAGATCTTCGTTCAGGCTGAGGCGATTGGGCAGGCCGGTGAGATTGTCGAACCGCGCCATTTTCGCGATCTGTTCGGCGGTCGCGCGCTGTTCGGTGACGTCCGAACCGACCCCGCGAAAACCGAGAAACTTGCCCGCTTCGTCGAGGCGCGGCGAGGCCGAGAGTTCCCACCAGCGCGGCGCGCCGTCGATTGTCACCGGAACGATCAGGTTCGAAAAGCTTTCGCGCCGCTTCATTCGTTCGGCCATCTCGTGCAGGCTCTTGGGGAACAGGCCGGTTTCCCAGGCATCGCCCGAAAGCGCTTGCAGCAGCGGCACACCCTCCAGCGCCTCGGCGGTGGCGCCGAGCGCATAGGCGAGGCGCGGCGAGACATGAACAAGCCGGCGGCTGTTGTCGGTCTGCCATAGCCAGTCGGCGGAGGTTTCCTCGAATTCGCGCAGCAACAGGCTGACGGTCTCGGTCTTTTCGTGAAGCACCTCTTCGGCGCGGCGAAAGCGGATATGGTTCTGCGCAAAGCGAACACAGAAAGTACAGAGTAGCAACCCCGCGACCAGCGCGACCCCGGCGAGATGCGGGGCGCCGGCGCGTACCAGCGCCGCCGCCGCCGACAGGCTGACCGGCCCGATGAACAGCGCGCACGCCATCGGCACGCTGTGCGCGACGATCGAAAGCGTCACCATCATCAACACCGCGATCGTCCACATCGACAGGACATGGTCGAGCGTGGGGGTCAGCCCCTGGAGCCAGAAGGGCGATCCCCAGAGCACCGCCGAATAAAGCGCATGGCGGCTGCACATCCGATATTCGGCGATTCCCGGAAGCTTGGGGTCGCCAAGCCGCATATTGCGAAATTTGCTGTACGACCACAGGCAGAATATCAGGCCGGCGAGAAGCCAGCCGCCGGTGATCGGCAGCGGAATGCTGACCACCATGGTGAAAGCGGCGACCAGCGCCATGCCCATGCCCATCCACAGGCGTATGGATCCCTTGCCGCGAAGCGGCGCGAGCTGGAGCTGGCGGAGGTTGCCAATATCCTCATTGCGCGGGCCCAGCCCCAACAGGGTCCGCGCAGGAATCTCTTCGGCAGCAAGTGGGTCGGTCAACAGGCTTTTCACCCGGCCTGTTTAGCGTGGCCGGGTTACCCGAAGGTAACTATCGGCGCGCAACCAAACGCCTTTTTTGTCCTGCAACGGGACAAAATGATCCCTTGGCTCAGGGGCTTGGCTATGCGGCGATCGCGAAGGGCTGAATTTCGCCGGCCAGATATTGCGCGCGCGCCTTCGACCGGCTGAGCTTGCCCGAACTGGTGCGCGGTAGCGTGCGCGGCGGAATCAGTTCGATCAGGCAATTCATGCCGGTGATCGCGCGGACGCGGTCGCGGATCGTCTCGCGCAGCGCGATGCGTTCGGCGTCGTCGCTGGTGCGGCACTGGACGAGCACCGCGGGGGTTTCCTCGCCGCCCGGCGCGGTGATCGCAAAAGCCGCGATATCGCCCGATTTGAAGCCCGGCAGCTGCTCGACCGCCCATTCGATATCCTGCGGCCAGTGATTCTTGCCGTTGATGATGATCATGTCCTTGGCGCGCCCGACGATATAGATGTAACCGTCTGACAAATAACCCATATCGCCGGTGTCGAGCCAGCCGTCGACGAGGCAGGCGGCGGTCGATTCGGGGTCGCGATAATAGCCGGTCATTAGCGACGGGCCGGTGCACCACACTTTGCCGACGGTCTGGTCGGGCAGCGCCTGGCCATTTTCGTCGCGGACCTCGATCACCATGTCGCGCGCGGCACGGCCGCAGTTGACGATCGCCCGGTAGCGGGTCGGGCGGCCCGAATCATTGGCGGCGCCCGACAGTTCAGTTTCCTCGACCAGCTCGACGACGATGCCTTCGCCCGGCGGCATGATGCTGACCGCGAGCGTCGCTTCGGCGAGGCCATAGCTCGGCAGGAAGGCGCTCGCCTTGAAACCCGCATCGGCAAAGGCATCGACGAAGCTTTGCATCACGTCGGGGCGGATCATGTCGGCGCCGTTGCCCGCGACGCGCCAGCGCGACAGGTCGAAGCGGTCGGCGACATGCGTCTGGCTCGACACGCGGCGCGCGCAGATGTCGTAGCCGAAGGTCGGCGAATAGCTGAGCGTCGTGCCCTCGTTGCGGCTGATCAGGTCGAGCCAGGCGAGCGGTCGGCGGGCGAAATCCTCAGTCTTGAGATAATCGACCGAGACCTGGTTGGCGACCGGCGAGAGCAGGCAGCCGACGAGCCCCATGTCGTGATACCAGGGCAGCCATGAAATACAGCGGTCGCTGTCGCGCACTTCCATGCCGTGCGAATGCGCGGCGAGATTGTTGAGCAGCGCGGCGTGGGTGACCGCGACACCGTGCGGGAAACGCGTCGAGCCGCTGCTGTACTGGAGGTAGCAGGTCTCATTCGACTGCTGCTCGGGAAGCGCGGCGACCGGCGCCGCGCCCTTTGCGAATTCGGCCCAGTCGACGGGCTTCACGCCGCGCGATTCGGCGGCCTCGACCGCCATCGCGGCGATTTCGGGCGGGAAGAAGAGCATCGTGGGATCGCAGCTGGTGAGCTGGACGACCAGCTGGCCGACATAGCTGTCGCGCCCGCCGAAGCTTGTCGGCAGCGGTAGCGGCACCGGCCAGGCGCCGGCGTAGATGGTGCCGAAGAACAGCGCGGCGAATTCGGCGCCGGTTTCGGCGATGAGCGCGATGCGGTCGCCGGGCTTCACCCCCGCGGCGATCAGCCGGTAGGCGGTCAGGACGGCATCATCCTTGAGCTCGCGATACGGATAGGGCCGCACCAGCCGCCCGCGCGGATCGTGGAAGTTGAGCCCGCGCGTGCCGTTTGCGGCATAATCGAGCGCTTCGCCGACGGTCGCGAAGTCGGAAAAACGGCGCGGCTGGGCGCAAAAAGTCGGGGTCGGCTGAAGCTCGTCAGCCTGAAGGGCAATATTTTCTGTCATAGAAGGTGCAAGGTCCCGCGAAACGGGCCGCGCGGCAACAAGCATGTCATCTTTCTGTGTCATGGTGCCCTGCGCGATCCCTAGCAGTTGGAACAAAATCGCCCGATTCCGGGCTCTATGGCCCGATATGGCGGCGCTGATCGTTCTCAATCAGGCCCGACTGTGGCATAAACATGGCACATGCCCAAGCATCGCGCACCATCCGACCGTTCAAAAAGGCCTCTCGGCGCGGCGCGGCTTGACGAACTGGCGCTCGCTTATGTCGCGCGATTCGCGACGAGTCGCGCCAAGCTGACGCGCTATCTGTCTAGAAAAATTCGCGAATCGGACTGGACTGACGAGGTCGACGCGATGACAGCCTGCGAGTCGGTTGCCGATCGGATGGAGCGGCTACAGTTTCTCGACGATCGCCAATATGCCGCGATGCGTGGCGCGGCGATGACGCGGCGCGGGCTGGGGGTGCGGCGGGTGAAGGCGCAGCTCTATGTCGACGGCATCGCGCCGGCGGACAGCGGCGACGCGATCGAGACGGCCGAGGGCGCCGCGGTCGCGGCGGCGATCGGATTCGCACGGCGGCGGCGGTTCGGCCCGTTCGCGGTGCACGCCATCGATGATCCGAAGCAACGCGAGCGGCAGGTTGCTGCCTTTTTACGCGCGGGACACAGTCTGGTATTGGCGCGCCATATCCTCGCGGTCCCGCCCGGGGACGAAGCAGCACTGGCGGTGCTGGACGACGAAGCGGGGCTCGATTAGGGCACGACAAACCCCAATCGGGATAAGGAATATCTGCCGATGCGCGCCATTTTGACCGCCCTTGCCCTGTCGATCGCGCTGCCGATGGCCGCGTGCAGCGTAGACCCGAACGCGCCGAGCGAAAGCGCTGATCCGGGCGCGCAGAGCGAAAGCGCCGCGACGATCCCGCTGACGATCGCGGCGGCGGGCAAGACGCACCGGTTCAACGTCGAGGTCGCGCGCACCGATGCGGAGCAGGATCGCGGGCTGATGTTCCGCACCAGCCTGCCCGGGGACGGTGGGATGATCTTTCCGTTCAAGAAGCCGCGAATCGGTAGCTTCTGGATGAAGAACACGCTGATTCCGCTCGATATGATCTTCATCCGCGCCGACGGCAGCATCGATCGCATCGCCGAGAATACCATTCCCGAATCGCTCGAGCCGGTGGTCAGCGGCGGCGAAGTGTCTGCGGTGCTGGAGCTGGCGGGCGGCACGGCGGCGCGGCTGGGCCTCGACGAGGACGCGAAGGTGACGTGGAAAGATAAGAAATAGCGGTGCGCCGCGCGGTTTGCGGCTTGCGGACCGCGCTGCCTTGCCTGTAAACGCCTCGGCCATGAGCATCTTGGGCAAGATTTTCACCTGGTGGGACGGCGCGACCGTCGGCACGCTGTTGAACAGCTGGAGCACGGGCGAGAAGGTCGGCGAGGACAGCCTCGGCAACCGTTATTTCCGCGCGAAAAAGGGCCCTCGCCGCTGGGTGCTCTATAAGGGATCGAACGACGCGAGCCGCGTGCCGCCCGAATGGCACGGCTGGCTGCACAGCACCTTCGACGAGCTTCCGACCGACATGCTGCCCGCGCCGCGTACGTGGGAGAAGGAAGCGACCGCGAACCTGACCGGCAGCACCGGCGCCTATCGCCCCGCCGGCGCGCTCGAGCGTGGCGGCCACCGCGCTGCCGCGACCGGCGACTATGAGGCCTGGCGGCCCGGCGCCGAGTGAGCGCCGCCATGTCGAGGCTGACCGCGACGCTGGGATTGGCGGCTCTCGCCGCCGTGTCGCTTGGCGCCTGCGACCGGACGCCGACGACCACGACCGGCGGCAGCGACAAGGCGCCGCAGATCGCCAAATCCGAGCGCGTGCCGCAGGAAGTCGGGGGCATCGAGGGCGCGACCCCGATGGCCGAGCGCGTCGCCGTCGTCGGCCTGCTCAACAAACGCAACGGGCTGGTTCGCGACCTCGAGATGAAGCCCGGCGAATCGGCGCGCGTCGGCCGCGCGATCGTCCGGCTGCGCGCGTGCGAGGCGACCGCGCCGTGGGAAGATCCGCCCGAAACAGGGGCGTTCGTCCAGCTGACCGTGCAGGATCAGCGCGACGACAAATGGTATCGTGTCTTTTCGGGCTGGATTTTCCGCGAGCGGCCCGACCGCAACGTCATCCAGCACCCGATCTATGACGTGTTCGTCAAAAGCTGTGCGATGACATATCCGGGCGGCGAGCCCGTCGCGCGCTCGGCGCCGAAATCGGGCGCCGCTGCGGCGCCCAAGGCATCGAGCGCCCCCCAGTCGCCCGCGACGAACGGCGGCGAGGGCACGGCGGCGCCCGTAGCGCCACCGGTCGTTCCGGCCCCGGCGCCCAAGGCCGCACCTTCGCCGCCCGCCAACACCGAATAGAGCCGCGCGAGATAGTCGGCCTGGCGGATTTCGATCGCGCCGAGGCTGGCGAGGTGCGGGGTGATGAACTGGCAATCGAGCAATTTCCACCCCCCCGCGCGGAGCCGCGCGACGAGATGCGCGAGCGCGACCTTCGATGCGTCGCGCGCGCGGCTGACCATCGATTCGCCGAAAAAGGCGCGGCCGAGGGATACGCCATAGAGCCCGCCGGCCAGCTCGCCGTCGAGCCAGCATTCAACGCTGTGGGCATGGCCGATCTGGAACAGCCGGTCGTAGCTCGCCCGGATCACCGGATTGATCCACGTCGTCGGCCGGTCGTCGGCGGCCTCGGCGCAGAGTGCGACCATGTCGGCGAAGGCGGTGTCGGTGGTGACGCGGAAGCGGTCCGAGACGATCACCTTTTTCAGGCTGTGCGACAGGTGGAAGCCATCCAGCGGCAGGATCGCCCGCAGCCGCGGTTCGACCCAATGGACCGACGGGGCGTCCGCCCCGTCGGCCATCGGGAAAATACCCTGCGCATAGGCGCTGAGCAGCAGCGCCGGATCGATGGATTCAAAGTGTTTCAGCTCGCGGGCTTCACGAATTTCAGCGTCATGCGATCCGATTCGCCGATCGCGACATATTTGGCGCGGTCCGTCTCGCCCTCGGTCAGGTTCGGGGGCAGCGTCCACACGCCTTTGGGATAATCCTTGGTGTCCTTGGGATTGGCGTTGATCTCGCTCTCACCCGCCAGCTTGAAGCCCGCGGCTTCGGCGAAGGCGACGATCGAGCTTTTCTTCATATAGCCCGACTTTTCTTCCTTCGCGCTGTCGTCGCTTTCATTGAGCCGGTGCTCGACGACGCCGAGCGTGCCGCCGGGTTTGAGCATCGCGAAAATTTGCTTGAACGCGTTCGCGGTGTTGTCGCTACCGTCGAAGCGCCAGTTGTGGACGTTGCGAAAGGTCAGCACGACATCGGCGCTGCCGTCGGGGACCTTGGGGTTGGTGCCCGCATTGGGGAATTCGGCGAGCTTCATCGCACCATAGACGTCGGCGCTCTCCGCCTGCTTCGCCCTGACGCGGTTCAGTCCCTTCTCCCACGGCGCCGCGACATAATAGGTGCCGCCGCCAACCTTCGCGAACGGAGCGAGAATCTCGGTATACCAGCCGCCGCCGGGCCACAGCTCGACCACCGTATCGCCGGGCTTCACGCCGAAGAAGGCGAGCGTTTCGGCGGGGTGACGATATTTGTCGCGTGGCGTGTTCGTTGCCGTGCGGGTGGGCGCGGCGACGGCAGCGGCGATCGCATCGTGAGCCTTGTGGTTAGCGTGCGCGTCATGCTGCATCGCGGCAGCGGGGAC
Source organism: Sphingopyxis sp. (assembly GCF_036675685.1). GTDB lineage: Bacteria > Pseudomonadota > Alphaproteobacteria > Sphingomonadales > Sphingomonadaceae > Sphingopyxis. The sequence goes on from NZ_JAKFEM010000031.1 coordinate 36,404, forward strand.
GGCGATCAGGGCGGCTGCACTTGCAACCAGTAACAGGGAACGCATATGGGGCACCTCTCTCCAGGGGAAGGCCCCCTGTTTGCGAAGGGATGCGCGGTAATGCAAGTGTCCATGCTGTCGGTTGGTATCGGCGCCGCGGCGCTGTTCGGCATTGCCGAGATTGCCGACTGGCGCCGCCGCAACCGGCGCGACGTCGACAATGTCGGATTCATGCCGTGGCGCGGGATCGCGCTGGGGTCGGCGGTCGTGGCGCTGTTCGCGACGGCGTTCTGGCTGCATCAGGGATAATATGGACGCCGCGCCCGGCATGACGCTGACCGCGAGGCTGAAGTCGGGCGAAACGCTCGGCGACCGGGTGATGAAGGTCGACCATGCGGGCGAGCATGGTGCCGTCTGCATCTATCGCGCCCAGCGTTGGTTTGCGCGCTGGCGCGCTCCTGACATGGTGGGCGAACTCGATGGCTTCTTGGCGCACGAGCGCGGCCACCGCGCGCTTTTCGCGGCAGAGTTGCGGCGCCGCGGTCGGGGCCGCTGCCGTAGTTATTTCTGGTGCGGGATCGGCGGGCTGCTGCTCGGCGCGGTCACCGGGATCGCGGGGCGCAGCGCGATCGCCGCGACGACGGTCGCGATCGAGCGTGTCGTGCTGCGCCATATGCACGAACAGATCGCGGCTTTGCAGGGTGTCGACGAGCCGGCGGTGCGAACGCTGACGATCATCATCGCCGAGGAGCAGGAGCATCACGACCTGTCGGCGGCGCGTTTGCCGCCGGCGGGTTTCTGGCAGCGGCTGATCGATCCCGTCGTGTCGGTGTCGACCGAAGCGGTAATCTGGATGGGAATGCGGCTCTAGCGACTTTACAGGCACGCCTCGAGATAGGGCTGGTCGAAGCCATATTGGCGCGCTTTTTCAAGCGTATAGGGGCGCAGGCCCATCGCGCGATATTCGCCGACGATCTTGCCGTCCTTGTCCTCGTCGAGATATTCGAACTTGAAGAGTTCCTGGGTGACGATGACGTCGCCTTCCATGCCGATC
>NZ_JAKFEM010000029.1:0-37365 GCF_036675685.1 Sphingopyxis sp.
GATCCCGATCCAGGCCGCGATCGGCGGCAAGGTGATCGCCCGCGAAACCATCGCCGCGCTGCGCAAGGACGTGACCGCCAAATGCTATGGCGGCGACGCGACCCGCAAGAAGAAGCTGCTGGAAAAGCAAAAGGAAGGCAAAAAGCGGATGCGCGAGTACGGCAACGTCAACATCCCGCAGGAAGCCTTCATTGCTGCGCTCCGTATGGGCGACGACACCTAATCCGCTTTTTTCATCAAAGCAGAAATAGGGCAGGTGGGCGGATCAGGCGAAGCTGCGGGGCAGCTTCGACCCGCCCGCCGGATGCGTGAACATGGCAACGTGAACATCCCGCAGGAGGCATTTATTGCCGCGCTGCGGATGCGGATTATTGCCGACCTGCTCTAGGTCCTCAACCTATAACCTGTGCGCCTATTCCGGGTACGAGGTTGAGCAGGGTGCCGGGTGATTATCCGGCGCGCGCGATGGGAAGTAGCCAGACCCCCACCAGGGGGATCACCGCGCGCATCTGGTCGGAGTCGCCCCCTCGTATAAGCTCACCGTTTTCTGATCGCCTGTAATTCCTAAGAGACTGTCGGGTCACTGGCGGGATAAAGACGGGTGTGATATCCAATTGTCGGCTAGCTGTCGGATATATGTCGTGCCACTTACGGGTAATTGTCGTAGTCTGTCGGGCGGCCTCGGAGCCAATGTGCTTTCATCGAAATGGAGGACCGCATGATCGTTGACAGCCAGAAAATGAAATCCGCTCGGGATCGTAAAGCGCTGACACAGGAGGACCTTGCGAATAAGGCCCGGGTGAATGTTCGCACTATTCAAAGAGCCGAGGGCGGAGCGCCGATCCGCCACGAGACTTTGGCGGACATCGCCGCCGTGCTCGGGATGCCGGTTTCGGGACTGTTAGGGCGCGGTAACCACGAGGAGCTAGGGGAACCAAAGACTCCTTGGGAAGCTGAAATGCAGGTACTCAAGCGGGTTGAGAGCGGCGAGGCCGTTGTCTCCGGCCTTGAGCGAGCTGTGATGTCCGTTCTTGGGTGTAGCGCTGAGCCGAACGCAGAGAATATGCCGGTGCTGCGTTCAGCGATCAAATTGATCGAGAGCCTTATGCCAAGCCCATGGGATGAGGAGTTTTGTGCGCCGCTGACCTTCGGTTCGCTGCTTGATCGTCTGGAGGCCGTTGCGAACCTCAATGGTTGCCTCGTCGAGCTCGAAGGTGCGGGACTAGCTCTATACCTTGCCGTATCAACTGAACTGGTCCATGTGCCGAGACGAAGCGACGAGGGGCTGTACGTCCGTTCAGGGCAGCGCCCTGAATATGTGTCCGCCGTGCGCCTGCATATCTCGGACTACGGGTCCGACAGGGTGCGGCTTGATCCCGTCGAAAAGTGGCCTCTCGAAACCTTCGGTGATGATGACAAAGTCCCATTCTGATTGGAAGGTGAAACTGATGCAGGGTTCCTTACAACATGGTTTCCAAGTGTTTCCCACTTGAGCTATTCTGGCCTGCTACGGAGTAGGCCTTATGAACCTCTACAGTCATCCCGAATGGGTTAGGTTTCGCGAGGAAGTGATAAAGCTCGACGGCGGCAGGTGTGTGCGCTGCTACCTGTCGCGTGACGACGGTGTAGTCTTACAGGTCCATCACAAGGGATATGCGCCCGGTAGGAAACCTTGGGAGTACGGACACACAGAATGTGAAACACTCTGCAAGGGATGCCATGCTGCGGAGCACGGCTTTATCCCGCCGAAAAGTGGCTGGGTCCTCATGGGTTCAGATGATCTTGGGGACCTCTGCGGCAACTGCGAGTATTGCGGAACGCAACTCCGCTACACCTACGCTGTAATACACCCGGCATGGGGCGCGATGGCTGTAGGGACGGACTGCTGCGACAACCTCACCGGTACGACGTTGGCAAGCGAGCACCACGAAAAATACATCAAGATGCTCGAGCGTCGGAAGCGGTTTGTATCGTCGAAACGGTGGAAGAGGTCTGCCCGGGGTGGATGCTGGATCGTGCAAGAAAACCTGCGGGTATTTATCGTGCCGCGCGGAGACAAGTACCGCATCACGATGGACAATGTGCAAGGCAAAGTAGACTACGTTAGTCTAGTGGATGCTAAGATGAAGGTATTCGACTTTATCGAGACAGGCGAGGCGAGAGCTTTCTTTGCGAAACGGGGTGCGCGGGAAAGGCGACACCGCCAGTGGATGCGAAACCAACTCCGATCGAACCCCGATGCGGACTGGTTGGCAATGGTGCTGGACGCCCGCGCGAGATCGCAGCGGGGCTAGTCCGATTTTCCTTTTGCCTGCGCGGGCTTCTGCTCGTCGATTTGAAGTGACGGTAAGCAAATGGTCTCGATAGCCGCTATTGCGGTCTCAATGGCATCCGAGATCGTGTTAGGCTTATTTGCCAGCTTGATGTCATAAATGCCCATTCGCACCTCCTCCTCAAACGCAGGGTCACCGCCGTTGTCATTCATTGACGCTTGCTGGTAAACGGCCACGTTCACGAACTGTTGGGCTAGGGTTTCGATAGCCGCTTCTAGGTTTTCTCCAAAGAGCGCGCGCGCCATCGGCAGGCAGCTATCAAGCGCCTGCTTCTCATCTTTTGACCTGTTGAATCGAATAAGTAGAGCCTGCGCGGAAGCATATCGGCGTTGCTCGGCCTCAGGGAGCGCGTCCCATTCGTCGGCATGGGATGTTTTCAGCTCCTTTTCAGCGGCGTTGATTTCCCAACCGTCCACAAGAGGGGTACGAATACGTTTGAGCGCGCGGCGCGCTTTGTAGGAAGCCGTAAGTATTCGCTCGGCTTGCTCAATATGTCGCTCGGTCACCTTCTGCCGACGCCATGAACCAAAAGTGTCAGCTCCCATCTTAGCGGCAACTAAGACCGCGGCGGCGCCGACCAATGTGGCAACTCCCTGCACCATCGATCCTGTGGCAGCCCAATCGAATGGCGGACCAAACACATTTACTGCCATGTCAATCTTTCTTGCAAATGGGTTGTTCGAGCGGACCACGTAATTTTTAGGTAGCTGTAAACTTTTCGAGGGTGCCGAGGCGGCGGGGTGCCTGCCGCGCGTTGATCCTTGATCTTGCTATTGCTCAGACCTTCTAACTATTATTTGCGAGATGTAGGTCCACAGCAATCGCGCAAAAATGGTAAATGTCAATCAAGGCGATTGGGAGAGATATTAGAGGAACAATAATGGAAATTATGTAGTATGGAAAGATGACTACATCGTTGAATATAGCTACTCTTCTGGCTTGCTTTTTTATGAGTGAGAAGTCGATAGGCTTATTCTTATTTTTCTTGTTAGATTTCCACATATTTTTTGCAATTAAGAGGCGAGTTTTCAGATTGTGCCTTCGCAAATTTATCAAATATGGCGAGTATCCGTTTTCGCTTTGATCCAATGCGCGCGATAGATAGTAAATATACAGCAGTGATATTGTGCCATATAATATTTCAGGTCTTGGAATTGAAATATTTAATCCAAGTGTGCTTATTTCCGAAGGATTAACATCTAGGAGGTGGGTAAAAATAAGGATTGCAGCGAAGGCAAGGGCTTTTGAAAAGGATTTACTTGCTTCGCTTCTGTAAGTTCCTCCAATGGAAATTATTTCGCTACGATCCGCCATGTCCCGCCCGATTTGCTGTTCTATATGGGGTCACCGCTATCGCGCTGCTGGCCAGTTGTCCATGTTGCGGGGCTAAGGGATGGGGCTCAGCGAGTGGGATTGTGAGATAACCAAGATGCGATGCCCAAAGTGGGACTCACATTTACGGAAAACCGTTGATTTTCCTAGTACAAAGGGCTAGTACAGCCGGGCTAGGCGTTTTCGGAAATCTCTTTATTTTCCAATATTTAGTGGTCTGCCCGTCAAATCCTCTTCTGGGCACCATTAGCATTTCGGAGCCTCCTCCAACCTAACAATCCGCACCACGCACCGCGCCGGAATCTCGATCACCCCGCTCAGCATCAGCCGTTCCTCGTCGCCGACGACCATCGCCGATCCGGCGAGCACTTTGATGCAGTCATCGTCGTGGATCAGGCGGCCGATCGATAGGCAGGTCTGGACCTCTTCGGGCTGGAAGGCTTCGTAGGAGACCCAGCCGCCATAGGGTTCGCGCGGCTGGATCCATTCGATTTCGACCCTGCGGCCGAAGCGGGCGTGCTTCGACAAGCTCAGCATGATCGGATCTTCATCACTCGGGGCGGGCTGTTCGAGGCTCATGCTTCGTCCTCCGTCCGGCGCGCGGCGGGCGACGGGGTTCCCGCCTTCCACGCCGCCCAGCTTTCCTCGCAATAGGCGGCGTTCCATTCGCGCTCCAGCTCGGCGATCGCGCGCTCGATGCGCCGCCTTGCGGCGTCGCGTTCGCGGCCGGTGCCGCCGCCGTGCAGGCTGGTGTCGGAGAGGAAGCCGTGGGGGTGCTGGAACACGGGCTGGCGCGCCTGTTGCCAGGCCTCGGCGCGCTCGCGCAGGCTGTGGGCGGCCATGCGCATGTCGCCGCGGGTGATCTTGGGGGTGGCGGTTGTGGGGGCGAGGTCGCTTTCGCCGGCTTCGCCCTCGATCATATGATCCTCGTAGCGTTCGAACCAGATCTCGTCCTCTTCGCCGCCCTCGGTCCAGGGGACATGGTCGGCGGGCGGCGGGGCGGGGTTCGACAGGTCGCCGCCCTCGGCCGCCTCCCAGTCGACATTGCCCGACCCGGCCGATAGCGGGACGATCATGTCGGGGTGGTGCATGTGCCATTCGTGCTTTTGCGGGTTGCTATAGGCGTCGGCTTTGCGCGCCGCGTCCCAGTCGGTGCCGGGGCCGGTGAGCAGGTCCCATGCGGCGCGCTTGACGGGGTCGTGCGAAATCTTGCGCTGAAAGGCGGTGCGGATGATGCGGAGGCGATCGTCGAGGTCGGTCTCCTGCCGGTTCGCGCGCTGGATATGTTCGAGCATCTCGGCCTGGCGCTCGGCCTCCCACTCGGCGCGCCATTTCTCGCGCAGGCGGTGGATCGCGTGCGGGATCGCGCTGGCCGGGCGGCCGTCGACGGGGTCGACGCCGGCGAAATTCTCGGGGAAGCGGCTGGCGGCGATATGCTGCATCGCGCGGATGTTGGGGCGGCGGCGCTCGAGGATGACTTGCCCCCGCTTCGAGATCGTCTCGGGCACGCCATAGATGGCATATTCCATGAGCAGGTCGGCGACGCGCCGCGCGCCCGCCTCGACCGCGCGGTCCCATGCCGCGGCGAAGCTGTCGGCGCCGTCGCGTTTGCGCAGCTGGTAGAGCGCGGAGGAGGAGTGGCCGATCGCCTTGGCCGCCATCGTCACCGCGCCGGTCGCGGCGAGCTGGGCGATGAAGATGCGCTGCTTCTGCTCGTTGATGCCGGTCCAGCGCTTGCTGTGCTGGGGGGCGGGGGTGAAGGCGAGTTCTTCGGGAAGGTCATCGGGATCGAGGGTGGGATCGGCCTCGGCATCGATGACGGCGGGGAGAGGCGGGAGGATTTCCTGTTTCATGGGTTTGCTCCTGTGGTTCGCTGTATTTTGTAAAAAGAACCATATGGGAACAATGTAGGAAAGCGGATTCGCATTGGTGGAATTGCCAGCGGGGCGGGGCTTGCCTATCCTCGCCGCGACGGGAGACCGCGATGGACAGGCAGGTGCAAGGGCAGGCTCCGAAGCCAGCGGGTCGAATCGACGACATCGCGGTGCACAGCGCGCTGAACGATGGCACCGCGGTGTATCTGCGTGCGATCACCCCCGACGATGAGGAACGGATCCGCGAGGGGATCGCCAAGCTGTCGGCCGAATCGCGCTATCTGCGCTTTTTCTCGCCGGCGCCGGCGTTGCCCGATGCGGTGATCCATCGGCTCGCCGATGTCGACGGGCATGACCATATCGCGTGGGGCGCGCTGTGCAGCGAGTGCCCGGGCTGGCCGGCGATCGGCGCGGTGCATGCGGTGCGGCATCGGGCGGGTGGTCCGGTGGGCGAATTTTCGGTTGCGGTGCTCGACGAATTCCAGGGCCGAGGCCTCGCGCGGATGATGACCGCGGCGCTGCTCGTCGACTGCCGGGCCGAGGGGCTCGCGGTGCTCGACGTCCATATCCTGTCCGAGAATGCGGCGGCGAAGCGACTGGTGAAGTCGCTGAATGCGGAATGGACGGGCGAGTCGGCGGGGGTCGCCGAATATCGGCTCGACGTCGCGGCCGCTCTCGCGGCGCTGCGCGGCGATGGCGATGCGCCGGGGGTGCAGGATGTGCTGCGCGCGCTGGAAGGCGGGGGAGATGCCTAGGGTCCAGACCCCTTAGTCCCTCCCGCCGCCGTAGATCGCGAACGGCGACGGGAGGGTAGGCTGTGGAGCCCCCGAATGCCGAAGCATTTCATTGGTCCACGCATTCGAGATAGCCGTGATGGCGCGCCGCGGCGGTGACGGCGGTCACATATGGTACGAATTTTCGGAAAAAAGATGCCGGACAAGACAAAGGGCGCCGGAATCGATCCCGGCGCCCTTGATCTGCCCTTTAGGGGAGGCAGCCCTTATTTCTTGGCGGGGTCGGCCGGCGGTGTGGCGCCGGTTTCGGACGGGGCGATCTCGCCCTTGTCGTCCATGCTATTGGCCTTTTCCTCGCCTGCCGCCTCGACGGCGTCAGCCTTCGCTTCGGTGGCTTCCTTCGCCGGGCCTTCGGGCATGGCGTCGGCCTGTTCGTCGATCACGTCGGCCTTGGCTTCGGCCTGATCCTCGACCTTGTCGGCCGCCGGGCTCTGGCAGGCGCCGAGGGCGAGGGCGGACGTCGCGGCGAGGGTAATGAACATCTTGCGCATATTGAGTGACTCCCAAAGTTGACTCCGGGGCTTAACGCGGGGTGAACGTCAGGGTTGCAACGAAACTGTCATATCATTGAAATCATTTTGTTTTTCTTTTTCAACGCAAGTGCGGAACGGACGATAAGGTGTTGTTGGTTCGCGGCCTGCGACCAATTGCAGGCGTCGGGGACTGCGTGCGCCCAAGGCTTGCCGTCCACGAAAAACCAGTTCAATCGGGCATTATTTCGATATTTCCAGAAATGTCGTTGACTCGCGTTCGGAAGTCTATCATTTCTATGAAGGTAGAAATGAGGTGAGTCGCTATGCAGGCAACATCGGTGGTAGAGGCGCTTGGCGCTCTGGCGCAGGAACATCGGCTCGCCGTGTTCCGCCAGCTCGTGCAGGCCGGTGACCGCGGAATGGCGGCCGGAGCGCTGGCCGAAGCACTCGGCATTCCCAACAGTTCACTGTCATTCCATCTGGCCCAGCTTCGCAACGCCGGGCTGATCCTACAGGAACGCCAGCATCGATCGCTGATCTATCGCGCCAACTACCCGGCGATGAACGGGCTGTTGGTCTACCTCACGGAAAATTGCTGCGCCGGTGCCGGCTGCGATGCCGGCGCGGTTTGCGAAACACCCGCTCAGGAAAGGAAATCCGCATGAAGCGTTTGCATGTGCACGTCGGTGTCAACGACCTCGACCAGTCGATCCAATTCTATTCCATGCTGTTCGCGGCGGAGCCCGCCGTGCTGAAAGGCGACTATGCGAAATGGATGCTCGACGATCCACGCGTCAACTTCGCCATCTCGGCGGGCAACCACGCCCGCAAGGGCATCGAACATTTGGGCATCCAAGCCGAGAGCGCCGATGAGCTTTCGGAAGTTTATGGCCGGCTCAAAGCCGCCGACCGCCCGGTGCTGGAAGAAGGCGCAACAACCTGCTGTTATGCCAAGTCGGAGAAGAGCTGGATCGCCGATCCGGACGGCGTAGTTTGGGAGGCGTTCTTCACCAATGGTGAAGCCACCGTCTATGGCGATAGCCCCGCGCTGGACACCATCGCACCCGCGGCGGAAAACAAATGCTGCGCTCCCGCAGGTGTCGCATGAGCCGGAGCTATAATGTCCTGTTTCTCTGCACGGGCAATTCGGCCCGCTCGATCTTGGCCGAAGCGATACTGAACCGGAAGGGAGCAGGCACCTTCGTCGCCTATTCCGCTGGGAGCTTTCCCAAAGGCGAGGTCCATCCGGCAGCAATCAACCTTCTTCGCGATGCGGGCTATCCCACCGATGGGTTCCGTTCAAAAAGCTGGGACGAATTCTCTGCTCCGGACGCGGCACAGATCGATTTTATCTTCACCGTTTGCGACAACGCGGCCGGAGAGGTTTGCCCGATTTGGCCGGGAAAGCCGATTACGGCGCATTGGGGGATCGAGGACCCGGCCGTCGTGGAAGGCGAAGGTCAGACCTTGGCTTTTTGGAACGCCTACCGACAGCTGGAGCGCCGCATCGATCTCTTCGTGGCTCTCCCGCTTGAAAGCATCGATGAGATGACGTTGGCGAGCCGCCTGAGCGAAATCGGCGCGACCGACGACGCGGTGGCCGATGCCTGAGCCGGTGCCGCTCGGGAAGCGGCTGGCCGCGGAAGGTGTGGGATCGTTCTTCCTGTTTGCCTGCGTCATTGGTTCCGGGATCATGGCGGCAAATCTTGCTGCCGGGAATGAGGCCGTCGCGTTACTCGGTAACACGGTGGCCACCGGCGCGATCCTGTTCGTGCTGATCTCCATGCTTGGCCCGATCTCCGGCGCGCACATGAATCCCGCCGTGAGTATCGTAGCGGCCTCTCGCGGCGATCTGCCGTGGCGCGAGGCCGCCGCTTTCTGTGCGGTGCAACTCGTCTTTGGGATTCTGGGAGCTTGGGCGGCGCACCTGATGTTCGATTTGCCGACCTTGCAGCTTTCCGTGAAGGCACGGCAGGGGGTGGGTCAGTGGACCGGAGAGGCTATCGCTACCTTTGGGCTGATCCTGACGATCCTCGGGACCACGCGCCATCGGCCGCAATGGGTGCCGGCGACCGTCGCTTCATACATCACGGCCGCTTATTGGTTTACGTCATCCACGAGCTTCGCGAACCCAGCCATTACGGTCGCCCGCAGCCTCTCGGACACATTTGCCGGTATCGCACCGGCCGATGTGCCGCTGTTCGTCTTCGCCCAGCTTTTGGGAGCCGCCGCCGCTGCTATGACGGCCAAATGGCTATTTTCTGAAGATTGACCCGGTTTAGGTGCCGTATCCCCAGGCAAAAAAGAGGGCGCCCGAAGCGCCCTCTTCTCGATCTGGTCCGGTCTCGCTGCTCAGAAGCGCTGTTGGCGCTCATAGAGGTCCCGGTAGTGCTGGATGCGCGTGACGCGCAGCCCCGGCATGCCGCTGCGATCGATCGATCGTTGCCAGCCGGCAAATTCCTCGAGGGTCAGCCCATAGCGTTCGCACGCTTCGTCGACGGACAAAAGCCCGCCGTTAACGGCCGCAACGACTTCCGCTTTCCGGCGAACGACCCAGCGGGTCGTCGACGGGGGGGGCAGCGAGTCCAGCGTCAGTGGTTCACCCAAGGGACCGATGACCTGTGCGGGCCGGATTTTCTGATTCTCGATCATATTCATTCCATAGTTTCAACGTCGGTGGGGGGTTTTTCCGACGCTTTTTGCATTAAATCAGAGGGGTTCAACATCGGCTGAAACCCTTTGGTAAACAGGCCATTCATAGTTTCGGGCAGGGCGTTCACATCGTCGGACAAATCGAAGAAGCGAACAATCCGCGGCGCTTTTTGTTCCGCTGGACGAGTCGTTCCGCCGAGCATGTGACGCAGCGCGTTAAGCGTTGCCGCATGCGCTTCGCGATTCGCTTGCGTGCGCAGCAGCCGGACGGTCGGCAGCGTCGCTTGGCGCGCGCTGGAAACGGCCATGATGATGTCGAAGCCGGGCTTCGACAGTCTGGCCGCGCCGGCGATGCGCGGAAATTCGTACGGGGCGACATTCATGATGCCGGTGTAGCGGCTACGCCCTAAGGTCCAGTAAATGCCCATTTCATGGCTTGTTAGCGAAGCTTAACCCCGTCAATATCTTGACGCTCGCGGCGGAAAAGCTGGCATTTTTGGTTATCCATCCCTAGATGGCGCGCATCATGATCGAGACGATTTCTTGCCCTCCCGGCCTCGCGCAGGCCGACTTTCAGCTGCCCATGCCGCTGAAAGACCGGCGAATCGTCGTTGCGATGTCGGGCGGAGTCGACTCGAGCGTCGTCGCGGCGCTCGCCGCGCGGTCGGGCGCCGAGGTGATCGGCGTGACGCTGCAGCTTTACGACCATGGCGCCAAGGCGAAGCGCGTCGGCGCGTGCTGCGCGGGGCAGGATATTCGCGACGCGCGCGCGGTTGCCGACCGGCTGGGCTTTGCGCATCATGTCTATGACCATGAAAGCCGCTTTCGCGACACGGTGATCGACCAGTTTGCCGACGAATATTTGTCGGGGCGAACGCCGATTCCCTGCGTGCGGTGCAACATGGGGGTGAAGTTCACCGACCTGTTCGCGCTGGCGAAGGATCTGGGCGCCGACTGCCTCGCGACGGGCCATTATGTGCGCCGTATGATGGGGCCGGCGGGCGCCGAACTCCACCGCGCGGTCGATCCGGCGCGCGACCAGAGCTATTTCCTGTTCGCGACGACGCAGGATCAACTCGACTTTTTGCGCTTCCCGCTCGGCGGGCTCGAGAAGAGCGTGGTGCGCGAGATCGCGCGCGACCTTGGTCTCGGCGTCGCGGCCAAGCCCGACAGCCAGGACATCTGCTTCGTTCCCGACGGCGATTATGCGACGCTGGTCAGGAAGCTGCGGCCCGAGGCCGACGATCAGGGCGCGATCGTCCATGTCGACGGCACCGTGCTCGGCGCGCACAAGGGCCTGATTCATTACACAGTGGGCCAGCGCCGCGGAATCGAGATCGGCGGGCAGGCCGAGCCGCTCTATGTCGTACGCCTCGATGCACCCGCGAAACAGGTCATCGTCGGCCCGCGCCGCGCGCTCGCGGTGTCGGGCGCGCGGCTGGGCGAAGCGAACTGGCTGGGCACGGTCGACGGACGTGCGGTGCTGGCGAAGGTGCGCAGCATGGCGCGGCCGGTGCCGGCGCGCGTCGAGGGCGATCGGTTGATCTTCGCCGCGCCCGAATATGGCGTCGCGCCGGGGCAGGCGGCGGTGCTTTACGATGCGGCGGATGCGAGCCGCGTACTCGGCGGCGGCTGGATCGAAGAGACTTTTGCCCCCCCAATCTTTGATCCGGAATAGATTGAAGTTTCTTGCCCGATGTCGCAGCCTTTGCGCCAAGGGAGAGAAATGATGATCAACTGGGTCTTGCGCGGCGCGGTCCTTCTGTGGGCCCTCTTTTTTATCATCGTCGGGGTGCGGGGCGTATTCGACCCGACCAGCTTCACCGACACCTTCGGCATCGTCGTCGACGGGGTCGCGACCAACACGATACGTGCCGACCTGTCGGCCTTTTTCCTTGTTTCGGCGGGCAGCGCCGCGATCGGTGCGCTGGTTCCCGGCTGGTCGCGCGCCTTGCTGGTGCCGGCAGCGCTATACGGCACCGCGCTCCTTGGCCGTCTCCTCGGCGCCTCGATGGGTGACGAAATGAACTTCAGCGTGGTGCAGGCGATGATTATCGAAGCCCTGTCGGTCGGATTGATGGTCGGCAGCTGGTGGATATTGTCGCGACCAACAGTTTCTGCCGACCAGGCGGCCAGTGCCGGCGACCTCGATAATGTGGCCGGATAGAAGAGTGCTACAAAGGCGGCAAAATTTCGTTCAACTTGTCTTTTTCGCCATGATGTGAGTTACTGGGCATCGGGTCGTTCTTGTTTCCTTTTGTGATGGAGGGGAGCGTATGTCATCCGATGACGACAAGCGGGCAGCGTCGGAGAGACGGGCGGCTGACAGGCGCGCCGCCGAAGATCCCGATTACAAGGGGCCGGAGCGCCGCAAGAGCGATCGGCGCACGGGCAAGGATCGCCGGTCGCCCGATTGAGAACACCGGTGGCGCCGCCCGCAGGAGGAAATGCCTTGGCTGAACCGCGCGCGCCGCGCCTGAGCGTCGATATCGTGTCTGACGTCATGTGCCCTTGGTGCATCATCGGCTGGCTGAAGTTTCAGAAGGTGATCGCGCACTTTGCGGAGCGGCTCGATGTTCGCGTCCAATGGCATCCCTTCGAACTCAATCCCGACATGCCTGCCGAGGGCGAGGATGCGCGCGAACATGTCATGCGCAAATATGGCATCAGCGCCGAACAGAGCCGCGCCAACACGGAGCGCCTCGCCGCTATCGCCGCCGAGTTGGGCTTTGCATTCAACCGCGGCCCCGATTTCCGGATGCGGAACAGTTTCGACGCGCACCGCCTGCTGACCTGGGCGGGCGCGCTCGAGGAGCCCGAGCAGGACAGCGCGACCGGCGTGCAGACCGCGCTGAAGCTTGCGCTGTTCGCGGCGCATTTCACCGACAATCGCGATGTCGGCGATCATGCGGTGCTGACCGATGTCGCGGCGTCGGTGGGGCTCGATCGGGGCCGCGCCGCCGCGATCCTCGCGTCGGGCGAGTTCGGCGAGATGGTGCGCACCGAGGAAGCCTATTGGGCCGACCAGAATATCACCGGCGTACCCGCCTTCATCCTCGGCGGGCGGATGCTCGTTCCCGGCGCGCAAGACCCCGAGGTTTTCATTCGCGTCATCGAGAATAAGATACTCGCCGCCGCGGCGTGAGGAACCGCCCCTGCGACGGCGCGTTTTCCGGCTACCCTCTTCAAGGAGCCGGTCATGGCCGATACCCCGCGCAAGCCCGAACCAAGCGAAGCCCAAGCCTCCGAAGCCCCGGAGGCGTTCAACCGCGAGCAGCAGGACGAGGAAGCGCAGGCGCAGAGCGTCGCCGAGGCGGCGCGCCGCGCCCGCCGGCAGGAGGACAGCGACAAGGCGCGCAGCGGCGACGAGCGCGATGACGTTCAGGACCTGGTCGACCATATGCGTCAGATGGAGCGATCAGGTGTGATCGACATGGACGCCTATCGCGGCGAGCGCAGCGACGATGACGAGGATGACGAGCTCGGCCCCGGCGGGGTGGAGGACGACGAACCGCGCGGGGCGCCTTGAACCATAGCAGCAATAGGGACCTAATCCCTTTACCTCGTCATTCCCGCGAAAGCGGGAACCCAGCGGCGACGCCGGACTGGGTTCCCGCTTTCGCGGGAATGACGAAAATATTCAATGCGATGAAACCATCGAAATGACGCCGGGGTGGGCGCAATTGGCCCGCTTTGCCCGTCATAGCGGATTCGCCTCGTTGGGATTTCGCTAAACCTCTGCCGGTAGGATCGCCGGCATGTCCGGACCCGATTTTCATTATCCGCGGCGCCGCGCCGTTCGCCGCCGCAAGCCGGCACGCTCGCGTCAGAGCGTCGGATCGGTTCTCGTCGCCGAAGGGCTCGCGCGGCGGTGGGAGGGACAGCGGCGTCCCTGGTGCTAGAGCGGCTTGCACAAAATCTGACTCAATCCGCATTCGCGAGCGAAGTCGGGGCTACAACGCAACGGCTCTCGCTACACTCGAACGAGTCCCTCGTCTTCGCTCGGGGATGCCGATCATATCATTGACCATGCTCTAGTTCCTCGGAACGGTGGCATCGGCTTCCGCCTCGGCTTCCGCTGCCTCCTCCTCGATCGATTGATGTTCCGTGGCGGGTTGTTCGTCACGGAACGGCGCATCCGGGCCGGCGAGCTGGCGGTCGATGTCGGCGGCGAGCAACTGCGCGACCGGATCGTCGCCGAGCGCGCCGAGCTCGTCGCGGCGCGCGGTGAGGGCTGCGCCGCGCTCCTCTTCGGGCAACTTGGCCACCTCGACATAGAAACGCACCGCCTGCAGCCAGGGGGCGTCGTCGGTCAGCACATCCTCGGCCCAGCGGCTGAAGGCGTCGCCCGCCGGATGCCACGCCCCATCCGTCCGATCGAGGAAGAACAACACCCGCGATCCGCGCGGAAAGGCATAGCGGATGCACGCACCGGCGAGGCTCTGCGGATGCGCTTCCTTCAGCTCATAAGGATTGCTGAGCTGCAGTTCGGCACCGGTCGCGATCATCGCGGGCAGTGCGATCGGTCCGGTCGGCATCGCGCCCTTGAGCGCCGCGACGGGCTCGACCGCGATCAACTGTTGTTCGTTACCGTCCGGTTCGAAATCGCCATCGGTGACCGTGCCGAGCAGGATGAGATCGGCGCCCTCGACCAGTTCGAAATTGGTCGGCACGCGATAACCCGGCGCCACCGAACAGGCTGCAGCCGGAATCGGCGCCGCGAGCAGCGCTAGACCGACGAAGGGAAGGAGGTGCTGCATTGAAGGAAGGTAGCGCCCCGCGGGCGAATTGGGAAGCGGGCGCGGCTTTGGGGCGGCTCGTCCAAGCCTATGGAGCCGACTCGCCGCCTGCGCGTATGATGCCCAGGCTCCCCCTCCCGGAGCGGCAAGGAGAATGACGATGGCTGAGCATGACCATAGCGCGATCAAGGAACATATGAACGTCATCGGCGCCGACGGCGTTCATGTCGGCACCGTCGACCATCTCGACGGCGAGCGCATCAAGCTGACCAAGGCCGACAGCGGCGACGGCAAGCATCATTACCTGCCCGCCGGGCTCGTCGCGGCGGTCGAAGGCGATACGATTCGCCTGTCGGCGAATGCGGCCAATGCGGTCGACCTGTTCGAAGAGGCCGAATAGGCAGGAACGGGATAACAGAGGGCCGGCGGCGCAATAGGGCGCGCCGGCACCGAAACTGGCCCGCACCCGGCACCCGGGGCGGGCCATTTTCATGTCCGGTTGCTGCACCTGACGGGCGCAAGAAGACGGCGTCAGAAGCGACGAAAGGGAGCCGGTGTCCCGGCTCCCTCCCCGATCGCAGACGCGATGCGGTCTCCTTTATCCTTGTCCACTGGCGGCCGTTTGTGGCCGGCTGTTCTAGCGCGCTTCGACCGCGGCGGTGGTGCGCGCCTGGATTTCGGCTTTCGACAGCTTGGTCACCAAGCCGTGGGTCTTGCCGACCGCGCCGTGATAGATTTCGGCGATCGGCACATTGTAGAGCTTGCCGCCGCGGATCACGACCGCGGTGTCGCCCTCGATGCTCTGGACGGTGCCGACGCTGTTGCCGCTGGTGTCGTAGATCTCGGCGCCGGCGCGCACCTGTTCGCGGGTCGCGAGGGTCAGCTTGGTCGCGTCGACGGCGTTGTTCACCGTGCCATCGACGCGGTCGACGGTGCCGCCGACGGGGTCGGTGAGGTTGCCGACGCTATTGCCCGGATTGACGCCGACCTGACCCACGAGGTTGACGTTGGCGACGCCGTCGGGGCCGACCTGCGCAGAGGCGGGTGCAGCGAGAAGGGTGGTTCCGACCATCAACAGGGCAAAAGTCGTGCGCATGACTTGTCTCCTAGGATGGCGTCCGGTTTATGGACGCATGGTCCGGAAACCGATGGAGGCCGCGCATGTTGCACGCGTCCGCACCGGATTGCGGCGGATGGTCGCGCGCGCGCGACGAGCGGCCCCGCGCCGCGTCAGTGCGGCCGGGGCTTTGCCGCGATCAGCTTGTTGAGGGTCGCGAGGCGCTGGCGCGCCGCGGTCCAGTCGCGTTCGGGATGCGCCTGGATCTGATCGAGGAGCACGCGCACCTCCTTGCGGCGGTCGCCTTCGGTTACGGCCTGCATGGGCTTTCTCCTTTCGCGGCCGACTATAGCAGCGATGCGGCGCGGGTGGCGGCGGTTCGCCGCGCCGACGGCTCGGCACATCCCTTCCGCGCGCGCGACTCGCGCGGCCCGCGCAGCGGGTGGCCGCGCGCTCTTTTCGAGGAGCGGCCGCTTCGGCCGGTCAGGGATTGCGGCGAAGCTCGTCCCTGCGCGCCTGTTCCCGCTCGCGCTGGCGGAAGATTTTGCGTTCGTGGCTGTTGCGGCGGACGTGGAAAATGACGGCGGTTACCGCCGCTACTACCAGCAGGATGAGACCGTAGGCGATCAGCGTTCTCATATCGATGTCTCGGCTCCGTGGAGGGGCAGCATCATTGTCCCGGCAGTAGCTACCGCTGCCTCGCCTGAAGGTTCCATCGGCCGACCCCGGCCGCGCCGCGCTATCGCGCGCTCGCGGCCACGCCCGGCGGCGGATAGGGCGCGGCGCCGGCATGGTCGTAGCTGTAGCTTTGCGCAAGGCGGAAGCGGCCCTCGGCGGGCATCCATTGCCACAGGTGCATATATTTCGCGCCGCCGACCATGTCCCAGCGGTCCGCCCTGGCATTCCATTCGAAGAAGAGATGCGACGCCTCCTCGATCGCGCCCCAATCGCCCATCGCACGGACGATGCGCGATCCGGGGACGATCTGGCGGCGGTTCCTGTATCCCGCCTGTGCGCCGCCGGGCCGACGCGACGCGCAGCTTTTCTCCAACCCCGCGACCATGTCGGCGCGATCCTTTGCGGCCAGCCCACCGAGATCGTGGAGCATGCGGAATTCGGGGGTGAGGAGATCGGGCAGCGCCTTCGGATCGCACCCCTCGAACGCCGCCCAGAACAGGCGCGCGTCGTTGCCGGCGATCTCCGCGGCCAGGGCGTCGCCCTTCGGCATCGGGGTGGCGGGGGCGGTGGGCGCCGCGGCGGTGAGTGCGGCGGCGGCGAGGAGGGCGGTGAAGGACATGGCGGGCTTCCTGCTGTGTTATTTTGATAGTACAGTAGGGCCGGAGAAATGCAAGCAACCCATCCCACATCGTCACCCCGGACTTGATCCGGGGTCCATGCTTCGGCCGCCGAATGGATGCCGGATCCCCCGGATCAAGTCCGGGGTGACGGTCCGGCATGACGAAGGTGGGGGTGCGATCCTATTCTGCACGCCCGCTCCGGCCCCGACTGGCGCTGCGCTACCGCACTTCCTATGTACGCTGCGATGGAACGCGGGGATCGGAATATGGTGGTGATCGCGCGGCTGCGCGCGGCGCCGGTGGTGGCGTGGCAGGCGGTGTGCCTGGTGCTGTTGGGCGCGCTGCTCGGCCGGCTGGAATGGGGCGGCGATCCGCTCGATGCGTTGCGCAACATGGTGTTCGTCCATCCGCTGGTGGTGATGGGAATCGCCGCGGTGCTGACGGTCTGGGCCTATTGGCTGGGTGTGTGGCGGCGGCGGGGTGCCTATGTGCGCCACGACGGCCGGACGCTCTATCGCGGCGGCGCCGCATCGTGGCCGCTGATCGCGATCCGCGACGTGATCGTCGTGCGCGGCGAACTCGGCGTGAAGGCGCTGCGGCTGGTCGTCGACGATGACAGCGAGGTGACGCGCGAGCTGGTGAAACTCTATTTGCTGGAAGACCGGCCCGAGGTGGTGCGCGACGCGGTGATGTTCGCGGTGGCGCGGGCGGGGGGCGTGGGGATTCCGGCTTCGGTGCATTGAGGGGCGCGGGGTCGCTCTGGCAATTCCAAAGTTCAGCGAAGTTCAGCCTCATCGTCATCGTGCATCGGTATCGCCAGGGATGCCGGGACCGCTTCGCCGCGGTCGTCGCGATACCAGGGCGGCAGCACCCCGTCGCATAGATCGGCAACCTCCAGCGCCACCGCGAGATCGTTGGGGGCCATCAGCGCGGCGGGCGCGGCCGGCGGTGCGGGGTGCAGATGGACCAACGCCTCGGCCACCGGGGCGGCGGCGGGGGCGGTGATGCGGTCGGGGCCGGCGTCCCGAAACCGGTCGGGGCCATAGGCGCGCAGCAGGAACATCAGCAATCGGTCGCTCTGGCGCAGGCGGCGGCCGACGCGGCGTCCGTCGCGGTCGAACACGGGCTCGTCGGTGCCGACCAGCGCGCGTTCGAAGGCGGCGTCGAGCAATTTCTTCGACGCCGCATCGATCGCCGCCGACCAGGCGCGGTCGAACGCCTCCGCCCCCGGCGCGCGGCGCAGGCGATAGGCGCTTGATTCGGACATGCCGACTGTCTGCGCGGCGGTGGCGACCGAGCCGGTGTCGGCCAGCGTCTCGATAAAGGCGCGCTGCCGGTCGGGCGACCAGCCGTCCTTGCGGCGTTTTTTGAGCACCGGCACCCAATTATCGGCGGCGGGGTCGTGGCCGTGGGCGTCGAGCGCGGGGACGGCGGGCGAGGCGGGCGAGGGGGTGGGGGCGATGTGGCTCATCTGCCAGTTTGGAGCATAGGCGGATAATGTAGGACAGGGGTTTTTGGGGTGGGGCGTGCGAAATAGGATTTGGGGGGCGCGGGGTGCGCAGGGATTGGGTTTGACGCGATGCGCGAAGGTCTGTCCCGTGTCGTTATCCGGGACGAGGCAAATGACTCGTCCGACTTGAGCCGGCATCCATGCGGCGTCTCGGCAATATGGGGTTTTATTAAGCTGTCGCTGTAATTCTGTAATTCCCAGAAGAATAAAGCTACCTGACCGTTTCGAAGGTCAGGTAGCAATATCAGCCGGTGTGGCATGCATTGCAGCACCAATAGCAGCCATTTGACTGGCGATAGTGCTTTTTTGCTTCCGTAACAGCGTCGCGACAATTGGCATGCCACCCAAGGCTGAGCTGGTTTTGGGCGGCAGGCAGATAGTTGCAGTTATTGCTCTCATGAACTTCATGATCGCCATTTGTCTGCTCATTCTTATTGACGAGATAATAGGGCATTAGATTTCTCCATAAAGATGAGGGTCGGCGCACCGACCCTCATCGCTTACTTCGTATCGCCGAAACCGGGTTTCGGCATGCGCTCGACGACATGAGTTCGCGGGCGCTGGCGCGCGACATCGACGGGGACCAAGCGGCCCGTCTCTGCGTTGCGGCCAATCTGAAAAGTTTTGCTTTTGCCAGACATGAGAATCACCTCCTTTCATGGGAAAGAGGTCGCACAGTCGGTCGCCTCCGTCAATGTCGAATGACATCAACGCAAATCAATGTTTGTATTACAAACCAAAGTTACAGACCGTTGACAAGTTGGAAATTTTGATTCAACGCCGCCAGATGGCGCCGGAGAAAATTTATCAGGTTTTTGGTCGACGCTTGGCTGACTTGCGCGAAGAGCGTGAGATGACGCAATCTGACTTGGCGCGGCGCGTGAATCTGAGTCGAGCATCGATAGCAAATATTGAAGCTGGCAGGCAGCGCGTGCTGTTGCACCAACTCGGAGAGTTTGCTTTTGCACTTAATCTAAGTAGCAGCGCAGAGCTGCTCCCGGCAGATCTCGGTGGGCGTGCGCTCGGGAGTTCGATTGGGCCCATGGAAGATATCTCTTTCACCGGCTCTGAGTTGTCGGCGAATGAACGTCGAATTGTCGCTGATTTGGTAGGACGATTTGGACATGGCGACGAAGATAACTAAGGCTCGTCAAAATGGCGAAGCGCGCGCGGATGAACTTTTATCAAAATATAACCCGCAGCAAGCTCCTGTTCCTATCCGAGAAATTGCGATTTCGGAAGGATGTCTAGTAAATGGTCTTGTCCTGGATGATGATCTTTCGGGAATGGCATTTGTTCGTAACGGTCAGTCTGTTATTATTTTCAACAGTGCGCATCATCCAAATCGCCAACGATTCACTATCGCCCATGAATTAGCTCATCATACAATGCACAAGTCGATGATGCTTGAAGGAGTTCATGTCGATAAAGGGATTTTGAGACGCGATATTTCCTCATCTATGGGCGTCGATGATCGAGAGGTCGAAGCTAACGCATTTGCTGCTACTCTCTTAATGCCGAAGAGCTTGATCATCAGATACGCTAATACTTCCATTGACATGGAGAATGAGCAGGTTGTTGCTCAGCTTGCAAAGATATTTGGCGTCAGCTCAGCAGCTTTTACAAATCGCCTGCTGAATTTATCTTTGAATTAAAGACCGCTTTTCGACGCGACTAAACCGAAAACCCGCCCGCGTTGCGCCGGTTCGAGCTTGCCGCGAGTACCTTCTTGCCCTGCGGGGTCAGCGCCCATTTGGCGCCCTGCTTGACCACCAGACCCAGTGTGACGAGTTCGTCGCGGATCGGGTCGGTGGGGAGTTGGGGGCGGCGGTTCGATAGGCCTTCGAGGCTCGCGCGCTGCGGTTGGCTGAGGATGAGGAGTTTCTGTTTTTCGGTCATTTGGGTTGCCTCTGACTTCTTGTCTTGTCTCGTGGGGCGGCGTTGTTGCCCTCCCCGCGGCGACTAGGGAGCATAGCTCCCAAGTCTTGCTGCCCCTCCCGCAGGCGGGAGGGGTTTCAGGGTCGCTTACTCGGCGGCGATGCCCGCCTGTTTGAACATGTCGTCGCCGTCGGTCTCGGCGGCGATGACGGGGGCGCTGTCGTCGTTCGCCTTGGCCTTCTTGCGGTTGTCGAAGCTCGACCAGACGGTGTTCCACTCGCCGCGCGTCGCGCCCTTGCTGTATTCGGTCGCGCGCGTTTCGAAGAAGTTCGCGTGCTCGACGCCGTTGAGCAGCGGGGCGAGCCAGGGGAGGGGGTGTTCGTCGATCATGTAGATCGGCTGGAAACCGAGCTGCCCGAGGCGCCAGTCGGCGATGTAGCGGATGTAGCGCTTGATTTCCTTGGGCGTCATGCCGGGGACGGGGCCCTGTTCGAACGCGAGGTCGATGAACGCATCCTCGAGCCGAACCGTTTTCTGGCAGGTGTCGATGATGTCTTCCTTCACCGCCTTGGTCAGGCAGTCGCGTTCCTTGGTGAAGGTGTGGAACAGCTTGATGATGCCTTCGCAGTGGAGGCTTTCGTCGCGGATCGACCAGCTGACGATCTGGCCCATGCCCTTCATCTTGTTGAAGCGCGGGAAGTTCATCAGCATCGCGAAGCTGGCGAAGAGCTGGAGCCCCTCGGTAAAGCCGCCGAACATCGCGAGCGTGCGCGCAATATCCTCGTCGTTATCGACGCCGAACTGCTGCATATAGTCGTGCTTGGCGCGCATCTCGTCATATTCGAGGAACATGCCATATTCGCTTTCGGGCATGCCGATCGTGTCGAGCAGGTGCGAATAGGCCGCGATGTGCACGGTTTCCATGTTGCTGAACGCGGTCAGCATCATCTTGATTTCGGTCGGCTTGAACACGCGGCCATATTTGTCGTGGTAGCAATCCTGCACCTCGATATCGGCCTGCGTGAAGAAGCGGAAAATCTGCGTGAGCAGGTTGCGTTCATGGTCGCTGATCTTTTGCGCCCAGTCGCGGCAATCCTCGCCCAGCGGCACTTCCTCGGGAACCCAGTGGATCTGCTGCTGGCGCTTCCAGAAATCGAACGCCCACGGATATTCGAAGGGCTTGTAGGTCTTGCGGGCTTCTAGAAGGGGCATCGGTGTTGTCCTGGTTCAGAAGATTTTCAGCGTTGCGATGTCGCCGACATTCAACATGTTGAAAACGATATAGAGCGCGACAGGCAGAATCCATGCTGCCACAATTTTAATCCACTCAGTACGAATGGCGACACTTTCATCGCGGCGATTGGCAATGTCCGCCGCCGCCATCTGCGCCGCAGCAATGCGTTTCAGCCCGATAAGCGTCACGACAATCGCTAGCACGGTCGCGATGAGCGGAACGAAAATACCGAGCGTCATGCCGTCCATCACTGGCAGGCCAGACATTCGTCATAATCGGTGGTCTGAAGCTCGTACACCGGGGCTTCGGCGGTGTTGTCGGCCTCGACCCCGCCCGCGAAGCCGGCGCGCTGCACCGATTTCGAGCGGAGGTAATAGAGCGATTTGATGCCGAGTTCCCACGCGCGGTAGTGGAGCATGAGCAGGTCCCACTTCTCGACGTCGGCGGGGATGAACAGGTTCAGCGACTGCGCCTGATCGATGTAGGGCGTGCGGTCGGCCGAGAGTTCGAGCAGCCAGCGCTGGTCGATCTCGAAGCTGGTCTTGTAGCAGTCCTTCTCGTCCTGCGTCAGGAAGTCGAGGTGCTGGACGCTGCCGCCCTTTTCGAGGATCGAGTTCCAGATCGCGTCGCTGTTCTTCGCCTTGTCGACGAGGAGGGCTTCGAGGTGCGGGTTGCGGATCGAGAAGCTGCCCGAGAGCGTCTTGTGCGTGTAGATGTTCGCCGGGATCGGCTCGATGCACGCGCTGGTGCCGCCGCAGATGATGCTGATCGACGCGGTCGGCGCGATCGCCATCTTGCAGCTGAAGCGCTCCATCACGCCCTGATCGGCGGCGTCGGGGCAGGGGCCGCGTTCCTTGGCGAGCAGCATCGACGCCTGATCGACCTGCGCGCGGATATGCTTGAAGACGCGCAGGTTCGACGATTTCGCCATCGCGCCCTCGAACGGCAGGCCGCGCGCCTGGAGGAAGCTGTGGAAGCCCATGACGCCGAGGCCGACCGAGCGTTCGCGGCTGGCGCTATACTTGGCGCGCGCCATTTCGGGCGGGGCGCGGTCGATATAATCCTGCAGGACGTTGTCGAGCATGCGCATCACGTCTTCGATGAAGAGTTTGTCGGTGTTCCACTCGTCCCAGGTTTCGAGGTTCAAGGACGAGAGGCAGCAGACCGCGGTGCGATCGTTGCCGAGATGGTCGCGGCCGGTGGGCAGCGTGATTTCCGAGCAGAGGTTCGAGGTGGTGACTTTCAGCCCGAGGTCGCGGTGATGCTTCGGCATCATGCGGTTCACCTGGTCGATGAAGATGATGTAGGGCTCGCCCGTCGCGAGGCGCGTTTCGACGAGCTTCTGGAACAGGCTGCGCGCGTCGACGGTGCCGCGGACGCTCTGGTCCTTGGGGCTGCGCAGGTTGAATTCGGCGCCGTCGCGGACGGCCTCCATGAACTCGTCGGTGATGAGGACGCCGTGGTGGAGATTGAGCGCCTTGCGGTTGAAGTCGCCCGAGGGCTTGCGAACCTCAAGAAACTCCTCGATCTCGGGGTGCGAGACGTCGAGATAGCAGGCGGCCGAACCGCGGCGCAGCGAGCCCTGCGAGATCGCGAGGGTGAGCGAGTCCATCACGCGGACGAAGGGGATGATGCCGCTGGTCTTGCCGTTCAAACCGACGGGTTCGCCGATGCCGCGCACCGCGCCCCAATAGGTGCCGATGCCGCCGCCGCGGCTCGCGAGCCAGACATTCTCGTTCCACGTGCCGACGATGCCCTCGAGGCTGTCGTCGACCGAGTTCAGGTAGCAGCTGATCGGCAGGCCGCGGCCGGTACCGCCGTTCGAGAGCACCGGGGTCGCGGGCATGAACCACAGCTTCGAGATATAATCGTAAAGGCGCTGGGCGTGATCCTGGTCGTCGGCATAGGCCGACGCGACGCGCGCGAAGAGATCCTGGTATGATTCGCCAGGAAGCAGGTAGCGATCCTCGAGCGTTTCCTTGCCGAAGTCGGTGAGCAGGGCGTCGCGGCCCTTGTCGGTCACGATGTCGAACCGGCGCGCGTGGACCTTCGCCTCGCTGCTGTCGTTGAGCTTTGCCGCCGGCGCCGCATCGGGAGCCGATTCGCTTGCTGCGGGAGCGTCATTCTTTGCCAGTTCCACCGTCGCCACGTCGCTCGTCTCCACCCGTTCCGTTTCCCGAAAATCCATCTAATTCGCCCCCGATTTGAACGCGCACCCGTGCGCTTTGTTCCCGTCTTGTTCGACTCAGGGCGAAGCCCCGATCCTAGCATCTAAACCGCCCCGCGTGGGACATATTTTTGGACGCACGTCACTCTTTCCCGTGTCCATATGGGATGGACGACGGAAATCCGCCAGTTACAGCCTGATACTATTTCTTGGGGTGCCCCCGCGGTTGACCCACCACCTATAGTGCCACGTCGGCGCAGCGATGCAAGACGGTAAATGACAGATTGGGGACTCGGTTCGTCGATATTTTGATTCGTCTCGTCGCTGCCGATGCACGAATTGGAGCGTCCACGCCAGCCTTTCCGCGGGTTTGCGCGACGATCAGGGCAAGCGGATCAAAAAGCGAAGTTTTTCGGGTGCGAAGATTGGGGCGAAGGGTGGCCGGTGACGCCCCTACGCTGCGGAGGCGCGTCGCGATACGGAGCGGCCCTGCCGGGCTCGCGCGGACGCAAGGCAAAAAGAAAGGGCCCCGGCGATGCCGGAGCCCCCTCCTTAACTCGTTATCGGGTTAGGCCGAACCGCCACCGCTTTCGGTGCCGCCGCCGCCCATGAATCGCCAAAACCAACCCATGATAAATCTCCTGTTCGCACTGCCCACGAGGAACAGTTAACGGAGCATATACCTTAATTAGTAAGGTAAATCGAGTCTTAACTATAAGCATAGCTGCCAGTCTGGCAGTTATGCGGTGCGGTTCTGCGGAGGGGCGGCGAGCGTTGCTGCGAGCTCGGAAAACAGTTGTGGTTTTCCAAGATGATAACCTTGGCCGACATCGCAACCGAGCTGGCCCAGAAGTGCCATGGTTTCGGCGTCTTCGATGCCCTCGGCGACCGCGACGGCACCAAGGCGGTGCGCGAGGTCGATCGTCGATTTGACGACTTCGAGGTTCCGTCGCGAATCGCGCATGGTCATCACGAATCGCTTGTCGATCTTGATTTCGTCGGCCTCGATCTCGGTCAGATATTCGAGGTTCGACTGGCCGGTGCCATAATCGTCGATCGACAGGCGGATGCCGGTGCGGCGCAGTTGCGCGAGCGTCTGGCGCGCCTGGCGGCTGTTTTCGATCTGCGCGGTTTCGGTGATCTCGATCGTCAATATCTCGGGCGGCAGATGATGCGCGGTCAGCATGACGCGGATCGTGCCGACGAGGTCGCT
The DNA here is from genome assembly GCF_036675685.1 of Sphingopyxis sp. Lineage (GTDB taxonomy): Bacteria > Pseudomonadota > Alphaproteobacteria > Sphingomonadales > Sphingomonadaceae > Sphingopyxis. Next base: position 24,555 of record NZ_JAKFEM010000029.1, read on the forward strand.
GTGATCGAGCAGCGTCGCCGACAGGTTGACCGACATGTTGATCCGAAGGCCGCGCTCGTGGAGCTGCGCCGCCGAGCGGATTGCCTGGTCCATGACGAACAAGGTCAGGCGATAGATGTCCTGGCTTTTTTCGGCCTGAACGATGAACTCGTCGGGCGGAATCGGCCCGCGCGTCGGGTGCGTCCAGCGGGCGAGCGCCTCGACCCCGACGAGCTTGCGGCTCGCGATTTCATATTGCGGCTGGAAGGCGACCCAGATGTCGCCGCCGGTCAGCGCGTCTTCGAGCTGCGAGTGGAAGGAGAGTTGCCAGCCGGCATCGTCCTTTTGGCGCGGCGTATATTTGGTCCACAACGCGCGCGTGCGGATCGCGCGCTCGGCGGCGACGAGCGCCGCGGCGAGTCGCTGGGCATTCGAGCCCTCGAACTCGTCATTGACCCCGAAGGCGATCGCGACATCGACGCGCAGCTCGCCGATCGTCAGCGGCGCGTTGAACAGCGCGGCGAGGCCCGCGAGCTGCCCTTCGATCTGGCTGTGCTGATAATAGGGCACGAGCCATGCAAAGGTGCCGTCGAGATCGTGATGGAGCGTGGTGCCCTGCGAAGCGAGCTGGAGGCGGCGGGTGACCTGTTCCACGAGCTTGCCGATCCCGTCGCCGGGGATGAAGGCGGCGAGATCGTCGAAATTGACGACCTTGGCGGCAATCACGGTCATGCTGCCGAACGGGGGCTGCGAGCGCAATGCCTCGAAATTCGGCAAGCCCGAAACCGGGTTCTCGCGCTGCGCCGAATCGCGACGCCGGGCACGCGCCACGTTGGAGCCGATGGCCACGAGGAAGAAGAGACCTGTACCCGTGGAGACCGTGACAAGCTGCGTCGCGAGCAGCTGCTGCGACACGATGAGCACGGTGGCCACCGCCAATCCGAAGACGCTGAACCACCGGTTGCCGCGGCGCAGCAGCATCGGCAGCGTCAGAAGCAGCGCAAGGCCCAACGGCGGCAACCAGCCGAGGTTAACCGGATCGCCCCGCCGCAACGTTTCGGCGGCGATCAAATGGACGTAAGCACCGGGCACCTTGTCGTGCCCCGGCAAATAATGACGATCCGCATGCCGTGATGCCGTGGGCGCAAAGATGACGTCCTTACCCGCCAACTCCCTCGCGCCGACTTTGCCATCGATCACGTCGATCGCGCTATATTGTTGGATACTGGCCGTCCGATATGAAAAATCGATGCGAAACTGCGAAGGCGCACGCCCCGATTTGTTCGCCAAGACCGCCGAGAAACTTGGCAGCAGCTTTCCTTCGGCAAGGTACATCAACGGGACGTCCCACACCTGCCAGAATTGATTTTCCCATGCGATGCTGGCGTGCTTGGCGCGATTTCCGAATGAGGGGTCGGGAAAGATGGTAACGAGCTGATCGGAGCCCGGCACTGATCGCGTCGGCACGGCGAGCACGACCCGGTCCCCCATGTTGCGCACCGCCGCGCTCACGCTTTCCATGCCCCCGTAGTTATCGGGTCGTTCATAGTCGAAATCGATGAAAAGGCGCCTGGGCGCGGCGCGATCGATGGCGCGTATCAGGCGGGCATGATCGTGCCGCGTGAACTCGCCGCCGCGCGATTCGGCCAAGGTTCGATCATCGATACCCACCACCACGATGTCGCCCGACACATCGCGGTATGCGACGCGGCTGGTGGCCATGGCAATCAGGCGATCGGGAACGTCGCCAATGCCGCTGACGCCCACGACGAGACTCAGCAGCAGCGACAGCACGAGGGCGCGCCAACTGACGATCATCTTCTGTCCGAGCTTCAGCACGCACATCTCCAGCAATTGCCGGTCGTGCCTAGTGTCAGATGGTTATCATCGCGTTAATCATGAGCGAAGTCCTGCGCCGTGCGATTGGAGCGCAAGGCGCCGGATTCCGCCGGATTCAGGCGATTTCCGGCAAGGGCGCGAGCGCCGCGTCGCCGGCGAGCGCCGAGGCGGCGAGGCCGGTCGCCGCGGGGACGATCTGCCCAAGGTAAAAGCGCGTCGAGGCGATCTTCGCTTCGAGGAAGGCGGCGTCGCCTTGGCCTTCGTCGAGCGCCGCGCGCGCGGCCTTGTGTTGCAGCGCCATCAGCCACCCACAGGTCGCGGTCGCGAGCATGGTGAGATAGGGATAGCTGCCCGCGAGCCGGTCGGGCGTCGGCGCGGTCACCATCCAGTCGGTCACCGCGCGGCACGCGTCAACGAGCTGCTGCAACTCGGGGAAATCGCCGGCGCCGCGGGCTATGTCGTCGATCAGCCTGCGGACGAGATCGCCGCCCGCCATGCCGAGTTTGCGCCCGACGAGATCGGCCGCCTGGATGCCATTGGTGCCTTCGTAGATCGGCGCGATGCGTGCGTCGCGATAATGTTGCGCGGCGCCGGTTTCCTCGATGAAACCCATGCCGCCATGGACCTGGATGCCGAGGCTCGCGACCTCGCAGCCGATGTCGGTCGCGTGCGCCTTGACGAGCGGGATCAGGATTTCGGCGCGCATCGCGGCGGCTTCGTCGCCCAGCTTGCCGAAGTCGATCTGCGCTGCGGCATAGTAAGTGAGTGCACGCGCGGCCTCGGTCTGCGCGCGCATCCGCCACAGCATGCGGCGGACATCGGGGTGCTGGTCGATCGTCACTGGCGTGCGGTCCGCCGAGCCCGCGAGCGACGACTGGACGCGCTCGGCGGCGAAGCGCTGCGCCTGCTGCGTCGCGCGTTCGCCGATCTGGATGCCCTGGCAGCCGATCATCAGGCGGGCGTTGTTCATCATCACGAACATCGCGCGCATGCCGCCCATTTCTTCGCCAACGACCTCGCCAAGGCAGTCCTCGTCTTCGCCATAGACCATCACCGCGGTCGGTGAGCCGTGGATGCCGAGCTTGTGCTCGATCGAGGCGCAATGAACGCCGTTCGAAATCGTCGGATTGCCCGCGTCGTCGAGGCGATATTTGGGGACGAGGAAGAGCGAAATGCCGCGCGTCCCCTCGGGCGCGCCGGGGGTGCGCGCGAGGACGAGGTGGACGATATTGTCGGTAAGGTCATGCTCGCCGAAGGTGATGAAAATCTTTTGCCCCTTGATCCGGTAGAGGCCGGCATGTTCGCCCTCGGTGACCTTTTCGGCGACCGTGCGCAGCGCGCCGACGTCGCTGCCCGCGGCGGGCTCGGTCAGGTTCATCGTGCCGTTCCACTCGCCCGAAACGAGCTTGGGCAGCCAGGTCTGGCGCTGTTCGTCGGTGCCATAGGCCATCAGCGCGTGGATCGCGCCCGGGGTCAGGATGTTGCAGAGCGAAAAGCCCATGTTCGCGCTGCCGAGCGCCTCGATCACGACGGTCGCGAGGGTGAAGGGCAGGCCCTGGCCGCCGAACGCCTCGGGTCCGTCGATGCTGCCCCAGCCTGCCTCGACGAACTGCTTATACGCTTCCTTGAACCCCGGCGGCATGGTGACGGCGCCGTCGTGCCATTTCGGGTTCTGGGTGTCGCCGATACGATTGAGCGGGGCGTAAACCTCGGCCGCGAAATCGCCGATGCCGGTGACGATCGCCTCGACCATGTCGGGGGTCGCAGCGGCGAAGCGCTCGTGCTGGGCCATCGCGTCGATGCGCGCGATATGGCCCAAGACGAAGAGCTGTTCGGTGGTGGGCGGAGTATAGGTCATTGGGACGCCGACTTTCCTGGTGAATCTCGTTGCGCGGGCGCTATAGCGCGGCATGGCCGATGCCTCAAAGTCCACAATTCTGTGCGCGTTCGATAGCGCAGCTATCGCGCAGGCCGCCGCGCTGGTTGCGGCGGGCCAGCCGGTCGCGGTGCCGACCGAGACGGTCTATGGCCTCGCCGCCGATGCGCGCAATGCCGCGGCGGTCGCGCGCATCTATGCCGCGAAGGGGCGGCCCGATTTCAATCCGCTGATCGTGCATGTGCCGAACCGCGCGGCGGCCGAAGAACTGGGTGTGTTCGGCGCGGCCGAGCGCGCGCTCGCGGCGCGCTTCTGGCCGGGGCCGCTGACCTTGGTGGTGCCGCGTACGGCGGATTGCCCGGTGGCGAGCATCGCGACGGCGGGGCTCGACACGATTGCGCTGAGGATGCCAGGGCACCGCGCGATGCAGGCGCTGCTCGCCGAGTCCGGCGCGCCGCTCGCCGCGCCAAGCGCCAATGCGAGCGGGCGGGTGAGCCCGACGAAGGCAAGCCATGTGCTGGCGAGCCTCGACGGGCGGATCGCGTTGGTGATCGACGATGGGCCGACGACGGCGGGGGTCGAGTCCACAATCGCGCGCGTGAAGGACGGCGCGATCGAGATTTTGCGGCCGGGGCCGGTGACCGCCGAGATGCTGGCCGAAGCGAGCGGGTTGGCGGTGACCGGGGTGAGGGGATCGGAGATCGTCGCACCGGGGATGCTTGCGAGCCATTATGCGCCGGGCAAGCCGGTGCGGCTGGGGGCGGTGGGATTTGCGGACGACGAGTTCGGGATTGGGTTTGGTACGGTCGCGGGCGATTATGATCTGAGCGCTAGTGGTGACCTGACCGAGGCTGCGGCGCGTCTGTTCGATGCGCTCCATGCCGGGGCGGCGAGCGCCAAGGCGAGGATTGCGGTTGCCGTCATTCCGGCTGATGGGTTGGGCGCGGCGATCAACGATCGGCTGGGGCGCGCGGCGGCGTGAATTTTTGAATCACACAAAGACACAAAGGCACGAAGATGTCGTGCTTGCCGCTAAGCGGCTTTCTCCTTTGACGGCGCGCTAGCCGCGACGCCCAACCGGAATGGGGCCTATCGGCCCGAGCTAGCCTCTTCGTGCCTTTGTGTCTTTGTGTGAGATATTTTTCCTAAGCCGCCGCCGGCTCGATCGGATCGAGCTGCGGCGTCTTGCTTGCCACGATCAGGCACGCCGCGACGATCAGCAGCGCGCCGGCGATCGTCGGCAGCGTCACCGCTTCGTCGAAGAACATCCAGCCGAACAGCATCGCCCACAGGAAGCCGGTATATTCGGTGGTCGCGAGGATCTGCGCCTCGGCGCGGGCATAGGCCCAGCTCAGGAGCAACAGCGAGGTGGTCGCGAGAATCGCGGCGCCGAGGATCGGCATCGCATGATCGCTGCCAGGCACGACCGCGAACCATGGCGCGCCGAGGGCAAGGATCAGCGCGACGAAGAAATTCTGGAAGAAGGCGATCTCCATCGGCTCGGCCATCTTCGCCTGCCGCCGCGCGAGGATGAGGTTGTAGGCGTAGAGCGTCGCCGAAAAGAAAACCGCGCCGACCGCCCACAAGGCCTCGGGCGCATAGTCGCCGCGCCCGAGCTTGCCCGCGACGATCACCAGCACGCCGAGGATGCCGAGCATCGACGCGGCGACCGATCGCGGGCCGATGCGTTCGCCAAGGAAGATCGCCGCCATATAGAGCGTCATCAACGGCGCGACGAAGGCGATCGCGATCGCCTCGGCCATCGGCAGCCGCGCGAGCCCCCAGAAGAAGCTGAGCGCCATGCCCGCGACGAACAGCGAGCGGACCGCGTGGATGCGCAATGTCGGCCGGTCGGGCATCGCCGGGCGGCTCGCGAAATAGAGGAGCCCGGCGACGAGCGTGCCGATGCTCGTGCGCCAGAGCACGGCGTTATAGGCGCCGATGTTGATCGACAGCCCCTTCATCAACACATCCATCGCCGAAAAGGTCGCAATGCCCGCGCACGCGATCAGGAAGGGGATGAGGGGGGATGCCGAATCGGGACGCATAGATGGGCCTTAGCGGAGAATGTCCGATCGGGTCACGCGTCGGCTTGCAGGGTACGAGAAGGTAATGTAACATCATATCATGAGTTGGCGGGGCTTTCTTCATATCACGCTGTCGACGTTGGTTGCCGGCGGAGCTTTTCTTTTCTGGCTGGCGCCGAAGGATCCGTTCAGTCCGGCGGAAATGGTGCTGTTCGATGGGCTGGATCAGCTCGTTTCCAAACGCGACCCGGCGCCCGCTGACTTCGTTGACGCCTTTGGCCTGCCCGCTGAATGTCGATCCGGCGACTGCTATATCGAAAGATGGTCCCAGCCTGCCTTGGGCAATCCCCGTGTCCGTCTGAGTCAGGAAGTGGGCGGTAGCATCTTCGAGATCGAACTCGACCGAGTTTGTGTCCGCACCGATCGAGTCTCAGTGAAATATCGCGGCGGAAAGATCGAGAGCTTTTGCGACCATGGATACTGTCCCAGTTATGCCCTGTGGAACGATTGGGGCGTAATGGCGTTTGACTGGCCCCGAAAGCCGTCGAACTGCGTCGGAGATGTCGTCATCAATACCGGCAAGTTGTTTCGCGATAGCGCACCCTAACGAAACGTCGCCTGCGCAGCGCCGTCGATGTTGAGTTTCTGGCCTGAACAATAGCTGTTCGCGTCGCTGACGAACCAGACGACCGCCGCCGCGACGTCGGCGGGGACGGCGACGCGGCCGAAGGGCATTTTGGCGTCGAGATGGTGGATGTCTTCGTTGCCGGTGATCGCGCGCGACAGTTTCTCGCCCATATCGCTGACGGTGAGCGCGGGGGCGACGATGTTGACGCGGACGCCGTTCGCGAGCTCCTCCTTGGCGAGGGTGAGCGCGAGCGCCTCGCCCGCCGCCTTCGCCATCGTGTATGGGGCGCCGTTCGGCGAGTTCACGTAAGTTGCGATGCTCGAGATGATAATGATGTCGCTGCGCTTGTGGCTGCGCAATTGCGGCAGCGCGAGGCGGCTGAGGCGGTGTGGGCCGGCGGCGTGGACGGCGAAGAGCCTGTCGACCTCGGCGGGGTCGGTGTCGGCGACCGAAAGCCCGCGGCTCGCGATGCCGGCGTTGTTGACGAGGATCGACAGCGGGCCGAAATCGGCCTCGACCGCGGCGACCATCGCGGCGCAGGCGGCCTCGTCGGTGACCGACGCTTGGTAGGCCTTGGCCTTGCGGCCGAGCGCCTCGATCGCGGCGACGGTTTCGGCGGCGGCGTCTTCGCCGCGGGTGTAATTGACCGCGACGTCGGCGCCCGCTTCGGCGAGCCCGATCGCGATGCCGCGGCCGATCCCGCGCGAGGCGCCGGTGACGAGCGCGACGCGCCCCGCGAGGCTCATGTCGGCCATAGTCTCCCCCTATTGCATCAGTTCATTATAGATGTCGTCGTCGCGGCGGCTCGCGGCGTTGCGCCATTTGGGCGCGGCCTTGCGGTTGAGCACGGTGCCGTCGGCATCGAGAATCGCGACGGTCGGGGTGCCCTTGATCTTCCGGAAGCCGAAGCGTTTGGGTATCTCGGGGTTGCGGCCCCAGCTCTTCACGTGCGGCATGCCGATGTCGGCATAAACGATCTCGTAGCGCGCACGCACCGGGGCGAAGCGGTCGGTCGCGATGAGGTTGGCGAGCCAGGCGCTGTCGTGACAGCCGTTCGTGCCCATCACCAGCAGCACGGGCTTGCCCGATTGCTTCGCTGCGGTGAGTGCGGCGTCGATCGCGGGCATCGGGTTGGGGCCGAAGGCATCGCTCTTGTAGGCATCCTCGACACCGGGAAGTGTTCGCGCGGCGTCGCCGGCGGCCATCGCCGGCAAGAACGGGAGCAGCGCTGCGGCGAGAGCGAAGGCGATTTTGCGGGTCATGGCACGACGATAGCAGCGGCAAGGGGCCGGGCAAGGTTTTGCATGACGTTTCCGTCAACGTCAGTTAGCTTTCGCCCCATGAGCTGGAAAAAAGAGATCGACGAGCTGGGTCAGCGCCGCGCGATGGCCGAGAAAATGGGCGGGGAAGAGAAGGTCGCGCGGCAACATGGGCGCGGCAAGATGGACGCGCGGGCGCGGCTCGCGGGTATCGTCGACGCCGGCAGCTTTCGCGAGATCGGCAAGATCGCGGGGCGCGGCAAATATGGCGCCGACGGCGAGCTGGAAGACCTCGCCGCGTCGAACTTCATCTTCGGGCGCGCGAATATCGACGGGCGGCCGGTGGTTGCCTCGGCCGACGATTTCACCGTGCGCGGCGGCGCGGCCGATGCGGCGCTGCACCGCAAGTTCGTCCAGTGCGAGGCGATGGCGCATCAATATCGTCTGCCGCTGATCCGCATGATCGACGGCACCGGCGGTGGCGGATCGGTGAAGACGCTCGAGGATATGGGCTATACCTATATCCCGCATGTGCCGGGCTGGCATGAGATCATCGCGAACCTCGATACGGTGCCGGTGGTGGCGCTCGCGCTCGGGCCGACGGCGGGGCTCGGCGCTGCGCGCGTCGTCGCGAGCCATTACAGCATCATGGTGCGCGGGCTGTCGCAGCTGTTCGCCGCGGGGCCGGCGGTCGCGGCGGCGATTGGCGATACGCTCGACCGCGAGGAGCTTGGCGGCAGCGATGTGCATACGCGCAACGGCGTCGTCGACGACGAGGTCGCGAGCGAAGCCGAGGCCTTTGCGGCTGCGCGGCGGTTTTTGTCCTATTTGCCATCGTCGATCCATGACCGGGCGGCGCGGATCGCGTGCAGCGATCCGGCCGATCGGCGCGAGGAGTCGCTGCTGTCGGCGGTGCCGCGCGGGGCGAAGCAGGTCTATGCAATGCGGCGCATTTGCGATGCGGTGTTCGACCGGGGCAGCTTTTTCGAAATGGGCGCGCGCTGGGGCCGCGCGGTGATCACAGCTTTTGCGCGGCTCGACGGCTATCCGGTCGCTGTGCTTGCGAGCGATCCATCCTATCTCGGCGGATCGTGGGACGCGAAGACGAGCGAGAAGGCCGAGCGCTTCGTGAAGATGGCCGACCAGTTCCGGCTGCCGATCGTCCATCTGGTCGACAATCCGGGCTTCATGATCGGCGGCGAGGCCGAGCGGACGGGGACGATCCGGTACGGGGTGCAGGCGATGAACGCGATCTATCGCGCAACGGTGCCGCTCGCGTCGGTCGTCGTGCGGCGCGCATACGGGATCGCGGGGAGCGCGATGTCGAACGCCGAGCGGTTCCAATATCGTTTCGCCTGGCCGTCGGGTGACTGGGGCAGCCTGCCGATCGAAGGCGGGGTCGAGGTTGCGTACAAGAGCGAGCTCGAGGCCGCCGAGGACCCCGCGGCGCATCTTGAGGCGATCCGCGCGCGGCTCAATCGCGTGCGCTCGCCGTTCCGCACCGCGGAGAAATTCGGGGTCGAGGACATCATCGACCCGCGCGATACGCGGCCGCTGCTTTGCGAGTTTGCCGAGCTGGCTTGGCGGGTGGTGGGATAAATATATCCATTATCGTCATCCCGGACTTGATCCGGGATCCATTCGCGCGATGTTGCCTGGATCCCGGATCAAGTCCGGGATGACGAAGGTGGGGAGAGGGAGATCAGCATGCGCCATCACGGCATGGACTGGCTGCGGATCGGGGCGTTCGCGCTCCTTATCCTCTTTCATATCGGCATGTATTTCGTGCCGTGGCACTGGCATGTGAAGATCGACCCCACGATCGATTGGGTTGCGATCCCGATGCTGGCAACGAACGGCTGGCGGCTCGCGCTGCTGTTTCTCGTGTCGGGCTATGCGAGCGCGGCGCTGCTGGCGAAGCTGGGCGGGGCGGGGGCGTTCGCGCGGTCACGGTGCGCGCGATTGCTGATCCCGCTGATCTTCGGCGTGATCGTCGTCATCCCGCCGCAGCCGTGGATCGAGCTGGTCGGGCAGCATGGCTACAAGTACGGCTTCCTCCATTTCTGGCTGCACGATTATTTCCGCTTCGGCGCCCTCGACGGGATCATCCTGCCGACATGGCAGCATCTGTGGTTTGTCGTTTACCTGTGGGTCTATACGATGCTCGCGGCGATCCTGCTGGCAGTCGTGCCCACAGACACGCGCGCGAAGGTAGCCGACGGCGCGGCGCGATTGCTCGGCGGCTGGGGGCTGCTGATCGTCCCGATCCTGTGGTGGCTCGCCGTCTATGGCGCCTTTCCCGATCATGACGAGTCGCACGCGCTGTTCGACGACGGGCCGTCGCACCTCCGCTATCTGATGGCGTTCGGTGTCGGTTGGTTGCTCCGCGTGCGGCCCGCCTTGTTCGAGAGCGTCGCGCGCCGCTGGAAGGTCGCGCTGCTGCTCGCGGTCGCGGCCTTCGTTCCGATCGGCTGGGTCGAATGGACCTGGCCGGGCGACACGCGTGCGCCCGGCTGGGCGATCATCCTGTTCCATGTCGTGCGGCAGGTGCAGGGCTGGGCGACGATCGTCGCGCTCATCGGGATCGCCGACCGGTACTGGAACCGCGATCACCCCTCGCGCACGACGCTCGCCGAGGCGGTCTTCCCCTTTTACATCATCCATCAGACGATCATCGTCGTCGTCGGCTGGTATTTGCTCCAGGCCGGGGTCGGCGCGTTGCCGTCCTTCGTCGCGCTGCTCGCGGCGACCACCCTTGGGTGCTGGCTTTTCTATGCGATCGGGCGCAACATCGGCTGGCTACGGCCGTTGATCGGATTGCAGCGCAAATAGGGGGAGAAGATCATGGGTGCAGTGAAGGCTATCCTCGCGATCGTCGGGGTCGCGGCGATCCTCGTCGGCGGGCTATGGGCGCTGCAGGGGCTCGACATCGTGCGCTGGCCGGCGAGCAGCTTCATGCTCGGCGACACGACCTGGACGCGCAACGGCGTCGTGCTTGCCGTCGTCGGGATCTTTCTGGTCTGGTTCGCGCGCAAACGCTGAACGGATTCGACTACAAATGTAGTTGATCCGTATTGCTGATGTGATACACTTCGATCCGGCCGGGGATGGATTGGAGATGAGGATGATTCGTTCTTCGCGTATTTTGCCGGCCCTGTTGTTTGCTGCGGGGGCGGCCCTGCTGCCCGTGATTGTGCCGCCGCCAGCAATGGCCGCGGATGAGGCGAGTGCCAACCAGATTGCCGAAAATTACGCCGCGCTGCTCGAGCGCGACTATGTCTATCCCGAAACCGGCAAGCGCTATGCCGCGGCGATCCGCTCGGGCATTGCCGCGGGCCGCTATGCGTCATTGACCGGCGAGGCGCTGGGGCAGGCGATCGATAGGGATGTTAATGCGGTATCGCCCGACGGGCATTTGCGTGTGCGTGCGCCCGAAGCGGCGGCCGCGCCGGCAGCGCCTGCACCGGGCGGCGCCGCGCCGGCGCGCCGTCCGCCGAAGGTTCCGGTCGAGCAGGCGGGGTGGATCGCGCCGGGGATCGCCTTCGTGCGCTTCAACGTCTTTCCGATGGATGCGGCGGCGACCGCCGAGGCCGCGAAGTTCATGGCCGATCACGCCGATGCCAAGGCGATCATCTTCGACATCCGCACGCATAATGGCGGCGGGCTCGACCAGATGGACGTGATCTTTCCGTGGTTGTTCGCGGAGCCGACGCGGCTGGTGACGATGGCGACGCGCGAATCGGTCGATGCGCGCGGCGGCTCGCCAATCGACGGGCTGGCGTCGATGCGACTGGTGAAGGGCGACGCCGGCATGGTGGCGCGCGAGCATTGGGCGACGCCGAACGCCGACAAGAGGCTGCGCGATGCGAAGGTCTATGTCCTGACGTCGGGCGCGAGCGCGTCGGCGGCCGAGCATTTCTCGCTCGCGATGAAGCACACGGGGCGCGGCACGCTGGTCGGTGCACCGACCGCGGGCGCCAATCATTTCGGGACCGGCGAGGATCTGGGCGGCGGTTATGGCGCCTTCATCCCGGTCGGGCGCACCTATGACCCGGCGACCGGCAAGGATTGGGAAGGCGATGGCGTCCAGCCCGACATTGCGGTTCCGCCCGCCGAAGCGCTGGTGCGGGTGCTGACCGACCTGGGGGTCGCGCCCGGCGAGGCGAAGAAGCTGTCCGATGCGCATATGCCGAGCTGGCCGATGGAGCGGCGGCGGCCGCGGGTAGCGAAATAGCTTTCATCCTCCCCCTTGATGGGGAGGCAGCGAGACTTGCGAACTTGTTCGCTAGTCGCAGCGGAGGGGGGTGCGGCCTCGGCCTGAAACGGCGGTGCAAGGACGCGGCATCGCCCCCATCCAACTTCGCCTAATCGCTTCGCGATAAGGCTGCGTATCCTTCCCCCATCGAGGGGGAAGGTTCAACTGCTGGCCAGCTTCGTCAGCGCGTCGCCATCGACGCGCATCACGGTCCATTCGTCCATCAGCCTGGCGCCGAGGCTCTGGTAGAAACCGATCGACGGGGTGTTCCAGTCGAGCACCGACCATTCAAGCCGCGCGCAATCGCGCTCCGCGCAAAGCGCTGCGAGATGGATGAGCAGCGCCTTGCCGAGCCCCGATCCGCGCGCCTCGGGGCGCACGAACAGATCCTCGAGATAGATGCCGGCGCGCCCCTCGAAGGTCGAGAAATTGTGGAAAAAGAGTGCGAAGCCCTGTGGGCTTCCATTCAATTCGCCGATCACGACTTCGGCATAGGGGCGCGGGCCGAAAAGTTTTTCGCCGAGCTTCGCTTCGTCGAAGCGAACTTCGTGCGCGAGCTTTTCATAGTCGGCGAGGTCGCGGATGAACTGCGCGATCAGCGACAGATCGGCGGGCGTGGCGGGGCGGATCGAAAGGGTCACGCGAACTTCATCCTGCAAAGACTGTGTCGCGGCTCCTTTAGCGGCGGCGAGGGCGAATGGGAAATATGTCGTGCCCTTACAATGACGCGGGGCGACCCCATATGGCGAGCATGCCGCTGGACCACGCCGCGTCGCAACGCAGCAGGCCATCTGTCGGGCATTGTCTCCTATCGATCAAAATGACTTTGGTTGGGTTTTCCGGGACAGGAAAATGATCGCGATTCCGGTGGGCTGACAGCCCGGGTCGGCGATCCGAAAGGCATGCCTGCATGATCGGCTATTTCATCCTCCTCCACCGCTTTCCCGA
>NZ_JAKFEM010000053.1:0-36845 GCF_036675685.1 Sphingopyxis sp.
GTCATAGGATTGCAGTCCCCATGTTGGCGCGGCGGGGAATGACTGTCCGAAGGCGAAGCGGGAGAGCGGGGCCAACGGGAGTCGCACGCGCGGGTTTATGTTGGCGCCGCCTTACGCCGGGGGGTGGGAAATGCAAGGGGGTGGGGGTGGCGCAGACGGTCAGAGGTGCCCCACGTATAAATATACCGATTTTTGATTTGCGGAAATATCGGGCTAATATGTTTCGACGCTCGGTGTCGGGCGATGAGGGGATTCGAAATGGTGAGCGGTGACCTGTTTGGCGGCAAAGGTGCAGGCGACGACGACGACGACCAAGTCGCATCGAACGATGAGTACCAAATCGCATTGAACGAAGGCATCGACGACGAATCTCTCCTTGAGGAGGGCGGTACTCGCAAATTTACGATCACGAGTTACGGGGCAGATTATACGGTCGATAGCCTAGTCAAGCGCATGGAAGGTGAGGCGTTCCGCATCCCCGAATTCCAGCGGCGCTTCGTGTGGTCGCAAAGGCACTCGTCGAAATTCATTGAATCCCTCTTGATGGGTTTGCCCGTGCCCGGAATCTTTCTTTATAAAGAAATCGAGACGAATCGGCACCTAGTTATCGACGGGCAGCAGCGATTGCGGACGCTGCAAGCGTTTTACAAGGGCCTATTCGGTGAGAAGAAATTCCGATTGATCGGCGTTTCGGAGCCTTGGATCAATAAAACATACGATGACCTAGATACATCGGACAAGCTTAAGCTGGATGATTCGATTGTCCACACCACGATATTTCAGCAAGACAAGCCCGCGAATGCGTTGGATAGCGTATATTTCGTATTCGAGCGGATAAATACGGGAGGTATAAGATTATCTCCTCAGGAAATTCGGAACTGCATCAGCCAAGGTAAATTCAATCGGATTGTGAAATCTTTGAATGACGATCCACATTGGCGATCGGTGTTCGGTCCCGAGAACAAGCGAGCGAAAGACCAAGAGCTAATCGTTCGATTTTTCGGACTTTACGCTGACATAGGCTCATACAGTCGGCCTATGTCCACATTTCTGAATGATTTTACTGACAAGATGAATAAGGCTGACGAAAAAACGCTGGAAGCGCTCGAAGAGCTTTTTCGTCAGGCGATCAAGCTAATTGATGAGGCTGTAGGGACCCGAGCGTTTCGACCGGTTAGAAGCTTCAACGCCGCAGTTTTCGACGGCGTTATGGTGGGACTTGCGAGGCGCCTCGAGAACGGCACGCAGCCGTCCGTTGGCGCAGTCGAACAGGCATACGATGCCCTCCTGTTAGACGCCGATTTTAGGCGGCGCTGGGAGCGATCGACGGCCGACGAGGAAACTGTTAAAAAGCGAATGGAAATAGCGGAAGTTGCGTTCGCGAGTATTTGATGCAGCTCCAGCTGGATAGCCGTTTTGCCGCCGTGGACGCATTCATTCGCGGTTCTAGCGGTGCCCAAGCACCAGAGATGGTGAAGGCAGAGCTGTATCGCTTCGCAACGGTGCGTATATGCGGATACATCGAACGATCAATAGAGATCATTATAATGGAGCGACTGCGCTCGCGCGCGCATCCCAAGGTCTTAAATTTTGTAGCCGCCTACTTCAAATATGGCAAAAACCTCGACACGGTTGCGACTTCTGATCTGCTTAATAGATTCGACAGCGCGTGGCAAAAGGCGTTCGACGCTTTTGTTGTCGCAAATCCAGACGTCAAGGAGCTGGTGAACTCCTGTTATGGTTTGAGAAACACCATTGCTCACGGCGGCAATGCAGGCGTCACTGACGTGCGAGCGCTCCAGCTATTGGGCGGGGCGAAGCGCATGATTGATGCAGTCGTCCTCGCCACGAAATAGATTCGATTGTTGGCGTTAATACGGCAGAAGTTTCGGAATTTTCAGGAGGCAGGCGCGATGGTCCTCGGCATCTTCCAATGCCGGGCGCTGACCCCAACCGACGAATTGGCTGGCGGAAGTTCGTGCAATCGCATGCTGCGCTTCGCCTCTACATATTGCCGACGGAGCTTGGACGGTCACTTTACGAGGCTGTGAAAGAATAGAGTGCGAGCTCAGTTCTACTCTGCGTGCGAATATTAGATAATGCAGCACATCGCGCAGCACGTGGCTTTCGTTAAATGATTGATTTTGTGATATGTGGGTGAATTCCTGCGTCTCCGCTAATGACAGAAGAACCCCAAGATAACTCTTTCCTACATTATCCAAATAGGTTCAAAATTATTCCGATTCATTCCAAGTGATTCGGGAGATGGAGCTATGGGGCGTAAGATGGAGCGGGTTTCGAGGGGGAAGGCGGGGAAGCAGGTGGCTTTGCGTGAGGGTGCTGGTGCCCACCCCGCTGCGACTAGCCAGCAAGCTGGCAAGTCTCGCTGCCCCTCCCGCTTGCGGGAGGGGAGGATAGAGAATCCCTTCATGCCCGGGCTCCGCCCTCGCGAGGGTGGGTGGACCGAGGCGCGGACGCGGACGTTTCTGGCTTTGCTGGCGCAGACGGGATGCGTCACCGACGCGGCACGGGTGGCGGGGGTCAGCCGGACTACGGTGAACCGATCGCGCAAATTGTTCGCGCCGTTCGACCGGGCGTGCGTCGAAGCGCTCGCCAACGCGCTGCGCGGGCTGGAGGCGGTTGCCTATCAGCGCGCGGTCGAGGGGCGCGAGACGGTGGTGATCCGCGATGGCCGCGAGGTCGAGCGGCGGATCGTGCCGTCGGACTCGCTGCTCGCGATGCTGATCAAGCGCGGCGACCTGTCGGGGGCGCTCGGGCGCGCGCTGACGCCGGAGGAGGCCGAGGCGTTCGTGCTGCCCGAGGCGGTGCGGTATCGCTTCATCGACCGCGCCGAATTTAAAAGCGGGATTGTGTTCCAGGATGGCGTGAAGCAGCGGCGGCATATCGCGACGCAGGAAGAGACCGATGCGGTGCTGCTGAAGCGCATTGCGATGGTGATGCAGACCCGCCGGATGAAGCGCCGCTTTCACCCGCCTTGCGTGACGTGCGGGCAGCACATGCCGCTGAGCGAGGCCGAGCTGGAGGCGCTCGACCGGGCGGAGCAGATGGCCCGGGAGGCGCCGAAGCAGCTGCCGCCGCCGACGGCGTGATGCACCGCGCGCCTCCCTCGGGGCGCGATCAGTTCGCCGGTGTCGCGGGCGATGTGCCCGATGTGCCCGATGCCGGGCGGGTCCAGCCCTTTTTGTATTTTTCGAACCACGCCAGGATCGCCGATGCCTTGGCGGCCGACTGCGAAGGGCGCGCGGCGATGCCGCCGTGGCTGGCGCCGGGCACCTTGACGAGCGCGGTGGGCACGCCGCGCAGGCGCAGCGCGGTATAATATTGTTCGGATTCGCTGACCGGGGTGCGATAATCCTCCGCTCCGACAACGACGAGCGTCGGGGTCTCGACATTGCCGACGAGCGAGAGCGGCGAGCGCGCCCAGAAGAGTTCGGGCTTTTCCCACGGCATCGCGCCGAGCCAGTAGCGGCCGAAAAAGGCGGGGCCGTCGGCGGTGAGCGCCTGCGTCGTCCAGTTGATCACGGGCTTTTGCGTCACCGCGGCCTTGAACCTCTTGGTCTTGCCGACGATCCAGCTGGTGAGCACGCCGCCGCCCGAACCGCCGGTGACGAACAGCGCATCGGGATCGGCGACGCCGAGTTCGACCGCGCGGTCGACGATGCTGATCAGGTCGAAATAATCATTGCCCGGATAGGCCTTGTCGATCTCGTTCGCGAACGCCTCGCCATAGCTGGTCGAGCCGCGCGGGTTGGCCGAGAGGACGGCGTAGCCCGCGGCGGCGTAGAGCTGGTTGTCGGTCGAGAAATGCGGGCCATAGGCCGCGAAGGGCCCGCCGTGGATCTCGAGGATCAGCGGGACCTTGCGCCCCTCGGTGTAGCCGGGGGGCAGGGTGAGCCAGCCCTCGATCGGCTTGCCGTCGTGGCTCGACGCCACGGTGATCTTGCGGACTTCGCCGAGCGCCTTCACTTCGCGCAAGGACCGGTTGAGGTCGGTGAGCATCCGCGCGGAGCCGCCGCGCGCGAGCTGGACTTCGGCGGGACGCGTCGGGGTGCCGCCGGTGAAGGCGACCGCGCCCGCCGCCGATACCGAGAAGCTGCCGCCCGAGTAAGGACGGTCGAGCCCGCCGCCCGACAGGCCCTTGGCAACGTCGCGGACCGATCCGTCGAGGCCGATGCGCGCGACCTTGGTTTCGCCATGGTCGTCGTACTGGGCGTAAATGCCGCCGCTGCCGCCGTCCCAGAGGATCGCATCGGCGCTGAAATCCCAATTTTCGGTGAGGTTGCGGCGGCCCGAGCCGTCGCGGTTCATCACATAGAGATTGTTGTTCTCGTACGCGCGGCCGGCGTCGTCGAAGCCGACATAGGCGATCAGCCGTCCGTCGGGCGAGACGAGCGGGCTCGCGTCGGGGCCGTTGCGGTCGGTGAGCTGGGTGACCTGCCCGCCCGTCACGTCGAGCGCGTAGACCTCGCTTTCGACCGGATCATTCTCCCAGTCGGCGCGGCGGTTCGCGCTGAAATAGAGCGTGCGGCCGTCGCGCGACCAGCTGACCGGACCGGTATCGTGATAGGGGCCGAAGGTCAGCTGGCGCGGCGAGCCGCCGGTGGCGGGCACAAGGAAAATCTTTTCGAACCCCGGCTCGACATAGCCTTCGCCATCGGCGCGGTAGGTCAGGAGGTCGCGGATCTCGAGCGGCTCGGCCCATTTGGCGCCCTCGGGCTTGTTCGCGGGCGCGGCGCCGAACTTCGGTCCCTCGTCCTTGACGAGCATGGTGTAGGCGATCGAGCGGCCGTCGGGCGACCAGGCGATGCTCGACGGGCTGGTGGGAAGGCCGGTGAGCCGCACGGCTTCGCCGCCGTTCATCCAGCGCACCCAGAGCTGCGCGCTGCCGCCCTCGGTCGAGGCGAAGGCGAGGCGCTTGCCGTCGGGCGACCAGCGGGGCGAGAAGGCACCACCTTGGCGGCCGGCGACCGGGGTTTCCTCGCCGGTCTGGGTGTCGATGAGCCAGATCGAGCTGACCGCGCGGTCGGACATGATGTCGTTGGCGCGGCGGACATAGGCGATGTGGCGGCCGTCGGGGCTGATCTGCGGGTCGGCGGCGATCGACAGGTCAAACAGGTCAGCGCCGGTGAGGCGGCGCTCCGGGCCCTTGCGCGCGCTGCCTGCGGCCGAAGCCGACATGGCGGCGGGGGCGCCAGCTTCGGGTTCCGGTGGCGATTCGGTCGACGCTTGCTCTTCCTGAGCGACGCTCAGCTGCGGGGTAAGCGCGAGAAAGCTCGCGCCGAATATTGCCAATTTGCGCATGAAAACCAGTCCCTTGTTGCCAGACCATGCGGGTCTGTAACTTTCCCGCATGGCGGTCAACGGCGGGGTGGCCTGCTGCGGTCAATAGAGGATGTGTTCGGGCCACAGGACGCGTTCGCACCGCGCCTTGGGATCGGCAGTCTTGACCGCGAGCCTTTTGCGCAGTCCGGGGAGCGCGGCGACCGCCTCGCGCAGCGCGGCGGTATCGATCGTGCCGCGCGCCAGCTCCTTGTCGCCGCCGAGCCGGTCGGACGGGCGGATCAGCGTCCAGTCGAGCGTGTCATAGCCTTCGGCATAGGCGAGCAGGTCGCCGAGCGGGAGGTCGCCATGGCCGTCCTTCATATTGTGGGCGCCATAGGGAAAGATTTGCGTCGAGAGCGCGGTGCTGCCGACGATGCCATGGGGCTCGACCGGAAAGGGGCGCTGCATCTGGATCAGCGCGACTTCGGGAAGGTCGGTGTCGAGCCCGACGCGGAGCTTGACCTCGATCTTGCGCGGCTCGACCGCGGGCTGGCGCGACGGGTCCCAGATATAGGAAAGCTCGAGTTCGAGCGGCCGCCGTGGGCGCGACGGGTCATAACCGGCGAGGTTCCAGTGCATGAAGTCGCCGGCGTCGCGCTTGCCTTCGTCGGTGTACAGGCGGGTCAGCGAGACGATGCCCCCCTTCAGCTTCTGCTCGACATCGCAGCGATAGCGGTAGGTCTCGCGCCCCTGTTGGGGGACGGTGCGTTGGGGTTGCGTCCCCGGCAGCGGGACGACGCGCGCATCGCCGGCGGCCGGGGCGAGGAGCAGGATTGCGGCGGCGGCCGCGAGCAGGTGTCGCACGGTCTTTCGGTCCCTTCGAGAGCGAGTCTTGCCTATATTCCGCGGAGTTGGCGCGATTGCGGTGACCGCGATCACAACGCCCTGTTCAGCCGCCGTTCGCGGCAAGGCGGACGGGCTTGGGGTCAGGCGGTGCCGCGCACGACGAGGCGGACGGGGATACGCGTGCCGCTGCGCGTGCGCTCGTCATCCTCGAGCGCCATGGCGACCAGCGCCTCGCCCGCTGCGTCGAGGTCGGGTTCGAGCGTGGTGAGCGCGGGGTCGGCGAGCGTCCCGGCGCGGATGCCGTCGAAGCCGATCAGCGCGACGTCGCCCGGCACGCTGCGCCCCGCCTCCTTGAGGCCCTGGAGAACGCCGAGCGCGAGCATGTCGCTGGCGGCAAAGATCGCGTCGGTGTCGGGATGCGCTTCGAGCAGCGCCTGCACCGCGGCGACACCCTGCGCGTGGCGGTCGGCGGCGGCGGGCGGCTCGGCGACGATCGCGGTCAGACCGTGCGCGGCGAGCGCGGCCGAAAAGCCGTCGCGCCGCTCGTCGAACTGGCGCTGCGGCGACTGCTGCGGCCCGACGAAGGCGATGCGGCGGCGGCCGTCACGCACGAAATGCTCGGCGGCGAGCTGACCGCCGATGTCATTTTCGCTGCGCATCCAGTGAAACGGGCTACCCGGGCTGCCCCAGCAGACGAAGTCGAGCCCCGACGCCTGCGCGCCGGCGAAATAGTCCCATGCCGCGCGGTTGCTGGTGGTGCCGATGACGATCATCGCGTCGGCGAGCCCCGAGGCGACGAAGTCGGCGCGGAAATTGTCGGCGTTCTCCTGAAAGGAGACGAGCAGGTTGAAGCCACGCGCCGAGGTGGCGGCGGCGATGCTGCCCAGCAGTGCGAAATAGAAGGGATTGATCGCGCTGCGGTCCTCGCCGGGGCGACAGATGGTGACGAGCGCGATCGTCTCGCTGCTTTTCAAGCGAAGCGACGAGGCGTGGCGGTCGACGACATAGCCAAGTTCGCGCGCCGCGGCGGAAACGCGCGCGCGTGTTTCGGCATTGACGCCGGGACTGTTGCGGAGCGCGCGCGACACGGTCGATTGCGACACGCCGGCGCGCTCGGCGACGTCGAACGATGTCGGGCGTATCATCTTTCCGTTCACCTCGGCCTCTCTCCCCTTGCGCCGTCTCTCGCTGCGAGGGCCGGGCTTGTCAATCGGAAGGGCGGTGTGTCCCCCTTAGAGCCCATCTAGCGCGAGGAGCGCGAAGCTTGCGAGCCAATGTTCGCCCATATAGTCGCCAGTGACGTGTGGGAGGGCGGCGTCGAGGTGCCGCTGCGCCGCGGCTTCGGCGACCCGGCTGACGCGATGCGCGGGGCCGAGCGCGCTGGCGATCGCGCGCCAACACCAGGCGCGGCTGAGGTTGAGGCCGTCGAGATGCGCGATCTTGCCGTCGCTGCGGTCGGAGACGGTCGCGGGGGTGAAGAGCGTCGCGGGCTGTTCCTGCGCCGCGCGCGGGAGGAAGGCGTCGAACCAGCCGGGGAAATCGTCGCCGAGCACGACCGCCATCAGATGCGCTTCGGTCAGCGCCGAGGAGAGGAATTCGTCGCCGCCGGGTTCCCACGCCTGACAGTCGCGGTCCTCGCCGAACCAGTCGCGGGCGCGGGCGTCGATCAGCGTCACGAGCGCGGGGTCGCGGCTTTCGGCCCAGTGACGCGTGAGGAGGAGCGCGAAGCTGATGTTGAAATGGGTGCCAACGCGCAGCGGATAGGTGAGCTTTGGCAGGAAGGCGTGGAAGCGCGCGGCAAAGGCGGCAGCGAGCGGTTCGAGCGCGTCGCCCCACGGCGCGTCGTGACGCTTGGCCTCGGCATGGAGCGCGAGCAGCCATGCCCAGCCATAGGGGCGCTCGAAGCCCGCGGCGTTGGGGCGATCGAGATAGGCCAGTTCGCCCGCGACCTTTTCGGGCACGAGCATGTCGTCGGCGCGGGCGCGGATGTCGGCGGCAATGACGAGGCCGGGAAAGCGGCGCGCGAGACGCAGGACTTGCCACCAGCCATGGACGCAGCTGTGCCAGTCGAAGCTGCCGTGGAAGATCGGGTGATGCTCGCGCGGCGGTTTGGCGTCCTCGGGTCCGTTCAGGACGAGGTCCATCTTGTACGGATATTCGCGGCCGAGGTGCGCGAGGGTCGCGGTGGCGAAGCGGGCGGCATGGTCGGGGGTGAGGGTGGTCATTTCCTTTCGTTACCCGTTCGTGTCGAGCGAAGTCGAGAGCGACATCCGATGCCGTTCGTCCTGAGGAGGGGCTGAGCCTGTCGCGGTCCTTCGAGACGCCATTTCGACAAGCTCAATGGCTCCTCAGGACGAACGGAGGAAACAATCAGAACGCGAACAGCCAAATGAAGAGGATATTCACGCCAAGCAGTGGCAACGCAGTCCCGACCTGCGCCTTGATCACGCCATAAGGGTTTTTGAGTTCGAGCAGCGCGGCGGGGACGAGGTTGAAGTTCGCCGCCATCGGGGTCATCAGCGTGCCGCAGAAGCCCGCGAGCATGCCGATCGCCGCGACGACCGCGGGGTCGCCGTCATATTGCTTGATGAGCAGGGGCATGCCGACCGCGGCGAGCATCACCGGGAAGGCGGCGAAGGCGTTGCCCATCACCATGGTGAACAGCGTCATGCCGAGCCCGAAGGCGAGGACCGCGCCGAACAGGCTGCCTTCGGGGATTGCGGTGCCGATGAGGTCGCCGACGACTTCGCCGACACCGGCGAGTGCGAAAACCGCACCAAGGCTCGCGAGCATCTGCGGCAATATTGCCGCCCAGCCGACCGCGTCGAGCAGGCGGCGGCCTTGCTGTGCGGGAAGGAGCAAAGGTGGTTTGAGGCGGGCCATGCCGACGCCAAGCGCGATGAGCACGCCGATCGCGAGCGAAATGAGCGTTGCCTGCTTGGGATCGGCGAGACCGGGAAGCCATTTGAAGAGGAAGGTGCCCGCGAGCGCGACCGCGGGGATGATCAGCGCGACGAGAAGGAGGAACGGGCCATGGCGGGCGGCGCGTTCGGCCTGCACCTCGGGCGGAACGTCGCCGCCAGGGGGGCGGCCGATCTGGCCGGTGCCGGCGATCGCAACGAGCGCGAGGACGAGGAGGCCGTTGCCGAAATCGCCGAGCGCGTCGCCGCCGAGCATCGACAGCGCGAGCAGGCCCCAGAAGGCGGCGTTGCCGAAGCGTTTCGGATTGCCGCGGTCGGCGACCCCCAGCGCGGCGAAGAGCGCGAAGGTCAGGCCCGCGAGGACATAGACGAAGCCGAGCGTGATCATGCGCCGCGCTCCGCGGGCGCACGCATCCGCTTGTCGAGACGCCAGAGGCGGAAGCTGTGGATGACGAAGGCGGCAATCGCGGTGGGGATCGCCCACAGCGAGAAGTGGAGCGGCTCGATTTGATAGCCATAGCCGTCGAGCACGCCTTTCATCAGCAGGATCGAGCCGATCGCGAGGAAAATGTCCTCGCCGAAGAACAGGCCGATATTGTCGGTGGCGGCGGAGTAGGCTTTGACTTCCTCGCGCTGGGCTATGGTGAGCGCAGGGTTCTGTGCCTCGGCAGCGGCTTCAGCCATCGGCGCGACGAGCGGGCGGACGGTTTGGGGATGGCCGGCTACCGAGGTCAGGCCGAGGGCTGCAAAGATCTGGCGGATCAGGAGATAACCGATGAGGAGGCCGCCGACTGCGCCCGAACGAATGCGTCCGATCAGGCTGCGCGCATGCTGCTGGAGGCCGTACGCTTCGAGCAGCCCGATGACCGGGAGGACGATCCAGATGATCGACACATAGCGCGTGTCGTTGAACGCCTTGCCGAACGCCGCGATGATCGCCGCGATGTCGAGCCCCGCGGCAAGCCCCGTCGCGAGCGCCGAGGCCATGATGACGAGCAGCGGATTGAAACGGAGCACGAAGCCCGCGATGATGATGAGGATGCCGATCAGGACGAGCATGGATTACGTCCTCTCTTCGTCATTCCCGCGAAGGCGGGAACCCAGTAGCAACGGTTGCTCGCTGGGTTCCCGCCTTCGCGGGAATGACGAAGTTTTGGGCAGAGCCGATTGCAAATTATTCCCTCTCCGCTTCCCCATAACCGCCGCCGCCCGGCGTTTCGATCACGAAGGCGTCGCCCGCTTGAAGCTCGGCACTCCCCGTCGCACCGAGCATCTCTACGCTGCCATCGGCGCGCTCGACCCAGTTGCGTCCCGGCGCGGCGTCGGCGCCGCCAGCGAGGCCGCTGGGGGCGATCTTGCGGCGGTTCGCGAGG
Source organism: Sphingopyxis sp. (assembly GCF_036675685.1). Lineage (GTDB taxonomy): Bacteria > Pseudomonadota > Alphaproteobacteria > Sphingomonadales > Sphingomonadaceae > Sphingopyxis. The sequence continues at coordinate 10,424 of NZ_JAKFEM010000053.1, forward strand.
ATATTCGCCGCCATCGGTTCGCGGAAACGGATGCGGCGGGTGGCGCCGTCGCCGCCGTGCCAGCGACCCGCCCCGCCCGAGCCTTTGCGGATCGAAAATTCCTCGACGATGACGGGGAAACGGGTTTCCATCACCTCGGGATCGGTCATGCGGCTGTTGGTCATATGCGTCTGGATGACGCTGGTGCCGTCGAAGCCGGGGCCCGCGCCCGATCCGCCGGCGATCGTCTCATAATATTGGTGCGCATCATTGCCGAAGGTGAAATTATTCATCGTCCCCTGCGCGGGCGCCATTGCGCCGAACGCCGCGAACAGCGCGTCGGTGATGACCTGGCTCGTCTCGACATTGCCCGCGACCACCGCGGCGGGATAGCGCGGGCTGAGCATCGAGTCTTCGGGGACGATCAGGGTGACGGGGGCGAGGCAACCCTCGTTCATCGGGATCGGGTCGTCGAGCATCGTGCGCAGGACATAGAGCACGGCGGCGCGGACGACGGGGAGCGGGGCGTTGAAATTGTCGGGAAAGGTGGCGCTGGAGCCGGTGAAATCGATCGTGACGTGGCGAGCCTCGCGGTCGATTTTCACCGCGACCACGACCTCGGCGCCATTGTCCATCGCGTAACGGAAGGCGCCATCGTCGAGCCGGGCGATCAGTTGGCGGACCGCGGTTTCGGCCTGGCGCTGACCGTGCGCCATATAGGCCGCGACGGTCGCGGCGCCGTGCGCGGCCGAGAGGTCGGCGAGCGCGCTCGCGCCGCGTTGGCAGGCGGCGACCTGCGCCTTCAAATCGGCGATGTTGAGCGCGGGGTTGCGCGCGGGCCAATCGCCCGCGACGAGGTGTGCGGCGACGGCCTCGTCGAGGAAATTTCCATCGTCGACGATCAACATATTGTCGAAGAGGATGCCCTCGTCCTCGATGCTGCGGCTGCCCGGGGGCATCGATCCCGGCGCGATGCCGCCGAGGTCGGCGTGATGGCCGCGCGCGGCGACGAAGAAAGCGGGGACGTCGGCTTCATCGACGAACACCGGCATGATGACGGTGATGTCGGGGAGATGGGTGCCGCCGTCGTACGGGGCATTGAGGGCGTAGGCATCGCCGAGCCGGAGGCCGCGGCCGTCACGCGCGAGGCCGTCCGCGCCGGCGCCGCGCTGGCGCAGGATCGTGCGCACGCTTTCGCCCATCGAGCCCAAGTGCACGGGCATATGCGGCGCATTGGCGACGAGGCGGCCCGCGCCGTCGAACAATGCGCAGGAGAAATCGAGCCGCTCGCGGATGTTGATCGACGAGGCGCTGTGCTGGAGCGCGCCGCCCATTTCCTCGGCGATCGCCATGAACAGGCTGTTGAAGATTTCGAGGCGGATGGGGTCGGGATGGGCGAGGTCGTCGATCGCGACGATCTGCGTCCCGCCCGCTCGCGTGCGGGCGAGGAGCAATGTGCCCTCGCTTTGGACCACGGCGCGCCAACCGGGCTCGACGATGGTCGTTGAAAGCGCGTCGATGATGATCGCGGGGCCGGCGATGGTGCGGCCGGGCGCGAGCGCGCTGCGCTGGTGGAGCGGGACGTCGTGGGGCGCGCCGGAAAGCCAGGCGACGACGGTTTCGGGGGCGGTGTCGGCGACCGGTGCGGTTGCGGGCAAGGTGGCGGGGGCATCGCCCGCCTCGGTCAATTCGACGCGGATGCGGTCGACGACGAGGTTATCGTGCGGCGCATAGCCGAAGCGTTGGCGGAAGGCGGCGGCGAAGGCGGTGGCGACGTCGGCAGGCGGCGCGAGCGCGAGTTCGATCGCATTGTCGCTGTCGGCGAGGCGGACGAAAAGCAGGGTTTCGCGGGTGGTTTCGGCTTCGGGCGCGAGGTCGGCGCGGGCCTGGGTGCCGAGTTCGGTTTCGACTTCGGCGAGCGCGGCGGCGCAGTCTGCATTGAGTTTGAGGCCCAGCGTGCGCTCGCGGATCGCCGACGGGCGCGCGAGGCCCATGCCATAGGCCGATAGCACGCCCGCGAGCGGGTGGAGCAGGATTTCGTCGACGCCGAGCGCGTCGGCGACGAGGCAGACATGCTGCCCCGCCGCGCCGCCGAAGCCGACGAGGCTGTAACCCTGCGTCACGTCGTGGCCGCGCGCGATGGTGATGCGCTTGATCGCGTTCGCCATCTGCTGGACCGCGATGGCGAGCAGGCCTTCGGCGAGCGCTTCGGGAGTGATGCCTCCGACCTCGGCGGCCATCGCGGCGAATTTCTGCACGACCACGTCGCGGTCGAGCGGCTGGTCGCCGTTCGGGCCGAAGAGCTTCGGGAAATGGCCGGGCTGGATCTTGCCGAGCAGGACGTTGCAGTCGGTGACCGTCAATGGCCCGCCGCGGCCATAGGCGGCGGGACCGGGATTGGCGCCGGCGCTTTCGGGGCCAACGAGCAGGCGCGCGCCGTCCCAGCGGCAGATCGATCCGCCCCCCGCTGCAACGGTGTGGATGCGCAGCATCGGGGCGCGGATGCGCGTGCCGGCGACGATGGTTTCGTTGTCGCGCTCGAGGCGGCCGGCATAATGGCTGACGTCGGTCGAGGTGCCGCCCATGTCAAAGCCGATGAGGCGGGTCTTGCCGAGCGGCGCGGCGCTGCCGACCATGCCGACGATCCCGCCCGCAGGACCCGAGAGGATCGCGTCGCGGCCGTGAAAGGCGGATGCGGACGCGAGGCCGCCCGAGCTTTTCATGAACTGCGGGTCCACGCCCTCGCCGAGCTGCGCGACGAATTGGCGGACATAATGGTGGAGAACGGGCGAGAGATAGGCGTCGGCGAGCGTCGTGTCGCCGCGGCCGATCAGTTTGATGAGCGCGCTGACATCGTGGCTGGTCGAGATCTGGGTGAAGCCGGTTTCGCGTGCGATTTCGGCGATGCGCTTTTCATGCGCGGGGTAGCGATAGCCATGCATCAGCACGATCGCGATGCTGGTGAGGCCGTGGCTGCGTGCGGCTTGCAACGACGCGCGGGCGGCCGCTTCGTCGAGCGCGAGCAGGATGTCGCCGTCGGGGCCGACGCGTTCGGCGATTTCGGCAACCTCGGCGTGCGGCGGCGGAATGCGGTCGAGGCGGCGCGCGAAAAGATCGGGCCGGTCCTGATAGCCGATGGTGAGTGCGTCGCCGAAGCCGCGCGTGATCGCGAGAAGGGTCGGCTGGCCTTTGCGTTCGAGCAGCGCGTTGGTTGCGACGGTCGATCCCATGCGGATCGCGAGCGGGGGCAGCGGGCCTTCGCCCGCACCGGTGAGGTCGCGGATCGCATTGACCGCGGCGTCGCCGGGGCGCGCGGGATCCTCGCTGAGATATTTGGTCGTGACGACCGCGCCATCGGGCGACCGCGCGACGACATCGGTGAAGGTGCCGCCGCGGTCGATCCAGATCTGCCAGCGAGGGTCAGGACCCTTGGCTTCACGCGGGGGCATCGCGGTCCGGCCAGCGGATGGTGATGGCAAGGCGGTGGTCGGCGGCATTGCGATCCCAACTGCCCTTCAACTGGCGCTCGATCAAGGTGCGGATGAACTGGGTGCCGAAACTTTCGCAGTCGATGTGGGGTGTTTCGGGAAGACCGCTCTCGACCCAGCTGAGCTCGATGTCTTCGCCGATCCGGCGCCAGCCGACCGCGAGGTCGCCCTCGCCCGCGAGCGCGCCATATTTGATGCTGTTGGTGACGAATTCGTGGATTGCGAGCGAGAGCGCCTGCGCGCCTTCGTCGTCGAGGCGGACCTCGGGGCCGGTGACCGCGGCGAGCTGCTCGGGTGAACGGCCGGCGAGTTCGAGTTCGCGGTGAACGATCCGGCCAAGATCGACGCTATCGACCGCGCCGGTGACCAGCATCTGCTTGGCGTCCGACAGCGCGCGCATCCGGCCGTCGAACCTGGTCTCGAAATCCTCGAGGCTTTCGGATTCGCGCAGCGTGATGCGCGCGAGCGCGCCGATGCGGGCGAAGGCGTTTTTCATCCGGTGCGCCATCTCGCCGATCATCAGCTCGCGGTCCTCGGCATGGCGGGCGCGTTGCGCCGCCAGTGCCTGAAAGGCATTGAGCCGCCGCCGCTGGACGCGGTGAAGCTGGGTCGCGAGCAGCGCGAGTGCGACGCCGAACAGCAAGATGGCGAGCGGGCGTCCCAGCCGTTCGAGCAAGCGGCCATAGGAAATACGCATCGTCCACCGCCGGTCGGCCACGCGCAACGTCTGTTCATGCGCGTCCCAGCCCATCTTGCCCTTGCTAAAGACGAGCGGCGCCGACGGCCCCTTGCCGGCATAAACCTCGATCCCGTCGATCCCGTCGAGCTGCGATCCGAGCACGGCGGTCATCATGTCCCGGGTCCGGAAAGGCGCATAGACGAAGGCTTCGACCGGACGCACGCCGCGGGCCGTTGCAACGGTATTGGACCCCGGTCCCTCAGGCTCCCGGGTATAGACGGGAACATAGATCAGGAAGCCGGGCTGCTTGACCTTGGCGGCTTTTTCCTGCGCGAGCTGGACGATGCCGCTTGCCGCTGGTTGGCCTGTCTGCCACGCGCGGCGCATTGCCTCGCGCCGCACCGGTTCGCTGTACATGTCGAACCCCAGCGCGACGTGGCGGCGCGGCGTATAGGGTTCGACCAGGACGACCGCGAAGCCGATCGGTTGATCGGTCGCGGGCCAGACCTTGATGTCCTCGCCGTAATTTTCGCGCAGCTTGGCCTCGAGCGCGGCGGGCGTCGCCGCGCGCATCGCGGCGGCGATGCCGACGCCTTCCATGCCCGGCGCCTGGATCTGCGGCCGAAGGGCGGCCAGATAGGCGCGGATGCCTGGCCCGCTTGCGGCGCTGTCGGACTGATAGAGCGCGCGCACCCCCTCGAGCACCGTGACATGATCGCGCAGCCGCATGTTGACCTGCGTCGCGACAAGCGCGGCCTGGTCGGCCTCGTCCGATTGATTGTAAAGGAAACTCGCGGCGGCGGCGGCGAGCGCCGCGAGAAGGATGACCAGCCCGACGAACCGGACCAGCAGCGCCAACAGCCGATCTGCCCACGACGAAGGGCGCATTGCAATTGTCCTGCCTGATGGCTGCGATGGCAGCCCCCCTCCAACCCGACTGTTTCATGCCAAAGGGCTGATAGCAAGTTCATTTCGCCGGTGCGTGCGACCGCGTCCGACGGGTTGCGGCGTGCGACCTTTCGCTTATGCTGCGGTTTGGAAAACGGGAGAAGCGCGATGATTATTTACGGGTCGGTGGTGTCGCCTTTCGTGCGAAAATTGCTTGGCTATCTGGGCGAGAAGGGGATCGCGTTCGAGCTGAAGGGTGTCGGCATCGGCGATCCCGATCCGGGGTTCCAGGCCGCCTCGCCGCTCGGCAAGATGCCCGCGATGGACGACGACGGCTTCCTGCTCGCCGATTCGAGCGCGATCATCCAGTATCTGGAGGCGAAGCATCCCGAACCCGCGCTGATCCCCGCCGATCCGCAGCAGCGCGGGAAGGTGATCTGGTGGGAGGAGTTCGCCGACACGGTGTTCGCAGCATGCAGCGGAAAGATGTTCTTCAACCGCATCGTCGCGCCGAAATTCCTCGGCCGCGAAGGCGACCTTGCCGCCGCGGCGCTTGCCGAAACCGAGGAGTTGCCCAAGCTGCTCGCCTATCTCGAGAGCGCGATCCCCGCGTCGGGGTTCCTCGTCGGCGACCGGCTGACGCTCGCCGACCTTGCGGTCGCATCGCCGCTGATGAACTTCCGCCACTGCGGCAACTGCATCGATCCGGCAACGCATCCGAATATCGCCAGATGGAGCGAGGCGATCCTGTCGCGCCCGAGCATGGCGCCGTGGATCGAAAAGGAAGAGCGGATGATGGCGAAGCTGCTGGCAAGCTGAGATCGTCTCGGCCGTATGGTCCGGGGCGTCAGCTAGTGATCGGTTGCAGTCATCCAACTTCTCGTCGCCCCGGGCTTGCCCCGGGGCCTGCCTTGTCTTTTCTCGGCTAGGAAGAAGGAAGGCGGATCCCGGGGCAAGCCCGGGATGACGAAGAGGGGACGTCCGATCCCCACCCCCATGGCGATCGTCAGCCGCATCGTATATCAAATCCGATCTTGCCATCCTCGCCGCAGCTCGCAAACGTGAATTTTCTCGGGAGATTTGAACCATGCGCCGCCGTACACTGCTCGCCGCCGTTCCCGCCGCCGCGCTCTTGCCTACCGCGGGGCTTGCCCAGAATGGCCAGCCGAAGGTTGCGGCCAAGCCGCGCACCGCCGCGGCGCTGCCGCCGGTGTGGGAAGCGGGCGCGGACCGTTTCGTGCGGCCCGATGTCATGGGCGGCGATCGCCCGGTCGGCGCGAGCTTCGCATCGCGCACCGCCGCCTATGGTCTCAGCGGCGCTGCGGGCACCGCGCACCCGCTCGCGACGCAGGCGGGGATCGACATATTGAAGCGCGGCGGGTCGGCGGTCGACGCGGCGATCGCGATGAACGCGTGCCTCGGGCTGCTCGAGCCCACCGCCAACGGCATCGGCGGCGATGTCTATGCGATGATCTGGGACCCGAAGGCGAAGAAGCTGGCGGGCCTCGCGGGGTCGGGGAAAAGTCCGCGCGGGCTCGACCTGGCGACGGTGCGGTCGCGCGCGAAGGGCGGGACATTGCCCGCTTATGGCGCGATCAGCGTGTCGGTGCCGGGTGCGGTCGACGGCTGGTGGACGATGCACCAGCGTTACGGGAAATTGCCGTGGAAGGAATTGTTCGAGCCGGTCATCGCGCATGCCGAGGCGGGCGCGCCGGTGCCCGACATGATCGCTTATTATATCCGCCGCAGCCTTGCCGGTTTCCGCCAGCCTGGCCGCGGCATCGAGGAAATCGACAATGCGATGCGCACCTATGGCGTCAACGGCGGCAAGGGACCCGCGGCGGGGCAGGTGTTTCGCAACCCCGATCTTGCGCGCACCTTTCGCCTGATCGCCGAGGGTGGGCGCGATGCTTTCTATGAAGGCGAAATCGCACGCACGATCGACACCTATTTCAAACGCATCGGAGGCTGGCTGCGGCTTGAGGACCTTGCGGCGCACAAGTCCGAATGGATCGAGCCGCACAAGATCGGCTATCGCGGCACCGACGTCTATGCGCTTGGCGCGAACACGCAGGGGATCGCGACCTTGCAGATGCTGGGCATCCTCGAGCATTTCGACCTCAAGGGCGCGGGGTTCCAGTCGGCGCTGTCGATCCACCTGCAGGCCGAGGCCAAGCGCCTCGCCTATGAGGACCGCGCGCGATATTATGCCGATCCGCACTTCGCCAAGGTGCCGGTCGAATGGCTGGTGTCGAAAGACTATGCCGCGACACGCGCCAAGCTGATCCGCCCCGACCGCATCCTGTCGCCGGTCCATCCGGGGCAGGCGCCGAGCCGCGGCGACACGACCTATTTCAGCTGCGCCGACAAGGACGGCATGATGGTGTCGATGATCCAGTCGAACTTCCGCGGCATGGGATCGGGGCTCGTCGCCGACGGGCTGGGCTTCATGTTCCAGGATCGCGGCCAGTTGTTCAGCCTTCAGGACGGCCATCCGAACATCTATGCGCCGGGCAAGCGGCCGTTCCAGACGATCATCCCCGGCTTTGCCGCGCGCGGGCAAGTGCCGTGGATGAGTTTCGGCGTGATGGGCGGCGATATGCAGCCGCAGGGACAGGCGCAGATCGTGATCAACCGCGTCGATTATGGGCTCGAAATCCAGGCGGCGGGCGATTCGCCGCGCTGGCACCATGAGGGGTCGTCCGAAACGATGGGCGAGGATTCGCCCGATCTGGGTGCGAACGGCGTGCTACGGCTCGAGAGCGGCGTGCCCGAGGCGAGCCGCCGGCAGCTCGCCGACATCGGCTGGACGCTGGGCGAATCCGACGGCGGGTTCGGGCGCTATCAATGCGTCGAGCATCGGATGGACGGCGACACGCGCGTCTATGCCGCCGCGAGCGAGATGCGCGCCGATGGGTGTGCGCTGGCTTATTGAGGGGTTGGACAGGCGCCTTGTCCGCGCAGTAATTGAGTATGGACCCTGAATCTCTGCGCTAATATTCGACGAAGATCCGGACCCTGTCGACGCTGATGCCGACGGCGTGCGCGATCTGTTCGCGGCTGCGGTCGATCAGCTCCTGCACCCCTTCGGGCGCAGCGTCGTCGAGCAGGTCGGAGGTCGGGACGCCGAGAATGGCGGCGAGCTTTGCCATGCGGCCACGCTTGGGGCGCGCGCGACCATTTTCCCAGCTCGAGACCGACGGCGCGCCGACGCCCATGCGTTCGGCGACCTCGGCCTGACTGAGTCCGGCCTTGGTGCGGAGCCGCTGCAGGCGGACGCCGAAGGCTTCGTCGATCACCGGTGCCGCCTGATCTTCGTCGACGCTGGGCGCTGGGGCGCTGGCGGGTGCCGGGGCGACGGCGCTCTTAAGTTCCACGGCGCTCAGCGTCGCCGGCGATACCGGACCTTCGAACTGGCATCCGAAAAGCCGTCCGCTTGCCCAGATGACGATCGCCGTTATGTCGCCGGCATGCGGAAGCTCGATGTCGATCCTGTCGCCGGCCGCCAGTTTGATGTCACTTTCGAGCAGCAGGCCCGTTCCCGAAATATTGTGGATCTGCACCTCGAGGCCGGTACCATCATGCCGCAAGCCCGACGCGAGAAGGCTGAGCTTCCGGCGCACGTCGTGACGTTTGTCGGCGCCGGGTGCCGATGGCAGAAAATGTCCGTAAATAGGCATATGGGATTGTTGGAGTTGGTTGGTTAAAAGAAGGTTAGCGAGCACGCCAAAAGATGGCGCGTCGTGCGAAATGCACGCCTAAACCTCGTCGTTCGCGATGCGGGTCAATTCGATTGTCCGCGCGATCCCGATCGCGTCCAGAAATGCCGAGTCGTGGCTGACGACGAGGAGCGCGCCGTCATAGGCGGCGAGGCCGGTTTCGACGGCAGTGAGCGAATCGATATCGAGATGGTTTCCGGGCTCGTCGAGGATGAGGAGCTGCGGCGGCGTCGGTGCGCCGAGGACGCAGGCGAGCCCGGCGCGGAGCATCTGGCCGCCGCTCAATGCCCCGACGATGCGGTCGGCGGCGCCGGCGCGAAAACGGAAGCGCGCGAGCGCGGCGCGGCACTGGTTGTTGGAGGTCCCCGGATTGAGACGCAGGAAATTCCCGGCGATCGATAGCGCAGGGTCGAGCAGGCTGACGCGCTGGTCGAACAGCGCGAAGGGGACGGGCACGCGCACTGCTCCCTCCCACGGCGTCAGCGTCCCCGCGATCAGCGCGAGCAGGGTCGACTTGCCCGAGCCGTTGGGACCGGTGATCGCGACGCGTTCGGGGCCGGTGACGGCAAGCGAGACGTCGCGGATGATCGGGTGGCCCGGAGCATAGCCGGCGGTGACATGGTCGAGCGAAAGGACGGTGCGCGACGATGGCAGGCCGGTCGAGGGCAGGCCGATCGAAAGCGGATCGACGATCTCGATCTTCGCGCGCGCGGCCGAGAGTTGTTCATCGGCCGCGCCGCGCTGGCGGTCGGCAAGGCGGCTGCCGGCGGCGCGCGTCTCCTCGGCGCGGCGTTTTTGCGCGCCGATCAATATCCGGGGCATGTCGCCGCGCGCGGCTTTGCGCCGCCCGCCCGAATCGCGCCGGTCCTGCCGCTCGGTCGCGGCCTGCGCCTGCCGCTGCACCGCATCGGCGCGCTTTTCCGCCCCGGCGAGCTCGGCCTCGGCGGCCGCCGCTTCGATTTCCTTGCGCGCACGATAGGCGCTCCAGCCGCCGCCGTAGCGCGCGGCGCCGAGCATGGTGAGCTCAACAATCGCGTCCATTTCCTCGAGCAGTTCGCGGTCGTGGCTGACGACGATCGCGCCGCCGCGCCAGCCGGCGAGCAGGTCGCGGACGGCTTCGCGCCCCTCGCGGTCGAGATTGTTGGTCGGCTCGTCGAGCAGCAGGAAATCGGGCGCGGCAAACATCGCGCCGGCGAGCGCGGCGCGTGTCCGCTGGCCGCCCGACAGTGTGGTCAGCGGGGTTTCGGGCGGCACGGGTAGGCCCACATTGGCCAGCGCTTCGTCGATCCGCGCTTCGAGCGTCCAGTCGGCCTCGGCAATCTCGTCGGCGCTCGCTTCGCCGGCTTCGGCCTTGCGGAGCAACGCGAGCCCCGCGCGCACCTCGAACAGGTCGGCGATGCTCTCGTCGGCACCAACCTGAACCGTCTGGCGCAGCATCGCGACGCTGCCGTCGATCGCGATATGGCCGGCGGTGGGCGTGAGTTCGGCGGTCAGCAGGCGCAGCAGCGTCGACTTGCCGACGCCGTTGCGGCCGACGATGCCGGTACGTTCGGGCTGGAACTGAAGGTCGAGACCCGAAAGAACGGCGCGGCCGTCGGGCGTGGACCAGCTGAGATGGGAGACGGTAATGGCGGGCATGGATACGACTTTCCTGAAGGCAAAGCGGGTTAGGCTGCGTTCAGTTGCGATCCATGATCCTGCGGACTCCGTTCGAGGTTGTGGCCGGGATCCTACGGGATCGAGGCCGCCGCCGCAAGGTTCAGAGCCAGCCGATATGCTTGAACCGCCAGAAGACCAGTCCCGAGCCGCCGAAGATCAGCGCGAGGGCGAAGGGATAGCCGAGGGCCCAGTCCAGCTCGGGCATGAATTCGAAGTTCATCCCGTAGATGCCGGCGATCGCGGTCGGCACCGCGAGGATCGCGGCCCAGGCGGCGAGCTGGCGCGTGATCACGCCCTGGCGTTGCTGTTCGAGCATGCCGTTGGTTTCGATCACCGAGGCGGCGATGTCGCGGAGGCCGGTGAGGCGGAATTCGGCGCGTTGGACATGGTCCCAGATGTCGCGGAAGAAGGGGCGTACCGCAGGGTCGATATTGGGCAGGTCGTCCTCGGTCGCAAGGCGCCCGGCGACCTCCTTCATCATGCCCACCAGGCGCTGGAAGCGGATGATTTCGTGCCGCTGGGTGTAGAGATGGCGGATGTCGGCGGCGTCGAGCGGGGTGTCCATCACGCTGTCTTCGACCGCGAGCATGCGGTCCTCGATCGCGTCGACGACGGGGAAATAGCCGTCGACGATGAAATCGAGCACCGCATAGAGGACATAGTCGGGGCCGTGCGCGAGCTTGGCGGGCAGCGTTTCGAGTCGTGCGCGGATGTCGGTGTGCGTGCGCGCCGACCCGTGGCGGACGCTGACGAAGAAATGCGGACCGAGGAAGAAAGCGGTCTCGCCGGGATGGATGATGTCGGCGTCGAGATTGGCGGTGCGCGTGATGACGAAAAGCTGGTCGCCATAGGCCTCGACCTTCGGCAACTGGTTCGCCTTCAGCGCATCCTCGACCGCGAGCGGATGGAGGCCGAAACGTTTGGCGATGCCCGCGAGTTCGGTGGGCGTCGGCTCGTACAGGCCGAGCCAGAAAAAATCGCCGTCGGCGCAATCCTCGGGGATCGCTTCTTCGGGGCCAAGATCGCGAACGAGCTTGCCGTCGTGGTAGACGCGGGCGGCCATGATCGGCATGCGGCGGAAACTCCCTTGATGTGCGGCGCCTACATAGGGCGCGCCGCGCTGAAGGGAAATGCGCTCAATCGTCGCGGTTGGCGATGTTGGTGAAGGCGGCCCACGCCGCCGGGTGCGCCCAGCCGGCCTTCCAGCCCGGGATCGCGGCGCCGTCGGCGCGCTTGCCGCTGCGTACCGCCTTCATCCCCAGTTGCAGCGCCTGCGCGCGCGACAGGTCGGGGTTCGCGCGCCGCGCCACCAGCGTTTCGACGGTGAGCACCGCGGTGGCCTCGTCCGATACGCGCCAATGGCTCGCGAGTAGCGCGTCGGCGCCGGCGTAAAGGAAACCGCGCGCGAGTGCCGAGAGGCTGTCGCCGCCGCCCGAATTTTCCGCCGACGCGGTGTTGCACGCCGAGAGGATCACCCAGTCGGCCGAGAGCGTCAGCCGCGCGGCCTCGCTCGCGGTGAGCAGGCCGTCGTCGAGGTCGCTCGGCGTCGCGGGCGGGGTGAGCACGAGGCCCGGTTCGCCGAGGCCGAGCCCGGGGTCGGGCAGAAGGCCGTGCGTCGCGATCGCGACGATGGTGCTGGTCGACAGCGCCGCATCCTGACGCAATGCGGCCTCGGTGGCCTTGCCGTCGAGCGTCAGGCTGGCGGGCGCGGCGCCGAACAGATCGGCCATCGCGGCAAGCTCGACCTTAGTTCCGGGCAAGGGCGCGAGTTTGCGCAGCGCATCGGGGTCGGCGAGCGGTGAACCCGACGCCGAGACGCCGTCGAACACCCCGACACCCGCGGCGGCGCGCGAGCCCGTGTCGCCGCCGAGCAGCACCGGTGCGCCATAGCCGCGGAAGCTTTTACCCTGTCGGCCGGTGCGCGCCTCGCGCGTGAGGGTCAGCGCCGCGACCGAGGGCAGGCTGGTAAAGGCATAGCGGTCGGCGAGCCATCCGGCGCGTGCGAGCGTGTCGGGATCGGCTGCGTCGGCGCCGCCCGGCAGCGGCGTTGCCGACAGCATTGCGAGCGGCAGGTCGCCAAGCTTGCCCGAGCTGGTGAGATAGAGGCGCGAGCTGCCCTTCAGCAGCGGTTCGATCGGCTCGATCAACTCCTTGTAGAGCGCGTGCGCGGTGTTGAGGTCGAAGCGCTGCCCGCCTTCGAGTTCCTTTGGCGACATCGGCAGCGCGTCGAGTTCGGCCTTTCGCGCCGCCGAACAGGTTGCAAAGTCGACGTCGCAGCGCAGGTCCGAAATCTGCTTGAGGATCACGTGGATTTCTTTCCCCGGCCGGCTCCAGCCGACCGCATTCGGGGTGACGACAAAGAGGTGGAACGTGTTCGCCGCCTCGGTCATCAGCAGCAGCGCTTCGTCCGGCCGCAACGCCGCCTGCGCTTCGGCGAGGCTGATCGGGTGCGGCGAGACGAGTTGGCGGTACGAAGGATATTTCTTGTCGATCAGCGCGCTGACGTCGGCGAGCGCTGCCTGCACGGTTTCCAGTTCGCCCCGCAGCCGCGCGGCCTCGACCGGCTTCTGGGCGCTGAGCGCGCGGAGCAGATTCTTGTCGATGAGGTTCGCGCGCGCGGCAAGATCCTGTTCCTGGCGCACCGCTTCGGCCATTTGCGGCGTCTTGGCGGCGCCGCGCGCCGCAGTCTGGAGCACCGCGCGGCCCGACGCCGAGGCGATCGCGTCCTGCGCGGCGCGAAAGGCGCGGTCCTGGATCTGCGACTGTTCGGCAGCCCCCGGCGTATCGCTCATCAGCCCGAAGGCGGAATTCATATAGGTGGTGAAGATGCCGCGGTTCGGATTCGCCTGTTGCCGGTCGAGCGCCGACAACGCCATCGCGCTGCCGCCTGCCGCGCTTTGGTCGTCCAGCCGCCGTACGATCGCGACCGCCTTGGCCGCGGCCTGTTCGGCTTCGGCCGCCTTGCCCTGGCGCAGCAGGTTCGAGGCGAGATTGTCATAGGCGTGCGCGGTATCGATATGCGCTTCGCCGATGCTGCGTTGCAGGATCGCGAGCGCCTGACGGTAATAGGGTTCGGCCGCCTTGTCGCCGGCGCCACCCTTGTCGCCGCGGACCAGCGCGGCACCGACGCTGTTATAGGCAACGGCGGTGAGCGGATGCTCTTCGCCGAGCAGGCGGCGGCGAATGTCGAGCGCCTTGATCGTCATCGCCGCGCCTTCGGCATGACGGCCAAGCTCGCCGAGCGCCGATCCGAGGCTGACATAGGCCCATGCAGTTTCGGGATTGTCGTCGCCGAACTTCGCCTGGAAGATGCCGAGCGCCTGGCGCATGAGCGGCTCGGCCGCTTCGGACCGGCCATCGTCGCGGAGATTATAGGCCAGGTTGAGCAGGTTGGTCGCATAGGAGGGGTGGTTTAACCCGCCCACACGCTCCTGGATTTCGAGCGCGCGGCGGTACATCGGCTCGGCCTCGGTATAGCGGCCCTGTTGGTTCAGATTATGCGCGACATTGGCGTACATCGTCGCGGTCCGCTCGCTGCTTTCGCCGAGCGCCGCGCGCGTGACGTCGAGCGCCTTGCGCACCAGCGGTTCGATCGCGGTCGGCGGCAGGCCCTGCTTCTCCATGTTGAGCCCGAGATTATTATACGCCTCGGCGGTCAGCGGGTGGGCCTCGCCGAGCAATTTCGAGCGGATCGCGAGCGCCTTGCGATAGGCGGTGTCGGCTTCGTTGAAACGTCCCTCGAGCGTCAGGCTGTACGCGACCGCCGTATAGCCGAGTGCCGCCTCCGTGCTGTCGTCGCCCTTGGCGGCGCGGCCGAGTTCGAGCGCCTTGTTCGCCGCCGCCGAGGCTTCCGCATAGCGCCCCATGTCGCCGAAATTCACCGCGCTGTTATAATAGCGCAGCGCGATGTCGGCGCTCTTCGTTTCGGGCAGCGCTTCGTCGATCGCGCGCGCTTTTTCGAGCAACGGCTCGGCTTCGTCGTAGCGCGCGAGGCTGCGCAGCACGACCGCGAGGTTGGCATAGCCCGATGACGTCTCGCGGTGGTTTTCGCCATGGACCGCGAGGCTGGCGGCGAGCGCCTTGCGATAGAGCGCCTCGGCGCCCTTCATGTCGCCAAGCTCGGACATCACCGACGCGAGGTTGCTGGTTGCGACGATCGTCTTGGGATCCCGCTCGCCCTTGCTCGCGGTGCGCGCGGCAAGGATCGCGCGGCGCAGCGGGAGCGCGTCGGCGGGGCGGCCCTGCTTGATATAGTTGGACGAAAGGAAGCCGTAAGCGGTCAGCGTTTCGTCGTCCTGCTCGCCCATCACCTTGAGATTGATGTCGAGCAGGCGCTTCCAATAAGCCTCGGCCTCCTTGAGCTGGTTCTGGTCCTCGAGATTGCCCGCGAGCAGGCGGTATCCCAGACTGGTGATCAGGCCGTCGGCGCCGTAGCGCTTCGTCGCTTCGTCGATCCAGCGGCGATAGACCGCGCTAGCCTCGCGCGTCTTGCCCGCGCGGTCGAACTCCATCCCGCTGTTGATGAGGTCGAGCATCTTTTGCTGATCGGCGTCGAGCTCGCTGGACGGCGCGTCCTGCGCGAGGGCGACCGGCACGGCGGTCCACAGCGGGGCCGCAAGGATGAGCGCGAGAAAGCGGTTTCGACGGCTGGGCATGAAGCGGAGATTCCCCTGTTTGGACCCAACATACAGAATAGATTGGGATATTGTCACCTGCCATCGGCTTAGGGCAGATGATGTCCGCACGGTGTGACACGCGTCACTTGCGGGGATAAGGAAGCTGACGAAGAAATACGGAACGTCCACTTCCGAAACCCGCCATGCCGTCACCCACAAGCCTCCGCGCGAGCGAGCAGAAAGGCCTTTTCGCGCGCGTTGCGGGTGAGACGGGCTGCCGCCTCGAATTCGGCGCGGGCTTCGGCGAGGCGGCCGGCGCGGAACAAAAAGTCGCCGCGCGCCGCGGGCAAGGGCGCGTAGTTTCGCAGCATCGCGGCGTCCGCCATGGCATCGACCAGCCGCAGGCCCGCTTCGGGGCCGAAGGCCATGCTGTGCGCGACCGCGCGATTGAGCTCGACCACCGGCGAGGGCATCACGGCGCGCAGCCGGTCGTAGAGCGCGGCGATGCGCGGCCAGTCGGTGTCGGTCGCGTTGCGCGCGCGCGCATGGCAGGCGGCCAGCGCGGCTTGCACCGCATAGGGGCCCTGGTTTTCGGGCGCTTTGGCCAGCGCTTCGGCGCGGGCCAGCGCGTCGAGGCCGCGGCGGATCAGCAGCTGGTCCCAGCGGGCGCGATTCTGCTCGGGCAGCGGCACGAAGGCGCCGTCGGGCCCGGTGCGTGCCGACAGGCGCGACGCCTGGATTTCCATCAGCGCGAGCAGGCCGAGCACTTCGCTATCCCCCGGCATCAGCCCCGCCAGCATGCGCCCCAGCCGCTGCGCCTCGAGGCAGAGGTCGGGCCGAACCAGATCGTCGCCCGCCGTGGCGGCATAGCCTTCGTTGAAGATGAGGTAGATGACCTCGAGCACCGAGGCGAGGCGTGCCGTGCGGTCGCCGCCGCGCGGCACCTCGAAGCCGAGGCCGGCGTTGCCGATCGTCTTTTTCGCGCGGACGATGCGCTGCGCGATCGTCGCCTCGCTCGTCAGGAAAGCCCGGGCGATCTCGTCGGTCGTGAGCCCGCCGATGACGCGCAACGTGAGCGCCGCGCGGGCGTCGGCCGACAATATGGGGTGGCAGGCAGTAAAGATGAGGCCGAGCAGTTCGTCGCCGGGATCGTCGTCGACCGCCGCTTCGACGGCTTCGACGACGTTGGCGGCGTCGTCGTCGACCTCGCCGTCCAGCTCGCGCGCGATCTCCGCATGCTTGCGTGTCCGCATCCTGTCGCGGCGGATCGCGTCGATGGCGCGGCGTTTGGCGGCGGTCATCAGCCAGGCGCCGGGATTGGCCGGAACGCCGGTCCGGGGCCATTCGGACAGGGCAATGACGAGGGCATCCTGCGCCAGCTCCTCGGCTCGGTCGACATCGCGCACGATACGGGCCAGACCCGCGATGAGCCTGGCCCGTTCAATGCGAAACGTCGCTTCGATCGCCTGTTGCGTCTCGCCGGCCGTCATGCCGCCTTGTCGGCGAAAGTCGGGGGCGAGGCAAGACGGCTGCGACCGACGGCCTTAGTTGCCGCCGAGCTTGTCGCGGTTGCGGTCGTGGATTTCCGTCGCCTCGGGCGTCAGATATTCTTCCAGATCGTCCATTTCGTACAGCGGCCGGATTTCGAGCTCGCTCGGCCCCGGCATCGGATTGGGGCAGCGCTTCGCCCAGGCGACCGCTTCGTCCATATCCTTGACTTCCCAGAGCCAGAATCCCGCAACCAGCTCGCGCGTCTCGGCGAACGGTCCGTCGATGACCGACCGGCCAGGGCCGTCGAACGCGATCCGCTTGCCCGCCGAGGAGGGCTTGAGGCCGTCGCCGGCGAGCATCACGCCGGCATTCACCAGCTCCTCGTTGAATTTGCCCATTGCCTCGAACATCGCGGCGGTCTCGGCGGTGGGGGCGATGCCCTTTTCGCTGTCTTCGGTCGCCTTTACGAACACCATCACACGCATTGTCTGTCTCCTTGTTTACGCCGGCCGAATTGGCCTGACATCGACACGACGAACGGGGCTTTCAAAAATCGACATCGTTCGGCAAATTTTTTTCGGCGGTCGAGGCGCGGGTGCGACCGGCCGGGGATTGCGGTGGTCGTGCCGTGTATTAGTCGAATAAAACCCCTTGCCAAGCCTGCGCTACAAATGTAGCACGCTACAAATGTAGCGCATGAGGTGATTCGCATGTTGTCCAGTTTGCCGCCGCGGGAACGCGAGATTGTCGATATTCTTTATGAGCGCGGGGCCTCGACCGTGACCGAGATCGGCGAGACGCTCGCCGACGAATTGTCGGGATCGGCGATCCGCGCGATGCTGAAGCGGCTCGAGACCAAAGGTTTCGTCGTGCGCGAACAATCCGAACGCGGGTTCGTCTATGCGCCCAGCGTGTCGGACAAGACCGCGCGCAAGTCGGCGCTCAGCCAGGTCGTCCGCGTCTTTTTCAACGGGTCGGCGACGAGCGCCGCCGCCGCGCTGCTCGGCATGCAGGACGAGATGAGCAATGACGAACTCGACGAGCTGGAAAAGCTGATCGGGCAGGCGCGCGAAGGGAGGACCCAGTGATGAGCGACGTGATGATCACCACCGAAACCCTGGTCGGGCTCGCCTGGAAATCGGCGCTGATCGCGGGGCTGACGATGGTGCTGCTGCGCCTTGCGAGGACGCGGTCGGCGGGCGAACGGTCGCTGGTCGCGCATGTCGGCCTGCTCGCGCTGCTCGCGCTGCCGATTGCCACCTTGCTGTTGCCCCAGTGGCAGCCGCTGCCCGCGAGCTGGGTCGCCGAGACGGCGCCGGCGGCGACCGTGGGCGAGATTGCAAATACAGGGGCATCGGCGGTCGACCCGGCCCTCCCCACGACGTCAGTCCCTGTCGTGGTGGACATGACCGGATCGCCGCCGATGATCCTGTCGGGGGTGACCGACGTTGCCCCCTTTCTCTATGCGATCCCGCTTATCCTGCTGTTTGGAGTGATGGCGCTGGCGGTCGTGCGGCTGTTCGCGATGCGCGGGCGCGCCGAAGTCCTCGTCGAGGGATCGTGGCTTTCGGCGCTCGCCGAGGCGCAGCGGCGGATGGGGTTCAAACATGGCACCGCGCTGCTGGTCAGTAACGAGCTGCGTTCGCCGATCAGCTGGGGCGTGCTGCGCCCAACGATCGTGCTGAGCCCGAAGGCGGTCGAGGCGGTCGGCGAGGCCGAGGCGATCATCGCGCACGAACTGGCGCATGTCGCGCGGCTCGACTGGGCGAAACTGCTCGCGTCGCGGGTCGCCTGCGCACTCTTCTGGTTCAACCCGCTGGTGTGGATGCTCGCGAGGGAGAGCCACCAGCTGCGCGAAGAGGCGGCCGACGATGCGGTGCTGATGGCCGACATCGACGGGCCCGATTATGCGACCTTGCTGGTCGGCGCAGCGCGGCATGACAACAAGGCGGCGCTGCTCGCGGCGCATGGCGTCGCCCCGGGCAAGGGCAGCCTGAAGCGCCGGATCACCCGCGTCCTCGACGCCAGCCTGAAGCGCGGGCCGGCGAGCGCGAGCTGGATCCTGATGAGCCTGGTGATACTGGCGGGCGTGACCGCACCGCTCGCGGCCTTTTCGGCCACGGCGAAGCCCTTGGCGGCGACGGAGGTCCACGCCGTCGCCGCCTCCATCACCACCGCCAAGCAAGCGACGGCCGTGACATCGCAGTCTGCCGTCGCGGCGAACGCTGCCGCTGCCGATGGTGCCGCGGCCGCAGCCGCGCCGTCGAAGGCGCTGACCGCCGAAGAACTGGTGGGCATGCGCGCGGTCGGTGTGACCCCGGAATATGTCGCGCAGATGCGCGAGCATGGCGGACCGATGGATGCCGACGATATTATTTCGGCAAAGGCGAGCGGCATCGATCCCGCCTATATCCGGCAGATGCGCGGTATCATTCCCGATGCCGATTTCGACGAGCTGGTCGGGGCCAGGCATGTGGGCATCAACGCGGCCTTTGCCCGCGACATGAAGTCGCATTTCCCCGACGTCGGGCTCGACGATTTGATCGCGCTGAAGGCGATGGGGGTCGACTGCGACTTTGTGACCGAGATGCAAAAATCGGGCGTTCGGATGCGCGACGCCGACGATGCCATCGAGTTGCGCGCCGTGGGGAAATATCGATCGGGCGCGATACCCCGGCCGATCGCCGCACCGAAGCCCAGAGCCGTCATTTCCGGCCGGGGTTCGTCGGTCAGTTTCGGGCCCGGCGGTTCGATCGAGGCGCGCAGCGCCGACGGCCGCGTCACCCGGCTCGAGATGCCCGAATCGCCCGAGCCGCCCGTGCCGCACGAAAACTGAGACCGGCCGGCTGATTCGGCCCGGTTAGCCGAAGCCAGCCGGTCCTTCATCGAACGATCATTTGAAAACGCCGTTGCGGCGGCGAGCGATGACGCTCGCCCGGCGCACGGAGGGAGGAGTGCCGCCATGAAAACCACGATAACATTATCGAGCCTGGTCCTGTCGTCCGTGCTGGCCTGCGCTGCACCGGTCCAGCCGGCCACGGCCGAGGCCCAGGAAATGCAGGGCATCCGCTGGGAGGTGATGCCCGAGACGGGAAAGAGGGGCCAGCCGAAGCTGCAGCTGCGCCACAAGAGCGCGAGCAGCGACCTGTCGCTCGACGCCGACCTTGCCGGCCGACGGCCCGAATTTGCCGCGGTGCGAACCGCGCTGAGCGCCCCCGGGCCGGTACAGTTCACCGTGAAGCACGAGGCGGGGACGCTCGATTGCAGCGGACAAGTGACGCGTGTCTATGAAGGCAAGGGGCAGTGCAGTTTTGCGCCCGACGCGGGTTTCGGACGCGCGCTGGGCCAACGCGGGCTGGCGCCGGGCGCGCCGGCCGACCAACTGACGATGCTGATGGTCGACGCGACGATCGCGCTCGCCGACGGGCTGATCCGCGAGGGGGTGCCGCCGAAAGAGACCGACGACCTGATCGCCGCGGCCGCGCTGGAAATCACGCCCGAATATGTCCGCGATCTCAAGTCCGAGGCGATCGTCCTGACCGACATCGACGATGCGATCGCGTGCAAGGCGCTGGGCGTCGACGGCGCCTATATGCGCGGGCTCGCGGCGGCGGGATACCGGAAGCTGAGCGCCGACGACGTGGTCGGAATGAAGGCGCTGGGGGTGACGGGTGACTATGCGCAGGCGATGAACCGCGCGGCCGGGGGGAATGCGAAGTGATGCGTCTTGTCAGTCTGGCGGCGGTCGCTGCCGCGCTTTCGGCCGTTCCGGCTATGGCGCAGGAAACCTCGCCAACCGGCGATACGCCGCCGCCCGCGCCGACCGAAGTGCCCGCTGGCGGGGTGAGCAGCGCGGCGCGGCAGGTCTATACCCCCGCCGACTTCACCCGCTACGCGCCGAACAACGCCTATGACATGCTGCGCCAGGTGCCGGGTTTCCAGATCCGCGACAATGAGCAACTGCGCGGGCTGGGGCAGGCGACGGGCAATGTGCTGTTCAACGGCGAGCGACCGTCGAACAAGGGCGACGACATGTACACCCAGTTGTCGCGCATCCCGGCGGGCAATGTCGAGCGGATCGAGATCGTCGACGGCGCGACGCTCGATATTCCCGGCCTGTCGGGGCAGGTTGCCAATATCCTCTATCGCGCCGACAGTTTTTCGGGGCAGTTTTCGTGGAAGCCCGAATTTCGCCCGCATTACACCGACCCGTTGTTCACGCGCGGCGATGTTTCGGTTCGCGGACGCAGCGGAACGGTCGAATATGAAGTCGCGCTCAACAACGATGGCGCCAGACGTAGCGGTGCGGGCGGCCCGACGATCATTTATGACGGCGCGGGTCGTGTCATCGAGCGGCGCAAGGATAGCTGGAACACCCATTTTGACACGCCCAAGCTGTCGGGACGTATCACCTGGGACCCGGCAGGGGATACGATTGCGAACATTGGCGGGCATTATCAGCGCGAATATGATCGCTACTATGAGGATGGCGTGCGCGTTTCGCCCGGACAGCCCGACCGGGTGCGCCGCGTGCGCGAGATTGACGACAGCTGGAACTACGAAGTCAGCGGCGATTACCAGTTCGGCGTCGGCCCCGGAAAGCTGAAGCTGATCGGCCTGCGCCGGTTCAGCCATGAACCCTATTCGCAGGAAATCATCACGACCCCCGAAGGCGGGATCGCGACGGGCGACCGTTTTGCGCAGACGGGGGACATCGGCGAGACGATCGCGCGCGGCGAATATCAGTGGAAGATGTTCGGCGGCGACTGGCAGTTGTCGGGCGAGGCGGCGTTCAATACGCTCGACAATGTCGCGTCGATCGCGATCCTCGATCCGTCGGGGACGTTTGTCGACCAGCCGTTCGAAGGCGGCACGGGCGGGGTCAGCGAGGACCGGTACGAGGGCCTGCTGAGCTTTGGGCGCAAGCTCTCCGACAAGCTGAATTTCCAGATCATCGCGGGCGCCGAGCATTCGACGATCACCCAGACCGGGATGAACGGGCTCACGCGCACCTTCTTCCGGCCGAAGGGATCGGTCTCGCTCGCCTGGACACCAACCGCCGATTTCGACGTCTCGGTGAAGCTGCGGCGGCGCGTGCTGCAACTCTCCTTCTATGACTTCCTGGCGCGCGCGTTCCTGAACGACGGCAACCAGAATGAGAGCAACAACGACCTGAGGCCCCAGCAGGATTGGACCTATGAGGCCGAGATCAACAAGAAGTTCGGTGCCTGGGGCTCGAGCAAGGTCCAGCTGACCTATCGCGACGTCGAGGATCGGGTCGACGTGGTGCCGATCGGTGCGAATGGCGAGGCGGTCGGCAATATCGCCAAGGCCAAGGCGGGCGCGGTCGATTGGACATCGACGATCAATCTCGACCCCGCGGGGCTGAAGGGGGTCAAGGTGAACACGCGCGTCTTGCTGCAGAAATCGTCGCTGCGCGATCCCTTCACCGGCGAAAAGCGGCAATGGAGCGGCTTTACCGACAAGGTGATCGAGTTCAGTTTCCGCCACGACATCCCGGGGTCCGACCTGGCATGGGGCGCGGGCGGGAATTATGCGCACTATCAGCCGAATTACCGCCGCAACCAGACCGACAAGACCTGGGAAGGCCCGATCTTCGCCAATGTCTATATCGAGCACAAGAATGTCATGGGACTGACCGTGCGCGCGCAATTATCGAACATGTACAACGCCCGGTCGAAGCGCAACCGCACCGTCTATACCGGCGTACGCGGCGAAAGCCCGATCGCCTTTGTCGAAAAGCGCAACCGGCTGATCGGCCCGATGTTCGCCTTTTCGGTGCGGGGGACGTTTTAGCGCGCTATGGCGGCGCGATGACAACCCGCCGGATCAAAATCTATTTCGATGGCGGGTGCCGGCCCAATCCGGGGACGATGGAAACCGCCGTCGTGGTTGGGGGCGCTGCGCGGATCGACCGCGATGCCGGCACGGGCAGCAGCATGGATGCCGAGTGGCTGGCGCTGATCGCGGCGCTAAGGCTAGCGCGGGAGCGCGGGATCGCCGACTTTGTCCTGCTGGGCGATGCGGCGGCGGTGGTGGCGCAGGCGAATGGCCGGGTGGCGGCGCGGGGCGATGCGGCGAGGCATCTGGCGGCGTTTCGGACGCTCGTCGGCGACGGGCCAATGCCCCGCGTCCGCCATATCAAGCGCACGCAGAATTTGGCGGGAATCGCGCTGGCGCGCGCCGCGACGATGACGAAATCGCGCGGCGGACTGTAAATCCGGCTCATCACTTGTTAAATGGGGATCGCTTATCCTTGGATGACACAACGGAAGACCAGCACGTTGAAGCAGACCTATCCCTTGCCCGTCCATCACAGCTGGCCGCTCTATGAGCGCGACCGCTTTTTCGAGCTCGGACAAATGCACGGGTTCGATACGCTGGATTCGATCGCGGACGTCGCGGATACCATGCGGCGCGAAGCGCCAGCGCGCCCACGGCTGGGATCGTGGGAATGCGATCTTTCCGACAACAGCCTGGCCTGGTCGAGCGAGGTCTATGACATTTTCGGCATTCCCCGCGGCGCGGCGGTGACGCGCGACGAGGCGGTGGCGCTCTATGCCGAGGGATCGCGGGCGGCGATGGAGACATTGCGCGCCCACGCGATCAAGCACCGCCGCGGCTTCACCCTCGACGTGGAGATCAGGCCCGCCGCGGCGCCCGCGCGGTGGATGCGGTTGATCGCGGCCCCGGTCTGCGTCGACGATGTGATCGTCAAGCTTCAGGGGCTGAAGTTCATCGTTCCTACCAACGATTAGCGCGGGCGCTTCTTCGCCAGTTTGACGACGAAACGTGCCGGAGTGGCGATGATCGGTGCTGCCCGCTCGTCCGGGCCTGAGAAACGCACGGTCTGGACCTGCGGCGGTTGACGCCCCCCGGCCATCGTCACAAGCCGAAAGCCACGGGCACCCGCGCGCGTTTGACCCCGCGCGCGCACCCGATTCTCCCCATAGCTGAAGGCGCTCGCCCCATATGAAATTCTTTAATCGGTTTGCATCGGCCGCGCACGACATGGCCATCGACCTGGGAACCGTGAACACTGTCGTTTATGTGCGGGACAAGGGTATTGTACTTAACGAACCGTCGGTCGTCGCGCTCGAGACGCGCGACGGTGTGCGGCGGGTCAAGGTCGTCGGCAACGAGGCCAAGCTGATGATGGGCAAGACGCCGAGCAACATCCAGGCGATCCGTCCCCTGCGCGACGGGGTGATCGCCGACATCGACGTCGCCGAACAGATGATCAAATTCTTCATCGACAAGGCGCTGGGCGGGCCCAGTCGCCTCCGCCAGCGCAGCAATGTCGTGATTTGCGTGCCGTCGGGATCGACGATGGTCGAGCGCCGCGCGATCCGCGATGCCGCGTCGAACGCCGGCGCGGTCTCGGTCCAGCTGATCGAGGAATCGCTCGCGGCCGCGATCGGCGCCGGGTTGCAGGTCACCCAGCCGATGGGGGCGATGGTGGTCGACATCGGCGGCGGGACGACCGAGGTTGCGATCCTGTCGCTCGGCGGGATCGCCTACAGCACTTCGGTGCGCGTCGGCGGCGACAAGATGGACGAGATGATTTCCTCCTATATCCGCCGCAAGCATAATCTGATGATCGGCGAAATGACCGCCGAGCGCGTCAAGCTCACGATCGGCTGCGCCGTCGCGCCCGAGGGCGACGGCATGATCATGGGGGTCAAGGGGCGCGACCTGGTGAACGGCCGGCCGTCCGAGGTCCGGGTTTCCGAAGCCGAGATTGCCGAGGCGCTCGCCGAACCCGTCGGGCAGATCGTGGCATCGGTCCGCGCCGCGCTCGAGCAGACGCCGCCCGAATTGTCGGCGGACATTATCGACCATGGCATCACGATGACCGGCGGCGGGGCGCTGCTCCGGCGGATGGATATAGCGATCGCGCAGGCGACCGGACTGCATGTGCGGGTCGCCGAGGATGCGCTGATCTGCGTCGCGATGGGGGCTGGTCTCGCCTTTGAGGATCGCGCCTATCATGGCGTGCTTTTGGCGGCGTGATCGAGCTACCGGCCATCGCAAGTCAATAGTTCGTCATTCCCGCGAAAGCGGGAACCTAGCCCGCAACGGTTGCTCGCTGGGTTCCCGCTTTCGCGGGAATGACGAAGGTTAGATTTCAGGCGTAGGCGTCGATCGCGGCGAGGTGCTGCGCTTTCGCCGCGTCGTCAAGGAATGAGCCGGTGAAGCTGTTGCGCGCCAGCGTGACGAGTTCGGCGCGCGACAGGTCGAGCGCGTCGGCGACCGCCCGGTAATTGGCGTTCACATAGCCGCCGAAATAGCTGGGGTCGTCCGAATTGACCGTCGCTACCAGCCCCGCGTCGAGCATGATCTTGAGCGGGTGGGCGCCGATGTAGTCGACGACGCAAAGCTTGAGGTTCGAGAGCGGGCAGACGGTGAGGCACATGGCTTCATCGGCGAGGCGCGACACGAGCGCGGGGTCTTCAAGGCTGCGGTTGCCATGGTCGATGCGGTCGACTTTCAGCAGGTCGAGCGCTTCGTGGACGTAAGCTGGCGGACCTTCCTCGCCGGCGTGGGCGACGATTTTCAGCCCGAGGCCGCGGGCGCGGGCGAAGACGCGTTCGAACTTCGACGGCGGATGGCCGACTTCGGACGAGTCGAGCCCGACGCCGTCGATGCGATCGAGGAAAGGCAGCGCTTCGTCGAGCGTCGCTTCGGCTTCGGCTTCGCTGAGGTGGCGGAGGAAGCACAGGATGAGTTTCGAGGTGATGCCATATTGCGCCTCGGCATCGTCGAGCGCGCGGGTGATGCCCGCGACCACAGTGGCGAAGGCGACCCCTCGTGTCGTGTGGCCCTGTGGGTCGAAGAAGATTTCGACGTGGCGGACGGCGTCGGCGTGGGCTCGCGCGAGATAGGCGGCGGTGAGGTCGAAAAAATCCTGTTCGGTGTGGAGGACGCCCATGCCCTGATAATAGATGTCGAGAAAATCCTGGAGGTTCGAGAAGGCGTAGGCGGCGCGGACCTCCTCGACGCTCGCGAAAGGGATGGCGACATGGTTGCGCTGCGCGAGGGTGAACATCAGCTCGGGTTCGAGCGAACCTTCGATATGGAGGTGGAGCTCGGCCTTGGGGAGACGCGCGATGAAGGCGGTGCGGTCTTCCGCTGATGCAAAACCATTAGACATCGGACTTGCCTTCCTCGCGCAGGATGATGGCCGCCTCGGGCTTGTGCTGGCGGATTTCCTCGACCGTCAGCCCGTCGACCTCGTGCGGGAAGATCAGCCATTGGTCGGTTTCGTGGACGAAGAAATCGGGGCGCAGGTCGGTGACATTGCGGCCGGGTTTGAACCAGACGGTCGCGATGCGGATGTCGCGCGGCATATTGTGGCGGCAGCGCGCCTTCAGTTCGGCGATGAAGGCGCGGATGCTGCGGCCGCTGTCGAACACATCGTCGATGATGAGCAGCCGGTCTTCGGGGTTCAGCGTGTCGATCAGATAGCCCAGCGCGAAGACTTTGACGTGCGCATCCTGCTTGTCGATGCCATGATAGGAGGAGGTGCGGATCGCGATATGGTCGCAGTGCTGGCCGTGATAGTCGAGCAGCTCCTGCACCGCGATGCCGACCGGCGCGCCGCCGCGCCAGATGCCGACGAGGTGGGTGGGCTTGAAGCCGCTGTCGAGGATCTGGACGCCGAGCCGGAAGGAGTCGGCGAGCAGATCGTTCGCACTGATGAAGATTTTGGCGTCGCTCATGGGCGTGGATTAAGCGTGCATGAGGAGCGGGGCAAGGCGGCTAACGACCGGTTGCAGTCATCCAACTTCTCGTCACCCCGGGCTTGACCCGGGGCCTGCCTTGTCTTTTCTCGGTTGGGAAGAAGGAAGGCGGGTCCCGGGTCAAGCCCGGGATGACGAA
>NZ_JAKFEM010000047.1:0-36686 GCF_036675685.1 Sphingopyxis sp.
AGGATGCCGTCCTTGGCATAGGCGCGCGCGATCGTCTTGGTCATCGCGACCATGCCCGATTTCGACGCGGCATAATGCCAGTGCGCGGGGCTGTCGCCGCGATAGGCGGCGCGGCTCGCGATATTGACGATGCGGCCGGGAGCGCCGCGTTCGTGCCAGTGCAGCACCGCATGGCGGCAGAGCTGCGCGCTCGCGGTCAGGTTGACCTGCATCGTGCGGTTCCAGTTCGCGAGCCAGTCGGCGTTGGGGTCGCCCAGCGGGTTGTCCTCGAACACGCCGGCATTGTTGACGAGGACGTCGATGCGGCCGTCGAGCCGGTCGAGACTCGCCTGCCACAGCCGGTCGGGCGTCGCGGGGTCGGCCAGGTCGCCGTCGGCACTCGACAGCGCGACGACCTGCGTCGCCTCGGTGGTGAGCGCCGCGGCGATCGCGGCGCCGATGCCGCGGCTCGCACCGGTGATGAGGATGTGGGTGGTCATGCGGCGGCTTTAGCGGCGAGAAGGTCTTAATCCAACCTTCAACCCCGTATCCCGAGCGAAGACGAGGGGGCCATTCGAGCGAAGCGAGAACCGATAGCAGTGCTGACCTCGACTTCGCTCGGCCTAGCACCTCGTCTTCGCTCGGGGATACGGATTTTGGGGTTGTTTTGTGTTTTACGCCACCCGGCGGCTGAAATCGCTCGCGGCCTTTTCCAGCTGTTGCAGGCGGCCGCCCATCTTGGCGAATTCCTGGCTCAGCACGCTGATCTCGCTCGCGACCATGCCCGAATCGTTGCGGATGCTCGCGATCGTCGACGACATCGAATCGGCGGCGAGCGCGGTTTCGTCGACCGCGGCGGTGATCGAGGTGACCGTCTGTGCCTGCGCGTCCATTGCGTCGCGGATGCGCTGCGCCGATTCCTGGACCTCGACGATCGTCGCCTGGATCGACTGGTTGGCGCTCACCGACCCGCGTGTCGCGTGCTGGATCGCGGTGATCTTGCCCGCGATGTCGTCGGTCGCGCGCGCGGTTTCGTTGGCGAGGCTCTTCACCTCCTGCGCGACGACGGCAAAGCCGCGCCCCGATTCGCCCGCCCGCGCCGCTTCGATCGTGGCGTTGAGCGCGAGGAGGTTGGTCTGGCCCGCGATCTCGCGGATCAGGCCCAAAATCGATTCGATCGATTCGGCATGGTGCGACAGTGTTTCCGACATCGCGACGGCTTCGCCCGCCTGTTCGGACGCGCGGGTGGCGACGGTGGCGGAGGCTTCGACCTCGCTGCGCGCATCCTCGATCGCCCGGATCAGGCCCGCGGCGGTCGAGGCGGCTTCGCGCATCGCCATCGCTGACTGTTCGGACGCGGCGGCAACTTCGCTCGTCTTGGCGATCATGCCCTTCGCGGCCTGGTCGGCCGACGCCGCCTGCTTGGCGAGTTGCTCGCGCACCCCGTCGGTGTCCTGCACCAGCGAGGCGATCGAGCGGTCGAAATCGCCCGCGAGCGTCTGCCGCTCGCCCGAAATGACGGCGCGGTCGAGCTTTTCGGCATAGCGCTGCATGATGTCGAATTCGAGCAGGCCGAGCCGGTTGATCGCGCTCGTCAGTCGTGCCAGGCGGTCGGCATCGCCCATGCACGCCTCGACGACATATTCTATCGTCAGCCGCTGGCTTTCGGCGATGCACGACATCACCGACGCGAGCGGCAGTTTCACGCGCCGCGCCATATGGGTATTCTGGCACGCGATCGTCGCGACCTCCTGCCCCGCGGCGTCGGCATATTTGCTTTCGGTATGGCGTGCGCTGCCGCGGATATACGAGGCGAGAAGTTCGCCCTCGACCGCGCGCTCGACGCTGGGCAGCGCGTTGAACGCATCCCAATAAGCGATCGCGATCGCTTCCTCGCGCCCGGCGATGATCGCGTGGATCTCCGTCGCATTGGCGGCAAGGCGTCCGTCGAGGTCGTAAAAGGGGAAACGATCGGCCATCGGCACCGGATCGATCTGCTGCTTATGAATCGGATTTTCCTTCACCATGATCCTGCTTCCCTGATCGATCCCATTAGACGTGCGGGTCTGTCGCCCCCATGCGTCCGCGAAACTGGTGAACGGGATATGCCGGTGAAACAGTAAATTCGCCGTTAACCAGCGGGCGAAGTTTTGACCTCAGCGGCGCTCGTCGACGCCAGAGGGGCGGGGGACCGGATAGCCGTCGAACGCCTTGATCGTGCGCAGCGCAAAGGCGCTGTGCATCGCCGCGACCCCGGGCAGGCGCGACAGGCAGTGGCGGTGCAGCCGGTCGAAATCGGCGACGTTGCACGCTGCGACCCGCAGCCGATAGTCCGAAGCGCCCGAAAGCAGCTGGCATTCGAGTATCTCGTCGAAGCTTTTGACCGCGCTTTCAAAGGCGGTGAGCGCTTCTTCGCTCTGCGACGTCAGGCTGATGTCGACGAA
This sequence comes from Sphingopyxis sp., assembly GCF_036675685.1. Classification (GTDB taxonomy): domain Bacteria; phylum Pseudomonadota; class Alphaproteobacteria; order Sphingomonadales; family Sphingomonadaceae; genus Sphingopyxis. The sequence goes on from NZ_JAKFEM010000047.1 coordinate 2,424, forward strand.
CACGTCGAGCCCAAGGCCGATACTTTCGGGGTCGAGCCGCGCGGTATAGCCGGTGATGATCCCCGCGGCTTCCAACGCGCGGATGCGGCGGTGGCACGCCGACGCCGACAGGCCGACGCTTTCGCCCAGTTCGGCAGCGGGGCGGGGGCCGCCGCGTTGCAGCAGGCCGAGCAACTTCGCGTCGATCCGATCAATCATTGTGCGTCTCTGGTCCATTTCACGCCAAAATCATGCGCGATTGTCGCGAATCCGGGAAGGATATGCAAGCACATCGCGCGGCTAAACTGCTATATGCGCCGACATGGAATCCGCGGCGGCGCAATGGCGCGACCGACGGCTGAGCAATGGAGAGCGAAGCATGATCATCGGCACCCCCAAGGAAATCAAGAACCACGAATATCGCGTCGGCCTGACCCCCGAAAGCGTCCGCGAACTGCATGTCCACGGCCACCGCGTGCTGGTGCAGACCGGCGCCGGCGAGGGCATCGGCGCGCACGACCGCTTCTATGTCGAGGCGGGCGCCGAGATCGTCCAGAGCGCCGAAGAAATTTTCGCGCAGTGCGACATGGTGGTGAAGGTCAAGGAGCCGCAGCCGGTCGAGCGCGCGATGCTGCGTGAAGGCCAGATCCTCTACACCTACCTCCACCTCGCGCCCGATCCCGACCAGACGCGCGACCTGATGAAATCGGGCGCCGTCTGCATCGCCTATGAAACCGTCACGAGCCCGCACGGCGGCCTCCCGCTCCTCAAGCCGATGAGCCAGGTCGCGGGGCGCATGTCGATCCAGGCCGGCGCGACCGCGCTCGAAAAGGCGCACGGCGGGCGCGGCGTGCTCCTCGGCGGCGTGCCGGGTGTGGCGCCGGGCAAGGTGTGCGTGATCGGCGGCGGCGTCGTCGGCTTCAACGCGGCGCAGATGGCGGCGGGCCTCGGCGCCGACGTCACCATCCTCGACCGCGATCCCGAAGTCCTCGAACGCGTCGGCACCTTCTTTGAATCGCGCGCCAAGACCCGCTTCTCGAACCGCGCGAACCTCGCCGAATGCGTCGCCGAGGCCGACCTCGTCATCGGCGCGGTGCTGATCCCCGGCGCCGAAGCGCCCAAACTCGTGACGCGCGACATGCTCGGGACGATGCAGGCCGGTTCGGTGCTCGTCGACGTCGCGATCGACCAGGGCGGCTGTTTTGAGACCAGCCACGCGACCACCCACGCCGAGCCGACCTATGTGGTCGACGGCATCGTCCATTATGCCGTCGCGAACATGCCGGGCGCGGTCGCGCGCACCAGCACCTATGCGCTCAACAACGTCACCCTGCCGCACGCGCTGCGCATCGCCGATCTCGGCTGGAAAGAGGCTTTGAAACGCGACGTGCATCTTGCGCAGGGTTTGAACGTTTGGAATGGTAAGGTGACGTTCGAAGCCGTAGCCGAAGCGGTCGGAACCGATTATGTGCCTGTCGAACAGGCGCTTGCCTGACAAAAAGGACATAGAGAGACGATGACCGACCAAGTGCCACCTCCCCCGCCGCAAGACGACGAACAGGAAGAAAATGAAGTGATCCGCGCCGCGCGCGAACGCCGGCAGCAACAGGAAGCCGCCGACGCCGCCGAAGCCGCCGACAAGGAAGCGGCCAAGGGCAATGGCAAGCGCGGCTGGAAAACCGCCGCCGCCGCAGGTCTCGGCATCGGCTCGGCCGCAGTGATCGCTGCGCTGCTCTACGCAAACCGTGACAAGATCAAGTGACGCATTCCCCCGCGCGCTGCAGGCGCGCGGGGGAATGCGTCATCCCGGACTTGGTCCGGGATCCAGGGGGCGGCCGCGTGCCGCCCTTTTCCTGCGCGAAGGGATGTCGGCTTTGGGGCGGTGAGCGGCCCTCCAACATTCGTCATGCTGAACTTGTTTCAGCATCCATGGCCCGAGCTCTAATAAAACGCGGCGTCGAAGGAACCGGCAGGCCATGGATGCTGAAGCAGGTTCAGGGTGACGAGATTTGAAAGGGCCGTTTCCGGTCGTTAGCTGCCCCCAAGGTACAAGTTGACAGCCTACCTATCAGAAGGTAGGCATATCGCGATGCGCAACGCTTCGAAGACGTCCGACGATATCCTTGCCTGCGCGCGATCGCTGATCGTGATCGGCGGATATAATGGTTTCAGCTACGCCGACATCGCCGGCGTGGTTGGTATCCGCAAGGCCAGCATCCATCATCATTTTCCGGCCAAGGCCGACCTCGTTCGCACCTTGGTCGCGCGCTACCGGGAAGAGGCGCGGGAGGGCATGGCGGCGATCGAGAGCCATCGCTCCGATCCCGTCGAACAACTCCGCGCCTATACGGGCTATTGGGAAACCTGCATCGCCGACGCCACCGCCCCGATCTGCGTTTGCGCGCTGCTGGCAAGCGAGATCCCCATTCTTCCGGACGAGGTGGTGCTTGAGGTCAGGGCGCATTTTCGTGCCCTGTCGGCCTGGCTCGCTACCGTCCTGGAGCGTGGCGAACAGATGGGCCAGATCGATCTCGTGGCGCCGCCGCAGGCCGAAGCGGAACTGTTCATGGCCACCGTGCACGGCGCGATGCTGTCGGCGCGGGCCTATGACAAGCCGGAGATGTTCGGGGCGGCGCTTGCCCCGCTTCTCGGACGATTGATCGTTCAAAATTAGTCTCGCCGCGCACGCCAGCGGCCTTTGTCAACCTGCCTACCAATCAGAAGGTAGGTTTTCTTTCAGAAAGGAATCGCAATGTTCGGAATCTCGACGCTCGGCTGGGTGCATACGCTCGGCAGTTTGCCCGCCATTCCCTTGGCCGCCTATATGTTCGCGCGTCATGGACGGATCGTACCCCGATCGCGGAGCGGCACCGCCTATCTTGTTTTCATGCTGATCGGGGCTGCTTCGGTATTCCTGATTGCCCGCCAGCCGGTGAGCTATGCTATCGGCGGCACCACCCTGGCGCTGTTGCTCGTCGGCTATGGCGTCGGTCGGCTTCCGGGTTCCGGGCGCGTGAAGCTGTTCGTCGAAACAATATGTCTCAGCCTCACAGCATTCTTATTGATGCTGCCGACCGTAACCGAAATCCTGCGCCGTGTTCCCGATGGCCACCCCTTGGTCACCCGGCTGGATTCTCCGCTTCTGCTGGGGGCGCAGGCCACGCTTTTCGCCATTCTCGTCATCGGTCTGGCTGCGCAGATCATCCGTCTACGACGACAGCGGGGCGACGCCTGAGGCTGCGGAGCAAATGGCCCCGTTCAGCGCGCGCCACGTCGCCCGGCGAAGGGATTTAATCCCCTATGCTCCTAAGCAATTGCATATCGCGGCGGGAAGGATTACCGGCACCGCATCGACCGTTTAGAGTCAAGACAGGGCTGATATGGCTGGCAACGAACCGAGCGCGCGTCCGCGCGCCCCGCATCTGCAGGTATATAAATGGGGCCCCGCGATGACGGTCTCGATCCTTCATCGCATAAGCGGTGACGGGTTGGCGATCGTCGGCGCGTGCCTGTTCCTCTGGTGGCTCGGCGCGCTCGCCGCGGGTCCCGATGCCTATGCGGCGTTCGTCGCCTGTGTGTGGCACGATCCCGATGCCGGCACGTTCCATCAGATCACCAATATTCTCGGCAAGATCATACTCGTCGGCCTGACCTGGGCCTTCTTCCAGCATCTCTTCTCGGGGCTTCGCCACTTCGTGCTCGACACCGGCGCGGGTTATGAGCTCAAAACCAACAAGCTGTGGTCGATTGTCGTGATTGCCGCGGGCGTGTTCGCGACCGCCGCGACCTGGCTCTACATCTTCAAGGAGGCGCTCAATGGGTAACGGAACGCACCTTGGCAAGGTCCGCGGGCTCGGCTCGTCGGGGCATGGCGCGCAGCATTGGCTGCAACAAAGGCTGACTGCGCTCGGCAACATCCTGCTCGTCGGCTTTCTCTTCGTCTCGCTCATCCGCCTGCCGCTCGGCGATCATGCCGCGGTGCTGCGCTGGGCGTCGAACCCGACCGTCGCGCTCGCGCTGATCCTCATGCTCGTCAGCGTCTTCTGGCACCTGCGGCTGGGCCTGACGGTGCTGATCGAGGATTATGTCCATGGCGAGGCGACGCGCCTGTTCGCGATCGTCCTTCTCAACTTCTACGCGATCGGCGGCGGCGCCTACGGCATCTTTGCGATCGTCCGTATCGCATTGGCGCCCCTGTCCGTCGCGCCGGGGGGCATGTGACATGACCGACGCCTACAAGATCATCGACCATATCTATGACACCGTCGTCGTCGGTGCCGGCGGATCGGGCCTGCGCGCCACGATGGGCAGCGCCGAGGCGGGGCTCAAGACTGCGTGCATCACCAAGGTGTTCCCGACGCGCAGCCACACCGTCGCGGCGCAGGGCGGCATCGCCGCCAGCCTCGGCAACAATTCGCCCGACCATTGGCAATGGCATATGTACGACACCGTTAAGGGCTCCGACTGGCTCGGCGACCAGGATGCGATCGAATATATGGTGCGCGAGGCGCCGCAGGCGGTCTACGAACTCGAACATGCCGGCGTGCCCTTTTCGCGCAACCAGGACGGCACGATCTACCAGCGCCCGTTCGGCGGTCACATGCAGAATATGGGCGAAGGTCCGCCGGTGCAGCGCACCTGCGCCGCCGCGGACCGCACCGGTCACGCGATGCTCCACGCGCTCTATCAGCAGTCGCTGAAATATGACGCCGACTTCTTCGTCGAATATTTCGCGCTCGACCTGATCATGGAAAACGGTGCGTGTCGCGGCGTGATCGCGCTGTGCATGGACGACGGCAGCATCCACCGCTTCCGCAGCCAGGCCGTCGTGCTCGCGACCGGCGGTTACGGCCGCGCCTATTTCACCGCGACCTCGGCGCACACCTGCACCGGCGACGGCGGCGGCATGGTGCTGCGCGCCGGCCTGCCGCTCCAGGACATGGAATTCGTCCAGTTCCACCCGACCGGCATCTACGGCGCGGGCGTCCTGATCACCGAGGGTGCGCGCGGCGAGGGCGGCTATCTCACCAACTCCGAAGGCGAGCGTTTCATGGAACGCTACGCCCCGTCGGCGAAGGACCTGGCGTCGCGTGATGTCGTGTCGCGTTCGATGGCGCTCGAAATCCGCGAAGGCCGCGGCGTCGGCCCGCACAACGACCATATCTATCTGCACCTCGATCATATCGATCCCGCGGTGCTCCACGAACGCCTGCCCGGCATCACCGAAAGCGGCAAGATTTTCGCGGGCGTCGACCTGACGCGCCAGCCGCTGCCCGTCGTGCCGACGGTCCATTACAATATGGGCGGCATCCCCTGTAACTATCATGGCGAAGTCGTGACCCTCGGCAAGGACGGCCCCGACACCGTCGTCCCCGGCCTGTTCGCGGTCGGCGAAGCGGCATGCGTGTCGGTCCATGGCGCAAACCGTCTGGGCTCGAACAGCCTGATCGACCTCGTCGTCTTCGGCCGCGCGACGGGGCATCGCCTCAAGGAAATCATCACCCCCGGTGCCGCGCAGCAGCCGCTGCCTAAGGATAGCGCCGACCTTGCGCTTGGCCGCCTCGATCATTTCCGCAATGCCAGTGGCGGCTCGCCGACCGCCGAGATCCGCACCGAGATGCAGCGCGCGATGTCGGCGCACGCCGCGGTGTTCCGCACTGACGAGCTGATGGCCGAAGGCAAGGAAAAGCTCGCCAAGACCTACAGCCGCATGAACGACATCGGCGTGACCGACCGCAGCCTGATCTGGAACACCGACCTCATCGAAACGCTCGAGCTCGATAATCTGATCAGCCAGGCGACGGTGACGATGCACTCGGCGTTCAACCGCAAGGAAAGCCGCGGCGCCCACGCGCATGAGGATTTCCCGAACCGTGACGATGCGAACTGGATGAAGCACAGCATCGGCTGGTTCGACGGCTGGGGCGGCAAGGGTGGCGGCGTCCGCCTCGATTACCGCCCGGTCCACGAATATACGCTCTCCGACGACGTCGACTATATCAAGCCGAAGGCGCGGGTGTATTGATCGGCGCCGGCTGACCCATTTTTGTCATCCCGGCGAAAGCCGGGATCTCAACGGCGCGATATCGCGCGACCGAGAGCTTCCGGCCTTCGCCGGAATGACGGACAAGGACGAAATTCGCTTTACTGCATTATCGCCGTGACAACCTTTGGTTTCGGCTTTTTCAACCGTTCGTAACCGCTGATTGCGCCGGCCTGAACCGGGGGTCATCCGCCGCCGAACAGGTCATCCACCGGATTGATGTCGGAGAAGGGCTGATCGACGTCCTGGCCCATGATCCAGAGCTTCTGGCACGCGATGGTGAAAAAGATCAACGCGACAGCCCACACAATAAACGTCTTGCGGGCCACCCAACGGCGCTCGGCCTCGACGGCGGCGGCGCGCGCCTTATAGTCGATGCCCAGCTCGCCCTCGAACTCGGCAACGAGCCGGGCGCGGCGGGTGCGCGAAATATTCGCGATACTCGCTTCATTCTCATCACGTATCGAACGGCGAGTCGCCATTGATCCACCCTCGGCCCAGCTAGTCCTGAGGCCGGACAATAGTGCCGAGCCCCTGCCAAAGGGTTAACCGGGACCGATCAATCGATACCGACAAGCTTGATCCGCGCGGTCGCGCCCCGCAACAAGGTCAGTTCGCGCCGCGGCCGGTCCATCGCGGCGGCGAGCAGGCGCAGCACCGCCTCGTTCGCGGCGCCGTCGGCGGGCGGAGCCGTAACGCGGAGCTGCACCGCGCCATCGACGATCCGTACTTCGTCGCGGCTTGCACCCGGCGTCACCCGCACCTCGATCCGCCCCGATGCGGCGAGCGCACGCAACGCTTCGGTCAGCGCGGGATCGGGCCGATATTTCAGATCGTCACGACCAGCTTGCCGACCGCGCTGCGGTCGCCGAGCTTGGCGATCGCCTTGCCGCCATCGGCAAGGGCAAAGCTTTCGGTGACGCGCGGCTTGATCTTGCCCTGCTCCCACAATTGGAACAGTCGCGCGATATTGGCGCGGTTGCGCACCGGTTCGCGCGCGACAAAGGCGCCCCAGAAGACGCCCGCAACGTCGCAGCTCTTGAGCAAGGTCAGGTTGAGCGGCAGGCGCGGAATGCCCGCGGGGAAGCCGACGACAAGATAGCGACCCTCCCACGCGATCGAGCGCAGCGCGGGCTCGGCATAGTCGCCGCCGACCGCGTCATAGATGACGTTCGCGCCATTGGGGCCGACCGCCGCCTTGAATGTCTCGGCGAGCGCCTTCGACGCATCCTTGTCGAACGGCTGATAGCCATAGACGACAACCTCGTCGGCGCCCGCTTGGCGCGCAATCTCGGCCTTCGCCTCGCTCGAAACGCCCGCGACGACGCGCGCGCCGAACGCCTTGCCCAATTCGACCGCCGCGATGCCGACACCGCCCGATGCGCCGAGGACGAGCAAGGTGTCGCCTTCCGCGATATGGCCGCGATCGACGAGCGCGTGGATGCTGGTGCCATAGGTCATCAGCAGCGAGGCGCCCGCGGCGAAATCATGCGCTTCGGGAAGGTGATAGACATTGTGGACGCCGACCGCGACGGCTTCGGACATGCCGCCATTGCCGCAGCCCGCGATCACCCGGTCGCCGACCTTGAACTCGGTCACGCCTTCGCCGATTTCGGCGACCAGACCCGCGACTTCGCCGCCGGGGGCGAAGGGGCGCTCTGGCCGGAACTGATATTTATCCTCGATGATCAGCACGTCGGGGAAGTTGACCGCGCAGGCCTTCACATCGATCACGATCTGGCCCTTGCCCGCGGTCGGACGGGGCAATTCGCCGAGTTCGAGCGTTTCGGGGCCGCCGGTTGCGGTCGACAAGAGAGCCTTCATCATCTTCTCCTCATTGTGCTGCAGGGATCAGCCAGGGCTGCTCCGCCGCGATTTTTTTCTCATGCGCGGCGATCGCCGCGTCGCTCTTTTCGGTGAGCGAAATTTCGTCGAGCCCGTTCAGCAAGCACATCTTGCGGAACGGATCGATCTCGAAGGTGAAGCGGTCCTGGAAGGGCGTCGTCACCGTCTGCGTGTCGAGGTCGACATGGATCGGGTCGGTCTCGGCAACCTCCATCAGCCGGTCGATGGCCGCCTGCGGCAGCACGACGGGCAAAATGCCGTTCTTGACCGCATTGCCCGAAAAAATGTCCGAATAGGAGGGCGCGATGACGACGCGGATGCCGAGGTCGCCGATCGCCCAGGCGGCGTGCTCGCGGCTCGACCCGCAGCCGAAATTATCGCCCGCGATCAGGATCGGTGCGCCTTTGTAGGCGGGGTTGTCGAAGAGGTTGCCGGGGATGGCGCGGAGCGACTCGAACGCGCCCTTGCCCATGCCCTCGCGGCTGACGGTTTTCAGCCAGTGCGCCGGGATGATGACGTCGGTGTCGACATTTTTGAGGCCCAGCGGGATCGCGCGGCCTTCGACTTTCTCGATCGGGGTCATGCCATCAGCTCCCGCACATCGGTGAGCTTACCGGTCACCGCTGCCGCCGCCGCCATAGCGGGGCTGACGAGGTGCGTGCGGCTTCCCGGCCCTTGGCGGCCGACGAAATTGCGGTTGCTCGTCGACGCGCAGCGTTCGCCCGCGGGCACCTTGTCGGGGTTCATTGCAAGGCACGCCGAACAGCCGGGCTCGCGCCATTCGAGGCCGGCGTCGGTGAAGATGCGGTCGAGCCCCTCGGCCTCGGCCTGCGCCTTCACCAGCCCCGAACCGGGGACGACGATCGCCCATTTGACGTTGTCGGCCTTGTGGCGGCCCTTGAGCACCGCGGCGGCGGCGCGCAGATCCTCGATGCGGCTGTTGGTGCAGCTGCCGATGAAGATATTTTCGACCCGAACATCCTGCATCCGCGTACCGGGTTCGAGCCCCATGTAAGCGAGCGATTTCGCCGCGGCGGTCTGCTTCGACGGATCGGCGAAGCTTGCCGGATCGGGGACGACGCCGGTGATCGGCACGACATCCTCGGGGCTGGTGCCCCAGGTGACGCTCGGCGCGATGTCGGCGGCGTCGATCACGACCACCTTGTTATAGGTTGCGCCGGGATCGGTCGCGAGGCTCTTCCAATAGGCGACCGCGGCGTCCCAGTCGGCACCCTTCGGCGCATAGGGCCGGCCCTTCAGATAGGCGAAGGTTACCTCGTCGGGCGCGATCAGCCCGGCGCGCGCGCCGCCCTCGATCGCCATGTTGCTGACGGTCAGCCGGCCCTCGATGCTGAGTGCGCGGATCGCGCTGCCGGTATATTCGATGACATGGCCGGTGCCGCCTGCAGCGCCGATGGTGCCGGTGATGTGGAGGATGATGTCCTTGGCCGAAACGCCGGGGCCGACGTCGCCCTCGACGCGCACTTCCATCGTCTTGGCGGGCTGGAGCAGCAAGGTTTGCGTCGCGAGCACATGCTCGACCTCGCTCGTCCCGATGCCGAAAGCGAGCGCGCCGATGCCGCCGTGGCATGCGGTGTGGCTGTCGCCGCAGACGATCGTCGTGCCGGGCAGCGAAAAGCCCTGCTCGGGGCCGACGACATGGACGATCCCCTGCTCGGCCGCCATCGCGTCGATGTAGCGGATGCCGAACTCGGGGGCGTTCTTTTCGAGCGCCGCGAGCTGTGCCGCGCTTTCGGCGTCGGCGATCGGCAGGCGGGCTCCGCTCGCGTCCTTGCGCGCAGTGGTTGGCAGATTATGGTCGGGCACCGCCAGCGTCAGGTCGGGGCGGCGCACCGTGCGCCCGTTGGCGCGGAGTCCCGCGAACGCCTGCGGGCTGGTGACTTCATGGACCAGATGGCGGTCGATGAAGATCAGGCAGGTGCCGTCGGGGCGCTGTTCGACAACATGCGCGTCCCAGATTTTCTCATACAGGGTGCGGGGGCGAGTCATGCGGCTCACTTAAGCCTCCCTCGACTCAATGCAAGCCGGTGGCGTTCGAAAACGCAATTTTCGGTCGTAATCCCGGCAGATTTGCTTAGCATCCGTCCCGCCCTTCTGGAGTCGCGAGCAAACAGGAGAGGCCCATGGTATCGATTCCCGATTATCGTCCCGTCATCCGCACGACGCGCGGGCCCTATCGCGCCGCGGCGCTGGTCGGCACGCACAGCATCTCGCTGGGCTGGGACGTCGACCCGGCGCAAAGGCAAGGGCTGCACGGCTTTGCGGTCCGCAAGAGCGAGATCGACCTTGCCACCGGCGAGGTGATCGCGGTCAACTGGCTGCGCGGCGAAAAACGCTTTCGGGGCGACCCGTCGGACGGATTCGATGTGTCGTCGCGCAAGGCGCCGTTCCAGCGCTTTCGCTGGAACGATTATACGCTGAAAAGCCATCAGGGCTATGTTTTCGACATTTTTCCGGTGCGCGGGACGCCCCCCAACGGTCTGACCACCGACGAACCGCCGCTGACCCTGAAGCTGCGCCCGTCGCCCGAAATGGCGGCAGGCGTGGGCGCCTATGTCAATCGCGGCGTCACTTCTGCTTTTGCCTATCTCGACCGCTTCAAGGGTGTGCATCCGCGCGACGTTCCCGATGGCGCGGCGTGGCGCTGGCTGTCGCGCGGACTGAAGGAAGCACTGATCGGCTTCATCGCGGGGGCTGGGTCCGGCAATGCCCTGCGCGTCTGCATCTACGAATTTTTCGACGCCGAAGTCGCCGCGGCGCTCGCGGCGGCAAAGGCGCGTGGGGTCGATGTCCATATCATTTATCACGCCAAGGCCGGCGACAATGCGACGACCGAAAGCGAACATATGCTGGCCGCGCACGGCCTGACCGCCGTCGCGACGCCGCGCGCGGCGATCCAGAAGATCAGCCACAACAAGTTCATCGTCCATCTGGCGGGCGGGGTGCCGGTGCGGACCTTTACCGGTACCGCCAATTTTTCGGAAAACGCCTTCTATTACCAGACCAATGCCGCGGTGATCCTCGACGATCCGGTCACGGCGGCCGCTTATCACGACTATTGGCTGATTCTGGCCGACGATCCCCCGCGCGGATCGTCGAAAACCGATCCGGCCGAGGTGCGCAACCGCGTCGGCGCGCTCCAGGCGCGGCTCGCGGCAGCGGGCGGCGGGCCGTTCGCCATGCAATATTTCTCGCCCGTGCGCTCCCTCGACATCGTCGACAAGGCAGTCGAACTGGTCGGCGCGGCGAAAAGCTGCGTCTTCACCAGCGCGCCTTTCGCGCTCGACCCCGCGATCGTCGCCGCGATCGCGGCGCAGCCGAACGAGCTGCTCCATTACGGCCTTGCGAACACCACGGTGCGCAAGAAGGTCGAGGCGCTGACGACGAACAACACGCGCTATTTCGTCCCGTCGCGGCTCGAAACCTATATGGGGCGCAAATGGGACGCCAAGGCGTTCGGCAATCACAAGATCCACAGCAAGCTGATGATCATCGACCCTTTCGGCACCAAGCCGCAGATGCTGTTCGGATCGGCCAATTTCAGCGACGAAAGCTGCCAGGGGAATGACGAAAACGCCTTCCTGACCACCGATCCGCGCCTGATCGCGATCATGGCGACCGAGTTCCTGCGCATGTTCGATCACTATAAATCGCGCGCCTTCATCAACCAGATCCGCAGTGCCGGGCTGACCGACGACGATTATCTCAGCGAGAATGGCGACTGGATGAAAACCAGCTTTTCGGCGACCGCGCGCAGCCACAAGTTTAGCGACCGGCTGGTTTTCGTTGGCGACTAGGGTCAGGATCATCCTCGTTTGACAAACAGAAGATGAAAGCGCGTCAGTCAAAGATGATCGCGCCCTGGGCTGGCGCGGCCGGGACAGGGGGCGTATATTCGCGCGCATGTCGCTCGCCGCCATCCTCGTGCTGATCGTCGCCACCGTCGCGGCGATGGAGTTGGTCGCCTGGGCGAGCCACAAATATATCATGCACGGCTTTGGCTGGGCGTGGCATCGCGACCATCACGAGCCGCACGATCGGGTGCTCGAAAAGAACGACCTGTTCGGCCTTGTCGGCGCCGCGATGAGCATTTCGATGTTCGCCGCCGGCAGCCCGATGATCCGCGGCACGAGCGCGTGGGAGCCGGCGACGTGGATCGGTCTTGGTATCCTCTTCTACGGGATCATCTATACGCTCGTGCACGATGGGTTGGTGCATCAGCGCACGTTTCGCTGGGTGCCGCGGCGCGGCTATGCGAAGCGGCTGGTGCAGGCGCACAAGCTCCACCATGCGACGATCGGCAAAGAGGGCGGGGTGAGCTTCGGCTTCGTCTTCGCGCGCAATCCGGCAAAGCTTAAGGCCGAGCTGAAGGCGCAGCGGGCGGCCGGGATCGCCGTGGTCAAGGAAGCGCTGGCGGATTAGGCTGAGCCTTGATCCGTTCGTCCTGAGCTTGTCGAAGGACCGTTCTTCCTTTCAACCGATGCTCGAAAGAATGAGGACAGCCCTTCGACAAGCTCAGGGCGAACGGTGTTTATCCAGCTACGAACTGTGCCGATAATCCGCCGTAATCACGCCCGCCGCCGCGAGCTCTTCCTCATGGCTTTCCTCGCGCCAGCTTTCGGCGAGCGCCTGCCGTTCCCATTCGACCATCGCGGGATGCGCGAGCATATGATCGACCCAGGCCTGTCCGACGCCGACATCGAGGCCATAGGTGCGGATGCGAAAGGCGACCGGGGCAAAGAAGGCATCGACGGCGGTAAAGCGATCGCCCGCGAGAAAGGGGCCGCCGAAACGCGACAAACCTTCCCCGAACAATTCGCGGATGCGCGCGACATCAATTCTCAGTGCGCCCGACGGCGGCTTCGGCGTCACGCGGACGCCCACATTCATCGTGCAATCGCCGCGCAGGGCGGAAAAGCCGCTGTGCATTTCCGCCGCCGCGCACCCTGCCCAGGCGCGCGCGTCGGGATCGGCGGGCCATACCCCCTCATGCCGGTCGGCGAGATAGAGCGTGATGCCGAGCGAGTCATGAACGGTCCGCCCCTCGTCGAGCAGCACGGGCACCTGACCCGTCGGCGAAAAGCTGCGGAATTCATCATAGTTGATGGGGTTGGTGAACGGTTCGACATGGTCCTCGAACGGAATTTCGAGCGCGCTCATCAGCACCCACGGGCGCAGCGACCAGCTCGAATAATTGCGATTGGCGGTGATCAGCACATACATAGGTCGCTCTCCTGCGCCACGATCGGCGACGTGTAATCGGGGTCGTGCGCGAAAGGCAGCGGCGTGCCCGAGGCGAGCGCGGCCAGCACGCTGCCGAAATCGGTTTTGGCGCGCCAGCCCAGCCGCCGCTCGGCGCGCGACGGATCGTAGACGCGGGCGATATGATCGGGCAGCACCCAGCCGCGCGCAGCGTAAAACGCCTCGGCTTCGGGATAATGCCGGGCGATGACCGCGCGCGCATCGCTCGCAAGATCGCCCGCTTCATCGCGCGAAAAGGGCGGCGGTGCCGACAGGATAAAAGTGTCGCAACCGATCTGCGGCGCGGCTTCCAGTGCGGCGAGATGCGCCGCCGCGGCATCCTCCACCGTCAGCCGACGGTGCAGCAGCTCGTTCGCCTTCAGGTTCAGCCCGCTCGGGACGGCCAGCGTATCGTCGTCCTCGGGGAAGAAGCGGCCGGTCCGCAGGATCAACGCCGCGATGCCATGCTCGCGGTGGACCAGCTGGCACGCCTGTTCGGCGGCGAGTTTGGTGATGCCATAGATGTTGCGCGGCGCGAGGGGGCCGAAATCCTCGTCCATCCACCACGCCCCATCGGGTGCCGCACCGCCGCGTACATCGTCGCGGACCATCAGCGATGTCGTCGAGGTGAAGAGGAAGCGGTCGTTGCCCGCCGCGACCGCCGCCTCGATCAAGTTCAGCGTGCCGCTGACATTGACGTCGATGAACGCCTGCCGCGAATAGCGGACGATGTCGGGTTTGTGCAGCGCGCCGGCGTGGATCACCGCCTCGATACCATGCTCGCCCATCGTCCGGTCGATCAGCGCGCGATCGGCGACGGTGCCGAGCACCTGCGTATGCGCGCCGGGAACGACGTCGAGTCCGGTGACTTCATGCCCGTTTTCGGCGAGCAGGGGAGCGAGATAGCGCCCCAGCCAACCCGACGATCCGGTCAGCAGCACGCGCATCGATGATTCTCCTCTCGGCCTTGCACGCGCGCCTCATACACAGGCAGCGGACAGGGGGGCAAGCGTGCCCCGCTTTATCCGATTCAGGGCAAGGGTGTCTGTGCCGTCGGATTCCGGGCAATCGGATTGGCCCCGGCGGCGTCGCCCGTCTGCGGGGGCAGTTCGCTGAGGTCGAGCCAGCCCGCGTCGTCACGCTTGTGATAGCTATCGATCACCGCGAACGGGATACGGAATGGAAATCCCCAATCGCTATTCCACAGCGCCACGACGCCCGTCCGCGTCGCCGGTTCGAAAATCATCGTTGCGCGATAGCCCGAAACCGCCCCCGAATGGCCTTCGATCCTGTCACCACCATAGGTGAAGCTCCGCCAGCCCAGGCCATAGGCCGCATCGCCAGTGGCCTGGCGCAAGGCGCCGCCATAGAGCCGCCCCGTGCCGACACGCGGGCGATGGGCAAGCTGCAACACCGGGGCCGGCAGCACATCGGGGCGGCTGCCCATCATCGCCTGCATCCATGTGGCGAAGTCGACAATATCGCTTTCGACCCCCGCCGCAGCGGGAACGTGCCAATAGGCCTCCTTGACCGGGCGGACTTGCGCGCCGCGGTGCGGCTTTGCCCAGTCCTTGGCGCCCGTCAGCCGCTCCATCCCGTATCCCGCGCTGATCATGCCGAGCGGGCGGAAAAATCGATCCTCGACCGCATCGGAAAAAGGCTTGTTCGCAGCCCGCGTCAATATCTCGCTCGCGGCATCGAAGGCGATGTTCTGATAGGTGTGGCAGGTGCCGGGTTCGCATTGCAGCGGCGCGGCGGCAAGGCCCCTGCGCAGCAGCGCGGGGCGCTGCCCTTCCTCCAGCTTCTCATCATAGGCGTTCTTGGTGAGACCGGTGCGCTGGGCAAGCAGATCGCCAAACGTGACCCGCGCCTCGGCGCCGCCGGGCAGGCGCAGCGAGGTGCGCCAGTCGGCGACCGGACGGTCCAGATCGATGGTGCCATCCGTTGCCAGCGCGGCCGCCAGTGCGCCCGTCGCGGTCTTGGAAACCGAGGCCCAGCGGAACAGGGTCTGTGGCGTCACCGGCGCGCCAGTCGACTTGTCGGCAAAACCATAGGTGCGGACGAAGCGCAATTCGCCGTCTTCCACCACCGCCACCGCCAGCCCCGCCATTTCGGGCCGCCGCGACAGGTCGGACAATTGCCTGTCGAGCGCGCGATAGTCGATCCGGCCGCGCCATTCGGCGGGCGTGTCGGGCAGGTTGTCCGCGGACTTGATCGGGATTGCGACACTGGCAAGCGGGTGGCTGCCGCCAAAGGCGTGAAGACCAAACCAGCCCGTAAACCCCAGCGCGGCGACCGCGATCAGAAAAGCAAAAACGCGCTGCATGGACTCTCGATTAGACTGCGACCTCATATTTTGCCGTCGTCTTAGCCGCGACGTCCTCCGCCGTCACCCCCGGCGCAAGCTCGATCAGCCGGAACGGGCTGTCGTGATCGTCGCGCCGGAACACCGCGAGGTCGGTGATGATCATGTCGACGACATTCTTGCCGGTCAGTGGTAGCGTGCACGCCGGGATGAACTTTGGGCTGCCGTCCTTGGCATTATGTTCCATCACCACGATGATCTTCTTCACCCCGGCGACGAGGTCCATCGCGCCGCCCATGCCCTTGATCATCTTGCCCGGGATCATCCAGTTCGCGATGTCGCCATTCTCGGCAATTTCCATCGCGCCGAGCACGGTCAGGTCGATATGCCCGCCGCGGATCATCGCGAAGCTGTCCGAGGAGCTGAAATAGGCCGACTGCGGCAGCTCGCTGATCGTCTGCTTGCCCGCGTTGATCAGATCGGGGTCTTCCTCACCCTCATAGGGGAAGGGGCCGATGCCGAGCATGCCGTTCTCCGACTGGAGCGTGACCGTCATGCCCGCGGGGATATGGTTCGCGACCAGGGTCGGGATACCGATGCCCAGATTGACGTAATAGCCGTCCTGCAGTTCCTTCGCGGCGCGCGCCGCCATATCGTCGCGGGTCCAGGCCATTATTTCGGCTCCCATTCACTATCGGTGGAGAAGATGTCGCCCCAGCCCAGTTTTTCCCACGGGCCGTAGACGGGGTTCGGGAAAAGGAACCAGCCCTTGTCCCAAAGCGCGGATGCGCCCGCGCCGGTCGCAAGCACCATGCGGCTCGCGGCGGGCAGCGCCTTGTCGTTGAACTGCTGGCTGAAATCGCCAAGCTGATCGCCGCCGAGGATGATGACGCAAAATTTCGACGCGATCGTGGCGCGGCGCGGGTCCTTGCTCGATCCGCCGGCGTCGTCGCCCATCAGGAACAGCGTCTCGCCATGCTTGAACTCGCCGAGCCCTGCGGCGCGGAGCGTATCCTCGCTGCCTTTGGCATTGACGGCGCTGCGGTTGGTGTTGGCGATCACGGCGATGCCCGCGGCACGCAGGGCGTTCACCATCTCGACGCTGCCGGGCATGGCCTTCGCCTTGCCCGCGCCCGTCTTTTCCCACTGGTCCCAGACTTTCGGATCGTACGCGGTTTGCGCGAAATGGCGCATCGGGCCGAGGTTCCAGATCAACGTCTCGTCGGCGTCGAAGACCGCGGCAAAGGGCTTGTTGCCGCACGGCTCGAAGGTCGGCGCATCCATCGTCGCACCCGCAGCGAGCACGACGCTGTCCTTCGGCCGCTCCTTGATCCGCCACACGCCATAATCGGCGATCCGCGCATTGGTCGCCCGCACCACGACGGCGGCCTCGGGCGAGCCATAGAGATATTGCAGCTGGGCCGGCGGCTTGGCGGCTTCGGCCGGGGCAGGCGGCGGCGTAGTCGCCACCTCCGCCGGCGTGCTCGCACAGCCGGCAAGCAGCAGCGCACCCGTAAGGGCAAAGCCGCGCTTCACGCCGCCTCGCGCGGGCGTACCGTGCGGAACTCGATCTTCTTGTCGTACGGCGCGCCGACGATCAGGCGCTTCACATAGATGCCGGGCAGGTGGATGCTGTCGGGATCGAGGCTGCCGGTCGGAACGATTGCCTCGACCTCGGCGACGCAGATCTTCGCCGCGGTCGCCATCGGCTGGTTGAAGTTGCGCGCGGTCTTGCGGAAGATGAGGTTGCCGCTCTCGTCGGCCTTCCACCCCTTGATGATCGCGAGGTCGGCAAAGATGCCGCGCTCCAGGATATAATCCTGCCCGTCGAAACTCTTCACTTCCTTGCCCTCGGCGACGAGCGTGCCGACGCCCGTCTTGGTGTAGAAGCCGGGGATGCCCGCGCCGCCCGCGCGGCAACGTTCGGCGAGCGTGCCCTGCGGACAGAATTCGACCTCGAGCTCGCCCGCCAGATATTGCCGCTCGAACTCCTTGTTCTCGCCGACATAGGACGAGATCATCTTCTTCACCTGCTTGGTCCGGAGCAGCTTTCCGAGCCCTTCGCCGTCGATCCCGGCGTTGTTGCTGGCGATGGTCAGGTCCTTCGTACCCGCGTCGCGGATCGCGTCGATCAGCCGTTCGGGGATGCCGCACAGGCCGAAACCGCCTGCGCAGACGTGCATGCCGTCGAAGAGAAGGCCGTCGAGCGCGGCGGCGGCGTCGGGGTAGATCTTCTTCATGAGTGGGAGAACTCCAGGTCAAGAATCTGCGACAGCTCCTTAAGCGCCTGTTCGCCGCTTGTCACCTTGATGGCGTGCATGCCGAGCTGCGCCGCGGGCTTGCAGTTGATGCCGAGGTCGTCGAGGTAAACACACGCTGCCGCATCGACGCCCAGCGCCTCGCACATCATCCGATAGATGCGCGGATCGGGTTTGCGGACGCCGACCTTGCTCGATTCGACGACATGATCGAAGCGCGCCATGATCGCCGCGACCTCGGCCGCCAGCGCGTCGCTGCGCGCCATGCCGGAACCCTTGCCGCTCGGCACATTGTTGGTGATGCAGCCGATGGTGAAACCCTCGGCCTTCAGCGTATCGAGCGCGGCCACCATCGCCGGGCGGATCGCGCCGGCGAGCACCGCGAGCACGGCTTCGCCTTCGAGGTCGTGTCCCAAGGCACGCGCTTCTTCGGCAAAGAGCGCGTCGAACGTCGCAGCGTCGATTTCCGCCCGTTCGAACTTCGCCCAGGCATTGCCGTCGGGGTCGGCGGCGTTGACGCGGCGCACGAAATCGCGCGGCAGCCCGCGCTCTTCCTCCAACCGGTTGAAGGCTTCGAAGGGCGAGGCGGTGATGACGCCGCCGAAGTCGAAAATGACATGGGTGTATCGGGACATGGCGCGGCTAGAGCGAGTTTTGCCCGGCGCGTCAATTCCGCGGCGGCGTCGGCGTTATTTCTTGACGCGCGTACCCGACCAGCTGGCGTCGTCGATGGTCAGGTCGAGCCGGTCGGGCGAACGCACGGTGTCGAGCAGGAACACCGAAGGCCCGCTCGCCGCGAGGATCGCATCCATCGCCTTTTCGAGCGGGATGGTGACCGTCGGGATGCGCGGATAGTCCGACTTGATCTCGACCTTGTTCGCCCCGACGCGCGTCACGGTGATCGTCACATTGTCCTTCGACGAACCGCGTGCGTCCGACGCGACATCGCCCTTATAGGTGCCCGCGACACGATCGGCGAGGTCGGCTTTGCGTGTCGCGGACGGGGCGAGCGCGTGTGACGTGGTGGGCAGCACCAGACCGACGGCAATCAGGGTGGCCAGAGTGAGCGAACGGGACATGATGCGGCATCCTTTCATGGGTCAAACGAAGGCTGCGACCGCGGCTGTTCAGGGTATGACGACGATTCCCGTCTTGGGGTCTGCCATGCCCGACAGCATCTCCTTATAGGCCGCAAGCGCTGCCTCGCCGCCGCTCCGCTTATCGATGCTCGCGAGCCGCGGCGCAACATCCATGAAGGCGAGCCATGCCTCCGCGATCTTCTGCCCGAACGCCGCGCCGCCCCAGTCGGCGATGCGCTTCTGGCTGCGGCCGGGGGCGAAAAAGCCCTGGCGATCGGGGCCGGGCAGCCCCTCGACATCGGCCTGCGCATCCCAATGCGACTTGCCGACGACGATCGAGGCCTGAAGCTGGCTCCCGAAATGGCTGTGCACGCTGCGCGTCACCGCGCCATTGCCCGCCATGTCGACGAGCGCCGCGGGAGCGGCCGCGTTGAGCGTCATGATCTGGTCGTAGCTGACGACGCGGTCGTAGATGCCTTGCGCGGCGAGTGCATCGACATTGGCGGCGCTCGTCAGCCCGATGGTTTCGGGGCGGTCGGTGCGCTGCCCCAGCGCAAAGCCGAGGCCGATCGCGGTCTTGCTCGACGCGCTGGCGATCAAAATCTGCTGGACGCCATAGTCGCCCTCATCCTCGAACTGATCGGCGATCAGCCAGCCGGTGAGGAAGAGCGGGCGAAACACCGGCCAATAATCATGGTCGGCGGCGCGGTAGCCCTCCAGCGCCTCGATCCGCTGGTAGTTGTTGTAGATCGGCGGCAGCGTGGTGCGGCGCGGGGTGACATCGGTGAAGCCGCCGGGTCCGGCCTTGCCCACCGTCAGCACCGCATCGCTCGCCATCGGATAATAGCCGTAGAAGCGATCGCCGGCCGCTATGCCCTCGGCGGCGCTTTCGGTGACGGTCGCGAAGCCCCAGACGGGCAGGCGGCCGGGTTCGCCCCGTTCGGCGAAGAAATCCCAATAGCCCTGATCGTTCCCGAACAGCCCCGAAGGCTTGCCGAACACGGCATAGGTGATGTTGTTGGCGGTCATCGCATAGCAGTCGATATGCACACGAATTTGCCCCGGCGCGAGCGGTGTGCCCGCTTCCGCGACCAGTTCGGCCTGCGTAATATCGTCGCGATCGATGTCGATCGCCCAGCTCTTTGCGCTCATTCCGGACCCCTGTGATTGTCTTGCCCGCGGCCGCGGGATGATCGATAGTCATACAGATGGGGACGGCGCTGACAATCGCGGTCAAACGCATTCACGAACCCGCTGGTCGCGGCGACGGGGCGCGCTTCCTCGTCGACCGGCTGTGGCCGCGCGGGGTGTCGAAGGAAAAGGCGGCGCTCGCCGCATGGCTGAAGCCGTTGTCGCCGAGCGATGGCCTGCGCAAGCGCTATCATGGCGCGACCACCGATTCGGACGCAGCATGGGATGCGTTCCGGCTCGACTATTTTGCCGAACTCGATGCGGGCAGCGAAGAGGTGAGGGCTGCGCTGTTCGTGCTCGATGCTGCGTCGCAGGCAGGCCCGGTGACCTTGCTCTATGCCGCGAAAAGCGAGGAGCGGAACAATGCTATTGCGCTCCGCGAATGGCTGGAGCGCCGCTCCTTTTAAGCGTCATCCCGGCGAAGGACGCATGGTGTTGAATCAACCCACCGTCGTCCCGAGTAGCGACCCGATCGCGATCGTCGCCGCCATCGCCATCGCGCCCCAGAAAGTCACGCGCACGACGGCACGCAACATCGGCGCCTTGCCCGCTCGCGCGCCCAGCGCGCCGAGGATGGCGAGGAAGACCAGCGACGCCGCCGAAACCGTCCACGGCAGCGTGTCGCCCTGATCGACCAACACCGTCGCGAGCGGCAGCGCCGCGCCCGCGGTAAAGCTCGCGGCCGACGCCGCCGCTGCTTGCACCGGCCGTGCCGCCATTTCGATGGTGAGGCCCAGCTCGTCGCGCAAATGGGTGTCGAGCGCGTTGTGATCGGTGAGCTGCACCGCGACCTGCTCGGCGAGCGCGCGGTCGAGCCCGCGCTCCTGATAGATCAGCGTCAGCTCCTCGAGCTCGAATTCGGGGTCGGCCGCAAGGTGGCGTTTCTCCAGCTCGACGTCGGCCTTTTCGGCGTCGCCCTGCGAGCTCACCGACACATATTCGCCCGCCGCCATCGACATCGCGCCCGCAACCAGCCCTGCGGTCCCCGTGACAAGGATCGACGATTGCGCTGCGCCCGCCGCGGCGACGCCGGCGATCAGGCTGGCGGTCGAGACGATGCCGTCGTTGGCGCCCAGGATCGCGGCGCGCAGCCAGCCGATCCGCGTGACGGCGTGATCTTCGCGGTGCATCGGTCCCCCTCAATATTGCAGCTGCAACCCTGGCCGCGCCCAACGCGTTTTCACCAGCCGCCCCGTGCCCGACAGGGTGATATAGGCATCCTGCCGGTCGGGTCCGCCAAAGGCGATGTTGGTGGTGAAAATATCGTCGGTCGCGACAAATTCGACCAGCTGTCCGTCGGGGCCGACCACCGAAATCCCGCATTCGCCGATCGTCGCGACGCAGATATTGCCGCTCGCTTCCATCGCGAGGCTGTCGAAGAATTTATAACCCGCGGGGCGATAGAGAGGGATGCCGGGCCCGCCGGGCCCCGCGGCGTCGTCGACCTTGCCAGGGGCGACGATGTTGAACTTCATCAGGCGGCACGTGTAGGTTTCGGCCGCGTAGAGCGTGTTGCCGTCGGGCGAGATGCCGACGCCGTTCGGATTGTTCGAGGGGAAGATCACTTCCTCGATAAAGCTGCCGTCGGCCTTGGCGTAAAAGATGCCGACGATGTCGTGGCATCGCGCGGCATAGTCGACCTTGCCATGGTCGGTGAACCAGAAGCCGCCGTGCGCGTCGAACATGATGTCGTTGGGACCGCGCAGCACAACGCCATGGTCGCCCGACTTGTACAAAACCTCGACTTCGCCGGTTTCGATGTCGATGCGTTCGATCCGCCCGCCCGAATAATCGTCGGCGATGCCGTGCGGCGCGAGATAGCCGTTCGATTCGACATAGTTGAACCCACCATTGTTGCAGCAATACAGCTTGCCGTCGGGACCGATCGCAAGGCCGTTGGGGCCGCCGCCGGGGGTTGCGATGACCTCCTTCCTGCCGCCCGGCCAGCAGCGCGTGATGCGCTTCGCCTCGATCTCGACGACGATCACGCTGCCGTCGTCCATCACCACCGGCGCCTCGGGAAAGCGCAATCCGTCGGCGATCAATTCAAACTCGGCCATCCCCGTCTCCCTTGCGTGACAGCACTTGCTGTGCTTTGCGGCCATCATGCCCGTTCGTTCGCTCTTCGCCAGTATTTTCTATGAGGCCGACATCGGTACGGCAGACCTGCTCGATGAGCTGGAAGAAAGCAGCCGCCTGTTCGCCGAGGAGGATGGCGCGGGGCGCGCGTGGAGCCGCGAGCATGGCTATAAGGGCTATACCAGCTATGCCAGCCTCGGCGACCTGCCCGAGCGCGACCCCGCCTTCCACGACCTGAAGCGCCTGCTCGATAGGCAAGTGAAAGCCTTCGCCAAGGTGTGCCACTTCGACCTCGCCAAGCCGCTCAAGCTCGACAGCATGTGGGTCAATGTCCTGAAGCCCGGCGGCACGCACAGCGGGCATATCCATCCGCACAGCATCGTGTCGGGGACCTTCTACGTCGCCGTCCCGCCGGGATCGGGGGCGCTCAAACTCGAAGACCCGCGGCTCGCGATGCTGATGGCGGCACCCGGACGCACCGACGATGCGCCCGAGCATCTGCTGCCCTTTATCTACGCCGAACCCGCCGCTGGCCGCGTCTTCCTGTGGGAGAGCTGGCTGCGTCACGAAGTGATGCCGCATTCGGGCAAGGGCGAGCGGATCAGCATCAGCTTTAACTATCGTTGACGCTTCCTATATCGCCGCCATCCCCCATTTCCTTGGCAAAGGACCACCTATGACCGCGACCTACGACGCCGACCTCCAGCTCTTCATCAATGGCGCCTGGCGGAGCGGTGAGGGACGCGACGAACGGCCGGTTTATAACCCCGCGACCGCGGGCACGATCGCCGAACTACCGGTCGCCACCATCGCCGACCTCGACGAAGCGCTTGCCGCCGCCGAACGCGGCTGGCCCGTATGGCGAGCGAAAACCCCCGACGAGCGCGCCGCGCTGATGCACAAGGTCGCGGGCGTGATCCGCGAACGCGTCGATCATATCGCGACCCTGCTCACGCTCGAACAGGGCAAGCCGATCGCCGAGGCGCGCGGCGAGGTGCTGTCGGCGGCGGGGCTGTTCGACTATTTCGCCGAGCAGGGCAAACGCATCGAGGGCCGCGTACTCCAGCGCCCTGCGGGGCAGCGCGCGATGGTGACCAAGCATCCGGTCGGTCCGGTCGCGGGCTTCAGCCCATGGAACTTCCCGGTCAACCTGATGGTCAAGAAGATCGCGCCGGCGCTCGCTGCGGGCTGCGTTGTGATCGCCAAGGCGCCCGAGGAAACCCCGGGCTGCACCAGCGCGATCATGCGCTGCATCGCCGACGCGGGCATCCCCGGCGACGTCGTCCAGCTCGTCTATGGCGATCCCGACATGATCAGCCGCCATTTGCTCGCCAGCCCGGTGATCCGCAAGGTCAGCTTCACCGGATCGACCGCGGTCGGCAAGCATCTGATGAAACTCGCCGCCGACGGTGTGAAGCGGATCACGATGGAACTCGGCGGCCACGCCCCGGTGCTGGTGTTCGACGACTGCGATCTTCAGGCGACGCTCGACAAGGTCGTAACGCAGAAGTTCCGCAACGCGGGCCAGGTGTGCATCTCGCCGACGCGCTTCTATGTCCAGCAGGGCATCTACGACGCGTTCGTGAAGGGTTTTGCCAAGCGGACGGCGAAGGTGAAGATCGGCAGCGGGCTCGATGCCGACACGCAGATGGGCCCGCTCGCCAACGCCCGTCGCATCCCCGCGCTCGAAGCACTGGTTGCCGACGCCAAGGCGAAGGGCGCGCGCGTGATCGCGGGCGGCGAGGCGACGGGCAACGGCTATTTCTTCCAGCCGACCGCGATTGCCGACGTGCCGATCGACGCCGATGCGATGAACAACGAACCCTTCGGCCCGATGGCGCTGATCCGTCCGTTCGGCACCGAAGACGAGGCGCTCGAACAGGCGAACCGGTTGCCCTATGGCCTCGCGGCTTTTGCTTTCACTGAAAATGGCCGGCGGATCAACCGCATCGTCGATACGATCGAGAGCGGGATGGTCGGCGTCAACAGCTTCGTCATCTCGACGCTCGACACGCCGTTCGGCGGGATCAAGGAATCGGGTTTCGGCAGCGAAAGCGGGCCCGAGGGGCTGGACGGCTATCTGGTGACGAAGGCGGTGCATATTTACTGATCGCCGCCAATAAATGGTGTGCCCCCGCGAAGGCGGGGGTCCAGAGTGTTCTTGGGCAACGCCCGCGTCATATCGCTCTGGGTCCCCGCCTTCGCGGGGACACGGGGATTTACTCCCGCTCCAGCCGCACGAAGTCGCGCGCCATCGGCGCCAGATGCGCGCCGCCGTCGACAAAGATCGTCTGTCCGGTCACCGCCTCGGCGCGCCCCAGATAGAGAACCGCGTCGGCGATCTGCGCCGGTGTCGGCAGTGCGCCGAGCGGCATGCGCCGAGCCAGCCGTTCGACCTGGCCTTCGCTATAATCCCCGGTCGCCATCGTCAGCCCCGGCGCTACAGCGTTGACGCGTGCGCGGTTCCCGAACGCGACCGCCAGCGTCGCGGTGGCCTGCCACAGCGCCGATTTCGACAGGCTGTACGCGATCTGGTCGGGCACCGGATGCGTGACACGCTGGTCGACGATATTGACGATCGCCGGCCGCTTGCCTTCGCTCGCCGCGACGAGCGCCTTTGCCAGCATCACCGGTGCAGACACGTTGACCTGCATCATCTCGGCAAGCGAGGCCGCTGACAGGTCGGCCCATTCGCCCTCGGCGAACAGCGCCGCATTATTGACGAGCAGGTCGGGGGCGCGGCCGAATTTTTCGATCACTGCGGGGATCAACGCATCGACGGCCGCCGAATCGGCGAGGTCGGCGGCGAAGCGGTGGGCGATCATGCCGGTCTCGGCGAGCGCGTCAGCCAGCACCGGATCGGCGTCACCCGGGCTCCGCTTGTGGATTGCCAGCGCATAACCTTCGCGCGCAAGCCGCGCCGAAATCGCGGCGCCGACGCGGTGGAGTCCACCCGTCACCAGCGCCAGCTTCTGCGTCACTTGCGAACCCGGCGCATCGTGATGCCGATCTCTTCGCCGTCCTCGGCGATCGCGAGCTTGACGATCTTCACCTCGACCTCGTCGATCTTTTCATCCTGCAGGAACAGCGTGTCGATGATATGGTCGGCGACGCTTTCGATCAGCACGAAATGCACATCCTTGGGGATGCCCTCGGTCGCCGCGAATTTCAGGTGCATGTAATTTTTGGACGCGCTCAGCGGCGTCATCGGGTCATAATGATCGGCCATCGCGAGCTTCGCGCGCACCGAGATGCGCAGCGGCTGCGGCAGATGGGTTTCTTCGGAATATATGCCGGTCAGCACCTGGACGGTCAGCCCGTCCACTTCCAGCCACAAACTATCGGTCACACGATCATCCTGTTGGTGGGCGCGACATTCGGCTTTGCAATACCGACGCCGGACCCTAAAGCGCCGCCGCATTAGCGAAAGGGTGCGCGTTGGTCGAGTTACTTCCATTGTCGAATATCGATCCGCAGGCGGTCGAGGATCTCCTTGACGCCGCTTTCGGGACGGATCGCTTTGGACGAACCGCCTATCGCCTGCGCGAAGGAGCGGCGGCGATCCCCACGCTCAGCTTCGCGCTCGTCGAGGGCGGCGCGCTGGTCGGAACGATCCAGTGCTGGCCCGTCGCGCACCACGCGCCCGATGGCAGCGAAGCCCCACTGGTGATGGTCGGTCCGGTGGCGATCCGTCCCGACGTCCAGCGCGGCGGCCACGGCCGCGCGCTGATGGAGCATATGCTGGACGCCGCCGAAACCAGGGCCGACGGCGCATTGATGATGATCGGCGATCCCGAATATTATGGGCGCTTCTTCGGCTTCACCGCCGATGCCACGGGCGAATGGGATTTGCCCGGCCCGTTCGAGAAACGCCGCCTGCTCGCGCGGGCGGTGAATGGGCACGATCTGCCCACGGGTGCGGGGATGATCGGGCCGCGGTAGAATTTGTTTGCGCGAATCAAAATCAGGGCCCGCCTATCCGGCATGCGCCTCGCTTCGCAGCGAAGTCGACTTGCACACCTCGCTCCGCCGCCTATGTCGGATATATGGTCACCCCCCCGCCATTGCTTCCCAAATCCTTTTCGCAGCTTTCGCTGGCCGAAGCGGCCGAGTTGCTCGCGGCGCGCAAGCTGCCGCCGGTCGAGCAGTGGCACCCGACGCACGAGGGCGACAGCGCAATGGAAATTCGCGCCGACGGCAGCTGGTTTCACGAAGGCGGACGCATCAACCGCCCCGCGATGGTCAAGCTTTTCTCGACGATCCTGCGCCGCGAGCCCGACGGCAACCATGTCCTCGTCACGCCCGCCGAGAAGCTGTCGATCACGGTCGAGGACCTGCCGTTCCGCGCCGTCGAAATGAAAAGCGAAGGCGCGGGCGAGGCGCGCAAGCTCGTCTTTCGCCTCGACACCGACGATCTTGTCATGGCCGGGCCTGATCATCCGCTCGGCTTTGGCGACGATCCGGACAATCCCGACCCACGGCTGCACGTCCGCGGCGCGATCGGGGGCGGGCTCGAGGCGCGCATCGACCGCGCGCTTTATTACGAGATCGTCGAGATCGCGCTGGCCGAAGACGCCGAACCGCCCGCGATATGGTCGAACGGCACCCGCTTTCCGCTGGTCGGCACCTGATGCTGTCGGCGAAGTTGCGCGCCGCGCTCGATAATCTGCTCCCCGACGCGGGCGAGGACGAGGCCTATCTCGGCACGCCGACGCTGCGCGATGCCGCGGTGCTGATCGCTTTCACCGACCGCTCCGATCCCGGCGTGATCCTGACCCAGCGGCCGCAATGGTTGCGCAGCCACGCGGGGCAAGTCGCCTTTCCCGGCGGCAAGATCGATCCCGGCGACCGCGATGCGATCGACGCGGCGCTGCGCGAAGCCGAGGAAGAGATCGGCCTCACCCGCCGCGACGTGACGATCGCCGGTGCGACCGAACCCTATCGTTCGGGCAGCGGTTACCTGATTACCCCGGTGCTCGGCGTCATCCCGCCCGACCTGCCGCTCGATCCCAACCCCGACGAGGTCGAGGACTGGTTCGAGGTGCCGCTCGACACGCTGTTCAACCCCGACAATTATGCGCGTCACCATGCGCATTGGCAGGGACAGGATCGTCACTATTATGACATGGAATGGCAGGGAAGGCGGATCTGGGGCGTGACGGCGGGCATCATCATCAATCTCGCGCGGCGGATGCCGGCGGGCTGGCACCGGTGACGCGCCTGCCCGATACCGAATGGCGCGGCCGGACGGGGTTGCGGCGGATCGTCGCGGCGCTTTGTGTCGACGGCGGCGCGGTGAAGATCGTCGGCGGCGCGGTGCGCGACACGCTGCTCGGCCTGCCGGTCACCGACATCGACCTCGCAACCCCGCTGTTGCCGCTAGAGGTAACGCGGCGGCTGGAAGCGGCCGACATCAAGGTCATTCCGACCGGCATCGCCCACGGCACCGTGACCGCGATTGCGAGCGGCGATCACCACGAAATCACCACGCTGCGCCACGATGTCGAGACCGACGGGCGCCGCGCGACGATCGCCTTCGCCAATGATTGGCGCGACGATGCGGCGCGGCGCGACTTTACGATCAACGCGCTTTACGCCGACGCCGATACGGGCGAGGTCCTCGACTGGTTCGACGGGCTTGCCGACCTGAAGGCGGGGCGCGTTGCCTTTATCGGCGATGCGGCGACGCGCATCGCCGAGGATCATCTGCGTATCCTGCGTTTCTATCGTTTCGCGGCACGCTTTGGACGCGGTGCGCTCGACCCCGTCAGCCACGCTGCGGTGGTGACCGCGCGCCAGTCGCTGAAAAGCCTGTCGCGCGAACGCATCGCCGACGAACTCACCAAGATACTGGGGCTTCCCGATCCGCGCGCGATTGTCGGGCAGATGGCGGACGACGGCATTTTCGCGGTGCTGTTGCCCGAGATGGATCGGGGCTTTGCCGCTGCGTTGGACAAGTTGCTTGCCAATGAGCGCGCGGCGAATGTGGAACCGGCATCGCTGCGCCGCCTGTCGGCGCTGCTTCCCGCCGATGCCGCGATCGCCGAACAAGTGGCGAGCCGGCTGCGCCTCTCGACGCGGCAGCGCAAGCATCTCGCCGCGCTTGGCGGTCGCCGGAGCGATGTCGCGCGGCCGGCGCGGCAGCTTGCGCATGCGATCGGTATCGAGGCGGCGCGCGACGTCCACCTGCTCGCGGGCGATCCGGCTGCTGCGTCGGCGGCCATCGCATCGCTGTCGAACTGGGACGTCCCCGCACTGCCGCTGAAAGGCGGCGACATCGTCGCGCGCGGGATCGCGGCGGGGCCCGAGGTCGCGCGCATCCTGAAAGCGGTCGAGGCCGAATGGGTGGCTGAGGATTTCCCGGATGCCGCCAGAGTCGCAGAGCTTGTGGCGCGGCTCGTCGGTCAGAAGATCGGCCGCGTGAGCGACTGACTCCAATATTCGAGCGCGGCGGCGCCATCCATCGGCCGCGCAAACAGATAACCCTGCCCGAAATCGCATCCGAGCGCCGACAGCAGCCGTGCCTGGTCGGCGGTCTCGACCCCTTCGGCGGTCGTCTTCATCCCCAGCACTTCGGCGAGGCTCTGGATCGTGCGGACGATCGCCACCTTGTCGCGGTCGTCGACCATATGTTCGACGAAGCTGCGGTCGATCTTGAGCACGTCGATCGGCAGCCGTTGCAGATAGGCGAGGTTCGAATATCCGGTGCCGAAATCGTCCATCGCGATCCGCGCGTCGAGCGCCTTCAACTCGCTGAGCACCGACAGCGCGAGATCGGGATCGCCGATGATCGCGCTTTCGGTGAGCTCGATCATCAGCCGCTCGCCGCCGATCTTGTGGGTTTCGAGGGCCTGGCGGACCACGCCTGCCACATCGTCGCGCAGCAGCTGGATCGCCGAGACGTTGACCGAGAAATAACAGTCGACGATCGCGTCGTTCAGCTTGTCCCAGTCGGCGAGCACCGCCGCCGCCTTGCCGATCGCCCATTGGCCGAGCGGGACGATCAGGCCCGAATCTTCGGCGATCGGGATAAATTCGGTAGGCGAAACCGAATGGCCGCTGCTGTGGTCCCAGCGCGCCAGCGCCTCGAACCCCGCGACGCGCCCGCTCGACAGCTCGATGAGCGGCTGGAAGGCGAGGTGGAGCCGGTCTTCCTCGATTGCGTTGCGCAGTTCGGTCTCGAGCCCGAAGCGATTGTCGGAGAGCATGGCCGCTTCGGGTTCATAGATTTCGATGCGGTCGGTCTGCTTCGCGCGCTTCAGTGCAATCTGCGCATGACGGATCTGATCGGCGACATCGGTGTCAGCCGCGGGCTGGATCGCGCAGCCGAGCGCGCAATCGACGCTGACCTTCAATTCGCCGATGCGAAAGGGATGGTCGAAGCAGCCGCGGATACGCCGCGCCATTTCGCGCACATCGGCGCGGCCCCCCGCAACGCGGGTCGAAATGGCGAATTCGTCGCCGCCGGTGCGTGCCAATATGTCGCCGCTGCGCAGGCTCGATTTCAGCCGCCGCGCGACGGTGATGATCAGCTCGTCGCCCGCCATCGGCCCGATATGTTCGTTGATGCGCGAAAAGCGCGCGAGATCGAGCAGCAGGATCGCATGGTCGGCGCCGGCACCGTCGGTGAGCGCGCGCTGTTCGACCAGTTCCTCGAACCCGGCGCGGTTGGGAAGGCCGGTCAGGCTGTCGGAAACGAGTTCGCGGCGCAGGTTGCGCTCGGTCATCATCTCCTGCGTCCGGTCGATCAGCGTCAGCAGGAACAGCCCGTCATCGCCCGATTCGGTGGGCAGCGGGCCGATCGACCCGCGCAGGTCGCGCGCGGCGGGACCTTCGCCCAGCTGGCAGGAAAATTCCTGGGCATCATCGGGATATTGTGCGGCCCGCTCGATCGCGCGGAGCAGCTCGATCGGCGCATCGACGCCGACGGGGGACAGTTTCAGCCGGTCGAAGGCTGCGTTGCTGGCATGGAGGCGAAAATTGCCGCGGCCCAGCGGGCGGATAAGCGCCGCCGGGACCGGCAACGCATCGATCCATCCGACAAACAGCAAGGGCCGGTCTTCACCGGTTCGATCAATAGGCATAACAGCGGGTTTTGTGCGACCTTTCCCCATTGGCCATTGCCTAGGTGAAGGGGAGTAAAGAAGCTATTTACGGCAACATGAAAATACTGTCAGTCGAAACGATTATTGCGCGGAAAGCCGGTCGGCGGCATCCGGCCCGCGGCACCGCGCGCGACGCGCCAGGGGACAAGGTCGGTTTCGGTGCGCGTGCGGCCGGTATCGCCGCCCATCGCCCAGCTTAATCCGTCGGCGAAAGCGAAGCTGACCGCATCGGACAGGCCGCCGTCGCGATAGCGTTGCAGCATCACGCCCTGGCCGCGCGCCATCACCGGCACCTCGGCGATCGGAAAGACGACGAGCTTGCGGTTTTCGCCGACCACCGCGACGCTGTCGTCGCCTGCCCCGATCGGCCGGACCACGGCGAGCGATGCTTTGGGTTTCAGATTGACGACATTACGGCCCTTGCGCGTTTCGGCGACCACCTCGGCCATCTGCGCAACGAAGCCGTGGCCGCTGGTCGACGCCAGCAGCAGGCGGCCCTCGGCGCTCGCGGGGATCATCGCGACGATGCGCGCCTCGGGGTCGATGTCGACCATCAGGCGCAGCGGCTCGCCGAACCCGCGCCCGCCGGGCAGCTTGTCGGCGCCGACGGTGAAGAAACGCCCGTCGCTCGCGGCGATCAACAGCTTGTCGGTCGTCTGCGCGTGCGCGGCGAACAGCAACTCGTCGCCTTCCTTGAACTTGAATTCGGCCCACCCGTCGGTGGCGACATGGCCGCGCTGGGCGCGGATCCAGCCGCGTTTCGACAGGATCACCGTCACCGGTTCCTTCTCGATCATCGCGTCCAAGGGGATCTCGCGTGCCGGGGCGGCTTCGGCGATCGTCGTGCGGCGCGCGCCGAGCAATGTGTCGAGGCCGTAGACGGCGCGCAGTTTCTCCAGGTCCCTGCGCAGCCGCGTCTTCTGCCGCGCCGGGCTCTCGATCAGCTTGACGAGCTCCTCGCGCTCGGCGGTGAGGTCGGCCTGCTCGCGCTTCAGCTCCATTTCCTCGAGCTTGCGCAAAGACCGCAGCCGCATGTTGAGGATCGCCTCGGCCTGGCGGTCGGTCAGGACGAATTCGGCAATCATCACCGGCTTCGGCTCATCCTCGGTGCGGATGATCTCGATGATCCGGTCGAGATTGAGGAACGCGATGATATAACCCGCGACGAGCTCGAGCCGGTCGTCGATCTTGGCGATCCGGTGCTGCGCGCGGCGGACGAGCACAAGGATCTGGTGCTGGAGCCATTCGGTGAGCAGCTGGTGCAGCCCCATCACCTTCGGCGTGCGCGTCGCGTCGAGGACGTTCAGATTGAGCGCGAAGCGGTTTTCGAGGTCGGTCAGCCGGTAAAGGCTTTCCTTGAGAATGTCGGGGTCGACGTTGCGGCTCTTGGGTTCGATGACGATGCGTAGATCCTCGGCGCTTTCGTCGCGGACATCCTCGAGGATCGGCAATTTCTTGTCGGCGATCAGCTGCGCGATCTGTTCGATCAGCTTGCCCTTGGCGACGCCATAAGGGATTTCGCTGATGACGAGCTGCCAGGTGCCGCCGGACTGCTTCTCGATCCCGCTCTCTTCCCAACCGCCGCCCTCCAGCTTGCCGGTCGAAAAACGCGCACGGACGCGGAAGCCGCCGCGGCCGGTCTCATAGGCGTGCGCGATCGTCTCGGCGCTGTCGACGACGATGCCGCCGGTCGGAAAATCGGGGCCTTTGACATGTTCGAGCAGTTCGGACAGCTCGGCGCGCGGGTTCTCGATCAGCACCAGCGCGGCGTCGATCACCTCGGCGGCGTTGTGCGATGGGATATTCGTCGCCATGCCGACCGCGATCCCGCTCGCGCCATTGGCGAGCAGGTTCGGGAACAGCCCCGGCATGATCTCGGGCTCTTCATCCTCGCCATTATAGGTCGGGCGGAAATCGACCGTGCCTTCGTCGAGCCCCTGCATCAGGTCGACCGCGACGCGCGTCAGCCGCGCCTCGGTATAGCGATAGGCCGCGGCGTTATCGCCGTCGATATTGCCGAAATTGCCCTGGCCGTCGACGAGCGGATAGCGCAGCGAGAAATCCTGCGCGAGGCGGACCATCGCGTCGTAGACCGCGGTGTCGCCATGCGGGTGGAATTTACCGATCACGTCGCCGACGACGCGCGCCGATTTCTTGTAGCCCTGCGACGGATCGAGCCGCATCGCGCGCATCGCCCAGAGCAGGCGGCGGTGAACGGGCTTCAATCCGTCGCGCAGGTCGGGAAGCGAGCGCGCGGTGATCGTCGACAGCGCATAGACGAGATAGCGTTCGGACAGCGCACTGTCGAACGGGGTATCGGTCATGCCGGGGACTGGGCCGGAATCGGGAGCGCTGTTGTCGGGATCGTCGGTGGTGCTGGCCATTGTCGGGAGCCGATAGCAAGGCTGATGCGCCAAGGCAAAGGCGAAGCGTCTTCGCTCTTGTGCCAACGCGAAGCCGCACTAGGTTCCGACGTCATCAACTTCCGTCATTCCCGCGAAGGCGGGAATCCCGCTTCTCTTGCGCCAATGAAGAAAGTGGGATTCCCGCCTTCGCGGGAATGACGAAGGAAAGAACTGAGCTTGGGTGTTCACGAGGGAAGGAAGAATTTTTGACCGAAACCGGAGCGGCCGCAACTCGTAAAACCATATGGTCCCGCGCCAAAGAGATGGCGCTGCAAGCCCCGCCCGAACGCAATCGCTATGTCGATTTCCTCCGCGCGCTGTCGATCCTCGCCGTGGTCGTCGGCCATTGGCTGGTCGCGGCGCCCTATATCAAGGACGGCGCGGTCGAGGGCGGCCACCTGCTCGGCATCCTGCCGTGGACGCAGTGGCTGACCTGGGGCTTCCAGGTGATGCCGCTCTTCTTCCTCGTCGGCGGCTTTTCGAACGGCATCTCGTGGGCGGCGACGCAGCGAAAGGGCGGCACTTACGAAAGCTGGTACAGCGGGCGGCTCCAGCGGTTGATCAACCCGGTGCTGCCGTTGTTCCTGATCTGGACCGTCGTAGCGATGTTCGGCACCTTGATGGGGATCGAGCGCGGCGTTGTCGCGATGGCGGCGCAGCTTGCGCTGATTCCGGTGTGGTTCCTGTCGGTCTATCTGATGGTCGCCGCGGTCGTGCCGCTGACATGGAAAGCTTGGAAACGCTGGGAGTTCGCTTCCTTCTGGATGCTCGTCGCGGGCGCGATCCTGATCGACGTCGCGACGCTGCGGTTCGATGTTCCTTACGTGAATTTCCTGAACTTCGCCTTCGTCTGGCTCGCGATCCACCAGCTCGGCTTTGCCGGGAGCGAGGGACGCTTGCCGCCGCGCACCGCGTTGCTGTGGGGGATCGGCGGGCTGATCGCGCTCGGCCTGCTTGTCGGCTTCGGACCCTATCCGGTTGCGATGATCGGGGTGCCGGGCTCCGGCCTCAGCAATTCGATGCCGCCGACGCTCGCACTGCTCGCGCTCGGCATCGCGCAGGCTGGCTTCGCGCTCGCGCTCGAACCGCTCGGGCGGCGGATGCTGGGCAATCTGCGCATCTGGACCGCGGTGGTGCTGGTCAACGGCATGATCATGACCATCTACCTCTGGCATCTCACCGCCTTCGTGCTCGTCATGGTCGCAGCGTGGCTGCTCGGCGGGATCGGACTCGACGTAGCGCCGGGCAGCGGAGCGTGGTGGCTCGCGCGGCCGATCTGGTTTGTCCTCTATATTGCCGCGCTTTTCCCGCTGATCATGCTCTTCGCGCGCTACGAACGCGCGAGCGGCAGCGACAAGGAGGTGCCGCACTGGCGCCTGATCGTCGGGCTGCTGCTCATCTGCGCGGGGCTGGGCGCGACCGCGGCGATCAGCATCGCCAGCCCGCTGGGGGTGACCGGGGTGCGGCTATGGCTCGTCGCGCTGCCGTTCATCGGGGCGGCGGTTGCGCAGTTTGGGCCGGTGCATCGGTTGACGCAGTCGCGGACGTGACGCGAGGATGGGGCGACGTCCGCTTTGGGGTGGTGAACCGCCATGGCCTTCTTTCGTCATCCCGGGTTGGATCCGGGATCCGGTCGGCGCAAGGGCTGCGTAATATTCCAAAGTTCAGGAAAGTTCAGCCCTATGCATCCCCCCGATTTGGACCTCGCGGCG